>CABJAN010000013.1 GCA_902363515.1 Bacillota bacterium | reverse complement strand
GGAATCCTCCTCTTTTTTGTTTAGTACGATTTTTTTGTGGTGATTAAATTTTACATCAAAAAGGAATAGGATTCCTTATATTTTTGGCATTTTTAAAAAGTTGTTAATAATCAGCAAGGATGATTATAGGTTCTGTGGATAAAACTGCGGAAACTCAAGTGCAGGGGTGTTGACATTTCTGCTTTTGATGATAAAATTTAACAAATTGACAAGTTAAAAACTCAAATAAATCAGAGGAAGAGTGGAACAAAATGGAGCAGAAATTATTGTTTTTTGATATAGATGGAACGTTAATTACAGAGGGAGCCGGAGTGCTGCCGGAAAGTACCAGGGAGGCAGTCCGGCTGGCCCAGGATAGTGGACATCTATTGTTTGTGAATACAGGAAGAACCAGAACAAGTCTGCCACAAAAGATTACAGAATTGGGATTTGATGGTTATGTGTGTGGCTGTGGAACACAGATTTTCTTAAAAGAAGAGGAGCTTTTGCATGCCAGACTCACTAACAATTTGTGCTGCCAGGTGGTAAAAACAGTGCGGGAATATGGAATTCCAGCGCTGTATGAGGCAGCAGATGCAGTCTATTTTGACTATCAGATACCAGATAAAGAAAATCAGGCAAAAAAGATAGAAGATACTTTTGGGATTCGTGGAAAAGACATTGAGGAAATTTTTCAAGATGAGCAAAAGGTGTATGATAAGCTGTTGCTGATTCTGAAATCAACGGGGAAAAGCAAGGAATTAAAAGAGTATTTATCCCAGTATTTTGAATGTATTGACAGGGGCAATTTTATGTATGAAATGATTCAAAAAGGCTATTCTAAAGCAACGGGAATCCACTTTTTATGTGAGTATATGGGGAAAACTCTGGAAGATTGTTATAGCTTTGGGGATAGTGAAAATGACATGGCAATGCTGGAGGCAGTTCCAAACAGCATTGCCATGGGAAATGCCCAGGAATCTATTAAAAACACTTGTGCCTATGTGACGGAGGACGTGGAAAATCATGGTATTTATAAGGCTATGAAACATTTTGGGCTGATTTAAAAACAGTTTTGGAATAAGAGAAAAAAGAAGAGAGATTGTTATTTATAAAATCGACTTGACAGCACTCTTCTTTTTTTATATAATAAATTTAACGCAATGCGTATATTAAAGGAGGAAAATATGGGAAGAGGAAAAGAAGTAAAAGCGTTGAGAGAGCAGATGGGAATGAACCGCAGAGAATTTTGTGATTATTTTGGGATTCCATATCGGACGGTACAGGATTGGGAAGCGGAGAAAAGAGAATTACCGGATTATGTATTGCGATTGTTAAAGTACCGCGCTGAAAGTGAAAAAATAGTACATAAGGAATAGATGGATTTTATGATTTAAAGCAATAATTGATAGAGCAAAAGAAGCGTGCAAAGCAAGTGGAAATGAGGTTGAGGACCATTTTGCCGACGTTGGCAAAATGATAGATTTGCCAACGCCAGAGAAAAGCATTAAGCAGATTATTATAAAAAATCTAACAAATTAACAAGTTTAAAATTCAAATAGATATAGAATGCATCTGAGAAAAATTATATAATAAGGAATCATAGGAAGTGTGAAAAATCATGGCATTTGTAAGGCTATGAAACAGGTTGATTTGATTTTATAATTTGACAGGAGGATGCAGAAATGGGGATTGTATGCAAAAATCATGTGTTTACTCTTCAGACAAAGAGTTCCACATATCAGATGAAGGAAGAAGGGGGATTTTTATTTCATAATTATTATGGGCCTGTGATTGGAGATGTGGACATGTCCTATCTGGTATGCCCTATGGACAGAGGTTTTTCCGGACAGCCTCAGGAAATTGTGGACCGGCGTTTTTCACTGGATACCAGACTTTTAGAGTATTCTGCTTATGGAACAGGTGATTACAGGGATTATTGCCTTCATGCAGTTTATGAAGATGGCAGCCATGTAACAGATTTACGATTTGTATCTTATGAAGTGAAAGAGGGAAAATATGCCCTGGAAGGCCTGCCCGCTATGTATCAGGGAGAAGAAAAAGCGGAAACACTGGAAATCACCTTAAGAGATGAATACAAGAATCTGGAAGTGGTTTTGTATTATGGTGTATTTGAAGATTTGGACGTGATTACAAGAGCATGTAAGATTGTAAATCAAAGTAAGGAGCAGGTGCGGCTTTTGAGAGCATATTCCATGGGACTTGATTTTGATAACAAGGATATGGATATGCTACATTTTTATGGACGTCATGCCATGGAGAGAAAGATGGAGCGTTCTCCTTTGCAGCATGGATTCCAGGGAGTGGAAAGCAGAAGAGGATATTCCAGTCATCAGCAGAATCCCTTTGTGATTTTATGTAAACAGGATGCCAATGAGGAGTATGGCTGGTGCTATGGCGCATCCTTTGCATACAGCGGCAATTTTTCTATTCAGGCAGAAGTATCTCAAATGGATCTTACACGTCTTACGGTAGGAATCCAGGATACACAGTTTGAGTTTCATTTAGAGCCGGGAGAATCCTTTACTGCGCCGGAAGTCATTCTTTCCTTTTCAGAAAATGGACTGGGTCAGCTTTCCAGAAATTACCATAAGGCGATCCGTCACAATTTGTGCAGAGGAAAGTATAAAACAGAAAGAAGACCAGTGCTAATTAACAACTGGGAGGCAACCTATTTTGACTTCACACTGGAAAAGCTGGTGGCTATTGCAAAAGATGCCAAAGAGCTGGGAATTGAAATGCTGGTTATGGATGATGGCTGGTTTGGAAAGCGTGACAGTGATTACAGCGGGCTGGGAGACTGGTTTGTAAATGAGAAGAAATTAAAGGGCGGATTAAAGAATCTGGTAGAGGAAGTGAACAAAGCCGGAATGAAATTTGGTATCTGGTTTGAGCCGGAGATGATTTCAGAGGACAGTGATTTGTACAGGGCGCATCCGGATTGGGCGCTTACTGTTCCGGGACGTTCTTTTACACGGGCCAGACATCAGTTGGTTCTGGACTTTTCCAGGGAAGATGTGAGAACTTATATTTTTGATAGAATGTGTGAAATTCTGGAAAGCGCCAATATTGAATATGTAAAATGGGATGCAAACAGGCATTTAACAGATGTCTGGTCTGCGAAATTGCCTGCGGACAGACAGGGTGAGGTGTTCCACAGGTATATTCTGGGCTTGTACGATTTCCTGGAAAAGCTTACTCAGCGATTTCCGAATCTGCTAATTGAAGGATGCAGCGGAGGCGGCGGAAGATTTGATGCAGGCATGATGTATTATCATCCGCAGATTTGGTGCAGTGATGATACCGATGCCATAGAACGTTTGGATATCCAGTATGGTACATCCTTTGGTTATCCTATTTCTACTGTTGGTTCTCATGTGTCTGTGTGCCCGAACCACCAGACTGGCAGAAGTGTATCCATGAAGACCAGGGGAATTGTAGCTATGGCAGGCACTTTTGGCTATGAATTAGACATTACCAGACTGTCTCAGGAAGAAAAAGACATGGTAAAAATCCAGGTTGAGGAGTTTAAGAAGTACTATTCTCTGATTCAGCAGGGGGATTATTACCGTCTTACTGATGACGGACGGAAATCTCCTTATGTTGCCTGGGAATTTGCAGCTGAGGATGGAACAGAGGCTCTTCTGAATGTGGTGACCCTGAGAGTCCGGGCATATGCTATGCCGTATACAGTTCGTATAAATGGCTTAAAACCAGAGGCAGTTTATGAGGTAGAAGGAACAGGAGAGAAGTATTCGGGCGCGGCTTTGATAAACGGTGGATATCTTCTTCCTGTGATATGGGATGATTATCAGAGCGTGCAGGTACACTTTGTAGAGTGTTGTGAATAAAGGAGGCAAAAGCGGATGGAATTTAAGCTTTTAGAACGGGAATTTTGGTACGGTGGCGCAGTTTATGAGGGATACAGACAGCCCATTGGAGAAGAGGACTGCATAGAATGGGATTTCAGGGAAAATCCTACGGACAATCAGTTAATGCCTTTGTTTCTGTCCAGCAAGGGAAGATATCTGTGGAGCGAAGAAGGCTTTAAAATCTGCTTTGATAAAGGAAGGATTCAGGTAGAAGGAGAAGCAGAGATTTTGCTGAAAGAAGGATTTGAAAACCTGCGTGGGGCTTATCTTGCTGCCATGAAGGCGCATTTTCCTTTCCATGATATTAAACTTTCAAACCGTTTTTTTGAAGCGCCTGTGTATAATACCTGGATTGAACTGACCTTTTATCAGAAGCAGGATAAGGTGCTGGAATATGCCAGGGGAATTCTGGACCATGGTTTGGAACCAGGTGTGTTAATGATTGATGACGGATGGTCTCCTTATTATGGAAAATGGGAGTTTCGAAAAGATTATTTCCCAAATCCAAAGGAAATGTTGAAACAGCTTCATAACATGGGATTTCAGGTGATGTTGTGGATTTGTCCCTTTGTTACGCCTGATACTGTGGAATACCGGGAGACCAGAGATAAGGGACTGCTTATAGAGACCCCGGAAGGTAAAACAAGAATTATCGAGTGGTGGAATGGATTTTCTGCCGGTCTGGATCTGACCAATCCGGAAGCAATAGGATGGCTGAAAGAACAGATGGATGAATTACAGGAGCTTGGAGTGGATGGGTTTAAATTTGATGCCGGTGACCCAAGGTATTACACACCAGGAGATAAGATGTGCCAGGATGTGAATACCAATGAAATGTCCAGATTATGGGCAGCTTTTGGTGAGCAGTATGCATTTAATGAATTGCGTACCTGTTTTAAGACCGGCGGATACTCTCTGATGCAGAGGCTTTGCGACAAGCACCATTCCTGGAAAGAGAACGGAGTAGGCGGTCTGATTCCGGGAACTCTGATTCAGGGGCTTACAGGACATCCGTTTGGCAGCCCGGATATGATTGGCGGGGGCGAGTACCTGAGCTTCTGGGAAGATTATGAGAAAAAGTTTGAGCCGGAATTGTTTGTGCGGTATTGTGAAGTGGCTGCATTAACGCCGGTTATGCAGTTTTCTGCAGCGCCATGGCGGCTTTTGGGAGAGGAAGATTATCAGAAGGTATTAAAAGCCATGGAAGTGCGGAAAAAATATTTGCCACAGATTCTGGAAGCAGTGGAATGTGCCAAAAAGACAGGAGAGCCTGTTGTGCGTCATATGGAATATGTATTCCCCGGTCAGGGCATGGAAAGACTGATGGATCAGTTTATGATTGGAGATACACTGCTGGCAGCGCCTGTTGATAAAAAAGGCATAATGCAGCGCAAGGTGCGGCTTCCACAGGGAAAATGGCGTCTGGGTGAGTGTGTTCTGGAAAGCAAAGGAGAAGATTTCGTTCTGGAACAGAAGGATGGACCATTGGTGCTGGAAAGATGTGAATAGAATAAAAAGAAGAAAAATCACTGTATCCCTCAAAGTGGGAGCAGTGATTTTTTATGCGAAAAACGGTTTAATTTTCGTCTTCTTTTGCCTCTAAAAACGGTTTGAACATCCGGTACAGCAAAAGAGAATCGACATAAGCAGTAAGCGCAAAACCGAAAAAGAACCAGCAACAGGCATACAGGGGCATAAGTTCTAAGTCCTGGTAAGTCATGTACATAGGAAGAATGGTAATTACTGCAATAAGCAAGGTAGAAGGAAAATGTAAAAATGCAAACACATAGGCATTTTTAATGAGGTTTATGGTTGTGTTGGCAAATGCGGCAATTACAGGAAAAATATACAGAGCCAGAACTACTACAAGCCCTGTGATTCCAAGGGAAAGATAAAACAGAGGTTTGCTTGCCGCAGAGGTCGTGCTTTCCAGGAACCGGATGTTGGTGAATAGCAGGAAACCAACTGCCAGAAGTCCAAGCCAGACCAGGAGAGATTGCCGGAAGTTTTCTTTAAAAGCGCGGAAAAAGGTTTTGGTAGTACCGTTATTGTTGCCTTTTACTGTGCGCAGCATACAGTGATAAAGAGCTGTCAGCGAAGGGCCAATGGTAATAATGGGGATGCAGCAAAGGATAAAGAGCAGATTTGCGATTACAATGTCACCGATCTTATTTAAGAAAATATGAATAATATTATCTTCGTTTAGTAAATTCATAATGTGTCCTTTCTGGCATAAGCCATAAATTTCTACAGGGTATTTTAGCATTAATTTGTGTGGAATGCAAAGCAAATGATGAAATTACTATTTTTAATAGGAGGTATATGTAAAAATGATAACAACAATATATAATAATGGCGTAAAAACAAGTGAAAAAGTGAGGGGGAAACATAGCAAAAATAAGTTATAAGCAACAAAAGGACAATGATTATAGCAGAAGAAAAGACAATTTAATACAAAAAAGTACAATAGTAGACAAAGAAAGTTGGATAGTATTTATCAAATCATACAAATAAACAACATTTTTACATATATGAAACACATATGGCTATTTAACATAATAACATATGCAACTATAATAAATGTACTGGCTGATACAGAGTAGATATCGGCAATATGACGAAAAATGTTAAAGGGAGGAAAAAATCATGAAATTAAAAAAAGTAATGGCGTTAGCACTTGCAAGTGCAATGGTATTTTCAATGACAGCTTGTGGCGGTTCTTCTGATGACGGAAAAAAAGAAGAAGGAACAGAGGCAAATAAGGAATCTGATAAGGGTTCTGATTCCAAAGATGTAGAATTATCTGTTTCTATCTGGGATGCAAACCAGGAACCTGGTATTAAAGAAATCCTGGCAGACTTTACAGAAGAAACAGGAATCAAAACAAAGCTCAGTGTGGTAAAATGGGAAGAATACTGGACCATGCTGGAAGCAGGCGCACAGGGTGGTTCTCTTCCTGACGTATTCTGGATGCATTCTAATGAAAGCGAAAGATACATGTCCAATGATATGCTTCTTGACCTGACAGATAAGATTGCAGAAAGCGATAAGATTGATCCGGAAAACTATCCGGAAGATATCTGGGGCTTATATACATATGATGACAAATATTTTGCAGTACCAAAAGACGTGGATACCATTGCTCTTTGGTACAACAAGGCTATGTTTGATGAAGCCGGACTGGCGTATCCTACAGCAGACTGGACCTGGGATGATGTGACAGAAGCAGCTAAGAAACTGACAAAAGAAGATGGAAGCCAGTATGGTCTTGCGTTAAGAAATGATAATAACCAGGCAGGATATTATAATCTGATTTATGATAATGGCGGATATATTATTAGTGATGATAAGACAAAGTCCGGTTGGGATGATCCAAAAACCATTGAAGCTATGGAAATGCTGGAAGGCTGGATTAAAGCTGGTGTAATGCCTCCACTTGAGGTAATGGCTGAAAATGGCGAAGATGTACTCTTCCAGTCTGGTAAAGTAGCTATGGTTCCACAGGGCTCCTGGATGGTTGCAGCTTACAGAGACAACGAGTACACAGCAGAAAACTGTGATTTGGTAGAACTTCCAAAAAGCGCTACAACAGGAAGAAGAGTATCCTTATATAATGGTCTTGGATGGGCAGCAGCAGCAAATGGCGAACATACCGAAGAAGCATGGAAATTAATCGAATATCTTGGCTCTGAAGAAGCACAGAAAAAACAGGCTGAACTTGGAGTTACAATGTCAGCTTACAATGGAACTTCTGATGCATGGGCAAAATCAGCAGCTTTTAATCTTCAGGCTTATATCAACATGATGGAAGATATGGAAATCAGACCATACTCCAAAACAACTGTTACATGGGAAAATGAAGATAATGAAATCTTAAAAGGTGTTTATCTGGGTGAAAAATCTATGAAAGATGCTTGTAAAGAAATGGCTGAACAGATGAATGAAAAGCTGGCAGAAGAAGGAAAATAATTTTTAGTACAGGATATTTTGTAACAGATAGTTAAAGATAAGAAGGGCTGTCGCTGGGAAATATCAAAAAGCGGCAGCCCTTTATTAAAAAAAGGAGTGGATTGGCGTGGCAAAGAAAGGAAAACCTGCACGTACAGGCAGACAACGTAGCGAATGCCTATGGGGCTGGATGTTTATACTTCCGACCATGATAGGGTTGATTGTATTAAATATTATTCCTATTTTCCAGACTGTTTACCAGAGTTTTTTCAAAACCGGTGATTTTGGCAAGGGGAATATCTTTATTGGAGCAGAAAACTATATCAAAGTTTTTGGAGATTCTGAAGTATGGCAGGCATTGCTGAATACAGTAAAATATGCCATTGTGGAAGTTCCTTTCTCAATTATTATTGCGTTGGTGCTGGCTGTGCTTTTGAACCGGAAGATGAAAGGGCGTTCTGCATACAGAACCATTATTTTCCTTCCTATGGTAGCGGCGCCGGCTGCAGTTGCTATGGTCTGGAGATGGCTGTTTAACTCAGAGTTTGGTTTGATTAATAATGTATTTCATACAAATGTGAAATGGATTTCGGACCCTAAGATTGCGGTATTTTCCATTGCTATTATTGGTGTATGGTCTATTATTGGCTATAACATGGTATTGTTCCTCTCCGGTTTGCAGGAGATTCCTCATGATTATTATGAGGCTGCGCAGTTGGATGGAGCGACTGGAATTAAAAGCTTTTTCCATGTGACTCTGCCATTGTTATCTCCAACGATTTTCTTTGTACTGGTAACACGTATCATTGGTTCTCTTCAGGTGTTTGACCTGATTTATATGGTTATGGACAGAACCAACCCGGCATTGGAGAAAACACAGTCTCTGGTATATCTGTTCTATCAGTATACATTCGTAAACAAGAACATGGGTTATGGTGCAACGATTGTAGTTCTTCTTCTTGTTCTTACTATGATTATTACAGTGTTCCAGATGATTGGACAGAAGAAATGGGTATTTTACAATTAAGGGGGAAGCAGAATGAAGAGTATGGAAACAAAAAAGAAAATTGTTACGGTTGTGATACACGCCGTGTTGATTTTTGTATCAATTACAATGCTGGTTCCTTTTTTATGGATGATACTTACTGCATTTAAATCTGTTACAGAAGCAACATCTGTAAATCCCTTTGTAATCTTTCCAAAGGTATGGAGAACAGATTCTTTTAAAGCAGTTATGGAAAATATGAACTTCCTGTTATTGTATAAGAATACATTGCTGCTGATTTTCTTCCGTGTATTATGCGCAGTACTTACAGCGACTATGGCAGGTTATGCCTTTGGCCGTTTGCACTTTAGAGGAAAAAATTTCTGCTTTTCCCTGGTGCTGATTCAGATGATGGTTCCGGCGCAGATTTTCCTGATTCCACAGTATTTGATGGTAAGTAAAATGGGTATGCTGAATACTATTTTTGCTCTGGTATTTCCAGGTGTGGTAACTGCATTTGGTACTTTCCTGCTTCGTCAGGGTTATATGGGACTTCCCAATGATCTGGAAGAAGCGGCCAGACTGGATGGATGTAATATTGGACAGACCTTCCTGTATATTATGGCGCCTCTTACCAGATCCAGCATGGTAGCCCTTGGAATCTTTACTGCAGTGTTTGCGTTTAAAGACCTGATGTGGCCAATGATTGTAAATACAGATAAGGATATGCTGGTATTGTCTTCTGCTCTGGCAAAAATGCAGGGACAGTATGCATCTAAGTTCCCGGAACTTATGGCGGCATCTTTGATTGCATGTATTCCTATGATTATTATTTATGCGATTTTCCAGAAACAGTTTATCGAAGGAATTGCAACCAGCGGTGGAAAATTATAAGATTAAAAAATGAAGGACAGGCTGGTGCAGGGATTGCGCCAGCCTTATTGAAATTTTAGGAGGAAATTTATGGGAATTATCTTTCATGAACAGGAAAAAACCTTTCATCTTTATAATAAGGAAGTAAGTTATATCATTCGGGTTATGGAGAACGGACAGTTAGAAAACCTGTACTACGGAAAAGTCATTCGGGACAGGGAAAGTTTTATGCATTTGCATGAGGCAATTTCCCGTCCGCTGACTTCTGTGTGTGTGCCGGAACCTGGAGTATTATCCATGGAATACACGAAACAGGAATATCCGGTGTACGGAACAGGGGACTACAGGAATCCTGCCCTTAGTATTTTACAGGAAAATGGAAGCCGGATTGTGAATTTTACTTATGTTTCCCATGAAATTTATCAGGGGAAAAAGTCTTTGTCACCTCTTCCGGCAGTATATACAAATAATGAGCATGAGGTGTGTACTCTGGAAATCTGTCTGCATGATGAAGTGATAAACACAGATTTGATTCTTTCCTACACAATGTTTGAGGAGTATCCGGTGATTACCAGGAATGCAAAGCTTGTGCACAAAGGAGAAGAAAGTATTGTTTTGGACAGAGCCTTGAGTATGAGTGTGGAATTTCAGGATATGGATTTTGAAATGGTGCATTTGTCCGGTGCGTGGGCAAGAGAACGCTATGTGAAGGAACGGAAATTAGAGATGGGTATCCAGGCAGTGCAGGGAATCCATGGTACTGCCGGAGGGGCAGAACATAATCCGTTTCTGGCTTTAAAGCGTCCTGATACAACAGAGAGTCAGGGAGAAGTTTATGGATTCAGTCTGGTATACAGCGGAAATTTTCTGGCGCAGACAGAGGTATCTACGTTTGACATGACAAGAGTGCTTATGGGGATTCATCCCGAAGGATTTCACTGGAAGCTGGAAACAGGAGAGAGTTTTCAGACGCCGGAAGTTGTTATGGTCTATAGTGACCGGGGGCTGAATAAAATGAGCCAGGTTTATCACCGCCTGTACAGGAAGAACTTAATGCGCGGTCAGTGGAAAGAACAGCCAAGACCGATTTTGTTAAATAACTGGGAAGCAACTTATTTTGATTTTACAGAGGAAAAGATTCTTTCTATTGCAAAAAAGGCAAAAGAAGCAGGTGTGGAGCTGTTTGTTCTGGATGACGGCTGGTTTGGCGCAAGAAATGATGATTACAGAGGTCTTGGTGACTGGTATGTAAATCTGGAAAAATTGCCGGATGGCATTGCCGGACTTTCCCGTAAGGTAGAAGAAATGGGGCTGAAATTTGGTCTGTGGGTAGAGCTTGAGATGGTGAACAAGGACAGTGATTTGTACCGGGCGCATCCAGACTGGATTGTTGGTGTGCCGGAAAGATTTGAGTCCCATGGAAGGCATCAGCATGTATTGGATTTTTCCAGAAAAGAAGTGGTGGATTATATTTATGAAATGATTTCCAAAATTCTCCGGGAGTCCAGGATTTCTTATATTAAGTGGGATATGAACCGCTATATGTCTGAACCTTACAGCAGAGGTTTAGCTGCTAAAGACCAGGGAAAAATGATGCACCGGTATATTCTTGGAGTTTATGATTTGTATACAAGGCTCACAGAGGAATTTCCTGAGATTCTCTTTGAATCCTGTGCAAGTGGTGGCGCCCGGTTCGACCCGGCAATGCTGTTTTTTGCTCCCCAGACATGGACCAGTGATGATACAGATGCTTCTGAACGGGCAAAAATTCAGTATGGGACATCTTATGTTTATCCGCTGGTCAGCATGGGCTCTCATGTTTCGGCTGTGCCGAACCATCAGCTTTTGAGAATCACACCCCTTTCTACCAGGGCGAATATGGCATATTTCGGAACCTTTGGATATGAGCTTGACCTGAATCTTCTGAGCGAAGAAGAAATGGCTCAGGTAAAAGAACAGGTGGCATTTATGAAAAAATACCGCAGGCTCATTCAGGTAGAAGGAGACTTTTACCGTTTGCTTAGTCCTTTTAAGGGGAATGAAACTGCATGGATAGTGGTATCTCCTGACAAGAATCAGGCAGTAGCAGCTTTTTATCAGAAGCTGAATAAGATTAATGCGTCCTGGCTGCGTTTTCGCCTGGAAGGATTGGACAAAGATACTTTGTATGAGGTAAAATGTAACGATACAGTATACCGGGCTTATGGAGATGAGTTAATGTACGCAGGGATTCCTGTAGACAGAGAACTTTTAAATAAAGAAGGCGGGGATTTTGCATCATTGCTCTATGTGATTGAAAAAGCAGAACCATAAAGTCCGAAAAGTAAAGGAGTGGATTGCTTGAGCCGTACAATGGGGTTTACCAGTCATGCCAGATATAAATGTCTGGAGGATTTGCAGAAAGATTCTGTAGATTTGTGCCTGACATATTGTGGCTGGGAATATTGTGAGTCCGGCTACCGTTTTGGGCCAAATAAGAGGGAAGCCTATGTCCTTCATGTGGTAAAAGAAGGGCAGGGCACACTGGAAATAAATAAGAAAAAATATAAGCTGGGGCCCAAAGATGCATTTCTGATTCCTCCGGGAGTAGAGGCATGGTATGAAGCTGATAAGGATGATCCCTGGTGTTATATGTGGATTGGCTTTGTTGGATTGAAAGCAGATGAATGTGTCAGCGGCGCCGGATTTTCTCTTAAAAATCCAACCCGTAAAATTGGATGTATGGAAAAAATCTCAGCTTATATTGACCGGATGCTGGAAGCGCATCAGCTTTCCTATGGGGACGAACTGACCAGAAATGCCATGCTGATGTTGTGTTTTGCGGCATTTATGGAAGATTATGCAAAAAATTCTGTGGAAGACGGAACAAATAATGGGCGTTCTTATCCGGGGTCTGTGTATGTGAAACACGCTATGGAATATATGAAGGATCATTACAGTGAGCCTTTGAGAATTGGACAACTGGCGGATTTTATAGGGGTAAACAGAAGTTACCTTACCAGCAGTTTTAAGAAGGCAGTGGGATGTTCTCCCCAGGAGTTTTTGGTAAATTTAAGAATTGAAAAGGCGAAATCCCTGTTAAAGAAGACGGATTTGTCTGTTAATGCAGTGGCCGCTTCGGTGGGGTATGCGGATCAGCTTGCATTTTCAAAAGTATTTAAGCAGCACTGCGGAAAAAGTCCGCGTATGTACAGGGAAGAAAAGATGGAACTGATTGTTATGGGGGCAAAGGGATATGCTGCCCAGGATAAAATGTAAATGTAAGAGAGGAAGGTAAAGATTATGGTGAAAATTACGTTTATGGGTGCAGGAAGTACGGTGTTTGCAAGAAATGTATTGGGAGATTGTATGTGTACGCCAGCGCTTTGCGAAAGTGAAATTGCATTATATGATATTGATGCCCAGAGGCTGGAGGATTCCAGAATTATTTTGAGTGCCATTAATCATAATGTAAACGAAGACCGGGCTGTGATTAAAACCTATTTGGGCGTGGAGAATCGTAAAGAGGCTTTAAGAGATGCGGATTTCGTCGTAAATGCAATTCAGGTGGGCGGCTATGACCCGTGTACAATTACAGATTTTGAGATTCCGAAAAAATATGGTTTAAAGCAGACCATTGCAGATACCTTGGGAATCGGGGGAATTATGCGTGCGCTTAGAACTATTCCTGTACTGGAGGAGTTTGCAAGGGATATGGAAGAGGTGTGTCCAAATACTTTATTCCTGAATTATTCCAACCCTATGGCAATGCTTACAGGTTATATGCAGAGATATACCAAAATCAGAACCGTAGGTTTGTGTCATAGTGTACAGGTATGTTCTGAGAAATTATTGGAAAAACTGGATATGCAGGATAAATTAGAGGGCAGACAGGAATTAATCGCGGGAATTAACCACATGGGATGGCTGCTGGAAATCCGGGATAAAGATGGAAATGATTTATATCCGGAAATCAGAAAGCGCGCGGCAAAGAAAAACGCCTCTGAAAAGCATGATGATATGGTGCGTTTTGAGTACATTCGCCATCTGGGATATTACTGCACAGAATCCAGTGAACATAATGCAGAGTACAATCCGTTCTTTATTAAGAATAAATATCCTGAGATGATTGAGAAATTCAACATTCCTCTGGATGAATATCCAAGACGCTGTATCAATCAGATTGAAGGATGGGAAAAAGAGAGGGAAGATATCTTAAAGGATGGAAAGATTACCCATGAGAGAAGCCATGAGTATGCTTCTTATATTATGGAGGCTGTAGTGACAGATAAGCCTTATAAAATTGGCGGAAATGTGTTGAATGAAGGCTATATTGAAAACCTTCCGGCAGACGCCTGTGTGGAAGTTCCTTGTTATATTGACGGAACAGGAGTGCATCCAACAAAAGTGGGAAAACTGCCGACACAGCTTGCGGCTATGAATATAACAAATATTAATCCCCAGCTTTTAACCATTGAGGCGGCAGTAACCAAAGACCGTCAGAAAATTTACCAGGCGGCCATGATGGACCCCCATACAGCGGCAGAGCTGAATATTGATGATATTATCCGTATGTGTGATGAGTTAATTGAAGCTCATGGGGAGTACATGAAGGATTATCAGTAGGAATTTGTAGAATTTCTCCATTGATTCTAAAGGATTCTTTCTTGCGGCTCAGATTTTAGAAGTGTATAATTACATTATCAAATTAAAATGTGAGCGACAGGGGGAAGAGAATTGAAAGAGGAACTTAAAAAATTCAACAAAACAAAGGAACGGTTAATTTGTATTGATTCAGATGGATGCGTCCTGGATACCATGGAGATTAAGCATATGCGGTGCTTTGGTCCATGCCTTGTTCATGAATGGGATTTGGCGAAGTATCGGGAAGAAATCATAAGACTGTGGAGAAAAATTAATCTTCTCAGTAAAGACCGGGGAGTAAATCGCTTTGTGGGACTGGGAAAGGTGCTGGAAGATATTAATGAGAACTATTTTCGTGTGGAAGGTCTTGATGGTTATCAGGAGTGGGTAAAAAGTGCCAAAGAATTATCCAACGAAAGCGCAGCTAGGGCTTATGAAGAAACAGGAAATCCATGTATTAAGAAAGCGCTGGAATGGTCGGAATTAGTAAATCAGTCTCTTATGATGGTGTCCATGAGCAAGAAACAACCCTTTGAAGGCGCTATGGAGGCTGTGAAGCTGTCTCATGAATGTGGAGATGTGGCGATTGTGACGTCTGCCAATGGTTCTGAGATAAGAAAAGAGTGGAAGAGCCTGAATATTGAACAGTATACAGATGTGCTGGTGTCCCAGGAAACAGGAACGAAAACCAGATGTCTAAAAGCGTTGCAGGAAAAAGGATATGACCCGCAAATGATACTTATGGTGGGCGATTCACCGTCTGATCTGGAAGCGGCAAGAGAAGTGGGGACATTTTTCTATCCCATTCTGGCATACCAGGAGAGGGAATCCTGGGAAGAGTTTCCGGAGGCATTAAAACACTTTCAGGAGGGAACCTATGAAGGCGCATACCAGGAGCAGAAGATTTTGGAATTTGAGAAAAATTTAAGACTGTAGAGGCATAAAAATCCTTTCATCTACAGATACTATTTCCAGAAATGGAAATTGTAGTAGATGGAGGGATTTTTTATATGAAAGCAACAGGGATTGTAAGGCGTATTGATGATTTGGGGCGTGTGGTGATTCCAAAGGAAATCAGAAGAACCCTGCGAATCAGGGAGAGCGACCCGCTGGAAATTTTTACAGACAGAGAGGGCGAGATTATTTTGAAAAAATATTCTCCCATAGGAGAGCTGAGTACCTTTGCCAAAGAATATGCGGAGGCATTGGCTCAGGCGGCGGGCTGTATTGCCTGTATCACAGACAGAGACCAGATTATAGCTGCAGCAGGAAGCGGCGCCAGGGAGTTTGCGGGCAGAAGAATCCACAGTGAATTGGAGGGGATGATTGCGGACCGGAAAAATGTCTGCATCACAGAAAAGAAATTTGTGAAAATTGTGGAAGAAGATAAGCTGGAATATAGTTCCCAGGTGATTGATACCATCACCTGCGCAGGCGATGCAGTGGGAAGTGTTCTGATTCTGGAAAAGGCAGGAGGCAGAACATTTGGTGAAACAGAGCAGAAACTGGCTCAGGCAGCAGCCGGTTTTCTTGGGCGGCAGATGGAGCAGTAAACAGCCGGAAAGAAAAAGGCGGTACAAAACAGTAGGCTTGCTTTATGCATGAGCCAGTCGCTGTTTTGTGCCGCCTTCTGGTATGTGCGCTGAGTATTTTACTGAATGGATGCCTGTCCCATCTGTTCTAATAAATCAGTCTTAATCTTAAACAATTTGTCAGATAAATCTACATATACTTCCTGTGGGTTTGCAAAACGTCTTGTTTCATCCCAGAGGGTGTTTAATTCTTTCTGGCAGATATCTCTGATTTCCATAACAGAAGGAGAGGTGTATACACATTCACCCTTCTGGAATACAGGAACCAGAAGTTCCCGTAAAGTGTAGGAGCCGCCTGCAATTTTTGTCTTTTTCCAGGTTGCCATTGGGTCAAAGATAATCATATCTTCTTTAGGGTCAAAAGTTTCATTTGCAAGGCAAATTAAATCTGCGCGGATTTTACCGGTTTTCTTGTCGTAAATACGGTAAATGGTTTTATTTCCTGGATTTGTAACCTTTTCTACGTTTTCTGAGAGCTTGATTTTGGGTACAAAGTCTTCGTCTTCTGCGTTTTTAATGGCAGCCAGTTTGTAAACGCCGCCAAATGCAGGATTGTCCTGGCAGGTAATCAGGTTGGTACCTACACCCCAGGAGTTAATCTTAGCGCCCTGGGATTTCAGGCTTTCAATGAGGTGTTCATCCAGGTCGCTGGAGGCAGAAATAATAGCATCGCCAAATCCGGCTTCATCCAGCATCTTGTAAGCCTGTTTGGAAAGATAAGCCAGGTCACCGCTGTCAATGCGGATTCCATATCCTCTCATCTCATGTCCGGCTGCCTTCATTTCCTGGAACACGCGGATAGCATTTGGAACGCCGGAGTTCAGCACATCATAAGTATCTACCAGAAGAATACAGGCATTGGGATAAAGCTCTGCATAAGTTTTAAATGCAGTATACTCATCTGGAAAACTCATAATCCAACTGTGAGCATGAGTTCCTTTTACCGGTACCTGGAACATCTGGCCAGTGAGAACATTGGAGGTTCCGATGCATCCGCCAATCATAGCGGCTCTTGCGCCATAAAGTCCGGCGTCAGGTCCCTGGGCGCGGCGCAGACCAAATTCCATAATACCGTCGCCTTTGGCTGCGTAAACAACTCTGGAGGCTTTGGTGGCAATGAGGCTCTGGTGATTCAAAAGATTCAGAATGGTAGTTTCTACTAATTGAGCTTCCATAACCGGAGCAATGACTTTCAAAAGTGGCTCTCTTGGGAATACTACAGTACCCTCCGGTACAGCGTAGATATCTCCTGTGAAATGGAAACCTCTTAAATATTCCAGAAAGTCTGCATCAAAGATATCCAGACTTCTTAAATAATCAATGTCATCCGGTGCAAAGTGCAGATGGCGCACATATTCGATAATCTGGTCTAAGCCGGCTGCAATAGCATATCCTCCGTCGCAGGGATTTTTGCGGTAAAAGGCATCAAAAACAACGATCTGGTCTGTTGGGTTTTTGAAGTAGCCCTGCATCATGGTAAGTTCATATAAATCTGTTAATAATGTTAAATTTAAAGCTCTCATATTCGTAGCTCTCCTTTTTCATTGGTTTTGTAATAACCATAAGTTAGAAACATTATAGCATTTGTGTTGAAAAAATCAATGTTTTAGTTGGCTGTAATATTCTTCTAAGGTTAAATTTGTAAGGGAGCAGTACAGAGAAAGACTTTTTCCTACATATCGGATGTGCCAGGGCTCCCAGGGATAGCCGGTAATGTGTTCTTTATCCTTTGGATAGCGCAGAATAAAACCATAGAGAGGAGCGTGTTTTGTCAGCCATTTGCCTTCCCTGGTATCTGCAAAAGTGTTTTCTAATTCCAGACCAATGGCAGCGCAGGAAACATCCAGGGCAAGACCGGATTGGTGCTCACTGGCTCCGGGAGGTGCAACAGCAGCGCAGCCTCTTTGAATTGCATTTTCGTACAGTTCTTTCTGGCGGGAATAAGAACGGTATCCGGAGATTCCTATTAATCCAATCCCTTCGGATGCAGCCTGGTCAAAAAGGAGTGTTACTGCCAGGGCGGCTTCTTTTTGCAGTAAGCGCCTCTGGTTATTAGGCGGGGCAGAGAAGGGAATTACCGGCTCTGTGAGAAAATCCGGAAGAAAGTCTTTGGGTAGAGGATGATTACGGTTAATAAGAATGGTATAGGAAGTCATGATATGATACCTGCCTTTTTATAGTGGGTATTAGTATATGCAGGGGAGAGTGGTTTATTGTCCAGTGTCCGTCAAGAAATGAAATTTGTGGGGGTAAGAATCCTTTTTGCAGCCTGGTTTTGCCCCTACCACCTTCTGCCAGCCAAAAAAATTCTTGCCAAAAGCTCCCTGAAAGAGTCCTGCAAAATTTTTTGAAAAAATTTTAAAAAAGTACTTGCATTTTTGAAAAGGATGCTATATAATAAATTTTGTTGTGAGGCACAACAGAAAAACATTGGGCTATCGCCAAACGGTAAGGCAACGGACTCTGACTCCGTCATCTCAAGGTTCGAATCCTTGTAGCCCAGCTACTTATATCCCAGACAGAATGTCTGGGATATTTTTACTTTATAGAAAATTTCATTTCCGGTAATTATGGAGGGATAGAGACATGAAATATTCTTTTGACAGCAGAGTACGATACAGCGAAATAGGGGAAGATAAGAAACTGACTTTGAACAGTATTATTAATTACTTCCAGGACTGCAGCACCTTTCACTCAGAATCAGCAGGAGTGGGAATGGAATTTCTGGCGGACAAGCAGCAGGTCTGGGTGCTTTCAGCGTGGCAAATTGTAGTAGAGCGGTATCCTGAACTTTGCGAGGAAATAAAAATTTCCACCTGGCCTTATGAATTCCGGCATTTTATGGGAAAAAGGAATTTTACCATGGAAGACAAAGAAGGTAACAGAATTGCATATGCCAATACATTGTGGACATACCTGGATTTGCGTACCGGACATCCCACCAATGTAGATGAAAAACAGATTCAGGCATATGAACTGGAAGAAAAACTAGATATGAAATATGCGCCAAGGAAAATTGCTGTGCCAAAGGAGTGTCAGGAATATCCGTCCTTTCAGGTGAAATCTCATCATTTGGACACGAATCATCATGTGAACAATGGACAGTATATCCTTATGGCAATGGAATACTTGCCTGCGGGATTTGGAGTAAAAGAAATGCGGGCAGAATATAAGAACCAGGCAGTGCTTGACAGCGTAATTGTACCAAAGGTGCATGAGCAGGAAGGTGTTTATACGGTGGTTCTGGACAGCCCTGCAGGAGAAACATTTGCAGTAGTGGAACTAAGGTAAGAAAATATAAAGAAAGATAAGACAGAGGAGAGCGTATGATAGCATTAGGGAAAAAGCAGGAACTGACAGTTGCAAAAGTTGTAGATTTCGGGGTTTATCTGGGGGAGAAGGAAACAGCAGGAGAAAAGGATACTGTGCTGATTCCAGGCAAACAGGTGCCGGAAGGAACCAAAAAAGGAGATAAACTCAGTGTATTTATTTATAAGGATTCCCAGGACCGCTTAATTGCTACTACAAGAGAGCCTAAATTATTTTTAGGAGAGACAGCAGTGCTTCGGGTAGCCCAGGTGAGCAGAATCGGTGCATTTCTGGACTGGGGATTGGAAAAAGATTTGTTTCTTCCATATAAAGAGCAGACGAAAAAAGTTCACGAAGGGGAAGAAATTCTGGTGGCTTTGTATATAGATAAAAGCAGCCGCCTTTGTGCAACCATGAAGGTATATCATTATTTGCAGACAGATTCTCCTTATGCACAGGGGGACACCGTCACTGGGCTTGTGTATGAAATCAGCGATAACTTTGGGGTGTTTGTGGCTGTGGATGAGAAATATTCAGGACTGATTCCAAAACAGGAAGCCCAGGGGAATTATAAGCCGGGAGATGAGCTTACCTGTCGTGTAACTGCAGTGCGGGAAGATGGAAAACTGACACTGAGCGCAAAGAAAAAGGCTTATATCCAGCTTCACGAAGATGCAGAGAGCGTCTATGAAATCATTCAGGAATTCGAAGGGGAACTGCCTTTTGATGATAAGGCTTCACCGGAGATTATCCAGAGAGAATTCGGACTTAGCAAGAATGCCTTTAAACGTGCAGTAGGGCATTTATTAAAAGAAAAGAAAATTGAAATGAAAAATGGGAAAATTTATGCCCGCTGATACTTTTATAAGTAAGAAGGGTATGGTATAATACCTAAAGATTGCACGTTGTGCAGTCGTATAACTGATAATGAAGAATTTGACTGTCCAGAAGGAGGAAAATAAGTGGACTCGATAGATTATTATGACCGGTACGCAGTACCTTATTATGAAGAAACTGTGGATTTTTGCATGGATGAGCAGATTGAACGTTTTGTAGAGCTGCTTCCGGAGAGTGCAGATGTCCTTGATTTAGGCTGTGGGTCGGGCAGAGATACAGTGTTCCTGGAAGAGGAGGGCTGTGTTGTAACTGCTATGGATGGGTCAGAGAAAATGTGCGAACTGGCCAGCATTCATACAGGGAAAGAAGTTCTGCATTTGCGGGCAGAAGATATGGAATTTGATGATGTATTTCATGGGATTTGGGCCTGTGCCATTTTAGGGCATTTTCCCCCGGATGAAGTGAAGGAAATCATGAGAAAGATTCTAAAAGCATTAAAGGATGACGGAATTCTGTATTTTTCTGTGCGGAAAGGGGAACGCAACGGCAAATATAATGGTCGTTATTTCTATGACTATGACAGAGAGGCGCTTAATCATCTCCTGGATGCATTTCCTAATATTACAGTGCTGGACATTTGGAAGACCAGTGATGTAAGAGCAGACAAAAGTGACCGCTGGTTTAATGTTTTGCTGCGGAAGGAAAAACAGGATTAGTAAGAAGAATAGAGGAGAAAAACAGTGAATTTTACTCATTTACATGTACATACGGAATACAGCCTTTTGGATGGTTCCAATAAGATTCATGAATATGTAGCCAGAGTAAAGAAACTGGGAATGAACAGTGCGGCCATAACAGACCATGGAGTCATGTTTGGCTGCATTGATTTTTATAGGGCAGCAAAAGCCGCCGGAATCAAGCCGATTTTGGGATGTGAGGTGTATGTTGCCCCTGGTTCCAGATTTGAACGGGAGCAAGGACATTCAGAAAGCCGCTATTATCATCTGGTTTTGCTGGCAGAGAATAATCAGGGCTATGAAAATCTGATGAAAATTGTTTCCAAGGGCTTTATTGATGGATTTTATTACAAACCAAGGGTAGATTTGGAACTTTTGGAACAATATCATGAAGGAATTATTGCATTAAGTGCCTGTCTTGCAGGAGAAGTTGCAAAAAATCTTACCAGAGGTTTCTATGAGGAAGGGAAAAAAGCAGCCTTGCGGTATGAGGAAATTTTTGGAAAGGGGAACTTTTTCCTGGAAATGCAGGATCATGGAATCCCGGAGCAGCAGAGGGTAAACCAGCAGCTTCTCAGGATGCATCAGGAAACGGGAATTGATCTGGTAGTGACCAATGACGTGCATTATACTTATGAAACGGACGTGGAGGCTCATGATATCCTCCTTTGTGTGCAGACAGGAAAACGGCTGCAGGATGAGGATAGAATGCGCTATGAAGGGGGACAATATTATGTAAAATCCCCGGAAGAGATGTTGAAGCTTTTTCCTTATATACCGGAAGCGCTGGAGAATACTCAGAAAATCGCAGACCGGTGTGAGGTAGAAATTGAATTTGGTGTGACAAAGCTGCCCAAGTTTGATGTGCCTGCGCCATATACCTCATGGGAATATTTGAACAAGCTGTGTTATGACGGGCTTAAGGAGCGGTATACAGAAAATCTGGAGGACTTGAAGAAACGTCTGGAGTATGAGCTGGGCGTTATTCAGAAAATGGGTTATGTGGATTATTTCCTCATTGTATGGGATTTTATCCGGTTTGCCAGAGACCATGACATTATGGTAGGACCTGGACGTGGTTCTGCGGCAGGAAGTTTGGTTTCTTATACTCTGGGGATTACGAAACTGGATCCCATTAAATATGATTTGCTCTTTGAGCGTTTCCTGAACCCGGAGCGTGTGTCCATGCCGGATATTGACGTGGATTTCTGCTTTGAGAGAAGACAGGAGGTCATTGACTATGTGGTGGAAAAATACGGAAAAGACCGGGTGGTGCAGATTGTTACCTTTGGTACCATGGCTGCCAGGGGCGTTATCCGGGATGTGGGGCGTGTTATGGATTTACCATATGCCCAGTGCGATTCCATTGCCAAGATGATTCCAACGGAATTGAATATTACCATTGATAAGGCGCTGAAAATGAATCCGGAGCTTCGGACACTTTATGAGACAGATGAGACGGTGAAGAAGCTTATTGATATGAGCAGAAGACTGGAAGGTTTACCGAGACATACCTCCATGCATGCGGCAGGGGTGGTTATCAGTCAGAAATCCGTGGATGAATATGTGCCGTTGTCCAGGGCTTCGGACGGTTCCATTGTGACCCAGTTTACTATGACAACACTGGAGGAGCTGGGGCTTCTCAAAATGGACTTTCTGGGACTTCGAACCCTGACGGTTATCCAGAATGCAGTGAAGCTGGCGGAACAGAACCAGGGCGTGAAACTGGATATTGACCACATTAATTATGAAGATAAAAAGGTTTATGAAATGCTGGGTCAGGGAAAAACAGATGGGGTGTTCCAGCTGGAAAGCGGCGGAATGACTAATTTTATGAAAGAACTGAAGCCGGAAAGCCTGGAGGATGTTATCGCGGGGATTTCCCTGTACCGCCCCGGCCCCATGGATTTCATTCCTCAGTATATTAAGGGAAAGAATAATGCGGGAAGCATTACCTATGACTGCCCGGAGCTGGAGCCGATTTTGAAGCCTACTTACGGGTGTATTGTGTACCAGGAGCAGGTTATGCAGATTGTACGTTCCCTGGGGGGTTATACCCTTGGAAGAAGTGATTTGCTCCGCCGCGCCATGAGTAAGAAAAAGGCAGCGGTAATGGAAAAGGAGCGCCAGAATTTTGTCTACGGAAATGAAGAAGAAGGTGTTCCGGGATGTATAAAACGTGGGATTTCCGAGCAGATAGCAAATAAAATTTATGATGAAATGATTGATTTTGCCAAGTATGCCTTTAATAAATCTCATGCGGCAGCCTATGCTATGGTGGCATATCAGACTGCTTATTTGAAATATTATTTCCCTGTGGAATTTATGGCAGCTCTTATGACTTCTGTGATTGATAATCCTTCCAAGGTGGCAGAATATATTTTATCCAGCCGGAAAATGGGGATTTCTATTCTGCCGCCGGATATTAATAAGGGATACAGCTCTTTTTCTGTGGATCAGGGGGCAATCCGTTATGGTTTATCAGCCATTAAAGGCGTAGGAAAACCCGTGATTGCCGCTATTGTGGAAGAAAGGGAAGAAAGAGGAGATTTTAAACATCTTCAGGACTTCATTGAGCGGATGTCTGGAAAAGAAGTGAATAAAAAGGTTATTGAAAACCTTATCAAAGCAGGAGCCATGGACGAACTTCCGGGAAACAGGCGGCAGAAAATGATGGTATATGTCCAAATTGTGGATGCTGTGGCAATGGAAAAGAAAAATACCATGGCAGGACAAATGAGCTTGTTTGACCTGGTTTCTGAAGAGGAAAAATCTGCCTTTGAGATTCATATGCCAAATGTGGAGGAATATACCAAGGAAGACCGTCTGGCATTTGAAAAAGAAGTGCTTGGAATTTACATCAGCGGACACCCGCTGGAAGAATATGAGGAGCGGTGGCGCAAGAATATTTCCGCAGTGACCACAGATTTTCTCCCGGACGAGGAGACCGGCGTGCCGGCAGTGCGGGATGGAGAAAAAGAAGTGGTGGGAGGCATGATTACTGCCAAAACCATTAAGTATACGAAAACCAATAAGGTCATGGCATTTCTGACACTGGAAGATTTGGTGGGAACTGTAGAAGTGGTTGTGTTCCCAAGAGACTATGAGAAAAACATACAGCATATGAATGTGGATGACAAAGTCTTTATTCAGGGGCGGGTTTCAGCAGAGGATGATAAGGCCAGCAAGCTGATTTGTGAAAGCATTTATTCCTTTGAAGAGGCGCCCAGAGAGCTTTGGTTTCAGTTTGACAGCAAGGAAGAATTTCTGGCAAGAGAGCAGGAGCTTTACGGAGATATCAGAAATTCAGATGGAAAAGACAGCGTGGTGGTTTATATTAAATCACCAAGGGCAGTGAAGCGGCTGGGACCATCTCAAACCGTGAAGATTACACAGGACCTTTTAAACCTTCTATATGAGAAATATGGACAGGAGAACGTAAAAGTTCTAGAAAAGAGTATTGAAAAACTTGGCAAAATGCATTAGAATAGGTATGGTTATTGTATAAAAAGAAAAACATGTAACTGCCAATGAGATGGAGGAGAAAAATGACTGCAAATAAAGAAATCAAAACAATCGGTGTTTTAACAAGTGGTGGAGATGCTCCAGGTATGAATGCGGCAATCCGTGCAGTTGTAAGAAGAGGTCTGAGTCGCGATATCAATATGAAAGGCATTAAAAAAGGTTATAGCGGTCTGATTAATGAAGAAATTATTGACATGACTGCAGTGAATGTTTCAGATACAATTCAGAGAGGCGGAACAATTTTGCAGACAGCCCGTTGCGCAGAGATGCGTACACCGGAAGGTCAGCAGGCAGCAGCAGATGTATGTAAAAAACATGGCATTGATGCGCTGGTGGTAATCGGTGGAGACGGTTCTTTTGCCGGTGCTCAGAAGCTGGCGAATCTTGGAATCAATACCGTAGGTGTTCCAGGTACCATTGACTTGGATATTGCATGTTCAGAATATACCATCGGTTTTGATACGGCTGTAAATACAGCAATGGAAGCCATTGATAAGGTTCGTGATACATCCACTTCTCATGAGCGCGTAAGCGTTATTGAGGTAATGGGAAGAAATGCCGGTTATCTGGCTTTGTGGTGCGGTATTGCCAATGGCGCAGAGGACATCCTGCTTCCTGAAAAATATGATTATGATGAACAGAAAATCATTAACAACATTATTGATAACCGTAAAAAAGGCAAAAAACATCATATTATTATTAATGCAGAGGGTATTGGACATTCTGAAGCAATGGCAAAACGTATTGAGGCTGCAACAGGAATTGAGACCAGAGCTACAATCTTAGGACACATGCAGCGTGGCGGAACACCTACCTGTAAAGACCGTGTATATGCTTCTATTATGGGCGCTAAGGCTGTGGACGTACTGCTGGAAGGCAAAACCAAGAGAGTTATCTGCTACAGAGATGGTGAGTACATTGATATGGATATCAACGAAGCGCTGGCTATGAAGAAGACAATTTCAGAGTACCAGTTTGAGGTTAGCTATTCACTGTCCCATAATTACAGTAAAAATCCAAAATAAAAAGTTTTATAAAATGTCGCATTAAACAGCAATCATGAAGGATTATATTTCTAATTGCGCTTAGTGCGGCATCTTTTTTTAGCAAAAACTGTGAGGAGGAAAAAATGATTACAAGTATGTCAAATCCCCAGATGAAAAAAGTACAGCAGCTTCTGAAAAAAGCAAAAACAAGACGGGAAGAGGGGCTTTTTGCAGCAGAGGGAATTAAAATGTTTGGAGAAGCTCCGTCAGACCGTATCAGAAAGGTTTATGCAGCAGCTTCTTTTGCAGAAAAAGAAGAATTTCAGAGGATTTTAGAGGAAAAAGGGCTGGACAGCCATTCAGATAAGGTGGAAATCGTGGATGATAAGGTGTTTAAAAATTTGTCTGATACGGTAACTCCTCAGGGCGTTTTGTGTCTCATTTCAATGAAGAACTGGAGCCTTAGTAAAATGCTGGAAGATGCAGACAAGCCTTTATTTATGATTTTGGAGGATTTACAGGACCCGGGAAATCTGGGAACCATTATCCGCACCGGGGAAGGGGCAGGTGTTACCGGCGTGATTCTCAGCAAAACTTCTGTGGATGTGTTTAATCCCAAGGTGATTCGCTCTACCATGGGCTCTGTGTACAGAGTTCCTGTGCTTTATGTGGATTCTATAGAGGAAGAAGTGCTGCCAATGTTGAAAACTCATGGGATTACAACCTATGCGGCGCATTTAAAAGGGGAGAATAATTACGATCAGGAGGATTATGGCAAAGGGACAGCGTTTTTCATTGGGAATGAGGGAAATGGTCTCAGTGATGAATTGACAGCCTGTGCGGATACGCTGATTAAAATTCCTATGGCGGGACAGGTGGAATCCTTAAATGCTGCCATGGCTTCCGGGATTTTGATGTATGAGGCGGCGAGACAGAGGAGATAGGCAGAACAAATTTTCCGGAAAAATCTGCAAAATCTTACAAAAAATACCCGGTTGACAATGAAATGTAATCTTGATACAATAAGCCGGTAACAAAATTAACAAATCTGTAACAAAATGAAACAGACTTATGTAGGAGGTTACATTTCATGAAACAAAAAATCAAGAAACTTTTGACCTGTGTAGGAGCAGTAGGCGCATTGACTATGATGCTCAGTGTTCCGGTTTTGGCAGATACAAAAGAGGATTACGGCTGGTCGGACAAGGCGGCGGCCGATGTAAATACATATGCCAACATTCGTAGCGGTGCTGACATTAACACAGAAAGAGTGGGAATGCTTCCCGCTGGTGCAGTAGTAACTGTAGAAGGAGAAGAAAACGGATGGTTCCAGGTTTCTTCCGGAGAGATTTCAGGATATATCCGGGAAGATTTGCTGGTACATGCAGAGGAAGCAAAAGCCCTGTTTGAATCTGTGCATGGCGAAGGTGAGGTTGTAGGGGCGCAGCCTCTTAATACAGAGCCACAGGTTCACCAGCAGGCGGCATCCGCACCTGTTTCTGTGTCAGACAGTGACCTGGCGCTTATGGCAGCTATTATTGAGTGTGAAGCCGGCGGAGAATCTTATGAAGGAAAGATTGGCGTTGGGGCAGTAATTATGAACCGTATCAGAAGTAATAAATTCCCCAATACACTTTCCGAAGTTATTTACCAGAGCGGACAGTTTACTCCGGCAGCAACCGGAAAACTGGCTTCCGTTTTATCAAGAGGTGCAAGTCAGGCATGCTATGATGCTGCAAGAGATGTGTTTGCAGGAGCCAATACCATTGGAGACCGTTTGTTTTTCCACGCAGGAAGCGGTAACGGTTTAACCATTGGAAATCAGACGTTTTATTAAAAAATACAGACAGGAAGCTGTTTTGCAAGGAATCTTGGCAAGACAGCTTCTTTTTGTAAATACACAAAAAAACATTGTTATTTTCAGAATATTAGGCTATAATAAGGTAACAAATCAGCATCCACAAAAGAAGAAAAATATGAAAAAGAAGGTGGGGTTATGGCGGCGGAAACAATAACAATTATGTGGCTTGTGATTTTGGCAGTCCTTTTAGGAATTGAGATTGCCACGCTGGGACTTACAACAATCTGGTTTGCAGGAGGAGCGCTTATTGCCTTTTTAGTTTCTCTGACGGGAGCGCCTTTGTGGAGTCAGATTGCTGTCTTTATTGCAGTATCGGTGTTGCTGTTAATTTTTACCAGGCCGATTGCCCTGAAATACATGGAGAAGGGCGCTTCAAAAACCAATGTAGACAGTATCCCGGGACAGACCGGTATTGTAACACACACCATTGATAATCTGAAGGCAGAGGGACAGGTGATGATACAGGGGATGGACTGGAGCGCACGCTCTAAGGAAGGGACGGTCATTGAAGAGGGAAAAGTAGTCAAAGTAGCAGCAGTAGAAGGCGTAAAGCTGATTGTAGAGGAGGAAATGTAGTATGGGTATTATTATTGTTGTATTTTTTATCCTTATATTAATTATTGCGGCATCTTGTATTAAAATCGTGCCACAGGCACAGGCTTTGATTGTAGAACGTCTTGGTATGTACAAGGCAACATGGGGAACAGGACCTCATATTAAAATGCCTTTTATCGAGCGTATTGCAAAACGTGTGAACCTGAAAGAACAGGTGGTGGATTTTGCTCCACAGCCGGTTATTACAAAAGATAACGTTACCATGCGGATTGATACCGTTGTCTTTTTCCAGATTACAGACCCAAGATTATTTACCTATGGTGTGGAAAATCCCATTATGGCTATTGAGAACTTAACAGCAACGACACTCCGTAATATTATCGGTGAGATGGAACTGGATGCAACATTAACTTCCAGGGAAATTATTAATACAAAAATGCGCGCGTCTCTGGACGTGGCTACAGACCCATGGGGTATCAAGGTAAACCGTGTAGAACTGAAAAATATTATTCCTCCATCTGCGATTCAGGAAGCCATGGAAAAACAGATGAAGGCAGAGCGTGAACGTCGTGAAGCTATTCTGAAGGCAGAAGGTGAAAAGAAATCCACCATTCTTGTAGCAGAAGGTAAGAAAGAGTCTGCTATTCTGGATGCAGAGGCAGAGAAACAGGCAGCTATCCTTCGTGCAGAAGCAGAGAAGGAAAAAATGATTAAAGAGGCAGAAGGTCAGGCAGAAGCTATTTTGAAGGTGCAGCAGGCAAAGGCAGATGGTATCCGCTTTATTAAAGATGCAGGCGCAGACCAGAGCGTATTGACCCTGAAGAGTCTGGAAGCATTTGCGCAGGCGGCAGATGGCCGGGCAACTAAGATTATTATTCCGTCTGAGATTCAAGGCATTGCCGGTCTGGTGACTTCTCTGGTAGAAGTGGCAGGAAAAGAGAAAGAAGAGTAAAATTACATTCAGCAAAGGGGGGCTGCTGCAGAGATGCGGCAGCCTTTTTGAAACTTATAACATTGCACATAGCGAGGTAAAAAATATGCAAGCAGTCATAGATCTTACAAAAGAGTACGGTCTGGTGCTGGAAGGGGGAGGAGCCAAAGGCGCTTATCAGATAGGGGCATGGAAGGCTCTTAGGGAGGCCGGTGTGAAATTAAAGGGCATAGCGGGAACCAGTGTAGGGGCTTTAAATGGCGCCCTTATCTGCATGGGAGATTTGGAAAAAGCAGAGCGTCTGTGGGAGAATATTTCTTATTCCCAGATTATGTCTGTAGATGATGAGGTAATGGGAGAGATTTTCAAGCACAAGAAAATCAGCAGGGAAACCCTGAAGGAGCTGATGGATTACATGGCAGACGGAGGCGTGAATATATCCCCATTAAAGCAGTTGATTGCAGAAAGTGTGGATGAAGAGAAAATCAGAAATTCCCCCATTGATTTGTATGTGTTGACATTTAATGTGGATGAGTTTCGGGAGCTGGATATTGATATTAAAGAAACAGAACCAGAGCTTATTAAGGATTTTCTTCTGGCAAGCGCCTATATTTTTCCTATTTTTAAAAATGAGAAGCTCCATGGGAAAACTTATATTGATGGTGGAGCCATTAATAATGTGCCTTTGGGTTCTCTGGTTGACCGGGGATATGAGGATATTATTGTGGTTCGGATTTTTGGGATTGGCAGGGAGAAAAAGGTGAAAATCCCGGAAGGAACCCATGTCTATACCGTAGCGCCTTCTGTGAGCCTTGGAAGTATTCTGGATTTTAATCAAAAGAAAAGCAGAATGCATATGACAAGAGGATATTTTGATACCATGCGTATGGTTTATGGGCTGTCCGGGAAAATATATTATATTGATGAACAGGAAGAAGAGTGCTATTATTTAAAGCAGCTAACAGAAGTAAACCAGGATATTTATGAGTATTGTATGGAAACCTATAAGCTGAATGCAGAACCAGAGCAGTATGTGAGAAAACTGACAGAAATCGTTCTGCCGGTGCTGGCAGAGGAGCTGCAGCTTGCCAGGGACTGGAATTACAAGGAGTTATACTTATCTATGCTGGAGGCAACTGCCAGAATCTGCAGAATCCGTAAGTATAAAATTTATACCTTACAGGAATTGCAGAAAAAGGTGCGGGAAAAACTGTGGGAAATGGAGACCGATGAGCTTCCTGCTTTTTCACAGATTATTTCAAAAGAGAAACTGATACAGGGAGGAAAAACATATGAACCTTAAAGGACGTAATTTTTTGACATTAAAGGATTTTACAAAAGAGGAGATTCAATATCTGGTTTCTTTGGCTGCTGAGTTAAAGGCAAAGAAAAAACAGGGGGTTTTAGTGGATACCTTACGTGGAAAGAATATTGCCCTGATTTTTGAAAAAACCAGTACCAGAACCAGATGTTCCTTTGAAACCGCTGCTCATGACCTTGGAATGGGTACTACTTATCTGGACCCAAAGAGTTCTCAGATTGGAAAAAAAGAGAGTATCAAAGATACTGCAAGAGTGCTTGGAAGAATTTATGATGGAATTGAGTATCGTGGCTATGGCCAGGAAAAGGTGGAAGCGCTGGCAAAATATGCAGGGGTACCGGTATGGAATGGCCTGACTAATGAATATCACCCAACACAGATGCTGGCAGATTTGCTTACCATTCAGGAGCATCTGGGCAGAACAGAAGGGGTGAAGCTGGTATATATGGGAGATGCCCGCTATAATATGGGAAATTCTCTTATGATTCTCTGTGCAAAAATGGGAATGCACTTTGTGGCATGCGCTCCGAAGAAATATTTTCCAAATAAAGAACTGGTGGAAGAATGTAAAAAATTCGCACAGGAATCCGGAGCGACCATTACTTTAACAGAGGATGTAAAAGAAGGCACCAAAGGGGCTGATGTTATCTACACAGATGTGTGGGTTTCCATGGGCGAGCCAGATGAAGTGTGGGAAGAACGCATTCTGGAATTAAGTCCTTATAAGGTAACAAAAGAAGTAATGGAAAACGCAGGAAGCCAGGCGATTTTCCTTCACTGTCTGCCGGCATTCCATGATTTGGAAACAGAAATCGGAAAAGAAATGAGCCAGCGTTTTGGCATTACAGATATGGAAGTGACAGATGAAGTGTTTGAATCTTCTCAGTCAGTGGTTTTTGATGAGGCGGAAAACAGAATGCATACCATTAAAGCTGTAATGGCGGCAACTTTGGGGGCATAAAATGCAAAAAGAACTGGAAAAACAACTGCAAACCAGGTGGATGGGGAAAAAGGTGTTCTACAGAGAAGAAACCGAATCCACCATCACCTGGGCGAAAGAGGCGGCAAAAGCAGGCAGTAGGGAAGAACTGGATGGGGCATTGTTTCTGGCAGAGGCTCAGACCGGAGGAAAGGGAAGAATGGGGAGAGTCTGGACTTCCCCTCCGGGACAGAACATTTATATGAATCTGCTCCTTATGGAGCCGGAGATTTCTCCCATGAATGCGGCCTCCTTGACCCTGGTTATGGGGCTTTCGGTGGCTCAGGCAGCCACAGAAGTGACGGGAAAGAAGGCTGGCATTAAGTGGCCAAATGATGTGGTCATGTCCGGGAAGAAAATCTGCGGTATTCTCACAGAGATGCAGATATCCGGGAACATGCCGAAATACATTACCATAGGCGTGGGGATTAATGTAAATCAAAAGGAGTTTCCGGAAGAATTGCAGGACAAGGCTACTTCTCTTATGCTGGAAACAGGAGAAATCCTGGTAAGGGAAGAAGTGGCTGTGAAAACCCTGGAATATTTTGAGAAAAATTATGAAAAATTCCTGGAGACACAGGATTTAAGCCGTTTAAAAGCAGAATATGAAGCCCTGCTTCTGAATCAGAATCAGCCTGTGCGTTTGATTGAAAAGGGAGTGGAAAGCAGGGGAATCGCCAGGGGTATTACAGAAAAGGGAGAGCTTCTGGTAGAATTTGAAACCGGAGAAATCCAAAAGGTGCTTTCTGGGGAGGTCTCTGTAAGGGGACTTTACAGTTACGTATAAAGGGAGAAGAACATGTATAAGGATAGAGTTGTTTTGTGCGGCGCAAGCGCATATGAACAGAAATATTATTTTAATGAAGATTTTGCATCCTTGCCTCAGTCCGTACAGGATGAGCTGCATATTATGTGTGTGCTGTACACAGAGGAAATCGGCGGGGTTCTGACTCTGGAGTTTGATGAGGATGGAAATCTGCAATTTCAGACAGAGGCTTTGGAGGCAGATGCCATGTTTGATGAAATCGGAAGTGTACTGAGAATCAAGGATTTGAGAAATAAGAAACGGGAGCTGTTGGAGTCCCTGGAAACTTATTACAGGGTGTTTTTTCTGGGAGAAGACGTAGGAGAATAGGCGTATGTTATTAGTCATTGATGTAGGAAATACACATATTACCCTGGGGGTATTTAAAGAGAAAGAGCTGGTGGGAACCTTTCGTCTTACCACAAGACAGAACAGGACTTCAGATGAATATGGTATTTTTATGTGCGATTTGCTGAAGTACCAGGGGATTCCTAAGGAAGAGATTGAGGATGTGATTATCAGTTCTGTAGTGCCGGATGTTATGCATTCCCTGACCAGCAGTGTTATTAAATATTTCCACGTGAAGCCTTTAAATGTAGGACCGGGATGTAAGACTGGAATCCGTATTACAGCAGTAAATCCCAAGGAAGTAGGAGCAGACAGAATTGTAGACGCTGTGGCGGCCTATGAGATTTATGGCGGTCCTGTGCTGGTGCTGGATTTTGGAACAGCCACTACCTATGATTTGATTACAGAGGATGGAAGCTTTGCGGCAGGCATTACTTCTCCTGGTATTGAAATCAGCGCAAAAGCTCTGTGGCAGGATGCAGCCAAGCTGCCGAAAATCGCTATTCAGAAGCCGGAGAGTATACTGGCAAAGGAAACTATCAGCAGTATGCAGGCTGGTCTGGTTTATGGCTATATTGGACAGGTGGAATATATTGTGAAAAAAGTAAAAGAAGAGTCTGGTATAGAAGATTTGAAGGTTGTGGCAACAGGCGGTCTTGGAAAGCTTATTGCTGACGAAACAGAATCCATTGATGTGTATGATGCCCAGCTTACCTTAGAGGGGCTTCGGATTATTTACGAAAAAACCAGGAAAAGCAGAGGTTGGGCATGAGTCTGAAGATTGGAAATGTAACACTGGAAAACAATTTAATATTGGCACCTATGGCAGGAGTAACCGACCTGCCATTTCGTTTGTTGTGTAAGGAACAGGGCGCAGGGCTTATTTGTACAGAGATGATTAGCGCCAAGGCAATTTATTTTAAAAATAAGAACACAGAAACCCTCATGGAAATTGATGAAAGAGAGCGCCCGGTATCTTTGCAGCTTTTTGGCTCAGACCCGGATTTAATGGCAGAGATTGCAAGGCAGATTGAGCCAAGAAACTTTGATATCCTGGACATTAATATGGGATGTCCGGTTCCCAAGGTGGTAAACAATGGGGAAGGTTCTGCTTTAATGAAGAACCCCAGGCTGGTGCATGAGATTGTGTCTAAGGTATCAAATGCGATTGAGAAACCTTTGACCATTAAAATCAGAAAAGGCTTTGCTGAAGACTGTGTCAATGCAGTGGAAATTGCAAAAATCGCAGAAGACGCTGGCGCAGCAGCGGTTGCAGTTCATGGACGCACCAGGGAGCAGTATTATGCAGGCAATGCAGACTGGGACATTATACGTAAGGTAAAGGAAGCGGTGTCCATACCGGTTATTGGGAACGGAGATGTGGATTCTCCCCAAAAGGCAGAAGCGCTGGTTCGCGAAACCGGATGCGACGGTATTATGATTGGCAGGGCAGTACAGGGAAATCCGTGGCTGTTTTCCCAAATCCTGCATTACCAGAAAACAGGGGAACTTCTGCCAAAGCCAGGGATGGAAGAAGTAAAGGAAATGATTTTAAGACATGCAAAAATGCAGTTGGAATACAAGGGAAATTACACAGGCATGAGAGAAATGCGAAAGCATGTGGCATGGTATACCACAGGGATGCCTCATTCTGCCTCTGTGCGGCGAATGGTGAATGAGGTGGAAAGCTATGAACAGCTTGAAGAACTGGTGGGAAGGATGTAGGCTGTTTCTGGGCAAAGAATTATAAAAAGTATATGAAATATGCGCCAGAAGGCGTATTTGGCTTGACATCTGCATAGGTATTATTTATAATGTTATGACTGTTAAGTAGTGATATTTGCAGATTCCTGTAAGTATTGGAGAAAGGGTGTATAGAATTATGGAAGAAAAGAAAGTAATACTGACTTACGCTGGGTTGACAAAATTAGAAGACGAGCTTCATGATTTAAAAATCGTAAAGAGAAAAGAAGTGGCTGAGAAAATCAAAGAAGCCAGAGAACAGGGCGACTTGTCTGAAAACGCAGAATACGATGCAGCTATGGACGAGCAGAGAGATATCGAAGCCAGAATTGAACAGATAGAGAAAATCCTCAAAAATGCAGAAGTTGTTGTAGAGGATGAAGTAGATGTAAACAAAATCAGTGTTGGCTGTAAAGTAAAGGTTTATGATGTAGAATTTGAAGAAGAAATTGAATTCAAAATCGTAGGTTCTACAGAAGCTAACAGCCTGGAAGGCAAGATTTCCAACGAATCTCCGGTAGGAAAAGCCCTTATTGGAGCATCTATCGGTGAGACGGTTTCCGTAGAAATGCCTTCAGGAGTAATGGAATATAAAGTTCTTGGTATTGAGAGAAACATTTAATCTAGAATAAACGAAGGAGAGTGTGAAAAGTGGCAGAGCAGAAGAAGACACAGGAACAGGACTTAAATCAGTTATTAAAGGTTCGCCGTGAAAAATTAGCTGACTTGCAGGAAAATGGAAAGGACCCATTTCAGATTACGAAATTTAATGTAACACACCATAGCATGGAAGTGAAAAATGCTTTTGATGAGCTGGAGGGTAAAACAGTTACTCTGGCTGGACGTATGATGTCCAAACGTGTTATGGGAAAAGCTTCTTTTTGCAGTATTCAGGATTTACAGGGCTCTATTCAGTCTTATGTTGCAAGAGACAATGTAGGAGAAGAGTCTTACAAAGAATTTAAGAAAATGGATATCGGCGATCTGGTAGGAATCACAGGTGAAGTGTTTAAGACAAAAACCGGAGAGATTTCTATTCATGCCACAGAAGTAACACTGTTATCTAAGAGTTTAAAACCGCTCCCGGAGAAATTCCATGGACTGACTAACACAGACCTGCGTTACCGTCAGAGATACGTGGATTTAATCATGAATGCAGATGTAAAAGAAACCTTTATTAAACGTTCTAAAATTCTTGCAAGCATTCGTAATTATTTAAATGGACAGGGATTCCTGGAAGTAGAGACTCCTATGCTGGTAGCAAATGCCGGCGGTGCAGCGGCACGTCCTTTTGAGACACATTTCAACGCTCTTGATGAAGATTTTAAACTGCGTATTTCTCTTGAATTATACCTGAAGAGATTAATCGTAGGCGGTATGGAGAGAGTTTACGAAATCGGACGAGTATTCCGTAATGAAGGTCTGGATACCAGACATAATCCAGAGTTTACCTTAATGGAGTTGTACCAGGCATATACAGACTACCATGGCATGATGGATTTAACAGAAAACCTGTACCGTCATGTGGCACAGGAAGTTCTGGGAACTACAAAAATCGTGTACAATGGCATTGAAATGGACTTAGGGAAACCATTTGAGCGTATCACCATGGTGGATGCTGTTAAGAAATATGCAGGTGTGGACTTCAATGAAATCCATACTTTAAAAGAAGCCAGAGCTGTGGCAAAAGAACATCATGTAGAATACGAAGAGAGACACAAAAAAGGTGATATCCTGAACCTCTTCTTTGAGGAATTTGTTGAGGAACACCTGCTCCAGCCTACTTTTGTTATGGATCATCCAATCGAGATTTCTCCTCTTACTAAGAAGAAACCGGAAAATCCGGAATATGTAGAACGTTTCGAGTTCTTCATGAACGGATGGGAAATGGCAAATGCTTACTCTGAGTTAAATGACCCAATCGACCAGAGAGAACGTTTCAAAGCACAGGAAGAACTTCTGGCACAGGGTGATGAAGAAGCAAACACCACAGACGAAGATTTTATGAATGCTCTGGAAATCGGTATGCCTCCAACAGGTGGTATCGGATTCGGAATCGACAGAATGGTAATGCTGCTCACAGACAGCGCTGCAATTCGTGATGTATTGCTGTTCCCGACAATGAAGTCACAGGGCGCTGCTAAGAACGAAGCAAACAACGCTGCACAGTCAACTCCAGTAGTTGCAAAAGTAGTTGTTCCAGTCGAAGAAACAGCTGCACCAGCGAAGGTTGAGATCGATTTCTCTAATGTAGAAGTAGAACCATTATTTGAAGATATGGTAGACTTCGAAACATTCAGCAAGTCAGATTTCCGTGCTGTAAAGGTAAAAGAATGTGAAGCAGTTCCAAAATCTAAGAAGCTTCTGAAATTCCTTCTTGACGATGGTTCAGGCGTAGATCGTGTGATTTTAAGCGGTATTCATGATTACTACGAACCAGAAGAGTTAGTAGGAAAGACATTACTTGCAATCACAAACCTTCCACCACGTAAGATGATGGGAATTGATTCTTGTGGTATGATCATCTCCGCTACACATCTTGTAGAAGGAAGAGAAGGACTGAACGTTCTGATCCTTGATGATCACATTCCGGCAGGAGCAAAATTGTACTAAGAGCAAGAAATTTTAAGCTATATTTTAAACAGAAAAACAGGTTACTACACCACATTTACACCAAATTTTTTAAAAGTCTAAGAGAAGGACTCTGCAAAAGAATGGTGTAAAAGAAAACTAGTAATAAAAGATACAGTTGAGTGTACCAAAAAAGTTGGTACACCCAGCTGTTTTTTGTTTTATTAAAAATATCTAAATATCAAAAATGGAAGTAATCAGTGTTGTAGTTGGTTATTTTTTATTCTATATTGCACATCAACAATTCAAAAATTTTTATATATTTCCCAGAAGACCCTGTAAAAATGTCTCTCAGCCTTTCGTTATATAGAAGGATATTTAATAATATCAATCTTTGTACATTGACAATTGAATAGCTTTTGAATATGAAGATACCTGAATTGAATATGCATGCGGCGTGTCTGTTCAGAGCATACAATCCTAAAAAGAAGAGGGTTAGGGAACGGAAATATTTGAAAGCGTAATAAAAGGATTTATTAACTGTGAAAGAGATAGCTTAATAAAAACTATATGTGTAGGTGATGAAGTGCAAAAAACTATATCTACACTTGATTTTTTTGATACAGAATTGAAAGGAACGATATTTATGACAAGATTAACGAAGTATGAGAAGGAAACTATTATTCTCTTTAATGAGGGAGAGGACAGAGCGAAGATTTACACCTACAATGCCGGGCTGCGAAAGCGTTTGGCAACGTTTAGCAAAAAGTACCCCGACTTGTGCAGATTGGAAAAAAATTGTGAACAAGGTGGAGTAACTTATATTTTGGACAAGTCTAGACTGTCAATTCGCTTGCAACCGCCATACAGTGAGGAACGCAGACAGAAAGCCAGTGAATATGCGAAAAAGCATGGGCTGAACAACCAGCAGGAATAATGTGATAATCAAGGCGGATATATGGTTAAAATGTCAGGTGGAGATCTGATGTTTTATCCGTTGCTTATCGCCCGTGAGGAAAGTATCGGGGATTATGGATTTTACAGAAATGTGCGTTATAAGGTTTGGATAGGAACTCTGTACACAAAAAATTTCTTCCATTCTTTAAGTTGATGAAGTATAATGAGTGTAGTAAATTAGAAATAATCAGAACTATTATAAGCAGGAGGTTTTAATATGAGCACCCTATATATGTATACATTTGTGCCTATTTTTTTTTAATTATTGTAACTGTTATGTGGCTACTTCACAAAGTAAAAAAAACAAAGTTTATAAAAAAAGCACCAACATCAGAACATGAAAAACAGATATATGAGAAATGGGAAAAAAGAATTGAAATTACAGCCGCAGTAGGATTAGTGGTAATATGGATATATTTAGGAGTACCACATCTTTTAGATGTTCCGTATCTTGTAACAGGAAATTTAAAGGAAGCGATGGGAATTGTAACCGGTGGTGATGCTGTAACAGAAGAAAAAGAAATTGATCGTCTAATTTGTATAGATGATGAGTTATCAGGAAAAGAAGTTTATGTAAGTTGTCATTCTGAAGGAATACATAAGGGGGAATTTGTTGTTGTTAAATATCTTCCTCATACAGAAAGAGGGTATGTCGTAATAAGTGGAGAAGACTAAAATATTAAAGATGGCTTTGAGTCTTGAAGCAAAAGCTTATTTTTTAGAAGAAAAATTTGCAGATTATCAGTAATCTGCTACAACTGAATATGACCGTTAAGGTCAGATGAAGAAACCGATGTATTGAGCGTAAAGCGATCATGCGTCGGTTTTTCTTTTTGCAAAATAGTCCGGTGGACTGTTTTGTAAAACCGAAGGAACTGACAGAGCTTGGGACGGGGTGAAGTCAGTTTGTTAGGGCGGGAGTACAGAGGGTGCAACCCTTTGTGCATGGGTACAGGGAATGCAATATCCCTGTGCAGGTTAAGGGCGGCAGCCATTGCCCAGTTAAGAGACGTTTCGTCACTTAGTACTGGGTATTTCCTGACGATAAAGGCAGGATTTATGGCAGCTTCGCTGCAGTTTTTTGCGAGAACAGGAAGGAGACGACAAGATGAAACTAACTAGACATAATGGAAGAACTGGAAAGAATGGTGTTTATAATCCCAAGCACAATGATCGACAGTTCGATATTGATAATAGTGATCATATTGATCTGGAAGGAGCTAAAAGAAATGTTTATTGGGATTGTTACAATGGTCTCAGATCTGCTTCAGTAACAGGAAAAGATGATGAGATTGTCGATTCCTTTGAAGAAGTGGAACAACTTTTTTATAAGATTCATTATCAAGACTATGTGGAAGGACAGAATGCAAGAAATTTAAAAAATCATCATCCTGAAAGAAATAGAACAACAGATGATATTAGGACTCATAAGAAAACGTGTCCGGAAGAAACCATTTATCAGATTGGAACAAAAGATGATTATGTTGATCCGGATGTGTTGTTGACTATCGTAACAGAATTTATTACAGAACTTAGTGATCGTTTTGGAGAACATTTTCATTTATTGAACTGGTCCTTGCATTTGGATGAGTCCACTCCACACATTCATGAACGCCATGTTTTTGATTGTAAGAATGCTTATGGAGAAATATTTCCCCAACAGGAAAAAGCACTTGAAACATTAGGTTTTGACTTGCCAAATCCGGAAAAGAAGGCTGGTAGATTTAACAATAGGAAAATGGTTTTTGATGCTACTTGCAGAATACTCCTTTTTGATATTTGTAAAAAGCACGGATTAGAGTTAGAAGAAGAACCAAGTTATGGTGGAAGGGAATATCTTGAAAAGCAAGATTATATTCGAATGAAGCAGAAAAAGGATATTGCATCTTTGGAAGAATCAATTCAGAGTCAGATAGAAGTGGTTAATCAGAAAAAATATGAGATCTTTGAACAAGAGGTTCAGTACAAAGAAAACAGCATAAAGATTATTGATCAAGAGAAAAAGCTTAAAGCACAGTCAGTAGAATTTTTTGATAATGCGGAGCGAATTCTTCAGCAAGACGAAACACTGAAACAGCTTGAATTTAAAATTGAAGATGTAGAAAAACTGATAGATGATGTTACGGATGAGGTTTATGAAAAAGCGGTGGAAAGAATTGCAGATGAAATTGAGATTGCTACTAGGAAAGAGGATATTAAATTGGTGGAGGATAGTAAGAAATGGGTTTTAAGCCCAGAGAGAAAGGCATCTAAAAGGGAAAAACAGTATGCTCTTGATCGGTTAGATGGAGTAATTAAAAAGATTGAATATGCAATTACGAAGACGATTTCGAAAATGAAAAACAAATTATTGAAACCGGAAAACAAAAATATCATGGTTCAAGAAATAAAAAAAGAAGTAAAACCATCTATATTAAAAAAAATATCTGAGAAGAAAGCAAGTATAACAAGAAATGGAGAAACTGGAAAATTGAATAAAGAATCCTCATTAGATAATGAGCGATAAGAGCATTTTGGGATTTCCGTTGGGAGAAACAGAGTGCTCTTTTTTGATTGGAGGGATTATGGGATTATTTGATGAAGTGAAAGAAAATGTGACAGTTCGGCAGGCGGCTGAATTTTATGGATTTAAGATAACAAAATCAGGGCTGATCAGTTGCATTTTTCATAATGACAAAACACCAAGCATGAAAGCAGATAGAAGATATTATTGTTTTGGTTGTGGAGTGACTGGTGATGTGATAGATTTCACAGCACAGCTTTTTGGACTTTCCTTAAAAGAGGCTGCATTAAAATTAGCAGATGATTTTGGAATTCAAATATCTAGAGTAGACAGAAGAAAAATAAAAAAATCAAGGAAGATTTTGAAGAGCAAACCAGAAAAAAATTTAGTGAAATCAGAAGAACAAGAGTATATAGAATGTGTTCGTGCGATGTTGGATTACCGTATATTGTTGCAAAAATGGAAAAAAGAATTTGCACCTAAATCGCCGGAAGAAGAGTGGGATGAAAAATTTGTAGAGGCGTTGAAATATCTGTCCATTGTTGAATATTACTTAGATCTTTTATTATTCGGAGAAGAGGAAGAAAAAGAGCAAGTTGTTGAAATGATTAAGAAGGAGGTTGAAAAGATTGATAGAAGATGCAGAAAAAATGGATGAAAATAAAAAGAAGGATACTTTGAAACGGATGGGTGAGATGGCAGATCTAAATGCAATCAGACAAATTAAGGAATGTTTACTGAAAAATGAAAAGGGAGATATCAAAGGAACGGTTCAAAATTATATGATGATTTTTCGAGATGATCCATTGATTCAAGGTTGTCTTCGATATAATCGGTTGTCTGAAAGAGTCGATATATCGAGGAAACTTTGGTGGGATGAAGATTGGGAGATTCTGACCGACAATGCGATTGATCAGTTTTATCTATATTTTGAAGTGTACTATGGATTAGGAAATGAAAAAAATTTGTATAAGGCATTGCAAATTGAAGCTGCAAACAGAGCGTATCACCCGATTTGCGAATACCTAGAAACATTAAAATGGGATGGAGAAGAACGAATACGATATGTGCTGAAAAAATATATGGGGGCAGATGATTCAGACTATGTATATGAAGTATTAAAACACTTTATGATGGAGGCTTTATTGCGAGTGTTTTATCCGGGAATAAAAGCGGATGAAATGCTTTGTCTTGTGGGACAACAAGGCGCAGGAAAGTCCACATTCTTTCGTTTTTTATCCTTGAAAGATAATTGGTTTTCGGATGATTTAAGAGATTTGGGTGATAAGAAGGTATTTGAATCGATTAGAGGACATTGGATCATAGAAATGTCTGAAATGATTGCTGCTATCAGTGCAAAAAGTAACGAAGAAATAAAATCATTTTTGAGCCGACAAAAGGATACATATAGAACGGCCTATGCACGTTTTGAAAAAGATCGAAAAAGGCAATGCGTATTCGCTGGTTCTACGAATACCTATCAGTTTATTCCGTTTGATAGAACTGGTGCAAGAAGGTTTCTTCCAATCATGATTGATGCTTCAAAAGCAGAGAAACATATTTTAGATGATGAAGAGGAAGCCAGAGCATATTTTAATCAATTGTGGGCAGAAGCAATGATTATTTATCACAGTGAAGAAAACAAAGGTAATCTTCTGAAATTCACAAAAGAAATGCAAAAAGAAATTGATGAGTACCGGAAACAGTTTATGCAAGAGGATACGTTGGCAGGAACAATCCAGGGGTGGCTTGATAATTATAAAGGAAATTATGTATGTTCTATTCAGGTTTGGAGTGAGGCTTTTAATCACGGGGATCGTGAGCCTAAGAAGTATGAGACAAATGAAATTTGTCAAATCATGGATACTCAGATTATTGGATGGAAGCGAGGTGGTTATCATAGATTTACCTCAGAAGGGTATGGAAGACAACGCTGTTGGACTCGAAAAAGTGAAGAGATAGAGGGCGGCAACGAAATTGGCGGAGATGGATTTAGAGAACTTTCGGCAACAGAACAAATGGAACTTCCGTTCCATTAGCCCGACAAGAGAGAGGAAATCTTCCTGATAATACAGCTGTTTTATTCAAAAAACGAACTTTGTTGCCAGTTTTGATGACATATGAAAATGTTGATTTTACTGGTCATTTATACTGTTTTTTAAGATGGCAACAAAGAACATTAAAAAATAAAATAAGAAAGAAGATAATGTATTGATTTTCGGTATGAAAGAAATAAAAAGTTTTGAAATAGTTTGTTGCCAGGAGCTTGATGAGATAAAAGCACCTGAAAAACAAGTTCCTCTCTCTGTCGGGGGAATTAGGAAAAATAAGTCTATAAAAAAGGAAGGAGGAAGATGCCTATGGTAAAAGAAGTTCCTATTTGGGAAAAGAGTAATTTAACTCTTGAGGAAGCAGCTGCATATTCTGGTATCGGAATTAACAAGCTCCGCAAAATGACGGATGAGCAGAATTGCCAGTTTGTTTTATGGAATGGAACAAAGCGATTGATTAAACGTAAAAAATTAGATGAATATACGGAAACAGCATATTCTATATAAATTATTGGTGTAAAAAAATGAATGATTAGGCGTAGAAAAGGGACTTTGCAAGCGTTATAATAAGTTTGCAGAGTCCTTTTCTTTGTATAGAAAAGGAGAAAAGAATGCAAAAAAGAAAAGATCATAAAGGGAGAGTGTTGAAAGACGGAGAAACCTATCGAAAAAATGATGGACTTTATATGTATCGTTGGATTGGTGGAGATAAAAAAAGACATGCGGTATATTGTTCTACATTAGAAGGCTTGCGTGAAAAAGAAAAAGAAATTCAGAATGATCTGCGGGATGGGATTCAACAAGGAAGTTCGAACATTACATTAAATGATGTCTATAAAATGTGGAAAAATGATAAAGTGGGATTAAAGCAAACTACTCGCAATAATTATATTTATATGTATGAGCATTTTGTTATGAATGATTTTGGAAACAGAAAGATAAAGGAAATCCGAAAATCAGATGTGAGAAGATACTATAATGGTATTGTGGATTCTAAGAAAATGTCAGTTGCAACATTGGAGAGTATTCATACGGTGCTTCATCAAGTATTTATATTAGCGGTTGAGGATGGTTATATTAGAATAAATCCTAGCGACTTAGTTTTAGGAGATGTGAAACGATCACATAACTTTGAAACACCTAAACGTCATGCTCTTACAATTCCGCAGCAAGAAGCTTTTGTTTCCTATATAAATAAAAGCGAAAAATATAAACATTGGCTTCCATTGTTTACATTCTTCTTGGGAACAGGATGCCGTGTATCAGAGGTGGTTGGGTTACGTTGGGAAGATGTTCATATGGATGAGAATTATATTGAAATTAATCACAATATGGTGTACTACCAGAGAGATAAAGGCAAGTGCTATTTTTCAGTAACATCACCAAAAACTACTGCAGGATACCGAATTATTCCAATGTTGCCAGAAGTAAAACAGGCAATTTTGAATGAGAAAAAGTATCAAGAGGAAGTAGGATTAACTTGTCAGGCATCAATTGATGGATATACAGATTTTATTTTCTTGAACAGAAATGGTTTTGCACATAATCCTCAGACAATCAATAGAACAATCAAACGTATAACTTTGGCATATAATGAAGAAGAAATAGAAAGAGCAGAAAGAGAACGTAGAGCACCAGTTTTACTGCCTAACTTTTCTTGCCATAATTTGCGACATACATTTGCTACAAGGTATTGTGAGAATGAAACAAATCTTAAAGTAATTCAGGAAATTATGGGACATAAAGATATCGCAACAACGATGGAAATTTATGCGGAAGCAACAAAAGAGGCGAAAGTTAAATCATTTGAAGATTTATGCGGTAAGATTAAAATTTCATAATAAGGGACGCACACCAACAACTGCACCACTTTTACACCAAATTGGTGGTAACTTGTAATAAAAGTTGTAGAGTTATATAAAAATGTAGATTGTTAGAAGCTTGAAGAATAGAGAAGCGTAGAGGCAAATAGATATATATAAAATCTCGCTGCAAGCTCCCGACAATGAAGTCACAGGGCGCTGCTAAGAACGAAGCAAACAACGCTGCACAGTCTGCTCCGGTAGCTGCAAAGGTAGTTGTTCCGGCAGAAGAAACAACTGCACCAGCGAAGGTTGAGATCGACTTCTCCAACGTGGAAGTAGAGCCATTATTCGAAGATATGGTTGATTTTGATACATTCAGCAAGTCTGATTTTAGAGCTGTAAAGGTTAAAGAATGTGAAGCGGTTCCAAAATCTAAGAAGCTTCTGAAGTTCGTTCTGGATGATGGTTCAGGCGAAGATCGTGTGATTTTAAGTGGAATTCACGATTATTATGAACCGGAAGAACTGGTTGGAAAGACATTGCTTGCAATCACAAACCTTCCGCCACGTAAGATGATGGGAATTGATTCCTGTGGTATGATTATCTCCGCTACACATCTTGTAGAAGGAAGAGAAGGACTGAATGTTCTGATTCTGGATGATAAGATTCCGGCAGGGGCGAAGTTGTATTAAGAAAGTAAGAAATCTTCACAATTTGACAACAAAAATTCTTTTTGACAACAATTTGACAACAAATTTGTATTCAAACATGAAGCATCATGAAGAATGGTGATTAGTTGTCAGTAATACTACTCCAACAATATGAATTGTTGAGGGCACTTTTTGAAAGAAAAATCTTTCAGAGAGTGCCCTTTTTTAATTCATTAACAATGTTCGTTGTGGTCGAATAAAAGGTGAAAGGGGAAACAGATTTGAAAACAGAAAATATGTATTATAACCAGCAGAAGCGTTCAGAGGTAAAAGAAGAAGCACGCAGACTTAGAAGAAAATTTCTTCGTTATCAACAAGCAGAAATCGTATATAGCCTGTCACATAAAAAGTTGATGGAACTTGCAAATGATGCGGGTGCGATTTACAGAATGGATGGAATTGTTTTGATAAACAGAGAAATCTTTGATGAATATCTTGAACAATTTCATGAAAAATAAGATGACAAATCGGAGAAAGGAATTTAGTTGAGATGCATGGAAAGGTATGGATGTTTTCTAATCTTATTGATGATGAAGATATAGAATTTATGCAACATGAATTTATAAGTTATAAACAAGCTATGGATTATTACGAGCTTGGATATAAGCCAATCGTAAGATTATCGCATAAGGCAGGAGCAGTTTATAAGATTGGGAAAAAAGTTCTAATTAAGCGAAGTACATTTGAAAAATATCTGCGAGAAAATATCAGAAGGGAGAAAGAAGAATGGGAAAGGTAATTTCAGTAGTAAATCAAAAAGGCGGAGTTGCAAAAACTACTACAACATTAAATCTTGGAGCCGGATTAGCAAGAAAAGGAAAGAAAGTATTATTGATCGATGGAGATCCACAGGGAAACTTAACTGCTAGTCTTGGATATGTAGAACCGGATGCTATTGAAACGACGCTTGCAACTATCATGATGCATATAATCAATGATGAAGAAATTGATGAGCAGGAAGGAATCCTACATCATGAGGAACAGGTGGATCTTCTTCCAGCAAATATTGAATTATCTGGCTTGGAGATAACGATGAGTAACGCAACGAGGGGAAAACTGATCATGAAGGAATATATCGATATGATGCGATTACGATACGATTACATATTAATTGATTGTATGTCAAGTTTAGGAATGATGACCATCAATGCATTGGTTGCTTCTGATACAGTTCTGATACCAGTACAAGCTGCATATTTGTCAGTTAAAGGACTTCAACAGCTCATTAGGACTATTTCTATGGTAAAGAAGAGATTAAATAGAAAATTGATGATACAGGGCATTCTTTTGACAATGGTAGATTTCCGAACAAATTATGCAAAGGATATTGCATCAAGAGTAAGAAAATCTTATGGTTCTAAAATTGATATTTTTGAAAATATCATTCCCTTGTCAGTTAAGATAGCTGAAGCAAGTGCAGAAGGAAAGAGCATTTATAAATATTGTCCAAATGGAAAGGGATCTGCAGCATATGAAAACTTGACGCGGGAGGTATTGGAAAATGAAAAATAGAAGTGGAGAAAAAATCAAATTGACAAGTATTGATGAATTGTTAGGAGTAGTCAATGAAGAATCGGCAATGGAGATTGATATCAGTAAAATCCATGCTTTTAAGGATCATCCATTTAAGGTACTGGATGACGAAAAGATGACAGACTTGGTAGAGAGTGTAAAGGCAAAAGGGGTACTGACACCAGTTTTGCTACGGTCTGATGGAGAAAATGGATATGAGATGATCTCAGGTCATCGAAGAATGCACGCGGCAGTTATAGCTGGCTTGGAAACAATTCCTGCAATTGTGAGAGAATTATCCGATGATGACACGGTCATTGCTATGGTAGATGCCAATATCCAACGCGAAGAGTTACTCCCGAGTGAAAAAGCATTTGCTTATAGAATGAAAATGGAAGCAATGAAGAGACAAGGGGTAAGAAACGATTTAGGGACTGTCGGTTAATATCGATTTTTTAGGCTCTAAATCTTAAAATAGGAATCTCCCGTAGAAATCAGTATTTTTAATACTGGAACTTCTTCGGGAGATTCCTATTTTTTCTTTTCTGTATGTATTTTAGGGCGCAAAATCCCCTCAACTGCATTTTTTGAAAGCACTCTTTTCCTAAGCAGCATTTTCTTCGGTTTTTCCTTCAAATTTCTTGATTTTATCATGAAGAAAATGATGATATTTATTTATATTTCTTCCAATCGCATATAGCATGAATTCTTTATATACTTTTTCTGCTGTTCGATAATTGAAACGACGAAAGCCATCATTTTCTTTGATATCTCCAAAATGTCCTTCTGTCTGAATGGAACGGATCTGTCGGTTCAAAATCCCCTTCTCACTCTGTATGTTTGCATGGGATTCCTCTTTCAAAGCTTCCCATTGTTCATTGATCTTCATGATTTTATTTTTCTCTGTATCTTTTTCAGCATCATATTTATACAGACATTTCGCTTTGTGTTCACAGCCGCTACAGTCCGCACATCCGTATACCTCAAAGGTTTGTATATAACCAGTCTGGTCTTTGGTCTCTGTTCGGATATGATGCAGTTCTCTTCCGTCATGGCAAATATAATACAACTCATCTTCAAACACCTGCGTTTTCATGTTGTAATACTTTCCAATCTCTTCTGTATACGCACGTGTTTTCCGTTTTTCGTGATCCTGCAGTTTGATGTAACTGGAAATTTTATGTTCTTTTAAGTACAGGAGATTCCTTTCACTACAATAACCGCTGTCGGCAGTTGCTTCTTCTAAAATTTCCCCGAATGCGTTTTTGTGTTTTTCTAACACAGGGTGTGCGCTATATCGAATGGACAGAGCACCTCCGGTCTAAAGATGGAACCTAAATGCATCGCAACAGTTCAAACAACGAAACAGGGAAATCCTCTTGCGCTCCCATCGGGTAGGTCAATCGTAAGAAAGATACAATGCGCAGGAGGGAAGGATGCCAGAAGAAGCGAATGTTTCAGTGTAATGCTGAGAATAGGGATTCAAGATTTGTCCCATCCGAAAGGAAGCTGACGTCTGGCGCGTATCTAATCACAGGAGAGACATGGAATCTATGAATGCACAAAGTTCAATGGCGCATAATGCGAGGACAATGCAGACGAAAAGGGTAAAGTGGAAAAATATCAACTGGATAATAGCGGAATCCTACGTTAATAGACTACAGGTAAGGATTGTGAAGGCTGTACAGAAAGACAAATGAAGACTGGTTAAACGTCTCCAAAAGCTGATTACAAATTCTTTTTATGCAAAAGCGATTGCTGTAAAACGAGTGATAACAAACAAAGGAAAACACACACCGGGAATAGATAAAGTGGTGTGGGAGACCGATGAAGATAAAAGCAAAGCGATAGAGAAGCTGGACACTTCGAAATATCATGCACAACCGCTAAGAAGAGTCTACATTGAAAAATACGGAAAAAAAGAAAAACGTCCGCTTGGAATTCCAACGATGCAGGACCGGGCTATGCAGGGGCTGATGTTGCTTGCACTTGAGCCGGTCGCAGAGACAACAGCGGATAGAGTATCCTTTGGCTTTCGGAGAAATCGGAGTGCGCAAGACGCCATGGAATACATTTTTAAGCTACTGGCAAGGAAAACATCACCGCAGTGGATTCTGGAAGGAGATATAAAAGGGTGTTTTGACCATATCAGTCATGAATGGATGTTAGGGAATATACCTACAGACAAAAGAATCATGAGGCAGTTCCTAAAATGCGGATATGTTGATAGAAGGACGTTGTTCCCGACAGAGGAAGGTAGCCCACAGGGTGGCCTCATCAGTCCAACTTATGCAAATCTGACATTGGACGGAATGGAGGAACTTCTTCTCAAGAAATACAGTGCAAGCAGCACTGGATATACACATCCGAATTACAATAAGGAAAAAGTGCATCTATGCCGGTATGCGGACGACTTTATCGTGACGGCTGAGAACAGAGAAACACTCTTAGAAATACAGCAGACGATTGAAAAATTCATGGAAGAAAGAGGGCTGAAACTATCGGACGAAAAGACTGTCATTACAAACATTAATGACGGGTTTGACTTTCTTGGATGGAACTTTAGAAAATTTAAAGGGAAATTACTAATCCAGCCATCAAGGAAATCAAAACAGAAAGTTACAAAAAGTCTTAGCAGAACGATCAAATACTACCATGAAGCCAATCAGGAATTATTGATAATAAAGCTCAATCAGATAACAAGAGGATGGGCGGAGTATCATCATTGTGCTTGCGCAAAGAAAACCTATGCACTCATTGACCACAGGCTGTGGGAAATGTTGTGGAAATGGGCAAAGAGAAGGCATCCCCGAAAGGGAAAGAAATGGATTAAGAACAGATACTGGCATCCCAAGGGAAATCGGGAGTGGTCATTCAGGACGGATAAAGCAATCCTATACCAGATGATGGACATGCCGATAGTCAGAATCCGGTCACTAGACTTAAAAAAGAACCCATTTCTTGACGGTGAATACTTTGAGCATAGAAGAAAACAACACAAAAAGGATAAAGAAACAGCTTATCTCTCAAGTACAGCTGCGCTTAGTGGATACTATGCGTTATAGATGCGTGAGCGGAATGCGGTGAAAGCCGCACGTTCCGTTCTTAGGGGAGGAATGGGTAGTAATGCCTATTCCTTACCCGACTTTTTGCACCAAAATACCGGATACAAGTAATTTATAAACAGATACGGGCAGATGTAGGAGAAATTCTAGGATCATTATGCAGAAGAAAAGGAATAGAAATAATTGAAGCGGAGTGCTGTCCGGATCATATCCATATGCTGGTGCGAATTCCACCAAAATATTCAGTATCAGAAATAGTGGGATATCTCAAAGGGAAAAGTTCGCTCATGATATTTGAACGTCATGCGAATCTAAAATACAAATATGGAAATAGGCATTTCTGGTGTCGTGGATATTATGTAGATACGGTAGGGAAAAATGCAAAAAAGATACAAGAATATATAGTAAATCAGCTACAAAACGATTTGGAATATGACCAGATGACGCTGAAAGAATATATAGACCCGTTCACGGGTGAGCCAGTAAAACAAAACAGAAAAAGATAACTCCTTTAGGGCTTAGTGAGTAAATGATGTTGCACTTGGCGAATCGTTTCGATGAGTTCTTAGACTCCAGTGCTGGGAAAAGACCCTTATAGGGTCAAATTAAGCCCACCGGCTTAGCCGGTGGGCTTGACTTACACCCTCTTTTTAAAGAAGATTGTCGGGTTTAATGTTTACTTGATTAAAGATTATTCTTTATAGTTTTTCTGGAATTCTGCTTTAATTTCTTCTAATTTTTCAGGATTGGTTCCAATTCTGTAGGCGGTCAGAGCCATTAATTTACCGGCTAGAATACTCTGGTCGATTGGGAATTCATTTCCTGAAATTGCTGCCAATTCGTTACTATGTCCTACTGGTACGATTTCGTCATCTTTAACAATAGGGAATGTGATTTCAATGGTTGGAATTTTATACGCAACACATCCTAAGTCAGAAGAAGCCTGAGGCATGTTACCAAATGTAAATCTGGATTCGTCTAATCCTAAATCCGGCGCGAAGCTAGAAGCTGCTCTGTAGAAACTAGGAACAGGAGTTGCACAATACCATGGAGAATCCCATTTGTAATCTGCTTTGGTATCTGTCATTAACTCAGCGCCTTTGATTACGTTGTCTACGCGGCGCATCATGTCGTTTAGTTCTGCAGAATTATTAGCTCTTAATTCAACATTTAATGTTGCTTTGTCAGGAACGGAGTTTGCAGCTGTTCCACCGTTTGAGATAATGTAATGGATACGGTCAGTTTCTAAAGTGTGCTCTCTTAAAAATTCTAATCCCATACAGGTAAGTAATACAGCATCCAAAGCGCTTCTTCCGTTGTGTGGTGTAGCTGATGCGTGTGAAGGTTTACCGGTAAAGGTTACCCACTTATCGTGAAGCGGCCATACAATTGCTTTTCCAGTTACTTCAGAACACCAGTCTTTTCCATAGTGGTTTGCAAACATTAGATCTACTTCGTCCATAAAACCACCGGCTAAGATGTAATGCTTAGAGCCGTCTAATTCTTCTGCAGGAGTTCCATATACAACTAAATCACCAGGAATTGTTTTGAATAATTCCTGTAATCCAATTGCAGCAGCAAAACCTGCGGAAGCAATCAAATTATGTCCACAAGCATGACCATTTGGAAGGGCATCGTACTCTAACATTAAGCCGATAGTCGGACCGCCGTCTTTTCCTTTGAATACAGCTTTAAAAGCGGTTGGCATATCAATGTCATAGCCGAAAGCAGGATGTTTACCAACAAGTCCTCTCTGAACGGTAAAGCCCATTTTTTCAAAGTCATCCATTAATAAACTGGAAGATTTAAATTCTTCCCACCCTACTTCTTTAAAATTCCAGATGTTTTTTGCAACCATATGGATATGTTCTCTTTCTGCGTCAATTGTATTCATCATTAAGAGTTCATCATTATTTAAGTTTCCCATAATACTTCTCCTTTTATAATTTCGTATTTTATTATTTAAGTCCATTCGTAACTAACTTCTACATTTACTTTACCGCTCTTGTATCTGATTCCGCCAAATATGAATGCAAATACTACCATTGCAAGATTGCCTAACAATAATGGAAGTGGTAAATCTAATGCAGATGTAACTGCCTGGAAGACAATTACAGTTAAAACTACGATACCAAGTATCCGTAATTTATTTTGTTTGATGTGGAATGGAGATGCTTTCCAGTGCTCTCCCATAACCTTGTCTAGTCTTAATAAACTTAATACAATCATAGCTTTTGTAACAGAGCCAACAGTAATTGTCAACTCAGAAATAATACCAATATCTAAATCAAATACGATTGGGAAGAATCCCCATAAATAGTATATTCCTAATAAAATTAATGGTGTTCTGTATTTTGGATGTAATTTTGCCCAAGATTTTGGATACCATCCATCACTACAAGCTTGCATTAATGGTTTTGTTGCTGCTGCAATTGAACTGTTCAATGTTGTTACTAATGCCATCCAGGCGCCGCCGATAACGAAGAATAGGTAAACCGGCCTTGGTAATACTTCCTGAGCGACGAGCAATAAGGATTTGTCTGCTACCTGATCTACTGGAAGAACACCAGCTGCTACAGTACCAATAACTGCATACATACCAGCTACTAACATCGTACCGCAAATCATAGCCTTTGGAATATCTTTGGTTGGATTTTTACATTCACCACTTAAATCTGTGATCATCTGGCAGCCATCTGTTGCCAAACTCATTAACACAGCTGCTCTAAGAAGACCTTTGATTCCGCCAGGCATGAAAGTTGCTGGTTCAAGATAGTTTGCATCGATATGTGTAATACCAAATACTGAAAATAACGTTAATGCTAATACGAGTAAAATTACTGTAAAGCTTTGCACTTTAGCGAATACGTTAATACCAAATGAGTTAACAATAAACAAAAATGTTAAAATACCAAGTGCAATGATTTTTCTTGGAATCATTGGTAAAAATGGCATCGCATAATCTGCAAAAGATAAAGCGTACATAGACAATGTAACACTTGTCAATACAGAGATAATTGAAAAAGTACCAGACCATCTGGGTCCTAATAAAGATCCGACCATTGAATATTGCCCACCTCTGAATCGTGCAACAGAGTTAATAAAAATCTGCGGGCAACGAACAATTAAGGTAAGAATACCTGCTAAAATAAAAGCAATTGGAATTGAACGACCTGTCATTCCAATACCTGCTCCGGTTAAAGACATGATACCTGTGCCGATGATAGCCCCAATACAAGTTCCTAATAGTTCTTTGAATCCTAGTGTTCTTTTTAAGTCTTTTGTTGATGTAAATTGTTCCGCCATTACATTCTCCTCCTCCGTAACAAATGTTGTTGCTTTTAATTAAAATTATAAAACGACCCTCCTTATTTTTAATAATTAATTATCTATATTATATAAATAAAGCGTTAAAAAAACGTCTTATTTAGTATATATTTTTAAAAATATTTTTGGTATATATGAAAAATCAAGAATATTGCACAAAATATGACTAAGAGTCATAAAAAAGCATATATATTGTCGAGTACATAAATAAGGTAAGGTTATAGAATGAAAGGGAGGATTATTAATATATGCGCTTGTGAATAAACTTTCTCTTTTGTGTAGCTGGTTGCTTTTTCCTAAAACTTCTTTTATAATCAAACTAAACAAAATGAAAAAGAATGGAGCATATCTATGAATATTCAAGCGTTTCAGGATAAATTAAAGGAAATACAGACATTAGCCATGAAAAACGGAAAACAAGTACAGGCAGAGCTGGTGGAACAGTTTTTCGGCGAAGAAGGAATGGATCAGGAAAAATTAAAAAAGGTCTTCGACTTTCTGGAAATCCAGGGGATTACGGTGCATGGCTACAGCAAGAAGAGTGGAGACTTTTCAAAAGAGTTTCAGAGCCAGGGAGATATAGAGCCAGTGGAAGAAGTGCAGCAGGTTCCACTAACAGCGGAGGAAGAGGAATATCTGTCCGAGTATCTGGAAACCTTTGGAGAAATAGATGATTTTGACAGGGAGCAGCTTTTCCTGGCTTTAAGAGCCGGAGAGGATGTAAAAGAGCGTATTTTAAAAAGCTATCAGAGGGAAGTTGTGGAAATAGCAAGAGAACTGCATTCCGGAGAAATTTTCTTCGGAGATTTGCTGCAGGAAGGGAATATGGGACTTCTGATGGCATTAGAGCAGGCAGCGGCTCAGGAGGAGATTCATACCTGGCTTATGAGTGAAATCAGAAGCACGATTCGTCTGTTTATGGAAGAACAGAGCCAGCAGAAGAAAGAAGATGATATTCTGGTGGAAAAGGTGAGAAACCTGGAAGCAAAGGTGAAAGAGCTGACCGAAGATGAGGACGTAAAGTATAGTGTGGAAGAGCTGGCAGCATTTCTGGATATGGATGTGGAAGAGATGGAATCGGTGCTCAGACTTACCGGAGATGACAAATAAGTTAAAACGGAATGGTTTATTCTTTTTTAATAGAATTAATATGCTTTCTTCCTTGCATAATAAAGTAAGAAGAAGTATAGTTTTTATATGGCTTTAGCCTGAGATTATATATAACGGAGGAGCAAGTATGGATATTAAAGAAAACAAAACACCAAAGCCTCCTAAAAAACCGACAATGATTTTTTATGGAATTATTCTGCTGGTTTTAGTGGCAATGAATTTTTTTGTTTTGCCCTCTCTGGCAGAGAGAAGTGTGAAGGAAACCAGCTATGATGTGTTTATCAGTGATTTGGAAGATGGAAAAATTGAGGAAGTAAGCCTTGGAGAAGGTATTATTTACTTCTCAGAAAAAAAGGAAGGCAAGGGCGATAAAGTTCAGATTTTCAAAACAGGTTATGTAAATGATGAAAAACTTATTGAACGTCTGGATGATGCAGGCGTGAAATACAGCTCTGAGCTGCCAGAGAAGGTAAATCCTCTGGTAAACTTTATTTTTACATGGATTTTGCCATTTGTTCTCATTTGGACTCTGGGCGGATGGCTTATGCGGCGTATGATGAAGAACATGGGCGGCGCCGGCGGTCCGGGAGCTATGGCTTTTGGCAAGAGCAATGCCAAGATTTATGTGAAGTCTGCTACTGGTATTAAATTTTCCGATGTGGCTGGAGAGGATGAGGCAAAGGAGCTTTTATCAGAAATCGTGGATTATCTTCACTATCCTGACAAATATACAGAAATCGGAGCTTCTATGCCAAAAGGCGCTCTTTTAGTGGGACCTCCGGGAACCGGTAAAACTCTTCTGGCAAAAGCAGTAGCCGGAGAAGCAAACGTTCCGTTTTTCTCTATTTCCGGCTCAGAGTTTGTGGAAATGTTTGTGGGTATGGGCGCTGCAAAAGTGAGAGATTTGTTTAAACAGGCAAATGAAAAAGCGCCTTGTATTGTGTTTATTGATGAGATTGATACCATTGGTAAGAAACGTGACGGAGCCAACTTAGGCGGCAATGATGAGCGGGAGCAGACCCTGAACCAGCTTCTTACAGAAATGGATGGATTTGACGGTTCCAAAGGTGTTGTAATTCTGGCAGCAACCAACCGTCCGGATTCCCTGGACCCGGCGCTTCTCCGTCCGGGACGTTTTGACCGAAGGATTCCGGTAGAGCTTCCAGATTTGAAAGGACGAGAGGAAATCCTGAAGGTACATGCCAGAAAGATTAAGATTTCAGATAATGTGGACTTTCATGAAATTGCAAAAGCGGCGTCCGGCGCATCCGGTGCAGAGCTGGCAAATATTGTAAATGAGGCAGCTTTAAGGGCGGTTCGTGACAGAAGAAGATTTGCCACCCAGGCAGATATGGAAGAGAGTATTGAAGTGGTGATTGCAGGCTACCAGAAGAAGAGCCGGGTTTTATCGGAAAAGGAAAAACTCATTGTTTCCTATCATGAGGTAGGACACGCACTGGTAGCTGCATTGCAGACTAATTCCGCTCCGGTACACAAGATTACCATTATTCCAAGAACTTCCGGCGCTTTGGGCTATACTATGCAGGTGGATGAGGGAGAACATTTCCTCATGTCTAAGGAAGAGCTGGAGAATAAGATTGCCACCTTTACCGGCGGACGTGCTGCAGAGGAATTAATTTTCCATTCTGTGACAACCGGTGCATCTAATGATATTGAACAGGCAACCAAGATTGCAAGAGGCATGATTTCCAGATTTGGTATGAGTGATGAGTTTGACATGGTTGCCATGGAAAGCATGTCAAATCAGTATCTGGGAGGCGACAGTTCCCTGTCCTGCTCCTTTGAGACCCAGACACTGATTGATAAGAAAGTCATTGAGCTGGTGAAAAAACAGCATGATAAGGCATATAAGATTCTGGAAGATAACATTGCAAAGCTTCATGAACTGGCAAAATTCCTCTATGAAAATGAAACCATTACAGGAGAAGAATTTATGCGGATTCTTAATACCAAGCCGCGTATTGGAATGAATGAAGAGGCAGAGCAAACTGGAATGGAAGAACAGGAACAGACAACACAAGAAATAAAAGAATAAAAAGAGAAGCTATCGCATAAAAACAATCAGGAAATCAGGATATGTTTTTATACGGTAGCTTCTTTGCTTACAAGTTGTCCATATCTAAAAGCCGAAAAGACAGATTCAGATAAAATAATTCTTCCGGGTCTTCTAAATCTGTTTCCAGAATTGCCTTAATCCGTTCCAGGCGGTAAAGGAAGGTGCTTCTGTGGATAAACAGAGCTTTTGCGCTTTGGACAGTGTTTAAATTATGGTCCAGATATACCCGCAGGGTTTTCATATATTCCGTATTTTGAGTTGAATCCGATTTTTGCAGGTCCAGAAGTTTTTCGTAGCAAATCATATAGCCGGGGAAAACTTTTGTGGCCTGTTTTAAAATATAAGGCATGGCAATCTGACTGAAATGGTGAATCCAGAGCTGGGGCTGGATTTCACAGCCCATAGTTAAGGCGGTCAGAGCCTGGAGATATTGCCGCCGCAGATTCATGTGTCCTGTCATGGGGCGGCTGTAGCCTGCCTTTAGCATACTGTCCCGGATAAAATAAACCAGGCTTTGGAATACATCCTCAGGTTCCATGGCAAGAAGCGTCAGATTGTAGAAGCTTACCACATGTTCTTTAAAGACAATGCTGCAGGAAGCAGGAAAGTCACTGCTGATATACTGGCAGATGGTGTTATCATTTAAAGAGTAATGCCCAGGGCCTGAGGTGAGAATCACAGAACACAGATAAGTGTGTTCTGGAAGCCATCCAACGTGTTCCAGAAGGTGGCTGATATTCATGTAATCTGCAGTCCGGTCAGAGAGGACACTTTGAAAAATAGACTGCAGGGTAGTACTTCTGGAGGAGGATTCCGAGTGCATTCTGTGAACTATGTATTCTGCATGATGGGCCAGAATGGTAATGAGATACCAGTCAGATTCCGACAGGGATGATTCACATTCAATAATAGATAAGTGGTATTTTGCCTGGTTTTCCAGAAAAAGATTGATATTCAGGGAACGGTGTCCGCTGATATATTCAGGAAACAGCACAGGGCCGGTCTCTTCGGGAGAAGTCTGACAGGATTCATCCTGCAAAAAAGCATTCAGGTATTCCATGCGTCTGGCTGGATTTCGGAAGATATCGAATTCTTCCGGAATCTGGGATAGCCCCGATTGCGCAGTAAGAGAAAAATCCATGTCTGTAATCCGCAAAGGATTCTGGAATACTTTTCTGGAAACGTCTAAAAGGTCTGTAAGGCTTCCGTCCTGCTGGCAGATAGAAACAAGCTGCTTTTCCCATTCTTCGTAATAGTCAAAAATAGACTGAATAAAATTAAATACATGGATGGCAGAGGTATCACTGGAAAGCAGGATACAGGAAAATTTGCCCTTGGGGAGAACTGAGGTTTCACTTTTTTGACAGATAACAAAAATCACATCCTCCGGCATGGAATGAAATAATTCTAAATCTAAAATTTCGGTAGTAAGATAAATGTGGTTACTTTGAAGCCCCCGGTCCGCCTCATAGAAAAAAGGGCGGGCAAGGGGCTGATTTTTTGAAAGAAGACGGTATTCAGCAATATGAAATTTTTTCTTTAAGTTTTCGTACAAAAGTATGGATGTAAGCTGCAAGATGTCTCCTCCTGTTTATACAATAAAGGTTTTCGCCAGTTCAGCGGCGTCTACTGCGGATTCCGAATAACCGTCCGCTCCGATTTGTTCGGCAAATTCTTTTGTCACAGCGCCGCCTCCAACCATAATTTTCAGCCGGTGCTGGGTATCAGACTGCCGGATCGCTTTTACAGCATGCTGCATACTGGAACAGGCAGTGGTCAGAAGGGAAGAAAGGCAGACAATGGAGACGTCAGGATTTTGTCGAACCGCTTTGATAAACTGTTTTTCCGAGATATCCACGCCAAGATCAATAACTTTAAATCCGGCGCTGCGGAACATAATGGCAACCAGATTTTTTCCCACATCATGAAGATCACCTTCTACGGTCCCTAAAACTACAGTCCCTACATAAAGCCCACGCTCAGACTCCAGGTTTGGGGTAAGGAGGTCAAGTCCTTTTCGCATACATCTGGCAGAAGCCAGAATTCTGGGGATATCCGCTTCATTATTTTTATAATGCTCACCCATTTGACGCATGGCAGGAACCATACCCTTTTCCAGGATTTCCAGAGCTGGGATATGTTGCCTGATGGCCTTTGTAATGAGTTCTTCTGTTGTCTTATAATGTCCTTTTTCTACGGACTTACCGATTTCTTCTAATAAACTACTGTCATTTCTCATACTGCATTCTTCCTATGTCGCATTTTCTTCATTATAGCCTTTATTCCAGTAAAAAACAACTGGTATATGTAATGGTGCAGGGACCGTAATAATAGGTAAGATTATTGTCCTGGCACACCTGGGTTACCAGCATTCCGTAGGCTTCCATGGAGGCAAAGGTTTTGTCCGGGAAGCGGCAGGGATTGTCCGGGTAAGTACATTCCTTGCATCTGGTACAGCATCCGGCGCCAATGGGGAGCATTGTGGGATACTTTGCTCTTAATTGTTCTTCCAGGGCAAAGAAATGTTTCTTATGTTCAGCCTCTGTTTCCATCATGGTTTCCACATCCATGGAATCTTCCAGATTACCTACGGTCTGTACCAGAATCCCATGGGTATACTGGCGAACCCGGGCTTCACATTCTTTCAGAGTTCCGCAGCCGGGAGGGCAGGACCAGTTTTTTCCATACATATGACAGGTGTTGTTGGCACACATTTGCCGCACTTCAGGCAAAAGCTGGATGGTACTGCAATCCAGAGGAGCAATATGTGTAAAACCTGTTTGTTTTCCAATGACTTCTAATTCCTTGTAATCAATCATAGGTTTGTCCTTTCTTTTAAAATTCTAATTCGTCCACAAAACAGTCCTGAAATTCAGGAATTGCAGCCAGCTCCAGAAATTCTACCTGTTGAGACAGACGAACCGTTTCAGCCAGTTCTTCTTTGTTTAGAAGAGCAATTTTTGCCCCTTCTCCTGCAGCATTTCCAATGGATTGAATCCGGGTTTTTAAGGCAGCTGGGAGTAAACCAATGTTGCAGGCGTTTTCCGGGTTCATATAATTACCAAAGGCTCCGGCAATGTAAATCGTTTGAATGTCTTCATGGGTAATGCCAAGATACTTCTCAAGAAGCAAAATCCCCGCGGAAATAGCTCCTTTGGCAAGCTGTACTTCCCGGACGTCTTTTTGGGTAAGATATACCTGGGGTGCATGAGGGTCAAATAAAAATGCAGTCATATTTTCCTTTTGTATCATATGAGCGGCGATTTCTGCACCGCACACCTCTGCAGCCTCCTGGCAGGACAGCATATGTCCCGTTTCGTCAATCAGTCCCTGTTTTCGCAGACAGGCAATGGCATCAATAAGACCGGAGCCACAGATGCCCCTGGGCTTTCCATCTCCGATTACTGAGAAACGAAAACCTTCCTTATCCCAGAAAACATGGTCAATGGCCCCTTGTGCACCACGCATGCCACATTCAATCTTTGCCCCTTCAAAGGCAGGGCCGGCGGCAGTGGAACAGCAAACTAACCGTTCCCTGTTTCCAAGAACCAGTTCTCCGTTGGTGCCAATATCAATCATAAGCGTGATTTCTTCCTTTAAATCCGGGCGGACAGCCAGCAGACAGCCCATGGTATCTGCGCCAACAAAACCGGCAATCACAGGAAGAAAAATTAATTCTCCTTCCGGGTGAATATGAATCTGAAAATCAGCAGCTTTTCCTTTTGTCAATCCTTTCTGATAAGGAACGTAAGGCGCCAGAACCAGAGAATTCATGGGGTATTGGAAGAAAATATGGTGCATACAGGTATTTCCCACCAGACAAATCTGGAGAATTTCTTCCACCTGGATACTGGCAGCATGGGCCAGTTCCTGAAGCAAATCATTAATAGCTTTTCGGACACAACCGGTTAAATCATCAAATCCGTGATGCATGGTATAATCTGCCCTTGAAATGACGTCTGCGCCATAGGCAGCCTGGGGATTGACACAACTGGCAGTGCCAAGCTGTTTGCCGGTATGGCCATCCAGCAAATAGGAGGCAATGGTGGTCGTACCAATGTCAAAAGCTGCAAGATAACAGGGAAGCTCTTCTGATATCTTTGCAGAGGGAAGATAAGGCACAGAACGGGCAGCAGCTTCTGTGAGAATCCGGTGTTTCCTTTTACTTTTTGCAGTGTCTATGTACAGGGAACTGCTGATTTTGGTCTGGCAGGCTTTCACTGTTTTCCAGGAAGCAGAATCAGAAGAAATTTGTACCAGACATTTATGACAGGTGCCTTTTCCGCCACAAGGGGCATCCAGAAAAATATTGGCTGCCTTTAAAGCATTCATAACCGTAGTTCCTTCTTCCACCTCCAAAGAAAGTTGTTCCTGTACAAAGTGAAGGACATAGGTTTGTTTCATAAAGAATCTCCTCCTTCCATAAGGAAAGTATATCAAAAAAAGGACTGCCGCAGACAAAAAAATTGTCCGGGCAGTCCAAAAGTTACAACTGAAAAAGTATTACTGCACACTAAGCTGCCAGTTCTTTTGCTTTCTGTGCAGCAGAAGCAGCGTCAGGAGTGTAAGCATCTGCGCCGATTTCATCTGCAAATTCCTGAGTAATAGGAGCTCCGCCTACCATAACTTTAATGTTTGAACGGAATGGAGCTTCATTTAATGCAGCAACCGTTTCCTTCAAAGAAGGCATGGTTGTTGTAAGCAGTGCAGAAAGTCCTACAATTTTTACATCCGGGTTTGCTTCAATGGCTTCCATAAATTTGCTTACAGAAACGTCTACTCCAAGGTCGATAACTTCAAATCCAGCACTTTCAATCATCATAGCTACAAGATTTTTTCCGATATCATGAAGGTCACCGGAAACTGTACCGATAATCATTTTTCCGTACATGGTAGTATTGTCGCCTGCAAGATGTGGCTTCAATACTTCTACACCTTTTTTCATGGCCTTTGCGGCAATAAGCATTTCAGGAACAAAGATTTCATTCTTTTTAAAACGTTCACCAACCAGTCCCATAGCGTCAATCATGGCGTTTAACAGTTCTCCGGCATCACATCCGCCATCCAGGGCTTCCTGAACAAGACCACCTACTAATTTTGTTTTACCAGCAGCAACAGCATCCGCAACAGTTTGAATCTGACTCATAATACATCCTCCTTCATATTTTAAAATCTTTTAAGTTCTTAGTTTTTGGGCGCAGGTCCAATGAGACCTTCGCGATAAGCTCCGATATATTCCATGCAGTAATCATCCAGTCCCAGCAGAGCTTCAGTGGCATAAATATGTCCCAGCATATCTCTGTTTACAGGGTCTAAAATCGCGCTGTCCAGTCCTGCATTCATAGCAAGAGTGAGGAAACAGCAGTTAATCAGCTTTCTGACAGGCAGGTTAAAAGAAATATTACTGATTGCAGCAGTGATATGAATGGATGGATATTCCTTTCTGATAGTAGAAATTACTTCCACATTCATAGCAATGCCATCTTCAGAAGTACACAGCATCTCAACTAGCGGGTCAATATGTATTCTGCTTGGAGAGATTCCGTATTCTTTCGCCTTCTCCATAATGTGTTTGAAAACGCGAAGCCGGTCCTGGGCTGTTTTGGGAATTCCTGTATTGTCACTTAAAAGAGCAATTACTTCCCATTTTTTGTTTTCTTCCTTTGCCATAATCGGGAAGATTTTATCGATTTTGTCACCTTCTCCGGAAACAGAATTGAAAAGTCCGGGGCGTTTACAATGTGTATACACCTGTGCCAGCACATCAGCGCTTGGACTGTCAATGGAGATTGGCAGGTCCGTGACTTCCTGAATACAATCAATCATCCATTTTAATGTTTCTACTTCAATATCTTCCGGAACAGAAGCGCAGCAGTCAATAAAGGAAGCGTTTGCCTCAGCCTGCATTTTTGCTCTGTTTTTAATAAAATCTGCATCCCGTCTGGCAATGGCGTCCGCCACAGAAGGAATGGAACCGTTGATTTTTTCCCCAATAATTATCATGGTATTGCAAGCCTCCTTCTTAAAACTTTCTAACTGTATTGTATCAGAAAAAGACCTTGTGCAACATGCTATAAAGTGAAGCATTTTTTTGAAAGCCTTCATACAAAGTGTAGTATGAAGAATAGAAGCCAGTTTCGTACATTGACTTGTAAAAAATATTTTGCTAGAATTGATAAGTCAAGAAGGGATTGAGAAAGAAAGGTGCTGATATGAATTATATTGTTTTTGATTTAGAGTGGAATCAATGCCCTTATGGAAAAGAACGGGAGAACCGGAGACTTCCTTTTGAAATTCTGGAAATCGGTGCTGTAAAGCTGGATGAAAACCGGAAAATCGTGGATTCCTTTCAGGAAGTCATTAAGCCCGCAGTGTATAAAAAACTTCATTTCCGCACCAGAGAAATCCTGGATTTGGATGCAAGGGCTCTGAACCGGGGATGTCCCTTTCCAAAGGCAGTGAAGAAATTTTTTGCCTGGTGCGGGGAAGATGCAAAATTCTGTACCTGGGGCTCTTCTGATTTGGTAGAGCTGCAGAGAAATCTGAAATACTACAATCTGCTGTATCTTTTAAAAGGCCCTGTGTTTTATTATGATATTCAGAAGCTGTTTGGCCTTGTTTATGAGGGTGAAAAAACGTCCAGGTCTTTAGAATATGCCATTGATTTTCTGGATGAAGGAAAAGAAGGCAAGTTTCACAGGGCGTTAAATGATGCGTATTACACAGCGGAAATCTTTCAGAAATTGCCAAAAGCGGCAGTGGAAGAATATGAATCTATTGACTGTTATCAAAATCCAAAATCCAGGAGCCAGGAAATTCAAATAATTTATCCCGGATATTCTAAATTTATTTCCAGAGAATTTCCTTCTAAAGAAGATGCTATGAAGGAAAGAGAAGTTACCAGAACAAAATGTTTTCTCTGCGGCGAGACAGCCCGGAAGAAAGTGCGGTGGTTCTCAGTAAATCCAAAGTCGAACCTGTGTCTGGCATTTTGTCCGGAACATGGATATTTTAAGGGGAAAATCCGTATGAAAAAAACAGATGAGGGAAAGTATTATGTGATTAAAACCTTAAAACTCATTGATTTAGAGGAGGCCGCTGCCATAAGGGAGAAAAAAGAACTTCTCCGAAAAAAGCGGCGTATGAAGAGGCATCAGGAAAAAGAAGAAAAAACAGAAAGAGGAGGAAAAACGTCTTTATATGGAAGCACAAGTAAGTCAAAAAGAAAATAAGATGGGTGTTATGCCGGTGAACCGTCTGCTGTTGTCCATGTCTGTACCCATGATGATTTCTATGCTGGTACAGGCTCTTTATAATGTAGTAGACAGTATGTTTGTGGCGCAGCTTAATGAAAATGCCCTGACAGCGGTATCATTGGTATTCCCTATACAGAATTTAATGATTTCTGTGGGTGTTGGAACCGGAGTTGGTATTAATGCGCTGTTGTCCAGAAGCCTGGGAGAAAGAGAGTATGAGAGAGCAAATCAGGCAGCAAATCATGGCGTACTTCTGGCTGTTCTCAGCTATCTGGTATTTGCAGTGCTGGGTGTTGTGGGAGCCGGAATGTTTATGCGCGTTCAGACCCAGGATCCACAGATTGTAAAATACGGAACTCAATATTTGCAGATTTGCTGTATCTTTTCCTTTGGTTTGTTCTTGCAGGTTACTTTTGAGAGATTGCTGCAGTCAACAGGAAAAACCATGTATACCATGATTAGCCAGTCTCTTGGCGCAATCATTAATATTATTTTAGACCCGATTATGATTTTCGGATTATTTGGATTCCCGCGTATGGAAGTAGCAGGCGCTGCGGCAGCTACTGTAGCAGGGCAGATTATTGCAAGTATCGTTGGCTTTGTTCTGAATAAGAAAAAGAATACGGAGATTCATCTGACCTGGAAGGGATTTAAAGTATCAGGACATATTATAAAGGGAATTTATGCAGTAGGCGTTCCTTCTATTGTAATGTCTTCTATAGGTTCTGTGATGACCTTTGGAATAAACAAAATTTTAATCGCATTTTCTTCTACCGCAACCGCAGTTTTCGGTGTGTATTTCAAGCTCCAGAGCTTTGTCTTCATGCCGGTATTCGGTCTGAATAACGGTATGGTGCCCATTGTAGCTTATAATTACGGTGCGCGGCAGAAAAAACGAATTACCAAAACCATTATTTACAGCGCATGTTATGCGGTGGGGGTTATGTTTGTGGGGGCTGTGATTTTCCAGTTGTTCCCGGCACAGTTGCTGGATATTTTTAATGCATCTGCAACTATGAAGGAAATCGGGATTCCTGCTTTGCGGACACTGAGCATTTGTTTCGTGTTTGCAGGATTCTGTATTGTATGCTCTTCTGTATTCCAGGCACTTGGACATGGAGTGCTGAGCTTATGGGTGTCACTGGTGCGTCAGCTTTGTGTGTTGCTGCCGGTAGCCTATGTACTTGCAAAAGTAGGCGGGCTGCACTGGGTATGGTGGGCATTTCCTATTGCAGAAATCTTCTCTGTATTCATGAGCGCTGCATTTATTCGCCATGTATATAAGAAAGAAATTGCACCTTTGGAAAATTAAGGTTATAATAAAGCATACTTAAATTTAGTGTATCAAGTATTCAAAGAAATATATTAAAATGGAAAAGGAGAATCAGACAATGAAACAGGATATGATTGTTATTCTGGACCTGGGAAGTACAGAGAATACGGTATTAGCCAGAGAAATCCGTGCATTAGGCGTTTACAGCGAAATTCATCCACATGATATTACAGTGGAAGAGCTTCAGAAACTGGACAACGTAAAAGGTATTATTTTAAATGGTGGCGAGAACCGCGTGGTAGACGGAGAGGAAGTACAGGTAAGAGAAGAATTGTACAGCCTTGGAATCCCTATGATTTCTGTGGACTATCCTCAGTCTAAATGTGAAAAACAGCTTCAGACACTTCCAGATACAGAAACATTAAAGAACTTTGTTTTCCAGGAATGTAAAGCAGAAGCAAACTGGAACATGAAAAACTTTATCGCAGACCAGGTAGAGCTTATCCGCAAGCAGGTTGGAGACAGAAAAGTGCTTCTGGCTTTATCCGGTGGAGTAGACTCTTCTGTAGTTGCTGCTATGCTGATTAAAGCAATCGGACAGCAGTTGGTATGTGTTCATGTAAACCATGGATTAATGCGTAAAAACGAATCCGAAAGCGTTGTAAAGGTATTCCGCGATGAACTTCATGCCAACCTTATCTATGTAGACGCTACAGAACGTTTCCTTGGAAAACTGGAAAACGTAGCAGACCCGGAAGAAAAGAGAAAAATTATTGGCGGTGAATTTATCCGCGTTTTTGAAGAAGAAGCAAGAAAACTGGAAGGAATTGATTTCCTGGGACAGGGAACCATTTACCCGGACATTATTGAAAGCGGTACCAAAACAGCAAAATGCGTAAAATCCCATCACAACGTAGGAGGACTTCCGGAAGACCTGCAGTTTGAACTGGTAGAGCCTCTGAAACAGCTTTTCAAAGACGAAGTTCGCGCCTGTGGTCTGGAACTTGGCCTTCCGGCAGAAATGGTTTACCGTCAGCCATTCCCAGGACCGGGCCTTGGTGTAAGATGCCTTGGAGCTATTACCCGTGACCGCCTGGAGGCACTTCGCGAATCCGATGCAATTCTTCGTGAAGAATTTGCAAAAACAGGACTGGACAAGAAAGTATGGCAGTATTTTACTGTAGTACCAGATTTCAAAGCCGTTGGTGTAAGAGATAACGCAAGAAGCATGGGATACATGGTAGTCATTCGTGCAGTAAACACCATTGATGCCATGACAGCATCCATTGAGAGAATTGATTATGATATCCTGGAAAGAATCTGCGCAAGAATCACAGCGGAAGTTCCAAGCGTAAGCAGAGTATGCTACGAAATCACACCTAAGCCGGTGGCTACTATAGAATTCGAATAAAATATTAGTTTTATGTGGCAGATGATTATGTGAATTATCTGCCATTATTCTTTTGCAGAATGTATTACTGGAAGAATTTTAAAATGAGTTATCGCAGGTAAATGCTTTTCGTATGAAATTTATCTAAAGTAATACCAGGGTATCTTTTGTCCACAGTAATTCAGCATCTACAAAGAAGAGAGGTGTAAGATTTGATAGGTGATATTGTAAAAGTCACAGTAGACAGACCGCTTGGGTCTTATCATCCAGAGCATAAGGATATGTATTACCCAATAAATTATGGATATATAGAAGGGATTATGTCACCTGACAAAGAGGAACAGGATGCTTATATTTTAGGCGTTGACGAACCAGTAAAAGAGTTTACCGGAAGAATTATTGCAATTATTCACAGACTGGATGATGTGGAAGAAAAATGGGTTGTAGCGCCGGAAAATCTGTTTTTTAGTAAAGAAGAGATTATAGCCCAGGTTTTGTTTCAGGAGAAATACTTTCAGTGGGAGATTGAAATGTGATTCCAGAGATGAACTAGTGAGGTAAAGTAAAACCGGAATTTTGTTGTATTTATGAAAATACTTGACTGTAAACCTTGTTTATAGCTTACGATTAAGATAAAATATAGTTATGCAAGGTGAGGTGCAGGAATATGACCATAAAAGAAGTGGAAGAACTTACAGGGCTATCACGTTCTAATGTGCGTTTTTATGAAAAGGAGAGATTGATTTTTCCGTCCAGAAATGAGAAGAATGGGTACAGGGATTATTCGGAGAGTGATGTGGAAAATATAAAAAAGATTGCGTATCTTAGAACTCTTGGAATTTCCATAGAAGATATAAGAAACATTATAGAAGAAAAAGAAAGTTTACATAAAGTGATTCAAAACCAAAGAGAGATACTGAAAAAACAGCTTTCTGACTTGGACAGAGCCAAAATCTTATGTGAAAAGATGCTTCGCTCCAATGAGATGAGCTATAAGGAATTTCAAGTAGAGAAATATGTAAATCAGTTGCAGGAATACTGGGATGATAACAAACCGGTTTTTCGATTGGATTCGGTGAGCTTTCTTTATATTTGGGGGAGTTTTATTACGTGGGTTGTCATTGCGGCGCTTTGTTTGCTTGTTGGATTGTGGTCTTATGGTAAATTGCCGCCTGAAATTCCGGTGCAGTGGAATCATGGCGTTGTTTCTTCTCTGGTAGATAAAAAATTTATTTTTGCTTATCCGGTGGCATGCGTTGTTCTCCGTTATCTTATCAGACCAGTGATGTATGCCAAACTGCAAATGGAAAATTCCTTTGGCGAAATTCTAACAGAATATTTGACTAATTATCTGAGCTTTGTGGCGTTATCTGTAGAAATATTTTCTATCCTTTTTCTTTATGGAGCGGTGGAAAATATTGTAGTGGTCTTGGTTATGGATACGGTGGTATTGCTGGGACTGCTGGCAGCGGGAATTGTAAAGATGGATTTAAGGAAGGAGTAGGGGGAGTGATTTGTAAGACGTATGAATTGGGAAGTTTAAAGAATTATAAATTTGTAGTCGTGCTTTCGAGATATGACGGAAGGGTTTTGCTAAGCAGGCATAGAGAAAGAAGCACTTGGGAAACCCAGGGTGGACATATTGAACAAGGAGAAGCGCCTATGGATGCAGCAAAACGTGAGCTGTATGAAGAATCAGGTGCAGAGGAATTTTCTTTATCTCCATTGTGTGATTATTGGGCAGAAAATGAGGATGGAAAAAACGGAGCCGGCGGGATGGTATTTACTGCTGTAATATATAAGCTTGGAAAGCTCCCACAAAGTGAGATGGCAGAGACAAAAACGTTTGACGCATTACCTGAAAATTTAACTTATCCGGCAATTACGCCCGTTTTGTTTCACTATGAAAAAATGATGAAGAAGAGTATTGAGACAGAATAACAGGAGGTACTTTGTATGTTTGAAAGTTTTTATATCTATATCATGTCTGATTTGCTTATGGCTTTAGTGACGTTTCTTATGGGGCTATATTTTTACAAATCTAAGGGGAAAGCGGCGAATCTTTTATCTGGTTATAACTTGCGTTCCGCGGAAGAACGGAAAAACTTTGATGAGGATTTCATGTGTTGCTGTTATGGGAAACGTATGATGGTTATGGCTATTCCTTTTGTAGCAGGAGCAGTGATTGATGTCTTCTGGGAAGGAATTGGCTGTGCATTAGCTTGGGGAGTGTGGATTATTCTGTTTATTTTGTTATTGGTAAAAAGGACAAAAATAGAAAAATTAAAGTGAAAAGAAGTGCAGAAGAGAAAAGCAAGAAGGAATAAAAATCTCCGCCCATTAGGGCGGAGACATTTGTTTTGTATCATTGTAATGTATATGTGGCAAACATCCACTCATAAGAATGACAAGACCAGGCAGAAGTAGTATAATGTTTCAATGGCTGTGTTTTTAGACAGGACAATGAATGGGAGAGGAGTGAGTTATGGAATGATAAAAGAGTATCTGTTATCAGAAGAAAACCAGAGGATACTTATATCTGTAAAACGTTCTTCCAGAAAATCCATAGGACTTGAGGTTCGCGCCGCAGGGGAAGTAATTGTCAGGATTCCTAACCGGCTATCAGATAAGAGATTAAAGGAGTTTATAGAAAGTCATAAAACATGGATTTTTCAAAAAATTGCCCTTATCAAACAAAAAACAGAGAGCAAAAAAGAGTTAAGAGTTCCTGCATGGGATACTTTATCAGATATGGAACGTGAAAAAATAAAAGAAAAAATTTCCCATAGAATTCAGTATTATAGCAAAAAGATGCAGGTAGAATACCAAAGAGTCACTATACGCAATCAGAAAACCCGTTGGGGAAGCTGTAGTTCTAAGGGGAATCTGAATTTTAATTACAGGCTTTTTTATCTTCCAGAGGAATTGCTGGATTATGTAATGGTTCATGAACTGGCACACAGGAGGTATATGAATCATTCGCCGCAATTTTGGCAGGAGGTGGAAACCTATTGCCCGGATTATGAAATATGCAGGAAAAAATTAGGAGAGTATAGATTTGCAACAGAGGAGGAAAATGAGAATTTATGAAAAATCAGCAGAAAACACTTTTGTTTGAAGAAACACCTATACCAAAAGCAGTGGCTACCCTTGCAGTCCCTACGGTGTTAAGCTCTTTGGTTATGGTGCTTTATAACCTGGCGGACACGTATTTTGTAGGAATGTGCAATGACCCGATTCAAAATGCAGCAGTTACCCTTGCAGCGCCGGTTCTGCTGGCTTTTAATGCAGTAAATAATCTTTTCGGTGTTGGAAGTTCCAGCATGATGAGCAGAGCCCTTGGCTGCAAGGATTATGAGACAGTTTATAAAAGTTCAGCTTTTGGATTTTACTGCGCTCTGTTAAGTGGCGTAGTGTTTGCCCTATTATGTGGAATCTTCCATGAACCCCTTCTGTATCTTTTAGGGGCAGATGCCAATACAGCGGCAGCCACAGGAGAATATCTGAAATGGACTGCTGTTTTCGGAGCAGTACCTTCTATTCTGAATGTAGTGCTGGCATATATGGTACGTTCAGAAGGTTCGGCGCTTCATGCAAGTATTGGTACTATGAGTGGATGTTTGTTAAATATTATTCTGGACCCTGTTTTTATTTTACCGTGGGGACTGAATCTTGGGGCAGCAGGCGCAGGGTTTGCCACCTTTTTGTCTAACTGTGGAGCTTTGCTGTATTTCATTGTACTGCTGTATAAAAAGAGAAAAGACACTTATGTGTGCCTCCGTCCGGACAAATTTACGCTGGAAAGACATATTGTCATGGGTGTGTGCAGCGTTGGCATTCCGGCGTCGATTCAGAACCTTTTGAATGTAACGGGAATGACGATTCTGAATAATTTTACTTCTTCTTTTGGAGCAGATGCAGTGGCAGCTATGGGAATTACCCAGAAAATCAATCAGGTTCCCATGCAGATTGCCATGGGGCTGTCTCAGGGGATTATGCCGCTTATCAGTTATAATTATTCCAGTGGAAATCACAAACGTATGAGAGGGACCCTTTCCTTTACGGTGAAAATAAGCCAGGGATTTTTGTGTGCAGTAGCAGTGCTGTATTTTGTATTTGCCGGTCCATTAACCAGAATGTTTATGGACAATGAAGTAATTGTGGGATATGGAATCAGGTTTTTGCGTGGCTTTTGTCTTGGAATGCCATTTTTGTGTATGGATTTCGTGGCAGTGGGTGTATTCCAGGCAGTTGGAATGGGAAGATATGCCCTTGTGTTTGCCATTATGAGAAAAGTAGTTCTGGAAATTCCGGCTCTTTATATTTTAAATTATATATTCCCATTATATGGTCTGGCTTACGCACAGCTTACCGCAGAGGTAGTGCTGGCAATAGCAGCGGTAGTGGTGCTGGTGAGATTTTTTAAGAAGCTGGAGAAGTCTTGATTTTCATACCTTCGCCCTTTTAGCTTTGAATATTCAAAAATACAAGGTTGGACAAATTTTGGACAAACCTTGATTTTTATACTTCTCTATGCTAGACTATTACCCGTTACAATCGTGTGTTCGTGACCTTCCACACGTAAAACAAAACTAAAGGAGAATAGAACTATGAAAACAAAAAATGTAACTTTCTGGACCCAGGCGGCTATGATTGCAGCTATTTATGTTGTGCTGACATTTGTGTTTGCACCTATCAGCTTTGGAGAAGTACAGATTCGAATTGCTGAAATGCTTACCATACTTCCGATTTTTACACCGGCTGCTATCCCGGGATTATTTGTGGGATGCATCATTGGTAACGTTTCAGGTGGAGCCTTGTTGCCGGATATTGTATTTGGAAGTCTTGCTACCTTAATCGGAGCAGTGGGAACCTATATGCTCAGAAAACTTCCAAAAGGAGTTGCAGTACTGCCTCCAATCCTTGCAAATGTGCTGATTGTGCCATTTGTGCTGCGCTATGCTTATGGCGTGAATCTGCCTATTGTATTTATGATGTTTACAGTAGGTGTTGGAGAAGTAGTTTCCTGTGAACTGCTGGGCTGTATGCTGGCAGCCATTTTGAAACGGTATCAGGGGCGGATTTTCCGAACTGCCAGAATGTGAAAATAGAGAGAAAAGAGCTGTTATATCAGGTACTTTGGCCATATGCTGTGAACCTGGTAAAACAGCTTTTTTTATTCTCCCAATCATTTACTTTGACATCCCAGGAGCAGTGTGATAAACTTAAAACAATTATGGAGTCTTGTACCCTAAACAAGAATATTCAATAAGAATACATATTTGAAACTAATATACAAATCAATGAATGTACAGAGGTGAATAAAGTGGATAAAAACGAGTATCGGGCAAAACTGGATGAAATCAATGATTTGGTGGACAGCCAGGATTACCAGGGAGCCCTTAAAATTGTAGACACAATTGACTGGAGACGGGTGCGCAGTGCCAGGACACTCTGCATGATTGGCGAGATTTATGAGGCCAACAAACGCTATGAAGATAGCCGCAAGATTTTGCTTCTGGCTCATCAGAGAGCTCCTATCGGTAAAACCGTGCTGTACAGGCTGGTGGAATTGTCCATTAAGATGGGAAATTTTGATGAGGCAGCCGACTATTATAAAAACTTTGTAGAAATATCACCAAATGATAACAGCCGGTATATTTTGAAGTATAAACTTTCCAGGGCAAGGCGCGCTCCTATCAAGGAGCAGATTTCCATACTTCAGGAATACAAGGAAAAAGAATATACAGAGAGATGGTCCTATGAGCTTGCCAGATTGTATGCGAAAGCAGGTATGAAGGAAGCCTGTATGGAAGAATGTGATGATTTGATTCTGTGGTTTAGTGAGGGAAAATATGTGACCAAGGCCATGGAGTTGAAGATGAAATATGGAACTTTAACTCCGCAGCAGCAGGAAAAATACCGCAAAGGTACACCTCAGAAGAATTTCCAGACTACTGCTCCGGTAACGCCTGAAGTGCCGGCGCCACAGGCTGCAAAAGAAGAGCCGGTGAAAACAGCAGAGGCTCTTTCCGCAGAAGAAAAAGAAATTGAAGAAATACTAAAAAGTGTGGAATTTAAGATTCCAGGGGAGGAACCGGAAAACCCACCGCAGCTTCAGGAAAAGGTGGCTCAGGGAATCCGTGATGTATTCCAGGGAAATGCTTCTGCAGAAGAAGAGACCGCAGCAGCTATGGACCCGGCGGTCAGCCAGACACCGGAAGAAAAAGGGTATGTGGTGAAAGACCTGGAGCCGGAGGATTTCGGAAAAACTACAGGATTTAAGCCTTTCCATATGGGAGAAGGCATGACCATGCAGGTAAAAGCAGAAGCGCCAAAATCTAAGAGCTTTGACCCGAAAGATTTCACACCGGGTTCTATAAAGACAAGTTCCAGGGAATTTGAACTGGATCTGGAAGCGCTTTTAGCTGAAACTGCAAATGAGTTAGCTCAGGCAGTGGCAGAGGAAACCGGAGAACAGGAAGCAACAGAAGAGCCAGCCCATGCAGAAGTTCTTGAAACTGAATCTGTGGAAAATGTGGAAAATGCAGAAGAGGCGCAGACAGCGGAGCCAGAGGTGGTTTCGGAACAGGTGGTTGAGCCAGAAGAAGCTGTGGAAGCCTCTGTTTCAGTGGAAGAACCAGCACAGGAACAGGCTGTAAAGGTAGCATCAGTGGCAGAAAGTCTCAGTCAGGCATTGGCAGCTAAAGCAGAAGAAGTTGACGCGCTGGCAGCCGGAATGACTCAGGAAGTAGTAATTCCACAGAGTGAACCAGAGAAGATACCGGATGTTACAGAAGAAATCCAGCAGGAAACAGTTTTGGAAGCACCAGAAGAGATTTCCGAAGCATCGGAAGAAATTTTAGAAGTTTCCGAAGAACAGGTGGAAGTGATTCCAGAGGAAGAAGAGGAAATCCTGCCAGCAGAGGAAACACCGGAAGAGATTATAGAAGAAACCATAGAGGAACTAGAACAGATTGAGATAGAACCAGAGGAACTGGCAGCCGAAGCATTTGCTGTTACGGAAGAGGCGGAAACAGTAAGCCCGGCAGAGCCAGAACCGGAAATAGAAGAAGGCGCTACCAAAGAGTTTCCGGTAGAAAAAGTAAAGGAAGCTCTGGGAGAAATTGATTTATCCAAAGCCTTAGAAGAGGAATTAGAGGATACGGATACTTCCAAACAGGACGATTCTCATATAAAGCGTGTGACAGCGTCTGTTGCGACAGAGGAAGGACATAAAACCACAGCCTTTAGCACAGCAGTGGAAGGACTGATGCGCCATCACCTGACAGAAGAGGAACACAGACGTTTGTTTACCTATTTCTTCCCGATTCCAGGCATGTCACAGCAGATTAACGAAGCTTTGGATACTGCTCAGGAATCAGCATGTGCCAAGACTTCCCAGGCGGGAAATATTATTGTCACCGGAAGAGAAGGCTCAGGAAAAACAAGACTTTCCGAGGGCCTGATTAAAGCATTGTGCAAAGAACGTCAGATGGAAGGCGCAAAAGTAGCCTATATTACAGCAGAGAAGCTGAATAAGAAAGATCCTGTTGCAGTGGTAGGAAAACTTTCCGGAGGATTTCTGGTAGTAGAAAATGCAGGAGAGCTGAAGGAAGAGGTTGTGGAAAACATGTCTAAAGCTATGGAGTTTAAGACCAACCGCCTCACGGTGATTCTGGAAGATTTAAAACCTGGTATCCGCAGACTGGAAGAGAAATTCCCTGAGTTTATGAAGAAATTTGATTCCAGGATTGTGATCCCTGTGTTTACTAATGATGAGCTGGTATCCTTTGCAAAAACCTATGCAAAAGAGCTGGGATATAAGATTGACGATATGGCAGTGCTTGCTTTGTATACACTCATTGGAGACAATCAGAATGAGGAAAATCCGGTAGCAGTAGGTATGGTTCGTGAAATGATGGACGAAGCCATTGCAAGAGCCTCCAGAAAAGGCAGAAGAGCCGGCAAAAAAGTGAGCAAGAGACATTTAGATGAAACAGGCAGAATTATGTTATACGAAAAAGATTTTGATATCTAAGCAGGAGGAATGAGAATGACAGCCCCTTATCTGGGAAATCCAAAGAGAACCATAGAAGTTCTCCAGAAATATGAATTTGTTTTTCAGAAAAAGTTCGGGCAGAATTTCCTCATAGATACCCATGTGCTGGATAAAATCATAAATGCGGCAGAGATTACAAAGGAAGATTTTGTATTGGAGATTGGTCCTGGTATCGGGACCATGACCCAGTACCTGGCCTGTGCAGCAAGAGAGGTTTATGCAGTAGAAATCGACAAAGCACTGATTCCTATTTTAGAAGATACTCTTCAGGACTATGATAATGTGACAGTTCTCAATGAAGACATTCTCAAAGTAGACATCAGGAAACTGGCAGAGGAGCACAACCAGGGAAAACCCATTAAAGTTGTGGCGAATCTGCCATATTATATTACCACACCGATTATTATGGGATTATTTGAGGAACATGTGCCTATAGAATCCATTACCGTTATGGTGCAAAAAGAAGTTGCAGATAGAATGCAGGTAGGACCCGGGACAAAGGACTATGGAGCCCTGTCTCTGGCAGTACAGTATTATGCCGAGCCGTATATTGTGGCCAATGTTCCGCCTAACTGTTTTATGCCAAGACCCAAGGTAGGAAGCGCAGTAATCCGTCTTACCAGACATAAAGAAGCGTCGGTTAAGACGGTAGATGAAAAATTGATGTTTCGTCTTATTCGGGCATCTTTTAACCAGAGACGTAAAACACTGGTAAACAGTTTAAAAAATTCACCGGAGCTTTCCTTTAGCAAGGAGGAGATTCAGGCGGCCATTGCAGCCTGCGGATTTTCAGAAGGTGTCAGAGGAGAGGCTTTGACGCTGGCAGATTTTGCAGCTCTGACCAATGAATTGAAAAAATAGATAAAACAAAGAGGATGTCATTCTCACATCTTATGGATGATTGAATGACACCCTCTTTTTCTATAAATATTAAAGGAAGGAGAGCCGACTCTTACGAGTCGACATATGAAAAAGAAAATATAAAAATAACTTGCTCTGTATTATTTTTATGATATTAGTATATCCCAGAATTATGTTCAAATCGTGTTGAAGTTGTGAAGAAATCATGAACGAAAATCAAACCTTTTATGAATGTTAAAAATTTACCGGGATTGGAGGTCAAATAATTTCCAAATCTTTATGGTGTGTCTGGATTTGAAGATGCTGAATATCCAGAAAACATTCCACACACACGCGAATACCACCCATAAGCCCGGAAATATCCTGCAATTTGGATGAGATGATTTTGCAGTCCCGGTTCTGGTGCTTTGAGAGATATTCCAGGATACGGGAATTAATATCTGGTATGTAATTGGAAAAAGCGCTGTTAATCACAATTAAATCCGTATTAAAGGTATTGATAATATTGTTGATTCCAATGGACATATATTTAACAAACAAATCCATCATTTCCAGGGCAGCAGGGAGCTTTTGCTGGTAATCGGCCAGAAACTGGTCCATGGTTACCTGGATTTGTCCGGTGCGGGCAGCATATTCCTCTAAAATGGCTTTTTCGGAGGCATATTGTTCCAGGCAGCCGCAGTTTCCGCAAGGGCAAGGTTTTCCGTCTGGAAACAGAATGGTATGACCAAATTCTCCTGCATAACCGTCATGCCCTTTATATAAATGCTCACCAATTAAAATCCCCATACCAATACCATCATGGACATTAATGTGAATCATATTTTTATATCCAAAATGAAAAGCAGATTCTCCCAGCACAGAGAAATTAGATTCATTTTCCACAATCACAGGTAAATGGAAGATATCTTCCAAAATTTGTCCCAAATCAGGCTGAGGCAGTGGATAGTAGGGGGTAAACAAAATGCGGTTATTGTTTACAACACCATAGATTCCAACAGCAATTCCAACAATGCCATAAGGGGTATGGGAATATTTTGCAATCTGCCCGGCAATAATTTCCTTCAAAAGAGAGAGAAGCTCCTGATCCTGGTAAAAGGCGTATTCCTGGACTTTGCAGTTTTCACCTTTTAGATTAGCTGCAAGGGTAATAATCTGGTTTGGCCGCACATCAATAGCCAGAGCATATCCGCAGTTTTTTTGAAATTCCAGAAGAATAGGCTTTCTTCCCATGGCAGTTTTGGCGCTGCCGATTTCCAGAACCAAATTTTGCTGCAAGAGATCCTGAACAATATTGGAGATAGTAGCCTTGGTAAGATTCAGTTGTTTCGCCAGTTCTGCCCTGGAAACGGGAGGATGATTCACAAGATACTCCAGTACCAGGCGCCTGTTATTATCACGTATCATTTCCTGGTTGGCAATAGACATAATAGAAAACTCCTTTTTCATATAAATTCCAAAATAATCATAATCCTATCATACACTGTTCTTTCAAGCCCGGCAACCAGAATTTGTTTATTGACTATACAAACTGTAAAGAATAGTATGCAAATGCTTTATATAAGGTTTAGAGAATCTTTAGATACAGAACACCAGGAGACGTGTTATAATTGCTTATATAGTTCAGGCGGATTTTTTGAATGCGCTTTGAGGCTAAAAGAGATATAAAAACAGGAGAGATGAGATATGATGAAAAAAAGAGGAATTGCTGTATTGTTAGCTGGGATGATGCTGGTGGCCTCACCCCTTACAGTTCTGGCAGACAGGGAAGACGCGAAGCTGAATGTTCCGTATGTGTCTTTGGGGGCAGATTTAAACGCACAGGAGCGGGAAACCGTTTTGAGACTGCTGGATGTTACGGAGGAAGATTTAAAGAAGTATACGGTGGCAACTGTGACAAACCAGGATGAACATGATTTTTTGGATTCTTATCTGGATAAGAGTGTCATTGGCTCCAGAGCCCTTTCTTCTGTGCTGGTAGAAGGGAAAAAGGATGGGAATGGAATTAACGTAAAGACTAAGAATATTACTTACTGTACACCGGGTATGTATGAGAATGCTCTGGCTACAGCAGGAATTAAGGACGCAGATATTGTGGTGGCAGGTCCTTTTAACATTTCAGGAACTGCAGCTTTGGTAGGAGCCATTAAATCCTATGAAAACATGACAGGGGAAAAGGTCAATACGGAGAATGTAGAGACTGCAACTAATGAGCTGGTGATTACCGGACAGGTGGCAGAAAGCGTAGGAGACCAGGAAAAAGCAGAGCAGCTTATAGGCGCGATTAAAGAGCAGGTAGTAGAGGGAGAAGCAGTTACCACAGAGGAAATTGAAAATGTGGTAGAACAGGCAGCCCAGGAAATGAAAATTGAGCTGTCAGAAGAGGACAGACAGGCCATTGTGTCTTTGATGGAGAAAATTGATGATCTGGATCTGGATATTGAAAGCCTGAAAGAACAGGCCAAAAACCTCTATGACAAAATCGCAAGCCTGGATTTAGATTTAAACATTGACGGAGAACAGGTAAAAGGATTCTTCCAGAAAATCGTAGATTTCTTTAAGGGATTATTTGAATAGGAACAAAAGAGGGAGACTATCCAAAACTATGTTAGTCTAGTTTTGGATAGTCTCCCCAATTACTGCCATTAACGTGTCTCAGCGGCTTCCGATTCAGGCAGTTTTCCTGCTTGTGCTGCCAATTTTTTTTCCTGTGATCTTACGCGACGTTCCAGTTTTTTTATGTCTTCGGAAGGGGGCAGTTCCTCCGGCCTGATTCCACGCTGCCCAAGCATTCCACGCACAGAAAGATTATTCTGCACGTGTTCACCAGTGATGGCATGTTCGCCCTGTAGGTCTTTTTCTTCTACATTATAGTTGGTCATTTCTGTTGCCAGATTCTTTGCCGCAATCGTCAGTGTAGGAAGAAAGTCTGCAAGAGGGCGATTATCTTTCACACCCAGGCGTGCTTTCATTTCCATTGTAGTGTGGCCGCCAAACAGAGCCTGATCGCCTTTGGAACGAATGCGACCAAAACCAGCATCATCGACACCACGTTCATAGATATTCTGAGAAAGACGTTTTTCAGATTCGCGCAGTCGGCCACGGGCCTCTGTACGCTCAATAAGCGCAATACGTTCTTCAATCAGTTCCTGCCTTCGAGTCTGTACTGCAAAGTAGCTCTGTGCAAACGCAATTTCTTCTTTTTTCGGGTCGCCGTTCTGTGCAATCAAATAACAGGCATAGCGGGTGAGCATATAATCTTTAATCTCTCTATGTGCGCCACTACCAAGAGAAACCATTTTCGTGACCTCACGAAAATGGTTGGACACCCTAATACCACTGGTTTCACAGGAATCCATTGCACGTAAAATGGCTTTGTCAAAGTTTTCCCAACGCTCATAGCCAAGCAAGGGCATTAATTCACGAGCATACCAAAATTCAACGTTTGCGGTTTTATCGCTGTGTACAACAAGGTCAAACTGTTCCTTAATCTGGCTAACTCTCTTTCTATCCATTCTGTTTCCTCCGTATTATCCAGTACAAATTCTTTCAACTTGGCTGATATGTTAAATTTTTAGAGTATCTTATTTTGAAGGATTATTAATTTATAAATCCAGTCTCATATCTCCAGCCTTAATAAGATTGAGTTTTCGCATACCATTTGCAATGCCAAGGGTGAGAAGGCCGGGAAGTATGAAGTACATGAGCGATATTTTCAGCAGGAGTATTGCGGAATCCTGAGTAGGCGCCATGGTTTGCCAGGACATGATTGGACCCAGAAGAACAGTGGTTCCAAGTCCGGCTCCGGCAGTGCTGTTAGTCATTTTTGCCACAAGGACGCCTATGGGGCCAAGGATTGCACTGGAAAGAAGGGAAGGCAGCCAGATAAGAGGCCGTTGGAGAATTTTAGGAAATTGAAGTTTGGAGGTTCCAAGTCCTACTGCCAGAAGACCAAAAATACCATTGTCCTTATATCCTGCCAGGGCGAATCCAATCATATTGCAGCAGCAGCCAATGGTTGCTGCTCCGGCGGCTAAACCGGATAGCTGCAGCATAGCGGCCAGGGCGGCGGCGTTTAAGGGAAAGGTACAGGCCATTCCCATGAAAACAGCCAGTGTGATACCCATGAAAAGTGGTTGCTGTTGCGTTCCCCAGGAGATAAGCTCTCCCAGCTTTTCCATGAGACTGCTTACAGGAATACCGATCCAGAATCCGCACAGGCAGCCCCCCAGAATACCAAAAAGGGGCGCCAGGAGATAATCCAGGCTGGTTTTTCCCAGAAGAAAACGGGAAATTTCAATGGCTGCAAAAGCAGCCAGAAAGGCGCCAAGAGGGTCGCCGTAACCCATTTCCAGGAAGGATTTTGGTTCTGTAAAGAAGCTTCCATTTAGAATTTCCTGAGAAAAAGCTCCCGTCATGCCGGCGATTGCAGCGCAGAGGCAGGAAAAGGTGTTTTCCCCAAGGCGGCTGGCAATTCCGATACCGATACCAGCGCCTGTAAGAGAAATCGCCATAGCGCCGCTGTTTTGAAGGAACGTGCCTGCAGAACCATGGAACAACAAGCCGATTTGCTGAAGAGCCATACCCAGAATCCAGGTGACAAATAGGCCACAGGCCATACCCCGGAAACCTTCAATAAAAAAACGGTGAAAAATATTCTTCATAGCTTAGTCTAATTTCAGATTTTTAAACAGAGAGCCAAGAGAAGTAGAGATTTCTTCACTTTCTGGAAGCTCATAATCTGGTTCTTCTTCTTTTTCTTCCGGCACTTCAATGAGAGCCTTCATGCTCAGACTGATTTTTCCGTCTTCATTTTTAATTACTTTTGCAGTTACCGTATCACCTACAGACAGAACAGCCTTTGGATGTTTGATGCGTTTTTCGGAAATCTGAGAAATATGCACCAGTCCTGAAATGCCATTTCCAAGAGAAACAAACGCGCCATAAGTCTGAAGAGATTCCACGGTTCCCTCAACAATACTTCCTACTTTAATCTGGTCAACCTGTTCTCTTTTCTTAGCAGCAGCCCGCTCCTGAAGAATTTCCTTAGCAGAGAGCAGCAGCCGGTTTTCCTGTTCATCCACCTCCATGACACGAACCATAAGAGTTTTCTTCAAATAATCTTCTGGATTTTCTACATAATTTAATGCCAGTCTGGAAACTGGGATAAAAGCCCGGATGCCTTCCACATAAGCAATTACACCGCCTTTTACAATGCCCTCTACGGTGACCTCAAATTCTGTTTTGTCTTCCTTCATCTGCTCCAACTTGTCCCACACAAGCATGTCATCATCCCGGAAATTTGAGAAGGATGCGTTGATTTCATCTGCGTAGTCATCCATGGTTTCCTGTTTTTTCATTTCTTCTGTCATTGTGTTACCTCCCAAGTTAAAATTCGATTTTAAACCGTGCAATCATTATAACATAATTGCTATAAATTTAGAAGTATGTTACTATAATGGCAAAATACCTTAAAAAACAGAAAGGCAAGGAAGAATGGCGAAGCAGGGGAAGATTTATATTATAGGGCACAAAAATCCAGATACAGATTCCATATGTTCTGCGATTGCATATGCAGATATTAAAAACCGGCTGAACTCAGGGAAAAAGTATGCAGCGAAAAGAGCCGGACAGATTAATGAAGAGACAGAATATGTTTTAAAACGTTTTGGTGTAGAAGCGCCGGGATATCTTTCGGATGTAGGAACCCAGGTAAAGGATATGGAAATCAGGGAGACGCCGGGAGTCCCAAATAATATTTCCATTAAAGACGCCTGGTCTATTATGAAAAAAAGCAGTGCAGTAACGCTTCCCATTACAAAAGAGGACGGACAGTTAGAGGGATTGATTACCACAGGAGATATTGCAAATTCTTACATGGACGCCCATGATAATTACTTTTTGTCCAATGCAAGAACTCAGTACAGAAGCATTGCCAACACAGTGGAGGGAACGGTTGTGACGGGAAATTCCCATGGGTATTTCATCCGGGGAAAAGTAGTCATAGGCGCGGCTCATCCCAATAAACTGGGAGAGTTTTTGGAAGAGGAAGATCTGGTGATTCTGGGAGACCGTTATGAAGATCATTTGTGCGCTATTGAACAGAATGTAAGTTGTATGATTGTATGCAATAATGCAGAGGTATCTCATGATATTGTAGAGGCTGCAGAGCGTAATCAATGCGTAGTTATCCGGTCTTCCCTGGATACGTTTACCGTTGCAAGGCTGATTAATCAGAGTATTCCTGTAAAACACATTATGAAAAAGGAAAACCTGATCACCTTCCAGACTGATGATTTTACGGATAACATTAAGGATATCATGGTAAAAACCCGTCACAGAGCCTTTCCGGTGGTAAATAAACATGGCAAATACATAGGAACTGTGTCCAGACGAAATTTGCTGGGAATGAAGAAAAAGCAGTTGATTCTGGTAGACCATAACGAAAAAACTCAGGCTGTAGACAATATTGATGCGGCAGAGATTCTGGAGATTATTGACCATCACAGATTAGGTTCTCTGGAAACCCTGCAGCCCATTATGTTCCGAAATCAGCCTGTTGGCTGCACTGCAACCATTATGTATCAGATGTATACAGAAAAAGCGCTGGAAATCAGTCCGGCTATTGCAGGACTTTTGTGTTCTGCCATTATTTCAGACACCTTGATGTTCCGTTCTCCAACCTGTACTTCAGCGGATAAAATGGCAGCAGGGGCCCTTGCGCTCATTGCGGGAATTAATATTGAGGAACATGCAAAGGAAATGTTTACTGCCGGAAGTAACTTAAGAGGAAAGACCGCAGAAGTTATTTTCTATCAGGATTTCAAACGTTTTACAGCAGATACTGTGAACTTTGGAGTTGGGCAGATTAGTTCTATGAATGCAGAAGAGCTGGCAGATTTGAAACAGAGACTGATTCCTTTTATGCAGCATGAATGTGGAAAGAACGGAATTTCTATGGTATTTTTCATGCTGACCAATATTTTGGAAGAATGTTCAGAAATTATTTGTTACGGAGAAGGCAGCGGACGTCTGGTAGAGGAGGCTTTTGAAGTAAAAGAAGCGCAGGGCGGCTATATTCTTCCGGGAGTAGTCTCAAGAAAGAAACAGTTGATTCCGGCTTTTATCGGGACTTTACAGCAGAATAATTAAAGATGGAAATGAGGTTGTATTATGCCAAAAATAGAGTGGAAACCAGGAAATATGCTATATCCCCTGCCGGTTGTCATGGTAAGTGTGGCAGATGAGGAAGGGCACGATAATATTATTACGGTAGCATGGGCGGGAACTGTGTGTACCAATCCTCCTATGGTGTCTATTTCTGTGCGCCCGGAACGGTATTCATATAAAATGCTTATGGAAACCAGAGAATTTGTCATTAATCTCACAACAGAAAAACTGGCTTATGCTACAGACTACTGTGGTGTAAAATCAGGCAGAGATGTGGATAAATTTAAAGCGGTACACCTTACCAGACAGCCCGCGTCCCATGTGGGAGCGCCTATGATTAAAGAATCTCCGGTGTCTATTGAATGCAGGGTACGGGAAGTCCAGGAATATGGAAGTCACAGCGTTTTCACAGCGGATGTGCTGGCAGTGCATGTGGATGATAAATACATGGATGAAAAGGGCAAATTCGACTTAGCTCTGGCAAATCCTATTGTATATTCTCACGGAGAATATTACGGACTTGGGAAAAAGCTGGGAACCTTTGGATATAGCATTAAGAAAAAAAACAGAAAAAGCAGAGGAAAACGGAGAAATGAAAAAAGATAATCTGGTACTTATTGGAATGCCCGGAGTTGGAAAAAGTACAGTTGGAGTCATTCTTGCCAAGGTGCTTGGCTATGAGTTTTTGGATTCTGATTTGCTGATTCAAAAAGAAGAGAATGCGCTTTTGCGGGAAATTATTGAAAAAAAAGGGCTGGATGGTTTCCTGGAAATTGAAAACAGAGTCAATGCTTCTATAGAAACCACGAAAGCGGTTATTGCCACCGGGGGAAGTGTGGTATACTGCCAGGAAGCCATGGAGCATTTAAAGGAAATCGGAACAGTAATTTACTTAAAATTAGACTATAGTATTTTGCAGAGAAGACTGGGAAATCTAAAAGGAAGAGGGGTTGTTCTGCGGGAAGGACAGACTTTAAAGGGACTTTATAATGAGAGAACCCCATTGTACGAAAAGTATGCCGATATTGTAATTGATGAGAAAAAGTTGAATGCAGAACAGACTTTACAGAAAATTCTGGAGGAGCTGGAAAAATAATAGAGAATAGAGTGGGCAAAAAGGGCTCAATTACAGGAATATGTTAATTTTTATTTACAAATGGTGGCATCTGTTATAATATAATAGTTAAGCCATAAAATAAAATAGAAAGGGAGTTTTTGTGCCATAGGCACCGGGCTTCCTGGATTACATGTGCAGATAATGATTCGAGTATGGCTTTTATAAGACGAGAAACCTGCAAAGCAGCAGGAATACCATAAATTGAGACAGGCCTGAGGGTCTAAAAATTAAGAGGTGTGTATATGGAACAGTATGTTATCAAAGGCGGGAATCCGTTGGTTGGAGAAGTAGAGATTGGCGGAGCAAAGAACGCAGCCCTTGCCATATTGGCAGCAGCAATTATGACAGATGAAACGGTACACATTGAGAACTTACCGGATGTAAGGGATATTAATGTTCTGTTAGAAGCAATTAAGGAAATCGGTGCAGTTGTGGAACGCATCAGCCCTACAGAAGTGAAAATTGTTGGCTCCACCATTGGAAATATCAGCGTGGAATATGAATATATCAAAAAAATCAGAGCTTCCTACTATCTTCTGGGAGCGCTTCTGGGAAAATATAAAAATGCGGAGGTTCCCCTTCCAGGTGGCTGTAATATCGGAAGCCGCCCTATTGATCAGCATTTAAAAGGATTCAGAGCCCTGGGAGCATCTGTGGATATTATCCATGGCGCAGTTGTTGCAAAAGCAGATCAGTTGCTTGGAAAGCATATTTTCCTGGATATGGTTTCTGTAGGAGCTACCATTAACATTATGATGGCAGCAGCCATGGCTCAGGGAAATACCACCATTGAAAATGCGGCAAGAGAGCCCCATGTAGTAGATGTGGCGAACTTCCTGAACAGTATGGGTGCTAATATTAAAGGCGCAGGTACGGATGTTATCCGTATCCGTGGAGTGGAAAAGCTTCATGGTACAAGCTATTCTATTATTCCGGACCAGATTGAGGCAGGAACATTTATGTGCGCTGCCGCTGCAACTATGGGAGACATTATGGTGAAAAACGTAATTCCCAAGCATCTGGAGGCAACCACTGCAAAATTAGAAGAGATTGGATGCCAGGTGGAAGAGTTTGATGATGCAGTACGCGTAGTGGCTAATAAGCGCCTGAAACGTACCAATGTGAAGACCATGCCTTATCCGGGCTATCCTACAGATATGCAGCCTCAGTTTTCTGTGGCACTAACCTTGGCAGAAGGGACAAGCATTGTAACCGAGAGTATTTTTGAGAACCGCTTTAAATATGCCGCAGAGCTGGCAAGAATGGGAGCAAATATCAAGGTGGAAGGAAATACTGCTATTATTGACGGCGTTCCGAAACTCACAGGTGCAAGAGTATGCGCCCCTGACTTGCGCGCAGGCGCGGCCCTGGTTATTGCGGGTCTTGCTTCTGAAGGCATTACCATTGTGGATGATATTGTATACATCCAGAGAGGTTATGAGCGTTTTGAAGAAAAGCTGAGAAGCCTGGGCGCAGAGATTGAAAAAGTTTCCAGTGAAAAGGAAATTAAGAAATTCCAGTTACGGGTGGGATAAAAAAGGCTTGACGAACCGGAAAAAACCTTGTATTGTAATAAACGAAAACAGAAAACAATTTATATTTTCTCTTATTCAGAGTGATGGAGTTACATAGGAACTGTGAAGTCACGGCAACCCCGCCATGCGGAAGGTGCCAACCTGAGCGAGTAGTCGAACAATAAGAGGATTCATTTTAGAACGATATGAGTCCGCTTAGTGCGGACTCTTTTTTGGTGATTAAACCTCAAGAGAAAATATAACCTCAAAGAAAGGAAAGATACTATGGAAAAAAGATTATTTACTTCCGAATCTGTAACCGAAGGACATCCAGACAAGATGTGCGATGCCATTTCTGATGCCATCTTAGATGCTCTGATGGAAAAAGACCCAATGAGCCGCGTAGCATGTGAAACTACTGTAACTACAGGTATGGTTATGGTTATGGGTGAAATCACAACAAAGGCATATGTAGATATCCCTAAAATTGTAAGAGATACCGTAAGAGAAATCGGCTACACCAGAGCAAAATATGGCTTTGATGCAGATACCTGCGGTGTTATCACTACCATTGACGAACAGTCCACAGATATTGCTATGGGCGTTGACAAAGCTCTGGAAGCAAAAGAAAACAAAATGTCAGAAGAAGAACTGGATGCTATCGGAGCTGGTGACCAGGGTATGATGTTTGGTTTTGCTTCTGATGAAACAGAAGAATATATGCCATATCCTATTGCACTGGCACACAAGCTGGCACTTCAGCTTACCAAGGTGCGTAAAGACGGAACACTGACTTATTTAAGACCAGATGGAAAATCCCAGGTAACTGTAGAGTATGATGAAAATGACAAACCGGTACGTTTAGATGCAGTAGTATTGTCCACACAGCATGATTCGGATGTGACACAGGAACAGATTCACACAGATATTAAGAAATATGTATTTGATCCGGTTCTGCCTGCTGAAATGGTAGATGAAAATACAAAATTTTTCATCAATCCTACAGGACGTTTTGTAATCGGCGGACCTCACGGGGACAGCGGTCTTACCGGACGTAAGATTATTGTAGATACTTATGGCGGGTATGCGCGTCACGGCGGCGGTGCTTTCTCAGGAAAAGACTGTACCAAGGTAGACCGCTCTGCAGCTTATGCGGCACGTTATGTAGCAAAGAATATTGTAGCAGCAGGTCTGGCTAAGAAATGTGAGATTCAGCTTTCTTACGCTATCGGTGTTGCTCACCCAACTTCTGTTATGGTAGATACTTTCGGAACAGGAAAACTTTCTGATACACGTTTGGTAGAAATCATTCGTGAAAACTTTGATTTAAGACCAGCCGGCATTATTAAAATGTTAGATTTACGTCGTCCGATTTACAAACAGACAGCAGCTTACGGACATTTCGGAAGAAATGATTTAGACCTGCCATGGGAAAAACTGGATAAAGTAGATGTGTTAAAGAAATACTTATAAAAAATATAAGAAAAGAGCTAACCTAATCATGCATCTGGAATATTGTACAGTTACAGCTCAGTCTGCGTTCACTTTGAGCCTGTAGTCTCAAAGCGTACTCCACAGATTCGCTGGAACTGTATCAATATTCTGGATAGCAGTTATCTAGTGGGATAGCTCTTTTTTATTTTATATATGTGAAGTGTTTTTTAAGTATTCTCTGGCTTCCCTGCACATTTGTTCCAGGGTAAATACTTTTACGTGACTGCCGGATATAACTTCAAACCCACTGACAAAATCGGATTTGGAGAATAAATAATACCATTGCCGGGTGTCTGGAAAAAGGCTGGCATGCTTTCTCAAATCATGCAGGGCTTCCAGGTCGATCCACTGGTCTGTCCAGAAACAGGAGCCTAACAGGATTTCTTTTGGAGCAGAGGCGGCAATAGAAACATATTCGGTGCGTTTCTTGGTAGGATGCTGTCCCCACCACATACCAATCTGTTCAAAATCAAAAGGTGCAGTGCCCATTTCTTTTTCTAATGCCAAAAAGTCGCGGCATACCTCCTCAAAAGAAGCTTTGAGCCAGTCTTTCAGGACAGGGCTTACAAAACGGTGAAAGATATTTTCGCCCATACCGGCTTCAATTTCGGATTGATAAGGATAGACAAAGGTATACCAGAAACGAAATACTCCATCTGAAATTTCATAAAGGGTACGCCGGCTGCCCTGGTCTTCTGTAACGGGTATAATCCGGTTTACCAGATTATGAGATGACAGGGAGGATAGAAGACTGCTGGCTGCGCTTGGGGTAAGATCTGTGCTGTCGCAGACCTCCTGGAGTTTCCGGCTTTCACAGCCAAGAGCTGCCAGAATAGAACCCATGACAGCAGAACCGGAATAATAAGTTCTGGTAAGGGTGGGGATTCTGCGGTAAAACAGACCATCTTCCCCAAAAAACAGATGTAAAAGAAGGTGGTCCATACTTTCTTTTCCTGTAAATGCCTGCATATAAGAAGGATTGCCTCCGGTAATACGGTAGATAAGAAGCTGCTCCTCCAGGGTTCTGTATGGATAAAAAGCCCGCATTTCAAAAAATGAAAATTTCGGAAGAAGCATGGTGTGGGCTTCTTTTTTTTGTTCTTTTTCATATAAATGCCCTGGTTTGCACAGGAGAATGAAAAGATTTGCGCCGGAGGCTGCTTTTTTCTCCAAAGCATGAAGCATGGTTGGAAACCGCTTGTTCTGGGAAATCAGATAGGAGACATCATCCAGAATGAGAACAAGAGGTTCGCTTAAAGATGACTTTGCCAGAAGGCGGAAAATTTCTGAGAATTTTTTTGTTGTTTGAAATTGTTCATCCAGGCGGCGGACACATAAATTTTTAAATAAACGGAAGTTTTCTTCATAGAGTACAGGGGAGGCTTTGAAGTAAAGCACCTGTTTTTCTTTGGAAAATTCCTGAAGCAGTCTGGTTTTTCCCATTCCTGGATGCGCATACAGGGAAACAATCTGGATTCCGCCTTTCTGATATTGTTGATTTAATTGAAAGAGTAGTTTTCCTTTATCAATGAACATAGTATTTCTCCTAAGTATTAGATGTTTTTGGTACTGTTTTTTGATACTTACATTTTAGGTGGGGTTTGAAGGAAAGTCAAAGGATTTCGAGAAGTTTTTTATAGAAAGTTTAGATTTAGATTTTGATTTGTTTAGAGGAAAAGAGAGAAAGATATGGTATAATAAAACATACGAATGATTGCACAGTAAAGAAAAGTGAAAGAGGCAGTAGCCATGAAGTTAAAAACAAGGATTATTATTTCTTTTTTCATTATTGTATTGGAGCCCCTTCTTTTTACGGGAATTGCATTTTGGGCTTTTACTCAATACCAATTCAGCATGATTGAGAAGCAATATGGAATCGAAGACCCCACTTATGAAAGTCTGACCAATATGGCAGAGGTGGTAAATCATCTTACCAATGAAATAATAGAAAATATCAGGGTGGTTGCGCAGACAACCCCGTCCAGGTTTGAGGATATCGTATATCTGGATGACCTGAACAGAGAGCTTCAGGAAATGCATTCCTATATTCTGGTTCAGGAGAATGACAGAATTACGTATTATGGATGTGAAACTTATCCCCAGGAGTTGGTGGAAAAATTAGGAAAATTCCAGGATTTTGATGCCAGTACCAATGCCGGCCTTTATCTTGGAGGGCGGGTACAGGTGCTTGTGAAACAGGTGACTTTTGAAACGTCCCAGATAAAAGACGGAAGTGTGTTTATTGTTTCTAATATTCTGGAGACACTTCCTCAAATGAAAGATTTGTTCAAAAATATGCTGGTAACCGTGGTTGTGATTTTAGTAACAACAGCGCTGGGACTTACCTGGTGGATTTACAGAGGTGTGATTGCGCCTCTGGATAAATTGCGTATGGCAACGCAGAAGATTAAATCCGGAGATTTGAACTTCACAGTATCTTCGGAAGGCGTCAGCGAGATTGCAGATTTGTGTCAGGATTTTGAGGAAATGCGCCAGAGGCTCAAGGAAAATGCAGAGGAGAAGGTGGAGTTTGACCGGGAAAGCAAGGAGCTTATCAGTAATATTTCTCATGACCTGAAAACACCTATTACAGCAGTGAAGGGATATGTAGAGGGAATCATGGATGGTGTTGCCAATACACCGGAGAAAATGGAGCGCTATATCAAGACGATTTATAATAAATCCAATGAAATGGACAGACTAATTAATGAGCTGACCTTTTATTCCAAGATGGATACCAATAAGATTCCGTATACCTTTAATAAGATTATGGTTACAGAATTTTTTGACGATTGCGCAGAGGATCTTCACATGGAGTTAGAAGCTAAGAATGTGGACTTTTCTTATTCCAATTATGTGGAACCGGAGGTTATGGTCATTGCAGATGCGGAGCAGATTAAGCGGGTTGTAAATAATATTGTAAGCAATTCCCTGAAATATACAGATGCAGGCAAGCAGCAAAAGATTAATCTCAGGGTAAAGGATGTGGGAGATTTTATTCAGGTAGAAATAGAGGATAACGGAAAAGGAATTGCAGCAAAGGATTTGCCGAATATTTTTGACCGGTTTTACCGGACAGATGCCTCCAGAAATTCATCCAAGGGAGGAAGCGGCATAGGGCTGTCAATTGTGAAGAAAATTATGGAAGACCATGGTGGAAAAGTCTGGGCAACCAGCAAAGAGCATACAGGGACAGTAATGTATTTTGTCCTTAGAAAATATCAGGAGGTACCGGCAAATGAGTAAGATTTTAATTATTGAGGATGAGGAAGCCATTGCAGATTTAGAGAAGGACTATCTGGAATTAAGCGGCTTTCAGGTGGAAATTGAAAACAGAGGAGATGTTGGACTAAAGAAAGCTCTGGAGGAAGATTATGATTTGTTTATTCTGGATTTAATGCTTCCGGAAGTGGATGGATTTGAAATCTGCAGGGAAATCAGGAATCAGAAAAATACCCCGATTATTATGGTTTCTGCAAAGAAAGATGATATTGATAAAATCCGCGGCCTTGGGCTTGGGGCAGATGATTACATGACAAAGCCTTTTAGCCCAAGCGAACTTGTGGCAAGGGTAAAAGCGCATCTGGCAAGATATGAGCGCCTCATTGGTACAGGTGTCCAGGAAAATGATGTTATTGAAATCCGTGGACTGAAAATTGATAAAACTGCCAGAAGAGTGTGGATTAATGGGGAAGAAAAGAACTTTACCACCAAGGAATTTGACCTTCTGACTTTCCTGGCGCAGAATCCTAACAGGGTGTTTACCAAAGATGAACTGTTCAAAGAAATATGGGCAATGGAATCTATTGGAGATATTGCTACGGTTACTGTGCATATTAAGAAGATTCGGGAGAAAATTGAGTTCAACACAGCGAAGCCTCAGTATATTGAGACAATCTGGGGAGTTGGATATCGGTTTAAGGTGTGAGAGTATACAGAGATTTTGGAGTTTAAAGTGGGCTGTTGTATCGAAGTGTAGTTGGGTGCAACAGTCTTTGTTATTAAAAAAAATAAGGAACCAATGCGGGCATCAGTTCCTCGGAAAAACGTTCAAGTTTTTTGATCTACAATGTTATTATATGTAGCTAAGATTAAAATGTCAACAAGTTTGTATGTATAGGTTAGGGTATGTGAGCTTATTTTCTGTATTTGTTGCAAAATGTAGTAATTATTTTATTTGTAAAATGGTAGCACTCCTTGATGTTTATATTTTTTTCAAAGTATTCTTTATGTTGAGGCATTCTTTTGTGAAACAACCAATTTAACTGTTTAATACCATATTGCTTAATGCCACTGCTTTTTATTACGTTTAGGTATACATAGACCAAGATGATGAAGTCATGGACTACAGGATTCTTCATCCATGTTGTTCTGCTTTTTTCAGATATTGTTTTAATTTTTGAGATTTCAAATAAAATATCTTTATTCTTGTGAAGAACTACATTATAGGGTGCTTTGAGGCTATTAAGTAAACAATTATTGTGTGCTGCGGCATTTCTTAGAAATTTTATTGACCATAGATAACTGCTAAAATTATTTTTTGCAAATTCTGCTCGAACGGTACGCCTATTCTGAAATCGTCGGTACATTCATTCTGATTTAGCGGTACTCGTTTTCTGCTCAAAGCGGTACGTTTTTCCTTTATTATTGTGATGTAACTATTATTCATCACAGTGCAAAGGAGGAACTATTATGCACGACTACAATACTATTCTTGGAGTCATAGAACTTCGGCTCAGTAAAGTCAGTTATGACTCTGTACAAAAACGTTACCGGATCGGACGGAGCGGGATTGCATTAATTATGAACCGATACAAGGATTCAGGCTTATCATTGGATGATCTTCGGCAAATGCCAGCCTCAAAGGTGGTTGATCTCATCTATCCAAAAGAAAACCTTCGACATAAGGATATTCCACTGCCTGATTTTGAAAAAATACATGAGCAGATGATCCAAATGGGAAAACATGCTGACTTGAGTTTTCTATGGATTGATTATAAAAAAGAGCATCCTAACGGTTACCAGCTTGCTCAGTTTTATAAGCTGTATCGTGATTTTATGGTAGATACTTATGGTACTTCAAAAA
>CABJAN010000012.1 GCA_902363515.1 Bacillota bacterium | reverse complement strand
TGTTATTCAGCTGTTTATCTGTAAAGATCGGTTCCATGTCCTGTCCTCCCAGCTTTTATCATTATCAAAAGTATACCATGATCCCAGCTGTTTTCCTATGGAAAACTGCGTTTCCGGGTAAGTAAGTAATCATCCGTATCTGTTTTTTCATTTTTTATTCTGCTACAATCTCCTTAAAACTCAGGAGGTATTCTATACACTATGAACAAAGAAGAAAAAGCAAAACTCTGGGCTGACCGTATCCAGCAATACAAAACCAGTGGACAAACGTGTAAACAATGGTGTGCAGAAAACGATATCCCTTTATCTACGATGGGATACTGGACCCGCAGACTTGCTAAAGAAGATCCGGCATCTGAACCTGAACAGGATCTGGTCTTTGCCAGACTGCCATCTGAACAGGAAGCTGCCAGAAAGCTTCTCTCTGAAGAAACTGCACCGGTGCGTATTTTTGTCTCAGACAGTATCCGTATTGAAATATCTGATTCCTGCAGACCGGAACTGATGGAATCCATACTGGGATTCCTGCAGTGCCATGCTTGACCTGGCAGGAGGAACAACGGTATATCTTGCCTGCGGAGTCACTGATCTGAGAAAAAGTTACAATGGTCTGGCTGCCATCATCAAATTAAAATTTCACCTCGACCCATACTCACGCTGCATGTTTGCGTTCTGCAACCGTCGGCGTACTTCTATAAAGATCCTCCAATGGGACGGATCCGGATTCTGGATCCTGATGAAACGGCTCGACCGTAATGCCTTCCACTGGCCGGATACTCCGGACGAACTCCGCCAGGTGACTCTGAAAGAGATCCACTGGCTGTGTGACGGACTATCCTTAAATCCCAGAGGTGCATTTGAGGAACACCATCCAAAGATCATTCTGTAAGCATACGACAGCGGAGCTGTCAATCCCGTAAAAATCATGAAAAATACGACATCTTCCTGCATATTTCCTATATCCGGAAACGCAGTTTTCCATAGGAAAACAGCTGGGATCATGGTATACTTTTGATAATGATAAAAGCTGGGAGGACAGGACATGGAACCGATCTTTACAGATAAACAGCTGAATAACATGAGCCGTGAAGATCTGATCTCATTGATGAAGATCGTACAGGAACAGACAAAGAAGAAGGATACGGAGATCCAGCTGCTGAAGGATAAACAGAAGGAACTCGAATTCTTAAATGCCATGCTCTCTGACCGTCTTACCCTTGCACAGAGGAAACAGTTTGGTGCATCCAGCGAAAAGTATGCCGAAGGCTATGAACAGATGAACCTGTTCAATGAGGCAGAAGCCAGTGCGGATGCGGAAACAGAAGAGCTGTTTGAAGAGATCCGGCCATCCTCTTATAAACGTAAAAAGAGAAAAGGAAAGAAGGAAGAAGATCTTTCCAATTTTGAGACTGTTGAGACCAGGACCTATAAACTGGAAGGGGAAGCCCGTTACTGCCCGGAATGCGGAAAAAAATACAGCGTAGTAACAAAGGAAACCGTAAAACGCCTGCGTTTTGTACCTGCAAAGTTTGAGGTTGAAGAAGAGATCACTTATGTATACAGCTGTCCGAAATGCGGGGCCATGAAACGTCCGGAAAAAGAACCTTCCCTGATCCGTGGAAGTATCGCTACGCCTTCCCTTGTCGCCGGTATCATGAACGCTAAATATGTAAATGGGATGCCTCTGGCACGCCAGGAAAGAGAGTTTGCCAGATATGATCTTGATCTTTCCACAAAGACTATGGCAAACTGGATCATAAACTGTGCAGACAGATACCTGAAACCACTGTATCAGCTGATGAAAGAAGAACTTCTGGAAAGCAGATATATCCATTGTGATGAAAGCCGTATCCAGGTACTTGGAGAACCAGAGCAGAAAGGTACGACCCAGAACTGGATGTGGGTATACCTCACGGATGAGTTCAGTGGCTCCCCGCAGATGGTACTCTTCGATTATGAAAGGACCCGTGCGGGATATCATCCTGTAAACTTTTTAGGGAACAGGTTTCATGGGTATCTGACCTGTGATGGATATCAGGCTTATCACAGTTTAGGAGAAGGTATCATAATAAGCGGATGCCTTACCCATGCAAGACGGCGCTTTGATGCAGCCCTCACAGCATTGAAAAAAGACTTCACAAAAGAACAGCTGAAAGAGACAGTTGCATATCAGGCAATGTCAAGGATCGGGATTCTCTATAAGATTGAGGAGATGCTCCATGACAAAACACCGGAAGAAAAATATGAGGAGCGCCAGAAACAGTCCCGTCCGGTTATGGATGCCATGTTTGAATGGCTGCATACGATGGAAGATTCTGTAGACAGGTCTTCCCTTATTGGTGATGCCATTTTGTATACGCTTAATCAGGAAGTATATCTGAGACGGTATCTGGAAGATGGTCATCTCAGCATAGACAACAACAGTGCAGAACGTGCATTGAAAAACTTTGCAGTAGGACGCCGCAACTGGCTGTTTGCCAAAAGTGTACGGGGAGCAGATGCCAGTGCCCTTGTTTACAGCATTACAGAAACGGCACTTCTGAACCATCTGAAACCATACGCATATCTGACTTATATATTGGATGAACTCAGAAAAATGGGGGCTTTTCCTAAAGAGGAAGAATTAAAGAAACTGCTTCCATGGTCAGAGAATCTTCCGGAATACTGCCGTACTAAACTAAAAAAATAATAATAAGCCATCTGATAGAGAATCTGGCAGACAGTCAGGAGCAGTATCAGATGGCTTTTATAAAATGTCAATATACGAATGATTACCTACTTACGTTTCCGGATATAGGAAATATGCAGGAAGATGTCGTATTTTTCATGATTTTTACGGGATTGACAGCTCCGCTGTCGTATGCTTACAGAATGATCTTTGGATGGTGTTCCTCAAATGCACCTCTGGGATTTAAGGATAGTCCGTCACACAGCCAGTGGATCTCTTTCAGAGTCACCTGGCGGAGTTCGTCCGGAGTATCCGGCCAGTGGAAGGCATTACGGTCGAGCCGTTTCATCAGGATCCAGAATCCGGATCCGTCCCATTGGAGGATCTTTATAGAAGTACGCCGACGGTTGCAGAACGCAAACATGCAGCGTGAGTATGGGTCGAGGTGAAATTTTAATTTGATGATGGCAGCCAGACCATTGTAACTTTTTCTCAGATCAGTGACTCCGCAGGCAAGATATACCGTTGTTCCTCCTGCCAGGTCAAGCATGGCACTGCAGGAATCNGGAAGATTCTGTAGACAGGTCTTCCCTTATTGGTGATGCCATTTTGTATACGCTTAATCAGGAAGTATATCTGAGACGGTATCTGGAAGATGGTCATCTCAGCATAGACAACAACAGTGCAGAACGTGCATTGAAAAACTTTGCAGTAGGACGCCGCAACTGGCTGTTTGCCAAAAGTGTACGGGGAGCAGATGCCAGTGCCCTTGTTTACAGCATTACAGAAACGGCACTTCTGAACCATCTGAAACCATACGCATATCTGACTTATATATTGGATGAACTCAGAAAAATGGGGGCTTTTCCTAAAGAGGAAGAATTAAAGAAACTGCTTCCATGGTCAGAGAATCTTCCGGAATACTGCCGTACTAAACTAAAAAAATAATAATAAGCCATCTGATAGAGAATCTGGCAGACAGTCAGGAGCAGTATCAGATGGCTTTTATAAAATGTCAATATACGAATGATTACCTACTTACAAATTATCAAAGAGGGAGATGACTAAAAGTACAAATGTGCATCTTCCTCTTTTTTTCTCGCAATATCATTCAAACTCGGCAAGTCCAAAGATATTCCTAAATATATTTGTTTAAGTTTTATATCTTTTTAGCCGTTATTTTATTTCTGTTGCATATATTATTTTGGCTCACTGATTTTCTGTTGCCAATTTGTTGCCACTTTAATTTTTACAATTGTTGTTTGAGTACATCATAAAATCTTTCTGTTTTCGTTTTTTTATAAGCCGAATTTTCAAAAATAGACCGATAATTTCGATATTCTTGATCTACTTCTTTTCTCACTGACACATATTTCCGAATATCAGAGGGTCTCTTTAAACGAGGCCAATATTGCAAAAAATCTGGCAATAAAACGGAATCTTTCAAAAATGTTGCTGTCGGCAAGTCTACTTGTGCAGCCATTCCAACTTCAAATGGCACCCACTGAGAATATCTTGTTATTTCTGACATAATAACAATTATGTCAGTACAAGTATTAAGATTTTTTCGTATATGTTCTGTAAGCATTTTTCCACTTTTCGTTACTGTCGGATCCAATAAATCAAGATAATAATCGACATGTATTGAATCTAATTCATTTGCTATTTGATTAGCAGTAACTGCATCTTCTTGTTTATGAGAAATAAATACTTTCATCCACGATCACCTTCCATCGGCAAGTGAAAAGATGCCCTTAAATATACGCATTTAAGTTTCCTGTTCTTTTACCGAGTTCTATTTCTATTACATAAATTCTTTTCTATTATCATTTTTGATAACTACTACAAATACACTTTGCCCCTCTATACAGGCAATTTCAACCTTTTAATATCAATGATTTATATATGCAACCTTATCCATACTTCTAAGCTATCTTTCCGATATGGAATCACATCAATCCCCATATTAGAAATCTGACTGCTTGTACTGTCGGTGATTTTTACCGCTACCACTGGTTTTCCAATTGCTATTGCATATTTTATTTCCTCAATCGACATTCCGTAATTATTTGCTGGACGATTTGAACAAACAACAACATTTGCATATTTAATCTGTCTTTGAATTTGCGGATCTACATTATATCGCCTATCAATACTGTCAAACGGTGAGCTACTTGGGACAGAATAATCTCTTACATTGTATTTTGTTCTATCCAATAATGCAGTAATCGTTTCATAGTCATCATTGTTCCAACGATGTGGTATAAATACATTTATCATTTAAATCTTCTCCTTCTACATTGCTTTCACTTAGATGGTATTCTTATTTACCAGTTGCCAATAATGTTGTCCCTGTGCCGTTAACTTACAAGATTTATGATGAATTGCAGCATAATACATATGTTCTTCTCCCACCGGAATTACCAAATTCAATTTTACAAATCTTTGCAAAGTTGCGAATATAGCTTCATGCTCTTTGTTTACATCTTTAACATCTGCTTCATGTTTATCAGGTTCATAAGTTGGATCTAATGGATATTCATCATATTGTGAAGTAAATATTTCCGTTATTTGTCGTAATTCTGCAATCGGAATCGGCGGTGCATTTTTTCTTAATGAAACAAAGCTACTAATGTTGGCCTTAAATAACGGTCTTTGCTCATCCCACGCTCCCAATGAACGATCAATATAAGAATAGATGCTACCTGGTGACACTTCACCTAATAAATTCATAGCACCACCATACAATGCTTCAACTAAAAGAGAAGTAAAAATGCCATGTCCATTTTCTTCTGAAGCATATTCTGATGGTCCACAAGCCGCAAGTATTGTTGTTCCATTATGTAACACAGAATAATTCTGCATTTCTACAGGATTAGAAATTGCTCCACTAAAACAACTATCCAATATAATAATCTTATTTCTTGCTTTCGATTGTGCCACAAATCCCATCACTTCATTTAATGACACACCTTCATCAGGACGTTGTATTTCACTCGTACATAAATATCCTCCTAATGCATCGAATGAACCATGACCTGAATAATATAAAACTGCTATTTCCGAATCAGTTTTAAATAAATTTTCTATAGCATCCCTTAAATCATTTCTGTTTATATATGATGCCTCACTGGTAGCACACATGAGTTTTACTTCAAAATTTAAAGTTCCATCCCCATTTCGCTCTAAAGCTGCTTTTACTGAATTAGCATCATTTACACAACCATGCAAATCATCCACATGCTCATAACAATCAATTCCTACACACAATGCTTTTCTCATTTTCATCCCCCTTTCTTATCTCTAAGTATACACCTACATTACTACGCCACACAACCGATTATCTTTTATTTCTTTTTAGGCGGTTTTACCGGTGGCATTGGTGGTTTCGAAGTTGTCGGAGGAAGTGAAAACCCCCTTTTCCCTCCTTTTTTTTCTCCAGTTGGTTTATTTTGTTTATTATTTTCGTCCATACTTACACCTCTTAAAAATTATTTGCAAAATATGCATCATTTTTCCTATCGGCAATTTCTCTAAAATTATCTTTTTCTAATAATGTTTCTTCTTTTAAGTTTTTATTTTCTATATTTGCAAACTCATCCTTAAAAGAATATAATAATTCATTTATCTCGTCCTCTGACAAATCTCCCGACGCTACTTTAAACCAATTATATTCTATTTTGTTGTATAGAAATTTTAAATCTTCCATAAATGGAACTAACATCTTTAATCGCTTACTATACGGCAAAAAACCTTTAATCGTTGTTAACACCTGCGAAATTGCTATTATAATAGACCAGACAAACGAATATTTTTGCCATATAGCCCATGCTGCAATACTTGTTGAAGACGCAATTGCCACAACAATATTAATGATCCTATCCCATCTGTAAGAATCTTCCGTATACACATCTAAATAGAATATCCACGCTTTAATTTGAACCATATATTTCCAGTACTTCTCTTGCATATTATTTTCTCCAACTCTAATAAAAACTGGATACCCTTACCCTCATATCTTTAGTAAATCCGTGTAAATCTTTCTCCGAGCAGTATTTGATTTATTAGTAAATTCAACACCATTATACCAATTTATCAAATTCTCCCTTTGCTTTTCTGAAATATCTTCTCTGTGAAACACAAAATATCCAACGAGATAATTCACATAATCAGAACGATTAAATTTTTCCAAATCATTATTTTCTATAAACTTCAAAGCCCTTTCCAATGCTTCTAATGTCATTTCAAAACATTCTTTTAATTTATCTGGTTCTAAGTTGCAAAGCTGATTTTCTTTTGTATCAGATGAAATAGGTGCAAAATTATTCGAATGTTTACCGGAAATAAGCACTTCATACGCTGGATTTAATGCTGCGATTGAATATGAAACATTTGTCTTCTGCGGTGTAAAAAAATCATATCCATATTCCTGTACCTTATTACGATATACATGCGTATACTGTGTATATACATCAATACCATGTGCTTTCAATTTAGAAAATCTCATTTGGATAATACTTACACGACTTCCTGCATTATTCAAGACCTCAAACCAATTAATTTGCTCATCTTCAGTAAGATCTGTTGCAAAATTAATTGTATATTGGTAAGTCTTTATTTTATTTCTAATCTGTAGTAACGCATTTACTACCATTGGTGATGCCAAAGCTTTATTTTTTTCTGTGTAAGCAATTAGTTTGTTATCATCTTTATTCAAGAGCACACCAACTGGCACCTGATTTTTCCGATATGCTTCCGCATTTATAACAAATTCTCCTTTTCCTAAATCTAACACTACGCTTTTTAAATCTGGATGATTGCAATATGCCTTATAATTTGTTGTTAGCCTCTGCTGCCCATCCACAACAGACATTTGTCCTCTTACAGTTTCAGAAAGCAATTCCCTTTCTATAAATGAGACTTGTGGTACTGCAAACTCCTTTTCTGTATTATTTATTATATTGATAGAAATTGCAGATATAGGCGATTTACTTAAAAGCTGATAATTTAACAATTCAACACATTTAGCCAATGTCCAGCTAACATCCCTTTGATATAATGGCAATGTTAATTCATTTTTTTCTATATACTCACATAAGGTAAAAATATATTCTTGTCTACTGTTCTTGGTCGGATTAAGATTGGCAGCTTCCAATAGTAATTTGTTAATATTCATTTCAGCTTCTTTCTAGCTGCTATTTTTAGCAGCTACTTTATTTTTTTTAATTTTATCAATTTATTCTTTATATGTCAAGTGCTGCTACATTTATTTGAGATAATTGTATATATTATCAAAATATTGCATATGATCAAATTAAAATTATATGTACTTTCTTTTATTCAGTTCATTATGATATACTAAAATCAATAAATTATCGAAAGGAGCCTCAAAAATGAATACCCGTGATATTCTAAATGCAGCAAAAGAAGAATTAACTTCTTTGGACAGCCATTTAATTGATGTGCTAGATATTAAACGCCCTACATCACTAGCCTACGCAAAACAACTCGCTAAAGTTATTTCAAAACTCTCCCCTCTCCTTGGAAATATGATTGAATTTTCCACCGTGGACTTATTAAACAAGCATGATTGGTGCAACATGGGAGAATGGATAAGACAAGATCCTGGTTTTCCAGATGCACTTTTTAAAAGCAGCACTATCTCCCCAAATCCTGGCATTGAAATCAAAGCCTGGTTCCCATTTGCGACAGAAATTACTGCACGTTTTAAAGATAGTATAACTATTTTCTCACAGGACAATATAGATATGGCATTAATCGCATGGCTACCTGAAAATGTTATTTGGGGCAAGCCCAAAATCATTGATGTCCTAGTAGTTAGCGGAAAAAGTGTTGCAGAAGCACGAGATGCTCACTATCATAGACCACCTGACTATCTTGTTTTTGAACCCGAAGATACATCCAATCGTACTTCTAATTTACAACAAACCAATACCAATGGTTATAAGTTACAAGCCGATAAATGTGATGTTAAATCAGCCATCGCATTTGTCGAAAAATGGGGAGAAAATGCATTAGAATACAGTCCAACACCTGAATATCAGCAACGTTTAAGATCTCTATACGGACAATTTGTATATAGACTTGATACTAATTACGCTAAAATTGACCGTATAGAGCATAAAGAAATAGAACAATTCAAAACTCATGTATTAAATACAGAGTTTCATGGTATGACAATTAAACAATGGAGCAATATATTATCATCAAAAGATGAAGCAAAATTAGAATATGCACTAAAAACACTACTATAAACTACTTTTAATTCGTTTTATACCAATACTATATACATCTGGATTTATTTCAGCACCAAAACAGGTTCGTCCTAATTCAGCTGAGGCAACTGCTGTTGTACATAAACCAGCAAATGGATCCCAAATCACATCATTGACATCAGAAACCATTTCTATTGTACGTTTAATCAATTCTAATGGTTTCTGATTCAAATGTATGGCTTTTTGATTAATTTTCAAACGTTCGCTTCCTCTCAGTTGTGGAACTTGCCATACATTTGTTACTCCAATAGGACAATAAAACTTTGATCTCATTTGTGCCCACTCATTTTTAGTTATAGGGGTTTTTCCATTTATAGAAAAATAGGGTTTTTCTTTTTCATCACCAAATTCATTCGCGTACGATGCAATTTTTTCAAATGCTTCTGCCGGTGGCATGTACCACAAATGACATTTTGTAAAATATTTCCTTGTTGCAGCGTTTTTTACTCCACAAGCTTCATTAGTTCTTGATAATGGTAATCCTGTACGTAACCATTCATAACGCAGCCACTCTTTCATACTCATTTTCTTTTCATCTACTGTAAAAATTGGACGTTTTACATATTGAACACAAACTTCTGTCACAACTGGTAAATGCCTAATAGTTTTTGTATTTGTATTTCCTGCGACATGACTCATTCCTTTATCCCATACACAACACGAAACATATTCCCATCCGTATTTTTCCAATACCGGATGAACAGTTGCCCAACCCACTTCCGTACACCAAAACCATAATGTAGTAAGTGGTGTTGAAAATTCACTCCACTTTTTTATGTGTGGTTCATACCATTCAGCTAAACCATTATATGAAACTAAATCTCCTGGAAATCCATTCACGCCATAGGGGCCATCACAAATTATAGCCACTGGGCTTTTCCATTTATCATATACTTCCATTGCATCGCTACAATATAAATGAATATTATTAATATCTGTTTGTTCCACTTATCTATCCTCCTTATCGTAACAATGCTGAATAACATTCTCAACTTTACATTCAAAATAATTGCAAAGTCGATCTATGATTTCCATTGACACTTGTTCTCCTCTTCCCATTTTATCCATAGTAGATTTTGATATATCAGTTGCTTTCATTAAATCTTTTTTGCTCATATCATAATCAATTAACAATTTCCACAAAGGCTTATATGAAAAAGACATTACTTCCCTCCTCTCTAAATCTCTCTAAATTTTAATATAAAAGTATTGTATTTGCAATACTTTTATATTGATTTTAGAGATATTTTATCTCATATGAATACCATTGTATATTGGACAATCTCCTCCGCACATGCCCGGATATTATTCATTCTCCCAACCCATGCCATCTGATCCTGCATCTTCAATTCTTCCGTCACGCCTTGCTTTTCTTTCATCTGCTCCACTAATCTGTCCATCATCTGATTACATTCCTTGTCAATCTGATGCAGATGCTCATTTAACTTCCCGGCAAGTACCAACTCCAGATATAATCCTTTCCGATGCTCCTGCAAATATATCTTTCTCAACATTCCATACTTTCCAATCGGATACTCTGTTTCTTCCGGGAGGTACAGGTCTGGATAATACAGACCGTCCTCTCCTAAAGTATAACTGATTCCATTTTCTCCCATAATGTGTTTCTCCATGATTGTCCTCCTATCTTGCTCCCCGGTCTTTATTCTGACTATGGGTATGCTGTTTATTTTTCTGTTCATTCTGTATTTCTTGTTTCTTTTCTGCCAGCTTCGCCCTAATACCATGCGCTACTGGCTCTTTTCCTGTTTCTTTCTTCCATTTTTCTATTGCAGTTCGATACTGACTATACTCAGTTTGAGAAGCCTTAAAATCCTTTAAAAATTCCTGTACACTTCTATATCCGATTTTCTGCACAATCCTTGGAAGATAATCTTTCATATCTCTAATCTGGCTTTTCAGTTCATCAATTTCTTTCTGCAATTCTTTTTTCTTTCTTCCTTTAAACCATCCCGTGACTTCTGACAGTTCTTTCTTCTTTGCAGAAAGCTGTTTTTGTTTCTGTTGAATTGCACCGTTTTGATCTTCCAGTTCTTTATTCACTTTAAATAGTTTCGGAGACTTTGATGCAAGCCTCGTCATTTTAGGTTGTTCCGGTTCTGCCTTTTCTTCTTTTGTTGTCTTGACTGCTGCCGTGCTATTTTCAGCAACATGCTCTGGGTGTTCTGCTTCCGTTTGCTCTGTCTGTTTTGGCACTTCCCTGGGTTTCTTAAAAAGCACACTTGCTATCAAAAACTCCAATACCTCAACAGCCACTGTTACAACTCTGGAAAATAATCGTGGTCTGTTTCCACGCCGGGCAATTGATTTCCTGATTGGCTCCGTGATTTCTTTCCGCTTCACTTCCATTATCTTCGGTTCCGGCACTCCACTAATCAATGCCATATCAACAGCTCTGTTCCATTCCCGGCGTTTTTGATTATCCGCTTCTATTTCCTGTGCCTTCGGATTATTTTTTCCGATTTTCTTTGTTGCAAGATAAACACTGCCACGCTCAAATACCTGTAGTTTCTGTTTCTCGTCCTGCACATAAATATTGATTAAATCTGTATAAGAATGCTTTACCTCATCCAGAAATGAATTGCACTTGAAGCGTTCATCTTTCGCAGTAAACAGCTTCTTCTCATAGACTTCTCCTTTCTTCACAATACTGCTGCCTTCTCGGATCTCGCCATCTTCTCCTAATATCTCTTTCTTGGTTCGGACATGTTTTCCATTTTCATCATAAAACATATTTCTGCTGGCAATCTTAATGATTGGTTCATCCAGTAGTTTCCGTTCTGCAAATATCAAATGAATGTGATAATTGGTCTTTCTTTTATTGTGGTGCAAAGCAGCAATACACTCTGTTCCATAATTCTGTTTAAAATGATTTGTAAAAAGCTGTAGCAATCTATCCGGCTGATATTCTGTAAAACTCTCTGGCAAAGCAATGATCAGTTCTCTTGCCTCAATACATTTTCCTTCTGTTCCACTTTTGGCAAATTCTTCCTGATTACATTTTGCAAGTTCCCGCCAGAATTTCCGTTCTGTGGTTTCATAAACTGCATAGAGGTTTTCCTGTTTTGCATGACTGGATATATAAGTGATCCTGCCTTTTACATTGCTTAGTTTTGTCATTTGAATAAATGAATTTCTTCCGATAGGCACTCCCTCCTTGTCTTCGGCAAAATAAATTCTGCCATATCATTTGTGAGTGGATGCATCGGCATCCGTTTACGAACTATCCGCCTGTCGGCGGAACAGCTCCCGGCAGGGCGAAATATCCTGAGTACAAATCTTTAATTTGTGCGATGGGTGTATTTCGCTCTCAATCGCCGAGGGCTGTTTTTGTATTACATAATCTGATTATTACTCAGACTTGCGATTCCATTTATGGGCGTATCCGCCCTTTTGATCTGCCCGTATCCGGGCTGGTTTAACATCTCCACACTCCCTTCTGCTAAAAAATAAAATAAATTCAAGAATCACACGTATAAGCGTATAAACGTATTTTCCATACTTTTCAGAAACCTGTAATCCCTTGATTTCCCTGATGATATACGCATATACGCTTCTTTGGAAAATTCTTTTTTATCTGCTTTTCATCCGTATCAACGATAGTTGTCTATGCGTATCTGCGTATGGATTCCTTGAAAGCCTCTGGCATTTTTCCCATTGTCTGAGGGAATATTCGTAGAATAATGAATGTGATACTTCTTTTCATTTTCTTTTAAGTACCCCGAAAAACTTTTTGCACTCATAGGTTTTTCCGTATTATCTTCACACCAGCGGCAGTATGCCTGATATAAAATTTTAGAAGTTGCCGTTGTATTTTCTTCCAACCGGATATACCCGGATGACTGCATAAAAGCGATAATGTTATTCCCAGATTCCATAGCTTCGTGTAGATTTTTCTTTGCACGTTCGCTGATGGTAAATCGGTAATTGTTTTTCAATAATCGTTTCAATCCCTCCAGACACCAGAGAAAAATATCGTCTGCTTCTCTTTGCAGTTTCTCAATCAGATAGGGATCATCTACTCTGTCTGGAGGCACATCTTTGACTGTCAGTATCATCTGCCTTCGATAAAATCCGTAGGAACGGTCATGTAAGGCACTGAGACTTCCGTTTCCAAAGCAGAGAAATCTGACATATAAATTCCCCTGTACGCTCTGCTTTGACTTCCTTTCCAAATCCATCTTATCCTCCAAAGTGACTATGGTTTTAATGTAGTTGGTGTCTTTCAATGCTTCCAGTTTCATATCGTCATCCACCATCAAAAGTCGGTATTCCAAATCTGCCCTTGCAAAACGGTTGTGCTCTACCTTTTGAATATTGCTTACATTCATATTCGTTCCGAGGATTTTTCTCATAACCAGACCGATACGTGATTTTCCCTCTCCGCCTTTTCCTAAGATAATCAATAACTTCTGTGCCTTGTTGGATGGAATTAAACAATATCCCATATATTCCTGCAAGGTAGGAATATCATCTTCCTCCAGCAGTTCTGAAAGGAATTTCATCCACCGTTCCGGCTTTGTTTCTTTCATTTCATAATTTACAGGCAAGCGGTTCAGGCAAAACTCCTTATTTTCTGTAAAATCTCCATTCAAAAAATAAGTTCCATTATTCACATGGATGCGATCCATTTGCACCGGAAGTTCCTCTGAATAGGCTTCCAGTTTTAGAACCTCCAAAAGCTGTTTTACTTTCTTGGAAATTCCTTTCGTAAGAACCGGTTTTACCATTCTATAAATTTCTTTTTCTACTTCGCTGTCTGGCAGCATTCCATCATAACTGAAAAAGATACCGTTGATACACTTCAATGGCATTCTTTGCAGGAAATTTTCACAAAATGCTACTTCATCAATCTGCCCATCCTCAAACCATTCCTGAGAGTACGGCTTAGAGTTCATTTCCCTCTGATCCAATGCTTCTTCCAGTCTGTTCCTTGTTGTTTCGTCTATATTCTTCCATTCGTTCTTCAATTCTTTTCACATCCTTCCCACTATCCAATAAAAATTCAATTCTGTCCTGTAACTCTCCAAACACCAGTAAATCCAGATAGTAATTTATCTTTTCTATCTGCTGACAGGCTTCTATAAATTCTGCTTTCCATTCTTCCTCTGGTGTTTTTGGTGCATATCTTATTTTCCATTCTTCCAGCAAATGAAGATAATCCGATAAAATGCGGATACTTTCCCGTTCCCATTCTTCAAATTTCTTTTCGGTCTGGTACAATGTTCTTTTCGGTTTTTCTTTTTTCTTACTAGCATTCCTTTTCTTTGCGTTATCTGTAAAAATAGGTATCTGAAAATCTTCTGCCAGTTTCTTTGCTGCTTCCAATGGTGCAAGATGAAAGAAATCTGCCACCAATGTGATCACATCCCCTTTCGCACCACAGGCAAAACAGCAAAATCCTTTGTCTACTTTCATACTGGGATGCCTATCATCATGAAAGGGGCAACAGACCATCCCGTTTTTATTGACTTTCAACCCATACTGCTCGGCTGCCTGCCTTGCAGTTACGTTTTCTTTTACTACTTGAAAAATATTCAATTCGACTCCTTTAAAATTTTCGTTGTATTCTCTCAGAGCCTTTGATATACTGAATTTGCGAGATAGAGTTATCAAAAGCTCTGAGAAGTTGTCCTTGTGTTACGCAAGGGCTTTTTCTTTTCCCTGCTTTTTTGCCTCTCCATTGAAATATCCAGTTTCCTCCCATACTTTACGATCAGAACAGTAATAACTGAATTCATTGGAATCGCCCATCTTCATTGCCACTCCAAATTTCAAAATTCCCTGCTGTATTCCGATACGAACGTAATGAGCATCTTTTCCGATTGCTTTTGCGATTTCCGTAATTGGCACATTTCTTCCCGTAAATGGCGGCAATTCTACATATAATCTTTTATCCATTTTCCACATCCTCCTTTACAATCTGACTAAGTTCTTGATCTAAAGCTGTAGCAATTTTATATGCCACCTGCGGTGTACAGCTCTTTCCTGATATAATGCAGGAAATCGTCTGCCTTGACACTCCACTTAACTCAGCCAATTTCTTAATTGTTAATCCTCTTTCTCCCATCAAAATCTGCATTTTAAATACGTTTATCTTCATTTTATTTCTCCTTTCTTTTTTAATATGCACTTTTAATGCGTATTTTTATTATATGCACTTATTCTGCACATGTCAATACTATTTTATATAAATATGTACTTGTAATTCGTATTTTTCTATGATATGATAAACGTGAGGTGAATAATGATGAGTAATGAGAAGTTACATAACAATCAAATCGGACTTAGAATCCGTACTGCTCGAAAAGAAAAAGGTATCAACCAAACAGAGCTTGCAAATTTGTTGGGAAAATCACTTCGCACAATCCAAAAATATGAAAGCGGAGAAATCGAAGTTTCCATTGCTATGCTCAATGAAATCGCAAAGGTTTTAGACTGCGAATCCACATATCTTATAGGGTATGATGCCGAGAGAAAACCTTTAGAAAATCTTTCTGATATTATGAATTTCTTATTTCAGTTAGATAAGATAAAGGAACTTGCCTTCAATATCGAAGTCAAACGCCCGCCACATTATGATGGATGGGAATGTGCTATTACTTTTAACGGCAAAGATGTTTCTACGGAGTTAAATCAGGATCTCTGTCTATTCTTGGAAGAATTTGAGGATAAAAGAAATGAAGTCAAGGACTATCAGACAAGTCTTGAATCTTATCAGAAGTGGCAGGATAAAACACTTGCTTATTACGCAAATGCAAAACTGACCGAAAAAGAAACAGAAGAAATCTCAAACGAAGAACGAATCCAGAGATTTCAAAAAATTATGAACGAGCGGTACGGTAAAAAAGAGTCCTAATTTTTAAGGAGGATTTTTAGAATATGAAATTACCGAACGGCTACGGAAGTGTAGTAAAACTATCTGGAAAAAGAAGAAAACCTTGGATGGTTCGTAAAACCACAGGCTATCGCATTGATCCAGTCAAAGAAAAGAAAGTAAATGAATATATCATTATTGGATATGCCGCCACAAAAACAGAGGGATTGCAAATGCTAGCTGATTATAATCGGAATCCTTATGATACGAAGGCAGCCAAAATGACTTTTGATGAAGTGTATGAGGAATGGTCTAAGAAAAAATTTCCTACGGTATCCGAAAGCAATATCAAAGGATACAAGGCATCTTACAAAACATGTGGCATTCTTTACAACCGAGTTTTCAAGGATTTAAAACTGGCAGACTTACAACAGGTTATTGACACCTGCGGAAAGAATTTTCCCACATTGAAAAAAATCAAAATCCTGTTCAACCAGTTATATGAATTTGCATTGAAGAATGACATCTGCAACAAAGATTATTCTACTTTTGTTGAAATCGCCCAGTACAAAGACCGCAATCCAAACAAGCATACACGTACAAAATTCACAAAAGAAGAAGTTGCAAAAGTCTGGACAATGAAAGAGGACAAATACTATCAGATCATCCTCATGCTGCTTTATAATGGCACACGTATCTCTGAATTTCTTGATTTGAAGAAAGAAAATGTGCATTTGGAAGAACAGTATTTTGATGTGATTGACAGCAAAACAGAAAACGGAATCCGAAAAGTTCCGATTGCGGATAAGCTCCTACCTTACTATAAAGACTGGTATAATTCTTGTCCTGATTGCGAATATCTTCTTCATACAGAGGATGGCAAAAGATTTCTTTATCGCAATTACTATGACAGCTATTGGACTCCTCTTGTGGAACAGATTGGAATTGACCGTACACCGCATTGTACTCGACATACCTGTATCTCCATGTTATCGGAAGCTGGTGTTCAGGATACAACAATCAAGAAAATTGTGGGGCACTCCGGTGCTATGACTTTGACAGAAAAAGTTTATACTCACTTAGATATGCAGGTCCTTGTAGACGCAATCAACAAAACCTTAGAAAATGAGGACAGCGTAACTGCCGATACAAAATCTGCATAACAAAAAGGACACTCTCCAGTGCCTATCACCGAAAAGTGTCCTATATTTTTTAGATATTTTTGTTGCAAACGTGTTGCAAATGCGTTGCGAACTGAGTAAATTCCACCGCTTTTCACCACATCTGACAACTCCACAAACCCTTGTAAAACAAGGATTTGAACGTAAATCCGAGTTCCGAAGATTATCTCTTGCTGAACTGTGGAGCACGTCTCGCTGCTTTGAGACCGTACTTCTTTCTTTCTTTCATACGTGGGTCACGTGTTAAGAATCCAGCCGCTTTTAATGCAGGTCTGTATTCGCTGTCAGCTTCCAGTAATGCTCTGGAGATACCGTGACGGATTGCACCAGCCTGTCCTGTGAATCCACCGCCATGAACGTTTACTAAAACGTCAAATTTGTCAAGTGTGTCTGTCAGTGTTAATGGCTGACGAACAACTACTTTCAATGTCTCTAATCCAAAATATTCATCAATATCTCTTTTGTTGATTGTGATTTTACCTGTACCTGGTACTAAGTATACACGAGCTACAGATGATTTTCTTCTTCCTGTTCCATAGAATTTTGTGCTAGCCACTGTCTCTTACCTCCTAATTAAAATGTTAATACTTCTGGTTTCTGAGCTGCATGGTTATGCTCTGGTCCAGCGTATACATGTAATTTTTTAATCATGGTTCTTCCTAAAGGTCCTTTTGGAAGCATGCCTTTTACAGCCAGCTCAAGTACTCTTTCAGGTTTTTTAGCCATCATTTCTTTCAATGTGGTTTCTTTCATACCGCCAACATAGTCAGAATGATTGTAGTAAATCTTCTGATCCATTTTTTTACCTGTAACTTTGATTTTGTCAGCGTTTACGATAATTACATAATCACCTGTATCAACATGTGGTGTGAAAACCGGTTTATTTTTTCCTCTTAAAACTTTAGCAACTTCAGATGCAAGACGTCCTAATGTCTGTCCATCAGCGTCTACAACATACCATTTTCTTTCAATCTTATCTGGATTAGCCATATAACTGTTCATGGTTTTACCTCCTGTTATCAACAAATATTATAGAATATTTTCATTATTTAATACATATATGTTTCTATATGAAATTGCCATACCGGGGCTTTTGGCTAGGCATTTTCAAACTACGTCACATTGAGATATTATATTATAAGAAAAACCCTGTGTCAATATCTTTCTTCATATTAATAGAAGTTTTTTCCTGTTCTTTTCTCCGCTGCTTCCATTTCTCTGTTTTTTCACGAATAATCATAGGAGTACGGTCTTCGAGGTCTTTCCGCTCAATGCACAATTCATTACACACAAACACCATATTATCTATGGTGAGGGGAATTCCATCCGACAAATCACTGGCAAAAAACCGAATGGGCTCTTCCCGCTCTAGGCGGTACAGGGTTTTCACCAGTTCCTGGTCTTTTTGGAGAAACTCCAACAGAGGCACAGAAATGGCAGAGTTTGCGAAACGAAGACGAAATTTATTCCGAATCATGGCCTCAATCTGCATGCTTTTGTAATTCCGATAAGCTAACCGTTCCAAAAGATTCACCATACTTCTGTCACAAATTTCCAAAGTAGCATAAATTCCGTTTAACTCTCTGGACAATTCATAATGCTGTTCCCACTCTTCCTTATGTTTATAGCGGACATCATGGTCTACCTCATGCCACCCTTCTGAAAATGTAGTACGAATCTGTACTTCAAAGGTCTGGTCAATCCGATAATTTTCCCAGAGTTCCTTTGGAAAACGGTCTACAAATTCTTTTGGCATCCTGCACACATAATTCATACGCAGAGGATTAAATTCATTTACCTTTGGGATATCCTCATGGGAATCCTTCTCAATAATAGCAAAGGTATTTCTTAACATTTCCTTACACACGGGAATATCATCCATATAATATAGAACAATCCGAAGTCCTACCACATCCTGCAGCTTCTTGTTTTTCTCCAGATATTCCTGTTTCTTCCATTCTAATTTGTGGTAGACAGATGCTGCCTCTTTCACTCTGGCAAAAATGCGGAAATAAATACCGCTTTTTTTCAATTTTTTCTGCATCACAAGACTCAGATCTTTTCCAACAGGAGCCATTTTCTCTTTATCAAGCAGTTTTTGTAATTCCTCCAGTCCATTCATATAAACACCCCCTTTGCCACCGCATGTTATATTCTGCATCAGATGTTACCTATTATAACAAGTTTTCCTGTCACCGTAAACGGTTTTTGCATAAAAACGTGACCTTGTCACAGACTAACAGGGAAACTTTGTTTATAATACAAGCATATTAAATCACAAAACCAAAGGAGAAAAACAATATGGCAATTTTACACATAAAAAATCACGATTTTCAGAAGGAAGTATTAGAATCTCAGAAACCGGTTATCTTAGACTTTTTTGCAACCTGGTGCGGTCCCTGCAAAATGCTTGGACAGGTTCTGGAGCAGTTAGATGAGGAGCGGGAAGATGTCAAAATCGTAAAAGTAGACATTGACGAAAATCCATCTCTTAGAAAAGAATGGGAAATCAGCACTGTTCCTTCTGTATTCTTTATTAAGGATGGCGAAGTAAAAGACTCTGCTGTTGGTTTTCTTCCAAAACCTGTTCTGGAAGCTAAAATCGACACCCTCTAAGCATAAAGAAAGATAAAAATTTTCAGGAAAGGCGGCATCCAAATGACAAAAAAATATGATTTTCTTATTATCGGCGCCGGCCCTGCAGGAATGACGGCTGCTATCTATGCCTCAAGAGCAGGATTAAAAACAGCCATGATTGAAAGCGGCGCTCCCGGAGGAAAATTGCTGAAAACCAACGAAATCAGTAATTGGCCGGGAATTACTTCTGAGCCGGGTTCTCAGCTTGCCATGGATATGTTCCAGCACTCCACCAGCTTTGGTGCTGTTTATGAATACGGAAAAGTAGTAGAAATCAAAGCAGACTCCTTAGATCCAACATCTGAAAAACAAGTTCTCTGCGAAGATGGCACAATTTTCCAGGCACCGGCTGTTCTGGTAGCAACAGGAACCAGGGAGCGTCTTATGAATATTCCGGGGGAAGCCCAGAACATTGGCAGAGGTATTTCCTACTGCGCAGTCTGTGATGGCGCCTTTTTCAGAGACCAGGAGGTTGCTGTTATTGGTGGAGGCAATGCGGCTTTAGAAGAAGCTGTGTACCTCACCAATTTTGCCAGCAAAGTTTCCATTCTTATGCGGCGGGAGGTGTTCCGCGCTGACCAGATTGCCATTGATGCAGCCAAAGCAAATCCGAAAATAGAAATCATTCAGAATGTAATTCCCACGGAAATCCTGGATGATGGAAAACATGTCAATGGTCTGAAAATCATGGATGTAAAAACCAAAGAGGAACAGACCCTTTCTGTGTCCGGCATTTTTCCTTATATTGGAGCAGACCCTGTCACTGGATTTTTAAAATCACTGGATGTCCTGGACCAGCAGGGTTATATGGTGGTAAACTCCTCCATGGAAACGAAAGTTCCACTTTTATATGGAGCCGGAGATGTATGTCAAAAAGGACTTCGCCAGGTAGTCACCGCTGTAAATGACGGCGCTATTGCAGCCCAGGATGCTTTTCATAAGTTAAAAGCATAAAATAAAAAAAGCTATCACACGAAACCGCATCACTTAAGAATCTTTATACTGTTCTGACTCAGCCTGCGTTCACTTTGAGCCTGTAGTCTCAAAGCGTACTCGGCAGATTCGCCAGAACAGCATAAAGATTCTTTTATTTCTGTGTTTTCGTATAACAGCTTTCCTAATTTTCTTAACTTTAAGATATCACGTATTTATATCATGTATATCACGCATTTAAAGGATATTTATCTGTAAGTTTTTTCACAATTTCCATGGCTTTTTCTTTGTTTTCGCGGCTCTTTACCATAAGGGCAATGGCTTCTGCTATTTCGTCCATATCGTCTTCTTTCATGCCTCTGGAGGTTACTGCTGCTGTTCCCAGGCGGACGCCGCTGGTGACAAATGGGGATTCCGGATCATTTGGAATGGCATTTTTATTGCAGGTAATATTGGCTTCGTCCAGAAGATGCTCCATCTCTTTTCCTGTAATTCCGGTTCCTCTTAAATCCACCAGCATGAGATGGTTCTCTGTTGTTCCTGACACAATCTGAATCCCCCTCTTTAACAGTCCATTGCACAGGGCTTTGGCATTTTTTACAATGTTTTTCTGGTATTCTTTATACTCCGGCTGAAGGGCTTCTTTGAAACAAACTGCCTTTGCGGCAATCACGTGCATCAACGGACCGCCCTGGATTCCAGGAAAGACAGCTTTATTGAAATTGAATTGCTTCGCGACTTCAGCGCTGCTCATAATCATACCGCCTCTTGGTCCTCTCAGGGTTTTATGCGTGGTTGTGGTGGTTACATGGGCATAAGGGATTGGACTTGGATGTACTCCCGCTGCCACAAGACCGGCAATATGAGCAATATCCACCATAAGGTAAGCCCCCACCTCATCTGCAATTTCACGGAATTTTTTAAAATCCAGAATCCGGCAATAAGCGCTGGCTCCTGCTACAATAAGCTTTGGTTTTGCCTCAAGAGCAATTCTTCTTACTTCTTCGTAGTCAATCACACCGTCATCGTTTACTCCATAAGGTACAATGTTAAAATATGCTCCTGAAAAGTTTGCTGGGCTTCCATGAGAAAGATGGCCTCCATGAGCAAGATTCATTCCCATTACCGTATCTCCCGGTTTCAGCATGGCAAAAAACACAGCCATATTTGCCTGGGCGCCGGAATGAGGCTGCACATTTACATATTCACATTGAAACAGTTCCTTAGCTCTCTCAATGGCCAGGCGTTCTACATCATCCACACATTCACATCCGCCATAGTAACGCTTTCCCGGATATCCTTCTGCATATTTATTGGTAAGTGGACTTCCCATAGCTGCCATAACAGCTTTGCTCACCCAGTTTTCTGAGGCAATGAGTTCAATATGAGAATTCTGGCGTTGAACTTCCTGACAGATACATTCTGCAATTTCAGGGTCTGCTTGTTTGATTTCTTCCAACGAATACATATTTCTTACCTGACCTTTCCTGCTGATTTTTTCATTTTTCTTATTTTTCTCTGTATTGAAGATATTTGTCCTCTGTACAGAGACATTTTGATTTAAAAAAAGTGCCCAGAGCCGGAATCGAACCAGCGACACGAGGATTTTCAGTCCTCTGCTCTACCAACTGAGCTATCTGGGCGTACAAACATCTTATCTGTGATAAGTTGCTGTCTTACAGCAACAAAGCAATCTTATCACAGATAAAGAAAAATTTCAACACTTTTTTTATTTTTTATACGACTTGATTTGTAATCATGCCAATTCCCTCAACACTGCATTCCACTACATCTCCGGGGGAAAGAAATCTTGGAGGCATCATTCCCATGCCTACGCCTGCCGGAGTCCCCATGGAAATAATGGTCCCCGCCTTTAAGGTCATGCCGCTGGATAATTCCTCAATCACATGGGGAATGTCAAAAATAAACTGGTCAGTTCTTCCGTTTTGCCGCAAAACTCCATTGACGCGGCTCTTAATGGTAAGAATTGGCGGACGTTTCATATCATCCTCTGTTACCAGAAATGGCCCCATAGGGGTAAATCCATCCATACTTTTACCAAAGTACCACTGTTTATGCCTGGTTTGAATATTTCTTGCACTGACATCATTAAGAACCGTATAGCCAAACACATAATCAAAGGCATCCTCACGTTTCACCTGAAAAGCATCCTTTCCCAGAACCACGCCTAATTCAGCTTCATAATCCAGACTGTCCACAAGCCCCGGATAAGAAGGAATTTTAGCCCCGTCTCCAATAGCTTCATTCACTCTCTTTGAAAAATAAACCGCATACCTGCGTTCCCGTTGGAAAACTTCCTTTTTATATCTGGTGGACTCCTCCGCATGGTCCATAAAATTAAGTCCAAGGCAGATAATGTCCTGATGAGGATGAGGAATGGGAGCACAATGAATTACCTCTTTATAATTTAATGTTTTATCCTGTAAACCGCAGCTTGCTTTTTTCATAAGTTCCATTTCTTCTGGCTTTACCCTGGCAATTAAGTCATTCATATCCAGAAATTCCAGCCCCAGCTCTTCCAGCGGAAAAAACTTCTCAAACTCACTGGAACTCATAACACCTAACCGCTCTTTTTCTTCTCCCGGAAGTTTATACGTCAACAGCTTCATAACCCGCCTCCTTTTCTGTGCGTAAAGCATTTTCACACACTACCTTAACAAATTTCTTTTTTCATAGTAGCACACTGTCCACGAAATTTCAATCTCCGGTTGTACTCTTTCTTCTCTTTATGTATAATGAGGAAAGGAAAACTGCAATACTAAAAATAAACTAAAGGAAAAAAGTACAATGAAAATTCGTAGATTATTAGCCGTCTGGAGCGCTCACTGTATTAAATTTGCCTGTCAGCTTACAGGCAAACAAGGTGCAACTCTGGCAGGAAAAGCGGCTCTTACCATTTATCCTCCTATTCTTGGAGAACTTGCTAAAGAAGTAAAAGAAGATATTTTTGTGGTATGCGGAACCAATGGAAAAACCACTACCAACAATCTTCTTGCCTCTGTGCTGGAGGGAAATCACAAAAAAGTAGTGTGCAACCGTACCGGCTCTAACATGCTCAATGGTGTTGCTTCTGCTTTTGTTTTAAACGCCGGATTCTCCGGTCATCTCAAGGCTGATTATGCCTGTATTGAAGTGGATGAAGCCTCCACGGTAAAGGTTTTTCCGCATTTTCAGCCGGACTATATGATTCTTACCAATTTGTTCCGGGATCAGCTTGACCGATACGGAGAAATTGACACTACCATGGAACTTCTTGCTAAAGCCATGGGCATGGCGCCTCACATGAAAATACTGGCAAATGCAGATGATTCGCTCTCTGCTTTTCTGGCTTTAGAGCAGGAAAATCCTCATGCCTTTTATGGTATCAGCCAGCAGGTCATACAGGAAAAAGATGCCAGAGAAGTCCGGGAAGGACAGTTCTGCAAACGCTGCGGAGAAAAAATGACTTACCATTTTTATCATTACAGCCAGCTTGGAGATTATGAATGTCCAAACTGTGGTTTTAAGCGTCCGGCTCCTGATTATAACGCTTCTCATGTTTCCCTCACAGACGGACTTTCCTTCCAGGTTGGGGAAGATACTATAAAAGCCAATTACCGGGGCTTTTATAATGTATATAATATTCTGGCTGTGTATGGGGCAGCCTCCATGGCGAAAATCCCATTATCTCAGTTCAACCACATTCTTGGGAATTATACTCCTCAGTTTGGACGGAACGAATTGTTTGAAATTAACGGAACCAAAGTTTTATTAAACCTTGCAAAGAATCCCGCAGGATTTAATCAGAATATTTCTGCTGTTATGACAGACCATACGCCAAAGGATATTATTATTCTCATTAATGACAACAGTCAGGACGGAATTGATGTTTCCTGGCTGTGGGATGTGGATTTTGACCGTCTGCAGGATGCAAACGCTGCTTCCATCACCGTATGCGGAAAACGTTGCAGGGACATGCAGCTCAGACTGAAATATGTGGATATCTCTTCGGATTTGGAACCGGATATTGAAAATGCAATTACGTCCAAACTGCAAAATGGCACCAAAAATCTCTATGTATTGGTGAATTACACAGGCTTGTATTCCACCCACAATATTTTGAAAAAACTGGAGGGAAAGAAGTAATGAAACTTACCATCGGACATTTATATCCTGAACTTTTAAATTTGTATGGGGACCGGGGCAATATTCAATGTATGATGAAGCGCAGTCTCTGGCGTGGCATTGAGGCGGAAACCATTGCCTTTGGCCTGGAGGATTCCATTGATTTTTCCAAATTAGATATTGTACTGCTGGGGGGCGGCTCAGACAGGGAACAGCGCATTGTCTGCAGTCGTCTCAGAGATATTCGGGAAAATTTCCATCACTATGTAGAGGACGGAGGAAGCGTTCTGGCTGTCTGCGGAGGCTACCAGCTTTTGGGGCATTATTACAAAACAGAAGAGGACACCCTGGAAGGGCTGTCTCTGGTAGACTTGTATACAGAGCAGGGAAGCCCGCGTCTCATTGATAACATTGTTCTGGAAAACCCTGATTTTTCTCTTCCTATTGTTGGATTTGAAAACCATGGAGGACGTACTTACATTGGAGACAATAAACCTTTTGGAAAAGTGGTGTACGGACATGGCAACAATGGTGAGGACGGTCAGGAAGGCGTGTTGTATAAAAACGTGGTTGGCACTTATCTCCATGGTCCTTTGCTTCCAAAAAATCCTCATATTTGTGATTATCTCATCTCTAATGCCTTAGAGCGGAAATATGGAAAGGGAGCTCTGGAGCCTTTGGATGACACCCAGGAGATCCAGGCAAATCAGGAATTATATAAGCGGTTTGTACAGGGATAAGAGATTGCTATATTAGGAAGAGTGGTCAAGTTCCAGCTCAGCCTGCGTTCACTTTGAGCCTGTAGTCTCAAAGCGTACGCGGCATATTCACCGGAACTTAACCACCCTTCCTAAGTTCTGCAATTTCTTGAATTAGAACATGTGTATACAGCAATTATTACATAGCAAAATGATCACCTGCTCAATTCTATTTTGTAGGAATTGTAGCAAAAATAAAAACTTTTAATTTTTTTCAAAAAAGTGTTGACATTTCTATTTTCCTGTTGTATTATAATAACTGTCCTAAGGACAGAGCGAAAAAATAAATACTTGCGGGTGTAGTTCAGTGGTAGAACACCAGCCTTCCAAGCTGGATATGTGGGTTCGATTCCCATCACCCGCTCTCATGCGCGAGTGGCTCAGTTGGTGGAGCGCGACCTTGCCAAGGTCGAGGCCGCGGGTTCGAGTCCCGTCTCGCGCTTTTTTTATTTCTAAAATACATTACGTCACAAAGTAAATCCCCCGGCATACAGAAGCCTAAAAGAAAAGCTTCTGTATGCCGGGGGATTTTTCTTCTCTATTCTCTCTTCCCTTCCATGGTCTGCTGTATAATGCTTCGCATGGTTTCTTCGTTTAACTGTCCGGTTGCATATCCAAACAGATTTCCATCTCTGTCTATCATAATTGTAGTTGGAAAAGAAGTAATCCCATAAGTCTGAAAGAGTCCTGCCTCTGTATCCATAAGCACCGGATAAGTATATCCGTTTTCTTCCAGAAATGTCTTGATTCCATCCTCTGATTTTTCTTTTCCAAGATTAGGGGCAGCCACACCCAGAATAACCAGGGCATCTTCTCCTTCCTGGTCAAATTCTTCATAAAGCTTCTGAATATCCGGCATTTCAGCACGACAAGGCGGACACCAGGTACCCCAGAAATTCAAAAAGATGGTTTTCCCTTTATACTGAGACAGGGTATGTGTATTTCCATACTGATCTGTAAGATTAAAATCCACCGCAGGAGTAAGCTTTTCTCCCTCTGAACCATCTGTGTGGTCTGCTTCCTCCGCGTCTTCTGCACTTTCTTCCTCTGCCTGTTCTGCCACATTTCCTTCCTGTCCTGTTCCTGACAGAGAAGCCGACGCTACACTAAGCTTTCCTGTAAGCATAAGCACACCCATGAAAATCATTAAGATTCCTCCGATTTTCACAGTGTACTGCACCACCTTCATATGATTCTTGAAAAATTCCAAAAGCGTTGTGGTGAAAAGTCCTACCGCCAGAAACGGAAGCACAAATCCAACCGTATACACCCCAATAAGCCCAAAGGCCACTACCTTGGTACTTGCAGAAGCTGCCATAAGAAGCACACTTGCCAGAGCCGGCCCAACACAAGGCGTCCAGGCAAAACTAAAGGTAAATCCCATAATCAGCGCTGTCACCGGTGACATGGCAAGTAAATCCAGCCGAAAAGGAAGCCTTCTCTCTTTTCCAAGAAAATAACTTTTTCCCAGAAATCCCAGTTGATACAGACCAAATACAATAACCAATACGCCGCCGATTCTGGCAAACCAAATCTGGTTATCCTTCAAAAAAGTTCCCACCGTGGAAAACCCAAGTCCCAGCAGGAAAAAGGCAAAGCTTACACCCAGAACAAAACACAGGGTATGAACCATCACCTTGCTCCGCTTAAAATGAATCTTACCGTCTTCCCCTATTTTTCCTGTTCCTCCAGACAAATAGCCAATATAAATGGGAATGAGTGGTAACACACAGGGAGAAAAGAAACTAAGAAGTCCCTGAAAAAAAACGGTAAGCGCTGAAACACTCACATCAAATGAAAATCCCATAAATGATACTCCTTACAGCAAGTCAATTCCGGCTTCTTTACATGCTTCCAGGGTTTCTTCATCCCAGATTGATGCCTGCACCTCTCCTACATGGGCTTTTCCAAGAAGCAGCATGCAAATCCTGGACTGTCCAATACCGCCGCCAATGGTAAGAGGCAGCTTTCCTTCCAGAAGCATCTTATGGAAAGGCAGGTTTCTGCGGTCATCACAGCCAGACTTGGTAAGCTGTTCATCCAGAGACTTTTCATCCACACGGATTCCCATAGAAGAAATCTCTACTGCACATTCCAGAGGTTCATGCCAGAACAAAATGTCACAATTTAGCTTCCAGTCATCATAGTCCGGCGCACGTCCGTCATGTTTCTGTCCGGAAGCCAGCACATCTCCAATCTGCATAATGCAGACGGTTTTGTGTTCTTTGGTATAGATATTTTCCCGCTCCTTTGGAGTAAGCCTGGGGTAAAGGTTCTCTAATTCCTGAGAAGTAATAAACGCTACCTCCCGGCAAAGCTCTGTGTCTAACTGCTCATACTCATATTTCAATTCATCCAGAGCATTGCAGATAGCTCCTACAATACGGTTTACCACAGATTTCAGGTACTCCAGATTTCTCTCTTCTCTGGTAATAATCTTTTCCCAGTCCCACTGATCCACATAAACAGAATGGAGATTATCCAGTTCTTCATCTCTGCGGATAGCATTCATATCTGTAAGAAGTCCCTTTCCCACAAAGAAATCATACCTGTGTAAAGCCATACGTTTCCACTTTGCCAGAGAGTGTACCACCTGACCATTGGTTCCAGCGTCTGGAATATCAAATGTAACAGCCCTCTCCACCCCGTTCAAGTCATCATTTAAACCAGAGGCCGGGTCTACAAATAAAGGAGCTGTCACACGTTTCAATTTTAATGCCATGCACAGCTTTTTCTCCATGAGATGTTTAATCGTACCGATTGCCTCCTGTGTTTCATAACGATTAAGGCAAGAATGATACTGCTTTGGTATTGTTACCTTTCCCATTGCTTCTCCTCCTTCAGAACTTTAATCACTTAAAATGTTGTGTTCTATTGTATTACAAAACCTCTGGTCTGTAAACCTGAAATTAAACAGGATTTATCCTACCTTAATAACACCCTTCACGATATCCGCCTTATTTTCCACACAGGCATCTAATGCGTGCTGAATATCATCCAGCTCAAAATAGTCTGTTACAATATCCTTAATGGCAATTTTTCCTGCTGCTACTGCTTCAATGGCCATAGGATAAATATTTCTGTAACGGAATACAGTCTTAAAGGTTAATTCCTTATCCAGTGCCATTCCTATTGGAAGTGTCATTTCACCGGAAGCGCTGTAACCTACAAACACAATGGTAGCGCCTTTTTTAGCAGCTTTAATCTGCTGAGAAGCTGTAATCTGAGAACCGGCAGTTTCAATACCAAGGTCAAATCCTTTTCCATCTGTAAGCTCTAAAATTCTTGCAACAGTGTCCTCTTCTTTTCCGTTGATAACCGCATCTGCACCTAATTCCAATGCTTTCTGGAGACGTTTCTCCATAACATCTACCACAATCACTTTAGAAACACCCATAGCTTTTAAAGAAAGCAGGGAAACCAGTCCAATACATCCTGCTCCTGTTACCACTGCTGTCTGTCCCAGATGTGCGCCGCCCTGATTTGCTGCATGCATGCCGACAGCAAGAGGCTCAATGAGCGCGCCTTCCATGGTGCTTACATTTTCAGGCAGTTTAAAGCAAAGTCCTGCTTCATGTGCCACATACTCCTGGAATACCCCGTCTACCGGCGGTGTGGCAAAGAAAATTACATCCTTACACAGATTATATTTTCCCTGCTTACAGAATTCACAGGTGCCGCAGGTTTTCCCCGGTTCCATGGCTACTCTGTCTCCCACCTTTAAATTCTTTACATTAGCTCCTACTTCCACTACCGTACCGCCTGCTTCATGGCCCAGTACAAAGGGATATTCCACCACAAAATCTCCGATTCTGCCGGATTCAAAATAATGCAGGTCTGAGCCGCAGATTCCCACATATTCTACCTTTACCAGTACCTCATTTTCCTTTGGCACCGGAACAGGCCGTTCCTGAATCTCCACTTTTTTCAGTTCTGTCATAACAGCGGTTTTCATCATTTTCTCCATTTTCTTGTCCTCACTTTCTGTTTCCTGTTTTCAGGTATTTATTCCTTCTTAAACCCGGTATCAGGTCCAAGATAAGATGCTTCGATTGGTTCTCCTGTCGGATAGATAACCAGACGTTCCAACACCAGTCCGGCTTCTCTTGGGTAAAGGGTAATTCTGTTTTCTCCCTTTTTTAGCGTGATTTTCTTTGTGCTTACATGTTCCTGTATGAGCATGGCATGTTCCCAGGCAGCACAGGCGTTGTCTCCTCCTCTATAGGTGGAATCCGTAAGAATCAGCTCTGTAACCTCTTCCTCATTACAGGAAAGTCCCACAGTCAGCCTTCCTCCATACACCAGGGGATTTGCCGGAGAGGTGTGAAGTTCTAGTTCATAGCAGCCCTCCTCCTCTGTCCACAGAGCATAGGTAAGCGCCGGAGCTTCTCCTGTCTGTTCCTTTTCAAAAGAAGCAGTGACAGGAAATACCTTCATGCCGGTTTCATACTTTCCATAATCATCCAGTCTCTCATAGGATGCTTTCTGTCCTTCCCAGTTTCCATCTTGTTTCTCTATGTAATCCACTGCCGGAATCACATACCTTCCTTTTTGCGGCAGGAAACATCCAGATGGAACCATGGAAAAATCTCTTTGTTTTGCTTTTACCTGTACAGGAACGGATTCCTCTCCTGCCCGGATATGGAAACAAAATTCCTGTTCTTCTTCTGGCAGCAATTCTCTGTTCACCGTAAGGGTGAGCCTTTCCTGAAGTCTTGTTTCTCCCTGGACAGCTGAATATGTCAGCCACGGGCAGCTCTCATCTATGCACCATTTTACCACGCCCTGTCCTCCATTGGCAATCTCCAGTGTAATCTTTTTTCTCTCTGAAGTGCTAAAATCATCTATCAAAACAGGAATGGGAAAATACTGGTTGGTATAGTAATCCTCTCCATCTGCCCTGGACACTACTAATCTCGGCTGCTTTGGAAGTCTTACCACATAATTTAATGGATAGCGCCAGTCTTCACTGTTCCAGTTGGTAAACCCAATGTGGCAGGCTGCTTCCATACCAGCCCATTTTCCCTGTTTAAATGCTCTCATTTCTTCTCCCAGCGCTTCATCTCTTGCAATGCACGCCTCCATCCTGTCTCCCATTTCATTTGCCACTGCCTTTCCCTGCAGCGCAAAATGATGGTTCATTCCCCCATATAAATGCATTTTCAATAGATTTGCTGAGGCTGCCGCTGAATAATAAATCATACTGAAATAGGCATCTTCCCGTTTTCTCTCCCTTAGCAGGGCAAGCATGGATTCATTCTCCTGCTCCAGTTTTTCACAGCGCAGAAGCATTCTTCTTCCCTCTTCAAAATGAGCCGGGTGATACACCTTGTCATTGCAGGATTCCGGGCGGCGTAGATGATTAAGACGGATATATTCCCCCAAAATCCAGGCGATTTTTTCCTGTTCCTTACTTGTGGTATATGTGCCAAACTGTTTTTTTGTCCACTGTCTTGCATAGCCGGCAACTGCTTCTTTTCTTCTCCAGGTTTCAAAATCATACGCCATATCCATGAAGAAATTCAGCGGGTATTCCTGGAACTTCACATCTCCGGCATTCACCATCCACACATCCCGAATACCGTATTCATAAGCCATGGACATCTGCTCCCATATTTTCATTACAGGAGTGGATGCCACCCACTCATAGGAACAGGGACCTCCATGGTAGTCCAGATGGAAATACATTCCAAATCCGCCTTTACGGCTGCGTTCTTCTTTTCCCGGAAGAGCCCGCATGTTTCCAAAATTATCCTCGCAGAGCATCAGAGTTACTCCTTCCAGTTCCGGAAAATCACGAAGCCCTGCTGTTTTGCTGTCTCCGAAATAATAGTCCTCTACTTCTTTATACACTGCAAATAACAGCGGATACTTCTGTCCGTCCTGTTCCAGATTTTCCCGAATCAGTCGTCTCTGCTGAGTAATAATTTCTTTTAAGACCCGGACATTTTCTTCAATCTGAGCTTCCTCTCCCAGCATTTTGCTGTCACGTTCCCCACGCATGCCAATGGTAGGAAATACCTGATGCCCCCGGCAGCGTTTCAAACCGTTTTCCCAGTATTTCAACAGCCCTTCCTTATTTGTGAGATAGCTCCAGTCCTCCCCATAGGGACTGTCTTTTCCTTTCACCAAATCCCACTCTTCGCTGGAACGCATACAGGGTTCATGATGGGACATACCAATATATATTCCATATTCATCTGCCAGTTTCATGGATTCCATCCCAGGACCATCCAACAAAAAGGAGGACGTCCACATGGCCGGCCATAGATAATTTCCTTTCATTCTCAGCAAATATTCAAAAACATGGTCATACATCTGAGCGGTAAAGCCTTTAAAATGGGAGCATGTCCAGTTTCCAAAACAGGGCCACTCATCATTAATAAAGAAACCTCTGTATTTTACAGAAGGCTCTCTGGAAATCCCATTTTCCACAAAAATGCAGTTGTCTATCTGGGATTTTTCCGTATTCTCTCTTGTCTTTAAGACCAGCTTCTCATACACCGGATGCCCTGTATCTCCCCAGAAGGTGCATGCTGTAATCCCCAGAAGCTCCGATAAATGAAAAAGGCCATAAATTGTGCCCAGTTTGTCACTTCCGTAGATGATTAATCCTTGCTTCACACCTGGATAAGGATGCTCCATCAAATAAAATCCGTAAACCTCCCACTTTCCCTTGACTTTTTCCAGTTCTGGAATTCTCTGCTCCAGAAGTTTTGCTGTTTTTCCATTTCCCGCTGTTACCGCAATGACTGCCTGATTGAGATTTTTTCCATCCAGTGCCATGGACGGATGAAGTCCTGTGGTTTTCTCCACATCTTCCACTACTTTTTTAGCAACTCTTCTCACTCCTTCTCCCTCTTCCTTTGGAATGATAAAGGTAAGCTGCTGCCCTTTTGAAAGTATGATTTCTGCCATATATATGTTTTCCTTTCTCATGCAGAAAGGGACTGTCAGCGACAGCCCCTTTCTGAAATTCAGTCAGGATTCTTAATATCCAAGTTTATCTTTTGTTTTTTCAAAGATTTCATTTGTCATATCTGTGTATTCCTGGCTGCCTTTTCCTTCACAATCTTTTACATATGCATCCCAGTCAGCATCTAAATCTCTCTTACCAGAAATAAATTCAAGAGCTGCTGTATTCACATAGTCCATAAGAGATACTTTAATCAGATTCAGTTCTTCTTTTTCCATCTCATCTGCCAGTACCGGTGGCATCAGTGTTGCTTTCTCTTTATTAGCATCAATTCTCTCATTCCATTCTTTCTCACCTTCAGAGAATTTGGAATACTGCAGCTGTTTGCTTCCACCGTAGGCAAATACACCACCGCCGAATCCATAGTCTACATTTAACTGTTTTTCAGCTCCTGGATTCATACCATTGTAATAGATATCTTCATTAAGCACTGGATTTCCTTCTGCATCTTTTGTATAGGTTTCACCTTCTACACCCCACAGACATAAGGTCTGTCCTTCATCAGAATACCATAACCAGTCAATGAAACGAAGCATTTTAATAAATCCATCTTCACCCAGCTCATCTAGTGCATTCTTTGTAATAACAATACCATTTTCCAGACGGCCTGCATAGCTTGACAGTTTCATCTGTCCTTCCGGACCACCTGGTGTAGTCAGGAAGTATAAATCTGCTCCTTCTACCTGCATTCTGTTTGCAGCCTGGATATCTGCTACCTGCTGATAGTTTACTGTAAGCACATAGGATTCTCCTCTGTAGAATTTTGCCTGTGCCTGTGCGCTGTCCTGTGTAAAGGTTTCTGGATCCAGAATACCATCTTCATACATTCTGTTCCACATTCTTAAGTATTCTCTGTACTCTTCTGTGGTATCTGCGAAGTAGAATTCTTCTTTTTCTTCATCAAACTTCATACCATCTTTTAATCCCCAGTCACCACCGTCTGCTGAATTACCGCCGGTTACACCGTATACGCTTGCAGAAAGGTTCATGGCACAGCCTAACTGATACTGATCAGACCATACATATTCTGCACCTGTATATTCTTTTACTTTTTTCAAAGCTTCATAGAAATCATCATAAGTCCAGCTTGCTTCTGTAGACATATCTACACCTGCTGCTTCAAAGATGTCTTTACGAATCAGGTAAGAATATCCTCCTGCTGTGGTTTCCCACATACCTGGCAGACGGTAATATTTACCATCGGCTGCCATGGTTGTCTTTAAGTCTTCCTCCATACCCCAGTCTTCTACACACTTCATGTAGTTTGGCATATATTGTACCCAGTCACTGATAGGAACAATCTGTCCGCTATCTTCAAATGGTTTTGAGTCATATACTTTTGGTACAATGTATGGAGCACTTCCGCTGTTTACAGATGCTGTGATTTTGTCATTATAGTCTGTTCTTGCTACGGTTGTCAGATCAAACTTTACATTGGTTTTCTCTTCAATAGCACTCCAGATTCTCCAATCATCCTTATATGGATAATTTTCATGATCTGAGAACATCATGGAATAAGTGACCGGTTCATCAGAATGGAATGTTTTACCTGCACCATATTCATAATCAATGTCCTTATCTGCTTCCTCTACAGATTTTGTTGGTTTTGCATCTTCATCGGAGCCTTTTCCTCCTCCGCAAGCTGCCAGAGATGTTCCGGCCATTGCCAGAACAAGAGCTAATGCAATTGCTCTTTTCTTCATTTTATTTTTCCTCCCTTAAAAATTTATTATCTGGCACTGCCCTCTTGGCAGCACCTAAGATACATCATCCTTTGACTGCACCGATGGTCATACCCTGTACAAAATATCTCTGCACAAATGGATATACACATACAATTGGCAGTGTTGTAAGAACCATGGTTGCAGATTTCAGAGTTGCCTGCACACTGCTGGCTTCTGCTGAAGAACCGATTTCCGTATTGTTTGCCCCTTCTACTAACTGTCTTACCCACAGGGCGATAGGCCATTTATCTTTTGTTTCCAAGTACATCATAGGACCAAACCATTCATTCCACATACCTACCAGATAGAACAGGCACATAGTAGCAATAATTGGCTTGGACAATGGAATAATAATTTTCAAAAAGATTCCATAAGTACCCATACCGTCAATAGACGCAGCCTCTTCCAGTTCTTCCGGCAATCCGGCAAAGAAGGACTTCATAACCAACAGATTAAAGGTGCTGATTGCTCCCGGAAGTACAATAGCAAGCATACTATCCTGGAATCCCAACCACTGGGTAATCAAAATATAGTTTGGAATCAATCCGCCTGTAAAGTACATGGTAAATACTACAAACGGTGTTAAAAACTTGTTCAGTCTCAGCTTTGGCTTAGATAATGGATAAGCCAGAAGCGCAGTACATACTACAGAAATCACAGTACCAATTACAGAATATAAAATGGTATTTCCATAATAGCGGAAGAAAGAATCATCCCTCAAAATATACTTGTAGGTATCTAATGTAAAATCAATTGGGAAAAAAGTAACTTTTCCTGCACTTACCGCTGCTTCACTGCTGAAAGACTGAGCAACAAGATATACAAATGGATATAATGTGATAAAAATAATCGCAATCATAAAAATGGTATTAAAAACCTGGAAAACCCGGTATCCTTTTGATGGTTTTATATTCATTTTACTCTCTCCCTCCTACCACAGTGATGTCTCAGTAAATTTCTTGGACAGGAAGTTTGCGGCTGAAACAAGAATCAGGCCGATTACACCTTCAAACAATCCTACAGCGGCTGCGTAGCTGAAACTTCCATTTGTAATACCCATACGGTATACTAAAGTACCAATAATATCTGCACGGCTCTGTGTCATTGGATTGTATAACAGCAAGATTTTCTGCATGTTTCCTGAAGTTACAATACCACCAATATCCATGATTAACAGTGTCATAATCGTAGGCAAAATACCTGGAATAGTAACATATAAAGCCTGTTTAAATTTACCTGCACCATCCATTTCTGCTGCCTCATACAATTCCGTATTAATTCCTGTCATAGCTGTCAGATAAAGAATAGTACCCCATCCCAAAGCCTGCCATACGCCTGACAGAATATATATGGCATCAAACCATCCAGGCTCTGCCATAAAGGCAATTTTTTCTCCTCCCAGAGAAGCAATCAACTGGTTGATTGGACCATTAGAAGCCAATAACTCTTTCACCATACCACATAATACTACCAGTGATATAAAATGGGGCAGGTAGGAAATAGTCTGCACTGTTTTTTTCCAGTATTTCTTTCTGATTTCATTAAGCAATAAAGCAAAAATCAAAGTTGCCGGGAAACGCACCAGCAAATATCCAATACTCAGACGAAGAGTATTCCAGAAAGCTTTCCAAAATTCCGGATCCGTTAAAAACTGTTCAAAATAACGGAACCCAACCCAATAATCACCAAAGATATTCGGGCCTCCTCGGTATCGCCGAAAGGCAATCAGGTTGCCGAACACGGGGATATATTTGAAGATTATGTAATATAGGATTGGAATCAACATAAAGGAGTAGAGCTTCCATTCCTTTTTCACATGATGCAACAAAGAATCCTTTTTGTTCTTGACTTTCATTGGTTTTGCTTCTTTTGTTTTTGTCATGTCTTCACCACTTTCTCTTTCATATTTTCCTTTTTCAGATTAGTAAATCTTCCTATTTTGTTCATCCGGAATCATACTTTTCCTGTAAAAATAGGAATTAATCTGGTCTCGCCATTCTTTTGAATGTCCTTTCTGATGTTCCAGACGCTTCTGCACTCTTTGGAATACCTTTGAAGGAATCTTCGCTTCCAGAGACTCCCATAAAGTTGCCATCTCTTCTACATCCTCTGCACCCTCAAAATGTGTATCATAGATATGCTGAATCAGCGTCTTTCCTGTTCTTAACGGATAAGTATACGGTATGTAATGGAAGAATAACAATAATTCTTCCGGACATGTTTCAATATTGTCATACATGGATGCATTTGGCTCCCTGTACTGCTGGGTATATCCAGTTCCTTCATGTCCTCGTTCTACCCCCATTCCCAGGTGATCCGCCCTGTGGTAAGTTCCCCATCTGTCATACTCATAACCATCTACATTTGGTCCGTAATGATAATTAGGATTTACCATCCATCCGATTCCCAAGGGAGAGGTATATTTCTCATAAGCAGGCCAGGACATCATGAGAATTTTTTCTATTTTTTCCAGTACCTCTTTATCCTGTCCAAAGGTACAGTAAATCCATTCCTGTGCAATCTCTTCTGCACTAAGGGATGTATCAAAACTCAATCTTCCGAAACCATAGAAATTAGCCGCTGCTAAATCGTGCCCTGTCCAGTTTTCGTCATTTCCTGTATTGGCAACTGCTGCCATTCCGCAGTTATGATTTCCCATCGTTCTTCCTGTTACAATATCTTCTACTGTATCCAGTTCCTTGTTACAATAGGTATGAAAACCTAAAATTTCTTTAAACATGGGAATCAGGTAGCACACATGTCTCTGTTGCCCTGTATATTCCTGTGCAATCTGAACTTCCAGCATTTCATTTGTATGTTCCATTCCTCCAAGCAATGGAGAAATTGGCTCTCTTACCTGAAAATCCATAGGACCATTTTTCACCTGTAAAATAACATTATCGAAAAATTGTCCGTCTAAAGGCTTGAAATTATCGTATCCAGATCTTGCTCTATCTGTTTTTCTATCTCTCCAGTCCTGCTGGCAGTTATACACAAAACAGCGCCAGATAATTAACCCGTCGTAAGGCTTCACAGCTTCTGCCAACATATTGGCTCCATCTGCATGAGTCCTTCCGTAAGTAAAAGGTCCTGGTCTACCCTCTGAATCCGCTTTTACCAGAAATCCTCCCAGATTTGGAAGTCTGGTATATAATTCTTTCATTTTTTCCTTCCACCAGGTTTTTACATCTTCACTGCATGGGTCGGCATGATCCAATCCTCCAAGTTCCATAGGTGCAGCAAAATTCAAACTGAGAAATAATCGAATTCCATAGGAAGCAAAAATATCACTCATTTCCTTTAGTTCCTTCTGGAACACTTCATCAATCAACCATGTGGCCCGTTCTTTTACGTTTACATTGTTGATAACCACTCCATTGATACCTACAGACGCTGCCAACCTTGCATAAGCTCTGGTTCTGTCATTCACCAAAATTTCGTTTTTTTGGAAAAAGAAGGACTCTCCTGAGTATCCACGCTCAATGGAACCATCCATATTGTCCCAGTGATTCAGCATTCGCAAGGGAGAATCCGGTACTTTCTTCACAGGTAATTCTAACTCTTTACTTGCGCACTGTAATATTCTTGCCAAATGGAATACTCCGTATAAAATTCCCGCTTCACCGCCAGAGGTAATAAAGAGTTTCCCGTCTTCCTGATAAATTTCATAGCCTTCTTTTCCTACTTGATGATTCTCATCCAGAAGCAACAACACTCCTGCTTCTTTCTGGCACTGAGTTTCTATCATAGAACATCCCAGGATTTCCTGCGCTGCTATTCGCAATTCCTGCACCGCATTTTTTGCTATCGTTCCTTGGAAATTGCTGTAAACTGAATTTGTACTCCAGAGCACCGCTAATTGTTGGTTTCGCCTGTAAGTCAGCCATGCTTTTTCAAATTCCATAAGTTCTTTCCTCTTTTCTTGTGCATATTTCGCTCTTTTCTTAGAAATCGCTTTATGCCCTTGTGCATATTTGTTCTTTGTAGTATCTATTATAGGTTGATTTTTTTCGGCTTGCCTGTCTATTATTGCCGGGAATTATGCAAATATTGCGTAATGTTTTTTGTGCTTATAGATTTCTTTGTATACTCTGCACCAAAAAGACAGCACTTGCACGAAATATACTTCGGGAATATGAATAGCATTTTCATGTAATCGCTCCCTATATTTTATTTTGCTGTTGCGTTCCGCCCTATCTGTTGCTATAATTATGACATAATTAACACAAAAGTGTTGCCATAACGGTAGGCGGTTAGTCCTTCAACAGGGGGACTGTGACCCTCTGATTACATAGAACCCCACAAGGGAATCCACTGGAAAGGAGGGCTAAGCCAATGAGTATTGTAGATTTTATTGCAGTAGTAAGCTTCGGCTTAACCTGTTTTAGCATCGGATACGCATTCGGTAAGGATAATCATAAGACACAAAAATAGCCGCCCACATCCAACCAACTGAAGCGACTATTTTTGCTTTATATATTTGGATTAACCGTCTATCGGCAACACTCTTTTTTCTATAATCATATTACCATTGTTCTTATTACATGTCAAGAAACTGAAACCAGCGAAAGTCAAAGTTACTTCCCGGCAGGAAAATAAAGTTCACATCTTTGATTCCGCATATGTTATCCAGAGTAAATTCCTGTATTTCTTCTCCCAGGATAAACTCCAGCATATGGCGTTCTTCCACTTCCTGCTCCTTGTCTTCCTGGGTAAATTGCAGGATAATAGTATTTTTCTCAAGTGGTGTACTGCCGCAGATACGAAGCTTTCTGCATCCTTCTTCTCCAAAGTCCATTCCCGTGAATTTCAAAGTCACATTGTTTCCGATTTTCCGGATAATGTCCCCATCTCTTTGGAAACTGTCTCCATAGAGATAATCACATTCTCCTGCCGGAATCTGCTGCCATGCCCGGTTATACTGTTTGAAGGAGAAGCCCTTTAAATGAACTTTATCCCAAAGCACAAAGCACAGACTGCTGATTCCCCGGATTCTTTTGTTCAGCTTATACACGACTGTCTGATATACATTCCATTTTTTAGGCATCTGATACACAAATTTTCCAAGAGACACACCACCCTCATCTGGCATTCCCTCATAAATTTCTAATTCATAAGGATCATCCGTAAGAGCAAAAATCGGAAGAATAATTTCATCTGACCCATAAGCGCCGAAATCAATATCACGGAATCCAACATGGGTTTCTCCGCCTCTTGCTGTTGCTACACCATGTTCGTTTCCATTCCCTACCTCACCCTTGCTGTAATCATATAGGCCTGCACTGACAAACTCATATGGATTGGTAAATGCTGTTCCAAGACCAGTAATCATAAACTCCAACTGAGAAATAATCCTTACTTTCTCTGTTCCGCATTTGGACATGCAACGCAAGCGGAACTGTCCGTCACTTTTTGCTGTTACCTTTACCTTTTGTCCCTCAGGCTCAATTTCAGCAATCTTCAGTGGTATTCCAGCATCGTCTACAACACTCCAGAAAACCTCCTGATCCCAGGCTGTACTTGGGCAAAGCTTCGCGCTTACCTCTGTTTCTAGATTTCCCTCGTGTAAATGAAGACCCTTGCTGCTGGTCATGCAGATTTTCCGAACCGGAATTTCCTGTGAAAATAATTTTTCTTCTTCTCCTGCCAGATAAGCTATTGAACTGATTCCTTCACGTACCTCAGATAACTCCACTGGAATTTCCAGGTACACGTCCTCCATCCCAGGAGAGCTTACTCTTATTCTTAAATTTCCAGGTTCTGTCCCTGCTTTAAATACTGCTAGAAGTTTTCCACTGAACAGTCTTCTACAAGACTTTTTATACTCCTCTGTATCCGTACTGTCTCCATTATCTGTTCCAACTAATGCACCTGCTCCTTCTGTCTGAATCAGAACTCGGTTATTAGCATTTTCCACAGGATAACCATTTTCATCTTCCATGGAAATTTCCAGAAACAGTAAATCTTCCCCATTTGCCCGCAGACTTTGTTTTTGAGGTTTCAGAAGAATACGTTTTGCCTCTCCAAAAGAATAACGCACCTCCTCTGCCACAATTCTTCCACTTTCATCACAGGCCACTGCCCTGATTTCTCCTTCTTTATAAGGAAGCTGCCAATGTCCGGTAAGTTCCATTCCATTTTCGTGATCAATGGTAAAAGTCCCCTGACTCTTTCCATTAAAAAACACTTCTACTACCGGTGCATTGGAGCATACTCTTAAATCTATAAACTGACCTTCATTAAAGTCCCAGTAAGGGAAAATATGTACCATAGGAGCTTTCTTATAATCCGTCCAAGCTGCTTGATAAATATAGTAAGAATCTTTTGGAAATCCTGCTGTATCTATCTGTCCAAAATAAGAATTCCTAGTGTGATAAGGAGTTGGTTCTCCTATGTAATCAAAACCCGTCCAGATAAATTGTCCACAGGAATAAGGATGATCTCTCTCTGCCAAAATACATGCTTCTGTAGATTTTGCCCCCCAGCTTGTGGTAGAATTTCCAAGAGAAGAACACTGTTCATCCTCATCTGCCAGTACAGACTGCTGGTAAGGGAAATGATAAATTCCGCGGCTCTGAACAATAGAACCCGTTTCACTTCCATAAATCATCCAATCTGGATGCTTTTCATGGTGTTCTTCATAATAATTTTCTCCATAATTATAACCAATAAGCTTTATAACATCCGCACATTTCTGAGTATTTTCCCATGGCATATAATTGGATCCCAAAGTAACCGCAGCATTTTTCAAAGAATCATATCTACGTACTTCTGCTATAAGTTTTTCCATCCATTCTTTTCCTTTTGTGCTGCTCACATGGGTATCATAAATCTCATTTCCAATGCTCCACATAATCAGGCTTGGATGATTTCTGTCTCTACGAATCCAGCTCTCTACATCTTTTTGATACCACTGAGGGAAAAATCTTGCATAATCATAGGGATTCTTAGGTGATTCCCAGCAGTCAAAGGCCTCGGATACTACTAAAATACCCATCTCATCTGTAAGTTCCATGAGATCCTGAGCAGGCATATTATGGGCGGTTCGGATGGCATTAACCCCCATTTTTTTCAAAATTTCCAGTTTTCGTCTCATTGCCTGGCTATGATAAGCAGCTCCCAGACACCCTAAATCATGATGCTCGCAAACACCGTTTAACTTCAGTTTCCTTCCATTTAAAGAAAAACCTGTTTCCGGAGAAAAGTCCAGAGTTCGAAATCCAACTGTTTGAACTTCCCTTTGCAAAATTTCTTGGTCTTTCTTCAAAGTAACTGCTAATTCATAGCAAAATGGATGTTCTACATCCCATATTTTAGGATTATTAATACTGCTTTTGAAATATTCTCCTGTTTCTAATGGCTCTCTGTTCCCAGTTAACGGTTCCCAGATTTCACTTCCTTTTTCTCGCAAAGCGTATTCCACATAGAGATCTTGTCCTTCTACTTCCGTATGAATTGAAATGCTCCATTCTTCTGTTGTCTCTTTTTTTGCTGAAAAATAAATTCCATCTGCAACAAAATGCTCCACAGGTGTTCTACGAATCCATACATTACGATAAATTCCAGCTCCGGAATACCATCTGCTGTTTGGAGCTTGAAAATCTGCTGATACCAAAATTTCATTTTCACCGTTTACAAGATTTTCTGTGATTTCTGTCTCAAAAGCAGAATACCCATACTTCCATTCCCTTACCTTTTTTCCATTTACATAAACTTTGCTATCCATGTAAATACCGTCAAACCTTAAAAACACAAGTTCCTTCTCTTGCTTACTCCAGACAAACCTCTTTCGATACCATCCTGTACTGTCTTCATACAAATTTCCAGTCTGATATATAAGCCAATCATGGGGCAGCCCCACTGGTTCAAACTCTTTCTGTTTCTCCATGATTGCCTCATAAGTAGTATGTAACGGCTGTTTTGTAAATTCCCATCCGTCATTAAATAACGTTTTCATACTTTCTCCTCCTCGTTTCCCCTGAAATTTCCAGTTCAAAAGGCTCGGCCAAAAGTCCTGCCTGATTACACAAAAGTTTTCTGCCTGGTGTACAACTCCAAGCATATCGAACACGTCTAATTTCTTGTCTTTCTCCACAATCCAAAAAGACCTTGTCTTTCTCTATGCACGCTTCCGCCTTTTGGAAAACCCCAGCACCAGTATCTACTTCAAATCCTGCAGGTGTTTCTCCTTCCAGTACCTTCAACTCTCCACCGTCTCCTGTAACAAATTTCAGCACCAGTTTTCTTGACTCTTCATCCCAAAATGCAGTTTTCACTTTCGGTCCCTGGTAGGATATCTTTTTCCCATATACTAAATATTCCAGGGCAAGCCCAGCTCTTCTCGCTGCTTCTTTTTTATTTAAAGGATGTAAATCATTATCTTCTCCAATATCCAGATTTACAGTCACTGCTACATCCGGTAACCGAACTGCTTTGCTCTGGGCTCTCCGAATAAGAGGCCAGGCTTCTCCCGGAGCAATATCAATCCCACAATTGGGCAACTGTACAATGACAAAGGGCAGGCTCTTCTGCTTCCAGTGTTTTCTCCAGTCCAAGATTAAAGACTGTAACAGGCTTTCATACTGCTCCGGATGTCTGTCATTGGATTCCCCTTGATACCAAACCACACCTTTCACGGAATATGGGATACATGGAGCTACCATTCCCTGAAACAAACATGCGGGCTTGCGATTTAGAAACTCCTGTATTGGAGCTGGATCTGATGTTGCTTTTATCTCATATTTCCACTGACCATCTAACAGAATTTTCTTCCCCTGTTCCAATACTAAGTCATGATTTTTTCCAGAGGTTATTCTTCCATCTCCTTCCTGACACACCAGGCGAATAGCAATGTGATTTTCTCCTGTTTTTAACACGCCTTTTGGAATCGGATAACGTCTTGGCGGATAGCGATAACCAGTTTCTCCTACCAATACTCCATTAATAAACACCTTGTCACTATCTACCAATGTCCCAAAACGCAAAAGTCCAGTCTCCTCCTCTGCACCTTCTGGCATCTGAAAGGTTCTGGAAAGACATATCACCCCGCAAAATCCAGGTAATCCCTGCTCTTTTAAGCATCCTGGGATCTGGATAACGCCTTGTTTCCCTGCTGTTGTACTTGCTTCTTGTATCTCTAAATTTTTATGCCACTCCCAGATATCTTTCTCATACTTCTCTACAATCTTTGTACGTAATTCTTCATCTTCATACTTTATGGCAGTTTCCAAAAGTTCCGGATAATCCTTCAAACCTTCTCTACTTATCCATGCTTCTGCCGGTGTTCCTCCAAGACTTAAATTCAAAATTCCAATAGGAACTCTCCTTTTTTCATATAAATATTTCCCCAGAAAATAAGACATAGCAGAAGCTTCTTCCAAATATTCCTTCCCACAGGTATGCCAGGCTGCCTCTCTATGCTCCTGCAGGGTCTGCTGAAATTCCGGATTCTCCATGACCTTATAGATATGAACCCCCTCACAACCTCCATTTTCAAATTCCTCCGGATAACGCACAGCTACCCGACGCATAGGCAACTCCATATTTGACTGTCCTGCACACACAAACACATCTCCTACAAATACCTGATAAACTTGAGCGTTTCCCTTTGTTTCTTCCTGAATCGTCAGCGCATATGGTCCTCCTGGAAGCAGTCTTGGAAGTTCCAGCTCAAATCGTCCACTGTGACTGATTTTCCCAAAAATCTGCTGTTCCTGAATACAAACACTTACCTGCATCCCAGGTTCTCCAAATCCCCATATTTTGGTTCCTTCTCCCTGCTGCAACACGCAACCATCCTGAAATAATTTTGGCAGTTTCATGTTTTCCTATCCCCCATCCTTTCGCCTGTTTTTCTTTTTTCTTATAAAATACCCACTGTAGTCATCTTATCCTTTCCTCCTTATTTTCACTTCTTAAATCTTGCCTTCTTCCTTGCATTTGTTGCGATGTTTTCAGCACAAAAAAGAACCAGAGCGGTCTGCCTCCAGACCGTGCTCTGATTCTGATTTCATTCTACAATTTCACCCTTCTCCTGTATCCTTTGGGCAAATATAAAGTTTATTTCTGTATTCACTAGGCGAACACCCTTTGATAGATTTAAAAGTTCTGTTAAATGCACTAATGGATGAAAATCCCGAATTCATAGCAATATCCGTAATACTCAGCACTGTGGTGTACAAAAGCTCCTCTGCTTTCGTAATCCGCTTCTCATTCAGATATTCATAAAATGTCATGTCCATACATTGTTTAAAAATTCTGGTAAAATGGAATTTGGAAAAACCACTGATAGATGCTACCTGCTCTAGTGTAATATTTTCCTGATAATGGTGATTAATATAACTGCAGGCATTTAATACGGTTTCCATATATTCCTTTTGTTTCACGGTGGTGTTTCCCTCTTGCCCTTTGGTTCTGTCATACATTCCCTCTGTAGCTCTACGTCCAAGGGCTGCAAACACATTAATTAAATCTGCATAAATCATTGCCTCACAAAAAGGTTGCTTTTCCTTATATTCCTCAATGATCCGATCCATCCGTTCCTTCACATAAACATAAATTCCACTATCTTCCTCCGCTTTTCTAAGACAGGTGATTGGCGGTAACAAAGTTAGCAGTGTTTCCATTTCCTTTAATGAATGTAGTAAGGAAATACTAAACTGCAAAATAACCCGCTCTCCTGTGGGCGGCGCTTTCAAAGAATGAAGTACACTGGTATTCAAAATGATAATGTCTCCCTCACCCAAATCATACACATCATTTCCTGAAATCACCCTGTACCCCTCCCGGATAGGCATAATTATTTCAATACCTGCATGCCAGTGTTCCGGATAATCTTCATATTCTATATTATGATACAATCTAAATCCCAGAGAATCTCCATAATTAATGGTTTCATGTATTCCATCTAATATCTCAATCATAGTAATTCCTTATTTCTTCTTTGTTGCTTTTTCAATTTCCTCTGCAATTTTCTTTTTAATACCATTCATTCGCTGGTAAGTTTCTCCCAAACTTTCCTGGGTTTTATTGATAATGTTCACATATTCTGTAATTTTAAACTGGGCTTCTGAAACAGCCTCCCTTACTGCTTCATAATCCTCTTTACAGCCAGCTCGATTTTCTGCATCTTTCCAATTCTCCCGAAGGACCTGATTCTCCGCGCGAAGACGTAAAATTTCTTTCGCCAGTTTCTCCTTAATATTTTGTTTTTCTCTGGCTTCCCTGTCTCTCTGTTCCTCTGTCTTTTGGTACTGCATCCGCACCTGCTCCAGCTCTTTTGTGACAGTATCCAGATTCTCTTTTAAATTTGTATTCTCCTGTTCCAGATTTTCAATTTTGGCATGCTGCTCTCCCTCCAGCTGGGCGGCCTCACTTTTCTCCTGCTGTAGCAAGGTTTCCAGTTCCTGCACTTTCATTCTCAACCTGCCAATTTCATCTTCATAGGTTTTCTTCATGTGGAACATCTCATCATTTAAATTTTCCACATATTCTATTACTTCGTCTTTCCGATACCCGCCCACTGAGGTACGGAATGTAAGTTCATTCTCCATGCTTTTCTCCCCTTAGTCAAATACTTAAAATGTCTCCCCCTGTGTTCCATAAGATTGCCCCATATTCTGTTTTCTCATCCAATTCTCCCGAAGGACTGCGTACAATTCCGCATTGGTGGCATGTACATAAGGCCCTGTCCAGAAAATCCCCAAAAGTCCGCAGGTAAATGTAGCAGCAAACCACCATCCAAGAAAAGATACATCTAAAATCCAAGCGTCCACTTTCTGTCCCCTCATCATTTCCCTGGATATGGCAAAAGCATCTCTAGCTGAAATATCCGGCTGATCTGCCAAAATATAAGGCACCATACGGTATTCATAGGTCTTCACAATACCTGGAATAACGAAAAGAAACGTCCAAAGAACGATCTTCACGTCCCTAAGGAACATAATCCATACTGCATTGGTGTAATGCCCACTTTGAAATCCATGGAACACTTTGGATACCGGCGCCTGATATTCTCTGTTTTCCACAAAAAACCGACAGCAGCCAACAGTGAACACGTTTCCTGCAAATATGGCAATCAGCAAAGTCATCCAGCTCACAGTAACCGTAATTCCTTCTGGAATATACATCTCAAAATCTTCCAGTTGACTCAAGGTACCCGCATCCAACCCCAGAACGAGGCTTATCAAAAAAGCTGCCAACACACAGGCTCCATAATTTTTTCTCATGGAATCTTTGGCGAAATTTTTCAGGTCTATTCTGTTCCAAACCATGCAATTCCCTCCCTTATGTTTTTTCTATTTCCATCTTATCACGCATTGAGGAAATCTTCCAGAAAAAAATCTCCTTCTAAAAAAATAATTTTTTTCAAAAAAAGTGTTGACATTTTCAATTTTCTATCATATAATCTTTTTTGTTGTGAGGCACAACAGTAAATAACATGTGCGTTTAGCTCAGCTGGATAGAGCGTTTGGCTACGGACCAAAAGGTCGGGGGTTCGAATCCTCTAACGCACGTATTTGAAGCGGAAATTCTTTTTGGGATTTCCGCTTTTTTGTTTCTGTTTAAATATTTATCTGTGATGAAAGGACTTGTATATCTTATGTCAACTTCAATCCAATTAAAACAAATGCTTGCTTCCATAAATCGAAAGAGTTATCCTGCCTACAAAAGTTTAAAAGGCAGTTATGATTTTGGCACCCATGTGCTGACCATTGATCACGTACAGGGCGACCCTTTTGCCTCTCCATCTCATCTAAGCGTACGGGTAAGCGGCAGACAGGCAGGTTTTCCTGACTTCTGCTTTGCCTCCTCAGATACCAGGATTGCCCTCCAGGATCTGATTCTCCGGAAATTTGAGGAACAAATCCGCTCTTACAGCTTTCGTGCCAAAGGTTCCGGCAAAAGCGGTCTAATCACTTCTACTGTCTGCGGCCAGGAAATCCTGGAGCGTACTGCCTGCGAAATCACGACAAAAGAAGTCATTCTCCGCTTCTGTGTCGGTTTTCCTGCAAACGGAAGAACCATTAACGCACAAGAACTAGAAAAAATCCTTTTTGATTTTCTTCCTGTCTGTGTGAAAAAGGCTCTTTATTATAAAAATTTAAACCCAAAAGAAGTAGAAGCCGCAATCTTTCTAGCGGAAGACCAGGCATATATCCGCAAGGAATTAAAGAAGCGAAATTTGGCAGCCTTTGTTGCTGACAACGCCATTCTTCCAAGACAGAGCGGTATTTCCCAGAAACCTATGAAAAACAGTGTCTCCTTTTCCTCTCCTGCTTCTCTGCGGGTAGAAATGCAGCTTCCCCATAAAGGTACCATAACAGGAATGGGGATTCCCGTGGGCATCACCCTCATTGCCGGAGGGGGATACCATGGCAAATCCACTCTGTTAAATGCACTGGAGGCAGGCGTGTATAACCACATCCAGGGAGACGGCAGAGAGTATGTAATTACAGATGACACCGCGCTAAAACTCCGCTCCGAAGACGGAAGATTTATCAAGGATGTGGATATTTCTATGTTCATCAACGACCTGCCGAATAAAAAAGACACCCACTGCTTCTCCACCCTGGATGCCAGCGGAAGCACCTCCCAGGCTGCCGGGATTGCAGAAGGCATAGAGGCAGGAATCCAGCTTCTTTTACTGGATGAAGATACCTCTGCCACCAATTTTATGGTGCGGGACACTTTCATGCAGCAGGTCATCAGCCGGGAAAAAGAACCCATCACTCCATTTCTGGAGCGTGCAGGAGATTTATTTGAACAGGCAGGAATTTCCACGATTCTAGTAGCCGGAAGTTCCGGGGCGTTTTTCCACATTGCAGATACCATTATCCAGATGGACAATTATCATGCTCTGGATATCACGAAAAAGGTAAAAGCTATGTGCAAAGATTTCCCACTGACAGCATCAGATGCATCCCCCTTTCACCTGCCACAGGCAAAGCGGATCATGTCCGCCCCTCCTGTGAAACGCGATGCTTACAAAGAACTGAAGTTAAAAACTCACAGCAAAGACTCTTTTTCTATTGGAAAAGAAACCGTGGATCTGCGTTATATCGAACAGCTTGCTGACCAGGAACAGACTGCTGCTCTTGGGGAATTGCTGAAATATGCAAGAGAACATCTCATTGACAACAAAAAGACTGTTTCACAGATTGTAGAAGCACTGGAAACAAAGCTGGAAACCCAGGGACTTGGCAGTGTATGCAGCTCCTCTTACACCCCCTGCGGCCTTGCACGGCCAAGAAAACAGGAAATTTACTCCTGCTTTAACCGGTATCGTAGATAAAACCAGGAGGAAGAGGACATGAACTATAAAATTGCAGTCTGCGATGACTCTGCACCAGACCGGACATTTCTTTCCAATCTGGTGAAAAACTGGGCACAGACCCATGGACACCAAGTACAGCTTCTGGAATTTGTTTCCGCTGAAAATTTTCTTTTTTTCTATGAGGAAGAGAAAGACTTTGATATCCTGCTTCTGGATATTGAGATGAATGGCATGGATGGTGTCACCATGGCGAAAAAAATCCGCAGGGAAAATCAGACGGTTCAGATTATCTTTATTACCGGATATTCTGACTATATCTCAGAAGGTTATGAGGTGGCTGCACTCCACTATCTCATGAAACCAGTGAAAGAAGAGAAACTGATGGATGTACTTTCCAGGGCAGCAGAAAAAATTTCCAGAAATGAAAAAGTTCTGTACCTGGAAATTTCAGGGGAAATGGTCATTCTTCCTGTTTATCAAATCCGTTATGCAGAAGTTTCCGGCAATTATGTGACCATACATGGCCTGGAAGACTATACCGTAAAAATGGCTCTTGGAAATCTGGAAAAAGAACTGGATGAACGTTTTTACCGCATGGGCCGTTCCTTTCTGGTAAATCTTACCAGTATCCGCCGTGTGACAAAAAAGCAGGTATTTTTAGATGACCACACCGTTCTTCCCCTGCCCCGTGGTGCTTATGATGGAATCAACCGGGCAATCATTCAGATGAGGTGACTGACATATGAAACTCTTTCCCAGACTTTTTTCCAGGAAGATTGAAAAACAGATTTCTTCCTATCAGCAGGAACTTATTGAAACTCATTACCGTGAAGTCGAAAACATGTACCGTCAAATCCGTGGCTGGCGGCATGACTATAGAAATCATATCCAGACCATGAAAGCCTACGCTGCATCTGGGGACTGGGAAGCTATCTGTCATTATTTAGATTTGCTGGATGAAGACCTGACCACCGTGGATACTGTAATCAAAACCGGAAATCCTATGACCGATGCTATTTTAAATTCCAAAATTTCCCTTGCCAGGGCAAAGGGAATTACGGTTCAGGCAGATGCACATATTCCTGTGAGACTAACTTCCTCTGAGATTGATCTGTGCTGTATTCTGGGCAACTTATTTGACAATGCCATTGAAGCCAGCCTGGCACTCCCCGAAGAACAAAGGCTGATCCGGGTCTATATGGATATGAAAAATACACAGCTTTATATCTCCTTTACGAATTTTACAGCAGGCCGAAAGCTCACAAAAATGGGCAAACGGTTCCAAACCACAAAGGGCGAAGGACATGGATTTGGACTGGTCCGTATTGATGCAATTGTAGAAAAACTGGATGGATATATCAGCAGAGGCAGTGAAGACGGGGCATTTACCACAGAAATCCTTCTGCCTCAGCTTTAACCGTTCATCCCCTCAAAATTACCATTCATCCCCGGAAATACCCCGGGGATACTTTTTTGTGATATTGTCATACCTGCGAGGTGAACGAAATTATGAAAACACAAAAATCAAAAAAACAAACATCTTATTCTATTCTGTCCAATGTCATGTGGATGGTAAAGCTTGCATGGCAGACATCCAAAGCAGCACCTATCTTATGCCTGGTATCTGCTATTCTGGAAATCTTGCTGCAAGTAACAAATCTTTACATTGCACCGGGAATCCTGCATCAAGTAGAAATCCATGCTTCCCTGTCCTGCCTGCTCCTCACGATCGGAGCCTTCACAGCAGCACTCTTTCTTCTTATGGGACTAAAAGAATATGTCCGTGACAACACTACGTGCCCTTTTATTTCCGTGCGGACAGCCATCATCGAAAAAATCGGTGAAAAGTGCAATACAACCGCCTATTCCAATACACTGGATACCAGCTTTATCAAACTTCGGGATAAAGCTTTTTTCTGTACTTCCACCAATAGCCAGTCCACAGAACGAATCTGGCACACCCTTACCTTTTTGCTGCAAAACACAGGAGGCTTTCTGGTCTTTTTAACCATACTGTCACCTTTAAATCCCTGGATTCTGGCTCTTATGGTATTCACCTGTGTCCTGGGATTTCTGATTTTCCGATATACCAGCAACTGGAAATACCGGCACAGAGAAGAGGAAGCACAATGTCATGCAAAACTGGCCTATATACAGAATAAATCCCAGTCCATTACCATGGCCAAGGATATCCGCATCTTCGGTTTGCAAAACTGGCTGGATGATATCAGCTCCTCCATCCAAAAAACGTATATGGATTTCCTCCTGCGCTGCGAAAAAATGCTGCTTCTGGGAGATCTTGCTGATGTGTTTTTTACCATTGCCAGAAATGGAATCGCCTATGTTTATCTGCTGCATCTTGCTCTTTCAGAAGATCTCAGCGTTTCCGCCTTTCTTCTGTATTTCACAGCAATTTCTACCTTTACCACCTGGGTAAATGGAATTTTGCAGCAGTGCAGCGACCTGCACAAAGAAAGTCTGGATATTTCTTCTCTGCGTACATTCCTGGACTATCCAGAGCCTTTCCGGTTCCAAAATGGTAAACCAATTCCTCCAAAAGCACCTTATGAACTGAGGCTGGAACAAGTATCTTACCGCTACCCGGGTGCAGCCAGGGACACGATCCACCAGATGAACCTTACTCTTCACCCGGGTGAAAAACTGGCAATCGTCGGTTTAAACGGAGCCGGAAAAACCACTCTGGTCAAACTGCTCTGCGGTCTTCTGGACCCTACTAAGGGCCGGGTGCTGTTAAATGGCCAGGACATACGTGACTTTAACCGGCAGGATTATTATGCTCTGTTCAGTGCTGTATTCCAGAACTATTCTCTTCTGGATGTGACACTGGCAGAAAATATTGCCCAGGATTATAAAGACATAAACGAAAAAAGAATTTGGAACTGCCTGGAAAAAGCAGGGCTTACCCAAATGGTACAACAACTGCAAAAGGGGCTTGCTACCCATACGGGCCGGGAGGTTTATTTAGATGGTGTGCTGTTCTCTGGTGGCCAGACACAGCGACTCATGCTTGCAAGGGCCTTATATAAAAACAGCCCTATCCTGCTCCTAGACGAGCCAACAGCCGCTTTAGACCCCCTGGCCGAAAATGACATTTATCTAAAATACCATGAGATGACAGAGGGAAAAACCTCTCTCTTTATCTCTCACCGCCTGGCTTCTACCAGATTTTGCGACCGGATTCTCTATCTGGAGCATGGTGCTATCTTAGAAGAAGGCACTCATGAGGAACTGTTGCAGGCAGGTGGTGCCTATGCACAGCTTTTTGACACCCAGAGCCGTTACTATCAAGAAGGGAGGGATTTCTGATGAAAGAAACATTCAAAACAATAAAAGAGGCATTACAGCTCCAAAACCGTGCCGCAAAGCTTCTTCACAAAGTGAGTCCAATTTTTTTTCCTGTTGCCACCTTATATGCCCTGGTCTCATCCCTGATTCCTTATGTAACTGTGTACTTTTCTGCACAATTACTACAGGAGCTTTCCAATAACCGCAGACCGGAAATATTAATCAGATGGGCAATGGCAGCCACACTGTGCAGCGGTATCTTCCTGCTTCTCAGGGCTTTTCTATACCAGCGTTATAATACCCTTCAGGATGCACTCTACGGCAGCAAAGAGATACTGTTTTCTCATAAATTTTTCTCTATGGATTATAAAGATCTTGATTCTCAGAAAATTCGGGATCTCCATGCACAAATCCAGCAAAATGAAAACTGGTCTTCTTGGGGACTAATGCGGGCATCGGAAAATTATCAGATTGGCCTTTGCAACCTTTTAGGTATTTTAAGCGGTATCCTCCTGACCATCTCCCTTTTTACTGCCCAGGTACCCAAAAACAGTGGATGTCTTACCATTCTGAACCACCCTGTTTTTGTCCTGATTCTGGCTTCCTGCATTCTTATGGTCAGCCTTCTGGCCGGAATGCTCTCTGCCAAGGCGGTCTCTATCTGGGGACAGCAGGCGGAAACTATGACCTTGAGTAACCGTATTTTTGGTTATTTCGGGAAATTCGGACAGCGACAGGGAAAAAGTGAAGATGTGCGCCTTTATCATCAGCAAGATTTGATCAGCCACTATTTTCAGAAAATTATACCTCTTGGTTTTGGTCCCTCCAGCTCTATGGCAATATCTGCCCGCTCTTCTGTTGGTCTCTATGATGCTTTTGCTACCGGGCTTACTGCACTCCTGACAGGATGTATCTATGTGTTTACCTGCCTGAAAGCCTGGGGCGGCGCTTTTGATGTAGGAAGCATCACGCAATATGTGGGTGCTGTTACTGCTTTATCTTCTAATGTATTTGCTTTGGTAGAGTTTGCAGGACTTGTAAAAGCCAATGCTCCTTATCTGGAACAGACCTTTACCTTTCTGGATTTACCTAATACCATGTATCAAGGCAGCCTTACCACAGAAAAACGTTCTGATCGTAAGTATGAAATCGAATTTAGGGATGTATCTTTTCGTTATCCCGGTACAGATAACTGGGCACTGCGCCATGTGTCCATGAAGTTTCACATTGGTACCCGCCTGGCTATCGTAGGGGAAAACGGAAGCGGCAAGACCACATTTATTAAGCTGCTCTGCCGCCTCTATGATCCCCAGGAAGGGGAAATTCTCTTAAATGGCATTAATATCCGCAAATACAAGTACAAAGACTATATGGAAATCTTCTCTATTGTCTTTCAGGACTTCCAGCTTCTTAGCCAGTCCCTTGGTTCCAATGTAGCAGGAAGTATTGTTTATGACAGGAAACGTGCAGAAAAAGCCCTGTCTGACGCTGGTCTGGGAGAACGTCTCTCCTCCATGCCACAGGGAACCGATACTCCTCTCTACAAAGATTTTACAGAAGACGGTGTGGAAATTTCCGGAGGCGAAGCCCAGAAAATCGCCATTGCCAGAGCACTTTATAAGGATGCCCCCTTCATAATCTTAGACGAACCGACTGCTGCTTTAGACCCGGTTGCAGAAGCAGAAATCTATGCAAAATTCAATGAAATTTCCGGAGACAGAACGTCCATCTACATCAGCCACAGACTGTCTTCCTGCAAGTTCTGTGATGAAATTGTTGTTTTTCATCAAGGGCAAATTGTAGAAAAAGGAACTCACGAAGAGCTGCTGGCTCAAATGAATGGAAAATATGCACAGCTGTGGCAGGCACAGGCACAGTATTATACAGAAGAATGATTTCTTCTTAACCCAAAAAGAAGCCTTGGGAACCTTAGGTTCTCACAGCTTCTTTTTTATCTCCTTATACACTTCCCGGAATCTTTTCGCACTTTGAAAATCCGCTCTCTGACCGTACCTGGCATCCAAATAAATCTGGCGTAACTCCTGACATTGTCCGCAAATCTGAGGATTCCTCTCATGGTTTTCCTGCAAGTCCCTGCTGGTGGTACTGGCTTTAATGGAAATCCCTGTTTCCTGGCACAGTTTCATGTAGTTCCGGTATTCCCTGCGAATCTGACGCACCCAGAAGGAATCTGATTTCCCTGTCTTGTTCTGCGTAAGCTTCATACCAGTCTGTTCAACAGAAAATCCCATAATTTCTCCCTGGTCTTCGTTTTTGTGGCTGGCAAGCCAGCGGAAGAAGAAATAAATCCCAGCAGCTACAAATAAAACTGCCACTACACGTGCTATAGAAAAAATCAGGTTTCCTGCACTTTCCGGACTTTCCAATGCTGGTTTCCATAGCTCCTCTCCTGACTTTAATGCCTGTGCCAAAGGCTCTGCAATCTGTCTGGAAATAGAAAAGAGGGACAAAAACCAAAGAATTCCCTCCAGAAGCATCCCAATCAGAAATCCCAGGAGCTTTACCAGAATCAAAAGAGGCGGTAAGAGAATCTGCTGATAAAGCCATTGGCAAACAAGAGCACCTCCATGGATAACAGATGGCCTGCTCAGTATAAAAAACAGAAAAAAGAACAGGCCTGTTGCAATCATATTTTCGCTCTGAAACTTTCTGCCAAGATACACCTTGGGCTCATGGCGTAGGGAACGAAGAAGCAGAATCAGTCCTGCGGCTGTACAGACAGCCAATGGCAAGGTAATCTGTAAAATAATTTTCCACTGTCCTAGTAGCAAAAGAAAACTGCCCAAAATCAATGCAGCTTTCCAAAATGCCTGAAACAGATCCGCCTGCCTACTCCAAAACAGTGGATATTCTCTTTTTATTATCATGGTAGCCACATAGGCAACACCCGGAACCAAAACCACCAGTTCTGCCAAGCAGCCTGCCGCTCCCACAAAAGAAAGTGCAAGAAACGGCAAAAGAAAAAACCTCTTTTTCCCTTTTTCTCTGTATATAAAAGAAATGCCGTAAATCAGGCTGAGGATTCCAAGCCCCAAGATGCTTCTTGGTAAAATTTGTGTATCCATTCCGCCTATTCTCTGCAACAAATAGGAAGCGACTGCTCCTGCAAACATTCCAAAAAAAGACAAGTCTGCAAACATGCGAAGACTATGCATCCAGATCATGTTCAGCACCTCCCCTTTCACATCCAAAAAGCATCAACATTCCATTCCCAAACATCTTTTCTATCTTCCGAAGTTGCCCGCATTCCCGAAAATCCTCGTGGAAAGGAGTAATAATCATCACGCCTCTCGAAATATCCTGTCCCAAAAGTTCCAGCAGATTTTCCTTGGAAAATGCCGGATGATACAGACCACGCCCCAGACATTCCAGCACCTTTAAGAAATGCTGATGTCCAAGCCCCTCCCGTACCATATGGGAACCGCCCACTGCACCAGCCTGGGCAGCATTAGTACAAAATACATATTTGATTCCTCTGTCTTCCAATTCCTGGCATACCGTACGTGCAAGGCTATAGCACGTTTCCAAAACTGGTTCTTTTCTCTCCTGTGCTGTTTCCACATTCAGCAAGAGTGTGAGCACCGGCTCTACTGTATGGTCATACTCCCGGACCATCAGCCCCATGCTGTGGGCACTCTGTTTCCAGGAAATCTGCTTCATAGGCTCCCGCCCAGTATATTCCCGGTATCCGGCAGTCATCACCGGGTCTTCATATAAATACCGCTGTACCGAATAATCTCCCAGAAAACTTCCAAGCAATTCCCTGGTTTTTTCATCTGCCTGTGGTTCAGGTGCAGCAATGACTTCACGAAAAATCTTGATTTCCTGCCTTGTCTCAGAAAGTCCAAGAAAATCCCCGCCTAGTATATTAGGATGGGAAAGCACATACCTGCCTCTCTGGGCAATGGTAACTGGAATTTCCATCTGTATCCTCTGTCCGGGCCGCATCCAGACAGAAGTTTCCACCAGGCCGCCACCTCTTCCGCTTTCTTTTGAAAAACGAAAACTGCCACCTGTAACCTTGATATCTTTTGGAAAATACATGTTGATTTTCACATAGGGAACAGGCCATTTGCTGCGGTTTTCCACATGAATCTTGATACCAAAAGTTTCCCCAGTATCTACGATGTTTTCTTCCGGCCCGTAGGTACTGTAAATATTGCGTAACCCATGTTTCTTCATCCACGCTTCCAGTGCAAATCCGGCAAGAACCAAAAAGATTACAAATACGAAACTCATAGGCTTTCCAGAGGTACCTGCACTTGCTCCAATATGCGGTGCAGGAATTTTGCAGCAGATGCGGCACTCTGGCTGCCCTGAGAAATACGGTGGCTCAATACATGGGGTGCCATGGACTTTACATCTTCCGGAATCACATAATCCCTTCCGGCAAAAGCTGCCGTAGCCTGTGCTGCACTGTATAGTGCCTGTGCACCTCTAGTCGATACCCCACGGACAAAATTACTCTCATTTCTGGTAGCCTCAATGATATCCATGAGATATCCAAGCACTTCCCCAGGCACCTGTACCTCCTGGTAATGGCTCCGAACATATGCTGTTTCCTGTGCGGTAACCACCTGTTGAAGCGTATCCAGAATCGATATTGCAGATGGCCTGGCAAGCACCTGCATCTCCTGCTCTCTTGTCATATAGCCAAGAGAGAGCTGCATGAAAAACCGGTCAACCTGTGCATCCGGCAAAGGAAAGGTGCCGTAAGACTCCAGCGGATTTTCTGTAGCCATGACAAAAAAAGGCTCTTCCAGTTTCTTCGTCACCCCATCCACAGTAATCTGATGTTCTTCCATGGCTTCCAGAAGACTGGACTGAGTTCTCGGTGTAGCCCTATTAATCTCGTCTGCCAGAACCATATTTGTAAACAAAGGACCTGGGCGAAACTCGAACTCTCCCTGCTTCTGATTATAAAAATTAATCCCTGTCAAATCAGAGGGAACCAAATCTGGTGTAAACTGAATCCTCTTAAAATCACTGCCCACAGTCCTTGCAAAAGCCCGCAGTAGCATGGTCTTTCCTGTTCCCGGAATATCCTCCAAAAGCACATGCCCGGAACATACAAAACAGGTAAGCACAAGGGAAATCACATCCTCTTTACCCACAATAACCTTGGAACAATTGTCTATGACTTTTTTATGATAATCCTGAAAATATGAAAGATCCATTGACCTATTTCCTCCCTCTTACGTTCTTTTTCATGGATAGATTATATCCTATTCTTGAAAATTCTTCAACGATTTACCATAAAAAAGATACTTATATAGGATTCCTCTACTCTTTCCTTTTTCTTTAAATTTGATATTTGCCTGAATTGGCATGATTTTAAATCTGTTCCCGGAAGTTGCAGTCCTTACACTTCCGGGAATGTTTAGAATGATTCGTTTCGATACATGATTTGTAATTACTTTGTTGCCGATTCTGATTCAGAAATCCACTCTAAGACTGTTTCCACATCCACTTCCAGCACTTCTGCGATTGCTTCATCTGGGTAACCTTTTTGATGCATGTTAAAAGCAGTGTTCTGTTGAGTTTCTTGTTTACCCTCTCGTCTTCCTTCTTGCTTTCCGGCTTCCCTTTCATCCTTCATCATTTCCTCAAAAATCATAAAGCGTTCCTCCATTTCACGGCTGCTCTTGATCCAGCGGATGGAATCCTGGAGCTGTTTTACAAAATAATCCTGAAAATCTTTCTGGCTTTCCTCCTGGTTTGCCTTTACAAATTTCAAGAAATTTACCAGTTCCCTTGGTACTTCATCTTCGTTTTCCCCGTATGTGCTTAAAAATACACAACAGCGGCCATCCTCTAAATCCACCTCTGGGTCTTCCTTACATTTTGGTTGGAATGTGTAACAGTATTTCCTTTTTCCAAAGGGGTCAAAATCACAGATAAAAATAACGTAACTGTTTGGCAATTCTTTATATTCTTGCCCGCTCAAAAGAAGTTCCATGTCCATCTGGCTCTGATAATAGCGGGTCCGTCTGCCAAGGGCAGGCTTTTTAGCAACCTGCATCTCAATATTATATCTTGTATTATTTTCATCCTTTGCATACACATCAAGCCGTACTCCTTTATATTCCGGGTGGTAGACCATGCTTTTTTCCTTGCTCACTTCCACATGGTCAACCTCTATTCCCAGTACCAGTTCTATGATTCCCTTGCAGTTCTTTGGCTCTGCCATTACTGCCCCAAACATAAAGTTGTTTTTAATTGTAAGGTCTTGAAATTTTCGTTCTGCCATATATTTTCCTCCATTGACAGAGGAATCCTATAATAGAAGTATAACACGGGCAAGAAAAAAAGTATATCGCTCCTTCTGATATTCTTAATTTTTATCAATACACTTCCGCCCCAAAAGGCATCAAAGCCAGTTTTGCCAACTTAAACTGCTGCAATCCAAAAGGAATTCCTATGATGGTAATACAAAGCCCTACACCAATGACAAGATGTTCCAGTGCCAAAGGAAGGCCTGAAACAAACAGCCAGATAATATTCAGAAGAAAAGAACCGGCACCACCTCCATACTGCACTTCTTTTCCAAAAGGAAAAAAGCTCAAAGCTGCAAACTTAAAACATTGTAGCCCAACCGGAATTCCAACGACTGTGATGCACCATAAACATCCCATCAATCCCCAGCTCAAGCCGCTTACAGCACCACCGAACACAAACCATAACAAATTTCCAAGACATCCCATCTTTTACGCCTCCATTCTTCTATACAGCTCATTCAAAATTTCTTTTACATGGTAAATTCCAATCTCAATATCTTCTCTGGCATCTTTAATTTTATTCTGTACCAGATAGTCTGCCACAAAGTTATCCAAAAAGAAATCTGCAAATGTAAGAAAGTCTCCAACCTCTATCCGTAAATTCAATGCCCCACCTACATCTTTCAATTCTCTTTGAAAAACCAGCAAGTGTTCTTTGGCACGTTCCAGCAAAGCTTCTGCATCCCGGATTTTGGAATGTTTTATATAGCTGCTGAAAAAACCCCCTCCAAACATGTCAAATAGCCCCCAGTCTCCTGCACTTTTCAGTTTTTCTTCTGCTGCATACAGGCTTCTCAATGCCTTTTCTCCTGCTGCAATAGCTTCCTGCACTTCTTTTTTCATAATTTCATTACACATAAGTATCCTCCTTCTGTACCTAGCAAGTATCTGTGGAAGAGATTCTGATGTAATAAAAAAAGACCTTTATCATGACCTCTGCCACAATAAAAGTCTTGCTTTCTCATTTGCTACGGGTATCTTGCGATACCGGATGACGATTACAAAACCACCTTTTACCAAACTGAATATACATTCTGTAAAAGATGTTAAGCTACTCCCTTTTACTTTTGCTTACAAGGATAATAGCACAAATCCAATGCAATTGCAAGATTTATACTGAAAAAGTTAAGGATTCCTCTGCATTTTCATTTTTCTTGAATTTGATATTTGCCTGAACCGGCATGATTTTAAATCTGTTCCCGGAAGTTGTAGTCCTTACACTTTCCGGGAATGTTTAGAATGATTCGTTTCGATACATGATTTGTAATTACTTTGTTGCAGATTCTAACTCAGAAATCCACTCCTGAACTGTTTCCACATCCACTTCCAGCACTTCTGCGATTGCTTCATCTGGGTAACCTTTTTGATGCATGTTCAAAGCAGTGTTTCTTGCCTTCGCTTGTTCTCCTTCGATCATGCCTTCACGCCTTCCGGCTTCCCTCTCATCCTTCATCATTTCCTCAAAAATCATAAAGCGTTCCTCCATTTCACGGCTGCTCTTGATCCAGCGGATGGAATCCTGAATCTGTTTCACAAAATGATCCTGGAAATCTTTCTGGCTCTCCTCCTGGTTTGCTTTCACAAATTTTAGGAAGTTTACCAGTTCCCTTGGTACTTCGTTTTCATTCTTGCCATGGGTGCTTAAAAACACACAGCAACGGCCATCCTCTAAATCCACCTCTTGATCTTCCTTATATTTCGATTGAAACGTGTAGCGGTATTTCCTTTTTCCAAAGGGGTCAAAATCACAGATGAAGATAACATAACTGTTCGGCAGCTCCTTATATTCATTTCCCGTCAAAAGAAGTTCCATATCCATCTGGCTCTGATAATAGCGGCTTCTTTTGCCAAGGGCTGGCTTTTGGGCTACCTGCATCTCGATGTTATATCTTGTGTTATTTTCATCCTTTGCATACACATCCAGCCGTACTCCTTTATATTCCGGGTGGTAGACCATGCTTTTTTCCCTGCTCACTTCCACATAGTCAACCTCTATTCCCAGTACCAGCTCTATGACTCCCTTGCAGTTCTTTGGCTCTGCCATCACTGCCCCGAACATAAAGTTGTTTTTAATCGTAAGGTCTTGAAATTTTCGTTCTGCCATATATTTCCCTCCACTTTGGCAGAGGAATCCTATAATAGAAGTATAGCATGGATAAGTAAAAAAGTATATCTCTATTAAAAAAACTGCTACTGTCACACTTCTTCCAAGTGATGACAATAGCAGCTTTTCTTAACCTTTTACTGCACCAAGTGCAATTCCTTTTGTAAAGTATTTCTGTAAAAACGGATACAGACATAAGATTGGCAGCATTGCTACAAATGCGATAGCCATTCTTACAGACGCAGACGGAATCTCCGCAAGGGCTGCTGTAGACGCCCCTGATGCGTTCTGTGTCAATGCAGTAAGATCTGTAATCATCTTATTCAACAGATTCTGAATTCCATATAGCTGTGTATCTCTTACATAGTACAAACCATTTGTCCAGTCATTCCAGTATCCAAGACCTGAAAGCAGACCCATTGCAACCAAAATCGGTTTTCCCAGAGGAAGGACAATCTTTCCGAAAATCTGAAACTGACTTGCCCCATCAATCTGTGCAGCTTCAAACAAGGCATCTGGAATACTGTTTGCGAAAAATGTCCGAATCAGCATAACATTCATGGCACTCATCAGAAATCCAGGTATAATATACGCCAAAAGCGTATTATTAATATGAAAAATCCCTGTGTACATCAAATATGTAGGAACCAGTCCACCATTAAACAGCATGGTAAAAAAGACATAAAAACTGAAAAATCGTTTTCCTGGAAGATTTTTCAATGACAACGGATACGCCAGAAGTGCTGACATAGCCAGATTTATCGCTGTTCCTACAACAGTAACAAATATTGTAATTCCATAAGCCCTGAATACATTCGCTGCATTATCTGCAATAAATTTATATGCATCAAGACTTAATTCCTTTGGAAAAAAGGAATATCCATCTCTGACCAATGCTGTTTCTGATGTAATGGAAGACATAAACAGCAGGATAAAAGGAAGCACAATACAAACCGTTATAAAAATCATTACTGTATGAGCCAGTATTTCAAATCTTTTTGCACTTTTACTACGAACCATAATATGCCTCCTAAAACATTGCATTTTCAGGGCTAAATTTCTTCACCAGAAGATTTGCCCCCATTACACAGATAAACCCAACAATCGACTGATAGAATCCGGCGGCAGATGCCATTCCGATATTTCCTGACTGGAGCAGTGCCCGATATACATAGGTATCAATAACATTGGTCGCATTATAAAGCTGGCCTGAGTTTTGTGTCACCTGATAGAACAGTCCAAAATCAGAGTAAAAGATTCTTCCGATGTTCAAAAGTGTCAAGGTAATAATGGATGGCATAATAGATGGAAGGGTAATATATTTAATCTGTTTCCATTTGCTTGCTCCGTCTAACTCTGCTGCTTCATAAAAGGATGGGTCAATACCGGAAATACTGGAAATATAAATCAGGCATCCATATCCCACACCTTTCCAGGTATTCACAATAACCAATATTAAAGGCCAGTATTTCGGCTCTGTGTACCAGGAAATGGGGTCTTTCCCCAGCAGGGGCAAAATGGTCTTATTTAACATACCATTTTCCCCGCTGAAAAATGCAAAGGTAATATAACTCACAATCACTATGGACATTAAAAATGGTAATAAAATCGCACTCTGGTATATTGTCTTGCATTTTTTATTTCTGATATCACAGATGAAAATTGCCAATGCCACACCCAGAACCAGATTAATGACAATAAAAGCAAGATTGTACAACAAGGTATTTCTTGTAATAGTCCAGGCATCATTGAACAAGTATGTAAAATTACTGAGCCCTGCCCATGGGCTGCCGAAAATACCATCTACAACATTATAATTCTTAAAAGCTACCACAAGCCCTGCCATAGGCATGTAATTATTTATGAAAAGATATAACAGCCCAGGCAGCATCATCAGGTACAATGGTGCCCACTTTTTCAGCTTTGCTTTTTTCATACTCTCTCTCTTTTCTATTTATTCTCTGCTAACCACTTATCCAACTGTTCCTGTTTTGTCTGAATCACTTTGTCGATTCCTGCCTTTTCCAGTTCTTCCAGGAATTTAGGCAGAACTTCTTCTGGGTTTACAGACCCTGATCCAAGAGCTGCCGCATACTGTGCTTTCACATTAGAAAGTGCAGCCAATTCATTTGTAACACTGGTAGAATCATAAGTAAATCCGAATGCTTTTGATTTTAAAGCCCTCTCATTCATAGCTTTCGTTTCTTCCCAAATGTCAGGTCTGTCACCTTCCCAGATGTACATATTAAACTGATTGAATAACTGCCATCCTTCTGCCAGATGATATGTATTTGTCTCATCTTTTCCTTCTGGGAATCCGATGATATTATTTTCGGCATCTTTTATTTCATAATCCACACCTTCTTCACCCCAGTTCAGAAGATTCAGCACTTCTTTGTTTCCGTACAGGTAATCCAGGCACTGCATTGCCTTATCTTTATCTGTACAACTGGAACTAATTCCATAAGTCAAGTAAGAAATCTGTGCTGTTCCAGCCCATGGCTCTGATAACGGTACAATTTCCATATCATATCCACATAATAATTTTGCTCTAGTATCATATCCCGGTTTAGTTGGAGAGAAATAAGAAAATGCAGAGCCGGCTTTTACCTGATTTTCCACACCTTCTCTAGATGTAGCCGCATCTTTAGATAAATAGCCTTTCTGTTGCCAATCATACATCGTTGTTACAAAATCCTTGTATTCTTCTGTAGCATAATAATTTTCAACCGTGGTTTCCTGTCCATGATTCATAAGAACCCCGAAACCATCTGTAAGGGTATCAAACATTTCATATTTTACATCTGGTGTAGATCCAGTATTGCTGGCCATCATAACCATTTCCGGATGTTTTTCTTTTATCTTTTCATAAACATCAGTTAAATCCTGGTAAGTTTTAATAGAAGATGTATCAATCTGGCATTCTTCCAAAATATCTTTTCTCATAATTGCAGAAGTCTGGCAAAACCATTCTCTTCCTGTTGTTACGCCATACACATAGCCACCAATATTTGCTGCTTTTGTTGTATCACCTAAAAGTTCTGTAATATTTTTTCCATACTTATCCAGATATTCAGAAAGGTCTACTACCTGTTTTGCATTTACCATGGAGTTTGCCTGATCTACCAGAATCGGAACAATGTCCATCTTCTCTCCACCAGACAAAATCAGTTTCATTGTTTCTGCATAAGCGCCCCAACTGATTGGTTCCAAATCGATTTCCATATTAATGTCTTTTTTCATGATTTCATTAATTTTTCCTTCGATTCTCTCGGTATCCTCTTTTTTGTCTCCTACATAAGCCATAGTAACGGTGTATGTTTCATCAGAAGAACCTTTTTTTCCTTCAGATTTTCCACTTCCACATGCTGTCAGACAGGATGAAACCATAAGTGCTGCTAAACATGCTGCTAAAATTTTCTTTTTCATTTCTTTTACCTCTTACTCTTATTTTTGCGGCCGCTCTATATTTACTATTATACTGATTTTTCTTGTCAGCGATAGAAAAAAACAGACCTTCCATTTTCCTGAATCCGATTTAAATTTTCCACTTTTTACTTAATGAAGTCGTTTTTCTCTTAACAGAAAGTCTGAATATTGTTATCATTTTGTCGGAAATTTGCTATAATCATTTTACAGTAAAAATGAGGAGAGTAATTATGAAAAGAATACATCTTTCAAACAGTTATTCTATTGATTACATTATTAAAATTTTAATGATTATTTTGCTTCCCATTGTTTTATTAGACAGCATCATCAGTATTTACGTGATTCATTCCATGCGTCAGCAAACAGTAAATGCCCTACAGGATACTACCACACTTTATATCTCTCAGATTGATACCGAACACACCTCCATCAATAAGTATCTGATGCGGCGTCTTACAGAGAATACAGATGTCCAGACTATTCTGGAAACGGACGATTCCCTTAAGCTCATTTCTTCCTTCGAAAAAGCACGCCGGGATGTGGATACCTTTATGGAATCTTTTGAAAATGGATATCAGATTTTCTTTTATAACCGTAAACATAACCGTATGCTTCGACTCACTGAGGTTTTTGATGAAATGTCACTTAGTGATTTAACCGAAGTAAATACAGCTCTAATTTCCTATATGAAAAACAGCAGTGATTTTCCGTCTTATTCGGATGCATGGGAAATCCTTGATTTAAAATCTGGAATTTACTTTTTCAAAATTTTTCATTCTGGCGACAATTTTGCCGGCTGTTTTATTTCTGCTGACAATATTGTTAATCCTCTAAAAAAAATAAATCTTGGAAATGACGGATTTATTGCCCTCACTTCCAAGGAAGGAAAACCTCTTACTCAAAAAGACCTGCTCAGCAGTAATAAAATTTCTTTAGAAAAAGAACCTGACTTTACCTTTCCCAAAGTCTCTGTGCAAGGTTCGAATCTTATTATCAGCGGAGCTCTTACCATGGGAGTGTTTCATCCACAAATTATTTTAAATAAGATGCAGGTGTACGAAAAAATTATTGTGATTCAATTTATTCTGGCAGGTACTGTACTGCTGGTTGCTATAATTTTATTTTTTTCCATGTTTTATATGAAGCGTAAGGTTCTGATTCCTATTAAAACCTTCTCTGAAAATCTATCACATTTTGATGATTCCACTGAAATCATGGATTTAAAGGACACAAAACTGATAGAATTAGAACAGGCAAATCTCCAGTTTAAAAATCTAATGCGGCAGATTAAAAAACTAAAAATTGATATTTACGAAAAGGAACTGGAAAAGCAGAAAACACTTATGAATTACCTGCAGCTACAAATCCGGCCTCATTTTTTCCTCAATTGTTTAAATACCATTTACAGTATGGCACAAACACAATTATACGAAGAAATCATGCAAATGTCTTTGATAACTTCCGATTATTTCCGGTACATTTTTCAAAATCCTAAAGATTTTGTACCTCTTCAGGAAGAGCTAAAACATATTGAGGATTACATGAAAATCCAAAAGCTCCGGTATGGAGATGGATTTGATTACGAGATTTTTGCGGAAAAAGGCACTGAACAGGTATTGATTCTCCCTATCCTGATTCAGACCTTTATCGAAAATTCGCTCAAACATGCTGCCACCTTAGAACAGCCAATCACCATAAAAACAGAAGTAAGCTGGTCCTCTTCTCAGGAAAATGAACACAAAAATATTCAGATTCAAATTACCGATACGGGAACTGGTTTCCCAGAAGATATTCTTCAGGAATTAAATCATGCACAATGCCTTGAGCCAGTAGGAGGACACCGTATTGGAATCACAAATGCCATTAAACGCCTTCAGCTTTTCTATGAAGAGAATGACGCGGCCATTACTTTTTCTAATCTTACACAAGGTGGTGCCTGTGTAATGATTTTGCTTCCTGCAGACACATGTTCGATGGTTGAAAAGGAGAATCTTTAATATGAATGTACTATTAGTAGATGATGACCGTTTTGTCATCGCAGCTCTGGAGAAAAAAATTGACTGGAATGCCCTGAGCATCACCGACGTATATACTGCCTGTAATGTTACTCAGGCTCAGACAATTATGACTCAAAATAACATTAACATCTGCGTATGTGACATTGAAATGCCTGGAAAAAGTGGTTTAGACTTGTTGTCCTGGGTCAGAGAAAACAACATGGACACACTCTTTATTTTCCTTACCAGCTATGCAGATTTTAGTTATGCACAAAAAGCTATTTCTCTCTCCTCTATGGATTATCTTCTGAAACCTATTGATTTTTCCAAACTGTCCCAGATTCTGGAAAAAGCTACCGCTAAAGTACGAAAAGACGCCGCCTGGAGCAAGACCCAGGAAGAGAGTGAACATTGGGCTACAAATTACCAGGCCATCACAGATTTATTCTGGAAAGATTTATTTCTAGATCCAGCTATGAAGGAAATCCCTGTCTTAGAACACAAACTTTCCCAAAAAGCACTGCCTTATATGCCTACAGATTTATTTCTTCCCATCTTGTTTCGGATTTATCCAAACGCTGAATTTCAGCAAGAACTGGGAAATTCTATGGTGGATTTTTCCTTTCGGAATATTGCACTGGAAACTCTCCAAAATTCCTGTATCATGCAGGAATCCCTTGTTACTTTGCAACACTTTGAATATCTGCTGATTATCGGAAATATTCATTTTGCAGACGTTCAAAATCCTCTGTTTGATTGCCTGAATACTCTATTTCAGAATATATCCCGCTTTTTAAGCAGCGATGTATCCTGCTGTATTTCAGAGGAACTTCCTATGTTCCGTCTCCCAGGCATCCTGTCTGACCTCCGTAATATGAGAGAAAACAATTTAAGCCAGACAAACACCCCTCTGCTGTTAAGTAATTATGTTCCAAAAGAGGTATGCTACCTTCCGCCTTCTCTGGATATCCTTCAGACTTTTTTAGAACAGAGAAATTCTTCTGCTGTTTTAAAGAATTTAAAAGGGTACTTAAACCAGCTCGTCGCCAAAAAACAAATTAATAAAGAGATCCTTCTACGTCTCCGTCTGGACATTGAACAGATTGTATTCTCGTTTTTGCAGAAAAATGGAATTGAAGCTCACACCCTTTTTGGAACGAATGAGATAAATTCACTCATCACCCGCTCTGTAGAGTCTTCTACTTATATGGAGCAATACCTGACGTATTTAATTGCAAAAGCTTTGGACTATAGCAGTTTTATCAAAGAAGAGCATTCTGTAATTGATCTCGTACTCGACTACATTCATCAACATTATGCAGAGGATATCACCCGGACAGATTTATCAAATCTGGTCTATCTGAACCCTGATTATATGGCACGGCTTTTCAAAAAACAAACCGGAAAGTCTATAGTCAATTACATCACAGAATACCGGATAGAAAAAGCAAAAGAACTTTTAGACAGTCCTGACATTCCCATCGGAATCGTTGCCGCCAAAGTAGGATATGGAAACTATTCTTACTTTTCTAAATTATTTAAGGACATCACAGGCTTAACCCCCAATGAATACCGAAAAAAAATCCTGCAGTAGTTCCTTTCTTGGAACTACCACAGGATTTTTTTATTCTATAAGTCCTGTTGTAATAGACTCTGGATATAATAAAATTTCTGCTACTTGTCCCTGGATTCTCACATTCACCGGAAAAATATCTTTCGACTTGTTCAAAAGTTCTACCACAATCTTTCCATCTGGCTTCTCATAGGCTGTCACGTCTATTTGTTCTGTGTACTTACTATAGCCTATTCGGACAGCTCCAGACTCTATATAATGAGAAAAATGTTCAAAGTGCTGTTGTAACAACTGGGGCATCAGCTTTTTCTCATTTCTGTCATATAGAAATGGTGCATGGCAATAATTGCCCACATGGTTTGGTCCTCCCTGTTCATCCAGCAAAAGATTCCAATCATAAAAAGCTGTCATTCCATGGTTCAAATCTCCTATTATTTCATGAGACAGCCGCAATGCTCCATGAATAACGTCTGCCTCTTCGAACTTACTGTATTCGATACAGCTTTCTGAAATAATCATTTTTTTATCTGGAAACTGATTCCGAACCAGTTCCAAAGCTTCAAAATGATCCCCACTGTACCAATGAAAAGCAATTCCGGTTACCATATCCTTGGTAGAATCATCTACAATTTCACAAATTCTTTCGTAGACCCTTTCTTTATTATGATCCCAAATAAAAATTTCCACATGCTCCAATCCATGACTTTGCAATGCCGGATACATAAAATCTCTAAGAAATTCTTTTTCCTCTGCTGCTGTGTAAATGCAGGAATCCCAAGTTTGAACAGCCTTTGGCTCATTCTGAAGAGAAATTCTCTGTACCTGATATCCTCTCTTTTCAAACTCTATAATATATCTGCAGATATATTCCGCCCACATCTTTCTAAATTCAGGCTTTAAAGAACCTCCGTAGGTTCTCTGCCCATTTGTTTTCATAAAAGCTGGCGGTGACCAAGGCGAAAGCATGATTTTCAATGGCTTACCTGCTGCCTTTTGTGCATCTTCCAGCATAGGGATGATATATTTTTCTGTTCTTGCAAAGGAAAAAGATTTCAATTCTGTATCTGTTTCCTCTGACATTGCCTGATACATTTCTGTAGAAAAATCGCAACTATCCATGTGTATTCTCACAAGTCCGTATTTCATCCTATCCGGAGAAAAATAAGTGGTAATCACCTGTCTTTTCTGTGTTTCATTCATTAAAGAATATACATACGCAGCAGCATCCGTAATTGCCCCTCCGAATCCTTCCAGTGTTTCAAACTTCACTTCCGGATACAGATTTACTACTTGATTTTCAGTACCCTGATCCTCATGAAAGCTCACAGTCTGATGAAACTGCTCCTGCCATGTCCCAGTGCCATATGTGGTAAATAATTCCAGTTCCATAATATCCTCCTGCTATCTTAATCTGCTTTCAGACTACCACATTTTTTCAAATAAGTAAGGATATTTTCCGACCTTTTTTTATCACATTTCTGACTTTTTATCTCTCACACTTCTTCAAAATCCCCACCCCCAGAGGATATGGTCCTGTATGCACCCCAATGGTCGCTCCAATCTGAATCTCATCCCAGGTATCTATGGCAAATCCTCTCTTATGCAATTCTGCTCTCAATTCTTCTTTAAAAACTTCATAATCTTCCACAGCCAGTCCCTGGCCAGTCATCAGGCTATATTCTTCCAGATTGATTTTTTCTTTTTCTACGAAATCAAGAAACTTTTCTATAATCTTGTGCAATGATTTTTTCCGCCCTCTGCACAGTTCTGTGGAACCAAGTTCTTTATCATAAAACTGCAAAATCGGTTTAATATTCAGCATACTTCCTGCCAGGCAGGCTGCTTTTCCGATTCTTCCCCCATGCTCTAAATATTTCAAATCCTTTGTGGTAAAGAAAATATGCCCGGTTGCTCTCACATTTTCCAGTGCCCTGACTGCCTCATCCAGTTCCAGCCCTGCATTTCTAAGGCGTACTGCTTCTTTTACCAGACTTCCCTGGAGTCCTGTGACAAGCTGGGAATCCATGACATAGATTTCTGCTTCCGGATACTCCTCCTCGATTTCTGCTTTTGCACTTACTGCTGACTGCATAGAACCACTGAAGGTCTTAGTAAGACAAATACACAGCACTGGAATTCCCTGCTCTGCAAACGGCCGGAATGCATCCATATAATCTTGTATCGACGGCATAGATGTCTTTGGGTAACAATCTGGGCTGTCTGCCATTTTCTGATAAAATTCTGTAATTCCTGCTTCTTTCCCCTCTTTTAAATAATGTTCCCCATCAAAAGATACATAAAAAGATACTACTGAAACCTGTTCTCTCTGTGTGTATTCTGCATTCAAATCGCAGGAGCTGTCACTGACAATACCAAACTTCATTTTTCTCCAGCCTTTCTTGCTTTTCGCTTTAAATTTTGTTATCTTAGTATAATAAATGTGACAATTGTAACACTTAATTTTTTTGAAAACAACCGACTGTCCCAAAACTGTTACAAAAAGGGGGTTTTTGTTCATGAAAACATCTGTTTCCCATAATACTGCCCGTGAGTTTACCAAATCCTGCATTATGGAAGCTCTGCTCCAGCTTATGCATACAAAAGATTACAATGACATCAGCATTACCGATATCACAGCAAGAGCCGGTGTTTCCCGCATGGCTTATTACCGGAATTACCGCTCCAAAGACCATATTCTTATGGATTACATGTGCAGCATTATAAAAGAATATGCCGCTGAATTAGACGGACCTGAATTCTTTACAAATTTCCAGACCTATGAACATATTCTCCGCTGCCTAAAGTATCTGGAAAAATACAAGGACTATGTACTGTGCTTAAAAAAAGCCAACCGGGCAGAAATCGTTCTCTACGGACTTGACTTATACATGCTCCATGTCACAGAACCTCTGGAAAAATCAAATTTAGCGAAATATGAACTGTACTACTACTCTGGAGCTTTATACAACATTTTTATGCATTGGATTGAAGATGATATGCAGGAAGATATCACGGTGATTGCTTCTATTATTTATGAACATGTGAAACATCACCGCTTTAACGACTTGCCAAAACTTTGATACCTTTCAAAAAGAAAATACGCAAAAAACTCTTGCAATTTTAAAAAGTTATGATATAATTTATTTGTTTCAAAGCAATGTGGGCGATTTCCCGAGTGGCCAAAGGGGACAGACTGTAAATCTGCTGGCAACGCCTTCGGTGGTTCGAATCCACCATCGCCCATTGTGTTAGTAAGTTAGAAGGGACAGTGCTTGCACGTATGCCCTCGTTGTAAACCGAACACACAAAATGCCGCAGTGGCGGAACAGGCAGACGCACAGGACTTAAAATCCTGCGGGACTTATACTCCCGTACCGGTTCGATTCCGGTCTGCGGCACTTCAATGAGGAGCTTCAAATCCTAATGATATAAGGATTTGGAGCTTTTTTCTATCCTCAAAAATTTTATACGAAACGAATCTTTAAATTTTTAAATACAGCATGGAAAAGCCTTAAAATAAGGGCTGCAAAGAATATTTGCGTGGTAAAATCAAGGATGTAAAAAGCTAATTGCTTGTTATATTCACGATAAAAGATAAAATGAAATTATAAGGAGGAATTCAAAAATGCAATTAGGTCAGATGATTGTAAAACTCAGAAAGGAACAAGGACTGACACAGGAGACTTTTGCAAAAAAGTTTAATGTAACAAGACAAACAGTTTCAAATTGGGAGAATGAGAAAAGTTATCCAGATTTACATACTTTAGTAAAAATAAGTGATGAGTTTCATCTTTCTCTTGATATTTTATTGAAAGGGAATCCTACTATGGTAAATGATATTGATAAAAAGGTAAAAAAACATACGCTCTATAAAGGAATCATACTAGGGCTAATACTCATAATTGCTGTCCTATCTTCTGTTATTTATTTAACCAATAAAACTATAGGTGATGTTGCAAAGGATTCTATAGGCAAGGATACAGAAATAGCAGTAATAGAGATATACAATTCTTCAAACAACCAATTACTGAAAAAATATGATGACAAAAATTCTATTAAAAGAGTTATTTCTGCTTTAAATATGAAAAGTTGGAAAAATACAAACATAAGTGAAAATACACAGCCTCAATATTTGATAAAACTTTATGACTCTGTTGAAGGAGAAAATGATAATATAACAGAACTTACGATTTATGAGGGAGGAGAATATGCAACTATTTTTATGACTTCTCCTGGCGGAGCAAAAAAAAGTTATAAAACACAGATTGCTATTTCAGAATTGGTTGATTAAAAAACAGCAGGGAGAAGCGTTGGTTTACAGCGCTTCTCCTTCTTTTATCATTTTTCTAATTTTAATAGTAAAGCATACCAGCCCCTCTTCTGTAAGATGGCTGAAAATTCCACATTCTTCATCATAATACATACGAATACGTTCCTGTATGTTATAGATTCCATACCCTTTCCCAGGAGTGCTTAGTATTTTTTGTACTTCTTCTTCACTTAGCTTGCCTCCATTATTATATACATTGAAAACAAGAAATTCTTCCTCGCACAAATATTCAATTTTGATTTTTCCTTTTTCTCCCTCACAGAAATCTACACCATGACAAATAGCATTTTCCACAATAGGTTGCAAAAGAAAGTTAGGCATCCTGCATTCCCTGCCTTCTTCTGACAGATTGTAAATCACTTCAAAGCTGTTTTCATGAGATTTCAACTGAATCTGTAAGTATGCTTTGACATTCTCCAACTCATTTTGCACAATGGTAATCTGCTTTCCATTGTTTAATGCTGTCCGGTAAAATTTTGCCAGCAGCCCCGTAATATCGGCAATTTCATCCTGTTCTGAGCGGATAGCTTTCCATTTAATACTGGAAAGACAATTATAGAGAAAATGAGGATTCATCATAGCCTGCAAGGCTTTTAGCTCCTCTTTTCGCTTTTCCATACCAAGCTGGTACATCTCTTCCATCATCTCATTGATTTTCCGGCACATTTTATTAAAACTGGCTGACACAATTCCAATTTCATCAGAATATCCCTCTTCCAGTGTTAAATCAAAATTCCCCTGGCTCACTTCCTCTGCACAATGCTTCAACTGAAGGACTCTGGAGCTTAAAAGTCTGGAAATCAGACTCATTAAAACCGCTGCTGCTGCCAGGCAGATTCCCATAACAAAACAGGTGGTTGCCAATATGGTAATCATCTGTCCTGAAATTTCTGATTTATCAATGTAATAATAAATCTTCCAGCCATTACTCAGCTCTTCGGAAACTGCCAACATCGTTTTCCTGGTCTGGTAAAATCCAGGCTCCTGTCCTTTCTCAATACTTGCAGCAATTTCTTTTTCCAGATTTTCATCTGCAATTACTCTGTTCTTAATCACCTGATTTTCAGAATCTGTAAGTACAACTCCATTGTTCAAATAGTCAGACTGGTAAAGCCCCTGGGTAATTTCATCTGGAAAGACCTCCAGTTTCATAACGCCAATAGGTTTGGAAGATGTTTCAGCATCCAAAAGCATCCTTACTGCATAAATCCGGTCATCATTCACCACCCATTTCGTTTTATAATTTCCGACTTCTCTCTCCATCCATCTCTGCGCCTCTTCATTCATGGGTTTCAGGAAATTTCCCAAAGGCTGCTGTACATAAGGAGAAAAAATTTCTAATCCCTTTATATTGTAATCACTGGTAATAAAATACCAGAAGGTAGGCTCCACAGAATCATTCATTTCCCTTGCCAGAGCATTCATATCATGTTTACTTCCTTCCAGGCTTTCCCGCAGCTTTGCATGATAGGACAGATATTTAATATTGTCGTTTTCCCTTTGAATGCTGCTTTCCAGACTATAGGAAATGGAATCTATGTTGTTTTCCATAGTATACCTGGTCTGACGCATAAGGTTCTTGCTGGAAACAGAGTAGGAATAAATTCCCAGCACAAAAATGGGAATCAGCACCAGCACCAGATAGCTGATTACCAGTTTCTTTCTTATGGATGCGCCTCCATAATACCAATTCCATAATTTTTTCATAATTTCTCTCTCAACTGTTTTGGTGTCACACCATAATAATTTTTAAACAGGCGGTTAAAATAGGACTGATTTTCATATCCGCAGGTTTTTGCCACCTGGACAATCTTCAGGGTTCCTTCTTCCAGCATTTTTCTGGCTTTCATCATTTTAATATCCGTTACATATTTTACCAGTGTCTGTCCGGTTTCTTTTTTGAAAATATAGCTCACATAGGCAGGAGTAAGATTTACGTTCTCAGCCACATAATTGAGACTAATATCCTTTGCATACTCCTTCTCTATGAGGTTTTTAATCTTCTGGATAATCCTGGATTCATCCTGGTCTTCTCCCTGAATAAAAGACAGCATTTTCTCCACTGCCTGTTCATAGACTTCCATCATATTTTTCAGGCTTTTTGCCCTAAACAGGGCTTCTGCCAGAGCAAGAGCTTCCTCAAACTCAATCTTTGGAACTTTGTCATAAATGGCTTTAATAATGGAATATAACAGGTTCTGGAGATAAATCTTACTTACCTTATCAAGAGAAGCTACCACTTTCATAAGCTGCTCATTTTGTCTGGCAATCAGTTCTGTGTCCATGGATTCAATGGCCTGCATCATTTGCCTTGCAGCCCTCTCTGCATCCTGCGCATAGAGTTCTGTTTCGCTGTAATACCCTCTGGTACTGACAATTTGATTCCCATATCCGAAAAGCTCTGCCTGTATCTGATGCATCTGCTCTAACTGTTTTTCCAGTTTTTCCGCGTTCTCCACTACTTCACTGATAATCACTGCTGCCTCACTTCTGGTTTTCACCTGTAAGTCCCGGAGGATTTTCTGTACCTGTTTTTCCAGCTCATTTCCAGTAAAAAAGCGGGCATCCCGCACCATTACATAAGCTTCATTTGGGTACATTTCCAGATAAGAGGTGTTTTCTCCCAGATACATTTTCAAAAATTGAAGGAAAATTTCTTCGTGTTCTTCAAAAAAGTTTTCTGTGAATTCAATGTCCAGAATTCTGCAATGCTTTCCTGTCCCCAGATTCAAAATCTGCTCTGCCTTTTCTGCCTCTTCTTGCTCAATTTTAGCACTACTGAAAATTTTATACAAAAGATTTCTCCGATTCTGAACCTCCGCAGTCTGAAGTCTCTGTCCTTCCTCATTTTCCCTTTGCACAGACTCTATGACAGAAACCATAATTTTCTGAAATTCTTCAATCTCAATGGGTTTCAACAAATAGCTTACTGCATTTGCTTCTAAAGCCTGCTTCGCATAGCTAAATTCTCCGTAGGCGCTGAAAATAATAATCTTTATTTCTGGTCTGGTATCATGAACCTTTTTTGCCAGCTCCAGCCCATCCATAATAGGCATCTTTACATCTGTAAATAAAATATCAATCTTTGTTTTCTCTATACATTGAAGAGCTTCTTTTCCATTGGAAGCCTGCATAATTTCCAAAGGATATTCATATTTTTCAATCAACCAGGAAATCCCTTCCCGTTCTTCTCGCTCATCATCTACCAACAAAATTTTTATCTTCCCCATTCCATTGCCTTCCCTTCCAGCGCCCGGTGTTTTTATTCTCTGTATACTCTGCACATATTTTCTTTTAGTATACCTTTGTTTTCTGGGTTTTTCAACAATACATGCAAAAAGTTTCCATGCAAGACGGACATCAAGAATAGTGATGCACTTCTGGCTCAGCCTGCGCTCCCTTTGAGCCTGTAGTCTCAAAGGGTACTCGGCAAATCCGCCAGAATTGCACCACTATTCTTGATTGTTATTTTCTGCATTGCAACTTTTCTTGAAAAATCTTTACTTGCTTATTTCTGGTCTTTTAAAAAATTTAAGAACTGAGCAACGCCACCGCCGATTTGCTGGACGCCTTCTGGTCTTTCGCCGTTTACTTCGGATACATCGAAGAAGTCTCCTTTGGCGGTTTTTTCTGTTTTCATAAAGCTGTCACTGCCGAAGATTCCTTTTTCAATACCCACGTATTCGTCTCCCCAGTAGGTACATTCTTCTGGAAGGATGCCAGATTCCTTAGAAATCAGGGCGAAGATACTGTCCACGTTGTCACTTTTGCTTGTGGTTCCTACTTCCAGATACTTGGCGTCACAGGTAGGAAGGACTTCCACACCGTACTTCTTTCCGATTTCTTTTGCCAGATTCATAAGCCCCTGAAGTCCCTCGGTAATGCCATGCTCTGTAAGAGAGGCTTTCAGACTTCCCAGCTCATCCTCCTGCATGAACAGGTTTTCTCCCCTCTGATTGGACACCATAAGGTCAATCTTGCAATAATTTGGTCTGCTGAATACAATATCTGTATCAAAATCATAGCGTGCCTTTAATTCCTCATGGATTTCAAAACAAATCCTGTGAATGGTTAAAAGCTCCTCTTTTTCTGGCACCATATTTTTGAAAATATAAGGTTTTCCATCACGAAAAGCATAATTATAAGCTCCCCGTCCCAGTCCAAGATAAAGGTTCTCAAGCTCTGCTTTGGTAAAATAGCTCTCCAGTTTTCCTCCTGCTATGTTCTCAATGGTAGTACCGCTGATAATAGCAAGTTTCACGCCTTTTTGCAGTAATGGCCTCATAGCCTGCACCGCATCGTCCGCCGGAGCTTTTCTGGACATAACGGCTGTTCCGTCCCAGTCAAAAAAAATTGCTTTATAATTCTTCCACATAGGTTTCCCCTTCTCCATGTAATGTAATTTCTTTTCCATCCACTGAAAATTGAATGGCTGTTCCTTCTATTACGGTAAATTTCGCTTCTTTTTTAGAAATCTGAATTTCCAGAAGTGTTCCCCGAAATCTCAGTCTGAATGCATATTCTTCCCATTCTTCTGGAATGGATGGCTCAAAGGTCAGTTTTGAGTTCTGGCAGCGTACCCCTGCAAAACCATTTACAATGGCCTGCCAGGTTCCCGCCATATTGGCTGCATGAATACCGGCATAGAAGTTGTTGTGATAATCATCCAGATCCATACGGGCAGACTGTGAGAAATACTCATATCCTTCTTCCAGATAACCAATGCTGCATGCTACAATTCCAAAAATACAGGTGGAAAGTGAGGAGTGATGCAAGGTCACTTCCTGATAGAAATCATAGTTTCTTTTGATTTCTTCTTTTGTAAACAGATTACTGTGCAGATACATACCCAGAATAGCATCTGCCTGTTTTGACATGCGGTGACGCATAATAAACAGCGGATGATAATTTTCATACAGCCATGCTCTCTTTTCCGGTGGAATCTTATTTTCATCCCAGGGCTTGCGCATCATAAATCCGTCATCCATAGGATAAACCTGTCTCTCTTCATCATAAGGGAAATACATCTTCTCAATGATTTCCTTCCAAAGCAGTGTTTCTTCTGTGGAAAATTCCAGCTTTTCTTCTAAGGCTTTTAAACATTCAGGCGCATGTGTTTCCAGATATTCCACAGCGTTTACCGCATCTCTTAAATTCTCTCTTGCCATCAGGTTGGTGTAGAAGTTATTGTCCACCAGCACATTATATTCATCCGGCCCTGTCACATCACAGATACAATATTTTCCGCCTTTGCACTTGGCAAAGCTTCCCACATCTGCCCAGACTCTGGCAGTTTCAATGAGGATTTCAGCGCCTTTTTCCTTCAGGTATTCCACATCTCCGGTCACCTGTAAATACAGGGACAGGGCATAGGAAATATCTCCATTAATATGATACTGAGCAGTTCCCAGTGGATAATAGGTAGAAGCTTCCTCTCCGTTAATGGTTCTCCATGGATACAAGGCGCCCTTCTCATGTCCCAGGATTCTGGCTCTGCTTCTTGCCTGATCCAGGGTGCTGTACCGGTAATCCAGCAAATGTCTGGCTGCCTCCGGCTCTGTATACACCAGAACCGGCAGCACATACATTTCTGTATCCCAGAAATAATGACCTTCATAGCCCTCTCCAGACAGACCCTTGGCTCCCATTCCGGTTCTTCCGTCTCTTCCCGCTGACTGGATAATATGGAACAGGTTAAAATGAATGCCCTGCTGCAGAGCCTCATTGCCTTTGATTCGCACATCTGCAATTTTCCAGAAGCTTTCCATATATTCTTTCTGGCGCTCTTCCAGGTAAGAATAGCCTTCCTGTCTGGCTCTGTTTAACTCTTCTGTTACAAAAACTTCCAGTTCTTCTTTTGGCATATCCAACTGTGTGGTGTAGCAGATAAATTTCTCCAGCACAATGGATTCTCCCTCTGTCCCTTCTAAAGTGCAGGACAGGGATGCCTCCAGTTCTCCCATGTCTGCCTTCCAGTCTGCTTTTACTGTTTCCTTCTGGGAGAGAATGGTATGAGCGCTTCCACAGGCCATGGTAAGATGACTTCCTATGGTTTCACCTTCATAATAAAGTCTGTCTTCCTTTGCCCACAGGTTTCTCTTTTCCAGACGTCTTCCAAAAGGACCGTAATCCACAATAGGATTGGTTTTTCTGGTGTGATTTTCCACATCTGCACAAAGTTTTGATACAAATTCAACACTTCCATTGTAATTCAGTGGTGTGACTTCATAGCGAATAATCATGATATTCTTTCTGGCAAAAGAAACCAGTCTGTTTACTTTGATCTTGGTCTTTTTCCCTTTTGGAGAACACCATACAAGAGTTCGCTCTAACACGCCCTCTTTCATATGTAGCGTTCTCTTATAAGACTCCACACTTCCTTCTTCCATAGAAAACTCTTCACCATCTAAAATCACTCTGGTTTCCTTTAAATTAGGAAGATTCAAAAGAGACTGACTAAGAAGAGGAGAACCAAAATTTGCCTCTCCATAGCGTATATGTTCACTCTCGTAAAATCCATTAACAAAATTTCCTTCCAATCCGGTATCAATATCAAAGGGATAAGCTTCCTCAAATGTACCTCTAGTTCCAATATATCCATTGGAAAGCGCAAAGGTTGTCTCATTGCGATAATTATTCTCTTTTTGAAATTCCTGTTCTGTAATATCCCACACTTCAACAGGATAAATAGGCTGTTTCTCTGTATTCATTGTCTTACCTCATTTTCCAAAATACTTCTTCATCTTTGATAAATGCCATTAAAAACTCATAGGCATCCGGCTCCAGGGCTGTTTCATGCTGCAGCAACGCCTGGTATTTTAAATTCTCTGTCCCCTTTTCCTGTCTCATTTCCTCCGGAAGCTCCAGAATGCGGCGCTCTTCCCAGGGATGCTGTTTTTCTAATCCTTTGGGGCAGGTAAATTTCTTTGTATCCCGTAAAGGCCACACCTCATCCCCTGCACAGGAATGGATTAAACCACAGTACAGATTAGGTTCGTACCCTTCCTCTTTTTTTAGCTCATCCAGCACTTCACATACAAACCGATACAAAGCCTCATGGTCTCCATGGGTGTCATAGGGAGAAGTGGTAAAAATATGTTCCGCCTTCTTGTCTCTTAGAATTTCCTTTAAATCTTCCCTGAAAGCTCTCCTGCAATATGCCCCATGTTTTCCCCATTTCTTTTTATGGAACTCCTCTTTTTCCACAAGTCCGTAAGTTTCCTGTGCGCAGGAGGAAGGATAACATTTCTCCTCCTCCCTTTCTTCATACAAATGAGTCAGAAAACTGTCTTCTCTTGGCATTCCTGTATCTGCATAGCCCATAATTTCTAAATGTTCTTTTGAAAGCCCCAGAACCTGGAGTCCTGCTATACTCTCTCTTAATCTATTCTGTCCTTTTTCATAATCAGAACATTCATAATCACCGTTGGTAGCCATAACTACGGTGCACGAAATCCCTGCTTTCACAGCTTCCCGAATGACCCCTGCAGACATGAGAATTTCATCATCCTCATGAGGAACCACAATGACAATATTTCCAAAATCCTTCTGAATCTTCATGCTTCATCATCCTTTCACAGCCCCTGCCGCAACACCGGCAATAATATATTTCTGCATAAACACATAGAAAATCATAAGAGGCGCTACGCCCAGCATAAGCATTGGGAACAAAGCAGTCCAGTCTGTTGCAAACTGCCCGATATTTCTGGTTACTTCCTGAAGAATCACATCGTTTTCCCTGCTCTGTAAAAACAGCAGAGGTGTCATAAATTCATTCCATACATTTAAGGTTACAATAATGACAACCGTAGAAATAACTGGTTTTAATAAAGGCAAAACAATCTTGAAAAATCTTGGAATTACAGAACATCCATCAATGGAAGCTGCTTCCTCTAATTCCTTTGGAACGGTAGATTCAATAAATTCTTTGAACAAAAACACCGCCTGAGGCGTATTAATAGCTACATCGACTAAAATAACAGACCACAGGGTATTCATAATTCCAAAACTCTTTACGATCTTATATAAGCTGACGATATTCATCTGGAAAGGAACAATCAAGCCTGCCAGAAACAGTAAAAACAATCTGGTTCCCATTTTAGATTTGGTTCTTGCCAGGGCATATCCTGCCATGGAACCAAAAATTACAATCAATAACACTGCTGTTGCTGTGATAAAAAAGGTATTTCCAAATGCTCTTGGAAATTCCATATTAATCCAGGCATTCACATAATTATCAAGGCGCAGCTCTCTTGGCAGTCCAAGGGGATTTAAAGTTGCTTCCTGAGAACCTTTTAAGGTTGTTACAATCAAATAGTAGATAGGTATAAACCAGATGATTGCAATGGCAACCATAACAATTTCCGTAATAATGAGATTTCTTTTTTCTTTTTTCATTGTATTGCGTCACTCCATTTCCCCATAAGTTTTGTTACCACTGCACTGATTGCTAATACAATCACAAAGAAGCACACACCAAAGGCAGCGCCTGTACTGTAGAAGCCTTCGGAAATTCCCTTTTTCATCATAACCGTCATAACGGTCTGGGTTGCATCCCCAGGGCCTCCTGATGTCATGGAATAAATAATATCAAAGACTTTCATACCGCCAATAAGACCTGTCACCACTACAATCTTCACAGATGGACACATAAGTGGTAAGGTAACATAGAAAAATTTCTGGATTCCATTGGCTCCGTCAATTTCTGCTGCTTCATAAAGTTCCGGCGCAATTCCCTGGAGATTTGCCAGGAAAATAACCATGGCCCATCCTGTCCACTGCCAAATCTGTGTGAAGATAACAGAATACAAGGCTGTTTTGGAAGTGAAAAAATTCACTGTTCCAAATCCTAACTGATGAAGAATATTATTGATTAAACCAAAGTCAGAAGAGGACATAATAAAGTTCCACAAATATCCGATAATCAGAGAACTAAATACTGCCGGGAAGAAAAATACTGCACGCAGGATATTTCTGCTTTTCAGCTTCCGGTTTAACACCACTGCCAGAGGAAGTCCCAGAATAGTCTGAAAACCAGTGAGTAAAATGGCATACACAACTGAATTTTTAATGGCTGTCATCATAACCGGAGTTTCAAAAACTTTTAGGTAATTCTTCAGTCCCACAAAATTCAGATGGATGGGATTCATATCTGTATAATCGGTAAAGCTGTAATAAATGGTGTAGAGAAATGGTGTAATACTGAATACCAGATAAACCACTAACGCAGGAATGATAAAAACAAGGAAATATTTTCCCAGTTCTCCTGCCCGTAATTTCTTTTTTCTTGTCATGATGATCCTCCTGAGGGCAAAAAATGCCTCTGCGCCACCTTGGACGCGAGAGGCACCTTTTTCAAATTTCCTTTTTATTTTTCAAGCAGTTCTTTTACAGATGCATCTACATTCTTCAAGGTAGTAGATAAGTCCTGTTCTCCAAGGAGATAAGACTGCATCTGAGTTCCATAAGTTTCGTGAGCGCTTGCTGCATCTCCCCATTCATTCCATGGACAGTATACATTTCCTGCTTCCAGAGCTTTGGAAGCGCTTGCGTATGCTTCCGGTAAATCAAACTCTGCGCCTTCCAGATAAGAAGAACCACCCTGGTTATCCTGCCAGAATGCTTTCTGACCTTCTACCGTAGAGATTGCTTCCAGAACTTTCATAGCCGCTTCTTTGTTTTCAGAAGATTTATTCACTGCAAAGCCACAGCCAGGTCCGCCAATCAGCCATCCATCACTTGCTTTTGTTCCATAAAACGGCATCATATCAATCACAAGTTCCGGGTTCTTTTCCTGAATGGTTTCTAAATCCCATGGTCCAGAACAGAACATAGCCGCTTTTCCTGTTGCAAATTCTTCCAATGCCTGATCATGGTCAATTCCCACCATATCTTCGGTATAAATACCCTCTGTAATCATTTCAGACCATTTTTCCAAATATGGATTCCAGTTTCCATCCAGTGTTGTTTTTCCTTCTCTGTATTCTTCCCCAAAGTTTTTCCCTTTTTCTGTGGAAAGGTACTCTGCTGCAACAAATGCCATGGAATTTTTAAGCATAGGTTCCCAGGATTTCAGACCTGCTGCCAAAGGTTTCACACCTAATTCTTGGAACTTCTTGCAAACATCAATATATTCGTCAAAAGTAGTCGGAAGTGCAATGTTGTTTTCTTCAAACATTTGCTTATTAAAATAGATTCCTTCAAACCAGCTGATTCCTGGAAGTGCATAGACACCACCATCATAGCTATACACATTCGTTCCTGCTTCTGAATATTTTGCTCCCAGCTCATCTAATTCTTCCAAATATCCAAGTTTTGCATGTTTTAATGCAGATGCTGGTGATTCACAAATAATGTCCGGACCTTCCTCTGCAGATAACTGTGTATCAACCACTGTGTCGTAGTTGGAATTATCAATAAACTGGAATTCTACCGTTACATCCGGCACTTCTTTTTCCAGATACTCTAACAGTGACTTCACGGTATCTTCACTGTTCCAGTAAGTCATTCTGATTTTTGTTTTTCCGTCACTTGTTTTTTCTGATTTGCTGTCAGAGCCCTTTGCTCCGCATCCTGCTAACACTCCGGCTGCCATAGCCGCACATAATACCACGCTAATGATTTTTTTCTTCATGGTTTACTCCTCCTTTGTTTGTCTTTATTATACGTGTATTTTTTCCAGGATAAAATTGCACATTTTTATGATTCCTAACATTTTTTCTGGAAGATAAAAAAAATAATCCAGAACACGAATACATGTTACGCTCAGTCTGCCTTCCCTTTGAGCCTGTAGTCTCAAAGCGTACTCGACAAATTTGCGAAAACCGTATCCGTATTCTGGATCTATTTCTAGTTTCCTGACTCCGATATCTAATTCTATTCCAATACGCACCGCACCAGGATTCCTCCATGGGATGGTACTTCTAATTGCAGAACTCCTGCCTTGCATTCGTGTATTTTTCTTACCATACTGAATCCAAAGTCTCCGGTTACCATAAGCTGACGGAAACGCACTGTTTTATTTCGCGGAATCCCCAGCTCCCATACAGACAGTTCTACCATTTTTGTGGCATTGCTGTTGTTTAAGGTAACAACGGTCTTTTCCCGGTCTGTAAATCTTCCGTAGCACAACAACTGATAGTCATTAGACAGAAATTTCAGGGAACCTGTCACCAGCTCCCGGTTCTCTTTGTGAATCTGTATCATTTCTTTGTGATAGGTAATCAGTTCCTGATCTTCTCTCCCACAGGGGAAGGTTCGCCTGTTATCCGGGTCTGTAAACCCGCACATGCCTGCCTCATCTCCGTAATAAATGGTAGGCGCTCCCGGCCAGGTCATTTGTATCATCACTGCTTCCCGAAACACTGCCTTATTAATACCTTCTTCTGCTGCCTGGCTTCCCAGATTTCCCACACGCCCTACCTTGTGATTGGTTCTGGTCAGAAATCTGGAATGGTCATGATTAGACAGCTCATTCATGGCACACATCAGGGACGGGGCATAAAAGTTCGCCATATGGTAATTCATGGCCCCGATAAAGCAGTCGCTGTTTCCATACATGGCCTCACTGTATTCATCACTGTGCTTCTCCATTCCTGTGAGAAACCAGGTGACAGGCTCCATAAATGCATCATAGTTCATAACCGTATCCCACTGGTCGCCTTCCAGCCAGGACTTTGCCACTCCGTAATGTTCTGCCAGAATCACAGCATTGGGGTTGGCTTCCTTTACATTTCTTCTGAAATCCCGCCAAAATTGATGGTTGTATTCATTGCTGTGACCCAGATCCGCAGCCACATCCAGACGCCATCCATCCACATTATACGGCGGTGAAACCCACTTCCTTGCAATATGCATAATATACTCATACAAACGCGGTGAGTCCTCATAATTCAACTTTGGCAGGGTATCATGTCCCCACCAGCCATCATAGTAAGGATTATAAGGCCAGTCTCTGTCATTATGAAAACGGAAAAAGCTGCGGTAAGGACTGTCAGCAGAAATGTAAGCCCCCTTCTCATAGCCCTCCTGGTTCTCATAAATCCGTTCCTTGTCCAGCCATTTATTAAAAGAGCCACAGTGGTTAAACACACCGTCCAGAATAACCTTCATGCCACGCCTGTGTATTTCTTCCACCAGTCTGGCAAAGAAATCATTGCTGGCCTCCAGGTTTTCACGCCTGGTTACACGCTGAATATACTTTGACGCATGGGCATTCTCCTTATCCCAGTCCTGAAGAGGCTCTCCCCCATCTGCTACAATTTTTCCATAATGAGGGTCAATATAGTCATAATCCTGACAATCATATTTATGGTTGGAAGGGGAAACAAACACCGGGTTAAAATATATCACTTCCACACCTAAGTCCTGCAAATAATCTAATTTATCCCAGACTCCCTGTAAATCGCCCCCATAAAAATCGCGGACATCCATGGCCTGTGGCGGACGGTTCCAGTCCTCCACCTTTTTTACCTTTTCATCAATATAACAATATTCTCCGGTAACCACATCATTAGAGGCATCCCCATTGCAAAAACGGTCTACAAAAATCTGATACATCACAGCGCCTTTTGCCCAATCCGGCGTCTGAAATCCAGGCACAATGCCAAAGGAATAATGCTCATCCACTTCCCTGGTCACGCCGCTTTTATTATAAAAACAATGAATCTTCCCGGAAATAATCTCAAAATAATAGTGAATGGTCTCTGTCTCCACCTGTAAGGTGATTCCATAGTAATCAAAACCATCCTTTGATTCCACAAGATTCATCTGCTTTTTCTCTTCCCCGCATATAAGATATACAAAATCTACGTTATTTTTCTTAGTACGAATCCGGATATTCACAGCCTCTCCCGGCTGTGGTTCTACTGGTGTTCTATAATTTTCCGTTTCATCACTAAATACTGCACGTTTGTTAAAATTCGGACGCATATTCGCCACATATTCCTGAACTTTTCTAGCATCCACTAGGTTTTCGTAATTCATACTGCATCCTCTCTTTTCTGCAAAACTAAATGAATCCTTTGCTTTGCCGAATTACTGTCTCTATTCTTATTCTATCCTACCACCATATGTTATGCAAGTAAAAACGCCAATCTTTCGATTGGCGTTTTTGGAGAAGGTATTTCTTCTTATGGGGTGTAGCAAAAACTATATAATGTATTGGGGGGTTTTTACAGTTATTATAATACCATGAGCCCCCGAAAAAGTCTGCACAATCTTGCTTTTTTTTGAAAGAATTTTTTGAGTATTTTTTACATACCCCTATCTTTCTTCCCCTGACACCCTCCATAATTCTGCATAAAATCTGTCTAAAATAAAGCTTCAAACTCTTCCTGGCCGATTTTTTCTTTTTCCAGAAGTAAATCCGCGCACTTATGAAGTACCTCTTCATGCTGGCTAATCAGACTCTTTGCTTCTGCATATGCCTCATCAATCAAATGCTTCACTTCTGCATCAATGAGAGCCGCTGTCTGTTCTGCATAATTTCTGGTATGTGCCAGGTCTCTTCCAATGAAAACTTCATCATCATCACTGCCATAGTGAATCATTCCCACTTTGTCTGACATACCATACTGTGTTACCATGGCTCTTGCCATCTGTGTTGCCTGTTTAATATCCTGGGATGCGCCTGTTGTAACATCTTTGAAAATCATTTCCTCTGCCGCGCGGCCTCCTAAGGATACTACAATGTGTTCCCGCATCTTTTCCTTGCTGTTAAACATTTCATCTGCTTTGGGCAGAGGCATGGTATAACCTGCCGCCCCCATACCCGTGGGAATAATGGAAATAGTATGCACGGATTCCATCTTTGGAAGCACATGGAACAAAATCGCATGACCTGCCTCATGGTAAGCTGTAATTCTCTTCTCTTCTTCTGAAATCACGCGGCTCTTTTTCTCCGCGCCGATTCCTGTTTTTATAAATGCCTGACGCACATCACTCTGGTTAATAAAATATCTTCCGTCCTTTGCAGTGTGGATTGCCGCTTCATTCATAAGGTTTTCCAAATCTGCTCCCGTATAACCTGCGGTGGTTCTTGCCAGTTCCTTTAAATCCACATCTTCGCCCAGAGGCTTTTTCGCTGCGTGAACCTTCAGAATCTCTTCTCTTCCCTGAACATCCGGCTTTCCGACTCCCACTTTCCGGTCAAAACGTCCGGGGCGGAGAATCGCCGGGTCCAGAATATCTACACGGTTGGTGGCAGACATCACAATAATTCCTTCATTAACGCCAAAACCATCCATTTCTACCAGCAACTGGTTCAGGGTCTGCTCTCTTTCATCATGACCGCCGCCCATACCTGTGCCTCTTCTTCTGGCAACTGCGTCAATTTCATCAATAAACACAATACAAGGCGCATTTTTTTTAGCTTCTTCAAATAAATCTCTTACTCTGGAAGCTCCCACACCAACAAACATTTCCACGAAATCAGAACCGGAAATAGAGAAAAACGGTACTCCGGCTTCTCCGGCTACAGCCTTTGCAAGCAGGGTCTTACCAGTACCCGGAGGGCCAACCAGAAGAACACCTTTTGGAATTCTGGCTCCTACCTTGGTATATTTCTGAGGATCCTTTAAGAAATCTACAATTTCCTCTAATTCTTCTTTTTCCTCCTGAAGCCCTGCCACATCCTTAAAGGTTACTTTTTTATCTGCATCTGTAGACATCCTTGCCCGGCTTTTTCCGAAATTCATCATTTTATTGTTGCCGCCTCCGGACATCTGACGATTCATCATGGTAATCACAAAAATAATCATGCCACCTGTAATCAGCAAAGGCAAAATGGAGGACATAAAAAGGTTATCCCTTGGCACTTCTCCCACATAAATTCTGGAAATACCGGCCTCCTCTACCATTTCCTGGACTTCCTTAACATCCAGAGAATAGAAGCTCTTATCCCTTCCATCCTTTGTTTTCACAATAACCTTTCCGGTTGGAACCTCTCTGTTTGGCTGAATGTGTACCTCAATTACCTGCTTCTGTGAAAGCGCCTGCTCAAAGTCCTGTTCTGTGAAATCCGTATTCCTGGAAGCCTGTTTCAGCACCATACTAATAACCAGTAAAAATCCCAAAAACAACAACACCGTAGGCAGCCAGCTTCTTGCCTGTCTATTCACTTCTTTCTTTCTCCTTTCCGGAATTCTTAAAGTTCTACCACACCAATGTATGGAAGATTTCTATATTTCTGGGCATAATCAAGTCCATAGCCCACTACAAATTCGTCCGGGATATTAAAGCATACATAATCCACCTTCACATCCTTAACTCTTCTTTCCGGCTTGTCAAGAAGGGTACACAGACGCATACTGTTTGGCTTTCTCTGTTTCAGAATTTCCATTAAATGGCTGAGTGTTCTTCCTGAATCAATGATATCCTCCACAATCAGAACATCTTTGCCTTCAATGGTCTCATCCAGATCTTTCACAATACGCACAACTCCGCTGGAGCTGGTATCATCTCCATAGCTGGAAACAGACATAAAGTCCATACTAACCGGAACAGAAATTCTCTTTGCCAGTTCACAGGTAAAGAAAACTCCACCCTTTAACACGCAGATTAAATGAATACTCTTTCCTTCATAATCTTTGCTAATCTGTTCTCCAATTTCACAGATTCTCTGATCTACTGCTTCTTCACTTAACAATTCACGAATTTTTTCACTCATCTTCGTCTACTCCTTTAACATGTACTTTTAACACTGTTTTTGTCTGACTGGTTACTTTATAATACTGGCTGATCCGGTATCCCACAATCCAGAGGATATGGCCTGCATCAGCCAGAAGGGTTAAATTCTCCCTCTCTTCTCTTGGAATTTTACAGTCAATCATATAGTCTTTTAATTTTTTCTTTCCTCCTGCTTCTGTTACTGTGAGAAAATCTCCCGGCTTCCTGTGCCGGATTTCAAGACTACTTTTTATTTTATCATAATCAAACCATTTCGTATATGTTTTTTCAGGAATTTGCTGGTTTTCCCACGGAAAAACCTCAAATTCTAACTCCTTTAAAGGTAATTTTCCTGCTGCCGGAACCCGGATTAAAAGGTTTCCATAGACCTGGCTTGCCAGAACCCCTCCCGGAAGAGATACAGAAGCTCCCGTGCGTCCTCTGCCAAGGGAAAGAATGCTCTCCACATGGGCGGCTGTTAAATCCTGTTTCTTCCCTTCCACTTGCTCCAATACCATGCGGATCACATAGGACTGCATCAGTTCTTTTTCCAAAAACAGTTCCTTTTGTATCCAGTATCCATTCTCTTTTTTCTCCACATATTCTCTATACAGCCTATCCGCCTGCCCTCTGAGATATTCCTCAATAGCCAGAAAGGTATCCGCTGCCTGGGTAATATGTCTTACAGCTCTGGGATTGATTTTTTCCATCTCCGGCAGAATTTTATGACGAATCCGGTTTCTGGTATATGCCATTTCCTCATTGCTGCTGTCTGTCATCCAGGGGATTTGCTGCTGCTTCAAATACGTTTCAATTTCCTCCCTGGTGACTTTCAGCAATGGCCGGACATAGGAAATCCCTTCCTCTGTCCTTTGAACCGGGCGTATTCCCCCAAGCCCTGCCACTTTGGTTCCGCGAATAAGATTGTGAAGAACGGTTTCTGCATTGTCATTTTCATGATGGGCAAGCGCCACCACTGTCTTTCCCCCAAGACTTGCGGCTTTTTCGGCAAAAGCCCTTCGCCTTACCATTCTTCCGGTTTCTTCCAGAGAACGCTTTTCCCTGCCGGCAATATCAGGTACTGAATATGTATATACTGTAAAAGGTACGCCCAGCCTTTCACACAGTTCCCTGGCATATTCCTGGTCTCTTAAAGCCTCCTGCCCACGGATACCATGATTTACATGAACCCCCTGTAAATGAAAAAATTTCTTTTTCTGATATCTGCTTAACAAAAACAACAGGCATACCGAATCCCCCCCGCCGGAAATTCCGACAATGACCTGGCTGCCCGCTTCTATCATATTGTATTTCTCTATATAGGAAAATACTCTTTCTTCTATATTCATCTCTCTGTCTTAATTCCTCCAAAGTCCTGCTGTAAGAATGGTCATATCATCTTCTGCCTTATATTCACTGTAGGTCAGCACCCGTTCCAGAATCCCCCTGCCAAGTTCCTGGGCTGCATTTGCATGGGTCTCAAGAATAATTTCTTTCATGGTTTCTTCTGCACATTCACAGGGCAGTGCATCCAGTACCCCATCTGTCACCATAATCAGAAAATCTCCCTCATACAGTTTTTTTGCCGCTGTCTGAAAATCCGCCTGCTGTACTAAACCAAGAGCCAGGCTGGTAGATGAAATAGCTTCTACCCAATGATCCCGTTTAATAAAAGTGGTAGCAGCGCCCGCCTTCAGAAAATGACATACCCCGGAATACAGATCCACCATGGAAATATCCACAGTAGAAAATCTGCCATTCTGGTTTCGCAGATTTAATACCGAATTTACCATTCTGGCCGCTGTCTCTCCTGAAAATCCTGCTTCCACCAACTGCTCCAGTGTATCTACAATACTCTCACTTTCTCTGCAGGCTTCCAGACCAGAGCCCATACCATCTGAAAGGCACATAAAAAACTGTCCATTCTCCTCTGTGGTACAGGTATAATTATCACCTGAAATCGTTTCCTTATCCTTGGTCATTTTAGCGGCTCCATAAAGCATTTTGAAATTCACAGCTTCCCCAAATCCCATAATGGAAAACTCTTTTCCTATGATTGTTTTTCCCTCTGCCCTTGGTATCATCCGATTTCCGCTTAGTTTTGAAAGTACCTGAGCCGCCTCTGTCGCTGAAATACATCCACTGCCGGTTGTTCTAAGCTCTGCATAATACCGGATTCTGCCATCTGGCTGTTCCAGCATCCAAAGATTTCCCACCTGAATCTGCTTCTTTTTTAAAGCCTTTTCTACTTCTTCCCGAAACTGCCTGTCCACCTCCACGAAATCAAACAAATCTCTGGATAAAGTTTTCATCAACTGCGCTACTTCCTGCAGCTGCTCTGCAACTGCCATTCTGTTTTCCAAAAGTTTGTTATTCCAGATTAAGTTCTGTCGTTCTCTTTCCATCAGCCTTTGTAATTCCTGCATCAGCTTTCCCTGATTTACACAGACCCCTGTCAAATCTGCTCTGGCCTTTCTAAGAGCCTCTTCATCCTGCTCTTCCATAATCCGCAAAAGGTCATAGATTCTCTGATAGGACTGGATGGAATGCTGTTTCCAGCAAACCTGGTTCAAATGACATCTGCGGCACACTCCCTCCTGCACCTCTTCTGCCATTGCCTCCAGTTCCTGACTGGAAAGGTACTCCTTCCTGTATGGCGTTTCATAAAAACTGTTTGCCAGTTTCTGGAAGGATTCCGCATAGCGCTGCATTTTCTCTTTTTGTGGATACTGATCGTAGACCAAAGCCGCCGCACTTTTTTTCATTTCTGAAAAAATAGTTTTTGCCATGTCACGTAATATGAGCAGAACGCTGATTACGAGCATGGCAATGATCCATTCCTGCATCTTGTTCCCTCCCTGAATAAGCAACCGCTATCAAGGATTTATTATAGATGCTTTCCTCTTTAAACTTTGTCAAAAACAGTACCCTGATTCAAAAAACTTTCAGACAAAATCTGCTGATTTCTTCCTTACTCCTCTGTCTTGAAAATAATTTCGTTCCCTTTTACAAGACCCAGTTTTTCTCTGGCAACCTGCTCTGCATATTCGTCTGTTTTCATATAATCTTTCAGGTCGTCAATTTCCTGGGTACGCTGTCTCTCTTCTTCTAACTGCTCATCCAGCTTCTCCAGCCTGGTATTATAGCCGTCTAACTGCTCCTGGAGTTTCATTCCCTGGACCATCATTCCAATAAACAAAACACTCACTACAAAAGTAATCCCCAGCATTGCCATTCTATTTTGCCGTTTTGCTCTTGTGGCTCTCTTTTTCTTTGCCTTTTTTACATTTCTGCTTCCCATTTTTCCCATAAATACGCTCTCTTATTGTTTGTATAGACTTTTGTTCATATAAAAAAATTCTAACTCTATCCAGTTGAAATTTCAACCTTTTTCTCCATTTTCTTATGGGTTTTACTGGTAATGCCAAAAGCTTCCCAAGTTTCTTTAACACCCAGGTACTTCCCTTCACCATAAGACTGCTGATTCCTTTGTAATATACCAATGCTCCAAGCCCTGCAGAGCATAATGTATAAACGCGTATTACCCCATCATTTTCCCCGTAAATCATGGAAAACAGAAAGATTCCTGCCATACACCAGTACAGAAAATCTTCGATTCCTGTAAGTACCACGTTGTGTACCTTCACATTACGGAAAATACGGAGAATATCATAAGAAACCGTAAGAATCACTCCACTTAGGAAGGCCCTGCAAAAAAATGCCAGTTCCTGCTGCATATAATTGCTCATGGCTATTGGAAAAGCCTTTTCAGCATTCCCTCTCCTCCTTTTGATTTTGCAATTCCCTGACTATAGACCAGACTGTCTACCCGTCCCTGGATGTCCACTTCCTGTTTTTCCAGGTCTAACCGGGTCACATGAAGACCCTCTCCGTGGACTGTGAGGATTCCTTCCTCTGTCACCAGGCTGATTTCTTTCTCATCAAAAGAGTTTACATCCCGCACGCCGGTAAAGCTTCCCTGTTCCCGTCTAAGAAGCTGAAGCCTGTGTTCTGCCTTATGGTTTTTCTCTTCCAAACTTCATCACTCCCCCACAGATCTTCTTATGAAAGATTATATGGGGGCGCAAGGACGATTATGCCGCCTATTGTATTTTTATAAATATTTAAACAGCTCACTGGCCGCTTCTTTTTTTACGGTTTCCTGTACATCCAGTACCTCTACCCGAACATTTTTACTTCCAAACTGAATTTCCAGAATGTCTCCTGCTTTCACCTGGGCAGATGCCTTGGCGGGTTTATCATTAATCAGCACACGCCCTGCATCACAGGCTTCGTTTGCCACTGTCCTTCTTTTTATTAATCTGGAAACTTTTAAATATTTATCAAGTCTCATCCTGTTCTCCTTTGCCTGAAAAGAAAATCAGGAGATGCTGCATCCGGTCATAGGATTATCCTGTCTGCCGGGCAATGCCACATCTCCTGCTTGATAGTCTTACTCTCTGACTATGGATTATGCGTTTACTAAATCTTTCAGAGCTTTACCAGCTTTGAATTTTGGAGACTTAGAAGCTGAGATTGTCATAGTCTCACCTGTCTTTGGATTTCTTCCTTCTCTTGCTGCTCTTTCAGAAACTTCAAAAGTACCAAATCCTACTAACTGAACTTTTTCACCTTTCTGCATTTCTTCGGATACAACATCAATAAAAGCCTTTAACGCTAAATCTGCATCTTTTTTAGATAACTGTGTTTTCTCTGCCATAGCAGCAACTAATTCTGTTCTGTTCATGAGTATTCCTCCTAAATAAATTTAGCCGTACAGAACTGCCTGCAACAGCCTGTCCTGGGTCTAATTGCCTTACTGCGCTGTTTCCGCAGTCTACAGATATTTATACCTTTTTTCTATAGGTTTGTCAAGCATATTAAAGTTTTTTATTACTATTCAGCCAGCGCGCCACAAACTGCCTGTTACACAGGCTCTCCGCTGCTAATGCAGCTTTTGTTTGTGCTATTAACCCCATGGCTGAATAGTTGTCACATCATCTGGTCGATTAATTTTTTTAATTCCTGGCCAAGAGCTGCTGATTTCTCATCTGCATCTGTCAGAGAACTTCCTTTTACCCCATAATAAATTTTAATCTTCGGTTCTGTTCCGGATGGACGCACACATACCCATGCATCGTCAGTCAGGTCATAGTACAGAACATTGGAGCTTGGAAGACCTGTTGCCTTTACCTCTTTGGTTTCCATATCTACAATGGTATCTGCCTTATAATCTCTTGCAGAAAGTACCTTGTAACCGCCGATTTCTGCCGGTGGATTCTTTCTTAAATTCTCCAGAATGGTCTGAATCTGTGCAAGACCTTCAATTCCCTTGAGTGTAATGGACTGAATGTCATCTTTGTAATAGCCATAACGCTCGTACATTTCAATCATGGCATCCCACAGAGTCATATCTTTTGTCTTATAGTAAGCTGCTGCCTCGCAAAGCGCCATGGTTGCCACAATGGCATCCTTGTCTCTTGCATGAGTACCAATCAGACATCCATAGCTTTCTTCAAAGCCGAAAAGATAAGAACCAACACCACTGGTCTCAAAGCCTAAAATCTGCTGTCCAATGTACTTAAATCCAGTGAGCACTTCAATGAATTTCACACCATAATATTTTGCAATAGCGGCTGCCATATTTGTGGTAACAATGGTAGAAATCATAGCTCCATCCTGTGGAAGGCTTCCGTTCACCGCTTTTCTCTGTCCCAACTCATAATCTGCCAGCAGACATCCTGACATATTTCCTGTAAGGGTATGATATTCACCGTTTTTATCTTTCACACGAACTCCCAAACGGTCTGCATCCGGGTCTGTTGCCAGAACCAGGTCTGCGTCCATTTCTTTTGCCAGCTTCAGTCCCAGCTCAAACGCTTCGTCAGCTTCCGGGTTTGGATAGCTGACTGTTGGAAATTCTCCGTCCGGAAGTTCCTGCTCTTTTACAACATAAACCTGTTCAAATCCCAGTTCTTTTAATACTCTTCTTGCAGGAATATTTCCTGTTCCGTGAAGAGGACTGTAAACGATTTTCAGCTCTTTTGCCATGGCTTTAATGGCATCCATATGAATAACCTGGCTTTTCAGCTCTTCTATATAAGCGTCATCCACTTCTTTTCCAATTACCTGGAACAGGCCTGCAGCTTTTGCAGCTTCCTCATCCATGGTTTTCACAGTATTATAATCTGTTACTTTTTGAACCTCTGCCATAATTCCGCTGTCATGAGGCGGTGTAATCTGTGCGCCATCTTCCCAGTATACTTTATAGCCATTGTATTCCGGCGGATTATGGCTTGCTGTAATATTAATACCTGCAATACAGCCTAATTTCCGTACTGCGTAGGACAATTCCGGTGTTGGTCTTAAAGAGTCAAAAATATAGGCTTTCACGCCATTGGCAGCCAGACACAATGCCGCCTCTTTTGCAAACTCCGGTGACATACGACGGGAATCATGGGCAATGGCTACACCCTTTTCCTGTCCGTTTACTGCCGCAATATAATTTGCCAGTCCCTGTGTTGTTTTTCTTACCGTATAAATATTCATGCGGTTGGTTCCTGCGCCGATTACACCGCGAAGTCCGGCTGTACCGAATTCCAGTTCTTTATAAAACCGCTCTTTAATCTCATTTTCGTCCTGTTCAATGGCTTTTAATTCTGCCTTTGTTTCCTCATCAAAATATGGATTGGAAAGCCACTCTTCATACAGTTTTTTGTAGTCCATCTCTATTACCTCCTGTGCAGCTTTTCTGCTGTGTCTTCTTGGATTATTATACACTATTAACGTGGAAAATTCAAATGCTGCACTGTTTTTTTGTTATAGAGATTCTACGAAATTTCGCCATCTTTCTTCCTGATCCGCCAGACGATTTAGCTTTTCCAGATTCTTTTTGGAAATCCATGCCTTATTATGGGTATAATAATAATTTGCAAGTTTCCAATATTTCTCCGGATAGGCAAATCTTATTTTCAGATTTTCCTTCTCCATTTTGGAAATAGGACGTATTTCCTCATAAGCCTGAATCATGGATTTCCCAAGAGAAATATCCCAGTCTTGTTTTTCTAATATTTTCCTCATAAACTGATACAAATCTGCCATCTGCACATCAAAACCCCATTTATCAAAGTTTGTCACTGCAGTAGCCTTTCCGGCATTTTTCTCATGTAACATAAGTACATTATGCTGGTTAAATTCTCCATGGCACACCAGGCCCCTGGCTATGGTGTTTTCATATAATTGTGTATACTCTGAGGTTTCCAGATGCTTTAATGCCTCTTCTCCATGTCCCAGAAATCTGCGGATGGTATCCAGAAATGCCAGCTCAAACTCATTCTTTTTCCGCTTGGCGCTGACAAACTTCCTGATTTTCCGAAGCTCTGCATTATGTCTTGCAAACTCTGTGGTCAGGGGCTGTCTCACATAATGAGCCTGCACAGGCAGCTGCATCACTCTATGTAAATCTGCCATGGCGGTAATCCCCCTGTAAATATCTCCCTCACTTCTGGTATCACATTCTTTTCCCTCATACCAGCGCTTGACCACATAGGAAATATTATCTTTGTCTGCTGAAATGTAAGCCCCTTCCTGATTTGGCAGAATCTCATCTGACAAAACCTGACTTTTTTCCCCAATACAGGACAAAAGACAAGCCTGGTATTCCAGCTTCTTAGGCGTACCGCAAAATTCTTTAATCAGGACAAGCCCCTGATCTGTCTGGCAGATGAGGGCTCCTCTTCCACGGTACACAGCTGTGGATTCCAGGCCATATTGTTCCAGGACACTGAGACCACGATCATACACTTGCTTCTCCCCCTTTTCTCCACTTCTTGTGTTCTTCTTCATTCTATGCAGGAGAAAACAGGGTTAGAATCGCGTTCCTATATCCTGGAAAGCAAATATTCTTTTGTATTTTTCTCAGGCTCTCTTAGAACCAGTTCCAGCAGGCGTTCCAGGGTTTCTCCCAGCTCTTTTCCCGGCTTCATGCCTGCTTCTATTAAATCTCTTCCGGAAACAGCCATTTTTTTCAGAGAAATACAATCTCCGCGTTCCATAATTTCCTCATACAGTTCCCGGCTTTGTCTTAATTTTTCCAGTTTTTCTGCTCTTCGGTAGGTACTCTGAGCCAGCACATCTGCTCTTCTCATGTTTAACAGCAGTTCAAATAGCTGAGGTCCTATCCTGCACAGCACCTTCCGAACAGAATAACCATTGCATTCCCAGGGACATTCATGCCAGAGAACCAGTTTTGTCACCTTATCCAGGGTATCATTGTCAAACCGCAGGCGCCTCATAACCTTTCTGGCTATCTCTGCACTCACCTTCTGGTGCCCGTAAAAATGGTCAATACCAGTTTCATCTGTAGAACGTTTTTCCGGCTTTCCCATATCATGAAACAACAGCGCCAGACGCAGGATCCTCTCCTCTGGCACGGTTTCCAACGCCTTCAGGGTATGTTCCCCTACACTGTAACAGTGATGGGGATTCTTCTGCGGGGTTTTCATCATAGCATCAAATTCCGGCAGAACCACTTTGGTAATCCCCAGTTCCCAGGCAGTACGCAAATAAGCAGGATGAGGGGAGAGCAGCAGTTTCACAAGTTCTGTGTGAATCCGCTCTGCACTGATTTTTTTCAAAGTATGCGCTAATTCCCCTGCTGCCTTTGCAGTATCTTCTTCAATCATAAATCCCAGTTGTGCGGAGAAGCGCACTGCCCTTAAAATCCGAAGAGCATCTTCTGTAAACCGTTCTCCTGGCTCACCCACACAGCGGATAATCTTCTGTTTTAAATCTCTGGCACCGCCAAACACATCCACCAGACCTTCCCGGTCATTGTACGCCATGGCATTAATGGTGAAATCCCGGCGTTTCAAATCTTCTTCCAGCTTTCCTGTAAAAATGACTTCCTTTGGATGACGGCTGTCCTCATACTCTCCGTCAATGCGGTAAGTGGTAACTTCAAAGCCTTCCTTATCCAGTAGAACCGTAACCGTTCCATGCTGAAGCCCGGTATCAACTGTCCGTTTAAAAAGCGCCTTCACTTCCATAGGTTTCGCAGAAGTGGTAATATCCCAGTCTGCCGGAATACGCCCCAGGAGGCTGTCACGCACACAGCCTCCCACTGCATAAGCATCGTACCCATGCTCCTGCAGCCGCTTTATAATTTTATTTACTTTTTCCGGAATCTGAATCACCATCTGCCGCTCCTCCTGGTCTGTCTCTTCTGAACTTTTTATTTAGTACGCACGTCCCCAGTAAACCATTTTTTTCGCAGGTTTTCCACATACTACACACTTGTCAGACAGGGTTTCCTGTTCAAATGGAATACATCTGGATGTAGCCTGTACATCTTCTTTAATCTTATCTTCGCACTCTCTGCATCCGCACCACATAGCTTTTACAAAACCTGGTTTTTCTTCTACGGTTTTCTTGAACTCTTCGTAATCGGTTACAGCATAAGTATGAGCGTCCCTGTGTGCTCTTGCCCGCTCTAACATTTCCTTCTGCATGGTATCCAGGATTTCCTGTACGCCCTGGGCCAGATTATCCAGAGATACAACCGTCTTTTCTCTGGTATCTCTTCTTACTACCACTGCCTGATTTGCTTCAATATCCTTGGGACCACATTCAATACGAACCGGAATACCTCTCATTTCCTGTTCTGCAAACTTAAAGCCAGGACTCTTATCCGTGGCATCTGTTTTCACACGGATTCCTGCTGCCTTTAACTGAACATTGAGCTTTTCTGCTGTTTCCAGAACGCCTTCTTTGCGCTGCTGAATCGGAATAATCACAGCCTGTACCGGAGCAATTCTCGGAGGCAGTACCAGACCGCTGTTATCGCCATGTACCATAATAATAGCGCCAATCATACGGGTTGTCATACCCCAGGAAGTCTGGTGTACATACTGCAGCTTATTCTCTTTATCTGTGTACTGAATACCAAAGGCTTTTGCAAAGCCATCCCCAAAGTTGTGGCTGGTACCGGACTGCAGCGCTTTTCCATCATGCATTAATGATTCAATGGTATAAGTTGCTTCTGCACCTGCAAATTTTTCCTTATCTGTTTTCTGTCCTTTTACTACCGGAATTGCCAGCACCTGCTCACAGAAATCTGCATAGATATTCAACATCTGAACCGTTCTTTCCTCTGCCTCTTCAGCAGTTGCATGAGCAGTATGACCCTCCTGCCATAAAAATTCTCTGGAACGCAGGAATGGTCTTGTAGTTTTTTCCCAGCGCACAACAGAACACCACTGGTTGTACACTTTCGGCAAATCTCTGTGGGACTGGATTTCTTTTGCATAGAAATCACAGAACAAAGTTTCAGAAGTAGGACGCACACAAAGTCTCTCCTGTAATGGTTCCAGACCTCCATGTGTTACCCATGCAACCTCTGGTGCAAAGCCTTCTACATGGTCTTTTTCTTTCTGAAGAAGACTTTCCGGAATAAACATTGGCAGATATACATTCTCTACCCCTGTTTCCTTAAATCTTCTGTCCAGTTCATGCTGAATATTTTCCCAGATAGCATATCCGGCAGGTTTGATAACCATACATCCCTTTACGCTGGTATAGTCAATCAAATCTGCTTTTTTTACTACATCTGTGTACCACTGTGCAAAATCTTCCTCCATGGAAGTAATCGCTTCTACAAGTTTCTTATTGTTTGCCATGAATTTTCTCCTTTAAGTCTACACTTCTATCTCAATTTTTCTCCCTGTGGGAGTATATTGATAATACCGCACCCCTGCTGCATCCAGCATTCGCTTGGACGCTTTCACAGCCGGGGAATCCGCGTATTTATCACATTCATATACAATGGTTTTAATTCCTGCCTGAATAATGGCCTTGGCACATTCATTGCAGGGGAACAAAGACACATAAAGCTTTGCCCCTTCCAGGGAACCGCCTCTGTAATTTAAAATGGCATTTAATTCGCTGTGTGTCACATAAAAATATTTGGTATCCAGTTCTCCCCCGTCTCTTGCCCAGGGAAATTCATCATCTGAGCATCCCATGGGAAAACCATTGTAGCCCATGGACAAAATCTTGTTATCCTGGCTTACAATACAGGCTCCCACCTGGGAATTGGGGTCTTTGGATCTCATTCCTGACAGCTTGGCCACTCCCATAAAGTATTCATCCCAGGAAATATAGCCATCTCTTTTCCCTGTCATACTCTTCACCTCTATTTTGTTCCGAAAATACGGTCTCCAGCATCTCCAAGTCCCGGCATAATATAGCCATGGTCATTTAAGCATTCATCTAGAGCGCCAACATAAACGTCCACATCCGGATGGGCTTCTGTCAATGCTTTAATGCCTTCCGGCGCTGCAATGAGACACATGAAATGAATGTTCTTCACACCTTTTTCCTTCAGCATGGTAATGGCAGCCACCGCAGAACCTCCGGTCGCCAGCATAGGATCTGTTACAAACACTTCTCTTTCTCCGCAGTCTGCCGGAAGCTTACAGTAATATTCCACTGGTTTTAAGGTTTCCGGGTCTCTGTACAGACCAATGTGTCCTACTTTCGCCGCCGGAACCATGGTAAGCATACCTTCCACCATTCCAAGACCAGCCCGCAGAATGGGAACCACTGCCATTTTCTTTCCGGCCAGTTCTTTTACTGTGGTTTTCTTTAAAGGTGTTTCGATTTCCACATCTGTCAGCTTTAAATCTCTGGTTGCTTCATAAGCCATAAACATTGCCACTTCGCTTACCAGTTCCCGAAACTCTTTGGAGCTTGTCTCTTTTCTCCTGATAATTCCAATCTTATGCTGAATCAGCGGATGCTCCATAACTAATACTTTTGCCATGTGTCTTCTCCTTTTTCTTTTATCTTTTGGTTTTATAGTTTCATTCTTCAATTAAATCTATTCTGCGCTGGTGTCTTGGCGCATGGGAAAACTCTGTATTTAAGAAAGTATCTACAATTTTCACTGCAAGACCAGGTCCTACTACTCTTCCGCCTAAAGCCAGCACATTGGCGTCATTATGCTCTCTGGTAGCCTCTGCGCAGAAACAGTCTGTGCAAAGAGCAGCCCGGATGCCTTTCATTTTATTGGCCGCAATAGAGATTCCAATTCCTGTACCGCAAATAAGGATTCCCTTCTCGCACTCTCCCTGCAAAATAGCATTTCCTACTTTTCTTGCATAAATCGGATAGTCCACAGCTTCTGTACTGTCACATCCAAAGTCCTTGTAAGGAATTTTTTTATCCTCCAGGTATTTGATAATTTCCTGTTTTAATTCATAACCTCCGTGGTCGCATCCTAATGCTATCATCTGATTTCCTCCTTCTGCTCTTCCAAATATATAATGTGATGTCCTGCTGCCTTTAATAGCCTGTTCATAATAGCCTGTCCCATCTGGGGAGTATCAAAAGCTTCTGAATAAATGCAGTCTACATCTTCTTCATCAAAAGCTCGCAAAATGCCAAACAAATGTCTGGCAATGCCTTCTTCGTCTTCTCTTCTGCCAATGTTTTTTACCACAGCAGCATGATAAAACTCCTGATTTTCATCCGTACTGATAACACCGGCTCTCAATCCCTTTTCTCCCTGCATTTTGCACTGGTTGTTAATATATTCTCTTACCGCTTCCGGATTTCCCTGTACAATGGTAAGACCGGCTTTTGGCGCATAATGCCTGTATTTCATTCCGGGAGCCTTTGGTTTTACTGCAGAGTCTGTAATCAAAAGTCCTTTGTCCATCTCTACTTCCCCAATTACCCTTGCTATCATCTCCTGGCTTATATATCCGGGTCTTAAAATCACAGGCTTGTCTGATGTAAAATCCACAATGGTAGATTCCAGTCCGATTTCCACTTCTCCGCCATCCAGAATCATCTCGATCCTGCCGGACAAATCCTCCTTTACATGTTCTGCACGGGTAGGACTTGGCCTTCCTGAAGTATTAGCGCTTGGCGCAGCAATATACCCTCCGCCTGCCGCAATAAGAGCCCTGGCTACCGGATGGCTTGGCATACGCACCGCTACACTTTCCAGGCCTCCGGTGGTTTCATAGGGCACTCTGTAATTTTTCTGAAAAATCATGGTCAGCGGGCCGGGCCAATAGGCATTGGCCAGTTTCCTTGCTTCTTCCGGCACCTGTGTGACAATTCCCTCCAGGCTTTCCATATCTGCAATATGTATAATCAAAGGATTGTCAGACGGTCTTCCTTTTGCAGCATAAATCTTTTCTGAGGAACTGGCATTTAATCCGTCACCACCCAAACCATATACGGTTTCTGTGGGAAAGGCAACCAGACCTCCTTGTTTCAGGATTTCTCCTGCACACTCTATAAGTTTCCTCTGGGGATGTTCCCTGTCAACTTTGACTACTTTCGTATTCAATGTGCAACCTCTTCTTCCTTATCGTCATTTTCATACTTTTTTATCATACCATATTTTCACTATTCATTTCCACCGTTTTTAAAAATTTTAAAATCCCATGACAAATTGCTTTTGCACACTTCTGCTGATATTCTTTAGTAGCCAGCAATTCTGCCTCTCTTGGATTGGTAAGAAAACCCGTTTCCACAATATTTAGAACGCCCTCACTTCTTTTTAATAAATAATACGTGCTATTTCCTTTCTCCACTCTGGGATTTTCAACCTTAAGCTGCTGATTAAGTTCCTCCTGAATACATTTGGCAAGAGCTGCACCCTTCACGGAATGTGTATAGTAAAACACCTGCGGTCCGCATACTTCCTGGTCTTCATAGCTGTTTTGATGAATACTCACAGTAAGCAGGGGCTTTTTCTCCTGAATCATGGCGCAGCGGTTCTGCATATCCTGAACTTTTTTATTTCTGCTGTCCTCATCATAAAGCCCCATATCAGCTTCTCTGGTAAGGAGCACTTCATACCCTTCTTTTTTTAATTCCTTTTCTAAATACCTGGCAATTTCCAGATTTACTTCCTTTTCCTGAAGTCCACCGATTCCCACTACCCCCGGGTCGATTCCTCCGTGTCCGCTGTCAATCATAATCAGTCCCCTGGACTCGGCTCCTGTCTTGGCCGTGAGAATTGCTCCTTCCCTGGAAAGCAGATATATGGCAAAAAGCATACAAAGTGCCATCCCCCGTTTCAACCAGCGTCTGCGCATAAATATCTCCTTGTTTCTATCTTCTCTCTAATAGATATATGCACAAGAGTCCTGAATAAAACCACAGCAAAAGGGGCTGCCAATACAACCCCTTTTCTTTCGTAACCCTTATTCATCCTTTAAAAATTCATCCAGTTCCTCTTCCAGCATTGCTTCGTCTTCTTCACTTAACAATCTGGAAATCTGAAGAGCCAGTTTGCTGTCTTCATCCTCTTCCTCATCATCTTCTTCATCAAACTCTTCCAGCTCAGCAATATCATCCAGAGAATCCAGAATATCCAGTTCCTGAGTATCTCCCAGGTGCATTTCCTGGGTTTCTTCTTCTCCTTCTTCTGGTTCCTTTGGCATTTGAACCTTGTGAAGCTCAAGTTCCATGTCATCTCCAATATCGCTTAAAGAAGTTGGCATACTGCTGATAATCTGATGTACTTCTTTATATGAAGACATAAATCTGCGCTGTGCCTGATTAATCAGTTCTACAATTCCATTCATCTCTTCCTGAACGGCCAGATATTTCTTCTTACCTTCCACCAGCTTATCATCAATCTCTGACTGCACAGATTCCACTCTTCGTTTTGCCTCCTCTTCTGCTTCGGCAATCATCTGGTCGCATTTTTCCCTGGTTTCCTTTTCCATGCTGTCTGCCTTCAGTTGTGCATCGAAAACCAATTTTCCAATACTTTCATAATTATCAATATACTTCTGATATTTTTCTTTAATGTTCTCTTCCATGCGCGCCTGATAAGCATCCTTTAAATCAATACGCTTCTGCAGCTCTGCAATCTTTTCATCTCGGTCTGCAATCTGCTTTCTGAAATTCACCTGAGCCTCTGCCATCTCATCCTTCATTTTCTGAATCAGCTCCTGAACCTCTTCCTTATCGTAGCCGCCCATTAAACTTGTTTTTAACATTTCGTGTTCTGCCATAATACTCCACCTCTATATTTTTCTCTTACTGTAAATATTGACTGATTACCGGCCATACATCTGCGCGCTCAAAGCCCAGCTTCCACGCAGCACAGCCAGCTAATTCATACTCTTTTATAAGTTGAAGCTTTGCTTCCAGAGACTTTTCATCCTCCAGCCAGATTCTCTCCAGCCCATTCTCTGTCTGCAGCTCTCCATAATTTTGGGAAACCTCTTTATTCCAGTATACATCCATTCCCTTCTCACTGGTATACTGGCTGGCCTCTTCCATTCCCATGACCTTACTGCTTACTGTTCCATTGTTGGCTTCTGTCCACAATCTGGTATAAAAAGGAACTCCGTTAATCACTTTTTCTGCCGGCACCTCTTCCAGCGTCAGACGGATACCTTCTTCCACAAAAGGAAGGGACGCAACAGAGCCCGCCTCCGGGGAACCAACGGTATGTTCATCATATCCCATAATAATCACATAATCTCCAATAATTCCCTGCTCCTTACGATTATAAAAAGCCGTGTACTGAGGAACCGGATTATCAATGGAAAGCACCAGATTATTAGTTCTGCAGGTAATAGACAGTTCTCTTAAAAACTGAATAAAATGAGGAACCTCTTCTTCTGTAAGCGCCTCGAAATCCACGTTAATTCCATCCAGACCTACTCTTTGTGCCTCCTGTAATAATTTTTCAATAATATGTGCTCTGGAAGTTCTGGCTGACAGTGTTTCCAGCGTACTGATATTTTCATTAAAATTATCAATAAGTCCCCATACTTCCATTCCCTTTGCATGAGCTTTACTTACATAGTCTGCACTTGCCAGGGAAGAAATGGTTCCTTCATTTCCTGTAATGGAAAACCAGGTTGGTGAAATCACATTCACTCCTGCCGCATCTTTCACAGCGTCTTCAAAGGTTTCATTTGCTGCTTCAGAAGTTACCTGATGCCATGCCAGATTTATCTTATGGTCTCTGGTAAGGCTGGTATAATTTTCCTCATAGCTTCCCTCATACACAAGCGCTGTTTCCTGTGGCTTATCCATGTGTTTCTTTTCCACATAACCATCCAGTCCGTCTTTTGTCATAACTCTGGACCAGTTTTCCAGTTCTTCCAGAAGGGTCAGGGAATCCCCAGCCTTCACATCGCACAGAATGGGGCTTTTAATCCCGCCCTGATACCGGACAACCGTATCCTCTCTGGCGGTTAATGTTTTGGCAGTTCCCCATTGATATGTAATTACCGTCCTGGCCGGTTTCTCATAAGTAGTCCCCTGAATCTGCATATATTCTTCTAAAAAGTCCAGGGCAAGATAGCGTTCCCCATCTATTTCCCGCACAATCTTATATTCTTTTTCCTGGTTTTCCTGATTGCAAACATAGGAACTGCTCTCCGGCTCAAGTTCCAGAATCTCCTCTGAAGTAGTATAAAGCATCTTTTGAGATTCCTCATCCCAGTAAAATCTCCCCCCCAGAGTACCTGTTACTACTTCATAAGGAACGTACACCATTCCATCTGCAAGCTTGCCCCGGTTCTCACTGATTTTATCCTGAAGAATCAGAACCACATCACTCTCATCCTGAATCTGATAGTAATCCTTCAGCGCCATCCTGGCATCTGAGGGCGTATACTTCTTAATATAAGCGGTAATCACACCAGCCGCACCAACCACAAGTACCAGAAGCAGAACCACCAGCACTGCCATAAGCTGACTGTTTCTCCTCCTTCTTCTCCTTCGCTTTGCCATATTTCAACTCCTTCTGTTCTCTTTCGTTTTTTGTATTATACCACGAACGCAGAAAAGGAAGCGCCCTGCAAGGGCATTTACTTTTCAAGTCATGGCTTGCCGGTATAATCTGCCACTCCAGTGGCAGCAAGCCAATGGCAACATTGGCTTGGATTGCACTTTGTGCAATCATTATACCACACTTTTCCCTTTCGTCATCATTTTCTTCCCTGATTTCATGGTTTTTTCAGATTTTTTCTTCTATGTACATAATTATAAACCGGCTCATCCTGCACATAATCAAAGGAAAGACCCTGTACTTTTCCATTTTCATCCTGAATGTAATCACGCATATAGTCGCCTTCTTCCGCAATCCGGTACGCCCTTGCAATACGCTTTGGGGTACTTTCTCTTCCGTTTAGATACAGTGGAACTCCCATATTCCGGTATGTTTCCAGTTCCTGATACAGATCTGTGTTCTCTCGTCTATCCATATCTCCTCCTGACAGGATTGCTAAATAGTTCGTGATATATTACCATCCTGTTCTTCTGACATAAAACGTTTTCATCCAGATACAAAAGAGATAGAAAAAGTCCCCACATCACTTTAGAAGTCAAAATTGTTTTGTAATGCAAAAGTTCTTATTCTTTACCCGGAAATCCTGCGGCTGTACAGAACGCACTACCGCTGCAGCGGATTGCTGCAAACTATGAACTGCAAAAGAATAAATAAAAATGAAAAATAATAAAGACCTTTTCACCCCTTTCCTGATATTTCTGGGGCGCTTTTTCTATCTGTGTTTTATTATAGCACCTTCCTGTAAAATTCGCAAGCATTTCCTTCTTTACAATCTCTATCCGCATAGTACCTGACTTTGGTATCAGACATTAAAAAATGGCGTTAGTTTATAAAAAATCAGCAGACTACTGTAATGCAACAATTATAGTTCTGCTGATTTTTCTTGTTTATATTTTGTATTT
>CABJAN010000011.1 GCA_902363515.1 Bacillota bacterium | reverse complement strand
TTTACTGCCTGTACTTTGTATTCATGGTCATATTTACGTGCCACTTTAAATACCTCCTTATTCTCTTGGTTTTATTATGAAATCCTTGAGAATAAGCTGTCAACTTTTTTTATACCACACCATTTTTATGTATTCTTCATCATCGGATAAAACCTTTACAGACCCTGGAAAAGTTTTTCCAAAAACTTCTTCATCGCAGTAAATATCTTTTTGATATTTTGGCAATGCCAGTATTTTCCCTCTTATTAGAAAGTTGACAAACATTCTATATATTTTTGAGGTTGGCATTTTTTCGTCTTCGGGTATTTCATAAATAGTTTTATCAACCTCTACTTTAGACAAGTCAACCCCCAAAGAATTAAAAAACATTTGTTGCTCTGACGATAGACTTTTAATAAACTCAAGATTAGATGTTTTATTAGTGGAATAGTCAGCTTCTTTATATAATTGTTTTGTTAAGTCGATATCAACGTCTAATTGCCAAGGATTAAAATCAAAAATCATGCTAGTTACCACTCCTTAAAATTTATTTTTCTTAGTTCTATAAACTGAATTTTTTTACTCTATACGAACATTGACTGGTCTTAACGTAAGTTCTCCAGCACCTTCAACCCTATACCATTTTCCCCGTTTTAGTTTAATTGTATCTCCTGCTCCAGAAGTAATGTAACCTATCACATAAGTTTCTCCATTTTCAATATCTGTAAATACGACATCGGTATCAGTATTACCAGTAACTTTTACACTTCCCCTAATAGGCTGTATCTGTTCATTTTTCATTATCTCATCACCTGAAAGGGTAAAAGTGTGCATCTTAACATAGCTGTTATAACTTATACCGATTACAAGGATAGCAAGCGGAATTGCAACTCCTAATGCTCGTTTCAACCGTTTCTTAATCATACTATTATCCCACCTGAAATTCTAATTTTCCATTATATGATTAGCTAATTAAACTGTAATTTATTTATTTCTTATTTTTCTTTATATCTTGATATAATCCATAGCCCAAAAACAAAATTCCAACTATCAAAGAAATAAAAGCAGCTATTGTTAAAAAAGATCCAACATAGTCCAAACCTTCCGCAAATAAAACAGCATCCTTAGCCGATATATTTCCCATGAAAATTGATGCTGATATATATTTTGCTGAAATTAAAATGGATGACATCAGACAAAAAACAGCTCCAATTCCTTTATTATTCATTATTACGCACCTCCTAATTAAAATGAGTATATTACTGGAATTTCATTACTCTGTATAACCTATTATGGCAATAGGCTCATCATCTTTTAGAATGTATCCCACCTTTTTTCTTCTTTCGTTAACTCAGATTTACAATTAAGCATATCATCCCTAAGATTGAAAGGTGTTTCAAATAGAAACTGTATATGCATCACTACTTTCATTCAACATTTCCTTTTGACATAAATTATACCACACTAGGAAGGAACAGTCATTCGTTTTCAGTTATTTGATGAAAATTTATTAGATGCTAAAGAAATCTAAGATTTTTTGCAGGAAGCTAAATAGACTTGAAAAAACACAAAAGAGGCTAAGAATTTGTTTGCAAAACAAAGAAAAGGTTTTGAAAAACACAAAAGCCAGAAAAGACTGTTTATAAAAATCGGCAATATCTCAAAAAACAAAAACTCAGCGGAAGATTGTTTATAAAAGAAGTAAAATATCCCAAAATAAACACAGACCTTGGGATGCTCTACTGGCAGTGCCTTCAAAGGGCACTGCCGGATTGGTTCAAAGAAGATTTTTCATATCTCTTAATAGCTTCTGATATTCCTGATTCTTTTCTAAAAATGCAAATTCATTACCTTGTTCCATTTCATCCAGCATCATAGAGAAAAGGTGTTCTGATAAAATATTTGTTTCGGAAGAATCTAAGTGCTTATAAAGCGGGCTTTCTTCGGGGTTCCATTTCTCATGCATTGCTGTTAAGGTAGATTTAAGTGCAGATAGACACTCATTTTTATCTTTCTTTATAATCGATAATGACAATTTTGCATGATAGGGTATCCATGGAGTTACATAAAATAGCTTTGATGCCTGCTCGTAAGTGTCAGCATAAAAATCGGCATCTTCCATGCGCTTTTCCTTTACTGCAATATCCAGCATATTCATGAGTGCAGTCTGGATTTTAGTCATGCTATTTAATATTCTGTGTTCCCATATTTTGAGTGCATCGGAATATTTTCCCTGTTCTGTATAAAGAATAGCAATGCGTTCCTCCTTATCGATGGATGAAGAAGGTAGTGTATGAATAAGTTCCTCTGCTTTAGAGAAGTCTTTTCTATTTAGGCTGTATGATATTAGCATACTAATAGCCGTTTCCGTTATCTCTGTGTTTTGACTGTTTGATAACTGTTCATAGAAGGCCTCAAATACTTTTTCATACCGTTCTTGTTCTGAAACATTATAAAGGATTAGTGCTCCGGTTAAGTACATAATTACAGAATAGATTAAGTTTTCACAGGTTGGAAAAGCATGAATTTTGTCCATTGCCATTTGAAAAGCAGTTTCATATCCCTTTTCCTGAACCGTTTTATCAACTTCATCTACGAAATTAACAATTTCCATATCGCTTAAATCCTCTTGAAATGACAGAAGTGTATTCATATCTGTTTTTAATAATCTTGCCAATGCAGGAAGAAGTGTTATGTCTGGGTAAGTGCTGCCTTTTTCCCATTTGTGAACTGCAGGAGTTGATACGCCTAAATAATCTGCAACCTGCTTTTGTGTCAATGACAAGGCTTCTCTCTTTTTTCTGATAATTTCATTTATTTTCATGTTGCCCCTCCGTTCTTCTATAAATTCATAATAGCAAAGGTTATGGTACGGAACAAGAGACCGGTTGTTAAATCTTAAGTTTCGGAAATAAACCTCTGGTTAAATGAAGAAATCTAACATTTTTGCAAGGTTCCCTGCAAACGCTGGGCAGCATGAGGAAAAGAAGCTATAATAGAGGGAGATTAGCATGGAAGGCTGTGAAGAAATGAAAATATTAGTAGTGGAAGATGATATGGTTTTGGCAGAGGAAATCTGCCGTTTATTAAAAAAGTGGGGATTTCAGGGGGAGTATCTTGATGATTTTTCTGCCGTAGATAAAGAATGGGCGAAGAGGAGAGCACAATTGATTCTTATGGACATTAACCTGCCTTATTATGATGGATTTTACTGGTGTTCCAGAATCCGGGAATTGTCAAGTGTCCCCGTCCTGTTTCTGTCCAGCAGAGACCAGAATGGAGATAAGGTTATGGCTATGATGTCAGGTGGCGATGATTATGTGGAAAAGCCTTTTGACCCGGAACTGTTGCTGGTGAAAATCCGTTCTCTCTTACGTAGGACTTATGAATATACGCAAAATGAGTGTGAATATGTGGGAAAAGATTTGATTTATGACAGGAACCAGGGCGTTTTATTTTACCAGGGGCACAGGATTGAAATGACAAAATCAGAAAATAGGATTTTGGGATTGCTGGCAGATCATAAAGGGAAAGTAGTGGGAAGAGAAGAACTTATGAGACAGTTGTGGAGCACGGATGAATATGTGACAGATGCTTCGCTGACGGTTCTGGTCTCCAGGCTTCGGACAAAGACTTTTGAGGAGACCAATGGGATCGAGTGCATCCGCACCAGGAAGGGAAAAGGATATTATCTGGAATGAATAAAATATGGAAACAATATGCAAAAGAACGGTATCAACGTATTTTGGGGATTTTGGCACTGTGGGGATTCTTGGATTTTTATCTATTTTTCTTGTGTGATGCTGATTTTTATGTCTGGGATCTAGTGTACTTAAATCTGCTTTTGGGCAGTGTTGCAGTAGGTGTGCTGGTGTGTGATTTTTTCCGTTATAGAAGATTGCAAAAGTGTCTGGTAGGAGAGGAATGTAAGGAGCAGGAACTGGAAAAACTCATGGGAATGCAGATATACAGGGCATGGAAGCAAGAGGAAGAACAGCAGAAAAAAGAACTTTTGCAGCAGAAAAAATATCTGGAAGATTTATCCGATTATATTGCCAGGTGGTCACATGAAGCAAAGTTACCTCTTGCAGCATTGAAGCTCATGAATGGAAGAAATGAGAATGAGGAATTGCGAAAAGAAATGGAAAGCAGCATTGCCAGGCTGGAAAGTCTTATGCATACCGTTCTTATGGGAAGCAAACTGGAAAGGCCGGAACACGATGTAAAGTTTGAACGGATTCTGCTGGAAGAGGTAATAAAGGAATCCATTCAGAACCAGGCATTTTTTCTCATCCGCAACCACTTTGAACTGGATATTCGGGTGAAAGATATCTGGATTTACAGTGACCGCAGATGGATGGTGTATCTTTTGGATCAGCTTATTGGGAATGCAGTGAAATATAAGAAAGAGAATCCTAAAATTGTGTTTTGGGCAGAAGAAAAAGAGCCGGGGCAGGTGCGATTTGGCATACAGGATTTTGGTATTGGCATTCCAAAAGAAGAATTGCCTTATGTGTTTCAAAAAGGGTATGTGGGGAAAAATCTCAGGAAAGGAAATTATTATTCTACGGGAATGGGACTGTATTTTGTGGAGAAAATAGGGAAGCTGCTGCATATAAAAATATCCTTATCCTCCGAAGAAGGACAGGGGTGTTGTGTGACCCTGGATTTTCACAACTTATCAGAATATTTTTTGACGGAGACAGACAGGTAATATTACAGAAATGTTAGATAGGCAAGGAAAGTGTTGCATGGATGCAAGGATTTTGAGGATTTCATCTGATAAAATAGGTTTGTGAAACGATAGGATTGTGAAGAAAAATGGAGGTAACAGAGAATGGAGAAACGATTGGAAATCAGAAATCTGTCAAAATCTTTTGGAAGAAAAGGGTATGAAACCCAAGTGTTAAGAAACATACAAATGGATGTTTATGAAGGGGATTTTATAGCCATTATGGGACCAAGCGGTGCAGGAAAAACAACGCTTTTAAATCTTCTTTCTACCCTGGATACGCCTACCCAGGGTGAAATCTTCCTGGATGGACAGGAAATTACAAAAATGAAAAATAAACAACTTTCTATTTTGAGAAGAGATAAAATTGGCTTTATTTTTCAGGATTATAATCTGCTGGATAACATGACCTTGCAGGATAATATTGCACTTCCTCTCTCATTAAACGGGAAAAAGGGAAACCAGATTATAAAACTGGTACAGGAAATGGCGGAAAATTTTGGACTGGAAAATCATCTTCAGAAATACCCCTATCAATTATCAGGGGGCCAGAAGCAGAGGGCAGCCAGTGCCAGAGCATTGATTACTAGGCCAAAAATCTTGTTCGCAGATGAACCTACAGGAGCTCTTGACTCGAAATCCAGCAGGGACTTGCTGGGATGCCTGAAAACAGTCAATGAGGCAGGAAATGCCACGATTCTTATGGTAACTCATGATGCTTTCAGCGCCAGTTATGCGAAGCAGGTGTATTTCTTAAAGGATGGAAGCATTCAGTGCCGATTGAACCGCAGAGGGGATAGAAAAGCATTTTATGAAGAGATTATCACCATGCTGGTAACACTGGGAGGTGATGAGGCATGAGTATTTTCCGGTTATCTTTTTCTAATTTTAAGCGGAGTTTGAGAGAGTATGGGATGCTGATTTTGTCTCTTGGGTTTTCTGTATTTATCTTTTTTAATTTTCAGAATATGGTCTATTCTGATTCCATGAAAGTGCTTCAGGAATTAAAAAAAGACTATATTGATATGATTATACAGGCAGCTTCCGTGGTATTTGTTGTATTTTTGTTTTTCTTTATCTGGTATGCAGTCAATGTGTTTTTGAGGCAGCGGAAAAAAGAGATAGGGATTTACATTTTTATGGGCGTGGACAATGCCGGAATTGGGAAAATGTTTGCCTTGGAGGCTCTTTTTATGGGCTTGTCTGCATTGATTTCAGGGCTTTTTTTCGGTGTGCTGTTTTCTAAATTGTTTCAGATGTTATTGCTTCGGATGTCTGAGATTAGTGTGGAAATCCGGTTTTCTGTGTCTTTGAAACCTATGGTGATTACTGGTCTTATGTTTGGAAGTATCTATGGATTTATGATACTCAAAGGCTATTATAGCCTGAAAAAAAGCAGTGTTCTAAGCCTAATCTCCGGTGCGAAACAAAAAGAAATCACACAGAGGAATCCAGTGGTTTCTGTACTGCTGGCTCTTTTTGGCGGAGCGGTATTGGCAGCAGGATATTTTTTTGCATGGGATACAAAGGGATTAGAAGCTCTGGAGCATGGGCTTTTGGCAGTGATTCTGGTCATTGTGGGAATCTATTTATTGTTTGACGGACTGATACCAGAACTGTTAAAAAGATTGATAGGGAATAAGAAATTTCTGTATAAAAAAGAGCGAAGTTTGTGGATGAACAGCCTGGCTTTCCGTATGAAGAAGAACTACAGAACTTATGCTATTGTTACCGTGCTGATGATTTGTTCTGTTACCGTAGTTGCCATTTCCATTGCCATGAAGCAGCGGTATGAGAAAATGGTGAACTTTGACCAGACCTATACGTATCAGGTTTTAAGCAGCCAGCGGCAGGATGGAGCGGAGATAAAAAAGGGCATTGAAGAAGAAAATACAGTGGAATACTGGAATGAATATGAAGTGCTGATTCTGCCGTCTGAGGTAATGCATACTAAATTTACAAACTATATGTATGGGGTCATTCCCTGGTCTCAGGTAAAAGAAGGAGCCAAAAGAGCAGGGTTAGAATTTTCCTGGGAAGAACCTTCTGAGAATCAGGTTATTATGCTGGAACATGAAATTTTAATCAGCCTCATGGGAGACCAGACACGGGATAAGACCATAGAAATTGGAACAGAAACGTATGAGGTACTGGGGGGAGATAAGACTCCGTATCTGGGGAATATCCAGAGCATGAGCGAAATTTTTGTGGTAAGTGATGAAACATATGCATCCCTTATGCCGCTTGGACAAGTGGAATTTTTCTATAACTACCGGATTAAAGACTTGGGAAATGCTGAAAAATCAAGACCATTTCTGAAGGAACTGGCAGAGAAAGGGAGAGAACAAGGTGTGAATATAGGCGTGAATTTCAGCCAGGGAACCATATCGCAAGATAGCTGGATTCGTATTCTGTATTCTCTGTGCGTATTTATGTTTGCAACCTTGATCCTGGCAGCAGGAAGCGTGCTGTTTTTGAAAACAGGGAATGAAGCATACGAGGATAAGGAACGTTATGGAATCCTGGAAAAGATCGGTGTCCAGAGAACGGTACTGAAACAATCGGTAAGAAAAGAAATTTGTTTTACTTATTATTGCCCCTTTGTTCTTACCTGCCTCACGTCTTATTTTTCCGTAAAAGCTCTGGGAAATGTAATGCAGGAAGAACTGTTCCGTGTGAACCTGTGGAGTGCGGGAATTATTTTCCTGGTATTTACCTGCATTTGTTTTTTCTCAGTAAGAGAAGCTTGGAAAAGATTGTTTGATTAGTAAGCTGTTCATCGGCAGATCATCTATGAAAATTTGGGAATATCCATTGCGAAAAATGGGCTTATAGATAGAAACTATAGTAAAATAGTCAAATTTTGATTTTTTTAATAAAAAAGACTTGCATAAAGAAAAAAAACAAAGTATATTATCATTGAAAATAATATTTTAACAGAAATCATAACTGGAGCCTTGCTATATTTTTTAACAACTCTCCAGTTATATTTATGTAAAGACAAAGGAGATATATGAAAAAACAGAAGAAAATGATTATAGGTGGTGTTACCGTAGGTATTGTAGCGTGTTTGACGTTAGGTGCTGGAATATATATACAGAAGCATCATAATAAGAGTACATTCGGTGCGGAAAATCAGACGGTATCCGATGAGGTAGCAGAAATCGAAAGTATAAATGCCAAAGATAATGTTGTAGATGTAGAAAATCTTTTTGAAGGGGAGAAAGTGCCCTGGAAAGAAAAACAGGAGATAAAAAAGGATGCTTCAAAAAATTTAAGTTCAAATAAATCATCAAAGTTAGATGAGAAAGTGTCTGAGTCAGACAAAAAACCAACAGAATCGGATAAATTATCCGAACCGAACAAGAAACCATCAAAACCAGATGAGCGGCCGTCAAAACCAGACGAAAAACCATCAGAACCAGATGAGCAGCCGTCAAAACCAGACGAAAAACCATCAGAACCAGATGAGCGGCCGTCAAAACCAGATGAAAAACCATCAGAACCAGATGAGCGGCCGTCAAAACCAGACGAAAAGCCATCAGAACCAGATGAGCAGCCATCAAAACCAGATGAGCAGCCATCAAAACCAGACGAAAAACCATCAGAACCAGATGAACAGCCATCTAAGCCTGCTTTACCACAGGTGAATGAACCTGGATGGATTACCGGAATATATTAAGGAAGGATTTGGAAAAGGATGATACAAAGGAAAAAGAGATTAGGTGTATGGATACTTTTATTGATGATTTTAATTTTTAGCCAGAATATTGTTCCAGTAAAAGCATCTGCACCTGAAATAACAGATGCAAATATACAGATGGTAGGCGGACAAATTCGTACCATTACTCCTATGGGATTACGAATGATAGGGTGTATTAAAAAATCTTATCTTCAAGAATTAGAACAAAGTGGTGCAACGGTTCAATATGGGATTGTTTTGTTACCAAAGGTATATTTAGGAAAGCAAGAGTTGAAAATTGACGGAAAATACATTTCCAATGGATCCGTATATAAACCAGCAAAAGTTCCGGCAGTGAAAAAATTTGCAGAAGAGAACGATAGAATTTACTTTACTGCTGTTTTAGCAAATCTTGCAAAAGAAAGATATAAAAATGATTACGCTGCAAGAGCGTATGTGGAAATTACAAGAAGTGTTGAACAGGAAGACGGAAATTTAAAAAAGGAAACAGAAATTCTGTACAGTGATGATACGATAGATCGTCAGGTATATCAGATTGCAAAAGAAGCGGTAGCAGGAGAAGAGACTGAAGAAAACAAACAATGGCTTCGTGACAATATTTTGCATCCGGTAGAACAACCGGAAGATATACCAGAAGAAGAGAAAAAGATTCCTTTTCAGATGGGGAAAGTTTCTGGTGTGACTTTATATCATCAAACAGGAAGTGAGGCTGGAATAGAAGAGATTTCTCATTTTACAGTGGATAGTTTTAAAACAGAAGAATATCTGGTAAAAGTGGAGATGGAAGATCAGCCGGAATTGTTTGCAGGTATTTCTAAGGTGATTGTAGCGGAGAACAATCAAGTTAGTTTTGAATTGAAATTGGATCATTATGTTACTGAAGGAGCTAATCAGACGAAACAGGGGGCCATCGTTGAATTTGGAACGGTTTCTGAAGGAGAGGCATCCACAAAATACATCACTATGCAGTCTTTAATTGACAAAATTAAAGAAAATCCAAGTGGAACGTATACTTTAGAACATGATATTGATGCCAGCGCAGTGCAGGGAGAAGACTTCCTGATTCCAAATTTCACCGGTACTTTTGATGGAAAAGGATATAAAATTAAAGGGTTAAATACTACTTTATTTGGAGTTGTTTCCGGTGGTACAGTAAAAAATGTTAAGTTGGAAAATGTCTCTATCACTAAGGCAAATAAATATGGAGATGCAGGTGGTGGAGTTCTGACAAATAAAGCAGAAAAGAATGCAGTGATTGAAGGCGTTCATGTCAGCGGCAGTTTGAAAACTTCTGACAGCAGACAGCTTCTTGGCGGATTAGTAGGACGTATGGACTATGCTAAAGTAAGCAAATGTTCAACTAATCTGGAAATTACAGGTTCTTTCAATACGACAGGCGGTTTAATTGGGCAGATGTCCAATCAGCAACATGGACCGAATATTGTGGAAGATTCCTATGCAGTGGGAAGTATTAGTGGAAATAAAACCAATGGTGCAATTGGTGGACTCATTGGTTGGCATAACTGTAAGAATAATTTTTCAGTAACGAATTGTTATGCAGCAGTTACTTTAAAGGTAAATGGAACTGGAAATTCTATGGAACCGGGTGGGCTTATTGGAAACATTGGCGAATCAAATGCTACAGGTGTGATAAAAAACAGTGTTTCCTATAGTACCGGTACATCTGGTTATAAGTTTGATGGTGCATCATCACCGGATAAATATAATGTTCAGGGGGTTTCTGATCTTTATTCCTTAAAAGAAAGTAAATTGAAAAAAGAAACTGCCAGAGCAGCACAGTTTTCAAAAGTATCGGAAGTGTCCATTGATACGCTTTTGGAAAAAGAGTTTTATACACAAATGGGGTGGCGTGAAGAAGTTTGGGACTTTACTCCACTGAAAGAAGGAAAAACTCCTGTTCTGAAAAATGGTGACTCGAATATGACAACCATGCTGGAGATGAAAGAAATTTCATCGGTGGAAGAATTGCAAAAGATGAAAGATGATCTTTCGGGTGCTTATTCTTTAACAGCGGATATTGATTTATCAGAAGTAAATAGCAATATAATTATTCCTGGTACATTTAGAGGAATGTTAAAAGGAAATGGACATCAGATTATTGGACAGAAAGCTCCTCTATTTGAAACGCTAAATGGAGCAACGATAGAAAACCTAAAGCTGACGCAGGGAAAGATTGAACAAAAGAGTACAAATCAAGTTGCAGTTTTAGCAAAAACAGCAGAAGCAGGAACGACAATTAAAAATGTCTATGTAAGAGATATGACAGTTGCAGGGAAAAGTTCTGTGGCTGGTATGGTAGCAGTAATGAAAAAGACAACGGTGGACCAATGCTCTGTCAACGCAACAGTGAACGGACAAAACGCAGGTGGCTTTGTAGCAGAAATTCTGGATGGTTCTGTTGTTACTAATTCCTATGCAAAAAGAACAACAGATCAGAAATCTTTTGAAAGTTCCAATACTTCTCAGGGTGGATTTGCCGCAGTTGTAAAGAAATCCCAGTTGAGCAAAAACTTTGGTGAGCTTTCCTGGAGTGAAGAAAAAGAAGAAGCAGTTACTGCTGTAAGGAATATAGGTAATTTCATTGGTGAGTGCGGTACAGCAGGAGAGGCGCCGACAAAAGTAGAAAAAAATATTTCTTTCGGACCTGCAGCATACTCTTTTGTAGGAAATATTACCGCTGAAACAGCGTTAGATACTTATGAAGGAAATTATGAATATTCAGATGTAGCTTCCTCTCAGGATAATGTATCGGCTTCTGAAATGAGTGGGAAAATAGACAAAGCATCCTCAGAGCAGATTAGCAGTAAAGAGTTTTACTTAAAAACACTTTTATGGGATGAAAAAATCTGGTATTTAGATGATGTAGTTGGAGGAAAGAGACCGCGCCTTCAGGAAGAGGGAGACGTGTATGGGGTGGAAGACAAACCTTCTTCCGAAGAAGTTATCTATCTGGAGGCGACAGTACAAAGCGATGTATTAGAAGAGCCTCAAGAAGAACTGGAAAAGCCGGAAGAAATTATCAGTGCAATTGCCACAAGAACAGTAGAGGCAGCGGCAGCTCTTGACAGTTTGGAAACGAGTCAAGGTTATGATGTACAGCGTAAACAGATTTATGAGAATCTTCGACTATTTATGCCATTTTATCATCGTGAGCAAATTATTAAAGATGGAAATCAGGTTGATGTATCTCATGTATTAAATAAAAAAGCAGTGCTGGCAGTGTACCCTATGGATGCACAGGGGAATCGTATTGTTGCATTATCTGATAAAACAGTGGAAAATGTGAAAAAGCTGAGAATTCAGTTTACGGATAATACAACACCATTGATTTACAATATTTCTTATATTGATACAAGAGAGAATATTGCTTCATATAAAGTATCCCAGATACCAGTACACTTTAATTTCAGAAATTATGTGGTAAATACAAAAACACCGCAGTTCCAGACTTTATTGAATACAGCGAAGAATTATACTTTTGATACAGATATTGAAACAAGAGTTTCTCAAAGAGACAGTGATTCTGTATTGGCAGTCTATCGCAGAAATTTTGATGAAGTTGTAAAGAACGAAATGGAACAGGTATTAGTTTCTATGGCAGCTACCAATCCACAGTATCCAATAAATAGCAATAGCAAAGCAGCCGAAAAAATCGTGACAGATGCTTTTATTACAAATGAATATCTGAAAGATTTCTTGTATGCATATAACTATGTGGATCGTTGGTATGATTTCCAGATTGGCGGCATCAATCTCAGAGATGTAGTTATTTTTGATAATTCGATATTAAAAACAAACAAATCTGTACGAAATCTTCCGACAGAGATTGTGAAAATAAGCAGCAGTGATGGACGTCAGGGAAATAAAACACCTTTCTTCTATAACAATAGAATTTCTTCATATACAGGAATTAATAATGTTGCTTCTTTTGTAGAATATTTTATGACTGCATATGCCGGCTATTCAGATGTAAATGATTGGATTATTGATAACTTCCAGGGTGGTATTATTGTAGAAGCCAGAGCAAATAATCCAAAGATTAATTCCAGATTATGGAGAATATTAAAGAATAATACCGTACAAAAAAATAATGAATTGATATTGCCTGTATTATCTTACAAGACTTCCAAGAACCTGTATCTGGCTTCTTTCCCATCTTCTTTGGTATATGGAAACCTGGAAATTTACGGTGGATACCAGAATACAGAAGAATGGAGACAACAGAAAAAACAGCAGATTATCAGTCAGGTCAATGACTTTAAAACAAGTTATGATAACTTTGTGAATGTTGCTTCAAACGGTGCGGCGTCTGTTAATAACAGTAAGTTTTTAATTGTGGATTCTTCTGCAAATAAGAATCACAATCAGGATGTATTTAAGGAATTTTATAGACCGTTACAGACCCTGTGGAAGAGTAATAATGGTGCAGTAGCAGTTATTTTCGGAAATCCAAATTATGATTATATTTACTACAACAGCTCTAGCTTTATCGGTGACTTAACAGTCTTAAATCATGAAATGGGACATGTTACAGATATGTGGATCTGGATGGAGAATAAAGGGAAACGTCCGGGACGCAACGGAGAAGACTATTCCAATGGTTTTGCAAATCAGGCGAATGTGGATTACAACATGAACTTCATGAAAACTTATTCAAGAGACAGTTCCATGGTTACAAATCTGACACCGGACAGAATTAATACACAGGAAGAGTTTCAGAGCTATTATAAAGAAGTATTTGAAACCATTTATACGCTGGATTATCTGCAGGGTAAAGCTTATCTGGAACTAACACCGGAGCAGCAGTCACGAATTACATTGCAGCATAGATATGGAACTACCAATAATTACCAGAGCTGGAATAATTCCAACAGTACATGGCGTACGATAGGAGCAGCGGAACTGGAAAGTATGAATTTAAAGACGCTGGATGATCTTTGGAACAATCAGTTGACCATTCGTCCAGGACACAGATACGATCTGCGAAGTTTCAATGATGTCGGAGTAAACAATTTGGGAGCATATCAGATTGACCGTGTATGCTTTGCAAGCTGGTATGTACCTTATGTGGATAACGGAACACCAAATGCTCAGACCTTCCGCAGAAATGGTTATGAACTTGCAGGTTTATATGGATATAGCAATGGACTTGTAGAATATTTGAGTAATCAGACAAAAACAGGTGATCTGGCATATTTTAAAAAGAAAACTGGAGACCAGAATTTCTCATTTGAAACTTATAGAAAAAATAAGAATACAGAAATTCAAGAAAAAATTGCAGCGCAGAAGCTACAAGGAAATCCTTATTTTGATGAGGAAGCGTTGATTGAATATTTAAAACAGAATCTGATCAACTATGGAAATTCTATTGACAGTGGTGTTTCAAACTTAAATAATACCTTGAATCATATCAAAGAATCGAGAGAGAATGTATTCCGTTATCTTCAGAGAATTACAGATGAATTCAGAAATCCTGTTTACGGAGATGCAAGCACAAGAAATGTTGTAAGTATTTCAACAGGCGAAGAATTGATTGAGAAAATTTCTGCAAATCCCAATGGATTTTTTGTGTTGAGAAACGATATTTCCATGAAAGATATTCCGATGAATGGCAGTGTTTATATTGACAAAACATTTATTGGAAAACTGGAAGGAAACGGACATAAGATTACCGATGCAAAAGGGCCGTTATTTGCTCGAATTGTGAATTCTTATGTTTCAGATTTATCTGTTATCAATGAATCCGGTGAGAAGAAAGACTGGATTGGAGCACAGAGACAGTATACAATTCTGGTCAATGAAAAGAAAGAAGAGACAGTCAAAGAAATTACTTCTTTAGATGAATTAAAAACACTGGGTGAAAACAAATATACAAAATATGTATTGAAAAATGACATTGATGCGACTTCTGCCACAGATACTGCTGTCATCAAAGGTACCTTTAAAGGAAAGTTAGATGGAGGCAACTTTGCAATTACGGGATTAAAGAGGCCTTTATTTGAAAAAGTGGATGATGCAGTAATTACAAATCTGAAAATTAAAGATGTAGAAATCAGTAATCAGGGAAGCAAGAATGCAGCAATTACAAAGGAGTCTAACCATACTACGTTTGCAAATCTTAGTTTGGAAAATATTCAGATTACTGGTGAAAGCTATAATGCAGCAATTTCTGGTTATGATTATACAGGTTCTACGTTCTCTAAGATTCAGATTCGTAAGGCACAGATTACGGGAGCAAAGAATTATAATGCTGCATTTGTGGGACGCGCTTCCGGTTCGGATATCAGAGATATTGCTGTGATTGAAAGTAAGGTTGTGCTAAGTGGTACAGATTGTGGTGGATTTATTGGCGAAGGAAAAAATCTGAATATCCATCATGTATACAGTGATTCTGACGTTCATGTGGAAACTTATACAGATAATCAGGGTAGAACCAACAGCGCCGGTTTTATTGGTAACCTGGCAGGAAAGAGTAAGGTACAGTATGTATTTGCAGCGGGAACAATCGAGAACAAGACTCAAACAGAGCTTTATAATTTTCTGGGTACTCCCAATGTGCTGGATACTATGGTAAGTGATGCATTTGTCAGAGATAATGCAGGTGGAAAACCAAACATTACAGAGACTACAGGAAATCGTCTTTCTACAGTGACAGCAGAGCAGACAAAAAAATCTGAGTTCTACCGTACATCCATGAATTTGAACGAGGAAATCTGGAATTTGGGACTTGTAGGTATGAAGGGGTATCCGGAACTTCTTGGCATGGAAAAGAAAGAAATTATTTCTGTCAGTACTCCGGAAGAATTTATGAAAATGAAAGAGTTTCCAACACAGGAATATCATTTGACAGCAGATATTAATCTGTCTGATGTGGAGCAGACAGAAGTTCTGATTCCGCAATTTTCCGGTGTTCTGGATGGAAAGCATCATATAATTACAGGTCTGAAGGTACCATTATTCGGACAGATGAATGGTAGAGTATCGAATCTGGCTATTTCCAATAATCAGTTGGAAATCAGTAAGGACGAAACAGGTATGTTCGCAGATGAAATGACAGGTGCTACAGTTGAAAAAGTGCTGATTTATAACAGTAAAATCAGTAACACAACAGGAAAAGCAGCAGGTTTTGCCAAAACTGTGAACAATACGACATTGAAAAATATTTTTGTTCAAGGAAGTGTTCAGGCGTCATCAACCGCTTCAGGATTTGTATTAAATGCTAACAGTGCAACCGTAGAAAATATTTACACTAATGTAAGAGTAAGTGGTACAGAGGGTGCAGGGTTTGTTGTAAGCAGCACAGGTGAAAATACTTATAAAAATATTTGTTCCGTAGGTGATGTGGGTGCCAATATGCATAAACTCAGCGGAGATATTACACAGATTATAAATGGGTATGAATTTGCAGCGTCCAATGGTATTGCTTCCGCATCAGAAACAGGTTCTGTAAAGAATGTTGGAAAAGAAGTATGGACAAAAGATTTCTATATGACCACATTGGGATTAGATTCAGAAGTATGGAATGCAGAACAGGCAGATACGAATGGTTATCCTTCTCTAAAAGACTTTACAGTACAGACAGAACCTATGAAAGTGGAAATTAATACACTTGGTGATGTTCAGAAAATGAATAGGGTTCCAGAAGGAAAATTTGTACTCACAGCAGATTTGAGCTTTGAAGGAGCAGATAACAGCTTTGTAACGGAAACCTTTACAGGAACTCTAAACGGAGGAAATCATGCAGTAAGCGGCATCAACAGTGCATTCTTCCAGATACTTTCAGGAACAGTGGAAAATTTGCAATTTAGAAATATTCTGGTAAATAATGAAAGTAGCGGCGCCAATGTACTGGCTGTGGAAACGAAAAATGCTGTAGTGAAAAATCTACATTTCAATGGAATTACTTTAAGAGGTGCAGGTTATACCGGAATCATCGGTAAAGATACGAAGTCTACATTCAACCAGATTAGTATGCAGCATGTAGATATGATAGCAAATGCTGATTATGCAGGTGTGATGGCAGCCAATGCCTCCCAGTCACAGATGACAGATATTCTGATTGCAGAAACTCAGGTAAAAACCTCCAGCAGCTATGTAGGAGGATTGATTGGAAATGCAGATGCTGTTTCCGTTCAGAAAGTCTTTGTAGATGCTGAACTGAATATTCCATATACAGTTTCTCCTGCAAATACAGCGGCATTTATCGGTCTGGCAACTGGAGAAAGTAGAGTTGCTTACAGTACGGTAGCCGGCGGTGTATATCCGGAAGATCCAAGCACTTCCAGATATAAGCTGATGTATATGAAAAACGGAAGTGATTTGAATGAACTGAAACCATTTACAAATTGCTTTATTAATACGGATACCCCAGGCTACGACAGTGTAGGAAGCGATCCAAAGGGAGTGATTAATGAGGAACTCTTGACAGCAGATTTTTATGCCAATAGTATGCAGTTAAATTCTGATGTATGGGATTGGTCTAAGGTTTCTCAGAATGGATATCCGGGATTAAAAACAATGCCAACAGAAGGTGTAAGACCACCGGGTACGGAGGTAAAACCGGAAGAAGAAGCACCGCTGCAGCAGAATGTACCGGCAGGATATCAGGCAATCCGGACAGCAGAGGAACTTCTGGCAATCCGTGACGGCTCCGGAAAATATATTTTGATGAATTCCATTTCGCTTTATGGGAAGAAAGCACAGAATGGTTCCTTCCTTGGAAACTTTAGAGGAGAGCTGGATGGAAATGGATTGACCATTCGAGAACTATATGGTGCACCGCTGTTTGATACCTTATCAGGTACCGTGAACAATTTAAAAGTATCTGATGCAAAGGTAGAAGTATGGAATAGCAATCAGGGTGCAAATGCAATCGCTAAGACATTAAACGGGGCAAAAATTTCCAGACTGGCGCTGAAAAACATTCTTGTGGCCGGAGGGAAAAATACGGGTGCTCTTGCGGGCTCTGCCCAGAATTCAGTAGTTAGCGAAGTGTGGGCTGAAGGATTAAATGTCAATCCTTATGGACCATTATGGGGACAAGATTCTGACAAAATGGTTGGAGGTTTGATTGCTTATTTGAATGGTGGCTGCCATATCACTGACAGTTATGTAGGTGGAGAGATTACAGTAAATGGAAATACACAAGGCGGTGTTTTGGGGTATAGTGAATATGATACATCCAATACCGTAAAACAGGTAGTTTCTAACATGAGAACTAAGGCGGCTTCCAGCCAGACGGATGGATCTGGATTTATCGGTATGGTTCAATTTAATTCTGACATGGGAACATGGATGGAAAATAGTATTGCTATTGGTGAAGCAGGTGCTGATAAAAAGCAAGGAAGTATCGGCGAAGCATATAGATTTGCTACTAAAGGAAGAACAGATACGGCTATTTCATATAGTTTAAATAATTGCTATGAGATTCAAGTAAGTGGAAAGAGTACGGCTGTTTCAGGCAGTTTAGAAGAAACCACAGAATACAAAAATCCTGATTTCTACCGCAATACCTTAAAATTTGACGGTGCGAAATGGAATTTTGCTTCTGTAGAGAAAAACGGATACCCAACGCTGACCTGGATTGTGGGAGAAGAACCGCTTCCGGCATTGCCACAAGGCTCTGAGGTTACAGAACACCCATTGCTGACAACCAATACTGCAGGATACACAGAAATCCGTACACCGGCAGACTTTATGAAGATTGCAGACAATCCGAGAGGAAAATATATTCTTATGAATAATATTTCCATGGAACAGGTAAGAATTCCGGAAGGACAGGCCTCCTATATTATGAACCGCTTTGAAGGTGAGCTGGATGGAAACAATCAGGTTATTCATGGCTTGCGAGTGTCGTTGTTTGATTCCATCAGCGGAACAACCAGACAGAAGGCAACAGTTAAGAATCTTCGTATCCAGAATGTTTTTGTGGATGCAGGAATGAAAACAGAATATGGGTTTACCCGTAGAGGAGAAGCAAATGCTTTGGCAAGAGAGATTAGCTATGGAAATCTGAATTCTATTTATATGAATTGTGTTCAATTAAACGGTGGAATGAATACGGCAGCTTTGGGCGGCTTGGTAAACGAAACATATATTGGAAAAGTCTGGTTGGAAGGGATTGACATTAACCGTAAAATAGATCCAACAGAATTAGCTGGGTTTAATTTGGTAGGAGGTGCTATTGCATCATTATCAGGTTATAACTCAAAACTAGAAGACTCTTATGTGTCAGGAAATATTATCATGGATAATAATGAGCAGGGTGGTGCTGTTGGTAAAATTAATGCTGCGGTTGTACGGAATGTAATCACCAATGTGGAAGCCAGATCTAATAAGCCTGCCACATGGTCAGAAAAGAGTGGATTTTTAGGTGCAGTAAGTACAATGGGGACATATGGTACGAGATGGTATCTTGATCGTTGCATTTCTATTGGCAATGCGGGAGATAACTATAAGTTTTTAGGTAGGAATCTTACGGCAGTTACCACAGATAATGTGAACAAGTGCTATGAATATACAAAGGTTACAGGAAAAAGTAATGTTTCGGATAACACGATATCTCGTGGAACCGTATTGACTACAGATAATATCCACGATATTGCATTTTATAGAGATACGCTTAGCTTTAATGACGATACTGCCGGTGCTGATACCAGAGCCTGGGATTTCAGTTCTGTTGAGACAAAAGGATACCCAACCTTAACTTGGCTCTTGACATATGATGGTTTAGAAGCTACTCTGGTAGATGAACCACTCCCAGAGGAAGGGGAAGAACTAGAAGATCAGGATGCTTCTGAAGAGATAGCAGAAGAGGAAGCAGCACCTGAGGAAGAAAATCCTCAGGAAGAACCAGAAACCATTCTTCCGGAGGAACAGCCGGCATTGCCGGAGCAGGAAGACAATCTGCCAGAAGGTACAGAGGAAAACCAGCCGGAAACAAACCAAGGCGAGGAATCTACTGCCCCTCCGGCAGAAAATACTCATGAAAATACACAGGAAGAGGAGAATATCACATGAGAGAACCATATGAGACACCAACCATAGAGATAATAGAATTTGACAGCGAAGAAGTGATTACCATGAGTAATAATGGGGGAGACAACAATTTTGATGTTGGGAATTCTGGTTGGGGAGAATAATCTCAAATAACAGGCAAAAACAATAAAGGCAACTGGTACATATGGCATATTGCCAGTATTTACCAGCTGCCTTTTTTACTTAGGAGGAATATGAAGAGAAATATAGGGAAATATGTTCTGCTTTTTATTTTGATATTATCATGTTTTTCTTTGTTGCTTGCTGGATATTTGAGTGACTGCAAAGATCAGAAAGAATTGTTGGTATTGCAAAAAAAGTATGAACAGAAGGATAAAGATATCAGAGAAATCAGAGACCAGCTTTCTCAAAAAAGAAATGAATGGCAGAATATAAAACCAAAAGCGTTTGTGATTCTGGCTTTTTCAGAAGAAAATCAACAGCTTATGGAATATATAAAACCAGAATTGGATAAAAGATGTTTTTATGGAACACTTGTAGTAAAAAATAATGGACATATTTCCAAAGAAGAAATAGAAGAATGGACAAACTCAGGGTGGGATATTGCTCTTGGAGGAGAAATCGGAAAAGAAAAAGAACAGAGAGAACAGTTTATAGAAGATTTCCAAAAAATGTCAGAAAAATGTAAAACCTATGTGGGACATGCACCACAAGGATTTTTCTTTAATGGAGGTGATGCTTCTTATGGAAAGCAGATGCTTTACCCTCTGATGGAGAAGTATTCATATTCAGTAGCTGTTATGTTTGCACAAAATGAAAACAGACTCAATTACAGTGTGAATCAGGAATACGGTGAGTTGAAAGAATGTCAGAATATTTCTCTTAGAAATGGATATGAGAAAATAAAACTGTTTTTGGAACAGGCAAAAGTGCAGAAGGTTCCAATGGTATTATCTGATTTTGGTGAGAAGAATCAGATGGAGATTTCACAGGAAGAACAGATAGAAGAATTTACGAAGATATTAGATTTGATTCAAGAAGCTTATAGAGAAGGAGACTTAAAGGTAGGGAGTATACAGGAGTATATAGACTATCTTTCAGAGGTTGAAGAAGAAAAGAAGAAGGCAAAAGAAGAATATCAAACCTACGAACAAGAAAATGAAGAAAAGAGAAAAGCAATTTATGATACATATGAATAAAATACAAGGAGGCATGCTATGGGTAAAATTAAATTAAAGGATGGATTTTTGCTTCGACAAATAGCAGGAGAGAATGTGGTAGTTCCGGTGGATGAAGGAAGAGAAATTTTTCGTGGAATGATTCAACTAAATCCGATAGGAGCTTTTTTGTGGAAATTATGTTCAGAAGAAACAACGATAGAACAGATGACAGAATCATTGGCAGCACAATATGAGGTGGAAAAAGAAAAAGCAGAACGTGATGTGAAGAATTTTGTAGCCCAATTAAAACAAAAAGGGTTCGTGGAAGAGAGCTTTGAGGAGTAAAGAATGTTATATAAAATCGCAGAATGTATGACAGAATATCATCCAATTTATGCATATCTGAGAAATAAAATGAAGGGATATGTTTGGAGTGAAGAGGCAGAAAGGGACATTTCTCTGACTCTAACAGAGGATGTTTGTCACTTAAAACAGCAGCAACAGCCCCATCTGACATTGGGCGAGTGCGAGTATATTTATGCAGGCATGGAGTTTTATACAAAATTATTGCTTCATGAGGGTATGATGCTTCATGCCTCTGCAGTTGCTATGGAAGAAAAATGTTATTTATTTTCTGCCCCAAGTGGAACAGGAAAGTCTACCCATACAAAACAGTGGAAGAAATTTTTTGGAGAAGAAAAGGCAGAAATCATTAATGATGATAAACCTGCACTTCGGAGAAGAGAAGATGGCTGGTATGCCTATGGAACACCTTTTAGCGGTAAGACAGACGAACAGTTAAACAGGAAAGTAAAGCTCCAGGGAATTTGTATTTTAGAACGAGGAGAAAAAAATGAAATTCAGAAATTACTGCCAAAAGAGGCTATTTCCTTTCTGATGCAGCAAACATTGATTCCCCAAAGAATGGATTTGACGGAACAGCTTTTAAAATTAATGAATCAACTGCTATGTGAAATTCCTGTTTACAGAATGAAATGTAATATTTCTTCAGAAGCAGCAAAGATAGCTTATGAGGCGATGGTTGGAAAGAATGGAAAAAAATAAAATAGAAGATATATTAAGAACAAAAGGAAGAATTGTGACAACAGCAGAAGGAAACAGTATGCTTCCTTGTATACGGCCGCAAAAGGATGTTTTGATTTTAGAAAAACCAGATGAAATTTTTCCATTGGAGGTTATATTATTTCGGAGAAAAAACGGTGCTTATGTTCTGCATCGCGTATTGGAAGTGAGGCAAAAGGAATATATTTTGTGTGGAGATTCCCAATACCAGAAAGAGCATGGCATTAAACGGGAACAGATTCTTGGTGTTTTGACTGGCTTCTATCGAGGAGATAAGTATATTGATTGTATGGAAAGCAAATGGTACAGATTCTATGTAAGGGTGTGGTGCAGTTCTTTATTTTTACGGAAATGGGTGATACAATGTGCAAGAATCGTGAAGAAAATAAAAAGGAACCTTTAGCATGGGTTTGTAAATATATATGCAAATATTTGGGAAGATTGATTCTTCTTTCATTGACAAGTGCAGGTATGGTAGTGAGTTTTATTGCTCTTGCACTCATATCCAGTCGCATTTTGGATGAGGTTACAGGAAGTGGGAAAAATCAGTTGCTTTTTTATTGTATCCTTCTTACCAGTGTAGTTGTTTTGTTAGGGATTTTAAATATCTTGGGCAGTTATATACGTATATCTATATCAGGAAAACTGGATATGGATATGAAAGAAACGATTTTTCATGCACTGTTTCACAAGAAATATCAGGAGGTATGGCAGTATCATTCCGGGGAATTAATAAACCGATTTACCAGCGATGTGGATGTGGTAGTAGCTGGAATTACAGGGATTATTCCGCAGGTAGTGTCTATTGTAACAAGACTGATTTTTGGTATGGCAGTGTTACTATGGATTGATTCTTTTTTTGCACTTCTGATTCTTGGTATTGGGATTGTGGTCTGCTGTTTTGGACGTCTTTATAGCAGAAAATTTCAGTATATGCACAAAGATGTACAGGAAAAAAGTGGAAAAGTACGCTCGTTTATACAAGAGTGTATTGAGAATATAGTGGTAATTAAATCTTTTTCTAATGAAAATCTGATACAAGAAAAATTAAAGAATTATCAACAAGATTATTATTCTGCAAGAGTAAAGAGAAATACAGTTAGCAATATGGCAAATACCGGAGCCTATGTGGCATTTACAGCAGGTTATTACGGAGCATTAGCATGGGGAGCTTTCCATATTGCGGCAGGCACTATGACATTTGGTTCTCTTGCTGCATTTTTACAGATTATTAATCAGATGCGGACACCGTTTATGAATGTTTCCGGGCTGATTCCTCAGTATTATAGTATGCTTAGTTCTGCCCGCCGTTTGATGGAATTGGAAAATCTGGAGGATGAGGAAGAAAAACAGTCCATAGTAGATGTAAGAAAATTTTATGAGCAGATGGAAGAAATTGTTTTGGAACATGTCTGGTTTACTTATGAAAAAGAACCTGTACTATGTGATTTTTCTGTGCGTATTTTGAAAAGTTCTATGACAGCAATTGTGGGAACATCCGGAAAAGGAAAAAGTACCATGATGAAATTGTTGCTGAGTTTGATACAGTGTGAAGAAGGAAAGATATATTTTCAAATGAAAGATGGGAAGTTGCCTATTAACGCAGGAACTAGAAAATTATTTGCATATGTTCCACAAGGAAACATGATATTTTCCGGTACGGTAGAAGAAAATATTGCCTTTGCGGGAAAAAATGTAACAGAAAAAGATATTATGCAGGCAGCAGAGACAGCATGTCTCAAAGAATTAATAGATGAGCTCCCCCATGGATTAAAGACAGTTTTAAAAGAACGTGGAGGTGGTCTTTCAGAAGGTCAGATTCAGAGGCTTGCCATTGCCAGGGCAATACTGAGTGATGCTCCTGTTTTGTTGTTGGATGAATGCACCTCAGCCTTAGACGAGAGAACCGAAAAACAGGTTTTAAAAAATCTTCAAAAATTGAAAACAAAAACGATTATTTGTATATCTCACAGACCGGCAATGTTAGAAGAATGTGATCAAGTAATACGTTTGGAAGGATAAGATTTCGGCGTTTCGTTATGTCTGTAACCTTGATTTTGTGGGCAGGAAGTGTGTTAAAGTTATGTTTTTTACAGTTCTTGACAAAATTTTTTTCGAGAGTATAATAGTTTTTAAAAAAAACTGTTCTGAATAAAACTATTATATAAATCAAGTTAAGGAAAGGGGAAGAAAGTAAGAATGAGTTACGCGACAGAATGGCTGATGAGTTTCCGGTATATTATCAAAGGGCAGGATGCTTTAATAAAAGAGATTTGTGATTCTTTCAAGCTTACCAGAATTGAAGGTACAATTATTGTTTTTTTGTACAATAACCCAGGAAAAAATACTGCAGGTGATATTGTGGAGCTTCGCATGCTGTCTAAAGGAAATGTATCTCAGGCTGTGGAATCTTTGATACAGAAGTCATTTCTTGCCCGAAAACAAGATGCAGAGGATAGAAGGAAGATACATTTATCTTTGCTTCCAGCAGCAGAACCAATTATTCAGGCTGTAGAAAAGAAACAGAAGGAATTCGGCTGCGAAATTTTTCGAGGGTTTACAGAGGAAGAAGTATGCCTGTTTCATGAGATGAACAGTAGAATTGCAGAGAACACGTTACAGATTATGAAAAGGAGTGGACTATTAAAATGAATAATGACAGAGAGTTTCTGGGAAAAGAACCACTTGGCAAATTGCTTCTTCGTCTTGCAGTTCCAACGGTGGCAGCACAATTGATTAACATGCTCTATAATATTGTTGACCGTATTTACATTGGGCATATTCCCAAGGTGGGAGCATTGGCTCTTACAGGGGTTGGAGTTTGTATGCCGCTGATTTTAATCGTGTCTGCATTTGCCGCACTGGTAGGAAATGGAGGCGCACCGAGGGCGTCTATCTCTATGGGAAGAGGAGACAAAGAATCAGCAGAAAAGATTTTGGGAACTTGTTTTGCTATGCAAATAACAATTTCTGTGATTTTAACAGCTGTGCTGTTGATCTGGAACAAAGATTTTCTGCTGGCTTTTGGTGCCAGTGAAAATACAGTGGAATACGGCACCAGTTATATGAACATTTATTCCCTTGGAACGATTTTTGTTCAGCTTACACTGGGCATGAATGCTTTTATTACAGCCCAAGGATTTGCAAAAACAGGAATGCTTTCTGTACTCATCGGAGCAGTGGCAAATATTATCCTGGACCCCATCTTTATCTTTGGTTTCCACATGGGAGTGCGTGGAGCTGCTCTGGCAACGATTTTTTCCCAGGCTTTATCGTGTATCTGGGTTCTGGCTTTTCTATTTGGAAAAAAGACAACATTGAGAATCCGCTGGAAGAATGTGAATTTAAAACCAGCTATGGTGCTGCCTACTTTGGCTCTTGGATCTTCCGTTTTTGTGATGCAGTCCAGTGAAAGTATTATTTCTATCTGTTTTAATTCTTCTTTGCTGAAATATGGAGGGGATGTGGCAGTGGGTGCCATGACCATTCTTACCAGTGTGATGCAGTTTGCCATGCTTCCTTTGCAGGGGCTGGGACAGGGAGCACAGCCAATCATCAGTTATAACTATGGAGCCAGAAATAAAGAACGTGTGCGGGGAGCCTTTTACCTGCTTTTAAAAGCAAGTATGGCTTATGCAGCGGTTCTATGGGGAGCTGTCATGTTGTTCCCAAAACTGTTTGCAGGAATGTTTACCTCAGACACTGTACTGTTGGAGTTCACAGGTACTGCTCTTCGGGTTTATCTGGCAGCCATGTTTATTTTCGGTATCCAGCTTGCATGTCAGATGACATTTATGTCTCTGGGAAATGCAAAAGCCTCTATTCTGGTGGCTGTTATGCGTAAGTTTGTGTTGCTGATCCCGCTGATTTATATTGTGCCGGCAATTTTAAGGGACAATCAGACCATGGCTGTCTATCTGGCAGAACCCATTGCGGATATTCTGGCTGTGTGCTTCACCATCGTGTTATTCAGACGGGAGTTTAAAAAGGCTTTAAATCGGATTTGAGTTTATCTCCTTGTCGCAGTTCTCTTGGAGTACAGCCGTAAAATTCCTTAAAGAGTTTATGGAATAATTTATAATTGGTGAAACCATGGCGCTCAATGATTTCCATAATAGGATCCTGAGTGTTGATAACATCATGATAAATATGGGCAAGACGCACCTGATTTACATGTCTGGAAAAATTTACTCCCATTTGCTGTTTGAAAAAGCGGCAGAAATATTCTCGGTTCAGGCCAAAGTAAGCAGAAATCTCCTCAAGGGAAATTGGTTGTGCATAGTGTTCTGCAATGTATACAATGATTTCCTTTAAGCGATTTTGATTTTTGGCTGTATCGGGAATTTTTTCTGTGGAAGGATACACTGCAAAGTGATTTAAAAGTTCAAACATGATTTTCATGGCAATGGCTTCGCTGGCTAAATCCATGGCAAGGGGTTGCTGGATAAAAATAGGCACTAATTCTTTGAACTTTTGGCACAGAGCCAGGTAATGAGGGAGCTGCTCCTTAGTCAAAGAATCCCGATTACATAACAAACGGGGAACTTGAGAGTTTGGCATATAAGTTTCTAAAAATTCTTTGGATATATGGATACAGATTTCAAAATAAGCCTGGGCGCACTGGGCTTCGTGAATGTCATTGGAATTAATGACAATGAATTCGCCTGGAATCAGGGTGTGCTTTTTTCCGTTTATAGTAATGTCTGCAGAGCCATTGAGAATATACAGCAGTTCAATGGCTGGATGCCAGTGGCTTGGAACATAAGAACCTCTGTTATCACGAAAGTTGACAGCAATATTCTTTCCTTCTAAATCAAAGAGATGACGGTAAATCGCTTGCTTCATGAATTTCTCCTTTTATCATGATAAAATGTCAATTTTGACATAAAAACAGTCAATAAGTTGTCTAGTGAGAAATAATAACTTATGATAACATATGGGTGTAAACAAGAAAAGACCTAAACATAGAAAAGGGGAAATTATTATGAATAAAAATATAAATAGCAATAAAGATATAAAACAGGTAACACTCAAAAAACGTATCCTAAAATCTTTGATAAAAGGTTGTGAAGCTTTTGCATCTATGGATGTAAATTGGAATGGAAAAATGTACGGGAGATACTAAGAAAAGGGGAGCAGTTCAGAGGAACGCTCCCTTTCTAAATGTTTTATGTAACAGTAGAATTTTTATCTCTCCATCATACTAATGGATTCAATTCCCACACTTCCACCACGAACCACTTCTATGGTTTTAAATTCGTCTTTGAATAATTTGATGACAGCATCATTTTTCGTAGCTGTCTGGACAAACTCCAGAAGAAGGCTGTCTTTTCCGTAGTCAATGACTCTGGCCTTAAAGGTTTCTGCAATCTGGAACACTTCTACCTTATCAGCAGAGGTGCAGTTCATGACTTTTACATAAAGGATTTCCTTCATACGTACAAAAATATCTGTAAAATCAATGACCTTAATTACTTCTACCATACGGTTTAATTGCTTTTTTATCTGTTCAAAGGTTTCATCATCGCTTACAGTGGCTATGGTCATTCTAGAGACCGTTGGGTCTTCTGTAGTTCCTACTGTAAGGCTGTCCAGATTGTAGGATTTTCCAGAGAAGAGTCCGGATATCTTAGAAAGAACACCTACTTGATTTTCTACATACAGAGAAATCCATCTTTTTTTCATTCCTTTTTCCATACCGTATTCCTCCTAACAATCCATAATCATATCTTCCAAAGTTCCACCAGGCTTAATCATAGGATAGACCATTTCTTCAGGGTCTAAGATAAATTCAATGATGGTTGGGGTTTTGGTATTCTTTTTTGCTTCTTCAAAAGCAGGGGCAATTTCTTCTCGCTTGGTTACTCGGATGCCTTTTGCACCATAACTTTCTGCCAGTCTTACAAAGTCTGGGGTGTATTCTGGAAATTCCTGACCTTCTGTACGACGGGAGAGGGCTCCGGCCTTTAGATTGGTCATACTGTAGCGTTTTCCGTAAAAAAGTTTCTGCCACTGGTGAACCATTCCCAGATATTCATTGTTAAAAATACAGGCAATAATAGGCAGCTCTTCCAGTACAGCCGTTGCAAGCTCCTGAATATTCATCTGCATTCCACCGTCTCCGGATACAGAGATAACAGGTGTATTGGGATTTCCGATTTTGGCTCCGATAGCGCCAGGGAGCCCATAGCCCATGGTTCCAAGACCACCGGACATAATCAGTTGTTTGTCAGGAGTAATGTCTGCATATTGGGATACTAACATTTGGTGTTGTCCCACGTCTGTTACCAGGATGGATTTTTCAAACTGGTGGTTGATTTCTGAAATAATATCCAGAGGACTCATAAGAGACCGGTTTTTCATGGTAAGAGGGTGTTCTTCTTTCCAGGCAGTAATCTCTGACAGCCATTTTTTGGTATTCTGGGCAGACACATATTCATCCATTTTCAGTAGCGCCTCTTTGGCATCTGCTACAATGGGGATATCCACATGAATATTTCGTGAAATAGATGCTGTATCAATATCAATGTGGACAATTTGAGCATTTGGAGCAAAAGCATGAAGTTTCCCAGTAATACGGTCATTGAATCGTGTTCCAATGGAGAATAGCACATCACAATTGCTTACAGCCATATTGGCGGCATAGGCACCATGCATCCCCAGGTTGCCAATGAAATAAGGACTGGCAGTAGAAATCGCTCCGCGCCCCATTACGGTAGTGACAACAGGAATCTGGGTTTTCTCTACAACCTTGGTAAAAATTTCGTTTGCCTGGGCAATATTTACACCGCCTCCTGCCAGGAACAGGGGCTTTTTCGCTTTTTGCAGTACCTTTATAGCACGTTTTAACTGGCCGATATGCACGTCTGTGTTAGGTTTGTAGCCTCGAATATTTACGGATTTTGGGTACTCTGGGCTTCCAAGTTCTGCCATGACATCTTTTGGAAGGTCAATGAGTACAGGGCCTGGGCGGCCTGTGCGGGCAATGTAAAAGGCTTCTTTAATAATACGGCCTAAATCCTCCCTGTGGCGGACTGTGATGCCATATTTGGTAATACTTCTGGTAATTCCTACAATATCTACTTCCTGGAAGGCATCATTGCCAATCAAATGTCTGGCTACCTGTCCGGTAAAACATACTAAGGGAACACTGTCATAATTAGCAGTTGCCAGACCTGTGACCAGATTTGTGGCTCCAGGACCACTGGTTACCAGGCATACACCCACCTTGCCTGTGGTGCGGGCATAAGCGTCTGCTTCGTGAACCAGAGCCTGCTCGTGTCTGGGAAGTATGATTTTCATATCGCCGTGCTTATACAATTCATCGCTAATGTCAATGGTGCAGGCGCCTGGATAGCCGAACAGTACCTCAACACCTTCTTCTTTTAACGCTTTTACCAATAATTTATTTCCAGAAATTTGTTTCATAGCGTATTCCCTCCTTTTGATGTTTTTAGCAAAAAGCGGCTGCTGCATAACACATGTTTTAACGCTATATATTGTTAAAGTTAATATGTATTATAGTGGTTAAAATTGCAGCTTGTCAACTGTTTTCCTATACAAAAATCAGGAAAAACGGTATACTAGGATAAAAGGAGAGAAAACATGATATCACGCACAGAAATCAGGAGATTATGCAATTCCTCCTCTTATTTTAAAGGAATGGATTTGTATCATCAAGGAAAAATAGAAGAGCTTTCGGTCTGGGAAAATGGGGAAGAAGACATAGTAGAAGCCGTGGTAGAAGGAAGCAACCAAAATTCCTATGAGGTTCAGATTACATGCAGACCAAAAGAGAACAAGGTGGCAGAGGTTTTTTGTGAATGTCCGGCTTATGAAAGCTATCCTGGAATCTGCAAGCATTGTGTAGCAGTGCTTTTAGCATACCTGGATGAAAAAAAACAAAATATAGAGAAAGAAAAGCGCCTGCCAAGAGCCAGCAGAACCACCAGAGAGTTGAAAGAGTTGCTGAATAGGAAAGCAGTGGAGCATACAGCGCCAATTCTTCAAAGAGAGCTGTATGAAAAAGTCCGGCTGGAGCCTCAATTTCAGGTATCTGAGGGAGGCGTTTCCATGAGCCTAAAAATAGGGGCTGGACAAATGTATGTATTGAAAGATATTTTTGCTTTTGCCCAGAGTATGGAGACAGGGAAAGAGGTGGCTTATGGAAAAAAACTGCAATTTATTCATGTACCTAAGGTCTTTGAGCCTCGCTCTAAAAAAATGGCAGTATTTTTGGTTGAATGGTCCAGGGAAAATAGAAACCTGTACAGAGAACCTGCCTGGTATGGAAATTCCTATGGTTACGTTTATGAAAAATTAAAGGAAATTTCGCTTTCTGTATCAGAGCTGGCAAAAGTACTGAGGAGTTTAAGTGGAACCTCAGTGGCAGTGAAATTAAGAGGACAGGATGCCGGAATGTGGGAAATCACAGAAAAAAGTCCAAGAAGAAGTGTGGAGTTTTTAGGTGAACCTCAGGGACTTCGTATCCGGACAGAAAAGATGTTAATCTTTCGGGATAGTGATTGGGTTATTTATTTTCAGAAACAGAAGATTTTCCTTACCAGACAAGAGGATAGGCCAGAAGAGGAGTTTTTCGTTCTTTTACAGCAGCTTCCAGGGCAGTGCGCTTTTTTGGAGAAGGAAGATGTTCCAGCTTTTTGTAGGGAGTATTTGCCAGCTGTGCAAAATACACTTTCTTGTGTGTATAAGAACTTTGACCCACAAGAATATACCATAGAGCCGGTTTCTTTTGCTTTTTATCTGGATGCTCTGACAGATGACTTTCTTACCATAAAAGGAATGGCAGTGTATGGGGAGGAGAAGTTTAATCTGTTTGATAAGAAAACGGGAGTAGGAAAACGTGACCTTGCAGGGGAAGCAGAGGCAGAGCTTTTGGTGACTTCCTGGGGAAATGCCTATGATGAGAAAAGACAGTGTATGGTATTGGCAGAGGATGAAAAGAAAATCTATGAATTTCTTACAGAGGGAGTTTCCATGCTTGGGCAGTATGGGGAAGTATATGTGTCTGAGACCTTAAAGCGCATGAAGGTTCTGGCTTCACCAAGGATTTCGGTTGGGCTTTCCCTTGCTTTGGGAACCCTTAAAATGGTGGTTTCTTCTGGGGAATTCACCAGAGAGGAGCTAGAAGAGATTTTTTCCAGATATGATAGGAAAAAGCGGTATTTCAGACTAAAAAACGGAACCTTTGTGAATATGGAGGGTGAGTTTGGAAGGCTATGTGAACTAAGGGAGGGACTGGGACTGACGAGAACCCAGCTCTTGCAGGAAGAAATCACACTTCCTGTATACAGGGCTTTATATTTGGATGGAGAGCTTTGTGGATGGGAAGGATTTCAGGTGAAGAAAGACCGAAATTTTAAGGCTTTAATCCGAAATATGAAAAACATAGAAGATAATGATTTTGAACTGCCGAAAAGTCTGGAAGGGATTTTTAGGGAATATCAGAAAACGGGATTTTTGTGGATAAAAACTTTAAAAAATAATGGATTTGCCGGAATATTAGCAGATGAAATGGGGCTTGGGAAAACCCTGCAGGTGATTGGATTTTTGCTCTCTGAACTAGAAGAGGCAGAACCAGGTGAGAATAAAAGATGCCTCATTGTGTGTCCGGCTTCCCTGGTGTTTAACTGGGTCAGTGAATTTCAGAAATTTGCACCAAACCTTTTGGTAAAGGCAGTAGTGGGAAGTAGTCAGGAACGAGAAGAACTTTTGCAGTGTTGTGGAGAACAGGAGATTCTGGTGACTTCTTATGACTTGTTAAAACGGGATATTTTGTTGTATGAGAAGCTTTCTTTTTTTTGCCAGGTGTTGGATGAGGCGCAGTACATTAAAAACCATGGTACACAGTCTGCAAAAGCAGCCAAGGGGATTTTTTCAGCTTTTCGGTTGGCGCTTACCGGAACTCCTGTAGAGAACCGATTAAGTGAGTTGTGGAGTATTTTTGATTATTTATTGCCTGGTTTCCTGTATTCTTATGAGAGGTTTAGAAGAGAGTTTGAGATTCCAATTGTCCAGAAACAGGAAGAAGAAGCAAGAAAGCGCCTGCAAAAAATGGTGCGTCCCTTTATTTTAAGGCGTGTGAAAAAAGATGTGCTAAAGGATTTGCCAGAGAAAATGGAAAAGAATGTGTATGCTGTTATGGAAGGGGAGCAAAAAGAGCTTTATGATGCGCATGCACAGAGACTGAAGTTGATGCTCAGTAACCAGACTGAGGAGGAATTTTCTTCTTCCAGAATAAAAGTACTGTCTGAGCTTACCAAGCTTAGGCAGCTTTGCTGTTGCCCAGCTTTGGTGTATGAAGGATATAAGGGGGAATCCTCCAAGGAGGAGCTTTGCATGGAGCTTATCCAGCAGGGCGTTTTGGCAGGACATCGGATTTTACTGTTTTCCCAGTTTGTTACTATGTTGGAGAGGCTTGAAGAAAAGCTGAAAGAGAGGGGAATTTCCTATTACAGTCTGACTGGAAGTACGGGTAAACGCATGAGAAGTCAGTTAGTACGAGATTTTCAGGAAAAAGATGAGGCAAAGGTGTTTTGTATTTCCTTGAAAGCAGGAGGTACGGGACTAAATCTTACAGCAGCAGATATGGTGATTCATTATGATCCCTGGTGGAACCAGGCAGTTCAGGATCAGGCAACAGACCGAGTTCACCGGATAGGGCAGAAAAATCCGGTAACTGTGTACAGGTTACTGGAAAAAAATACCATTGAAGAGAAGATTCAACGTCTTCAGGAAAAAAAGAAGAATCTGGCAGAAGAATTACTGTCAGGGGAAAATATGGGCAGCGGAAGCTTTAATCGTGAGGAATTGCTGGAGATTTTGATATAACAAAAAGATATGATAGACATGAGAAACTTGTATAGTTGGAAATACTTTTGTATATTGACGGATAAAAGTGGCAGAGTTACAATCTAAGAAATTCGTCCCCCGCAGTCTGGAGACTGTCGGGGGATTTTTGTTTCAAGAAAAGGAGGAGTCTTATGATGAAAGGTTATAAGAAAGTTATGGATTTCATAGCTGGATTGGAAAAATGGATTCTGGTGCTGTCTACAGTGCTGATTTTGATTCTCACTGTTGGCAATGTATTGTCCAGAAAACTCCTTCACCGTTCCTGGTCTTTTACAGAGGAGTTGGTGGTGGCAGTGTTTGTATTGATTACCCTTGTGGCAGCAGCTTTGGCTTGCCGCGAAGGAGAACTGGTAAGTCTGCCTCTGCTTACAGACCGGTTACCAAAGAAAAGCAGAAAACCAGTTGCTGTGATGATTACCGTGCTGTCTGTGGTATTTACAGCGGTGCTGTTTCGGTATGGTTTGGATAAGGTGCTGACCCAGTTGGAAAACGGAAAACGTACTTTTGTCCTGAACTGGCCGGAGTGGATTTTCTGGTCTTTTATTCCTATTGGGGCAGGGTGTATGGTCCTGCATTTTATTGAGTATTGCCTGGATGTATGTACAGATTTCCAGTATGTAAAGAAAAAGGGGGAAGTATAAATGGTTAGTGCAGTGTTGTTTTTATCCTTTTTTGTATTTTTGATTTTAAATGTACCCATTGCCATTTGTCTTGGACTATCCTCTGTTTGTGCAATTCTGTATTCCGGCACATCTCTCACCATTGTGGCAACCAATGTGTACTCTGGTATCAGTAAATTTTTACTGTTGGCGATTCCGTTTTTTGTATTGTCTGGAAATATTATGGCAAAGGCAGGAATTTCCAAGAGACTGATTAAGTTTGTAAATACCTGCGTAGGGCACAGAAGAGGGGGAATTGCCATTGTATGTGTGATTGTAGCTTGTTTCTTTGGAGCAATTTCCGGTTCCGGTCCGGCTACTGTGGCAGCCCTCGGAGCCGTTCTGATTCCGGCTATGGTGGAGGAGGGGAGATTTTCAGCTCCGTTTTCCACAGCTCTTATGGCAACGTCCAGCTCCATTGCCATTGTCATACCCCCAAGCATTGCTTTTGTGGTCTATGCTTCTATTACAGGAGTGTCCATTGCAGATATGTTTTCCGGCGGAATTGTCCCTGGTATTTTGATAGGGCTTGCTTTGGTGGTTGTGGTTATGATTGAGGTGCGGAAAAAAGGGATTCAGCCAACCATGGAAAAGGCTTCCTGGCAAGAACGGATGAAGGCTTTTGGGGATGCGTTCTGGGGATTCCTGATGCCTGTGATTATTCTTGGTGGTATCTACGGGGGGATTTTTACACCTACGGAAGCAGCAGCAGTATCTGTTGTATACGGACTTTTTGTAGGGATGGTGATTTACAGGGAAGTAAAATGGAGAGATTTGGTGGATATTTTTGTGGATTCCGCGAAGACCACAGGTGGAATTATGTTGATTGTGGCATGTGCATCCTTGTTTTCTTATGTATGCACCCAGTTCGGAATTTCCACAGCAGCCTCTAATCTGTTGTCAGCAGTAGCGCATAATCAGTTTACCTTCCTGTTGATTGTAAATGTGATTTTTCTGATTGCAGGATGTTTTATTGATGCCAATTCAGCTATGTATATTTTTATTCCCATTATGTTGCCAGTGTGCAAGGAGCTTGGTTATGATTTGGTAGCATTTGGTGTTATGGCAACCGTGAATCTGGCAATTGGACAGGTAACCCCTCCAGTTGGAGTGAACCTGTTTGTGGCCATTAGTATTAAAATCAAAAAAGGAATGGAGGTTACCCTTCAGCAGATTTCCAGGGCAGTGGTGCCTATGATTGCGGCATCAGTAGCAGTGTTGATGATGATTACTTATGTGCCTAAGATTTCCACCTTCTTGCCGGAAGTTCTGGCTGGAAGTTCTTATACAGGAAAAGTGGCAGAAGGAAGCGCAGAAAGTTCAAAAGACCCTATGGAAGACGCTGCCTTTAACCAGATTGAGGATTACAGCGATTTGGGATGGGAGGAGCAGACATGGAACTTCACCTGCTCCACAACGGAAAACAGTACCTGGTCTGAGGCTGGGGAACATTTTGGAAAATTAATGGAACAGGCTACTGGGGGTAAGGTGCATGTGGCTGTATATGCAGCAGATCAGCTTACCAATGGAAATCAGTCAGAGGGAATCCAGGCATTGATGGAAGGGGACCCGGTGCAGATTTCTATGCATTCTAATTTGATTTATTCTGCTTTCGACCCTAGATTTAATGTGGTGTCCATGCCCTTTAACTTTGATTCTCTGGAAGATGCAGATGAGAAGCTGGATGGAAAAGCAGGGGATATGCTGAAAGAAATTTTGGAGGAATATGGACTCCATACCATGGGAATTGCAGAAAACGGTTTCCGGCAGCTTACCAATTCACAGAGACCGGTAACCTGTGCAGAAGATATGAAAAATCTGAAAATCCGCGTTGCAGGTTCCAACTTGTTGACACAGTGCTATAAACTCTGGGGTGCAGATGCTACCAATATGAACTGGTCAGAAACCTATACTGCATTGCAACAGGGGACAGTAGACGGTCAGGAGAACCCACTTCCGGCGATTGACGCAGCCAGCGTTCAGGAAGTACAGCAGTATTGTTCTATGTGGAATTCTATTTATGACTGCCTTTTCTTCTGTATCAATCAGGAACTGTACGATTCTCTTACACCGGAACAGCAAAAGGTAGTAGATGAAGCTGGAAAGAAAGCAGTAGAATACGAACGCTATATTAACAGGGCAGGAGACGAAGAAATTTTGAAACGCTGGGCAGAAGAAGACGGTGTGGAAATCCTACCAGAAGAAGCATTAGACATGGATTCCTTCAAAAAAGCGGTGGAAGGAATTCCACAATGGCTTGAAGAAGAACTCATAAGCCAGGGCTATGACCCGGAAGAAGTCAAAGAACTGATTCAGACCTTTCGAGAAGAGTAAGAAACAACTGTCCGATGTTCCAGACAAATTTAACAAAACAAACTCAATAAAAATAGCTGTCTTATATAATTGTCTTTTGGCATATGAATATCGTTCAGGCGAATTTGTCGAGTACCCGTTGAGACTACAGGCTCAACGGGAGCGCAGACTGAGCCGGAACGGTATCATATGCCGCATGACACTTTCCATAAGACCGCTTCTTTTTAATTCTCTTTATCTTTTGGCAAAATAAGATTTAGAAGTACCGCGCAAATGGTTGCCAGTACAACAGGAGATTTTCCGAAAATCATGGTGACCCATTCTGGAAATTGTGCAAGAGAGGCACTCGCCTGTGTAACACCCATACCCATGGCAATAGAAAGTCCCACAATGGTAGTGCTTCGGAAGGTTAATGGTTTTTGGGTAATCAGTTTGATTCCGGTCATGGCAATGGTAGCAAATACAGAAACGGTAGCTCCGCCCAGTACACAGGAGGGAATGGTAGTCAGCAGGGAGGAAAACTTTGGAAGGATTCCAGCGACTAACAGAATCACTGCAGATAGACCAAGCACCACTCGGTTTACTACTTTGGTTGTTACGACAATGCCTACATTCTGGCTGAAGGTAGCAGTAGGAAGTCCCCCTAGAAGTGCACCTATAATATTTGAAATACCATAACCAAAGATACCGCCTTTTAATTCCTGATCTGTGGGCATACGATCCATGGAACCTGTGGTGGTTGCAGAAAAATCACCAATGGCCTGAATGGAGTTAATAGCAAATAATATGCCAATGGCTGCACAGGAGGAGATTTCAAATTTAATTCCAAAGTGCAGGGGCATAGGAATCTGGAAGAAAGCGGCATTAGCAACAGGTGTAAAATCCACCATACCTGCAAACAGGGAGATAATATAACCTACAATAATGCCAATTAATATAGAAGCAAGTTTTACAATGCCTTTGCCAAAATGATTCAGTGTAATTACCACTGCCAGGGTAATTAAGGAAATGGCCCAGTTTTGCCAGGAACCGTAGTTTGGTTTTCCAACTCCTCCTGCCATATAGTTAATGGCCGTTGGGTACAGGGAAAGACCAATGGCAAATACTACCGTACCTGTAATTAATGGGGGGAAGAATTTGCGGATGGTTTTAATATTTAGTCCCACCAGTGCGGCAATGATACCGCCGAAAATCTGTGCACCTAAAATTGTAGCAACATCAAAACCTTCTGCAATTGCCTGCATACTGGGTACATAGGCAAAACTGATACCCATAATCACAGGCAGGCCAGAACCAATGGCCATGGCTTTTCCCTTAAAAATGGGGAAGAGTTGTAAAAGGGTAGATAAGGCTGCCACAATTAAGGCTGCCTGGAGTAAAGTAACGGAATCTGCATCGGAAAGTCCGGCAGAACCAGAGACAATGATTGCAGGGGTTACACATCCTACAATCATGGCAACTACATGCTGCAGTGCCAGAGGAATTGCTTTTCCAAGTGCTGGACGTCCATCCAGCTTAAACAGTTCAGAGTCCATAGGGTATACCTCCGTAATAATATGACTTTTTTCGAGAATATAGTATCATCTGAAAAAACAAAATGCAAGAAAGAAGGGGCAGTTTGACGGAAAAAAGAAAAATCAGTATAATGAAAAAAGAAAAATCACAAAACCGAAAGAGATGGAGAGAATACCTGTGAAATTTTATAGTCATAAATATATTTTAGAAAATGAGGTTACGGTGAATCCCATGGGCGAGATTGCCGGATTTCAGGTGCGGCCCGGCATGTTTGATATTAATGGCGCAACTGCCCTGGCAAATGGTGTGTGTTTTACTGTGCATACCCATAATGGGACATCCTGCGAACTGCTGCTGTTCCACAGGGAGGAAGAAGAGCCTTATGCAGTGATTCCTTTCCCGGAAGCCTACAAAATAGGGGATGTATATTCTATGATTGTCTTTGATTTAAGGGTGGAGGACTTTGAATATGCTTACCGTATTGACGGACCCTATGATTCGGGAAAAGGTCTGCTTTTTGATAAAAAAAACGTGCTGCTGGATCCGTATGCCCGGGTGGTGGCAGGTCAGAGGATTTGGGGAGAACACAGACAGGAGGCTTATCATGCCAGAGTTTTGCGTGATGTATTTGACTGGGGTGACCAGAAACAGTCCCACAAGGAACTGTGTGATTTAATTATCTATGAGCTGCATGTCAGGGGATTTACCCAGCATCCTTCTTCCGGGGTAAAGCACAGGGGAACCTTTGAAGGATTGAAAGAAAAGATTCCCTATCTGAAAGAGCTGGGAGTTAATGCGGTAGAGCTGATGCCGATTTTTGAATTTGACGAAACTATGAATGCCAGAGAAGTAGACGGGAAGAAGCTAATGGAATACTGGGGCTATAATACAGTGAGTTTTTTTGCCCCTAATACCAGCTATATTGCACAGGATGAGTATAATCAGGAAGGTACGGAGCTGAAGGAGCTGATTAAAGAGCTTCACGAAAATCATATAGAAGTGATTTTGGATGTGGTATTTAACCATACAGCAGAAGGGAACGAAAAAGGCCCTGCTTTTTGCTTTAAAGGGCTGGATAATAATCTGTATTATATGCTGACACCGGATGGGAATTATTATAACTTCAGTGGCTGCGGAAATACCTTAAACTGTAATCATCCTATTGTGCGTCAGATGATTCTGGAATGCCTCAGGTATTGGACGGTCAGCTACCGGGTAGATGGTTTCCGCTTTGATCTGGCAAGTATTCTGGGACGAAATGCAGACGGTTCTCCCATGAATAATCCCCCTCTTTTGGAAAGCCTGGCAAATGACCCCATACTTAGCAATGTAAAATTAATTGCAGAGGCCTGGGACGCGGGAGGGCTGTACCAGGTTGGCAGCTTTCCGGCAGGAAGACGCTGGGCAGAATGGAATGGAAGATATCGTGACAACCTCCGGGGATATTTAAAAGGCGAAAACTGGGAAGCATGGAACGCGGCCTGGAGGATTTGCGGTTCCGGAGATATGTATGGCGGTCTTTTTCATGATGACAACCAGGAATATGCAGGGTATAATTCCTCTATTAATTTCTTTACCTGTCATGACGGGTTTACCTTATATGACTTATATTCCTATAATGATAAGCATAATGAAAATAATGGCTGGAATAATACAGACGGAGCCAATGATAACCGTAGCTGGAACTGCGGGGCAGAGGGGGAAACCAGTGATCCGGAGGTACTAAAGCTTCGTTACCGGATGATTCGCAATGCCTGCGCTATTTTGATGTGCAGCAGAGGAACACCCATGTTTCTGGCGGGAGATGAGTTTGGAAATACCCAGTTTGGAAACAATAATTCTTATTGTCAGGACAATGAGATTTCCTGGCTGGACTGGACTTATCTTGAGAAAAATAAAGAGTTGTTTGAGTTTTTTAAATTTATGATTGCTTATCGCCATAAGCATGCGGTTATCCGCAAAAAGCTTCCAGAGGCAGTGTGCGGTATGGAGCCCATCCATGCCCATGATGTACAGGCAGAACGAACCAATCTGCCAGACGGAACCAGGACTTTTGGGATTAGCTTTGCCGGCTATGATAAGAAAAAAGGAAAGGATGACCTGATTTATATAGCTATTAACACTTACTGGGAAGATGTGACAATTACCCTGCCCTATCTTCATAGAAGAGGAGACTGGTATTTAAGCGTAAATACTTATGGAGATGGAGAAGGGAGATATTTCTATCCGGAAGGAGAGGAAATACGCATAGAAGGAAACTTTGTAATGCGTCCAAGAAGTGTGGCGGTATTTAATGGAAAAACCTTTTAAAAGAGAGAATTTTCATAACCCCGATGTTGTTTTGGCGCAGTCAGCGTCAAAGCAGCACCGGGGTTCTTAATGGTTATTCGCCTGGAGTCCATTCGCGGTAAACCTGTGCCAGAAGTTTTACCAGGAATTCTTTGGAAAACTGGCTGGTATCCACACAGAAATTATAGTTTTCAGGATCGTTCCATTTCTCATCTGTGAAGAATTCGTAGTAGGCTTTTCTGGATTTGTCTGTTTTTCGTATCATTGCCCTGGCGCTGCGGTCTTCTCTGCCAAGACGTTCCATTACCTTTTGTACCCGGTATTCATAAGGCGCATAGACAAAAAGACTGAGACATTTGCCGCGGAGAAGGTAATTTGCACATCTTCCAACAATGATACAGTCTTCTTTTTGAGCCAGATCCTGGATGATTTTTGATTCGGTCTCAAAGAGGACATCATTCATTGGATGAAAGTGATACTGAGGCTGCATTTGCATCTGTTCTTTTATAGGAAGCCGCCACTGGCTTGCCTTTTTTTCGTCTACTTTTAACAGTTCTTCATAAGGAATATCGTTTTCTTCACTGGCAAGACGGATTAATTCCTGATCATAGAAATGGATTCCCAGTTTTTCGGCGAGAGCTTTTCCCAGAAGCCTTCCGCCGCTTCCATACATACGGTTAATAGTAATTACACGATGAGCCATAAAAATACCTCCTTACATGCTGAATTCTTGCTTTCGTTTACTGAATTTATTATAACATAAATATTCCGAAAATTCTACAAATATGAAGAAAATGTAACAATATTTTTCTGAGGTTGCATTTTCGTGGGAGATATATTATATTAAAGGTTGTAATGTCATCAACCCGTAGATTGTGTTGGCATATTATAAGGAGAATGAAAAATGGAGAACACAAGTCAAAAAAAGAAGATGAGCCCGGCAAAACGGAGACGGAAACGGATTCAGAAGGCGTTTCGCATTGCCGGAGAGATTTTAGTTGGGATCCAGATCCTTGTGACACTTGTATTTATAGGATGTATCTGGAGACTTGGAATGATTCCTACCAAACTGGTGGCAGGGCTGGCAGCTATTTTGTTAGTATTTGCAGCTTTGTTGTTTACAATGCAGGTGATTACCAGGGGGAAGGCAATCGTCAGTAAGCTTGTTAGTGTTTTGATGTCTGTAATACTGGTTTTAGGGTCGGTATATCTTTTCAGAACACACGATGCAGTGGAAGAACTTACAGATAACTCTCTTGGCAAGCAGGTTCACAGCATGTTAGTTGCAGTACGAAGTGATGATCCTGCTGAAAAGGTTCAAGATACCAAAGACTATATTTATGGTATTCAGAAAAAGCCTGGTGAAGATGAAGTCATCAATAAAGCAATGGAAAAAATCAATGAAGATGCAGGTGCAGAAGTTATGACTGCGCAATATAATACTCTTACGGATCAGGCGGCAGCTCTTCTGGATAAAAGTGTTGAAGCTATCGTGTATGACGAAGGATATGGCGGAATCTTAGATGAGGTATTTGAGGGCTTTAATAACCAAATCAAGATTATTGGACAATATAGCATTGAAGTTGAAGTGGATGAAGAAAACTTACTTTTAGGGACATCAGAAGAAGTGGATGTGACTGAGGATACATTTAGTATATATATTAGTGGTATTGATGTGTTTGGTCCTGTTGCAACCAAAAGTAGAAGTGATGTAAATATTATTGCAACGATCAATCCTAAAACAAAGCAAATTTTACTTACGAATACACCACGTGATTATTATGTTCAAATTCCAGAGGTCAGCGGAGAAGGTAAGGATAAACTGACTCACGCCGGAATTTATGGTGTTGATAAATCTATGGCTACACTTGGAGAACTATACGGAATTGATATTCCATTTTATGCAAGAGTAAACTTTACATCTTTGATTACAATGGTAGATTCAATGGGTGGAATTGACGTGGATTCAGAATATGCATGTACTACATATGCTGGTGAAGTACAAAAAGGAATAAATCATTTTAATGGTGAACAGGCTCTGGCATTTGCGAGAGAGCGATACAGCCTGGAAGGCGGAGACAACCAGAGAGGTAAGAACCAGATGGCAGTTATTCAGGCTATGTTCAAGAAAATGATTACACCGGAGATGCTGATGAAAGCGCCAACCATGATTTCTGAAATCAGTGACAGTGTAGAAACCAATATGTCCATGGATCAGATTCAGAAACTGATTCAGAGCCAGTTAAGCAGTGGAGGAAGCTGGACGATTAAGTCTGTTGCAGCAGAAGGTACAGGAGACAGCCAGTATTGTTATTCCATGCCTGGAACAGCCCTGTATGTTATGCAGCCCAATATGGAAAGTGTAGAAAATATTAAGGCTCTGATGCAGACAGTACAAAATGGAGAAAAACTTCCGGAATAAAAGAAATTTTCTCTTGGCATAAGAGACACAAGATGATATGATAACAAAATAGAAAAAGCAGTTCTGGCATTTGCCAGGAACGATATTATGATAGAGGCGCAGGTTTCAAGAGTAATTTGCTGCAAAAGGCTGGGCAGCCGCAGCAGATGAAAGGGGAAACTGCCGAAGAAGCCAAAACAGCCCGGGTTTTGCTTCTGGGACACTGTAGAATATGCAGTGTACTGTCACGGAATCGTGGAGCGCTATCAGCATTGGTCATAAGAAATTTGTCAAAAACCATGAGCGCGTTCCCGGACAGGGGAGTATCGTTCATGGTTTTTCTATTTGCAAAAGGCAAAGAAGAAAGAGAGGAAAATGATTATGACACAGAAAAAACGTAAAATTCTGGGCGGGGTTCTGGCAGCGCTGGTTTTTATGACCATGTTTGCTGTGACCGTTTTTGCAGGGGACGGAGATGCGCCCAAGCCACAAATGTATGCAACTTTTTGGTCTTTAGTGCCTCCGGTGATTGCCATTGGGCTGGCATTGATTACGAAAGAGGTATACAGTTCTTTGTTTATCGGAATTTTAGTGGGAGCCATGTTTTCTGCTGACTTCCGGTTTGAAGGGACTGTATTGAAGGTATTAGACGATGGATTTATTGGAGTGCTTTCTGATTCTTCCAATGTGGGAATCCTGATTTTCCTGGTTATTCTGGGAGCTATGGTGTGTATGATGAATGCAGCCGGCGGTTCTGCTGCTTTTGGAAGATGGGCAAGTACCCATATAAAAACAAGAATCGGAGCCCAGATTGCAACGATTATTTTAGGAATATTGATTTTTGTAGATGATTATTTCAACTGCCTTACTGTGGGAAGCGTTATGTGCCCCATTACAGACAAGCATAATGTATCAAAAGCAAAGTTTTCTTATTTAATTGATGCAACTGCAGCGCCTATCTGTATTATTGCGCCGATTTCTTCCTGGGCAGCCGCAGTCAGCGGGTTTGTAGAAGGGGAAGATGGACTGGCTATTTTTATTAATGCAATTCCATATAACTTTTACGCATTATTGACCATTATTATGATGTTTGGTCTGGTACTTATGAGAATCGACTACGGTCCCATGGCTCTGCATGAAGCAAATGCTATGAAAGGTGATATTTATACTACCGGCAAACGGGTAGATGAAGAACAGGAAAAGAAATTCAATCCAAAGGGAAAAGTCATTGACCTGGTTGTACCAATCGTAATTCTTATTATCTGCTGTATTACAGGTATGATTTATACAGGCGGATTTTTCAGTGGCACTGATTTTGTTACTGCTTTCTCCCAAAGTGAGGCCTCTTTGGCTTTGTCTATTGGAAGCTTTTTTGCATTGGTGCTCACTGTGATTTTCTATGTGTGCAGAAGAGTGCTTTCTTTCAGGGGATGCATGGAATGTATTCCGGAAGGGTTTAAGGCCATGGTTCCGGCTATTTTAATCCTGACCTTTGCATGGACGTTAAAGACAATGACAGATAGTCTGGGAGCAGATGTCTTTGTGGCAACTGCCATGAAATCTGCTTCGGATGGGCTGATGAACCTGCTTCCGGCAATTATTTTCCTGGTAGGCTGCTTTCTGGCATTTGCCACAGGAACTTCCTGGGGCACCTTTGGAATTTTGATTCCCATTGTAGTAGGCGTGTTTGAAGCTCAGAATCCGGAGCTTATGATTATTTCTATTTCAGCATGTATGGCAGGAGCTGTATGCGGCGACCATTGTTCTCCCATTTCAGATACCACGATTATGGCGTCTGCGGGAGCACAGTGTAACCATGTAAACCATGTGGCGACACAATTACCATATGCTTTAACAGTAGCAGGGGTAAGCTTTGTGACCTATATTGTGGCTGGTTTTGTGCAGACACCCTGGATTGCGCTACCTGTGGGAATTGTGCTGATGCTTGGAACCTTGATGGTGATTAAGAAGATGCAGAAAAAATAAAGAGTTATTCTATTGACTGCATATCGAGAATATTTATACAATTCTGGCGAATTTGCCGAGTACGCTTTGAGACTACAGGCTCAAAGTGAACCCAGGCTGAGCCAGAAGTGTATAAATATTCTGTATTGCAGTTCATAGGATAACTCTTTTTTGTATAATGTTTGTTAAGAATAGTTTGTTTATTGTGACAATTCCTTCTCCTGGATTTTCATTTCTTTTATGACGGAGCGGTTCAGTATGACTGCCAGAAGGAAGGCGCATAGGTCGGCAATAGGCTGAGCCAGCTGAATGCCCAGGATACCTGCCAGCCCTGGGAGAACCAAAATGGCAGGGATGAAGAAAATTCCCTGTCTGGCAGCAGCCAGAAGAGAGGCCCGGAAGGTTTTTCCTATGGTCTGGGTCATCATATTGTTCATAATCACCCAGCCTGTAAGGGGCAGGGCTATGCATTGCAGACGTAAGGCTTTGGCTCCAATAGAAATGACCTGGAGATCATCTTTTCGGAACAGGGAAATTAAAGGGGAGGCAAAGCAAAATCCCAGAACTGCAATGACAAAGAGTACACAGGTGGCGACTTTAACACAAAACCAGAATGCCTCCATAACTCTGTCATAACGTTTCGCACCATAATTAAAGCCACATACAGGCTGAAAACCCTGTCCAAATCCAATCAGGGAAGAAGAAGCAAACTGGCTGATTCTGGAGACAATGGACATGGCGGCAATGGCTGCATCTCCATAGGGATTTGCCGCCCAGTTCAGCGCCAGAATAGCAAGACTGCCAAGACCCTGTCGAAACAGAGAGGGAAGCCCTCCGCTGGCGATAATCCGAAGATTTTTCCCAGGGTTTTGTAAGGATTTCAGTTTCAGTGGAACACAGCCGGAAATCCGGTGTCCCATAAGAAGCAGGAGGAAACTGACAAACTGGCTTACAATCGTGGCGAGAGCAGCGCCTGACACACCCATATTAAAAGTAAAAATAAACAAAGGGTCCAGGAAAATATTCAGAATACCACCAGAAGTAATACCAATCATGGCATAAAAGGCATTGCCCTGAAACCGAAGCTGATTATTCAAAACCAACTGGGCAGTCATATAAGGCGCACCCAGAAGAATAATTCCCAGATATTCTTTGGTATAGGGCAAAATGGTTTTGGTTGAACCAAGAGCAAGGGCCAGGGGCTCCAGAAATAAACAGCCAAGAATGGTGACGCAAAGCCCGCATAAAAGAGCAGAAAAAAAGCCAAGAGAAGCCAGCTGTCCGGCGGTATCTGCATCTTTTGCTCCCAGACGTCTGGAAATAGAATTACCGGAGCCATGGCCAAAAAAGAAGCCAAGGGCCTGAATCACTGCCATAATGGGAAATACGACGCCTACAGCAGCAGTGGCGCTGGTGCCGATTCTGGCTACAAAAAAGGTATCAGCCATATTATAAAACGAAGTAATCAGCATACTGATAATCGTGGGTACTGCCATGCGGCCAATGAGCCCCGGAATGGGGGCTGCAGTCATCATTTGAAATTTTTCTTCCTGAGTCATAGATGTTTTCACAATATTCCCTTCTTCCTGTATAACAAGTATATTTTTATTATAGAGATTTTCAGGGCATGGAACAAGAGTGAAAAGAAAAAATATCAGGAAATTCAGGCACGCAGATAGGTGCGCATGCTTTTTAGGGCATGTTTTTCCAGACGGCTGACCTGGGCCTGGGAAATACCGATTTCCCGGGCAACTTCCATCTGGGTGCGGCCTTCATAAAAACGCATTTCTACAATGTTCCGTTCACGTTCATCCAGACGCTTCAGGGCTTCTTTTAAGGAGAGATTTTCCACCCAGTTTTCTTCTTTATTCTTCTTATCGCTAATCTGATCCATAACATACAGGGTATCTCCGCCTTCTGTGTAAACAGGCTCATAGAGACTTACCGGGCTTTGGATGGCATCTAGGGCATAGACGATTTCTTCTTTTTCAATGCCGATTTCTGCGGCAATTTCATTTAAAGTAGGTTCTTTTAGGTTTTGTTTCATATAATTTTCTTTTGCATAGATTGCTTTATAGGCAGTATCCCGCAGGGAACGGCTGACCCGGATGGAATTATTGTCTCTTAGATAACGACGGATTTCACCGATAATCATGGGAACCGCATAAGTGGAAAATTTTACATTCAGAGTGGTATCGAAATTATCAATGGCCTTCATAAGCCCTACACATCCAATCTGAAACAAGTCATCTGCATTTTCATTGCTGCTGGAAAATCGTTTAATGACACTGAGTACCAGACGCAGATTCCCTTTGATATATCGTTCCCGGGCTTCGGTATCTCCTTTTTTTATACGTTCAAATAAAGCCTCTTTTTCTTCATTAGTAAGAACAGGGAGACGCGAGGTGTTCACGCCGCAAATTTCAACTTTATTGAGTGCCATAGCAAGAATCCTCCAATCATTTTCTATTAAGAATGATTCTCAGCAAAAAGGGACAATATACCAGAATGGGGGAAATTTAATAAAGTTTTAGACCTTGACAACGAAAAAAGAGGAAAGAGATTTCGTGTTCCGGATTGAAATAAAAGAGGGCAGATGCTATGATACAGATAGAAGAAAGGGGTGTGCTTATGCAGAATTATTCAGGAGAAATCGGACTACAATATCATTTACAGATTCGCAAAGGAGATGTGGGCAAATACGTGATTTTGCCGGGAGATCCAAAACGGTGTGAGAAGATTGCCAGTCATTTTGAAAATGCGAAACTGGTGGCAGACAGCAGGGAATATGTGACCTATACGGGATATCTGGAAGGGGAAAAAGTAAGCGTGACCTCAACCGGAATCGGCGGGCCTTCGGCGTCTATTGCAATGGAAGAACTGGTAAGATGCGGAGCAGATACCTTTATCCGGGTAGGCACCTGTGGAGGCATGGATATAGAAGTAAAAGGCGGGGATCTGGTGGTTGCAACAGGTGCCATCCGCATGGAGGGTACCAGCAAGGAGTATGCGCCTGTGGAATATCCGGCAGTGGCAGACCTGGATGTGACCAATGCACTTGTTCAGGCGGCAAAAAAGCTGGGATATTCTTATCATACCGGTGTGGTACAGTGCAAGGATGCGTTCTATGGACAGCATGAGCCAGAGACAAAACCGGCAGGTTATGAGCTTTTAAATAAATGGGAAGCATGGCTGCGCATGGGATGTAAAGCTTCAGAGATGGAATCTGCAGCTCTGTTTATTGTGGGAGCATATTTAAGAGTGCGGGTTGGTTCAGATTTTCTGGTAATGGGAAATCAGGAACGGGAAAAAGCAGGATTGGAAAATCCCATTGTGCATGATACAGAAGCAGCTATTAAGGTGGCTGTGGAGGCTTTGCGCCTGTTAATCAGAAAGGACAGGGAAAATTTATGACAGAAGAACAGAAAGAAGAATTAGTAAAAAAAGCCCTGGAAGCCAGGCAGTTTTCTTATGCCCCCTATTCCAATTTTCGGGTGGGTGCAGCTTTGCTTTCAAAAGGCGGACAGATTATTACAGGCTGCAATATTGAAAACGCAGCCTATTCTCCTACAAACTGTGCAGAGCGCACAGCGGTGTTTAAGGCGGTTTCCGAGGGCATCCGGGAGTTTGAAGCCATTGCCATTGTGGGAGGTCCGGGAGAAGAACTGCCAAAAGAAACAGCGGCGCCCTGTGGAGTGTGCAGACAGGTGCTTATGGAGTTTTGCGATGCAAAGGAATTTCAGGTACTTCTTGGAAAAGGGGATGGAACCTGGCAGGAATATACCCTGGAGGAACTGCTTCCCCTTGGGTTTTCTCTGACAAAAACAGAACAGGAGTGAGAATATGAGATATCAGAGGATTTTTACCATTGTACTTGATTCTCTTGGGATTGGGGCTATGGAGGATTCACCCGAATACGGAGATGTAGGCGTAGATACTCTGGGACATATTGCGGCATGCAGAGGGCATCTGCAGATTCCAAATCTTAAGCGTCTTGGAATTGCCAATTTAAAAGCCCTTCATGGAGTGGAGCCTGTGGAAAGTCCCCTGGCAGCTTATATGCGGCTGCGGGAAAAAAGCTGTGGAAAAGATACTATGACCGGTCATTGGGAGATGATGGGACTTTATGTGACGAAACCTTTTCAGACCTTTACAGAGACGGGATTTCCAAAAGAGCTCATAGAAGAACTGGAGAAGCGTACAGGCAGAACCATTATCGGAAACAAAAGCGCCAGTGGAACAGAAATTCTGGAGGAACTGGGGGAAGAAGAAATCAGGGATGGAAAACTTATTGTCTATACCTCTGCGGATTCGGTGCTTCAGATTTGCGGCAATGAGGAAACCATGGGACTGGAAAATCTGTATCGCTACTGTGAAATTGCCAGAGAGCTTACCATGAAGGATGAATGGAAAGTGGGGAGAGTCATTGCCAGACCTTATACAGGAAGAAAAAAAGGAGAGTTCAGGCGCACAGCAAACCGTCATGATTATGCCTTAAAACCTTACGGGAAAACGGTTCTTGACAGCTTAAAAGAGCATGGCCTGGACGTGATTTCTGTTGGTAAAATTTATGACATTTTTGACGGACAGGGATTAACTGCATCCAATAAATCAAAAAGTTCTGTTCATGGAATGGAACAGACCATAGAAATCGCAAAAGGAGAATTTAAGGGCCTTTGTTTTACCAACCTGGTGGACTTTGACGCTCTGTGGGGACACAGGCGAAATGTTCAGGGATATGCAGAAGAACTGGAAAAATTTGATGTGATGTTAGGGAAACTTTTGGAAGTATTAAGAGAGGATGATTTGTTGATTCTTACAGCAGACCATGGAAATGATCCAACCTATACAGGAACAGACCATACCAGGGAACAGGTGCCATTTCTGGCTTATTCACCGTCCATGAAGGAAGGGAAAGACCTGGGAGTCAGTGATACCTTTGCAGTGATTGGCGCAACCATTGCAGAGAATTTTCAGGTGCCTATGCCAGAGGGAACCATTGGAACTTCCGTTTTGGAAAAACTGTGAAGAGAAAGGATTCGGGAAATGGAAAAAAGAGAAATTTTAAAGAGATTAGATCACACCTTATTAAAGCAGACAGCCACCTGGGAGCAAATACGGACGCTGTGTGAAGAAGGCATGGAGTATAAGGCTGCTTCTGTATGTATTCCACCCTGTTATGTGAAAAAAGCCAGAGATTATGTACAGGAACGTTTGAAAATCTGTACGGTCATCGGATTTCCAAATGGAAATATGACCACTGCGGCAAAGGTTTTTGAGACAGAGGATGCAGTGAAGAACGGAGCCGATGAAATTGACATGGTGATTAATCTGGGAATGGTAAAAGAGCAAAATTATGAAGGGGTTCTGGCCGAAATTCAGGAGATTAAGAAGGCCTGCCATGGAAAACTTTTGAAGGTCATTATTGAAACCTGCCTTCTGACAGAAGAGGAGAAAATTAAGCTCTGTCAGGTGGTAACCAGAGCAGGGGCAGACTATATTAAAACTTCTACAGGCTTTTCCACAGGAGGGGCTACCTTTGCAGATGTGGAACTTATGAGAAATCATGTGGGAAAAGACATAAAAGTAAAAGCAGCAGGGGGAATTGCCTCTGTAGAAGATGCAGAAAAGTTTATTGCATTGGGCGCAGATCGCCTGGGAACCAGCCGGCTGATTTCGTTGTTAGAAAAAAAATAAAATTTTTTTCAAAAAAGTGTTGACAATTCACGACAAATCAGTATATAATAGCAAAGCAGTCAGCGATACAGCAACTGTGGAACGGGATCTTAGCTCAGCTGGGAGAGCATCTGCCTTACAAGCAGAGGGTCATAGGTTCGAGCCCTATAGGTCCCATTCTTTTGCGAAAATGCTTTGCGGAAGAGAAAGATGGCGAGATAGCTCAGTTGGCTAGAGCATACGGTTCATACCCGTAGTGTCGAGGGTTCGAATCCCCCTCTCGCTACTTGTCGCAAGACAAATTAAAATGAAATGGGATCTTAGCTCAGCTGGGAGAGCATCTGCCTTACAAGCAGAGGGTCATAGGTTCGAGCCCTATAGGTCCCATTCCTTTTGCAAAAATCAGAAAGTATGGCGAGATAGCTCAGTTGGCTAGAGCATACGGTTCATACCCGTAGTGTCGAGGGTTCGAATCCCCCTCTCGCTACTAAAAAGACCGATACCTTGTGTATCGGTCTTTTTGTGCAACTGATATATGAAAGATGTGAGACAGAGCCGAAGAAATTATAATTTTTTCGTCTTTGCAATGCAAGCCCGTACAGCATCCATGACAGCGCTTCGCATACCTTCTTTTTCCAGCGTGTTCACGCCCTCAATGGTAGTTCCCCCAGGGGAGCAGACCATGTCCTTTAATTCTCCTGGATGCTTTTGGGTTTCCAAAACCATTTTTGCACTGCCAAGAACTGCCTGTGCGGCAAACTCATAAGCCTGTTTTCTGGGCATTCCTTCAGCTACAGCGCCATCTGCCAGCGCTTCAATGAACATAAAAACAAAAGCAGGGGAACTGCCGCTTACAGCGCCTACAAGATCCAGAATCGGCTCAGTTACCACGTCAGCCCGTCCGCAGCAGCGCAGCAGTGCTAATACTTGTTGAAGCTCTTCCTGGGAAACCAGAGCATCCGGGCAGACTCCGGTGATGCCTTCCTCTACCAGAGCCGGAGTGTTTGGCATGGTACGGATAATTTTTTTGTCTTCTCCCAGGTGTTCTTTTAACCAGGATAAATTTTTTCCGGCAATGACGGAAACCAGCACCTGATTTGGGGTTAAACTTTCTTTTATTTCAGTAGCAACCTGGGCGCAGAACTGGGGTTTTACAGCCAAAAACACATAATCGGCAGACTTTGCCACTTCCAGGTTGTCTGTGGAGCAGGAAACTCCAAGGGTTTCTCTTACCCGTTTTGCCGAAGCTTCTGATTTTACAGAGGCAAGGATGTCATCAGGCTGTACAAGGTTGTTTTTTAGGATGCCCCCTATAATGGCTGATGCCATATTGCCGCATCCAATAAATCCTAATTTCATGTTAAATAATCCTCCTGTAAGTATTTTTATTTATTATGAAGGCTTTTTTGATTTTTGGCAAGCCATGTCGATAAAAAGTCTTTGGCGAACATATACTATTTGAAAAAAGAGGTATGGGTTTTATGAATAGAAAATGTAGAAAAATAACGTGGATAGGGATTGTGTGGACACTTGTACTTGGAACTTTGAGCCATTTCTTTTATGAATGGTCCCATGAAAATCTATTGATTGGACTTTTTTCTCCGATTAATGAAACGGTGTGGGAACATTTGAAATTATTGTTTTTTCCTGCCTTTATATTTTTCCTCATGGAACAGAGAATCCTGGGAAATGCTATACCGGGACTTTTAGGGAAGAATTTTATGGGACTTTTTGCAGGACTTCTGGCTATGCCACTGCTGTTTTATGGTTATACCTGTTTTACAGGAAAAAGTGTTTTGTGGGTGGATATTGGGATTTTCTGTATTTGCGTGCTGATTACCTTTTTACTGCCTTACCAATGGCGCAAACAGAGAATCAGTCCTTTTTTGGAAAAGATATTGGTGAGGCTGGGGATGCTGCTTGCTGTGGCGTTTGTTGCGGTGTCGGTTTTGGAGCTACTTCCGGTCTATACAAATCATTGACTTTGTATTAAAATACAAAATAGAAAATGGTTATACAAAAGGAGCAAAGGAATTATGAGCAAAGAACTTTTTTCGGTGTATCACTGCAAAGCCTGCAATAAAATTGAGGTGAGCCAGTATATTTCCAGGGAGCAGATGGAAGAACTGGGATTTACAGAGGAAATGCTGAAACCAAGCTGCTATGTGACAGGAAGTTATGATTTAGAGGAACTGGGACAGCTTACGGAAGATGAACTCCGTCACTTTGCATATTCAGATGTGGAGGGCGTGAAGAAATATCTGGCTGATAAGAACAAACAGATACCAGCTTTGTAAAATCAAAGAAAGACAGAACAGGAGTATGAATACAGAACACAGAAAAGTGATGTATATTCATACTCCTGATTTTGTTTTATTTCAATAATTTTTTATAGGTGGCGTCTATGAAAAACGCACCAAGAGGCGCTGCCATTAGAATTGCCACTACCGCTACAGTTAAAACCATATTTCCGCAGGAAAGTCCCATAGCAAGAGGAACGCCGCCAATCGCTGCCTGTACAGTCGCCTTTGGGGTATAGGCAATCATGCAGAAAAGGCGTTCTTTCCAGGTCAGAGATGTTTGGAGCAGACAGAGGCAGACGCCAAGCATACGGAAAAGAAGTACACCGAGAATCAAAAGTATGCAGAGCAGTCCGGCAGAGGCTGCATACTGAATATCAACGGTTGCCCCAACTAACACAAAGAGCAGGATTTCTGCTGCAACCCACAGTTTATTAAATTTTACGGATAAGCGTCTGGAAACTTCTGTTCTGTTCTTTTGCAGGGAGATACCCATTGCCATTACTGCAATGAGGGATGCAAAAGGAATGATGGAGGAAAATGTATCCTCAAAGGTTACAAGAAGAAAAGAGACACAGAGAAAAATCATAACTTTTACAGTATCTCTCAGGTGCATCTTTTCAAAATATTTTGCCAGAATCCAGCCAATCAAAAAGCCGCCCAGAATTCCCAAAATAATGGAAATGGGAATGTTGAGAAAACTTTTTACAGATACACGATTGCCCTGTGCCAGTCCGGTGAAAGCAGTAAATACAACAATGACAAAAACATCATCCACCGATGCGCCGGCAAGAATTAACTGAGGAATGCTGTGAGACACCCCGTATCCTTCCTCCATAAGCTTCAGCATTTTCGGAACCACTACAGCGGGAGAGACTGCAGCCACCACAGCACCCATAATGGCAGCATCTAAAACAGAAATACCAAGAAGGGCAGGCGCCAGCAGTACCATTCCAAGCATTTCCAGACAGGCTGGAACAAAACACATAAGAACAGCAGGACGGCCTACTTTTTTCAAATCTTTTAAATCCAGGGAAAGCCCGGCTCTTGCTAAAATAATAATCAGGGCAATTCTTCTTAAATCCGAAGAAATATTTAAAAGAGAAGAATCAATCAGGTTTAAAACATAAGGACCCAGAAGAATACCTGTTAGAAGCATTCCGGTAAGACCTGGCAGATGGATTTTTTTACAGAGCCATCCCATAAACATTCCAAGCAATAAGATTAAGGCAATACTAAGCAGCATAGCGCCTCCTCCTTTTTGTAAAAATAATCGGATTTATAGTATCAGACTTTAAAGCAGAATTCAAATATAATAGAAAAATAAATGAAAAAATGTGTAATGTTTGGAAGAGTTATTAGTTAATAGAGTGAAAGGAGGGCCAGAGGGTGGAATTTGATAAAATTTATGAATGGTATTTTAAGGATGTGTATTTGTTTCTCAGAAGTATTTCAGCCAGTGAAGAAATTGCAGAAGAAATCACACAGGAGACCTTTACCAGGGCTCTGAAATCCATAGATGGTTTTGATGGAAAAAAGGATATTCGCGCCTGGTTGTTTACCATTGCCAGAAATACTTATTACACGTATTGCAAACGTGAAAAAATCTATGTAAAGGAAGAATTTCAAGAACCGGCACAGCAGGTGTCGGATGGAATTACAGAGAAAATTCTGGATGAAGAGACTGTATTTTTGATTCATCAGTTTTTGCACAGGATGAAAGAATCTTACAAAGAAGTGTTTACCCTGCGGGTATTTGGGGAGCTTTCTTTTGAGAAAATTTCCCTGTTATTCGGGAAGACACCAAACTGGGCCAGGGTTACTTTTTACCGCGCCAGAAAACAGATTATAGAGTATATGGAGGATGTGGAGAATGGAAAAAATCAGTTGTAGTATTGCCAAAGATTTAATGCCGTTGTATATGGATGGAGTGCTAAGCGCAGAAACCACAGAAGTGATGAAAGCCCATCTTGAAAGCTGTGGGAATTGCAGAAAAGAATATGAAACTATGGAACAGGAATGGAAACTGCCATCAAGTGTAAGGCTTCAGGAGGAAAATAAGAAAATGTTAAAAGAGTTAAAACGTCAGATAAAAAGAAAGAGAATCCTGACAGGGGGTGTGGCAGTTTTTCTTGCGGCCATGGTATTGGTTGGCGGTTATCTGGTTTATGAAAATGTTGGGGTTGTGCATGAGTATTTTTCTCCGTCTTTTGAGGTATCGCTTAGAGATATAGATACCTTTGGAGAGTGGGAAAAGATTTCCGTGGGCGAAGATGGTTACTTAAATTTTAACAGTGTGTTTTATAAAAAAGAGATGGTGGTTCATGCTGACAGCAGTGACAGCATAGCGCTGAGAATCATGGATAGAGAGGGAAACGTGATTTTGGAAAGTGAAGAAATTCTTCCGGGAGAGAGTATAGATTTGGAAAAACTTCACAGAAATACAGACTACCAGGTGGAAATAAAAGCAAAGGGGGAAGCTGTTTTTCTCTGGTTTGTATAGGGGATTTCATTGCAAATCCCATACCTATATAGTAAAATAAGGTATCAGAAAATGTAGTGTGGCACTGGCCATATTATATACCAAATCTGGATGAAAGCCAGTGGGAGGAGTTTTTGCAGAATGGACATCTTGTGACTGTATCTATGTCAAAAGAAGAGGAGAACCAAACGGTAAATTTTGATGGGTATAATCTGGCGGTTTATGAGGAAATAAAAGAAGAACGGAAGTAATAGGAATGCATCCTGACTTTGAAATAGTAAAAATTTTGGAAATTATATATTATTAGAAAGAATTATATAAAATATTAGTCATATTAATTTTACTTATAATCCCATCTTTGACAGTTATAAGGTGACAAAATGGCTACAAACCCAGTAAATATGGGCACTGTAGCCGTTTTCCTTTTTGCAGCGATATGTACTATATTATTTCAGTTTTGATTTTATTTGCTTTGTATCTTTGATAAGAGTTCGCATATCTGTTTTGGTAATGAATTCATAATCCGTTCTAAAATCAAATGTTTTATGTAATGCATCGGTTAATTCGGTTCTTGTATAAGAGGGGATATATCCACTCGCTGTGTTCAGCAGTGTCATTTGCATTGAGCGTAATGTTTCCAATATCTGATCTGCTGTATAAATATTTCCAAGTTCCTTTTCCAGTAAACGATAGAGCAGAAGGCTGATATAGCAGGTCATGAAATGGGCTTTTATCCGGTATTCTCTTCTGACATATATAGGTCTTGCTTCGAATTCTGTTTTCATGATCCGAAAGTTTTCTTCGATTTCCCAACGTTGTCTGTTGATCCTTATGATCTGTGAAATATCTCCTTCCAGGTTTGTGATAACTGCATAAAAACCATCATACAATTCTTCTTTTTGAATTTGTTCTTCATCAAGATCATAAACTTGTTTTTCGGCAATCTCACCATCAGTAGTAACGGAAGTCTTTTTTACGAAGCGCATAGGATCGTTTTGATTTTTCCCTTTTCTTTTGCGTCCAGGTGCTGTGATTATCCTTTCAGCCCGTTCAATCTGCCGGGCACGGATTTTTCTCTGGTAGGCTTTGTACTTAGGGGAATAGGTGACAACTAAAGTTTCATCCATGTCACCTGTAACAACAGGCACTTCCTTGTAGTAGATTGTGTTATAGACCTCTTCATCCGATTCGTCCAGTGTACGGATATCTATAAATTGGTCGGATCCAATTCTGCGGAACTGAGTCGGGCTCAGAGCAATCTCACGATCTTCCTTTTTCATTTTTTTCAGAGAATGCGTGATGATATAAGCCCGATTTCCTAAAGAATTGAATCTTCGGTTACTTGAACTGCCAAGTCCGGAATCAGAACAGTATATGAATTCACTGTAGTTAAAATCCTGAAGAATTTTGGATTCTAACGGCTTCAGGGTTGTCTGTTCATTCTGGTTTCCAGGGAAGATGTCAAAGGCAAGGGGAAGACCGTCTGCGTCCATAAATAATCCCATAGTTACGATTGGATTAGGACGGTTTTCTTTGCTTTTTCCGTAACGCCGGAAATCATCTTCCTCTTCAATTTCAAAGTAATAATTCGTACAGTCATAATAAAGGATTCTATTATTTCGTGGATGAATGAAGTTTGAGTTTTTATATAGCTCACTTTGTATAAAATCAGACTCCCCTGCAATCACAGAAAGAGAACGATAAACGTCCTGGAGACTGTATTTAGGCGGTTCCAACAAAGACTGGCAGTACTCGTAGCTGGCCAGTTTGCTGGCAGGGGAAAGAATCCTCGCATAGACAAGATCTGTGAGTATTGCATTCAGATCATATTTAAATTTATGCCTGCTTTTAATTGTCCGGCAGACTTTATCTAAACGTAGCTGCGTGCATAGTTTCTGAAGGAACAGATAACCTACATTGAAAGAACGGCGTTCATTCATAGGGATAGCTGCAGCTTTGGAAAACTCTACAGAAACTTTTCCGGTATGCAGCTTATAAAGTTCGGTTTCCTTAGCAGCCTGTTCTTTTGCCCATGTCATCAGTTTGTCTTCATTTCCATCGAACTGTTCCAAAAGAGCATTGTACTTCCCGAGTTTTTTGTAAATACATGAAGAGGCTTTTCCGTTTTCTTTGCGGAAGGAACGATAAATATATACATCTTTATTATTTTTGCTGCCTGTGATTGCTATGTACATGATAAAAAAATCCTTTTTTCTTCTAGTATACCACACTATTACAAACAAGTATATATCAAAACATAAAATTTGACATAAAAAATGCAGGTTTTATAAGACCTGCAAGGTGATTTTTAATTATTCAACTGTCAAACTCCCGAGAAGATAAAACGGTTCTGGAATCCATGATGGAAAGGACTTGCCGTGTGCTTTTTAGTGTACTATAATGAATGGAAAAGAACTTCAGGAGGATGGCATTATGAAAGTTATCAGTACAGAAAAAGCGCCGGCAGCAATCGGACCATATTCTCAAGCAATGGTAGTGAAGGGTGTGGTATTTACATCTGGGCAGATTCCATTAAACCCAGAAACAGGCGAAATCCAGGGAGCTACTATTGAAGAACAGGCAGAGCAGGTTATGAAAAATCTGGGTGCTGTCTTAGAAGCAGCAGGAAGCAGCTACGAAAAGACTATAAAAACCACTTGTTTTTTAGCAGATATGGGAGATTTCGCAGCATTTAATGAAGTGTATGGTAAATACTTTACGGGAAAGCCATCACGTTCCTGTGTGGCGGTGAAAACATTACCTAAAAATGTGCTTTGTGAAGTAGAAGTGATTGCAGAAGCAGAATAAAAATAGAACCCCGAAAATCCGTATAGTACTGGTTTTCGGGGTGATTTTTTGCATTTAGAGTTGTATATCCGGCAACAGATAGCGAAGGAATTTTTCGCAGACAGGGGAAGATAGAAGCTGGGATTGATATGCTAGAATCAGCTTTCTGTTGGGGATAGATTCCTGTATGTTTAGAGGGTAAAATTCTTTTTGACGATGTTTTAATACATAATCAGGGACAACCGTAATACCAAGGCCAATGTGAGCAAAATCTAGGAGAAGATCATTACTGGAAAGTTCAGCTTCAGGTGTTAGGGATAGACCATGTTTTACAAAAAGTTGGTGGAGAAATTCACTGGTAGTGCTGGTTTTATCCAACATAAGAATAGGATAACGGGTTAATTCCCGTAAGGACAGCGCCTGGTTTTCTAAGTTGAAAAATTTCTTACCTGCCACGAAAATGTCCTGAAACTCTCGAATAACGTAGAAGGTATCTTTTTCTGTTAAATAGGGATTTGGTGTGTTTGCCACAATAAAGTCTACCTTGTTGTTGTGGAGAAGGGATACGCAATCTTTTGAAGTTGCGTTTGTAACCTTTATGTGGATGTTTGGAAATTCCTGGTGGAAACGCTGAAAATAGGGAACCAGAAAATAGCGACATATGGTGTCACTGGCTCCAATACGCAAAGGTGCTTCCAGGGAAGGAGAATTCAAAATCTGATTTTCTCCTTCATATAAAAGGTTTACTGCGGGTTCCACATGTCGCAGGAGAGATTCTCCTTCTGGGGTTAAGGCGACTTTTTTTGTACTCCGGTGAAACAGGGCATGTCCCAATTTTTGCTCCAATGATTTCACAGACTGGCTTACCGCAGACTGGGAAATATAGAGTTGTCTGGATGCTTCGGAGAAACTTAGAGTGGTAGCTACGTAATAAAAAACTTTATAAAGTTCAAAACTGATATCCATAGATTAAATCTCCAATTATATATGTATTCATGTTATAATATAAAAGTTACAAGAAAAAAAGTCAATGAAGAGTAGGAATGTAAGATGTCTATAAATATAAGTGATGTTTTAAAGATGGAAGAATGGAAAGAATGTAGATTAGTTGCAGGAAATAAAGGAGTAGATCGAGAGATACTTTATATTGATGCCATGGAAGTTCCTGATATTATTCCATGGATTAAAAAAAATGAGTTGATGATTACTACAGGATATGCCATGAATCGTGACGAAGGGGTATTGTTAGATATTATTAAAGCTATGGCAAAAGCAGGTTCCTCTGGTATTGCATTAAAAACAAAATTTTTCGGAGAAATCACCCAGAAGATAAAAGATCTGGCAAATGAATTGCAGGTTCCTGTAATTGAGGTACCACGGGATATGGCTTTTATTAATCTCGCAAATCCTTTAATGAAAAAAGTGGTGAATGCACAAAATCAAAAGTTAGAATTTAATAAAGCCATGAATGAAAAATTTCTTGAAATACAGATTGAGGGTGGTGGATTTCAAGAAATTTGTGCTGTTTTAGGAGAAATGCTAGGGTGTGTAATTCTGGTTGCTGACCATAGACAAATGTTATTAGGGTGCTATCCGGAAGGAGAAGGTGCAGAACGATGGTTAGCAAAAAATGCTTATGAAGATACAACTATACAGAAGCAGTTAAAAGAGTATGTGGAGAAAAGCAAAGATGAAATCGTGGCTGCATCAGCAGGAGAGTGGGAAATACGTGCAATGGGAATATACGTAAAAAATAAATGCAATGGATTTCTTTATGCAGTAGGTTTAAAAGGAAAGTTTGATGAAATGAGTGAAATTGCATTAAGGCAAGCAGGCGTTTATCTAGCTTTGGAGTTTTCTAAAAAGGGTTTGGTAGAACAAACAGAATATTACCAAGATAACAACTTTTTTTTTGATTTAATTAGTGGAAATATTCAGACAGAAGAAGATGCTGTAAAACGTGCTAGAGGGCTGAAGTGGCCTTCTTTTTCATACATATTGGTGGTTGGAGATATTGATGAGTTTGAAAAAGTGATTCGAAATAAAACAGAAGCTGAAGTAAATATTTTTAAAGATGAGATTATGCAGATTCATAAAGATGTCTTGAGAAGGCACAGACAATGTTTTTTTGTTGGAAATAAGAGTGATAGTTTTCATTGTCTGTTTACAAAGGACATTGAGAAAAGCGAAATTTTGAAGTGTATGAAAGAAATACAGAGACAGATTTATAAAAACTATGGTGCATGGATTACAATCGGAGTTTCTACAGAGATTTTTTCTTATCATGATTTTATTATGGCATATAAGAAAGCAAGGACTGCTATTACAATTGGTAAGAAAAGAGGAAAGAGAGAGATTTGTTTTATTGAAGATCTTCGATTAGAAGAGGCATTTTTTGAAATGGCAAAAATGGATATTTTTCGTGAATTTGTAGATGAGACACTTCTGGAATTGAAGATGCATGATGAAAAGTATGGAACTCCTTTTTTGGAGACGCTTAAAACACTGGCAGAGCATCATGGCGCAAGAAAAGAAACAGCGGAGACATTGTTTCTTCATAGAAATACATTAGCTTATCGTATTAGGCGAATTGAACAATTAACGGGGGCTGATTTAAATGATCCAGATGTGTTGTTTCAAGTAAATTTAGTAATGAAAATATTGGCTTACATGGAATCATAATTAAAAAGATGAGAAATTATTTGTTCGTGGTGCACAATTTAACGATTTAAATTTGTGCACCACGAATCTTGTAAAAGGAAGAAGGGATATGTTATCTTTTTATGAAAGATTATGGAGATAATGAATTGTTGCTAAAGGAGGAAATGAGATGAAGAAGAAAGTAATTGCTATCGTTCTTGCAGCAGTTATGGCTATGTCAGTGGCGGGCTGTGGAAGTAAAGAAAAAACAGAAAAGCAAGAAGGGAAGACAGCAGATAACAAAGAAGAAATTGTAAACAAAGAAGCATCTATTGATGTTCCAGATGAAGTGACAAAAGGTGGAGAATTAAAGATTGCACTGATCTCTTCGCCTAAAAATCTTGATCCTGTAAAATATACAGGAACTTACGAGGCACAGATTCTTTATCAGGTATGTGATACAGTGGTAACATATGATAAAGAAATTGCAAATATTAAGCCATCGCTTGCAACGGAATGGACCATTAGTGAAGATGGAATGGAATATCTGTTTACCATTCGTGATGATGTGTATTTTCATCCCGGAAAATTCCAAGATGGTAGAAAAATGACAGCAGAAGATGTTGCTTACAGTTTAAATCGTTCTGCAAAAGAATCGGCCTTACAGCGTCTTGATATGTTAGATTATGCAGAGGCAGTGGATGAGACTCATGTGAAAGCTGTTTTAAAAGCACCAAGTGCCGTATTTATGACTGCATTAACAAATATTGGAAATGGAATTGTTCCAAAAGAAGAAGTAGAAGGTTGGGGCGATGAATTTGGTAATCATTTAGTAGGTACGGGTCCTTTCATGATGGAAAAATTCAGTTTGGATCAACAGACAGAATTAGTGAAAAATGAAAAGTATTTTCTTGGTGAACCAAACTTAGATCATGTTGTTTTTAAAGTAATTACAGATCAGAACCAGGAAGTAAATGCTTTAAGAACTGGTGAGATTGATATCGCTATGCAGATCTCTGGTGAATCTGTAAAACTTGTTGCTGAGGATGAAAAAATCAATTTATTAAAGAAGCCTAGTATTCAGATTACTTATGCATATTTCAATATGGTAAATGGACCAACTGCAGATCCGAAGGTTCGAGAAGCATTGATAAAAGCAGTTGATTACAAAGAGTTAGCAGCAGGTGTATTCCAGTATGGAGAAGGGGAAGAAGCATGTCTTCCACTACCAAAAGCATCATGGGGATATGATGAAGCAGTAGAAGCAGATGTTCCATCCTACGATCCGGAAGGAGCAAAAGAGTTACTTGCAGAAGCAGGGTATGCAGATGGAATGGAATTGGATATTTATGTGACAAATGAAACATTCCGTCAGAAAGCGGCAACAATTCTTCAGTCATATTGGAAGATGGTAGGCGTTGATTTAAATATTAATACCGTAGAATGGGGTGCTTTCAGCGAGGTTGGTGCATCTGGACAGGCAGATATCTTTGCAATGGGATGGTTATGGTATCCAGATCCATATTTCTTCTTTGATAAGATGTTCAAATCAGATGCAATTGGTACACTTGGAAATGGACAGGGATATAATAATCCAGAAGTAGATCAGTTATTGGCAGATGCTTTGATTGAAACAGATCAAGAAAAGCGTGCGGAAATATATAAAAAAGTATTAAAGATCATTACAAATGACGATACAGGAATCTTTTATGGAAATCCATACGAATGTATGGGAGTTCATCCAAGAGTTCAGGATTTTAATCAAAGGTCTGACGGTACTATAAAATTAGTTACAGACGAAGAAAATGTTTGGGTTATTCAATAAATAATTTTATCTGTCTCACTCAATGCCTGTTTTAGGGGCAATGAGTGAGACAGATTTTGATAGATGACGTTTAGTTAAGGAGGCAGAGTATGCTAAAAACAATACTGAAAAGGGTTTTGCAGAGTATTCCGACACTTTTTATTGTAATTACGATTACATTTATTCTTACTCGCATGATACCAGGGAATCCTGCACTTACAATGTTAGGTCCGCAAGCACCCAAGGAAGCTGTAGAACAACTGGAAGAAGAACTTGGACTTAACAAAAGTAAGGGTGAACAGTACATGATGTACTTGAAACAGATTCTTTCAGGGGATTTTGGGAAATCTTATTCTTATAACCAACCAGTGATAGAGTTGATTATGGAAAGAGTGCCAAATACACTTTTGATTACCTTGACAAGTCTTTTGATTGCGCTTGTTTTAGGCGTGATGGCAGGAATTATCTCTGCAATAAAACAATATTCCATGTTGGATTACATTTTTATGGTAATTGCATTGATTGGTGTTTCTATGCCTATTTTTTGGATGGGATTAATGCTAGTCCTAGTGTTTAGTGTCAATCTGGGATGGCTTCCAGCTATGGGAATGGGAGATATGGGAAATGGTCTGTGGGATGTAATCAGCCATATGATTCTGCCTTGTTTTTGTCTGTCTACAATTCCAATGGCTACATTTGCCAGAATTACCAGATCAAGCATGTTAGAAGTGGTAAATAATGATTCCATTAGGGCGCTGAGAGCAAGAGGGCTTCGAGAAAGTGTTGTTATATGGAAACATGCATTAAAGAATGCATTACCTCCGATTGTAACTGTTTTAGGTCTTCAGCTTGCCACAGCATTTACAGGAGCAATTTTAACAGAAAGCATCTTTGCATGGCCTGGTATGGGAACTATGATCGTAAGTGCGATTGATAACAGAGATTATGCATTGATTCAAGGGGTTGTTTTGTTTACAGCAATCGTATTTGTTGTAATCAACCTGGTGGTAGATATTGTCTATACCATGATTAATCCTAAAGTAAATTATGAGAATGGGAATGGAGGAAAGTAAATGACGGAAAAGACTTATACGACAGAAAAAATGGGAATTGAAGCCCATTCCCAACTTGTAAAAAAAGAACGAAAATCAAATAATGTTTGGAATAAATTGCAGAGAAACAAAACAGCTATGATTGGTCTGGTGATAGTGGTATTTATGATTGTTTTAGCTGTTTTTGCACCTTTGCTTGCTACTCATGATCCAAATGCAATTAAACCATCTGAGACTTATTTAGGATTGGGGGAAAATGGGCACCTGTTTGGCACAGATGAATTTGGAAGAGATTTGTTTTCTCGTGTAGTTTATGGTGCCAGAATTTCTTTAATTGCTGCAATTGGTGGAACGATTGTTGGAGGTGTCATTGGAATTCTTCTTGGTCTTATTTCTGGCTATGCAGGTGGGGTTGTAGATGCTGTTATTATGAGAATTATGGATGGTATGCTTGCTTTTCCATTTGTTCTTTTGGCAATTATTTTAATGACTATTTTAGGTTCAGGACTGCAAAATGTTATTTTGGCTATAGGTATTGGAAATGTTCCTACATTTGCCAGAGTAGTTCGTGGTCAAGTACATATTGTTAAAAATGAAGAATATTGTAATGCAGGTCGTGTAATCGGTATTTCAAATATGAGAATGTTGTTTGGGCATATTTTGCCAAATACGATTTCTCCGATTATCGTTTATGCAACACTGAATATTGCAGGTGCGATTATTTCAGAAGCAACCTTAAGTTTTTTAGGATTGGGAATTGCGCAGCCAACTGCTTCCTGGGGAAATATTTTACGTGCTGGTAGAGATTGCTTAAATACAGCACCTCATATTGCTACTATATCGGGCGTATTTATTTTGGTTACTGTTCTTGGGTTTAACCTTTTAGGAGATGGCGTTAGAGATGTGCTTGATCCGAAGATGAAAAGATGATGAAGGAAGAATGAGGGAAACATATGAGTAGTAAAGAATTGCTTACTGTGAAGGATTTAAAAACATATTTCTTTACCGCCAGCGGTGTTTCAAAAGCAGTTGACGGTGTTAGTTTTACTTTAAATAAAGGAGAGACCATGGGAATCGTGGGAGAGTCTGGTTCAGGAAAGAGTGTGACTGCTTCCTCCATCATTCGTCTTCTTCCTAAAATAGGAAAAATTGTTGAAGGTGAGATCCATTTTGATGGAAAAGATATTTTGAAATTAAACAAAAATGAATTGTTGAACTATAGAGGAAAGGATATTGCCGTTGTCTTTCAGGACCCTATGACATCTTTAGATCCTGTGTTTAAAATTGGGAATCAGATGGTGGAAATGATCTGTGCTCATCAAGATGTAACTAGGGAAGAGGCAAAACAAAAGGCGATTGATGCACTGAAAAAGGTAGGGATTCCACAGCCAGAAAAAAGAATGGAATCCTATCCATATGAACTTTCTGGAGGTATGTGTCAGAGAGTTATCATTGCAATGGCAGTGTGCTGTAAACCCAAAATGATTATTGCAGATGAACCAACTACAGCATTGGATGTAACCGTGCAGGCACAGGTTCTGGAGTTACTGGAAGAATTGCAGGAGGAAATGGATACATCCATTTTATTAATTACACATAATTTAGGTGTTGTATGGAAAATGTGTGATACAGTTATGGTTATGTATGCAGGGAAAACCGTAGAGTATGCCACTGCCAAGAATCTGTATTTAAATCCCATGCATCCATATACATGGGGGCTGTTAGATTCTATGCCAAAACTGAGTGATGAGGTAAAAGGGGAATTAAATACCATTCCTGGTACACCACCTGATTTGCGTCTGACAGGCAATTGTTGCAATTTTTGTAATCGCTGTCAGTATGCCACTGAAATATGCAATAAAGAGGTACCGCCGCTTATGGAGTTAGAAGAGGGGCATTTTGTAGCCTGTCACAGACAGAATAAAAAGGAACAACTAAGAAGAGGCGAGGTGAAGGAAAATGGATGAGAAAAAGGTGATTCTAAAAATTCAAAATCTGAGCAAAGATTTTAAAATCAAGAGTCGGAAATTAAGTGAAAAACCACAAATTCTTCATGCATTATCTAACGTTTCTTTAGATGTATATGAAGGTGAAACATTAGGGATTATTGGTGAGTCTGGATGTGGTAAATCTACTTTTGGCAAGTGTCTGGTACAGCTTCATAAACCAACAAGTGGAACTTTAGAATACAAGGGTGAAAATATCCTTGGTTTAAAGGGAAAAGAATTAAAGAAAATAAAAAAAGATATACAAATGGTTTTTCAAGATCCATTTTCATCTTTAGACCCTAGAATGACAGCCGGTAAATTGGTAGAAGAACCAATGATTGCGCACAAGGTACTAGATAGTAAAAAAGAGCGGTCAGAAAGAGCCTTGGAGTTATTAAAAACAGTTGGTTTGGATATTCAGCATGTACACCGTTATCCTCATGAATTTTCTGGTGGACAAAGACAAAGAATTAATATTGCTAGAGCCCTGTCTTTGAATCCAAAGTTGATTGTGTGCGATGAACCTGTTTCAGCATTGGATGTTTCCATACAAGCGCAGGTGTTGAATCTTTTTAATAAACTTCAGAAAGAATATGGATTAACGTATGTGTTTATTTCTCATGACCTAAGTGTTATCAAACATATCAGTGATCGAATTGCTATTATGTATTTAGGTAGTATGGTAGAAATTTGTGAAGCCGGAGAATTATATAGAAACCCGCTTCATCCATATACAAAGGCACTATTATCTTCTATTCCGCCAGAATCTCCACTTGAAAAAAGAGAGCGTATTGTGTTAAAGGGCGAAATACCAAGTCCAATTGGTGAACAAAAGGGATGTCCATTGGCAGGTAGATGTGAATTTTGTCAAGAGAGATGTAAACAAGAAAAGCCGGAATTAAAAGAGATAACAGATAAACATAAGGTAGCTTGTTTTCTTTACAAAGATTGATACAGAAAAGAAAGGAAGAGAAACATGAGTAAAGTGACAAAAGCAGAGATTTTAGATAGAGCGAAAGGGCAGTTAGATGATCTTGTTGAATTGGTTTCACAATTGATTAAGATACCAAGTGAAAATCCCATTGGAAGTCAACGCCCAGTCATAGATTTTGTGGAAAAGTATCTTGAAGATGCAGGGATTGACTGGGAAGAAGTTGGATGTAATGAAGAGTTTCCTTGTATTGTGGCTCATATGGGTAAAGAAGATGGGTTTAGCGTAATTTTGAATGGACATGTAGATGTAGTACCAGCAGGTGATCGAGAACAGTGGGATTTTGATCCGTTTTCTGGAGAAATTACAGAAAAAGAAATTTTAGGAAGAGGAACTTCTGATATGAAAGCGGGTGTTGCTGGATTTCTTTTTGCAATGAAGATTCTAAAGGAATCAGGTGCACAATTGAACGGAAATATTCGTCTTCATATTGTTTCAGATGAAGAGAGTGGAGGTGAATTTGGTACAAAATGGTTATGTGACAATGGCTATGCAGAAAATGCAGATGCTTGTTTGGTAGGAGAACCGACTTCTCATGATAATATTGAAATTGGACAAAAAGGAAAAGCTGAATTGATTTTTAAATCGCATGGAATGTCTGCTCATGGAAGTTTGGCTGGATATAAGGGCGAGAATGCGATTCTGAAACTTTTTCATGTTTTAGAGCATCTGGATGATCTTAGAAAAATTGAAGGACATTATGGAGAAAATCAAAAACAGGCATTGATTAATTCAAAATTGATTGCTGGACAGAAAAATGGAGCAGGTACTGGAGAGGTGATTGATCATGTAGCAGTAAATGTAGGAATGATTCATGGCGGAGTAAGACCCAATATGGTTCCTGATTACTGTGAAGCTGTTTTGGATGTGCGTCTGCCAATAGGAGTTGATGAACAGGAAATTCGCGATTGTGTGGATAATATTGTAAAGAAGAGCCAGATGGAGGGAATTGAATATACATTAGATTTCCAAAGTTTTGGTAACTATACAGAAATCGATGCAGCTATTGTGGAAGCAATCAAGAAACATGCAGAAGAATTATGGAAAATTGAAGTTTTACCTGCATATCAGTGGGCATCTAGCGATGCAAGGGAATACAGAGAAAAGGGTATTCCTACAATTCAATATGGACCATCGAACACGGTTGGCATTCATTCTTATAATGAGACAGTAGATATTGAAGATGTAAAAAATGCGGGACAAATTTATATACTTTCTTTGTGTGATTTAATGGGGATTCAGTAAGGAGAGGCTATGTTAGTAAAAGAAATAATTGATATGTTTGAAATTTTAGATTCTGCATATGCAAGTGGAGAAAAAGTAGCAGAATTTTTAAAGGGAATTAAATCAGATTGTACTGTAAAAGTGGAAACTTTGACAGGAGAAGAAGGAATGAGCACAGATGTGATTAAAGTGATGATTCCTGGAAAAAATGGAAAATCAAAGGGAGGAACTGCACCTACTATTGGACTTCTTGGAAGACTTGGGGGATTGGGGGCAAGACCGGAAAGAACGGGTTTTGTTTCTGATGGAGACGGAGCGCTGACCGTATTAGCCACAGCAGCAAAATTATTAAAAATGCAAAAGGGAGGTGACTTTTTAGAAGGTGATGTTCTGGTATCTACACATGTGTGTCCAGATGCACCGACACAGCCTCATAAGCCAGTTGCATTTATGGGTTCTCCTGTGAGCATGGCGCAGATGAATCAAAGCGAAGTAGATGCATCTGTAGATGCGATCCTTTCCGTGGATACTACCAAAGGAAATAAGATTATGAATCACAAAGGATTTTCTATTTCTCCAACAGTAAAAGATGGATATATTCTAAAGGTTAGCGAAGATCTTTTAAGTATTATGGAAATTACTACAGGACAGCTTCCAAAAGTTTTTGCATTAAGTATGCAGGATATTACACCATATGGAAATAATCTGTATCATTTAAATAGTATTTTGCAGCCGGCGACGGCAACGACAGCGCCAGTCGTGGGGGTAGCCATTACAACAGAAACAGCAGTTCCTGGATGTGCAACAGGGGCTACAAATATGCTGTCAATAGATGAAGCTGCAAGATTTATTTTAGAAGTAGCAAAAGCTTATACAAAGGGTGAATGTTCCTTTTATGATGAAAAAGAATATGCTCACCTACAAAAATTATATGGCTCAATGGAACATTTACGTACCTTTGGTATTGATGCTTAAAGTTGAAAAATCTGCTGATTACAGAATACATAAGTAAACAGCAGATTTTTTAATTGTAACATAGCGCATGTTATTAGAAAAAATTATATAAAATATTAGTCATATTAATTTTACTTATAAGGAGATGTATGATAAACTATTTTTACAACTGGTAAAAAGAAAAAGCCAATGCCCCGGGAGGGCAGAAAGGAGCCGGAATGAGCAACGTAAGACGTGTCTATGTTGAAAAAAAACCAGATTTCGCAGTACAGGCGAAAGAATTAAAACATGAAATTGAAGGTTATTTAGGAATTCAGGACGTAGAAGCAGTACGTGTACTGATTCGTTATGATGTAGAGAATATCTCAGATGAGATTTTTGAGAAAGCATGTAACTGTGTGTTCTCTGAACCTCCTGTAGATGTATTGTTTAAAGAAACATTTGAAAGAAAGGAAGGTTCCAAAGTATTTTCTGTAGAATATCTTCCTGGACAGTTTGACCAGAGAGCAGATTCAGCCGTACAGTGTGTACAGTTTTTAAAAGAGGATGAGAATCCGATCATCCGCTCTGCAACTACATACGTGATTGAAGGAAATGTTTCTCTTGAAGAGCTGGAAGCGATCAAAGCACATTGCATCAACCCAGTAGATTCCAGAGAAGCAGAAGCAGAAAAACCGGAAACACTGGTGACAAATTTTGAGGAACCAGAAGATGTAAAGATTTTTGAAGGCTTTGCTGATATGGCAGAGGATGAGCTTAAAGAACTGTATGCTTCTTTGAATCTTGCTATGACCTTTAAAGATTTCCTTCACATTCAGAATTATTATAAAAACGAAGAAAAACGTGATCCTTCCATGACAGAAATCCGTGTACTGGATACATACTGGTCTGATCATTGCCGTCATACAACATTCTCCACAGAGTTAAAGAATGTTACTTTTGGAGATGGTGATTACAAAGAACCAATCGTAAAAACATACGAAAAATATCTGGCTGACCGTCAGGTGATTTATAAAGACAGAGATGACAAGTTTGTCTGCCTGATGGACCTGGCTCTTATGGCTATGAAAAAATTAAAAGCAGAAGGCAAACTTCAGGATCAGGAAGAGTCTGATGAAATCAATGCATGCTCTATTGTTGTTCCTGTTGATGTAGACGGAAAAGAAGAAGAGTGGCTTATTAACTTCAAAAATGAGACTCATAACCACCCAACAGAGATTGAGCCATTTGGTGGTGCTGCAACATGTCTTGGCGGAGCTATCCGTGACCCGCTTTCCGGACGTACCTATGTTTACCAGGCTATGCGTGTGACAGGTGCTGCTGACCCAACTGTTTCTGTAAAAGAAACTATGAAAGGTAAATTACCTCAGAAGAAACTGGTTCGCGGTGCAGCTCATGGATATTCTTCCTACGGTAACCAGATTGGTCTTGCAACAGGATATGTAAAAGAAATTTATCATCCAAACTACGTTGCAAAACGTATGGAAATTGGTGCGGTATTAGGTGCTGCTCCAAGAAGAGCGGTAATCAGAGAAAACTCTGATCCAGGTGATATCATCATCTTATTAGGTGGACGTACCGGACGTGATGGCTGCGGCGGTGCTACAGGTTCCTCTAAAGTACATACAGAAGAGTCCATTGAAACCTGTGGTGCAGAAGTGCAGAAAGGTAATGCACCTACAGAAAGAAAGATTCAGAGACTGTTCAGAAGAGAAGAAGTCAGCTGCATTATCAAAAAGTGTAATGACTTTGGTGCTGGCGGTGTTTCTGTTGCAATCGGTGAGCTTGCAGCAGGACTGAAAATTGATCTGGATAAGGTTCCGAAGAAATATGCTGGTCTTGACGGAACAGAAATCGCTATTTCTGAGTCACAGGAGCGTATGGCTGTTGTCATTGATCCAAAAGATGTAGATAAATTCTTAGGATTTGCCAAAGAAGAAAACTTAGAAGCAATTCCAGTTGCTGTTGTCACAGAATCTCCAAGACTGGTGATGAACTGGAGAGGAAAAACCATCGTAGATTTATCCAGAGCATTCTTAGATACCAACGGTGCTCATCAGGAGACTGATGTGTTCGTGGACATTCCAAACAAAGAAGGAAATGTTCTGGACCGTGCAAAAGTTTGTGATGTAAAAGAACGCTGGTTAAAAACACTGGCTGACTTAAATACCTGTTCCCAGAAAGGCCTGGTAGAAATGTTTGACGGTTCTATCGGAGCAGGAAGTGTATTTATGCCATATGGTGGTAAATATCAGATGACAGAAACACAGACTATGGTAGCAAAAGTGCCTGTATTAAATGGAAAAACAGAAACTGTTACCATGATGAGTTATGGTTTTGACCCATATCTGTCAAGCTGGAGCCCATATCACGGAGCTGTTTATGCAGTGACAGAATCTGTGGCAAGAATCGTAGCTGCTGGTGGTGATTACAGCAAGATCCGCTTCACCTTCCAGGAATATTTCAGAAGAATGACAGAAGACCCAAGCCGCTGGAGCCAGCCGTTTGCAGCACTTCTTGGTGCATACGCAGCACAGCTTGGATTTGGACTTCCATCTATCGGTGGTAAAGACTCTATGTCTGGTTCCTTCAATGAAATCGACGTTCCACCTACACTGGTATCCTTCGCAGTGGATGTGGCAAAACAGAAAGATGTGATCACACCGGAACTGAAAAAAGCAGGAAGCAAATTAGTATGGCTGCGTTTACCAAAAGCAGAGTATGACTTACCGAACTTTGAAGCATTAAAAGAACAGTATGCAAAACTGCATGAAGATATTCAGGCAGGAAGAGTTATTTCTGCTTATGCATTAGACCGTCAGGGTATTGCTGCTGCAGTTTCCAAGATGGCATTTGGTAACCAGCGTGGTGTGAAGATCGAACATAATGTAGATGAGAGAGACCTGTTTACAGCAGGATTTGGCGATATTATCTGCGAAGTAAAACACGATAAAGTCGGAGAACTGGCAATGACATACACTGTAATCGGTGAAGTCTTAGAAGAGCCTGTTCTGACTTATAAGGATATGTCTATTTCTATGGCAGAGGCTCTGGAAACATGGAAAGCACCTCTTGAGAAGGTGTTCAAGACACGTTCTGGTTCTGAGACAGATGATGCAACTAAGAATATGGATAAGGGTGTATATGATACAAAAGACATCCATATCTGTTCTCATAAGATTGCACAGCCAACCGTATTTATTCCAGTATTCCCGGGAACAAACTGTGAATACGACAGCACAAAAGCATTTGAACGTGCCGGTGCAAAAGTTATCACAAAGGTATTCAAAAACCTGGATGCAGCAGACATCCGTGATTCTGTAGAAACTTTTGAAAAGGCAATTGATCAGGCTCAGATGATTATGTTCCCAGGTGGTTTCTCCGCGGGTGACGAACCGGATGGTTCTGCGAAATTCTTTGCTACTGCATTCCAAAATGCAAAGATTAAAGAAGCAGTTATGCGCCTCTTAAATGAAAGAGATGGTCTTGCGCTTGGTATCTGTAATGGTTTCCAGGCTCTGATTAAGCTGGGACTGGTTCCATACGGTGAAATCGTAGGACAGACAGAACAGTCTCCAACCTTGACCTTTAACACCATTGGACGTCATATTTCCAAGATGGTTTATACAAAAGTGGTAACAAATAAATCCCCATGGCTGCAGAAAGCAGAGCTTGGAAAAGTTTATACAAATCCGGCTTCTCATGGTGAAGGTAGATTTGTCGCTAACGAAGAATGGTTAAAGAAACTGTTTGAAAACGGCCAGGTTGCGACACAGTACTGCGACTTAAACGGAAACATTACCATGGATGAAGAATGGAATGTCAACGGTTCCTACTGTGCAATCGAAGGTATCACAAGCCCGGATGGCCGTGTACTTGGTAAGATGGCTCACTCCGAAAGACGTGGAGATGGCGTTGCCATGAATATTTACGGAGAGCAGGATATTAAGATTTTCGAATCTGGTGTGGAATATTTTAAATAAACGATAAAATTTTAAGGTGGTTTCATACCTGTAAGAAGATGAGGCATAAGCCTATCATGAAAGTGGTAGGCTGTGCCTCATTTTTATTTCTATGCTTCCATTTCTGAAGCACATACCCATTTTTTATATAAAAAAACAGGAGGAGTCTGCCTATGACAAACAAATTAAAAGAATATTTTCCTATGATTCGAACCAGGAAGGAAATTTTAGAGTACATTGAAGTAAGACCAGAACTACAGGAGGTTTTTGAATCCTGGAGGGAAGAACGGCAAGATGAGTTAGATGCATGGCTTACTTTTATTAGTTGCGATGAACCGGAAAGGATGATTGAGCTTATGGAGAAATATCTCCAGTTTAAAGCTATATATCAAAATCTTTATGATATGTGCCTGAATGTTGAGGGAGTGATGGAACAGTTGGAAAGATAGGATAAAATACACATGGGATGTTACATGAAATTGTATTTGGAAATTCATTCATGCAACATCCCCTTGTTATTATACAACAGTCAATCCATCTTTGTCTGAAGAAAATCGTCGCAAAGATTTGCTAAAGAGTTTATAAAACACCTGTCCGTATAGGCTGCCACAGATATTATGGAAAATACGGAAGAAAATCGCACCTTCCAGACCAATGAGACTGGTTGCTACTGCCATAGCACCAAAGGAATTAAATAAAGACTGCCATCCATAGGTTGCAGATAATCCAACACCAATACCACCGATGATTCCAGCATAAGAAAGGAATGATGGGGGCAATATGATATACAGGATTAAGAATACAATACCACCGATAATATTTCCTGGAATTCTTCCTTTGGTTCGGACTTTGGAATCTTTTTCAAAAGGAAGCATAACAGACATGGCTGCAATTCCAGCCCACATAGAGCGAGGCAAATCCAGAAGCTCTACTACACACATAATAGAAGAAACTCCCAAGGCTAAGGCAATTTGCCACTGGGTTCTGGAAGAATGAATGTTAAACTCAGAAAATAAATCTTTTATATTGCGCTTGTAAGTACGTTTTTTGTGCCCTCTGTAAAATACAAGTATCGTAGCTGCTGCTCCCAGAAGAAGCCCTATACTGCGAAGGGCAAAGGTTTTACCAGAAGCGTCATACCCGTAGAGAAGAAGATATCCAAGGACAACAGTGGACTGGTTAAACATGAGAAGATTATGACAGCTTAAAAAGGCAAGAAGAAAAATGCAGCCCATATTGATGAACATTCCTGTTATGGGGTCAAAGGAGTTGGCAAGTCTTGGCATAACAATTAAGACCGCAAAGATAATTCCCATAACACCTAAGGAATCCTTCATACCAATTCCAAAATCAGCGTTTTTAAATACCATAAGAAATAAGAGTAAGACCACACCGGCAATACTGTTATCATCACCGAAGATTGCACTGAATCCCATTACAAATCCCATGCAGAAGAGCATTGTGATTGCAATTTTAACAAAATAAATGCAGGTATGCCGGATTTTTTCTTTTTTTGTTTCTGCACCCCGAATTACAGCTTTGGAACCAATTTGATTTAATTGTAATTCCTGATAAAATGTCATAAAACCATCCTTCCTGTTGTGTTTTCTGTAGTAATGGGGCATTATACCAGTTGTAATACGTTTTGTCAAATGAAAATTTAGCATTTTTAGTATCTTATATTATTAGATTTAACTTTCAAACCAGCAATCTTTTTGGGACAAAAAAGAAAGAAAATAAGTGAGAGCCAGCATATCAGCACTGCCGCCAGGACTGATATTGTTAGAAACAAAATACTCATCTAAAGCAGGGAGAATCTGTAGCTGTTCTTCATAATCGCTGCGATTTAGAAAGGCAGAGAGGGACTTTTGAATCCTAGCTGCAGTTTTATAATCTGAGCGAATAATAAGGTTTGTGTCTTCTGTATTTCCTATATAATAAAGGAGTGCAATAAGTCCGGCTTTTGTAAGGGAGCCAGTAGTTTTGTATGCCTTTTGAAATTGTGGATATCCGGAAAATAGTACATGGGGAAAACCCTTATAAGCCTCCCCTCTGATACCGGTAATACCATAGCTAGCATAGAGCTTTTCACCATGAGTTCTGGCAGTAGAGTGTGTGATATCCTTATAATCTTCTAAAAGCTCAGAAACCATGGACTGGCAGATACTAGACAAAACTTCCGGCAAATTCGGTGCTTTTAAATCTGTTTGAAAAGCAGAGTTTGCATAGCCTACAGCAGCACAGAAAATTCCTCCGGAAAAGATAATCCCTTTGTGGGTATTAATGCCCTTGGTAGCTTCCAGCATTGTTTCTTCTGCCTGTTTTCCAAGAATGCGCAATTGTTGAAATAAGGTGGGAAGCTCTTCTTGAGAGCTGTCAAAAGACAGTCCTGCAAGGGCACAATTTATAAAATAAGGTGTCAGAGCATAGGCACTGGTAACAAAAGTATCAATGCACATATCCTGGTGTGCACCATTGTGTACACGGTCCACAAGTCCTGGTTTTAAACTAGTGTTTACCTCATAGAGCAGTGCCTTTTGCATCAAGGTACCAATATGCACAGACATGCGGGAATGGTAAAAATGGCTCATCATTTCTTGCGTTTTTTTCTGTAATTCCCAAGCACTGTGAGTTCTGGAACGTCCACATAAAAAAGCAGGCTTGCCGCAAATCAGGCAGGTACGTTCAGGAAATCCAAGTTCCTGTCGGGAAACTTTGGAGCCATCCGGACGGAGGACATCAAAGTCAAAGAGGCGTCCAAGAGGATGATTTTCTTCCTGAAAGAGAAGATAAGATTTTATAGTATCAGGCTTTAAAGAAAGGGCAAAAAATCCTTCCCAACCAGTGTCTTTTTTTTCTTCTATTTTTTTTAAAATCTGTCCTTTTTGTTCCAGAACACCATGGTGAATCAGACGATTACCTAGGGCATACAGCCACTGAGTAAAGGGGGTTACTTTAATTGGGCCGGCAATATTTAAAGTAAAACTCACAACACAGCTTGGATGCTCCTTTAAAAGCTCCTGTTGGATCCTAACCCGTTGTTCTCTGGCATCTAAAATTTCAGCAAGCCCTATAGAAGGACCTTGTGTCCAACATGTGTGCATTACAAAGCAGCTCCTTTTTCTAAGAGTTTTTTTCGAAGCGCCTGACCTTTTTGGGAAAGGAGGTATTCGTAGGTGGTGTAAGGAACGAAATTTTTGATGCCCTCGAAATCTCCTTCCAGGAATTTCTTACGTACTAAAGTAGCACTGATAATCGTGTCATCCAGGCGGTATCTTGGCAGTTCTATGACCTGTATGCCATAGTCTGGCAGAATTTTTTTCATTTCCTGATTATATAAGGCAGTGATTTTTGAGAATGGTTCTTCTCCCACAAAACGGTGAGTAATACCAAAGGTTCTTTGATAATATTTTCCGAAGATTTTCAAATCTAGTTCCACAGCTTTTTCAGAGCCAGAGGCTTTATCTTTGAGAAAATAATCAGGAAAGGTAGCATGGGAAATCAGGTAGTCTGAACTGCCGTGAACATAAACATTATACAAATCTTCACATCCTTTTGTTACCAGATCTAGACGCACATCTGCTGGAAATTCAGAGGCATCCGCAGATAACACGAAAACATGGAGTTGATCGCACTGTCTGGAAGCTGTTTCTACTAGGTATCGGTGTCCATTGGTAAAAGGGTTGGCATTCATGACAATAGAACCCACTACAGTGGCCGGAATGTTTTCAAAAGGTTCTGCTTCTTTCTTTAAATACTGCTTAATACCATTTCGCCGATTTTCCATAAGCAGCATGTCATCTGTTTGGGCGATGGGATAAAAGCCCATATCCGAAAAAATTCCTTTGTATTCAGGCTTTGTAAATAAAAATAAATGAGTAATACCCTGGTGAAAAGCATTGGTAATCAGCTGGGTCATAATACGTTGAAGGAGACCTTCCCCCTGGAGATTTTTATCTATGGCAATGCATTTCAAAATATTTTCATGTCTAGAACCACAACCCACAATAGCCCCTTCATCATTGCATAAAAGTACAGAATATTGAATCTGTTGGTCATAAGTCAGAGCATTTTCAGACAAAAATTTTTTCAGGTTTTCTAACTTTCTGTTATGAAATGGAAAACCTTCTTCAAGATAATAGGATTGTAAACTCATAGGGACTCCTTTCTATTATTTTACATGAACTTTGTATAAATAATTTTACCATAGGTAGGAGTTATAATGCAAACAAGAAACACGGGATGAAGTACAAAGGATATTTTAAGAAAAATTCTTGAGTTTTTAAAAGAATGGGTGTATGATAATTAATGGAATGAACACAGGGGAGCTTGTAATCGCAGGCTGAGAGGAAGTAATCCAACTTCGACCCTATAACCTGATGCGGATAATGCCGCCGTAGGAAGTCATATGCAGCGATTTTTTACAGGAGGTACCGGAGAAGGTGTCTCCTGTTTTTTTCACTTTGAGAAAGGAGGAAACGAACAAAATCCACAAAATGTGGCAGGCTGAGGGGGAGCGCCCTGAGTTGTGTATAGTAGCGATGGGAAGCCGTGTTCCGGCGTGAGAGGATGCCAGTAAGCATCGACCGAACTTCCATGAGATTATCCATATAAATAATATAGGGATAATTGTATCTATTTAGGGAAGCGCTGCTATGTACAGTCGTTTCCTAATAAACTCAAAGGAGCAAATAATATGATAAAAACAAACACAAAAAAATTAGCAATTGCCGGTGTGTTTTGTGCAGTTGCGGTTGTTGGCAGTCTTTTTTCTTTTCCTGTCTTTGGAAGCAAATGTTCTCCTGTTCAGCATATGGTAAACATACTATGTGCAGTTCTTCTGGGACCGGGATATGGAGTTGGAGTAGCATTTGCTGCATCCTTGATTCGAAATATGCTTAGTCTTGGCAGTTTGATGGCATTTCCGGGGAGTATGTTTGGAGCACTTGTATGTGGACTTGTGTACAGAAGAACAAAAAACATTTTAGGTACATTAATTGGAGAAGTGTTTGGCACAGCGATTCTTGGTGGGTTATGTGCATATCCCATTGCAATTTTATTCATGGGAATTGGTGCAGCAGATGTTGCATTTTATGCATATATCATTCCATTCTTTATTTCTACCGCAGCAGGCGCCATTATTTCAGCACTTTTAATCTACAGTTTGAAAAAAGCCAACGTCCTTCATAACATGCAGGAATCTTTAAATCGGTAATGTAAGAAAGAGGAAGAAACATGTTTCAGAATGTGCTTGAAAATGTACGGAAGAAGTGTCCATTGATTCATAATATTACAAATTATGTAACGGCCAACGACTGTGCAAATGTTGTCCTTGCCTGTGGTGCGTCTCCCATTATGGCAGATGAAAAAGATGAGGTAGCAGATATTACTGCTATTTGTGCAGGGCTGAATATCAATATGGGTACCATTAGTAAACCTAAGATTGAGTCTATGTTGATTGCAGGTAAAAAAGCAAATGAATTGCATCATCCAATTGTATTAGATCCGGTAGGTGTAGGGATATCCAAGCTGAGAAGGGATACAGCAATGCAATTTCTTCAAGAGATTCAATTTACGGTTATCCGTGGGAATGTTTCTGAAATAAAAAAACTGGCCCTTGGTATTGGCACAGAAAAAGGCGTGGATGCAGCAGATTGTATTACAGAAGAAAATATGGATGAAATTGTTGCATTTGCGAAAGTGTTTGCAAAAGAAACAGGGGCCATTGTTGTCCTTACTGGTGCTGTCGATATTGTAGCAGATGGTCAAAAAGCTTATTGTATCCGAAATGGGCATCCTATGATGTCTTCCATTACTGGAACAGGATGTCAGCTTTCTGCAATGATTGCTGCTTATATAAGTGCAAATCCAGAAAATCTTTTCATAGCAGTAGTTGCCGCAGTTTCAGCAATGGGTTATGCAGGTGAGATTGCTTATGCAAGATTGTCAGAATTAGACGGAAATGCTACTTATAGAACGTATATTATTGATGCAATTTATAATATGACCACAGAAATGTTGGAGAAAGGTGCGAAATATGAAGTGCGATAGTAGAGTAATGCGGCTTTATGCTGTTACAGACAGAGCTTGGGTAGGAAAACAAAGTTTATACGAACAGGTGGAATCAGCCTTGAAAGGCGGTGCAACTTGTGTACAACTTCGAGAAAAAGAATTAAATGAGGAAGAATTTTTGGCAGAGGCATTAGAAATCTCTGCGTTATGTAAAAAATATCAAGTTCCTTTTTTTATTAATGATAATGTAGACATAGCTATTCAATGCAAAGCAGATGGAGTTCATGTAGGACAGGAAGATATGGAAGTGTCACAAGTGCGCAAAAAAGTTGGTGATCAGATGATAATTGGTGTATCTGTTCATTCTGTTGAAGAAGCTATAAGAGCAGTTGAAAATGGAGCAGATTGTCTGGGGGTAGGCGCAATGTTCCATACATCCACAAAGGAATGTACAGGTGTCCTCCCAAAAGAAAGGCTTCGTGATATTTGTGCAGCTGTCAAGGTTCCGGTGGTTGCCATTGGGGGAATTAAAAAAAGCAATATAGAACAACTTGCAGGTACGGGAGTTGATGGTGTTGCTTTAGTAAGTGCTATTTTTGCGGCAGATGATATTGAAAGGGAGTGTTGTCTGCTTCGCGAATTATCAGAAAAAATGGTGAATTCATGAAAATAAAATGTGCTATTTTTGATTTTGATGGAACGTTATTTGATTCTATGCATATATGGGCCAATGTGGGAGAAATCTATCTTCGTTCTTTAGGAAAAGAACCTAAAGCGTCTCTTCGTGAAGATGTTAAGACATTAAGTCTTTATCAAGCTGCATACTATTTTCAAAAGGAATATGATGTTGCTCTTTCAGCAGATGAAATTGTAAATGGAATTAATAAGACCATTGAACATTTTAATGTTTATGAAGTTTTGCCAAAACCTGGTGTGTGTGAATTTTTAGATAAAATGAAACAATTAAATATTCCTATGTGTATTGCTACAGCAATTGATCGAGCGCAGGTAATAGCAGCGCTTAAGCGATGCAAAATGGAACAGTATTTTGATGAGGTTTTCACGTCTATAGAAGTGGGTTCAGGAAAAGATGAACCAATGATTTATCGTAAAGCAATGGAATATTTTGATGCTGACTACAGTACATCCTTGGTATTTGAGGATGCACTGTATGCAGTTCAGACGGCAAAAAGAGATGGTTTCCAAGTGGTTGCGGTATATGATGCCAGTGAAACGCAACAAGAGGAAATAAGGAAGTTTTGCGATTTTTATCTTTCAGATTTTGAACGTCCAGAGGATTTTTGGAAATATATTTTTGCATAATTTTTTTTGAAAATCATCTATTGACATTACAGTAACTGTATAGCATAAGATATGCAGTAAATAGGGAAAAGTCAAGGAGATATCAAATTATGCAAATTACATTCAGAGAATATCAAAAAGAAGATTTTGGGGCTTTAGAGAAAATTATTAGAAAAACATGGCATTATGATGATTTGTGCAGTCCTAAGACAGCACAAAAGTTAGCCAAAGTATTTTTGAGTAGCTGTTTGACAAATTACACATTTTCTTGTGTGGCTTTAGATGAAGGAGTGCCGGTAGGAATTATACTTGTAAATAACAAAGCCAAACATAAATGTCCGTTAGGACTAAGAGTACAACAAATAAAGGCTATTACCTCTTTATATCTTTCAAAAGAGGGAAGAGGTGTATCTAAAATTTTTGAAAATGTAAGTGGTATTGATAAAGAGTTACTACAAGAATGCGGTATAGAATATCCTGCAGAACTTGCTTTATTTGCTGTGGATTCCTCTTGCCGTGGTAAAGGTATAGGAAAACAATTGTTTCAATCGGCTCTTGACTATATGAAACAAGAGCAATTGTATAAATTTTATTTGTTTACAGATACAAGTTGTAATTATGGCTTTTACGAACATCAGGGCATGGTCAGACGAAAGGAGAAAGAACATAAGTTTGATATTAAAGGTCAAACAGCAAAAATGAATTTTTTTATTTATGATTATACAAGATAGCAGACAAATCAACTGTCAAAGAGGATACCAGAAAAATTCTCTTTGGCAGTTTTTTTAGTGATTTGCATCTTGATTTTCAAACTAAGTGAGAGCAAGCATGTCTGTACTTTCTCTAGGATTGATATTTTTAGAAATAATAAAAGAAAATAAGATGCACTGGACTAGATGACAGATTTTTGCTACTATAAAGAAAATGTTTATTAAGGAGCGATTAGAAGAAATGAGTGAAACATATGTTGTAAAAAGACAGGAGGAATTTAATACTTCTCTCTGGTCTGGGGGAAGTACCACAGAGCTGTATATTTATCCAGAAGATGCTGTGTACAAAGAAGGCAATTTCCAATGCAGAATCAGCAGCGCAACGGTAGAGGTAGAGCAGTCAGATTTTACCAGTCTTCCTGGAGTAAAAAGGTATCTTTCTATTTTTCAGGGGCATCTGGATATGGTTCATGGAGAAGAAAAAAAAGTTTCGCTAGAGCCTTTTCAAGTAGATTGCTTTGATGGAGGGATTCCAACGGTTAGTTTCGGACAGGTGGTAGATTTTAATCTGATGTTGAAAAATGGTGCGGATGGGAAAATGGAAACAGCACAGATAAACCTAGACGAAGATTTTATACTGAAGCCGGAGAAAGGAGATAATTTACTGGTTGTTTATGTGCCAGCAGGAACTGTAAAGATTGAGGATATGCAGGTGAAAACAGGAGAACTGTTTATCTGTGAGGATTGGAGCAAAGAACTGATGATTAAAAATACAGGAGAGTCTGTGGCCGGACTTGGAATTTGCAGAGTTTCTGTGAAATAAAACGCAGATAAAACAATATGTGTCATAAATAGAAAAGCATATGAAGCGAAAAATGTAAAACTTCATATGCTTTTTTTGTTATGAAACAAAATAAACAGCATACTGCTGATTGTGATGTAAATAATATGGTCAAAATATCTAACTTATTAGGTAAAAAACCATACTATTCCATCAAAATGATAAATGATAAAGTAATAGTATCAAAAAACGGAAAGAGAGGAAAAACTTATGAGAAAAAAATTGGTAGTTACTTTACTTGCTGCTAGTATGATGGGAAGCATGTTGGCAGGATGCGGAGGTGGAAGTGGAACTTCTGGAGAAGAAGGAAAGGAAAGTTCCCAAAAAGGCGATACCATTAAGGTCATGTGTGTAGGTACGGAAGCAGATACATACATTGATGCTTATAATTCAATTGCAGAAAAATTTTCTGAAAATAATGAATATGGAGTGGACGTGGAAATTGAGTTTTATGAAAATGAGCAGTACAAAACAAAATTAACAACGCTTATGGCTTCCAATGCGGTGCCGGATATTTTTTTCACTTGGGAATTATCTTATCTCCAGCCATTTGTGGAGGGAGGCAAAGTCGTAGATATTACTTCTTACTTAGAAGAAGATAAAGAATGGAAAGATTCTTTTGCAGAGGGAACCTTAGATTTGTTATCTTTTGACGGTAAAAATTATGGAGTTCCGACACAGAAATCACTTTGTGTTATGTTCTATAATAAGCAAATATTTGAAGAAAATGCAGTAGAAGTTCCTACAACTTATGAAGAATTTTTAGAGGTTTGCCAGACATTAAAAGATAATAGTGTAACACCAATGGCATTGTGTGGTACAGATGCTTGGATTCCGGCACAGTTTGTACAGCAAATTGCAGGAGGAATGGCAGGAGATCAGTTATTTAAAGATGTTTGTGCAGGAGAAGAAAAGTGGAATAACGAAATCCATGTAAAAGCAGCAAAAGAAGTAAAAGAAATGGCAGATAGAGGATATTTCCAGGACGGTTATATCGGAATGGGACCAGAAGAATCCACAGACTTGTTTATGAATGGAAAAACAGCTATGTATTTCCAGGGAGCCTGGGATGCAGATAAAGTAGCAAAAAGCAGTGTTGGAGAAAATGTAGGTGCATTTGTGCTTCCAGCATATGATGCACAATATAACAATATTTCCGTTGGATCTGTAGATACCAGTTTTGCTGTTTCAAAGAATTGTAAGAATGTAGATGCAGCAGTTGCCTTTTTGAAATATTGGACATCTCAGGAAAGCGAAGAGATGCTGTTATATGAAAATGGAAGAATTCCGGCAGGAGATTATCCAATTGATGAAACAAAGCTGTCTCCTTTAATGTCTGATGTGCTGAATATTTCAAATACACAGGTTGGTCTTACTCCTTGGTGGGACAGACAGTTTGGTGCCGGTGAAGGTGTTGAGTTCAATAATACCTGTGTCTCTGTACTCGGCGGCGAGGACGCAAAAACTGCATTTGATTCACTTCAGCAATTTGCAGAAGATAATGCAGACAGATAACGCGTAGGCATCATGACAAGCATGAAAATGCGGAGATGCATAAAATTTGCATTTCCGCATTTTACAATTTCGTGTGGAAAGGGGGAGCACTATGAATAAAGTGCTTGGAAATAAAAAGAGTATTGCAGTTTTTGTTTTACCTGCATTTCTAATTTATGCAATTTTTGTTTTAGTTCCAATTGGATATAACGTATATGTCAGCTTTCTGCAAACAGACTTAATGAGTCCAAGTAAGTTTGTTGGAATTAAAAACTACATTAATTTGTTTCAGGATAAAACTTTTATAGGTGCAGTTAAGAATAATATTCTTATGGTCATTGGTTCCTTGATTGCTCACTTACCGTTGGCATTATTCTTTGGAAATATACTTTTTCAGAAAATAAAAGGAAGTCATTTTTTCCAGACAGTATTCTTTCTGCCAAGTGTAATCTGTGGTGTTGCAGTAGGTCTGACTTGGACTTTCGTATATAATTCAGAATTTGGTTTGATTAATAAATTCCTTGAAATGATTGGACTGGGAGGTTTGAAACAGGTATGGCTGGCAGATAAAAATTTAGCATTGTTCTGTATTATTATTGTAGTTATGTGGCAGTTCGTAGGGTATCACATGATTATACAGATTGCGGCAATGAAAAATATATCAGAGTCTTATTATGAAGCGGCAGAAATAGATGGAGCAAGTAAATGGGTTCAATTTAAATCTATTACATTTCCGTTGATCAAGCCTATTTTAAAGGTAGATGCGGTGCTGATTATTACTGGTTCACTTAAATATTATGATTTGGTAGCAGTTATGACAGGAGGAGGACCGAATCATGCAACAGAACTTATGTCGACATATATGTTCTACCAGGGATTCCGTACTTTAAAATACGGATATTCAGCAGCAATCGGTGTGATTCTTTTACTATTATGTATTTGTTCGGTTCTTCTTTCGAACTTTGTGTTCCGTTCAGATAGAGTAGAGTATTAAAAGGAGGGAGAAAGATGAGATTATCACCAAAGGATCGCTTCTTTTTAGTTATCAAATATATATGCCTTGTTTTTTTTACGGTGTTGTGTCTTTATCCGTTGTTGTGGTTATTGCTTAGTTCTTTTAAGTCAAATACGGAATTATATGCAAATCCATGGGGACTTCCAGAGAGCTTTAGTTTTGTAAATTATATTCAAGCAATAGAAGAAGGGCATATTTTGCAATATTTTGGTAACTCTGTTATTATTGCAGTATCAGCAGTTTTTGTTTCTGTTCTTTTAAGTAGTATGGTTTCTTATGCAATCACTAGAATGTACTGGAAATTATCTAAAGTAACTTTAAGTATTTTTTTGCTGGGAATGATGATCCCGGTATATGCCATGGTTGTGCCTTTGTTCTCGATGTTTAATAAAATGGGATTACTTAATACGCACTTGGCAGTTATTCTGCCTCACATAGGCATTGCTTTTCCCATGGCTATATTTATCATGACAGGTTTTATGGGCACTTTGCCAATTGAGATGGAAGAAGCGGCAGTTATGGATGGATGTAATATTTATCAGATTTTCTTTAAAATCATCATGCCCATTTCAAAATCATCTATTGTGACGGTGGCGGTAGTTACATTTATTAATATTTGGAATGATTTGCTGCTCCCACAGATCTTTTTAACAGATTCGTCTAAAATGACGCTGCCTGTTGGATTGACAGAATTTCAGGGACAATATGCTACAAATTATGTAGTAGAGATTGCAGCGGTAATCATTACGATTATACCAAGTATTCTTGTGTACATATGGTTGCATAGACATATTATGGAAGGTATGGTTGCAGGTGCTGTAAAAGGATAAAGCGAGGAATATAAGAATGAAATTACTGATTGCAGATGATGAAAAAAATATTCGAAACGGATTATTATCTCTTCCATGGAATACGATAGGGATTGATCAAACATATCAGGCAGAGAACGGTTTGGAAGCATTAGAAATTTTAAAGAAAAAAAGGATAGATATTGTAATCAGTGATATTAAAATGCCAGGTCTTTCTGGGTTAGAACTGGCAGAGTATGTGAGTAAAAATAACTTGGATACAGCGGTAGTATTGCTTACGGGATTTTCTGAATTTGAATATGCACAGAAAGCTTTGAGAAATGGGGTTTTGGATTATATGTTAAAGCCCCTGAGACCAAAAGATATTTTGTCTACTGTTGAAAGAGTCAAAGAGACCTTAGAGAAAAAAAGATATAAAGAGAAAGTGGTAGAAAAGTATGGAGAAGTTACAAGTTCCAAGGATTATCAAGAACAGATTAGCTGGCATTTCAGGGGAGTCCAGGAACAGGCCATGGAAATCTTGAAAGATATGGCACATAATTATAGCCAGGGTGTTTCTCTGAATTCGCTTGCAGAAAAATATCATTATTCTGTAGCTTATCTTTCCAGAATGATAAAGAAGGAAACGGGGTATTCTTTCAGCGAAATTCTAACCAGTCTTCGATTGGCACAGGCGGCGGAAATGCTCCAAAAAGAATATGGAAAAATTAGTATAATTGGCGAACAGGCTGGATTTAGTGAACAGAAGTATTTTAGCCAGGCGTTCAAAAAAGTTTTTGGCATGAGTCCGGGAGAATTTCGTAAGCGAGATGAAAAACAAGAATATAGCATTATAGATGTTCTTCAACTTATGAAAAAAGAAGAATGAGAGGAAGGGTGAAGCATGGATGAGAAGAGAGGGTTTATTAGCATTCGAAAGAAGATGATGGTTGTCTTTGCAGTTCTGATTACTGTTACAGGAATTGGGATTGCAAGTCTGTTTGCTATTGTCTTCCGTTATGGCTATAGTTCTCTCTCTCAAATTTATTTAAATGACATAAATGAACAGACTACCAATAATCTGGAAAATAATATTCAAAAAATAGAAGACATTAATGTTCAGATATTATCCAGCCAGGTAATACAGAGCCAATTAAAAATAGTAAATGAAAAATGTCTGGATTCCTATGATTTAGCACAGTGCAGACAAAAGATAGAAAGAGAATTATCCAATTGGGCTTTATATGCGTCTTATGTTGTATCGGTGAGTGTTATTTCCAGAGAAGGGATAGAGTTTGCGGTAAAAAAAATTGAAACAGGTGGAACACAATTTGGTTTTGCAGAGGATGAAATTTATGAGGCCAATGGCAGCAGTTTATGGGGAATAACTGGTGAAAAGAATAGAATTTGTGTTGCAAAAGCGATTTTGGACTTCGATACTATGAAACCAGCGGGATATATTAATATTGTATATGAAAATTCTTACCTTTCTGACATTTTGGCGGATAATTCCAGCAAATATTCCGGAGCTTCCTATGTTGTAAATACACATGGGAGAATCATGGTGGCAAATAAAGAGGGATATGTTGGAGAAAATTTTCCCGTAAAACTAAGTGACTTAAGAGCGTCAAATACTTCCAGATATGATATGTTTAGCAGTACGCAGGCATTTTATTTCGTAGGAAATGAAATGCCGAATGGATGGAGTCTTGTACAAACAGTTTCAGTCAAAGAGTTTAATAAAGAAATGAATCATCTGATTGTGCTGGCGGCTGGGATTGTTCTTTTGGTTTTAGAAATCAGTCTTGGTTTTGTATGGTATGTTACATCGAGGATTGCGTATCCGGCTAAAGAATTGATGGAGAGTATGAAAACCTTAGCAAAAGATAACGAGTATCCAAGGGTTAAAATTGTTTCTAACGATGAAATTGGTATGATTGGCCTGGAATATAATAAAATGGCAGAAAATATCGAAACGTTGATCGAAAAGGTTTATAAAATGGAATTGACACAAAAACAGGCAGAGCTGGAATTTTTACAAATGCAGATAAATCCACATTTTTTGTATAATGCATTGGATACTATTAGCTGGATGGCATTAGCCAAAGGAAATATGGATGTTTCTGAAATGACAATTGCTCTTGCAGAACTGTTAAGGGCTACCATTAAAAAAGAAAGTTTTATCACATTAAGAGAGGAAATGAACACAGTAAAGGATTATCTTTTAATTCAACAAGAACGTTTTGGAGACAAAATTTCAGCAGAATATTTTGTGGAAGAAGATGCATATTCTTGTATGGTGCCTAATTTTATCTTACAACCTGTGATTGAAAATGCAATTATCCATGGACTTGAACCTAAAATAGAAAAAGGAAAATTATCTATTAATATTTCGATACAAGATGAGTTTCTTACATTTTTGGTCGAAGACAATGGCGTTGGAATGGATGAAACAGAAATTCTGGATTTGTATAAAAAATGCAGAGAAAATAACACAAAACAGTCTATTGGATTAAAGAATGTTTATCGTAGATTGTTATTGTGTTATGGTGAATCAAGCATGTTAAAAATTGAAAGTAAAAAGGAACAAGGAACCAGAATTTCATTTTTAATTCCAAGGAACATCTCTAAAGAATAATGAATGAAAGGGGAAAGCTTATGAGAAAACAGCAAAATTATCAATGGAACACACTGTCACTGGGAACCTGCTATTACCCGGAGCATTGGGATAAGAATATGTGGGAAGAGGATTTGGAAAGAATGCTTGCCCATGGAATTAAAACTATACGCATTGGAGAATTTGCATGGAGTAAAGTAGAGCCAAGAGAAGGAGAATTTACATTTGAGTTTTTTGATGAGTTTCTAAAGGTAGTTGAAAAGACAGATATGAAAGTGATTTTTGGTACACCAACAGCAACACCTCCTGCATGGCTTACAGAAAAATATCCAGAGGTTTTAAATTGCAGGATGGATGGTGTGAAATTCCGCCACGGTATGCGCAGGCATTATAATTACAATTCGCCGGTATATCAAAAATTGTGTAAAAGAATTGTGGAAAAATTTGGAGAGCACTATGCAAAACATCAGAGTGTGATAGGCTGGCAAATCGATAATGAAATAAATTGTGAAGTGGATGAATTCTACTCTGAGAGTGATACACTGGCATTTCGGGAATTTTTAAAAGAAAAATACGAAACATTAGATGCTTTAAATCAGGCATGGGGGGCTGTGTTCTGGAATCAAGAATACACCAGATGGGAAGAAATTTATGTGCCAAGAATTACGATACATAATTCCACAAATCCTCATCAGACATTGGATTATATTCGTTTTGTGTCAGACAGTGCAGTGAAATTCTGTAAAATGCAGAGCGATATTCTGAGAAAATATGTAAAAAAGGGAGATTTCATTACTACAAATGGTATGTTCCAGAATTTGGATAATCATAGATTGACAGACGAGGCTCTGGATGTGTACACATACGATTCTTATCCGAATTTTGCATATTGTCTCTGTGAAGATCCAAAACATTCAAAAAATTTAAATGACAGAAGATGGAGTGATAAACTGACAGAAGTTCGTTCTATTTGTCCTCACTTTGGTATTATGGAGCAGCAGTCAGGTGCGAATGGATGGAATACCAGAATGGAAGCACCTGCACCGAAACCAGGGCAGATGATGCTTTGGGCAATGCAGAGCATTGCACATGGAGCAGATTATGTGAGTTTTTTCCGTTGGAGAACCTGTACGTTTGGGACAGAGATTTATTGGCATGGAATCTTGGATTATGATAATCGTGACAATCGGAAGCTGGCAGAAGTAAAGAAAATATATGAAAGAGTTCAGGCTATTGAAGAAACAGCAGGAGCAAAAAATCAAGCAGCTTTTGCTATGATCAAAGATTATAGTAATATCTGGGATGCACAGGTAGATGTATGGCATCGCAGACTTACATGGAGCAGTGAAGAGGAAATTTTTATTGCATCTCAGTTGAATCATACACCAATGGATTATCTCTATCTTTTAGAAAATACAGAGGTAGAAGAGTTGTTAAAATACCAGGTGCTGATTTATCCGCATGGATTAATTTTATCAGAAAAAAAGGCGGCTCTTTTAAAAGAATATGTTGCTAAGGGAGGATGCCTGATTCTGGGAGCCAGGACAGGACAAAAAGATGAAAATGGTAAGTGTGTTATGACACCTATGCCTGGATTGTTATCAGAAATCTCTGGAAGTGATGTGAAAGAATTTACTTTTGTAGGACCTGCGGATGAGAATGTGATGATGGACTGGAATGGAAATATGCTGGAAACAGGTATTTTTAATGACATTTTGGAACCAGTTGGTACACATGCAAATGTACTGGCAAAATATGCAGGGAATTATTATAAAGGAAGTCCGGTATTGATTGAAAACACATATGGAGAAGGAAAAGTACTTCATTTTGGAGGAACTTTTACGAGAGAAAATGTAAAAGCTTTTCTGGATTATACAGGTGTTGTGGAGACATATCGTGATGTGGTAGAAGTGCCTGAGGAATGTGAGATTACCGTGAAGGAAAAGAACCACAAAATGTATATTTTTGTTTTGAATTATTCGGATCAGAAACAGGGAATTTGGATGAAAAAACCAGTAAAGGATATGGATACAAAAGAGCAGGCAGAAGGAAAAATTTCTCTGGGTGCTTATGAGACAAAAGTTTATGAAATTTTGTAATAGCAGTGGAGTGCTCCCTATAACAGGGGCGCTCCGTTTTGTTTTTGTCATTTCTTTTATCTTTTTTGCTATTTTGTCCTATTTTTGTCCTAAAAGTACAAATAAAATCAAGGATTTTCATGCACTTTCACTTTACCACGAGAAATAAAAACGTCAAAATTCATTAAAAATACAGATGTGATGAAAAAAAATTAGCACATTTTTATAGTGAATAGACGTTTTTTAGACCCTAGGAATGATAAAATCATGAAAAAAGAGAAAAGGAGACGATGTGATATGAATAATGCAGAGATCGGAAATGCAATGGTGATTAAATTGGATCCGGTTTTACCAGAATACCCAACCTTTAAGGAAGGTGTCAGAAGAGCGCCAATGAGAGAGCTGACACTGAACAAGAGAGAAATCAAACTGGCAGTGGCAAATGCTTTGAGATATGTGCCGGAAGAACTGCATGAACAGTTGGCACCGGAATTCCTGGACGAATTATTAACACATGGACGTATCTATGGCTATCGTTTTATGCCAAAGGAAAGAATTTATGGAAAACCAATTGATGAGTACAAGGGAGAATGTGTGGAAGGTAAAGCTTTCCAGGTTATGATTGATAATAACTTAGATCATGATGTAGCTCTGTACCCATATGAATTAGTTACATACGGAGAAACCGGACAGGTTTGCCAGAACTGGATGCAGTATCAGTTAATTAAAAAATATCTTGAAAAACTGACACATCATCACACATTAGTTATGATGAGTGGACATCCAATGGGTCTGTTCAAATCTCATGAATCCAGCCCAAGAGTAATCGTTACAAACGGACTTATGATTGGTATGTTTGACAATCCAGAAGACTGGGCAAAAGCAACTGCTATGGGATGCTCTTCCTATGGACAGATGACAGCTGGTGGCTGGATGTACATTGGACCACAGGGTATCGTTCATGGTACTTTCAATACGATCTTAAATGCAGGACGTAAATTCTTAGGAGTTCCACAGGATGGAGACTTAGCTGGACACTTATTCGTAACAAGTGGTCTTGGCGGAATGAGTGGTGCTCAGCCAAAAGCAATTGAAATTGCAGGCGGTGTTGGTATCGTTGCAGAAGTTGATTACTCCAGAATTGAAACAAGACACAGCCAGGGATGGGTAAGTCTGGTAATTGAAGACGCAGCAGAAGCATTCAGAGTTGCTCAGGAATACATGGATAAGAAAGAAACAATTTCTATTGCATTCCATGGTAATATTGTTGACCTTCTTCAGTATGCTGTTGATAACAATATTAAGATTGAACTGTTATCTGACCAGACATCCTGCCATGTACCATACGACGGCGGATATTGCCCACAGGGTCTTACATTTGAAGAAAGAACAGAAATGCTTGCAAATGACAAAGACAAATTCTGTGAACTGGTAGACCAGTCCCTGATTAAACATTATCATTTGATCAAAACATTAGTAGAAAGAGGAGCTTACTTCTTTGACTATGGTAACGCATTCATGAAAGCTGTCTTTGATGCAGGTGCAAAAGACATCGCTAAGAATGGCGTAGATACCAGTGAAGGATTTATCTTCCCATCTTATGTAGAAGATATTTTAGGACCAGAATTATTCGACTATGGATATGGACCATTCAGATGGTGCTGTCTGTCCGGAAAACCGGAAGATTTAAGAAAAACAGACCATGCTGCTATGGAAATCATTGATCCTAACAGAAGAAGCCAGGATAGAGATAACTACATTTGGATTCGTGATGCAGAAAAGAATAAACTGGTTGTTGGTACACAGTGCCGTATCCTGTATCAGGATGCTCTTGGAAGAAGAGATATTGCTCTGAAATTCAATGAAATGGTTCGTAACGGAGAAATCGGACCTGTTATGCTGGGTCGTGACCACCATGACACAGGCGGAACAGATTCTCCATACAGAGAAACATCTAACATCTATGATGGTTCCAATATTACAGCAGATATGGCTGTTCACTGCTATGCAGGTAATGCTGCAAGAGGTATGAGCCTTGTTGCTCTTCACAACGGTGGTGGTGTTGGTATCAGCAAATCCATCAACGGTGGTTTCGGTATGGTTCTTGACGGAAGCGAAAGAGTGGATGAAATCCTTATGGCAGCTATCCCGTGGGATACTATGATTGGTGTTTCCAGAAGAAGCTGGGGAAGATGTGAACACTCCATCGAAACTGTTGCAGAATACAATAAGATTAGAAATGGCGAAGATTACATCACAATGCCATACCTGGCAAACGATGAATTAATCGAAAGAGTATGCAAAGATGTGGTTGTAGAACCTCATCACACACATCACTAAGAATTTCTGCAAAGAGTTATGAGGAGACAGAACATGAAAAAAAGATATATACGCCATGCCTCTGAGCTGGTAACCTGCAAGGGAAGTGCACCTAAGCACGGAAAAGAAATGTCTGACATCGGATTGATTAAAGATGGTGCGGTGATCATTCATGATGGTAAAATTGTTGCAGTAGGTACGACAGAGGAATTGGATAAACAGGTGGACGTAAAGGAATACGAAGTAATCGATGCCACAGGAAAAACGGTGATGCCTGGGTTCGTGGATTCTCATACACACTTTATTTTCGGCGGATACCGTGCAGATGAATTTTCCTGGAGATTGAAAGGCGATAGTTATATGTCCATTATGGAACGTGGCGGCGGCATTAATGCCACCGTCGTTCCAACCAGAGAAGCCACAGAAGAAGAATTGATGGAAGCTGGTGAAGAAAGACTGAACCGTATGCTGGAATTCGGCGTGACAACCGTAGAAGGTAAGAGCGGTTATGGAATGGATTGTGATACAGAGCTGAAACAGCTTCGTGTTATGAAGAAACTGGATGAGAAACATCCAGTGGATATCGTCAGAACCTTCTTAGGATCTCACAGTGTTCTTCCTGAATGGAAAGGAAAAGAAAGAGAGTTCATTGAAGAACAGCTTCGTGTAGTAATGCCTAAAGTGAAAGAGGAAAATCTGGCAGAGTTTGCTGATATCTTTACAGAAAAGAATGTATTTAATATAGAAGATTCTGAGTATTATCTTACAGAAGCCAAAAAGATGGGATTCAAACTGAAAATCCATGCGGATGAGATTTATCAGTTGGGCGGTTCTGAACTGGCAGCCAGAGTAGGTGCTGTATCAGCAGACCATCTTTTGAAAGCATCTGACGAAGGAATCCGTCAAATGCGCGATGCCGGAGTTATCAGTACCCTTCTTCCAGCAACTGCTTTCTCTTTGAAAGAAGAGTATGCTCCTGGAAGAAAAATGATTGACGAAGGATGTGCAGTAGCGATTGCATCAGATTTGAATCCGGGAAGCTGCTTCACAAACTCAATTCCGTTATTGGTTGCACTTGGATGTATTTATATGAACATGTCCATTGAAGAAGTGATTACAGCATTGACGATTAACGGTGCTGCTGCTGTGGATAGAGCTGATACTGTAGGAAGTCTGGAACCGGGAAAACAGGCGGATATTGTGTTCCTGAAATTCCCATCCATCCATTTCATGCCGTATCACACAGGAATCAACCTGGTAGAAACGGTTATCAAAAAAGGTGAAACTGTATATCACAAAGAATGGAAATAAGGAGAATAACATCATGAATAAGATTATTGAATGTGTACCTAACTTTAGTGAAGGTAGAGATAAAGAAAAAATCGAAAAAATTGTTGACTGCTTCCGCAATGTGGAAGGCGTAAAACTGCTGGACTACAGCTCTGACGAAGACCATAACAGAAGTGTTGTTACTGTTATCGGTGAGCCTGCTCCATTAAAAGATGCTATGGTTGCAGCTATCGGAAAAGCAGTAGAATTGATCGATATGACAAAACATCAGGGACAGCATCCACGTATGGGATGTGTTGATGTTGTTCCTTTCATTCCAATCAGAAATACAACGGTAGAAGAAGCAGATGCTCTTGCAAAAGAAGTTGCAAAAGAAGCTTCCGAAAAATTCGGCCAGCCATTCTTCTTATATGAAAAATCTGCTACAGCTCCTCACAGAGAAAACCTTGCAAAAGTTCGTCAGGGACAGTTCGAAGGTATGGCAGAAAAAATGAAAGATCAGGAAAAATGGAAACCAGACTTTGGTCCAAATACCATTCATCCTACAGGTGGTGTAACAGCTATCGGAGCAAGAATGCCTCTGATCGCTTACAACATTAACCTGGATACATCCAGCGTGGAAATCGCTCAGAAAATCGCAGATAAGATCCGTCATATCAAAGGCGGTTTCCGTTACTGCAAAGCTATGGGCGTTATGCTGGAAGACAGAAATATCGCACAGGTATCCATGAACTTAACAGACTATACAAAAACATCTGTTTATACTGTATTTGAAACAGTACGTATGGAAGCAAGACGTTACGGTGTAAATGTATTAGGAAGTGAAGTTGTAGGTCTGATTCCTCTTCAGGCAATCGTTGACTGTGCAGAATATTACCTGGGATTTGAAGGATTTGATCCAAAACAGGTACTTGAAACAAGACTGTAATTTAAAAAAATATAAGAGGTATATGCCATGAAAAATATGACAATTGAACAATTCGCCATGCAGACAGCCTCTAATGAACCAGTACCAGGGGGCGGAAGTATTTCCGCCCTTGCTGGCGCTTTAGCAGCGGCTCTTACAGAAATGGTGGCAGGACTGACAATCGGAAAGAAAAAATATGCAGAAGTAGAAGAAGAAATGAAGGCGGCTGTAGAGCCTATGCATAAAATCTGTGAACAGCTTCTGGTAGACATTAAACGAGACAGTGAATCCTTTGATTTATATATGCAGGCACTTACTCTTCCGAAGGAAACAGAAGAAGAAAAGGCAGCACGCACAGAAGCTATGCAGAATGGATTAAAAGCAGCAGTTGCTGTTCCTCTGTCTGTTGCAAAGGCAGCATATGAGGTGCTTCCTTATGCAGAAACTATGGTTACAAAAGGAAATAAAACAGCCGTTACAGATGCACTTGTTGCTACTATGATGGCAAGAACTGCAGTATTAGGTGCATTATTTAATGTAAAAATTAATCTGGAATCCATTAAGGATGAAGAGTTTGTAAAAGCTACTTCTGAGGAAGTGGCAGTATTGGAAAAGAAAGCAATCGCTTTTGAACAGAAGATTCTTGCACAGGCGGGAGTTTCCAAAAGCGTGGTTGAATAAGTTATAGAAAATACGTTTCATAAAAGGAAATGATGAAAGGAGAAAACCTGTGAAGATTTTAAAAAATGCAGTAGCAGGAACCCTGGAATCCAGTGATTTGTTTATTCAGATAGAGCCAGACGAGAAAGAACTGACCCTTGAGATTGACTCAGTTGTCGCTAATCAGTACATGGATTCCATCCGGGCTGCCGTGCTGGACACATTACAGGAATTTGATGTGACAACAGGAAAAATCTTTATCAAAGACAAAGGTGCTCTGGACTGTGTAATTCGGGCCAGAATGGAAACAGCACTGAAAAGAGGGGGAGTTGAATAAAAATGAGACGAACCATGTTATTTTTACCGGGAAATACCCCAAATATGCTGATTAACGGTGACACTCTGGGAGCAGATACCATTATTTTTGACCTGGAAGATGCTGTATCTCCAGATGAAAAGGATGCAGCCAGAATTTTAGTGCGTAATGCATTAAAATATCAGTCTTTTCCATCCTGTGAAGTAGTGGTAAGAATCAATCCTACAGATACAGAGTTCTGGAAAGCAGATTTAAAGGCCATTATCCCTCTGAAACCAGATGTGATCATGCCTACTAAGGTAAATGGCGGTGCTATGATTCAGGAGGTTTCTGAATACATGGCAGAAGTAGAGAAGGAAAGCGGCCTGGAAGTGGGAACTGTGAAGATTCTTCCACTGATTGAAACTGCCATGGGTGTGGAAAAGGCATTTGAAATAGCTTCTTCTGATAACCGTGTGATTGGTCTTTTCTTAGGAGGAGAAGATTTCACAGCTGATATGCACTGTAAACGTACCAAAGAGGGAAAAGAAATCTTCTATGCAAGAACCCGTCTGGTATGTGCTGCAAGAGCCTGTGGAATCGAAGCTTATGACACACCGTTTACAGATGTGGAAGATATGGAAGGTCTGGAAAAAGATACCGAATTTGCCAAGAGTCTGGGCTTTGCAGGAAAGGCGGTTATATCACCAAGGCATGTAGATATTGTGAATGCAGTATTTTCACCTACAGAAAGTGAAATCGAATATGCACATGATGTCATGGATGCCATTGAGGAAGGTAAACGCCAGGGCAAAGGTGTTATTTCCCTGAGAGGTAAAATGATTGATGCACCGATTGTAAAACGTGCCCAGCAGGTGCTGGAAATGGAAAAAGCCATTTATGGAGGTGCATGCAGATGAGTAAATTAATCGGCTCTGTAAAAGAGGCAATTGAAAAAACTGGATTGAAAGATGGTATGACCATATCTTTTCATCATCATATGCGTAATGGAGATTATGTATTAAATATGGTTCTGGAAGCAGCAGCAGCTATGGGAATCAAAGATTTGACTGTAAATGCCAGCTCTGTTTTCGATGTACATGAACCAATTATTGAGCATATTAAAAATGGTGTAGTTACAGGAATCGAATGTAACTACATGGGTGGAAGAGTGGGAAAGGCAATTTCCCAGGGAATCATGGAAAAACCAGTGATTTTCAGAACTCACGGCGGAAGAGCAGGTGACATGGAAAACGGTTCTTCCAAAATCGATATTGCATTCTTAGCAGCACCTACAGCAGACAACATGGGAAACTGCAGTGGAAAATATGGTCCATCTGCATGTGGTTCTCTTGGTTATGCTTTTTCCGATGCTGTTCATGCAAAAAAGGTCGTTGTAATTACAGATAATCTGGTAAGCTATCCTTTAAAGGATACTTCCATTAATGAAGGATATGTGGATTATGTAGTAGAAGTTCCACAGATTGGAGATCCAGCTAAGATTGTTTCTGGAACAACTAAAATCACCCGTGATCCGGTAGGCCTTAGGATTGCAGGCCTGGCTTCTCAGGTAGTAAAACATTCCGGCTATTTGAAAGATGGATTTTCTTTCCAGACAGGTGCAGGAGGTGCTTCTCTTGCGGTTGCTAAATATGTAGAAGAGATGATGGAAAAAGACCATATCAAAGGCAGTTTCTGTATGGGTGGAATTACTGGTTATATGGTTGATATGGCCAATAAAGGTTATTTTGATACGATTTTGGATGTACAGTGTTTTGATTTAAAGGCAATTGAATCTATTCGTGAGAATCCGAAACATCAGGAAATTTCTGCTATGCGTTATGCATCACCGGCTGCAAAAAGTGCGGCAGTGGATAGCTTGGATGTTGTAATTTTAGGGGCAACGCAGGTTGATGTAAACTTTAATGTCAATGTACATACAGATTCCAATGGATATATTATGGGCGGTTCCGGCGGACACAGTGACACTGCAGCAGGTTCAAAGCTGGCGATTATTGTAGCACCGCTGATTCGTGCAAGACTCCCGCTGATTGTAGATGAAGTGCTTTGCAAATCCACACCAGGCGAGACTGTGGATGTAGTAGTTACGCAAAGAGGAATCGCAGTAAATCCAAAACAGCAGGAATTAAAAGAAAAATTAATCAAAGCAGGACTTCCTGTAAAAGACATTGAAGAGTTAAAACAGATTGCAGAAGAGATTGCAGGAGTGCCGAAGAAAGTAGAGATGGGCGACAAAGTAGTAGCCAAAGTACTCTACAGAGATGGTACGGTACTGGATACAATCAAAAATGTTCTGTAATTAGGAAATATTAAGGGAAAAAGAAGATAGAAAATAAAATGCCATTTAATCTAAAATGAAGGGAGCGGGTCAGAAATGGACAAGAAAAAATTAGTTATTGGCGTAATCGGCGCTGATGTTCATGCGGTAGGAAATACGATTTTACAGCATGCATTCGAAGACGCCGGTTTCGAAGTGACAAACTTAGGTGTTATGGTTTCTCAGGAGGAATATATTGCTGCTGCAATTGAAACAAATGCAGACGGAATTATGGTATCTTCTCTTTATGGACATGGAGAGCTGGACTGCCGGGGCTTGAGAGATAAGTGCAACGAAGCAGGTTTAAAAGATATTCTTTTGTATGTAGGCGGAAATATTGTAGTTGGAAAACAGCCATTCGACGAAGTGGAAAAACGTTTTAAAGCAATGGGATTTGACAGAGTATTCGGACCAGGTACTGCTCCGGAAACCACGATTGCAGCTTTATACGAAGACTTTGGCATGGAAGCACCAGCAACAGAAGACTGATAAAGTGAGGCGGTAAATTATGAAACCAGTTTTATTGGTGGATTTTGGTAGCACCAATACCAAGGTAACAGCCGTAGACGTAGAAAATTGTGAGATACTCGGTACTGCGGCAGCCTATACTACCGTGGAAACTGATATTAATAATGGGCTTCACGATGCCATAGAAATTTTAGAGCAGACAACAGGACACCTGGAATATGAGGAGCGATATGCCTGCTCCAGTGCTGCCGGAGGATTAAAGATGATTTCCATTGGACTTGTGCCAGAGCTTACAGCTCAGGCAGCCAAGGAAGCTTCTTTGGGAGCCGGTGCAAAGGTATGGAAGACCTATTCTTTCAACCTCACAAAGGGAGATATGAAAGAAATCGAGGCGTATCATCCGGATATTATTCTTCTGACAGGAGGAACAGACGGGGGAAATACAGAGTGTATTTTGTATAATGCAAAAATGCTTTCAGAGCTTAGCTATGACTGCCCCATTGTTCTTGCCGGAAACAGGTGTGCGGTAGATGACTGCCAGGAGATTTTGGAAGGCAGAACGACTTATATCTGTGAAAATGTAATGCCAAGACTGGGTGAACTGAATATCGAGCCAACCCAGAAACAGATCAGGGAAGTCTTTTTGAAAAGAATCGTTCAGGGAAAAGGTCTTTCAGAGGCTTCTGATCTGGTATCAGGTATTATCATGCCGACACCTTCCGCAATGCTTACAGCCATGGAACTTCTTTCTGATGGCTGGGATGAACACCAGGGAATCGGTGAATTAGTAGGGGTTGACTTAGGTGGTGCCACCACAGATGTATATTCCATTGCAGAGGGAAGCCCTGCAAATATGGCTACGGTAATGAAAGGGATTCAGGAGCCTTACGCAAAACGAAGCGTAGAGGGTGATATTGGAATGCGTTACAGTGTTCATGGAATCCTGGAAGCTGTGGGTGACCGAAGACTGGCTAAGATAGCTGGATTAAACCGGCAGAAAGTAGCCGGACTTGTGGATTATCTGGGCAGCCATACAGACTATATACCCGATAATGAAGAGATGGAAATGATGGATTTTGCATTGGCATGTGGTGCAGTGGAAACAGCAGTTGCACGTCACGCAGGTTCTCTTGAGCAGGTATATACACCTTGCGGACTGACCTATCTTCAGAGTGGAAAAGATTTACGCCGGGTAAAATATGTTGTTGTAACAGGCGGTGCCTTAATTCACGCAAAACATACAGAAGAGATTGCGAAATATGCACTTTTTAGTGAGAGCACACCGGGATCATTAAGACCTGAAAATGCGGAAATCCTGGTGGATAGAAAGTATATCTTGGCAGCAATGGGATTGCTCTCTCAGCATTACCCGGAGGCTGCATTAGAAATAATGAAGAAGGAGATTGCTTATTATGGACATAAGGAATAAAAAATTATCGGATGACGAATTTTACGGCATTCGAAAAGAGATTATGGGACAGTGGGCAACCGGTAAAGATGTAGACTTTGATGAAGCTATCGAATATCACAAAAGTATGCCGGAATCAAAGAGTTTTTCTAAAAAACTTTCTGAAGCAAAGAAAGAAAGAAAAACTTTGATTCAGCCAAGAGCCGGTGTAGCATTGATTGAAGACCATATTAAACTTTTGCAGTATTTACAGAACAATGGTGAGGCAGATTTACTTCCTACAACCATTGATTCCTATACACGTCAGAACCGTTATGAAGAAGCAGAAAACGGAATTAAAGAATCTATCCGTACTCAGAAATCCATGCTGAATGGATTCCCAGCTGTAAACCATGGTGTATATGGCTGCCGTCAGATTATTGAGAATCTTGATATTCCGGTTCAGGTACGTCACGGTACTCCTGACGCAAGACTGCTGACAGAAATCTGTTATGCAGGTGGATTTACCAGCTACGAAGGCGGCGGTATTTCTTACAACATTCCATATGCAAAGGATGTTCCGCTGGAAAGAACGATTTATGACTGGCAGTATGTAGACCGTCTGACAGGTATCTATGAAGAAGCGGGTGTTTCTATTAACCGTGAGCCATACGGACCTCTTACAGGTACTCTGGTTCCGCCATCTATGTCCAATGCCGTTGCAATTATCGAAGCACTGCTTGCAGCAGAACAGGGCGTTAAGAATGTAACTGTTGGTTATGGACAGTGCGGTAACCTGGTGCAGGACGTTGCAGCTCTTCGCGTTCTGGAAGAACTTACCGAAGAATATCTGGAAAAATACGGATATGAAGATGTGACCGTAACAACGGTTCTCCATCAGTGGATGGGTGGATTCCCACAGGATGAAGCAAAAGCATTTGCAGTTATTTCCTGGGGAAGTTCTGTAGCAGCCCTTGCAAAAGCTACAAAGGTTATTGTTAAGACACCTCATGAGGCAGTTGGTGTTCCTACTATGGAAGCAAATGCGCAGGGACTTCGCTGTACAAAACAGGCTATTTCCCTGCTGGCAGATCAGGAATTAAAGAGCTCTGCTCTGGAACTGGAAAAAGCAATTATCAAAGGTGAAACCTGTGCAATCGTGGATAAGACCTTTGAACTTGGTATGGGAGACCTGGCTCTTGGCGTTATCCGCGCAGTAAAAGCAGGTGTCATTGATATTCCATTTGCGCCAAGCCGCTACAACTTTGGTAAAATGCTTCCGGCACGTGACCATGAAGGCGCTGTACGTTACCTGAATTCGGCAAGAGTTCCACTTCCACAGGAATTAATCGACTTCAACAGAGGTAAGATTGAACACCGTGCGAAAATGGAGAAGAGAAAAGCATCCTTCCAGATGGTAATTGATGATGTATATGCAATCAGTAAGGGACGTCTGGTAGGAAAACCTAAATGATGAAATAGGGTTATGGTCATCCCACACCAGCCGCCAGCGGGGGATGGGATAACAGTTGTGGTAGAAAAGATACGCATACGCGGAAAGCCTTTGGCTTTCTGGCGTATGCAAGTGAGTGAGAAATATAAAGGATTTTTATTCATTTTAAAGTGACAAATACCAGGGAAGATAAGCATGGAAGGGATATACAGAACGATATCCCAGTCCACCGGAAGTCTGGTATCTCCCGGGGATGACGGGTTTGTGCTTTTCTGCGAATAGAAAATGGTTTTGAGCAAGAAAAGCATGAACCCGCCATACCCGGGGACAGAATCCTCAATGTGGACTGAACACTATCCCTTATCTTCCAGTTGAAAAGGAGATTGATAACCATGAAAATAGTAGATGTTGTTTGTTCTAAAGCAAGAACCGGATTTTTCTTTGATGACCAGAGAGCTATTAAAAAGGGAGCTGTTTCTGATGGGGCAGCTTATTTCGGAGAAACTGTTACACCTGGATTTAAGTCTGTAAGACAGGCTGGTGAGGCCATTTCTGTTATGTTGATTCTGGAAGACGGACAGATTGCATGGGGTGATTGTGCGGCTGTTCAGTATTCTGGTGCAGGCGGACGTGACCCGCTGTTTCTGGCAGAGGATTTTATTCCGATTATTGACAAATATATTAAACCGGAATTAGTTGGAAAAGAAGCTGACAGCTTCAAAGGTTTATGTGAAATGCTGGAATCCATTCAGGTGGATGGCAAGAGATTACATACAGCTATCCGCTATGGTGTGAGCCAGGCAATTCTGGACGCTGTTGCAAAATCCAGCAAGAGACTGATGTGCGAAGTTGTTGCAGATGAATATGGAACAACGGTTTCAGAAGAGCCGATTCCAGTATTTACACAGTCTGGTGACAACCGTTATGATAATGCAGACAAGATGATTTTAAAAGGCGCTGCAGTTATGCCTCACGCATTAATCAACAACGTAAAATTAAAATTAGGTGAGCATGGGGAACTGTTAAAAGAATATGTTGGCTGGTTAAGAGACCGCGTTCTTAAACTGCGCCACAGCGAAGACTATATGCCAGTGTTCCACATTGACGTATATGGTACCATTGGAGCCATTTTTGGTGTTGACAACTATCCTGCAATGGCAGATTATCTGGCAGAACTGGAAGAAGCTGCAAAACCATTCCATTTGAGAATCGAAGGCCCTATGGATGCAGAGGAAAGAGAAAAACAGATGCTCTGCTTAAAGGGGCTTAGAGAAGAAGTGGACAGAAGAGGCATTGATGTTGAGCTGGTTGCAGATGAATGGTGTAATACACTGGAAGATGTAAAATACTTTGCAGATAACAAAGCCGGTCACATGGCTCAGATTAAAACACCAGACCTTGGTGGAATCAACAATATTGTAGAAGCAGTTCTGTACTGCAAGGAAAAAGGCTTTGGCGCTTACCAGGGCGGTACCTGTAACGAAACAGACCGTTCCGCACAGGTTTGTGTAAACTGCGCGATGGCTACAAAACCGGATCAGATTCTTGCAAAACCTGGTATGGGTGTTGACGAGGGCTACATGATTGTTTACAATGAAATGGAGAGAATCCTGGCTCTTAGAAAAGCAAGAAAGAACTAATAGAGAATGATAAACAGGATATGCCAGAATTGTTTTCCTCTTATGAGAAAGCAGTTCTGGCTATTCTGGCACATAAAAAGGAAAAAGTATGGCATATTCAAGACAAATGCAGGATGGAAACCTGTACAGCTATTATTTTGCGCCCAGAGGAAACCGCCGCATGGCAGACCTGGGTATGCAGTTAAGCCAGATGTATTTAAGTCCCTTTGACCACATTGTGGGAATTATCGGAGATGCGGGGGCTGGAAAGAGCCTTTTGATTAAAGGAATGTTTCCGGGGCTTGACCTTACCAATGATGATGAAGGGGTGAATATCCGTCCCCTTCCTCTTCTCCATGAAGATATGGCGGATCCTTTTTCGCCTCATACCTATCATCTGGATATCCGCTTTGAATCCGCTTTTACTCAGATGCATGTGCTGGCAGAGGCAATTCTGGATGCGGCAAAACACGGGAAGATTGTAATTGTGGAGCATTTTGAACTGATTTTTCCATTTTTAAACCGCAATGCAGATTTGCTGGTGGGAATCGGGGAGGAAATTATTATTACCAGACCCAATATGTTTGGCCCGCTTCCTGAGAACATTGCCAAGATTGTACACAAATCCGTGATTTATCGGAAGGCAGCTCATACACTGGAAGATTTGTGCGTGTATTTTATGGGAGAAGGCTATGCCCAGGATGGTCCCCGTTCAGATGTACGTCATGGATTCGTATTGGAATTTGAGCAGAAGCCGGATGTGGATTTGTATGAGCTGGAGGCAAAAGTAAGAGAAGCGGTGAAAAAGGATTTACCGGTTTCTTATTATGATGAAAATCATGTTCAGATTGGCGACTATGTGCTGGAATGTCTGGGACCCAGAATGCACATTTCCAGTACAGGGAAAATTACAGATTTTACATTAGTAAAAGATTATCCCCAGGATCCAAGAAACGGATATTATATGCTCATTGGAATGCTTGGAAAACACCAGTCTGAGGATATCAGAGACTTTAACCGCATTGATTTAAGCAAACATTTGGCAGAACACCCAAGGTAAGAACAGAAAAGTGGAGGAAGAAAACCATGGTTCGCAGCGTAAACGTAGAACTTTTGACAGAAAATATTAAAGAAATGTGTATTCAGGCTAATCATTTCCTGGCTCCGGATATGGATAAGGCCATGAGAGATGCCCATGAAAAAGAAACCAGACCTCTGGCAAAACAGATTCTGGGACAGCTTCTGGAAAACCTGGATATTGCAGGAAAGGACATGATTCCTATCTGCCAGGACACTGGTATGGCAGTGGTATTTCTAAAGGTAGGGCAGGACGTGCACTTTGAAGGTGGCAGTGTGGAAGATGCTGTAAACGAAGGGGTACGCCAGGGCTATGCAGAAGGGTATCTTAGGAAATCTGTAGTAGGAGACCCACTTCTCAGAGTCAATACAAAAGATAACACACCGGCGATTATTCATTATGAAATTGTACCGGGAGACCAGGTGGAAATCACCGTAGCGCCAAAAGGATTTGGAAGCGAAAATATGAGTAAAATCTGTATGCTGAAACCAGCAGATGGTGTGGAAGGTGTGAAAGAAGCCATTGTAAATGCAGTAAAAGAAGCCGGACCAAATGCCTGCCCCCCAGTGGTTGTGGGTGTGGGAATCGGCGGAACCTTTGAAAAGGCAGCTATTCTGGCAAAGAAAGCCCTGACCAGAGAAATCGGGGAACATTCCGAATTACCTCATGTAAAAGAACTGGAAGAAGAGTTGCTGGCAAAAATTAATGAAATTGGTTTAGGACCTGCAGGCTTAGGCGGAGATACCACAGCGCTGGCTGTGAATATCAACACATATGCCACCCATATTGCGGGACTTCCTGTGGCAATTAATATCTGTTGCCATGTAAACCGTCATATTGTCAGAACGATTTAGTACACGAAAGAACAGGGAGGAAAGAGGAATGGACAGATATATCAAAGCACCTCTGGACCGAGAAGAGGTAAAAACCCTGAAAGCAGGGGATTATGTTTATATTACAGGTACTATTTATACAGCGAGGGACGCCGCACATTTGAGAATGTCCCAGACATTGGACAAAGGAGAAAAACTTCCTATTGAACTGGAAGGTAATGTGATTTATTACATGGGACCAACACCGGCAAGAGAAGGACGTCCCATTGGTTCTGCAGGTCCGACCACTGCCAGCCGCATGGATAAATATGCGCCAAGACTGCTGGATTTAGGACTTACGGGCATGATTGGAAAAGGCAGGAGAAAACAGGAAGTCACAGATGCCATTGTGAGAAACGGGGCTGTGTTCTTCGCAGCAGTAGGCGGCGCAGGGGCGTTACTCTCCAAATGTATCAAAAAGGCAGAAGTCATTGCCTATGAAGACCTGGGAACAGAAGCCATTCGGAAGCTGGAAGTAGAAAATCTTCCGGTGATTGTGGTGATTGATTCTGAGGGAAGAAATCTGTATGATGAGGTTTGTAAATAAAGAATAGTGAATATCTTTATGCGGCTGCCGCTTTCATGAGTATGAATCGTGAAAGCGGCAGCTTTCGTATTTGAAATATGTTTGAGTCTGCGGAAGTAGGTGAAAAGCTATAGACGCGATATTTCCACTTATAAAATGGAGATAGAAATAGGTGGAAATCATAAAAGATGATGACTTAATTTGTTGTTTCTACCTATTTGGACTTTGAAAAAGTAGGTTGGAAAATAGGAATGTGTGTGATTCACCTACTGGGAGGATAATGCTGGTATTTCAAATGTTTAGGATTATTAAAGGTATGGCTTAAATGTACAGTTTGTAGTATGATGTATATATAAAATATGTTTTTAATGAATCTGTAATACTGTAGACAACAGAAAGGAAGTAACCCTATGACCAAAGAAAAATTATTAAACCAGGCTCTTGCATGTGGATTTGACCAGGCATGTGTGATAGATACGGATCATCTGATTTTTGACAGCAGATTCCGCCAGTTTTGTGAAATGAATTATTGTGGAAACTACGATAATAATTATTCCTGTCCACCTTCCTGCGGCGAACCGGAAGCATTGAAGGAGAAAGCTTTGCGGTTTTCCAAAGCCCTGGTATTGCAGACCATCACTCCTGTGAAGGATATTATGGATGATGCAGAGACAAAGGTGATTAAACATCGCCATAATGAAATGACCTGGAAGCTGATTCATGGAGTGGAAGGAGAAATTCCAGAATACCTTCCGGCTATGGCAGGCCCCTGCCAGTTGTGCAGCCCCTGTGCAAAAAAAGAAGGAAATCCCTGTAAATTTCCCCAAAAGAGAGCTTCCTGTCTTTCCGCTTTCTGTGTCCAGGTGGACGCCCTGGCAAAAGAATGCGGCATGGAGTATTACTGTGAAGGAAAAGTAGCCTTTTTTAGTGTATTGTTTTTCTAATAAAAGAGGACAAAAATCAGAAAAAGGTGTATACTATACATAGAATACAACACAATAGGAGAAAATTGACATGGACAACGCAAGAATAGAACTGATTCGGAAAATTCAGACACAGAAAGAGGTATTTACGGTTCTCTCTAGAGCCACCAGGCTTCCATTTGTGATTTGCGATCCGGAAACTTTTAATGACCAGGTTTGGATTTTTGAAGAAAAGGAAATGCTGGAAGAGACCGTGAAGCCTTTAACAGAGAAGAAAAATCCTGTTGCAGCTATCAGGGTGGATAATCAGAGTTTCCTTAGTTTTTACACAGTGCTGTACACCCTTGGAGTCAATAGTATTGTTTACTATGAAAAGGAGAAAAAAACAGAACTGGAGTTAGAGGAAGTGGTGAAAAAACCTGACTTTTCCAGTCTGCCGGAAGAGAAACGTCCTCTTCTGAATCCACAGTTGCAGCTTTCCGGTATTTACTTTATGCAGGAGTTAAGACGTGGCGTGGAAATGGAAGAAAAAGAAAATCTCAGGGAACTGGAAGAGGAGACAGCAGCAAATCTGGTTAAAAGCCGGTATCTGGTGGCAGTGAATAAACCAGAGGAGGGACAGGATCCCAAAAATGTTCAGGTTCCTTATATTAAGACCCAGAATGGGGATATTTACCAGCCAATCTTTTCAGATGCAGAAGAGTTTCGGAAATTTAATAAAGAAAAGAAATTTACAGGAATGCTGGTGAATTTTGAGAACCTGGAAAAGGTGATTATTCCTGTAGCAAAAGGTGTGGCTGTGAATCCCCAGGGATTTAATCTGGTTCTTCCGAAAGAAAAAATCGGGGCTATGAGGCAAAGATTTGGTCTATGACAGAAGTTCGTGAAAGGAGATGTTGTCATGAAGATTGACATGCATTGCCATACAAAAGAAGGCTCTATTGATGGAAAAGTTCCTATTGAAGAATATATCCGTATGCTGCGGAATCAGGGATTTGGCGGGATGCTGGTAACAGATCATGATTCCTATGGCGGATATCGTCAGTGGAAGCGGAATATCAAAGGGGATAAATATCAGGATTTCTTGGTTTTAAAGGGCATTGAGTACGATACTCTGGATGCAGGGCATATGATTGTGATTATGCCGGAAAATATTAAACTGAGACTTTTGGAACTTCGGGGAATGCCTTTGCAGATGTTGATTCCCATTGTTCATAACTATGGTGGAATTTTGGGACCGGCACATCCCTGCGGGGAAAAGTTTATGAGCTTTATGAATGCAAAGGCTTATCAGAGAAATCCGGACATTATCCGGGAATTTGATTTCATGGAAGTATTTAATGCCTGTGAACCACAGTCGGTGAATGATAAAGCTCTTGCTATTGCAGAGAAATATGACCTTCCCGGAACAGGTGGCAGTGACGCCCACAGGGCAGATTGCATTGGCATGGCTTACACAGAGATACCGGATGATGTGACCTGTGAATCTGATTTGATTATGCACATTATGAAAGGAACAAAGATGGAATGCGGAGGCAGTATCTATGGTGGTACTGCAAAGGATAAAATTGGAAAAGCCAAGACGGTTCTGTCCCATTCTTTCTGGGTGTATAATAAAGTGGGAGGATGGAGTAAAGCCATAAAACGCAGTAACAGAATGAAAAAGGGCTATGTAGAGCGAGTGGATGTGGAAAAGGTGAAGGAGAAGAATGAGTAAACGAGTATTACATGCAGCACTTCTGGGACTTGGAACTGTGGGAACCGGAGTGTACAAGGTATTAAAACAGCAGACCCAGGAGATGGAACAGAAAATCGGGGCTGTGGTGGAACTGAAAAAAATCTTAGTGCGGAATCTGAAAAAAGCGGCGGCTAAAATTCAGGAACCGGAGCTTTTAACCAATGACTGGCAGGAAATCCTGGAGGATGAGTCTATTGATATTGTCATTGAGGTTATGGGAGGCATTGAGCCTGCCCGTACTTATATTACAGAAGCTCTTACCGCAGGTAAACATGTGGTAACTGCGAACAAGGATCTGGTGGCTTCCTATGGCGGGGAATTGCTGGACTGTGCGGCTGCTCATCACTGTGACTTTTTATTTGAGGCAGCAGTGGCAGGGGGGATTCCCATTATCCGCCCCTTAAAGCAGTGTCTGGCGGGAAATCATATATCAGAGGTTGTAGGAATTGTAAATGGAACTACAAACTTTATTCTTACAAAAATGGAGCAGGAGGGCATGGAGTTTGCAGATGCCCTGGCTCTTGCCACGAAGCTGGGGTATGCGGAGGCAGATCCCACTGCAGACATTCAGGGCTATGATGCAGGGCGAAAAATGGCAATTATGGCGTCTATTGCCTTTAATTCCAGAGTCACCTTTGATGATGTGAGTACCCAGGGAATTACCCATATTTCTTCTAAGGATATCCGTTATGCAAAGGAACTGAACTGTGTGATTAAACTCCTTGGTGTGGCAAGAAATACAGAAACAGGTATTGAAGTCAGTGTACAGCCCATGCTGGTTTCTGAGAAGCACCCACTGGCTACGGTTAACGATTCTTTTAATGCAGTATTTGTCCACGGGGATGCTGTGGATGACGCTATGTTTTATGGAAGAGGTGCGGGAGAACTGCCTACAGCCAGCGCTATTGTAGGAGATGTTTTTGATATTGTGAGAAATATTCTCTTTGAATGTACCGGGCGTATCAGCTGCACTTGCTATAAAGAAATTCCTGTAAAGAAACAGGAGGATATGGAGAGCAGATTTTTCATGCGGCTTCATGTGGATGACAGACCAGGGGTGCTTGCCAGCATTGCCAGCGTACTGGGTAATAATAATGTGAGCATTGCCCAGATGATTCAGAAACATAAGCACCGCCAGGAAGATTTAGCGGAGATTGTAGTTGTAACATCAAGAGTAAAAGAAGGAAACTTTAATGACGCTATGCTGATTATTGAAAGCATGAATGTAGTACATAAGATTTCTTCTGTAATCAGAGTATATGGAGAGGACTCATGACAGAAAAATTATTTTATCAGGACAGTTATCTTTCAGAATTTTGTGCAAAGGTTTTATCCTGTACCTCTCTTTCTGTGGAACATTCGTCTGAGGCGAAGTATGAGGCAGTTCTTGACAGAACTGCCTTTTTTCCGGAAGGAGGAGGACAGAGCAGTGATACAGGAACCCTGACCTGCAAAGAAGAAACCGTACAGGTGTTAGACGTACAGGAGCAGGACGGTGTGGTGGTTCATTTCATCAGCGGATATTTAAAGCCAGGAGAAACTGTAATGGGAAAACTGGACTTTCAGGAGCGCTTTTCAAAAATGCAGCAGCATACAGGAGAGCACATTGTTTCCGGTATTGTAAATAAGCATTTCGGTTACAATAACGTGGGCTTTCACCTGGGAAAAGATGGGGTTACCATGGATTATGATGGTCCACTTACACAGGAGGAGCTTCGTAAAATCGAATATGAGGCAAACCAGGCGGTAGCAGAAAATATTCCCGTTCAGGTGTTGTATCCAACCAGAGAGGAATTAGAAACGATTACTTATAGAAGTAAAATAGAAATTCAGGGTCAGGTGCGTATTGTGCAGATACCGGGATATGACAGTTGTGCCTGCTGTGCGCCTCATGTGAAGGACACTGGAAGCGTGGGCATGATTAAACTGGTAGGGGCTATTCATTACAAAGGCGGTATGCGGGTATCCATGCTCTGCGGCTTCTGGGCTTTGGCAGATTATAACCAGAAAGAAGAAAGTGTGGTAACTATTTCCAACCGTCTTTCTGCAAAACAGGAGCAGGTGGTTCAGGCTGTGGATCGCCTGGAACTGGAGCTTCAGGAACAGAAGGAAAAGGTAAAACGACTGCAGCAGAGATATGTGGAATTGTGTCTGAAGGAAGCAAAAGAGACCTGCAAGGAAAATAAAAAGGCTCCTGTCCTGTTGTTTACTGAAGAGATGGACGCCATTGCCATGCGGAACTTTGTTAATGACGCTATGAAACTTACCGATGGAATCTGCGGAGTGTTTGTGGGAGACGATACTGTTGGATACCGGTATGTGCTGGGAAGCCTGGAACAGGATATCTGTGCAGCCGGGAAGCAGATGAACGAAAAATTCCAGGGAAAAGGCGGAGGAAGGCCGCCTATGGTGCAGGGGTCTCTTGTTGGATGGGAAAAAGAGATTCGGGAGTTTTTTGGATGAGAAATAGAACATAAATAGAATGCAGGGATTGTTGTGTGAAACAGCAGTCCCTGTATTTTTTTGCAAATTTATAAAGTTTTAATACCATCCTCTAAGAACTTAATCCATATTTAATCTTTTATCACCTAAAATAACCAGGCAAGGAGGAAAAGATTATGATGGATTTATTAATGATTGGAACATTGCTGGTTTGCTTTGGCCTGATGAAAGTATTCGCTGATTTTTGCGACAGGCAGATAAAACCAAAAGAAAAATAGGAGGATAGGAGCATGATGGATATGATTGCTTTAGGCGTTATCATTGCCGGACTGGGGATTTATCTGGTGTATGCCCTGATAAACCCGGAAAAATTATAAGTGAGCCGGAAGAGAAGCATTAGGAGGAGAAAACATGTTACAGATTATTTTAACGCTTGCAATTTTTGTAATACTGGTCATTCCCATGGGAAAGTATATGTACCATATTGCAACAAAACAAAAAACTTTTGCAGATAAAGTGTTTAATCCCATTGACCGTTTTTTTTATAAGATTTGCGGAATCAAGGGTGAAGACATGGGATGGAAGAAATACGCATTGACCCTGCTTCTGGTAAATGGGGTCATGGTGCTGGTAGGATATGGGATTTTAAGATTACAGGATTTGTTGTTTTTAAATCCCAACGGGATATCAGATATGGAACCAACCCTTTCCTTTAACACTATTATCAGTTTTATGACCAATACCAACCTGCAGCATTATTCAGGAGAAAGCGGACTGTCCTATGCGGCTCAGATGTGTGTGATTATTTTCATGATGTTTACTTCTGCAGCTACAGGATATGCAGCCTGTATGGCGTTTTGCAGGGGGCTGGCAGGTAAGAAGATTGGAAACTTTTATGAAGATATGGTGCGGATTACAACCAGAATCCTCATACCGGTTTCTTTTCTGGTGGGCCTGCTTCTGGTAAGCCAGGGAACACCACAGACTTTACATGCAAATTTTACTATTGAGACACTGGAAGGAAATTTACAGGATATTGCAGTAGGACCGGTAGCGGCGCTGGAATCCATTAAGCATCTGGGAACCAACGGAGGAGGATTCTTTGGGGCAAACTCAACCACACCTTTTGAAAATCCTACTGTGATTACCAATATTGCAGAAATGATTTCCATGATGCTTTTGCCAGGAGCCTGTGTGGTGACCTTCGGTCATATGCTCCATGATAAGAAGAAAGCAAAACAGGCAGAGAAAGCTGCTGTGGGAAGTAAAAAGCTGATTTTCGGACGACAGGGAGCAGTGGTGTTCGGAGCCATGGCTATTTTGTTCCTGGTCGGACTTATGATTTGCTACAACTCAGAGCTTGCAGGAAATCCGGTGATTCAGGACATGGGCGTGGATCAGACCCAGGGAAGCATGGAAGGAAAGGAAGTCCGGTTTGGGATTCCACAGTCTGCGCTGTTTACCACAGTAACCACCTCTTTTACCACAGGTACGGTAAATAACATGCATGATACCCTGACGCCACTAGGTGGTCTGGTGCCTCTGTTACATATGATGCTCAACTGCGTTTTCGGTGGTAAAGGCGTAGGATTGATGAACATGATTATGTACGTCATCCTGGCAGTATTTATCTGTGGATTGATGGTAGGGCGCACGCCGGAGTACTTGAATAAAAAAATAGAGGGAAAAGAAATGAAGCTGGTTGCTCTTTGCATTCTGATTCATCCCCTTTTGATTCTGGGCTTCTCAGCGCTGGCAGTGGCAGTTCCGGCAGGGTTAGAAGGAATTACCAACCCAGGATTTCATGGACTGACCCAGGTTTTGTATGAATATGCATCTTCTGCGGCAAATAATGGTTCCGGATTTGAGGGACTGGCAGATAATACCGCGTTTTGGAATGTAACCGCCGGTCTGGCAATGTTTTTCGGAAGATATATTGCAATTATTGCACAGCTTGCCATTGCAGGCTCTATGCTGGCTAAGAAGAAAGTCAATGAATCTGTGGGTACCCTTCGGACCGATAATGTAACCTTTATGATTATTCTTGTATTTATTGTATATATTTTCGCTGCTTTGACCTTCTTCCCGGCTTTGGCTCTGGGACCGATTGCAGAACATCTGTCAATCTGGATGTAAGGCACAGTGAAAGGAGAGAAAGAAATGGCTAAAAATAACAGGACAAAATTTATTACCAAGGATATTTTGAAATCATCTGTGATAGGTTCCTTTCAGAAACTGGATCCGCGCTATATGGTTAAAAATCCGGTAATGTTTGTAGTAGAAATTGGTTTTTTGATTACCCTGGCGCTGACTTTTGTACCAACTTTATTTGGTGGAAGTGAGCAGTACCGGATTTACAATGGAATTGTGGCTGCCATTTTATTTGTAACGGTATTATTTGCAAATTTTGCAGAATCCGTTGCAGAAGGAAGGGGAAAAGCCCAGGCAGCTTCCCTTAAAAAGACCAAGCAGGATACCAGGGCAAGAAAACTTCTGCCGGATGGCACAGAACAGATGGTGAATGCTTCAGAGTTAAAAAAAGGTGACCTGGTTCTGGTAAAAGCAGGAGAACTGATTCCAAACGACGGAGAAGTGGTAGAGGGAATTGCATCGGTAGATGAATCTGCTATTACCGGTGAGTCTGCGCCAGTGACCAGAGAGGCTGGGGGCGATTTCTCTTCTGTTACAGGAGGTACTACGGTAGTATCTGACTGGTTAAAAATTAAAATTATGGCAGAGCCCGGAAAATCCTTCCTGGATAAAATGATTTCCATGGTAGAGGGCGCTTCCAGACAGAAAACCCCAAATGAAATTGCATTAAATACCCTGCTGATTGTGCTTACTTTGATTTTCCTGATTGTAGTGGTAACCTTGTATCCCTTTGCTTCTTATCTGGGTGTGGAAATTCCCATTTCCTGGGCCATTGCCCTGATGGTATGTCTGATTCCTACTACCATTGGCGGTCTGCTGTCAGCCATTGGTATTGCCGGTATGGACCGTGTTACCAGATTTAATGTGATTGCCATGTCCGGTAAAGCAGTAGAGGCCTGTGGTGATGTGGATACTATGATTCTGGATAAGACAGGAACCATTACTTATGGAAACCGTTTGGCCGCTGAGTTTTACCCGGTGAAAGGTGTTGCAAAGGAAGATTTAATTGATTATAGCGTCATGTGTTCTCTTATGGATGCCACACCGGAAGGAAAGTCTACGGTAGACCTGGGAAGACAAATGGGATGTGTGCTGGATGAACATGTTGCAGAGCAAATGTGTTTTGTAGAATTTACAGCCCAGAGTAAAATGAGTGGTGTAGATTTACAGGATGGCACGGTAGTAAGAAAAGGCGCTTTTGATGCCATGAAAACCTTTGCAAAAGAACGTGGAGGCAGCATTCCGGCGGATTTACAGGAGATAGTAACCAATATTTCCAATCTGGGAGGAACTCCTCTGGTGGTGTGTGTCAATGAGAAGATTCTGGGTGTGATTTACCTCAAGGATACCGTAAAACCTGGATTGTCAGAACGTTTTGAAAGACTGCGTGAAATTGGTATTAAAACCATTATGTGTACAGGAGATAATCCATTAACAGCAGCTACCATTGCAAAAGAAGCTGGAGTAGACGGATTTATTGCAGAATGCAGACCGGAAGATAAGATTACTGCCATTAAGAAAGAACAGGCAGAGGGAAAACTGGTAGCCATGACAGGAGACGGAACCAACGATGCTCCGGCTCTGGCTCAGGCAGATGTAGGTCTGGCTATGAACTCCGGTACTCAGGCAGCCAAGGAAGCAGCCAATATGGTAGATTTGGATTCAGACCCTACCAAGATTCTGGAAGTGGTAGAAATCGGAAAACAGCTTCTGATTACCAGAGGTTCCCTTACCACCTTTAGCATTGCCAATGACATTGCCAAATACTTTGCCATTATTCCCGCCATGTTTACCATGGTATTGCCGCAGATGCAGATCTTGAATATTATGCATCTGGCAACACCGGCAAGCGCTATTTTATCTGCGTTGATTTTCAATGCCATTATTATACCCGGCCTGATTCCAATTGCCATGAAAGGTGTAAAATACAGACCAATGAAGGCTGAGAAAATGCTGCTTAGAAACATGGGAATCTTTGGTTTGGGCGGTATTATTGTTCCCTTTGTAGGAATTAAAATCATTGATTTACTGGTAGCTCCGCTGCTGGCGCTGATAGGAATGTAGGAGGAACAGGTTCATGAAAAATTTTGGAAAAATGGCAGGAAAAGCTCTTGTGTTTTGTGTGGCTATGATGTTGCTTTGCTCTTTTGTTTATCCACTGGCTCTTACCGGAGTCAGCCAGCTTACCATGAAAGAAAAGGCAAATGGAAATCTCATTGATAAAGAGGGAAATCCCACTGTAGATTATGAAGAAGCAGTGGGCTCTGCCCTGGTGGGACAGGAGTTTACAGAGAACTATTATTTCCAGGGCAGACCATCTTCGGTAAATTATAATAATTATACAGAGGAAGAACTGGAAAACGGGGAATATGGCGGTGTTTCTTCCGGTTCTTATAACTACGGAAACTCCAATCCAGAGCTTAAAAAGAGAATCCAGGAAGATTTGGATGCTTTTCTGGAAGAACATCCGGGACTTGCGGCAGAGGATATTCCTTCAGACCTTCTGACAGCTTCCGGTTCCGGTCTGGATCCACATATCACACCAAAGGCAGCTAAGATACAGATTCCTTATGTAGCAGAAAATGCAGGATTATCTGAGGAAGAAGTGACTGAGATTGTGGAAGAAAATACAGAACACAAGGTACTTGGAATCTTCGGTGAGGAAAGAGTCAATGTGTTAAAGTGCAATCTGGCCATTGCCAATGCTATGGGAATTTTAGAGTAGAGGGTCTATGGAAAAAGAAGAATATGAAAGACCGGATTCCAGTCAGCTTCTTCGCAGACTTCAGTTTGAGGAAGAAGAGAAGCTGAAGAAATCCAGGGGAAAATTAAAAATCTTCCTGGGCTATGCAGCAGGCTCCGGCAAAACCTATGCCATGCTAAAGGCTGCTCATGAGGCCAAGAAACACCATATTGACGTGGTGGCAGGATATGTGGAACCCCATGCAAGACCAGATACCCAGGCGCTGGTAAAGGGACTGGAAACCATTGCTCCCATGGAAATTGCATACAAAGGGGTAAAACTGCGGGAATTTGATTTAGACGCAGCCTTGAAGCGGAATCCCAGATTAATTTTGGTGGATGAGCTGGCGCATACCAATGTGAAAGGCTGCCGCAATGAAAAGAGATACCAGGACGTAAAAGAACTTTTGCGTGCTGGTATTGACGTGTATACAACCATGAATATCCAACATTTAGAAAGCCTCAATGATATTGTGGGAAACGTTACCCATATTGAGGTGCGGGAACGGGTTCCGGACAAGGTCTTTGACCATGCAGACCAGGTGGAGGTCACAGATATTGAACCCGAAGAACTCATTGAACGGATGAAAGAGGGAAAAATCTATGGGACTTTACAGGCAGAGCGGGCGTTGGAAAATTTTTTCCGCAGGGAAAAGCTGGTTGCTCTTAGGGAGATTACGCTTAGAAGAACTGCAGACAGGGTAAACCGCATTGCAGAAGAGGAACGAAATGCCCTGGGTGAAATGGATTATCATACAGGTGAACATGTTCTGGTGTGTATCTCCCCATCCCCTTCCAATGCCAAGGTAATCCGCACAGCTTCACGCCTTGCTTATGCTTTTCATGCCAGCTTTACCGGAATTTATGTGGAAACGCCAAAAATGCAGGAAGCAGATGAAAAAAACAAGGCTGCTGTGAAAAATCATATGGATCTGGCAAGAGCCTTAGGGGCGGATATTGTTACCGTGTATGGCACGGATATTGCTTATCAGATTGTAGAGTATGCCATTGTGGGAAATATCTCAAAAATCGTAATGGGGCGCAGCAGAAAACAGTGGATGTTTGGAAAAAGTCGTTCTGAAGTGCTGGAACAGCTTACTTACCGGGCGCCCAATATTGATGTGTACATTATTCCGGATATGAAACATACAAAAGAGTATCGGGAAAAGGGAAAATCCAGTGAAAAAAAAGAGGAATCCGGTAAAATGGTTTTACTGGAGCTTGGAGAAATCACTGCCATTATGGCGCTTAGTACCATGGCGGCTTATATATTTCAATGGTTCCGGCTTTCAGAAGCAAATCTGATTATGGTATACATGGTTGGTGTGCTGTTGTCTTCCTATGTGGCAGACAAAAAAATTTATGCCCTGTATTCTGCCTTGATTAGTGTGCTTTCCTTTAATTTTTTCTTCACAGAGCCTTATTTTAGCTTAAAGGCTTATGACAAAGGCTCCCCGGTTACCTTTGCTATGCTGTTTGCAGTAGGATTTTTTATGGCATCCATGACCAGGCAGTTAAAGGCTCAGACAAGAGAAAGTGCAAAAAAAGCATACCGGACGGAAATTTTGCTGGAGAACAGCAGGAAACTCAGGCGCTGCCGCACCAGGGAAGAGGTGTGGAAACAGGTGGCAGCTCAGGTAGGAAAGTTACTAAATCTTTCCATTATCATTTATCCGGTGGATAAAAAAGGAAATCTGGAAGAACCAATGCTGTTTCCAAGAAAGGGTATGGGGCTTCCAGAATTGAAAGAAAATGTAAATGGAAAAGAGCGGGCAGTGGCTCAGTGGGCAGCGTCCAACCGTCACAGAGCCGGAACCTGCACCCACACTCTGCCAGATGCAAATGCCATGTATCTTCCCGTTCAGTCAACGGAAGAGGTGAAAGGGGTTATGGGAATTTTGCTGGAAGAGCGGCGCCCGGTGAAAGACTTTGAATACGGGCTTTTAATTGCCATGCTCAATGAGACTGGGGTGAAGCTGCAGGATACGTTTTTGGAGAAGGAAATAAAGCTTAATTAAAGAAGATACTGTTGCACTTAGTATGCCCTTGGTGCGGCAGTATCTTCTTTTTCATGTTTCCATATGGAGGATTGTATTGTATAATAGACTACATGAAAATAAAAGAGGGGGATGAACAGAAGAAAAACATGAAACGAAGGATTCAATTAATTTTGCGCTATTTTCAAGGCGCAAAGAAATATTTCTTTTTTGCAGTGCTGGCATCTTTGGTGACTACGGCTTTGAATTCTTTGACACCTCAGATATTTCGCTTCACTGTGGATTCTGTATTAGAAGGAAATGGGTATCTATATCTGGAGGAAAATCTCTGGATTATGGCGCTGATTCTGGTAGGAGTAGCATTGTTGTCCGGGGCAGCATTGTTTGTGAGCAGAATCAATACTGCCATGGCGGGAGAGAATTTTGCGAAAAACATGAGGGATGCCTTGTTTACCCATGTACAGAAAATGCCTATGAAATGGCATGACAAACATCAGACAGGGGATATTATCCAGCGCTGTACTTCGGATGTGGAGGTTATCCGAAACTTTGTGGTAACCCAGCTTTTGGAAGTGTTCCGTACTGTATTTTTAGTGGCAGTGTCTTTTTCTATGATGGTTTCCATGAATTTGAAACTGTCGCTGGTGGTATTGCTGTTTGTTCCTGTGGTAGCTGCGTATTCCGGTATTTTTTACCGGTTAATTGCCAGAAGATTCACAGAGGCAGATGAAGCGGAGGGAGCGCTTTCTACTGTGGTCCAGGAAAATGCCACCGGTGTCCGGGTGGTGCGTGCCTTTGGACGGGAAAAGTTTGAGATGGAGCGGTTTCAGGAAAAGAATGACCGGTTTGCAAACCTCTGGATTCGCCTGGGAACCTTGTCCGGCCTTTACTGGGGAATGGGAGACCTGATTACAGGACTTCAGGTGGTAGCAGTCATTGTACTGGGAGCCATGGAAGCGGTGCAGGGTAACATTACCGTAGGAGAATTTATTGCTTTTGCTTCCTATAATACCACTCTGGTATGGCCAATCAGAGGACTGGGACGTATTCTTTCGGATATGAGTAAGGCGGGAGTCTCCTTTGAACGTGTGGACTATATTATTCGTGGGGAAGAGGAAGCCTATGGTGAGGAGAGGAAGGAAAAATCAGAAGACTTTGACCTTTGTTTTTCTCATGTGAATTTTGCCTATGAGGAAGAACAGCCGGTGCTTTCGGATATTGATTTTGTGCTTCCAAAAGGAAAGACACTGGGGATTCTGGGCGGTACAGGAAGCGGGAAGTCTACTCTGATTCAGCTTTTAAACCGTTTGTATGAATTAAAAGAGGGAGAGGGAAGTATCACACTTGGAGGAAAGAATATACAGGAAATTCCCCTGGAATGGCTGCGTAAAAACGTGGGAGTGGTACTGCAGGAACCCTTTCTCTATTCCCGTACCATCAGGGAAAATATTGCGGCGGCAAGACCAGATGCAACTATGGAGGAAATTCGGCAGGCAGCAAAAATTGCCTGTGTGGATGAAACCATTATGAATTTCCCGGATGGTTATGACACTCTGGTGGGAGAGCGGGGCGTTACTTTATCAGGCGGTCAGAGGCAGCGCGTGGCCATTGCCAGAATGCTTCTTCAGAAGACTCCCATTATGATTTTTGACGATTCTCTTTCTGCAGTGGACTCCCAGACAGATGCGAAGATCCGAAAAGCGCTGTTGGAAAATTGTAAGGACACTACGGTGATTTTGATTTCTCACCGGATTACAACACTGATGAGCGCAGATGAGATTCTGGTGTTACATCAGGGGAAGATTCAGGAGAGAGGAACTCACGAAGAGCTGATTCGTGGAAATGGAATTTACAGACAGGTCTATGAGATTCAGATGAGTCAGGATGACCGGATGCAGGTGGAGGGATAAGAGATGGCAGCATACGAAGAACAGGAATATAAGAAACCCTTTAGCTTTCAGGTCTGGGCGAAAATGTTGCCCTTTTTTAAACCATATAAAAAATATTTTGTGATTACCATAGGCTTAAACTTACTGCTGGCCGGTATTGATGTGCTGGTGCCACTGTTTCAAAGCTACGCCATTGACCATTTTATTGTGCCGGATACTTTGGATGGAATTCCTATCTTTGCAGGGGTGTATATTGGACTGATTGTGCTGCAGACAGTATTTGTCTATGTTTCCGTTCATGCGGCAACCACCATTGAGATGTGCGTGGGAAAGGATTTAAAATGGGCGCAGTTTGAACATCTTCAGACCTTATCCTTTTCCTACTATAACACAACGCCAGTGGGGTACATACATGCCAGGGTCATGAGTGATACGCTAAAGATAGCCGGGATGACTGCATGGGGACTGGTGGATATGTTCTGGGCTTTTGTTTATGTGGTCAGTGTATTTGGTATTATGCTTTTGCTGAATTGGAAGCTGGCACTGATTATTATGATGATTGTGCCCTGTATTGCTCTGCTTACTGTATATTTCCAGAACAAGATTCTCCATTGGAACCGGAAAGTGCGGAAAATCAATTCTCAGATTACTAATGCTTACAATGAAGGAATCACAGGAGTGAGAACTTCCAAAAGTATGGTAGTAGAAGAGGACAATCAGAACAATTTCTTCAAGATTACAAAAAAGATGCATCAGGCTGCCATACATTCGGCAAGGTTAAATGCAATTTATATTCCTACGATTTTGCTTTTTAGCTCCATTGCCTGTGCCATTGTACTGGAACGGGGCGGACATATGGTACAGGAAGAACTTTTGCAGCTTGGCACCCTTTCGGTTTTTATTTCTTATGCAGTGGTGATTTTTGAACCTATTCAGCAGCTTGCAAGACTTCTGGCGGATTTGATTTCCTGCCAGGCTAATATTGAGCGTGTTACAGATTTGCTGGAGCAGGAACCTAATGTCTGTGACAGTCCTGAGGTGGAGGAAAAATACGGGGATATGTTTCATCCCAAAAAGGAAAACTGGGAAGAAATCCAGGGAGATATTACCTTTGAAGACGTTTCTTTTCGGTATCCGGATGGAAAAGAGTATGTGTTGGAACATTTTAATCTCCATGTGCCTGCAGGGACTAATGTGGCTATTGTAGGAGAGACAGGAGCGGGAAAATCAACCCTGGTAAATCTGTTGGGCAGATTTTTTGAACCCACCAGGGGAAGAATTCTCATTGATGGAAAGGATTACCGCCTGCGCTCCCAGCTCTGGCTTCACAGTCAGATTGGCTATGTCCTTCAAAATCCTCATTTGTTTTCCGGAACCTTGTATGATAACATTCGTTATGGCAGACTGGATGCTACGGATGAGGAAGTAAGGGAAGCTGCAAAACAGGTTTCTGCAGATGTGGTGGCAGAGAAACTGGAGCAGGGATATGAAAGTGATGTGGGAGAGAGCGGAGGAAGACTTTCTACAGGAGAAAAACAGTTGATTTCTTTTGCAAGGGCGATTCTGGCAAACCCAAGGATTTTTGTGCTGGATGAGGCAACCTCTTCCATTGATACCCAGACAGAGCAGCTAATCCAGCAGGCTACAGACCATTTGCTGAAAGGGCATACTTCTTTTGTAATTGCTCACAGATTGTCTACCATACGAAGAGCAGATGTGATTCTGGTGGTAAAGGACGGGAAAATCATTGAGCAGGGAACCCATAAGGAATTGCTTCAGGCAAAGGGCTATTATTATGAGCTGTATTCCAGACAGTTTGAAGAAGAGGCTGCCATGGGAATTTTATCAGGGCAGGAGCAGTGACAATGACAGACAAAAGAGAAAGAAGGGAATAACATGAACAAAATAAAAAAAGAGGAGCTGTTTTCCATTCCTAATTGCATGGGATATTTCAGGATTTTACTGATACCGGTTTTCTGTGTGGTGTATCTTCAGGCAGATACCATGAAGGATTATTATGTTGCAGCAGCCATTGTGGCAGTATCTACCATTACGGATTTACTGGATGGAAAAGTAGCAAGAAAATTTAATATGATTACAGAGTTTGGCAAATTTTTAGACCCTTTTGCAGATAAGCTCACCCATGCAGCCATTGCTCTTTGTCTGGCTGTGCGCTATACCTCCATGCGGTATCTGGTTTTGCTGATGCTGGTAAAAGAAGGATTTATGGCAGTGATGGGCCTGATTAATCTGAGAAGAGGAAAGAAACTGGATGGAGCTAAGTGGTTTGGCAAAGTCTGTACAGCAACGTTGTTTCTGGTGCTGTGTATGCTGGTGCTGCTGCCTGGAATTTCCATAAAGACAGTGAATTTCCTTGTTTATTCAGAAATGGTGATTATGGCAGTTACGTTGCTTTTATATATTCCTGAATTCTGGAGGATGAGAAAATGCTGATGCAGGCAATGTTTTATATTGTATTGGGGTATGTTTCGGGCAGCGTGATGTTTGGTTACGTGGTTCCCAAGGTGCTGCGTGGCATTGATGTGCGAAGCCTCAGCAGTGATGGAAATCCGGGTACAGCCAATGCCTTCTTTTATGGAGGTGCCTCCTGTGGGCTTGTGGTGCTTTTATGTGATCTTTTAAAGGGTATGGTACCGGTTTATCTGGCTGCCAGGGAAATCGGAACAGAGCATATGGCTTTTTCCCTGGTGATGGCAGCTCCGGTGCTGGGACATGCGTTTCCATTTCTGGGTGGACGGAGAAAAGGGGGCAAGGGGATTGCGGTTTCTTTTGGCGTTTTGTTAGGCTTGTACCCTATGTTTACAGATCTGTGGCTTTTGATTTTCTGGTATCTGCTGTTTACGCTGGTTATTATTATTGATCCCCATAGTTTCCGCACTGCAGTTACTTATCTGTGCTGGTTACTAAGCGGCATTTGCTTTAAGCTGAATCTGGCTGTGACAGTGGGAAATTGTCTGATTTCCTTTGTTGTACTGGATAAGCACAGAGAAGATTTGAAAAAGAACAAAGAGAAAAAGATACGTTTCGGTTTTAGGAGAAATTAATATATGAAGGTTTTAATATTATCCTGTAAAACAGGAGGAGGGCATGATGCTGCCGGCTTTGCCATGAAGGAAGCCCTGGAAGCTCATGGACATGAAGCTGTGATGTTTGATTATTTAACGCTGGCAGGACAAAAGGTTTCGGATACGGTAGGCGGTGTTTATGTGAATACTGTGAAAAAAATGCCTCATGTGTTCGGGGCTGTGTATCAGATTGGTATGGCTGCCAGCAGAATTATGAGGAAATCTCCTGTATATTATATAAATGCGAAGATGAGTAAATATCTGGGACCTTATTTGGAAGAGGAAAAGTTTGATGGGATTCTGATGCCACATCTCTATCCATCTGAAACCCTGACTTATATGAAACGGCAGGGAACAGAACTGCCTCCTATGATAGCAGTGATGACAGACTATACCTGTATTCCCTTTTGGGAGGAGACCAGGTGTGACGCTTACATTGTAGCACATGAGGAAATGGTAAAGGCCTGTGTAAAAAGAGGGATTCCAGAGGAAAAACTGATACCTGCAGGCATACCGGTAAGCAGCCGCTTTTCCAGAAAGGCAGATAAGAAAAAGGCCAGGGAATATTTGCATCTTCCCGTGGACGCGACGGTGTATCTGGTCATTGGAGGCAGCATGGGAGCAGGAGATTTGGAAAAACTCACCGGCCAGTTTCTGAAAACCAGACAGGAAGGAGAGGTATTTATAGTAGTTTGTGGAAATAATAAGAAAATGTTCCAGAAAATGAAGAAGAAATACAAAGAGCAGGAATGTATCGTTCTGGTGGGGCAGACCAGGCAAATGGAGGTGTATATGAAGGCGTGTGATATGGTGTATACAAAGCCAGGGGGGCTGACCTCTACAGAAGCTGCTGTGTCCCAGATTCCTATGGTACACACAGCGCCCATACCTGGATGTGAATCTGCAAACAGGAGATTTTTTGTCCGCCATGGCATGTCCATTGCGCCACGAACTGTAGAAGCACAGGTAGAACAAGGAAGAGCGCTGCTTCAAAATCCGGAAAAAGTGGAGGCTATGAAAAAGGCGCAGAAGGAGACGGTTTCGGGGAACAGTGGGGAGGAGATTGTGAGGATTTTGGAAAAGCTGACTTTCTAGGAAAGTCAGAAAAGCGTAGTTTTTAGCCTCAAAAGCGTAAGACATTTCTCCGGGGATAAGCTATGATAAAAACAGCAAAATATGTGAGAAAATTGTTCCAAAAGGAGAATGTAGCAATGGAAAAAAGATGGTGGAAAGAAAGTATTGTTTATCAGATTTATCCCAGAAGCTTCAAGGACAGCAATGGAGATGGAATCGGGGATTTAAACGGAATTACAGAAAAGATGGATTATCTTCAAAAGCTTGGCATTAATGTGCTGTGGCTGTCCCCGGTTTATAAATCCCCCAATGATGACAATGGTTATGACATCAGCAATTACCAGGCAATTATGGATGAGTTTGGCACCATGGAGGATTTTGACCGGATGCTTACAGCAGCTCATGAGCATGGTATCAAACTGGTGATGGATTTAGTAGTAAATCATACCTCAGATGAACATCCGTGGTTTATAGAAAGTCAGAAATCCGTAGATAATCCATACCGGGATTATTATATCTGGAGACCCGGAAAAGATGGAAAAGAACCAAATAACTGGGGATCCTGTTTCTCAGGCCCGGCATGGAAATACGACGAAAAGACAGATATGTATTATCTCCATCTGTTTTCTAAGAAACAGCCGGATTTGAACTGGGACAATCCTAAGGTGCGCCAGGAAGTTTTTGACATGATGAACTGGTGGCTGGACAAAGGTGTGGATGGCTTCCGTATGGACGTTATCAGCCTGATTTCCAAGAAACCGGATTTACCGGACGGTCCGGTTGGTATTAATGGTTATGCCAGCTTTAATGAACCTGCCAATGGTCCTCATGTCCATGAGTATCTTCAGGAAATGAGAGAGAAAGTGCTGAACAATGCAGATACCATTACCGTAGGAGAATGCTCTGGCGTTACTTTGGAAGAAGCGAAAAAATACGCCAGAAGTGATGAAAAAGAATTGAACATGGTGTTCCAGTTTGAACACATGGATGTGGATGCAGATGGCACAAATAAGTGGACAGATAAAAAAATGGATTTAAGAGATTTAAAAGAAATCCTTACAAAATGGCAGAAAGGTCTGGAAGATATTGCCTGGAACAGTCTGTTTTGGGAAAATCATGATCAGCCGCGCTCAGTTTCCAGATTTGGAAATGACAGCAGGGAATATCACGATGTATCTGCTAAAATGCTGGCAACCTGTCTGCATATGATGCAGGGAACACCTTATGTATATCAGGGGCAGGAGTTGGGCATGACCAACGTACCCTTTACTTCGGTGGAAGATTTCCGGGATTTGGACAGCATCAATGCTTATCATGAACTGGTGGAGGAACAGGAGGTATTTACTTCAGAAGAAATGATGGGCTATTTAAGATATAAGAGCCGGGATAATGCCAGAACACCATTCCAGTGGGATGACAGTGAAAACGCAGGTTTTACAACAGGAACACCATGGATTATGGTAAATCCAAATTATAAAGAAATTAATGTAAAAGCAGAGCTGGAGAATCCAGATTCTATTTTCTATTATTATCAGAAATTGATTCAGCTTCGGAAAGAAAAAGAAATTATTGTATATGGTTCCTATGATTTGCTTTTACCGGATTCAAAAGAAATCTATGCATATACCAGGACATTAGGTGAAGAAAAACTTCTGGTGGTATGTAATTTCTCTGAAACAGAAGTAGAAATGGAAATCCCGAAGGAATTTAGAAATGCAGACTATTTAATCAGTAATTATGAGACAAGGCCATTGGAAAAAATCATGGCGCTTCGTCCTTATGAGAGTTTTGTAGTGGAAAAATAAGAAGATAGTAAAAAAGGAAATCCGAAAGTCGCTGGATTCAGGAAAGAATCTGACTTTCGGATTTTGATTTCTGCAGATGTTATCGCATAATCAGATAAATGGTATACAGAATATAAGCCCCCGTCATGGCAGCTCCTGTACCGCGGCTGATTTTTTGTTTGGCAGCAACGGGAATAAATACCAGGAGTGACACAACCAGTAAGAATCCAATATCATATAAGTAAGTAGGACTTACGCTCATAGGAAGAATAGTACTGGATACACCAAGAATGAAAAGAATGTTAAACAGGTTGGATCCCACAGCATTTCCAAGAGCAATGTCGCTCTCACCTTTTTTGGAAGCCACCACAGAGGTTACCAGTTCAGGAAGGGAAGTACCAATGGCCACAATGGTAAGACCAATAAGCGCTTCACTAAGTCCAAAGGCTCTTGCAATTTCTTTTGCACTGTTTACAGTCATATCACCGCCGAAAATAATGCCTAAAAGTCCTGCCACAGACAACAGTATACTCACTGGGAGACTGTATTTTACAGGAATTTCCTCTTCCTGGGATTGCAGCTGCTCTTTTCGTTTGGCAAGCCCTTCCCGGATGGTCAAGTACATGAACAAAGCAAAACCAGCCAGAAGGATAATTCCATCTAATCTGCTAAGTGACATAGCGTCTTTTTTTCCAAGGAACTGGTCCATAACAAGAAGCCCCAGAAGAAGCGTAGCTCCAATAGACAGGGGATAATCTTTTTTAATCATGCTTTTTTCCACTGCCAGAGGGCAAATCATGGCACTGACACCAATTACCACCAGAAGATTAAAGATATTAGAACCAACTACATTTCCAAGAGCAATATCATTGCTGCCCTTTAAAGCTGCGGTTACACTTACTGCCAGCTCCGGTGCGCTGGTTCCAAAAGCCACAATGGTAAGTCCAATAATAAGGGAAGGAATCCTGAGACGTTTGGCAATGGAAGAAGCACCATCTACAAACAAATCTGCGCCCTTGACCAGCAATAAAAATCCAAGGATTAGAAAAAATACAGATGCTATCATAAGTAAAAATCCTCCAATAAAAATTTTTTGCATATGTTAATAAAATAGCATGTTTGTGTGATGTTGGCAATTCTTAATTTATAGAAAATGGGTTGTAAATACATCAAATAAGTTGTACAATAAAAAAGCAAAAAAATCAGACAGAGAAAAAGGATAAAAAGATAGTGATAAAGCGTGCAAAAGAGCTGGGAAGTCTGCTGGGAAGAACTTTTATTTAACCGGAGGAAAGGGTATGCCATTTGCTGAAGTAAACATACAAAATGAGATTGAAAATAGAAAAAAGGAATCGAAACAATTTGAAAAAGCCTGGGAAGAAAATAGAGAAGAATATAGATTGATAGGTGAGATGATTGCTTTGAGAAAAGAAGGAAAATTGACACAAAGTCAGTTGGCATTACTTACAGGTAATAAGCAGCAGGTTATTTCGCGAATTGAAAGAAAAGAAAATAGTCCTTCTTTAAAAACCTTTTGCAATATTCTTCGGGCACTGGGATATGAATTGAAGATTGTAAAGAGCAGAAACCAGTAGAAATATTGACGTGCCATGAAAAATCTTATAAGATGTGATTGGAGTGTTTTTGCAGTCCATAAATGGTAAAAGGGAAAGGATTGTTTTCTTATGAATATCATTAATATAGAACACATCAGCAAGATTTACGGAGATAAAACGATTTTTCAGGATGCGTCTTTTGGAGTGCATCAGGGAGATAAAATCGGTATTCTTGGTATCAATGGAACTGGAAAAAGTACCTTGTTAAAAATGATTGCCAGGGTGGAAGAGCCGGATGAAGGTCAGATTATCCGGCAGAATAGTTTGAAAATCGCATATCTTCCACAAAATCCGGAGTTTCCGGAACATGCTACCGTACATTCCTATGCTATGGATGGAAATCCGGATACAGACTGGCTGGTTCAGAGCAATTTGAATCAGCTTGGAATCGTGGAAGATGACACCTTGCTGGAGCACTTATCTGGCGGACAGAGACGAAAGGTTGCTATGGCAAAGATTCTGGCATCTGATTTTGACGTCTTGTTACTGGATGAGCCCACCAACCATCTGGATGAACAGATGATTGCATGGCTGGAAGAATATCTGCGAAATTTCAGGGGAACTGTGCTGATGGTTACCCATGACCGTTATTTTATGGATAAGGTGACCAACAAGATTCTGGAAATCAGCCATGGAGCTATTTACAGCTATGAGGCAAATTATTCCAGATTCCTGGAGTTAAAGGCAGAGAGAGAAGAAATGGAACTGGCTTCTGAGCGAAAACGCCAGAGTGTTCTTCGCATGGAGCTGGAATGGGCAAAGCGGGGATGCAGGGCCAGAAGTACCAAACAAAGAGCCCGATTAGAGCGCCTGGAAGCTCTGAAAAATGGAAAAGCGCCGGTACAGGATCAGACTGTAGAGCTGGATTCTGTGGAAACCAGAATGGGGAAAAAGACCATTGAACTGCATCATGTGAGCAAGAGCTATGGGGATAAGAAACTGGTAGAAGATTTCAGCTATATTTTGCTGAAAAATCAGAGACTTGGCATTATTGGTCCTAATGGATGTGGGAAATCTACGCTTATGAAGCTTATGGCAGGTCTGGTAGAACCGGATGCGGGAACCATAGAAACAGGAGAGACCATTAAAATTGGTTATTTTGCCCAGGAAGAGCAGGAGATGGATGACAATCAGAGAGTCATTGATTATGTGAAGGATATTGCAGAATATATCACTACCAAAGATGGAAAAATCAGCGCTTCTCAGATGCTGGAACGGTTTCTGTTTACCCCGGACATGCAGTATGCGCCTATTGGAAAGCTGTCTGGTGGGGAAAAACGCAGACTCTATCTTTTAGGAGTCTTGTCCAGTGAGATTAATCTTTTGCTTTTGGATGAGCCTGGAAACAATCTGGACATTCCTACCTTAACCATCCTGGAAGATTATCTGAATTCTTTTTCCGGAATTGTAGTGACTGTATCTCATGACCGCTATTTCCTGGATAATGTGGTGGACCGGATTTTTGAGTTTGACGGAAACGGACATTTGCAGCAGTATGAGGGCGGTTATACGGATTACCTGGAAGCAAAAGTAAGAAGAGGGATTACGGAAACGTCTATGAATGCCAAAACTACCGCTTCCGTGGAAAAAACATTGGAAAGTAAAAAAGAAAGCGCAGAAACCTGGAAGCAGAACCGCCCTGTGAAATTGAAATTCACTTTTAAGGAACAAAGGGAATACGAGACCATTGATGATGATATTGCTGCCCTGGAAGAAAAAATTGAGAAACTGGATCAGGAGATTATGGCAAATGCCACCAATTCAGGAAAGCTCAACGAACTTACCAAAGAGAAAGAACAGGCAGAGGCAGATTTGGAAGAAAAAATGGACCGCTGGGTTTATCTTAATGATCTGGCAGAGAAAATCGAGGCGCAGAAGAAAGCATGAGAGAGAAAGTGTTGAAGCTTGTGGTAGCTTTTGAGGAGACAACCAATGCTATAGAAGCAGAACAATATTTTCAGGAACATGAAATAGAAGGACGTATGATTCCCCTGCCAGGAGCTATATCTGCAGGATGCGGACTGGCATGGGCAGCTCCCTTAAAAGAGAGAGAACTCATAGAAAAACAGATGCAAGAAGGAATTATCAGAGCAGAAGGAATATATGAAATATTCCTGTTTGAGCAGAAGAAAAGAGAGGAGTAGGGGATAAAATGGAAAAGATGCTTGATGCCAAAGGACTTACCTGTCCCAAGCCCGTGATTCTCACAAAAAAAGAAATGGATCAAAGCAAACCAGGAGATGTGATTCTGGTAGAAGTGGATAATGAAATGGCAGTGGCAAATCTTCGGAAGCTGGCAAATTCCCAAGAGGCAGAGTATGCTTCTAAAAAGCTGGGAGACAAGCAGTATCAGGTGCGGATTACCGTTACCAAAAAAGGCAGCAGGGAAAGTGAAATGCTACAGGAAATGGAGAATTGCACTATTGGTGGAGTAAAAAAAACAGTTGTAGTAATTTCTTCCGACAAAATGGGGGAGGGAGAAGCAGAATTAGGAAATATCTTGATGAAAGGGTTTGTATATGCGTTAACCCAGCTAGAAACACTTCCTACTACGATTCTTTTGTATAACAAAGGCGCGTATCTGTCTTGTGAGGGTTCTCCTGTTCTGGCGGATTTGCAGACACTTTGTGAGGCAGGAGTGGAAATCTTTACCTGTGGGACCTGCCTGAATTACTATGGCCTGGAAGAAAAGTTAAAGGTGGGTTCTGTGGCAAATATGTATATGATTGTGGAAACTCAGGCAAAAGCAGATTTGATTATCAAACCTTAAGTCAGAAGAGATTAGGAGAAAAAATGATGAAACCCATTATTGTAAGAGGCGGAGGAGATCTGGCCACAGGAACCATTTATCGGTTAAGCAAAAGCGGTTATCTGGTGATTGTTTTGGAAAGTCAGAAGCCATCTGCAATACGCCGTCAGGTATCCTTTTGCCAGGCAGTGTATGAAGGTATCATGGAAGTAGAAGGCATGGCTTGTACAAAAGTGGAATCCATAGAAAAAGCACTGGAAACAGTAGAGCCTGGGAAACCGGTGCTTTTGGTAGATGAAGAGGCTCATTGCCTTAAAAAGTACCATCCGCAGATTTTAATTGATGGAATTCTGGCAAAGAAAAATCTTGGGACAAGGAGGGAAATGGCAGACCTGACCATTGCTCTTGGTCCTGGTTTTGAGGCTGGCAAAGAGGTAGACTATGTGATTGAAACCAAGAGAGGACATTACCTGGGGAGAATCATAGAGAAAGGCTTTGCAATTCCCAATACAGGAGTTCCGGGAATCATAGGAGGATATGGAAAAGAACGGGTTATTCATGCACCATGCAGAGGAATTTTTCACCAGCATCATGAAATCGGAGACTGGGTGGAAGCAGGAGAAAGTATTGGCTGGATTGAGAGTGAAATCGGAATAGTAGAAGTGCGTACAGAGATTTCCGGCGTGGTGCGTGGAATTATCCAGGATGGATATGAAGTGACAGAACATTTTAAGACAGCAGACGTAGATCCGAGAAAAGAATCCAGAGAGTATTGTCCTTTGATTTCTGATAAGGCGAAATGTATTGCAGGAAGTGTGTTGGAATTAGTATGTGCCTATGAAAAAGGAATGTTAAAGTAAAACCATGAAACTGGAAGAAATCGTAAAAGAAATGGGAGAATTAACAGGGGAATCTACAACCCAGGTAATTTCTTTTGTAGGAGCGGGCGGCAAAACCTCCTGTATGCTGGAACTGGCGCGCAGTCTGGCTAAACAGGGAAAAAAAGTTCTGGTAACCACCACTACCCATATGGAGCATCCAGTAAGAATTGGCGAAATTGGATGTGTGGATGCATCCGGGGCAGAAATCCTGGAAGAATTAGAAAAAAGAGGCTGGGTAATCGCAGGAAGCAAGGCAAAGCATCCAGAAAAAATCACTGGTTTGCCTGTTTCTGTGTGGGAGCAGGTGAGAACCCACACAGACTGTATTCTGGTGGAGGCAGATGGGGCAAAACGCTTTCCGGTAAAAGTACCGGGAGCAAAAGAACCGGTGATTCCAAAAGAATGTACCCATATTTTCCTTGTGGCGGGGGCAAGCGCTTTGGGGAGGCCATTAGAAGAGATTTGTTTTCGTCTGAAAGAGGCAGAAACTATTTTGATGTGCCAGGAAAATAGAAAGTGTGAAGAATCGCTGCGAAAGCAGATACTGACAGAAGAATTACTGGGAGCCTTATTGGAAAAAGGGTATGTAGAACCTTTACGCACAGAATTTCCAAAAGCAAAGCTGGCGGTGATTTTCAATCAGGCAGATATACTTCCCTGTGCGGAAAAAAGCAAAAACAATCTGCAGAAGATGCTGATGGTTCCAGTATTTCTTCATGGCTGGAAAAAAGAGGTACATGCTATTTATTTGGCGGCAGGCTTTTCCAGAAGATTTGGTGGGAATAAATTGCTGGCTTTCTTAGAAGATAAGCCTATGTACCTGCATCTTCTGGAACGCCTGAAAAAACTACAGCAGGAAAAAAAACTGCAGTCACTTACCGTTGTAACTCAGTATGAAGAAATTTTGGATACTATGCAAAAAGAGGAAATCCAGGCTGTAAAGAATGAACAAAGTATTCTGGGAATTTCCTCATCTCTGAAACTTGGTCTGAAAACTGCATTCTATACGTGGCAACAGAACTGTAAGAGACGGGAAACAGAACATTATTATATGTTTTTTGTGGCAGATCAGCCATTTTTAAAAAAACAGACCATAGAAGAATTTTTAACTGCATTTTTAAGAACCCAAAAAGGAATTGGCTGTGTTGCCCATGAAGGAAAATATGGAAATCCGGTAATTTTTCACGAAAAATATGTGCCGGAGCTTTTAAAGTTAGAGGGAGATCAGGGAGGAAAACGTGTTTTAAACAGACATTTGAAAGATGTGTTTGCTTTTGAAGTAGAGGAAGAAAAAGAGCTGATGGATATTGACAGGAGATAGGAAAGGCTTGCAAATTTATAAGATTTTGGACAATTTTAGCAAGAGATTCTGGAGGCTCCCCGGTTTATCCGGGGAGTCTTTCTTTGGAAAGATTTGTGATAACAGAAAAATATAGATGAGATATTAGACAGGATATGCTTGTAGGATAAACATAAAATTTTATTAGCAGTTTTCCGAAAAAATAATTCAACTACACACTATCTCCATAATTGTATGTTATGCTTTGATAGAGGTGATATAGATGTCGAAAACGATTTTAATTATTGAAGATGAAATAGCAATTCAAAATATAATCAAAGCATTTTTGGAAGATGCAGGATATATCGTAATTCTTGCTTCTGACGGTATTATGGGAATTGAATTATTTAAAAAGCATACACCAGATTTAGTCCTTTTAGACCTTATGCTCCCTAAGATAGACGGTTATGCTGTTTGTGAAATATTACGAAAAGAAAGCACTACCCCTATTATTATGCTAACGGCTAGAGATGATGATGAAAGTCAAATGAAAGGTTTTGATGTACTGGCAGATGATTATATTACTAAGCCATTTTCTATGCCGTTAGTATTAAAAAGAATTGAAGCTGTGCTAAGAAGAACGGATATGCAAGATATAACCAGCTCTACCATTCGATATAGAAACATACGATTAAACACAGAAAGTTATGAGGTATTTGTTGATGATAAAAGTGTTTCATTAACAGCCCGTGAATTTGAAATACTAAAACTTCTTTTAGAAAATCAAGGACGCGTATTTTCACGGGAAACTTTATTAAATCGCATTTGGAATTATGACTTTTTCGGTGATGAAAAAATAGTAAATACCCATATTAAGAACATTCGCAAAAAGCTAGAAGTAGACTGTATAGAAACAATCAGAGGAGTGGGGTATCGGATTGAAAAAGAGAATTAAAGAAAGTGTCAGTGCAAAGACTTTTATAAGTATTGATATTGTCAATATTAGTTGACACATTTCTCTCAAGGATATCACTGACTATGCTGCCAGCTCCAAATCTTCATAATACTTCCTGTGTTTTATCATAGGAGGAAGCCCGCCATTGGCAGAGCAGATCCTCCGGTTATTCCAGTAACTGTGGAAATATCTCCAAATGAGTATTTTTAATTCCTCTACTGTCATCTGC
>CABJAN010000010.1:4159-131830 GCA_902363515.1 Bacillota bacterium | reverse complement strand
TTGGAGATATTTCCACAGTTACTGGAATAACCGGAGGATCTGCTCTGCCAATGGCGGGCTTCCTCCTATGATAAAACGCAGGAAGTATTATGAAGATTTGGAGCTGGCAGCATAGTCAGTGATATCCTTGAGAGAAATGTGTCAACTAATATTGACAATATCATTCATACATAGTGCAAAAGCTTTCCATTGTCATATCCACGCTTGCTTTCTTCTGTAATTTGAATTGTAATTCCCAGTCCGCAGCTTCTTTTCTTGTAGAAAATCCTCGTTTGCATTTCTGTTTTCTTGCACCTGTCCAGTCCTGATAACGAATCATTACATACCAGGTGCCATTGTCATTCTTGTAAATTGCCATTCCTAATTCCTCCCATCATTCGATCTTGTTCCATAGAACTGCTCATAAAAATACTTCCGGTCAACTTTTCCTGCGATTGTCTGACATCCCATTGCCTGCAATTCCCTGTTTAGCCTTTTCATCAGCTTGTATGCATAGGACTCCGATACTTCCAGGACTTCCATGACCTCTTTCACATTCATAAACATTTTACTCATAGAAAATTTCTCCTTTCTTTTTACTATACTATTTTGTATTGGTTGAATTATACTATACTATTCTGTATGGGTCAAGTGCTTTCAATACATTTACCCATACTTTTTTGTATGGATTTTCTTGTCTCTACCATTTGGATATGCTATACTCAACCTATCAAGAAAAAGACAGGAGATATAAACATATGGCAATAGGCGAAAGAATCCACCATTTCAGACTTCTGCGTGGTTTCACGCAGAAATATTTGGGTCAACAGCTGGGATTCAGTGATTCACAGGCTGATGTCCGCATTGCACAGTATGAAAAAGGGGCACGCAGTCCAAAAGAAAAATATCTGAACGCATTGGCTGATATTTTTGAAGTATCCCCTCATGCTCTTGCTGTCCCGGATATTGACAGTTACGTTGGACTGATGCATACCTTATTTACCTTAGAAGACCTTTACGGGCTTCACATTGATGAGATTGACGGAGAACTTTGTCTCCGGCTGGACAAGGCCAAGGGAACCACCTACCTTTCCATGTTCGATATGTTCCATGCGTGGCAGGAACAGGCAGAAAAACTCAAATCCGGCGAGATCACTCAGGAAGAATATGATCAGTGGCGTTACAACTATCCAAAAAACGCAAAATAAAAGCCGACGAAAAAAGGCCTTACCAAATTGATTTCACTCAATTCAGTAAGACCTTTTTTGTCGGTTTCACACATATTACTCGATAACCACAGGATACCTGATAAATAATGCCAAAATATCCAGTGTTATCATTTTGTTATCAAATAGAACTTTATCTGCCCGGAAACGCCCTGTTTATAAGGCTTTCCAGAAATTTTTTTAATTATTCAAACTCGATTGTCGCAGGCGGCTTACCCGTACAATCGTATAAAACTCTATTCACATGTTTTACTTCATTTACAATTCTGCTGGTTGTCTTTCCAATAACTTCCCATGGGATGTCAGCACTCTCGGCAGTCATAAAATCTGTTGTTTTAACCGCTCTCAGCGCCACAGCATAATCATATGTTCTCTCGTCTCCCATAACACCTACAGAGCGCATATTCGTCAGTGCCGCAAAATACTGGCCAAGTTCTTTATCAACACCAGCCTTGGCAATCTCTTCTCTCCAGATTGCATCTGCATCCTGAACCATACGCACTTTTTCTGCTGTTACTTCTCCAACGATACGAACGCCAAGCCCTGGCCCTGGAAATGGCTGTCTAAACACCAGGTATTCCGGGATTCCAAGCTCCAGACCGGCTTTTCTTACTTCATCTTTAAATAAACTGCGCAATGGTTCGATGATTTCTTTAAAATCAACATAATCCGGCAGCCCACCTACGTTGTGGTGAGATTTAATTACTGTGGACTCTCCTCCTACACCGCTCTCTACTACGTCCGGGTAGATGGTTCCCTGCACCAGGAAGTCTACTGCACCGATTTTCTTGGCTTCTTCTTCAAATACACGAATAAATTCTTCTCCAATGATTTTACGCTTCTGTTCTGGCTCTTCCACGCCTTTTAGCTTTTCATAAAACCGCTCCTGGGCATCTACACGAATGAAATTTAAGTCATAGGAACCTGTTGGTCCGAAAACAGCTTCTACTTCATCTCCCTCATTTTTACGAAGAAGTCCATGATCTACAAATACGCAAGTGAGCTGATTGCCCACTGCCTTTGACATCATAACCGCTGCCACAGAAGAATCTACTCCACCGGAAAGGGCACAGAGGACTTTTCCGTTTCCTACTTTTTTCCGAATTGCTGCAATGGATTCTTCCACAAAAGAGTCCATCTTCCAGTCGCCGGAGCATTTGCAGATTTCATATACAAAATTAGAAAGCATGGTTTTGCCTTCCTGGGTATGCAGAACTTCCGGATGGAACTGGGTAGCATAGAGATTCTTTTCCTGGTATTCCACTGCCGCCACAGGACAGTCCGGTGTATTCGCGCAAATTCGGAATCCGGGAGCAATCTGAGAAATATAATCGTTGTGGCTCATCCAGCAAATGGTCTTCTCAGATACATTCTGGAAAAGTTTTGAATTCTGGTCTACGGTTACTTCAATTTTTCCGTATTCTCTTACAGGAGCCTTCTCTACTTTTCCGCCTAACAGGTGCATCATAAGCTGAGAACCATAGCAAATGCCGAGAACCGGAATACCTAACTCAAAAATTTCCTTTGTGTAGGTTGGAGAATCCTGAAGGTAAACGCTGTTAGGACCTCCGGTAAAGATAATTCCTTTTGGCTGAATTTCCTTAATCTTCTCAATGTCTGTTTTATAAGAATAAATTTCACAGTATACATTACATTCACGTACACGTCTTGCAATCAACTGATTATACTGACCGCCAAAGTCCAGTACGATAACGGTTTCTCTCTTCAAAGAAGTATCCTCCTGTCTGTTTTTCAAAAGATAGCTTAAATTATAAAATACGATTTCTGAATTTTCAAGGGATTTTTATTCGTGAAATTTGCTGAAATCCATGCTGTATTTCCTCTTTTTTTGCACTGCCTCTCTCTTTATTAACGAGATTCACATAAAACTCTGGCACCAAAAGCCTGTTACGGACATATCTCCTCTCTCTCTTGTATGCAAAACAAAAAGATATCTAAAGAACCATGTTTCTTATTGTCCTGCTCAGCTTTTACACTAATGCCGCGTGTTTCCATTTCCCCCTAAGATAGCGTATCACAAAACAAATTGCACGAAACAGCCAGTCAATGGTCATGGCCACCCACACACCAAACACTCCCATATGGAGATATACGCCCAGCACCACGCTAAATCCAATTCGGAACACCCACATGGAAATAATGGACAAAATCATAGTATACGTTACATCTGCTGCTGCTCTTAGTGTATTTGGCAGGGAAAAAGATAATGGCCATATCGTCACTGCACAAATCGAATGATGGATTAAAATTTTGTGTGCATACTGGCTTGCTTCTGGAGACAGACCATAAATCTCAATAATAAAAGGGACAGCCAATACCACTAAAATATTAGCGGCAACCAAAGATACATACACTATTTTTATAAGCTTCTTCGTATAATAACTTACCTGTTCATAATCTCCGGCTCCCACACATTGAGCGCCTACCGTCAAGATAGCAAACCCAATGGACATCCCTGGAAGCACTGCAAATGTAGCTACATTGTTAGAAACCGCATTGGCTGCAATAGAGGCTGTTCCAAAGCTGGTAACAATACTCAGAACCAGAATCTTTCCCAACTGAAACATACTGTTTTCCAGCCCATTAGGAATACCGATATATAAAATCTTTTTCAGCAATCCCCAGTCTGTTTTAAAAGAAAATGGATGGAAAAGGTGCAAGGTCTGCTTCTGGTTATTCAGCAAAAACATCATAATCACACATGCAACAGTCCTGGAAACCAGGGTTGGAATTGCCACACCTTCTACTCCCATGTGAAAGCCAAAAATCAGCAGTGCATTTCCGCCTAAGTTAATGGCATTCATTAGCAACGAAATTTTCATGGCAACAGAAGAATTTCCCATGGCACGATAGATGGCAGCCCCTGCATTGTACAAAGCTGTCATTGGAATAGAAGCAAAAACAATGAGCATATATACATTACAGTTATACATCACGTCTGCTTCAATTTTTCCGAACACCACATGCGTAATAAAATTCCTTCCAAAATAACACAGCACCATAACCACCAAAGATGCTTTCAACGTAAAGGAAACCAACTGATTGGTAGATTTGCAGGCCATTTCTCCTCTCTTTTTCCCTAAAAACTGCCCTGCAATGACAGCCCCTCCTGTGGCAAGCGCTGTAAAAATATTGAGAATCAGAACCATAATAGTATCAATCAGCGAAACTCCGGAAACTGCCGCTTCCCCTACGCTGGCTACCATAATGGAATCCGCAAGTCCCACAAAAGCCTGGAGAAACTGGTCAATAATCAGCGGTATAATCAGTCTCCGTAAGTCTGCATTTGAGAAAAAACGGTTCTTGGTATCCATAATAAGCCCCCTTCCTTTTTGTTTCTCAAGTCATTATACTCTTGGCTTATTTAAGATACAAGAACCATTTCCACATTTTTTATCCATGTTGGTGCAGATATTTTTCCCTGGTGGCCAGTCCACCACGTATATGACGTTCCTGCTTGTTCACATCCAAAACCTTTCTGGCTTCCGCGGCCAGAGAAGGGTTTATCTGGAGGAGACGTTCTGTGCAGTCTTTATGAACCGTAGACTTACTAATCCCAAACTTCTTCGCTGTCTGCCGCACCGTAGCCTTTGTTTCTATAATATATTCCGCAATCTCAACCGCCCGTTCCTCAATATAATCTTTCATGAAAAACCCCTGCATAGCTTCTTTGTTACAATCTATGCAGGAGTGTAAGTAGGTATGTGGGGCAATGGTAGTTCTATTCCTCTGTATCTTATATATTCTCCCTCACCTTCAACTTCCTCCCCAAAAACCAGAACAACAGACCAATAACACTGATTATTTCCCCTGTTTTCAGCCCAGGAGAATGGTATATAATTTCAATATTATGTATTCCTTTCTCAACCTTTACTCCAAGAAATGCTGCATTTACTTTTTCCGTTTCTGCCTTTTTTCCATCTATAGAAACAATAAAGTTCTCATCAAATGGAATGGATGTAATGAGCGTTCCTGCCTCTTTTGTTTCTATTGTACCAGCTATTTTGTTTCCTTTTGTTGCCTGCTTATCAGGAATAAAATCTGACCGGCACAATGTTTGATTTTTTGAATCCTCCTTATCCTTTCTCCAGATATAGCTTTTTAAATTTTTTATTTCATAGGTTCCTTTTCCAAAGTTTATCTGAATTTTTGTCTGTCCTTCTTCTAACATCACAGCATAAGTAAATGTTTCGTTTTCGTTATAATAGATATGCTCCTTTTTCGTTAATTTGTTGCGTATACCTTCTACATCTACAAATATATCTTGTGATGTATTATGGTTTTCCACATCAAATTGAAGCAGCAAAATATCTCCCTTATTTGCTTTTGGAATGGACAAGTTCTTTGCGCTGGAATGTTTGCTTTTTATTTCTTTTTGCTCCAATCCAAGATTTATTTCCTGAATCTTGGATTGAAGTTTTTCCTTCCAGCCGGCACAGGAACTTCCATCTTTCACAATAGCAAAATCAAGAAATGCGGTCTGATTGTATGGGAATTCTAAGGTACTGTAATCTTGTTCAGACAGATATTGGTTTGTTGCATATGCAATGGGATATACCTCTGGATTTTCATAAACATTCTCTTCTATTTCCTGATAACCTGGAATATCTTCTTCTGATAAAATGTATTTCACTCCCATCAGCTTTTGAAAGATAGGATTTTGTGCTCTTGCCTGCATAAAGATATTTCTATAGGGCTGTTCTACTTGAAAAATATCTTTTCTAAAGTTCTGATACGCTTCGTTATAAGTGGAAGAATATATGGAAGAACTATACTGCTCTACGGACCAGATTCTGTTTAAATTTGCTGTATCTGTTTTCCTTGTTCCCGCCTGTTCCATGCGGTAGAGGCCTTCCTCTTTCCCCAGAATTTCATCTACTGTATAGCTGTAATCCTTGTCTGTAAGCTGGAGATAAGCATCCTTTTCTACCATCTGATTACTTTCCTTTCCCATAGCAATTCCATATAACAAAAGAAATCCTATGGGCACCAGAATCAATATTTTTTCCTTATGGTTTTTATAAAAAAGCAGCCCACAAAAAAGCATTACTCCGGCATCTATAAGAAGAAAACTTTCCATCCGTGTTATCATAATAATCGTTACCATAAAAGGTAAAATCCCCTGCCAAAAAGGTATCTCTTTGTTTCTTTGTTTTTCCAGATACATGGCAATCAAATAGCAGAGCAGCGGAAGCATTGGTATCAAAACCTTTCCTCTGATATACAATCCTCCATTTAACACATACTGAAAAACAGGAAGGAGAATAACAAGAAAGCAGGCAATATGAAGATACTTTTCTTTCCACTTTTTATAGGTAAATCCCGTAATAAGAACAGTCAGTGCAAGTGTCGTAAGGCCAACACCATAAGGCGAATACAGAATCTGCATGTAATCCGAATCCGGCATAAAAAGCTCTGCCAGGGAAACCGATGGAGTAGCTCTGTGCTCACCCTTCAGAAGTGCCATAGCTGTAGGTATCAACAAAAATCCACTTATCATAACCGCTGTTAAAATAGGAATGCAAAACAAAATACCGGACAGAAAAAAGCTCTTTGCAGTTACTTTTTTTCTCTGTTTTTCCTGAATATCCAGGTATTGAAACACTCCATAAATGAATAAAACCAGGATTCCGCCTATGCTGAAATAAAAGCTTGTCATAATCATGAGAAACACACTGCCTGTCAGTAAACCTGATTTCTTTTTTTGAAAATACCGGTCTGTTCCCATGAGACTTAAAATCAGAAAAGGCATATAGTTTACAAACATAATATGCGTATAAGAATGAAAAATCATAGGCCCGGCCAGCAAAAAAAGAATGGAGGTTAAGATGCTGTTTCCCTTTGATACCCCATGATTTCTCGTCCATTTATAAAACAAGACCACATCTGCCACAAGACAAAGGATACTGACAAGCATAATATAATCGCTCATTTTGACAAAGGGCAAGAAATATGCAGGAAGAAAAAGGGGATTATATAAGCCATAATAAGCAAAATTATAGATATTTTGCCCGCCTCCGATATTCGCTGCAAATTCTGGAAAAACGGTTCCGGTTTCATAAAACTGCTGCCGGAAATATTCCGGAAATACGCTGTGCTGACTGAGCCAGTCTACATTGGAGCCAAATATCTTTTCTGTCACTTTTCAAGTTCTCCTTCGCTGCTTTCTTTTAAAATATAGATTGGTCTGTGCTTTGTTTCCAAATAAGTTTTTGATAAATACTGTCCCACAATTCCTGTACAGAGAAGTTGAATTCCTCCCACAAAAAACAGGATACAAACCAGAGAAGGCCAGCCGGATACCGGGTCTCCCCAGATTAAAGTCCGCATCACAATAAACCCAATAGTAATAAAAGATAAGAAACAAAACAGTACCCCCATAATGGATGCCAGAGACAATGGCGCTACTGAAAACCCTGTAATTCCTTCCATGGAATAGAAAAATAATTTTTTTAATGACCATTTTGTTTTCCCTGCTGAACGCTCTACGTTTTCAAATTCCAGCCATTTTGTACGAAAACCAACCCATTCAAAAATCCCCTTTGAAAAGCGGTTATACTCGCTCATATTTAAAACAGCATCCACCATGTTTCGTTTCATCAGGCGGTAATCTCTTGCACCGTTTACAATTTCTGTCTTAGAGATTTTATTGATAAATTTATAAAAACTACGGGATAAAAAGGAACGTATCCGCGGCTCTCCTGTTCTTGTAGAACGTTTTGTTGCTACGCTGTCATATCCTTCCTCCTCCAAAATTTTATACATTTTCGGAAGCATGTCAGGAGGGTCCTGTAAGTCCACATCCATCACAGCCACATAGTCTCCTGCTGCATTTTTAAGCCCTGCATAGATTGCCGCTTCCTTCCCAAAATTTCTCGAAAAAGACAGATATTTACATCTTGCATCTAAGATATGCAAATCCTTCATTACCCCCAAAGTCCGGTCTGTAGACCCATCGTCTATAAATAATAATTCTGTGTCTACTTCTGGCATCTCTTCCATAACCTTACTCATTTCCCTATAGTAAATGGGCAGAGCCTCTTCTTCATTAAAACATGGAATAATCACTGTTAATTTCTTCATTTTCTATCCTCCTGAAATATGTAAAATTTACTGATTATATAGTTCATTCCAATTACAACAACCTGTAAAATAACCTTTGCAGCCAGGTCCGGTACAGAACTTAATTCTGTTAATCCATACATGCCTAATACCTCTACTCCCATAGAAATCATCCGCATACTGACAAAACGAAAGCATTCTTTCCTGAGATTCTCTGTACTTTTCTGTCCAAACACAAAGCTCTTATTGATAACAAATGCAAAAGCAATAGCAAATAAAATCGAAACCACATTGGCAATCTGCGTTTCCATATTCACACCATATTTTAAAATAGAAAACACTCCAAGATTGACAAATGTAGTACAAATACCAGCCATAATATACCGAAGCAGTTCTAAGTTCATTTTCTGCACCTCCTGCTAATGAATTTAGCAACTTTCTCTTAACTTTTGGACAAATTATTTCTTAATATTTCCTTAAGTTTTCTTTATTTACATTTATTTCTGTTATAATGTATTCTTGAAATCAGGAGGTAAACCTATGGATACATCAAAGATACTCATTGTGGATGACAACCCGGAAATTAGGGAAATTATAGAAATTCTGTTAAAGGGAGAAGGCTTTGAAACCGTTCAGGCAAAAGATGGTTTAACTGCCCTGAATCAGTTAAAAAAACAGGATTTTGACTTGATTATTTTAGATATTATGATGCCTGGAATGAATGGTTATCAGACATGTATAGAAATGCGGAAAAACAGCAATGCCCCCATACTCTTTCTAAGCGCACGCACCAAAGACAGTGACAAGACCCTTGGTTTTTCCAGTGGCGGAGATGACTATCTTGCAAAACCTTTTTCCTATAATGAATTAATCAACCGTACAAAAGCTCTCCTGCGCCGTTACCATGTATATAAAGGAAAAACCGAAATCCTTGAGCCTTCAAAAGCAATTTCTTATCATGGACTTACCATTGATGAGCAGACAGAACAGGTCACGAAAGATGGAGTGACCATAGACCTCACCAATACGGAGTACCGTATGCTTGTTCTTTTAATCAAACATTGCGGACAGGTATTTTCCGCAGAGCATCTGTATGAATCTATATGGGAAGAACCCTATTATTACGGGGCAAATAATACAGTGATGGTACATATGCGTAATCTGAGGAGAAAAATTGAAGAAAATCCAAATCAGCCTGAGATTATAAAAACCGTATGGGGAAAGGGGTATCGCTGTGATTAAGAAATTATCAACCATGAAAATCCGTACAAAACTGGCATTCCTCATTGTGCTTACAGGAATTTTTTGTTATTCTCTGTTCCAGTTTCTCTGGTATAACAAATACTCTGTATTTGAAGCCCTTGACCCTGTCTTTCATTTTTCGCCCATTCATGGTGATGAAAACTTTTTAGGCCAGCTTTATGAAGAAGCGGCAAACTATGATCTTCCTGAGTCCGAAACGGACACCGAAGCGATTCAGAAGCTTCAGCCCTGGTTTGATTTAGGAGATGCTTATACCAGTATTTATGTTTATGGTTCTGATGGCTACTATCGTGCCGGGAAATATGCAAGCGCCATGGAAGATAGTACTTTTCGGACTTTTTTTGATATGGGTTATCGCATAACAGGAGGAGAAGGCGAAAACTCCCGGGAATTCCCGGCAGAATTTAAAAACGGTTCTGGAATCATCCGGGTGTACTTTTATCATAATTCCATGTTTCTGTACCCTTACGTTTTATTCTGTTTATGTATTTCTTTTTTACTTTTTTTATCCGTTATTCTTTGTTTTATCTCTCACAAAATGAGACAGATTTCTAAGATTGAACATGGTATTCTGCAAATGGCATCCGGAGATCTAAAAACAGCCCTGCCAAAGTATCCTGGGGATGAAATCGGTATCCTGTCCTCAGAATTAAACCAGCTCCGTATCACACTGGCTGATACCCTTCAGCAAGAACAGGAAAGCCGCCAGGCCAATCAGGATTTAATCACCGCATTGTCTCATGACCTGCGGACGCCTCTCACAATTCTAAATGGTTACCTTGAGGTATTGCATCTGAAAAAATCTCCTGAAATGGAGGAAGAATATCTGAAACGATGCCTGCAAAAAACGAAAGACATCAAAGATATGACGGATCGAATGTTTGAATATGCATTAGTTTATGAGGAAAATGAAACACTGGATATGGAGTCTTTGCCACTCTCTTTCTTTTATGACTGTTTAAAGGAAAATATAGACTATATTCACCTTGCAGGCTTTTCCTGCGAAATGACGCCTGCCATAACAGTGAAAAAACAAAAGGCTTCTTTTACCAGTGATACCACCATGGTGAAACGAATCTTCCAAAATTTATTTTCCAATATTTTAAAATACGGAGATAAATCTACCCCTGTTTTGATTGAGGTTTCTTACGAATCCAGAGAATTAAAAATCCGTATCAGAAACAAAATCAAGGAAGCAGACTCTTCTGTGCCAAGCACCCACATTGGTCTGCGAAATGTAGAAAAAATGATGTCACTTCTGAAGGGGCAGATACTGTATTCAGAACAAAAACAGGAATTTGCTATTCAGCTTGCTTTTTTTGCAGATACTTTGTAAAACTATATTTCGGGTATGGAGATATTCCCCATACCCGTTGTGAATCTCCATAAAAACTAGCTGCCCAATCAACTTTTTCATTCGTATAAATCAATCACAAGCGTTCACGCACCATCATCAGCGTATATCCAAGGAGATTTTGACCGTTCCATTTGATTCGGTCAAATCGGTCTGGGTTTTTCATTGATAAACCGATACCCCAAATTCGATCTCTTACAGCACATTCCGCTAATACCGCATTACCTGTAGATTGAAGTTTGCCTTTCAGAGCCTCATTTTGTGAAAACTTTGCAAGCACCTCCGTTTTTTCGGCATAAGATTCCCAAATCTTCTATTATTGTTCCAAAATCTAAAGTATGCTCCACTTCATAATTTTCTTTTATAAATGCGATACCTTTGAATTGGAAAAGGTAACGAAATGCCTCTTGTATGCTGAGATTATGATATTGTGCAAATTCGTTTACACAGGCAACAGTAAAACCTATTTTCTTTTTCTTTTCACTCATGCAAAACCTCCTATTCTTTAGCAAACGATTGTTTACCTCATAAGGTCTCTATTCTTCTCATATCATTTCTCTTTATATGCTTCTTATTTCTATGTTCCTGCTCTGCCATTCTATTATCCTCTGTTTACCCGCACTAAAGCATTTTCGCGCAGAAAAAGCCCTGTCTGCACAGAGCTTTCCTACCATATTTTTGTGCAACAACTTTTTACTGCCTCATCCTACAATGTGAATACACCGCCATCCCTAAAAACACCGGTATCTGAATCACTGCAAAGAACACTAACGCATAGGGTGTCCATACAGCTAAGTTTCCCAGATTTAAAAACTTGAAGTCAATTAACGCATATAAAAAGCTATTTCCCATACCGATTCCCCCTCCTGGAAGGATGCTTTGCAGCCACAGTCCAAGCTCGCCCGGAAACACATTCGTTGCCAGCATAGGCAGAATACAGAACAGCAACGCAACTGCCAGGGCAGAGACCGTGCTACGCATTTTGGTGGATAGGTACAGCGCAAAGCTGACAATAGCAAGAAACATTACGAAACTGGCTGCTAAATTTACCCACTGAGCTTCCCCTATGGTAAGATTTGGCAGGCTGGAAACAGAAAAAATGAATTGGATAGAGGTTTTGGTGCTTTCCCAGCCAAACAACGCATTTGTTATCAAAATCCATACAACGGAACAGAGTAAAAAGGCGCCTCCGCAAATCAGCAGTGCAGATAAAATTTTGCAGACTGCCATTCTCCTACGTCCATGTTTTGTACAGCGCAGAATGTCATCTGCTCCTGTCTGATAATCAGAGGTGAACACCGGCGCTGCAATTACCACACACAGAATGGTAATAATATAAATCAATAAAATCTGATAGTCCATGGAATTACTGTATATTCCCGAATAATACTGAAATGGTTTTTCTACTTCGTCATACATTGCAGTTGCTTTTTTCTGCGCTGACACAGAATCCGTCTGCTCCATTTTCAGAAGGGCTTCGGTACGTCTGGATACTTTTTCATAATATTGTTCTGTGTCCTTGGGATTGATTTCTGTTAATGCCGGCGCAATACCAGTCTCTTCATCTGCAAAGGCTTCTCTGATTCCATGTACATAATCCCAGTATGGAAGCAGCCCTTTTGTGTCTGCCTCCTCCGGCAGTTCATAAGTATCTGTCACCCCATATTTGTTGAGACATTCCTGAAACGCTGCAAGCGCTGTCTTTACCTTTTCCGGCGTAACGTCACCTTCCAGGTCTGCGCGAATTTCCTGCAAATATTTCACAGCATCCACACCTTTTAGCCGAACTTCCTGTCCCCGCTCCCCTGTATAGGTAACTGATTCAAAGGTAACCGGAATATATGCCATGAAAATGGAACATAAAATTGCCACAGACAGTAAAATCCAGGTTAATCTTGTTGTGAGTACACGTTTTATTTCTAATCCTAAAAATCTCATTCTACTTCACCTCTTCTTTTTCAGAATCTACACTGCCCTCCTGGGGGAATAACCACAAATACAAATCCTCCAGCTTTGGCTCTGCCGGACAGGAATCTGGTATCAATGGAATCTCCGCCAAATAGCGCAGAGAGGTCATATCATGGTCTTCATTTCGCAAGTTTACTACTCGCATTTTCTGTTCATAGGAAAACGCCTCTCTGGTTGGGATCATGGCGCTCCAGACTTTTCCACTGACTAACTGGGTCAACTCATCCGTAGTCCCTGTCTCAATAATTTTCCCCTGTTTCATCACTGCATTTTCCGTTGCTATATACTCCACATCCGATACAATGTGAGTGGAAATCAGCACAATACGATTATGGGCAAATTCGGACAACAGATTACGGAAACGAATTCGTTCTCCCGGGTCTAATCCGCTGGTAGGTTCGTCCAAAATCAATACCTTCGGATCATTTAACAGGGCCTGGGCGATTCCCACCCGTCGTTTCATTCCGCCGGAAAGCTTGCTGATTTTTTTATTTTTCACATCCGATAATGTAAGGCGTTCCAGCAATTCTCCGATTTTTTTCCTGGTGGTGGTTCTGGATAATCCTTTCAAAGATGCCACGTATTCCAAATAGGATTTCACAGTAAATTCCGGATAAAACCCAAACTCCTGAGGCAGATATCCGAAAATTTCCCTGTATTTCTCCTTTAATGTCCAAATGGGCAATCCATCATAGAGAATCTCTCCAGAGGTTGGCTTCACAATTCCTGCAATCATCCGCATAAGGGACGTTTTCCCTGCTCCATTTGCCCCAAGAAGCCCCCATACTCCCGGTGTCAGAGTAAGGGACACATTGTCAACTGCTTTTTTGTCTTTATAATGTTTGGAAATTTCTCTGATTTCTAATTCCATATTGACCTCCTGTTTTATTCATATACACACTGCTTTCCCTCGTGAAACAGCGCAAAACTCTGGTAAATGATACTTCCAGCCAGTATGATTACAATACCTCCTGTGAAAACTGTAAATTTCACCTGATAAAATTCCGGATAAACAAAAGTAACGCCTCCGAAAATGCCGCACAGGAACATGCACATGCCATAAGCCCATTTTTGAAAATGCACAAAAGTAACTTTCCTCAACAAGTAAATCCCGCCATTGAATGCCAGCAAAAATGGCAGACACAGACAGAAAATCGTCTGCCATACAGTAAGGCTTGAGCTTTTTGAAATCTGCCACACAATGCCAAAGAGCATGAGCAAATCCCCTGCACTGATTATGAAAATTCTGGCAAGAAGCAGCCTCTCAATAGAATATCTGGCAGTTGCTTCTATCTCCAACATTCCATATCTTTTTGCCCTATATAAAAACGGGATTGCTGATGAAAACAGAAAAATCCCAAAAATACCAGCTAAGAAAGCGAATCGTCTTGGTGTAAAAAAGCGGAATTCCACCCCTGTCATAAAATACACAAGCAGGAAAACAGCCAGAACCATACCTGTTTGTCCTATCCAGATTCGCATACCTGTCATCCGCATCTGTTCGAATAAAAATGCGCCAAATCCCTTTTGCTCCCTCTTTTGTTTTTTATTCAATTCCAATTCTGCCATGAGAATGGTTTTTTGCATTGCATCCTTTTCTTTTGCAGAAACTTTTCTTTCACCGGAGGGTTTCCCATAGTATGCACGAAGTCTCTCCTCTATCCTGTTCATTTTTTCCAGCCTCCCTTCTGCTTTCCATCCATCTGCTGAAATTCTGTTTTCAGTCTCTTTAGCAGGCTTCTTAATTTAGATTGCACTGTCCTAAGAGGAAGTCCCATGGTCTGTGCTGTTTCCCTGATGGTGAGATTTTGTCCGAACCGCAGCAACAGGATTTCCTGACTTTCCGGCTCCAGATTGCTGATAAGCTGCTGTAACCAGACATCATCCTCTGTCTTCTCAAACCCGGCTTCCGAATATCTCGGCTCCTGTTCCAGTTGCTCCAAATTGGTATCATCCTGGTACCTCTTCCGTGCCAGGTCAATGCAGGTATTTCTGGCAATTTTATAGATAAATGGACGAAATTCCCCCTTGAAGCCAGTGGTATCCAGATAACGCACTGCTTTCAAAAAGGTCTCCTGTGTGGCATCTTCTGCATACACTGCCCCGGATGTATGCCAGCTGCAGTACCGTAAAATATCAGCATAGTACATCTCAATCAATTCCCCAAGGGCGCCCTTGTCTCCATCTTCTATTTGTCTGATTAATTTTTTCTCGCGCGTCAAAATATAATATAACCTCCTCATCTATTACAACGAATCATAGCATAGAAAATGATTTAAAAAACAAAAAAACTTGCAGAAAAATGCAAAATCGCAATTCCCTGCAAGTTTTCAATCAAATTCCTTTTATGGCCGAATAGCCACCTTAAGCACATGTTCTTTCCTGTTTTCAAAAATATCATACGCCTTTTCAATTTCCTTCAGCAAAAATCTATGAGTAATGAGCGGTGTAGTATCTATTTTCTTCTCCTCAATTAATTTCAGAATTTCATCACAATCACATCCATCCACACCCCCTGTCTTAAAGGTTAGATTCTTTCCATACATCTTTGGAAGGGGAAGTATCTGATTTTCTTCATAAAGTGCTACCACTGTTACAATGGCATTGGGGCGGGCGATTTTCCAGGCCAGCTCAAAGGTATGAGTTCCTCCCGCAACCTCAAGAACCCTGTCTGCCCCACCATGCTCACTGTGTTGTCTTACAAATTCCTTCACATCACACTCTGTGGGATCCACTACCAGCACCTGGGGATAATGTTCTTTTACAAAGGCAATCCGCACCGGATCTACTTCACATAATATAATTCTTTTCGGCTGTTTCAGCATCACACACAAAAGGGTGCAAATTCCGGTGGGGCCTCCTCCCAGAATCACTACCGTATCCTGCTCACTGATTTCTGAAATTCTGGCAGCCCAAAATCCTGTGGCAAGTACGTCTCCTACAAATAAAGCTTCTTCGTCTGTAATAGAATCTGCTATTTTATTTAACCCCTGATTGGCATAGGGAACGCGGACATATTCTGCCTGTCCTCCATCAATTCTGCAGCCCAGCGCCCAGCCGCCATTTTCATCTGTGCAGTTATTCACAAAACCTTGTTTGCAAAAGTAACATTCTCCACAAAAAGTTTCCACATTTACAGTGACTCTGTCTCCTGGTTTTACTTTTGTAACTTCCCTTCCTACTTCTTCCACAACACCAACCATCTCATGGCCTACTGTAATTCCAGGAACTGCTCTTGGCACTGCACCATGTTTGATATGAATATCACTGGAGCAAATGCTTGCCAGAGTCACCCGCACAATGGCATCCTGTTCCTTTAAAACCTCAGGTTTCTCTTTCTCTTCTAACACAAATTTTCCCTTTTCCTTATATGTATATGCCAGCATTATTTTCCCTCCCTTTGGTCTATGTGCATACATTTTTTCCACGCACAAAGCTTCTGTAAGCAAGTCCGCAGAACAGTAAAATCATTATAGCATAAATCACCGGTACATACTCATAGCTTTTCAGATATATTCCTCCCAGCTTCCAAAATCTCTCATCAAATAAACTTTCGCAGCTTGCAAAAGGTCCCGGCAGCATAGAAGCAATTTTCCGCAGGGTTATCATCCAGGAAGGAATCATTTCTTTTACCACTGACAATAAACTTAGTAAAACCCCCACCAGAACCGGTCCAAAAGAGCTGTTCATTCTGGCAGAACAAAACATGACCACAGCCGCAAGAACAAGCAATGATATTTCACTGGCAAAAAAGAGCAGCAACAACATTTCACCTACCGTAAAAGGATAGCTGCTAAGTAAAAGAGATTCCATCATCTGTATTGGCGCATCAAGGCTTCCTGAACCGTAGATACAAATTTCCATTGCCAGGCTGGTAACAAAAGTAACCGCGCCCAGAAGCAGGGTAAAGGAAAATCCCGTTATCAGTTTCGCTGCCACCAGTTTCCCTCTTCCCTTTCTGGAAGAGCGCTGCAGCACATCCATGCCCGTACTGTATTCTTCTGCAAAAATCGGCGCCACACATACTGCCACTGCCATAGCTAAAACAATCATATTAGAAACCCAATACAGGGCAAATTTTTCATAGCTTTCACAATAGGAATAGGTAAATGGCGTAGCAATTCTCTCATTCTGCTCTCTGTGCGCCTGAATTTCACCAGAGCTAAATCCTGCTGCCTTCCAGGACTCCTCCATGCTTTCCTCTCTCCTGCTGTAAAAATTATCTGCCTGCATTTCTTCCTGGAATCCAGGCGCAAGCCTTTCCACCCACCAGGAAAGAAGCTGTGCAGATGCCACCTCTTCTTGTACTGTTTGATAGTTTTCCCAGGTAACTTTCCCACTGTCCCTGTCTGCTAAATAAACCTCATATTCCTCTACATTCTTTTCCAGAAAGCCCTCTTCCAGCACAGCACCTTCAAGCTTTTCTCCCCCTTCACGCCTGATTTGGATTTCTTCAAAATGGCTGAACACCTTATGATCATCCACATAAACACTACCCAAAAGAGACAGATTAGAGCAAAGCAACACCACAAACAGCATAGCACACACGCTAATCCATACCGATTTCCGTTTCATCATCTTCTTATACTCAAAGAAAACCAGTTCTCTCATACACTATTCTCCTCCCTTTCCTGCAAAATAATAAAGATACAAATCTTCCAGAGTTGCCTCCACGCTTACAGCATTTTCGGAAGGACTTTCTTCTCCCACAACTCTTAATAACGTGCCCTGTGATTCTTCTCTCATATTTACCACTGCATACTGTTCCAGAATCTGCGCTTCTTCAGAAAAATTTACCCTGCATTCCCATACCTTTCCCTCAATGGGTTTTAAGATTTCCGGCAAGCTTCCCTCATGGAGAATACTCCCTTCTTTCATGAGCAAAATTTCATCCGCAATATATTCCACATCCGAAACAATATGGGTAGATAAGAGCACAATACGATCCTTTCCAAGATGGGATATCATATTTCTGAACTTTACCCTTTCTTTTGGGTCAAGACCGGCAGTAGGCTCGTCCAAAACCAGCAGTTTGGGATTATTCAAAAGCGCCTGTGCAATTCCAAGTCTCTGTTTCATTCCACCGGAAAAAGCCGCAATCTTTTTCTTTTCTGCACCTTTTAAATTCACTGCTTCTAATAATTCCTCAATCCTTACCTTTGCACGATTTCTTGAAATCCCCTTTAATGCCGCCATATACATGAGAAAATCCCAGGCTGTGAAGTTAGGATAGTATCCAAACTTCTGGGGCAGATACCCCAGACAATTTCTATATTCTTCTTCCTTTACTGAAAACCTGTCCAGAGAAATTTCACCGCTGTCCGGAGTTAAAACACCACAAATCATACGAAGAAACGTGGTTTTCCCTGCGCCGTTAGCCCCCAGAAGTCCGTAAACTCCCGGCTTCATGTTAAGAGACACTCTGTCCACTGCAATTTTCTCCAAAAACTGTTTTGTCACCCTTGAAATTTTTAATTCCATACATATCCCTCCAGATTCGTTCTATATTGTTTCACCTGTTTGCTAAGAACCACTATCAAAACCAATAACATGCCCACCCAGAAAATCAAATAAGCCTTTTCGTACATCCATGCCATTCTCTCCATAGCCAAAATATGAATCCCTGCCATGACTGCGCTGATTCCAAGGCTCACATCACGTATTTCCAGAGAGGGAATTTGTCTGCAAATCCAAAGAGAAGAGACTGCATTAAAAAGCATGGGAACCGTTAAATAAAAAATGCAGGGAAGCATACCAACCATGGAATTCCATGAAATAAAAATACATCCGCCAAGAATCAGGAGGGTTGCCGCCCCGGATAAGAGAAACAGCCTTGCCAGCATAACCTGTTCCATACGGTACCTTGCGCTTAATTCCAATTCCTGCATTCCGAAACGTGTTGATTTTGAAACTTCTCCTGCCAGAAGCGCCACCACAAATGGAAGTACTGCGCAAAAAGCTGCCAGCATTCCTCCCGAAAATCCCTTTTCCATAAGGATTTTTCCTAAAAAAACACCTGCACAAAATAAAAAAATATTCCCCGCCCAAACCAATTTCCCAATATAGAATGCCTGAATACGCAAAAATTCCCAAAAAGAAATCTGCGGATAAGAAAGATTCTGCAAAAACTCTCCCTTTCTCTCCGGTGTTGGTGGAGAATACACTTTTTCCAGTTTTATTTTTAATATCTCTTTCTTTTTTCGCATATTTACACCTCATTTCCATGAGAAAAATAATCCCTCAGTTTTCTCAATGCTTCCTTTTCTCTCCGATACACTGCAAATCTGGACAGTTCCAACACTTTTCCAGCTTCCCCTGGGCTTAGTCCATCCACATATCTTAACAACAATAATTCCTGGGTCTGCCTGTCCATCTGAAGAATAGCCTGTTTTAAATCCAGCCTGAGTTCTGCCTGCTCCAGGGGCAAAACATGCTCTTTTATCCTACTTTCCAAATCCTCTCCCGGCAATTCCTCTCTTTTTTTCCGATAAGCATCCGTACAGAGATTTTTCGCAATGGTATACAGATAAGCAAGCTGTTTCTCCGGATGCAGAGAAGGATTCCTGTGAAAAAAGCGCAGAAACGTTTCCTGTGTTAAATCTTCTGCCAATTCTTTTCTGCCTATATAAAAATAGCAATACCGGTAAATACGGTCATACAATTCTTCCAGTTCCATGCTTCTGCCCTCCTTCTACTAAATATAACGAATCTACATGTTAAACTGTGCGGAAAATAGGAAAGATTTTTACACAAAAATTTAACGGCCACACAGCCCAACACTGTATGACCGCCATCTCAACTTTTAAGGATTACAATTTCCACATTCCGTATACCCATTATCCAAGAGTGCCTGCTTATCCCCTTTATAATATTCCTTATTATCCTCATCCATGGTTTTCACAGAGGAACACTCCAGCAGATGAATTTTTTTCGTATGTGCATTTAACACATAATCACAGTCCTCCGGTCCTGCATTTTCCATGCTTCCGGCAGCTTCCTCCTGCTGGGAATTGCCGCCTCTGCTGCCCGGTGTATAGTCATTACATGGTTTCTGTGCAAAGGTAATGTCTTGTCCATTACTGCTTATATCTATGGTTCCCTGTTTATCAGTACGAAACAGAGGTATCTGTTCCTCTTCTAAAAGCTTTGCGGTATCCTGTCTTGGATGCCCATAACTATTGCCTGCGCCGCAGCTAATAACTGCATAGTCCGGATTCACTGCATGAAGAAACTCATCACTCACATGGGAACCATGATGATTCATCAGCATCACATCCGCCTGGATATCTGTTCCCGCATTAAGAATTTCCTTTTCGCTTTCCAGCCCAATGTCCCCTCCAATGAAAAACTCGTTCTCTCCATTTTGGAGGATAATTCCCACAGAATCCTGATTCTCATCCTCATGTCCGTAGGCAACAGGAGAAATCACACGAAAGGTTGCTGTACCAAAGGCAAACTCGTCTCCCACTTTTGGATGAATGGCCTGATACTGCTTCTCCTGTACCACCTCTGCATAGGACTGATAAATAGAGGAATCCGTCTCATAATCCGGTGTAATCAACTGCTTCACCGGAAATTTGTGCAAAGCACCAATAGCTCCCGCCAAATGGTCCTCATCAAAATGAGAAATCAGCAAGTAATCCAGTTCCTTCACTCCCTGTTTTTCCAGATAACTTACCACAAAAGAAGATGCCTTTCTTGCGCCGCCATCTATGAGCATATAATGCCCCTGAGATTCCGCCAGCACTGCATTTCCCTGTCCCACATCCAGATAATGAAGGTTCAGGCTTCCAGAAGGCTTCTCCTGATTCTCCTGTTCCTGGGTTTCCTGCCCGGACGCCTGAGCTGTGACGCTGTTCATATCTTTGGGATTACATCCTGCAAGACACAGAAGTAACATCAACAGACCTGCTGCCAAGCTTATTCTACGTTTTTTGTTTCTTTGAAATAGTTCTCTCATTTTGTCTTCCCCTTTGTTGTCCTTTATTGCATCTGGTTCCAGATTTCCACATCTTTGTTTACTACATAACCGCTTCCGCCTCTGCCTTTCACATCTTCTACCATGTTCAGCATAAGGATTGTATCACTGTCTGCAACTCCTGTATTGTAAACCGCAAACCAGCCAAGTTCTGTTCCATTTTCATCTTCCTGGGTGGCTTTGATTTCTGCTGTTCCGGTCTTTCCCGCAAGAGTAACTCCCACCGCCTTAGAAGCCCCATACCCGGTTCCATTTGGATTGCTTACTACTTCTTTTAAATCTTCATAAATGATATTTGCTGCTTCTGGTGTGAAAACTCCTTCGGCCCAGTAGGAGGCTGTTTTTCCTTCCTCATATTCCAGATAAGGGGTAATCATATTTCCCTCATTGAAAAATGCGGAATACATACAAGCCAGATGCAGAGGATTTACCAACATCTGTCCCTGTCCGTACCCACTGTCTGCCAACTGCACTTCAGAATCAATAGCCTCTGAGTTGGAATACTGAGAAGAGGTCATGCCAATATCAAAAGGAATCTCCTGATTAAATCCCATTTTGTCAAGCTCCCCTGTAAAGGTCTCTGCCCCTATCTTTAAGGCTGCTTTTGCAAAATAAATATTATCAGAATAAATCAGGGCATTTTTAAGCACTGCGCCGCCACTATATTCATGAAGCGTAGTTACCTTATAATTTCCCCAGCTTTCATCCTTTTGCCATGCCAGCCCGCTTGCGCCCAAATCTTCCTCTTCTGTAAACGCTCCTGTGGTAAGTCCCACAGCCCCTACAATGGGTTTAAAAGAAGAACCAGGCGCCCAGGTCTCTCTTACCCGGTTGTACATAGGTTTATTGGGGTCATTATTCAAAGCATCCCAGGTTTCCTGGGACATTCCAAGGACAAAATCCATGCTGTTATAGGAGGGTGTGGAAACAAGGGCCAGCACCTCCCCGGACTTTGGATTCATAACCACCGAACAGCTCTTATCCTCCTGATAAGCCTCATAGAGCTTCTGCTGCCAGCGGATATCAATATTCAGCTTAATATTCTCCCCATCTTCTGCCGGCTTTACAGCCAGTGCCTGTTTTTCTTCACCCTGCTCGTCCAGAATGGAAATCCGATAACCCTTTTTCTCTCTCAGCCTATCTTCATAAAGTTTCTCAAGACCGCTTTTTCCAATGACGCTCTGCTCATTGTAGCCCTTGCCTTTCATTTCCTCCAGTTCTTCTGCATTAATCTGCTGCACATATCCCAGTAAATGTGCGGTACATTCTCCATAAGGATAGACCCTGCTCTCGGCTTTTGAAATCAGAACACCGGGATATTCCAGTAACTTATCCTGAATACTACCACCTGCGCTTTCTGCGCCTTCCTTCGGAACATAAGCCTCGTCTAATTGCTCCTGTGTCATTTTCTTCAATGGAACAAAGCTATCCTGCTGCACCCAGGAAGCATCTAGCTGTTTTTCAATAAATTCTGAAGTTGTCCCAAGAATTTCTGCCAGATCCTCAATGTCTTCCTCTGCCTGAATATTCATTTTCCCCGGAACAAGTCCCACTGACTCCACTTCCCCCTGTCCTGCCAGAAGCACGTCATTTCGGTCATAAATACTGCCCCGTTTCGCCTCCACAGAGGAAACGCTGACCTTATCCTTGCTTTCCAGCCCTGGAAAAATCACAGAATCATCCCACACCAGATGCCACTGTCCTTTCTCTTTTTCAAAAAAAGTATCTGCATCATAGGTAATCTCTCCTGCCAGAGTATCCATAGTCACCCGGTAGGACAGGGGCTGGTCCTTATCCTGTTCTTCTGGAATATCCAGCTGAATTTTCTCTGCTTCGATTCCTTCATAAATGTTCTGGTTTCTGGTAATAAAATCTTCTTGTTTCACCTTGTCTTTGGACACCTCATCTAAAAGAGCATACATTTTCTCATACTCTTTTTTTTCAATATAGCCCATGTACTCTTTTATAATATCTTCTCTGGTTTTTTCTGTCATTTTCTTATACAGCAATACTCCACCTGCGCCAACCACTGCCACAAGTACAACGCTTACAAGACAGAGCACTCTCTTTTTCTGTTGCTTTCTTTTCTTTTTACTTTTCTTCTTTGCCATAGCTTTTCCTCCTACTTAGGCATGACGTTCTTTTTTCAAAAAACCCCGGAAAGATAGACTTTTTCTATCCAATCCAGGGGTTTTCTTTTGTCATGTCTGCTATTCTTCTGTGCTTGTTTCTTCTTTAATCGTTGCTGTGGACTGGATAATGTCGCAGGCTGCCTCCCAGAGTACATTTTCCTTAATGGTTTTGGCATCTGCATAGCTTTCCATAGTTGCTACATCCGGGAAACCGGCAGATTTTGCATATTCTTCTTTTTCCTTTTCGTATTCTTTCTCTGTAAACTCCACGCCTTCTTTATCCAGGATTGCCTGCACCACTAAATTCTGTGTTAAATACTGCTGTGCAGACTCTTCCAGCGCCTTCTCAGTTTCTTCTTCTGTAATTCCCTGCTGCTCAATATAATCATCCAAGGTGATGCCTACCTGTGCCTGGTACATCATGTCCAGCTGCTCCCGCACTTTTACCTTTGCATCCGCCATTAAATCTTCTGGATATTTTGTGATTTCTGAGTTCTCTACTACCAGCCCAAACAAATCTGATTTCACCTGTGTATCATAATCACTATCCAGGGAAACCTGAATAGCTTCTTTCTGTGCATTCCTGAACTCCTCTACCGTCTTAAATTCTGTATTGGCAGCTACCCACTCGTCTGTCAATGCAGGAGGAGCGGAAATCTTGTTAATTTTCACCTTAAACTGTACTGCTTTTCCACTGAAGTCCGGATTCGGTTTGTATGGATCCGGAAAAGTCAAATCCAGGGTAACTTCCTCCCCTTTTTTGTGTCCAATCAGTCCGTCTTCAAAACCATCAATAAAACTGCCGGAACCAATACGCAAATCTGCTCCCGTATCAGCGCCTCCCTCAAATTCTTTTCCATCCATATAACCGGTATAATCAATATTTACTGTATCGTCCTGCTGAACAGCCCGATCCTCTGTGACCTCTACAGGTTTATAATTATTCACCAGTAAATAGTGAATATTATTTTCAAGAACCTCCTCTGTAACTTCCGGCTTTGGCTGCTCGGTCACTTCCAGATTCTTATATTCACCCAGTTTCACGTAATCCTCAATATTCTCCACATCCACAGCAACCACAAGCCCATCCGCATTCGTCAGGGATTCCTCAGCCTGCTTATTATCCTCTGTTTTCTTACTGTCCTCTTTATCCTTACCACATCCCGCTGCCATGCCAAGAATGCCAAGTGCCAAAAACAAAATCGCTAATTTTTTTTTCATACCTCTATGTCCTCTCTTATTATCGAAAATTCAGTAGCAAGCCAATGCTTCATTGGCTTGGATTGCACGTAGTGCAATCATTATACCACACCCCACCGAAAAAGGAACTGTTTTTCTTGCCTTTTCCAAGAAACAATGCTAAAATTGTAGAAGTATGAATTTATCGAATTTTAGGAGGGTCAACACAAATGGCTGGAAAAATCTTTCTAATCGTTTTAATCGTCTTGCTCATTGTGCTTGTTGTTCTATATTTCCTTGGCAAAAAGGCTCAGAAAAAGCAGGAAGCACAGCAGGAACAGATGGAGGCTGCAAAGCAGACCATTACCATGCTGATTATAGACAAAAAACGTATGCCAATTAAAGAATCAGGACTTCCGCAGATGGTCATTGACCAGACACCAAAGCTTATGAGACGTTCTAAACTTCCTATTGTAAAGGCAAAAATCGGTCCAAAGATTATGTCTTTAGTAGCAGATGAATCTATCTATGATTTGATTCCTGTGAAAAAAGAAGTCAAAGCTGAAGTAAGTGGTATTTATATCCTGAATGTAAGAGGACTTCGTGGTGCTCTTACACCACCGCCAAAGAAAAAAGGCTGGTTCAAACGTATGAAGGAAAAGGCTCTGAAGTGATTCAGAGCCTTTTTATTGCATAAAATCCCATCATAAGATAAAGTCTGGTTTCATGCAATTCCAGATTCAGACGTGTCAGTGTTTGAATGTGCTTTAACCGATATGGCAGCGTGCTTCTGTGAATCTTCAAAATCTGTGAAGTGAGTGTACTATTTCTTTCAGAAGTAAGATAAACCTCTAAAGTTTCCAGAAGTTTTGTTCCATTTTCTTTATCATAATTCTTCAAAACAAGCAATTCTGGAGGAAAAAGGGAATTTTTGCTCAACTTTCCTATTCCCTCTGTCATCCAATATTCCAGTGCATAAGTTCTAAATTCATTGTACCAAATAGTAGAAGCATGTTTTTCACTATATTCCAAAGTAATCATAGCTTGCCTCAGATACACCGGAAATTCATAAACATCCTGAAAGACATTAGACACTCCTACATGCATAAGCCCTTCTCGAATGGAATATGCCATTTTCATTCTCAAATTATCTGCATCTAAACCACCCTTTGTGAGGTTTACCAGCATATAAATATAACCTTTGTGATAGCAGGCATAACTCCCTGGGATTTTTTCTTCTATATCTGTACAAATACTATAGAGAAAAAATTTAGATACATCACAATCCAAAGGAGAAATCACTCCGCAAATGTAGGAATCAAAAGAATCCCATTGAAGGACTTCCAATTCCTTCAACATTGCCATGCGCTCCGGTTCTTTATCATAAATAGCGTCAATCATCATGTTTTCTAAAAATTGTACATTTCCCAAGATATTGTTTCTATATCTTACTAAGACACTAATTGCCTGGGCAAAAAAAGAAATTTCATACAGGTCACTTTTCCGATATTCCCTGCCTTCCTGCTTCAATACCAATCTACCTCTATAAATATGGTTTACCCACACATTAGCATACACCGCTTTTGTATTATCATAATCACTTTCCCACAAGCTTCCTCCTTTTGTGTTCATAGTTTCCTTATAAGACTGGCTGGTACGAAACTGATTAATTACCTCAACACTCTGCACATAACCACTTTTTCGTTCATTATAGCGAATATCCTCTTCAATACTGTTATAATCAGAACAAGCCAGTATATGATAAAACTCATCATGATAGAACAGCGGCATCTGAAAATGCTTTGCAGCAATCTTAACAATAGTGTATAAACTATTTTCACTATTGAGCGCTTGATTTACTTTTCGCTCTAAATCTCTATAATAAGAAAAAATCTCCTGCACGCAATTAAACAAAGTAAAAAGATTCTCTTCTCCTGATACCCAGATATAAGAGCATACATCTGGCAACGAAAAGTGAATCGGTTCTTCATGAGACAAAATCAAAAGACTGGCTTTTTCCCCAATGGGATAGCTATTCAAATTCTCCTGCGAAACTAAATAAATCAGCCCTTCTTGCAAATCCTCCTGTCCTGTATAAAACTGTATATCTTTTAAACACAATTCATTATTTTGCAGAAACAGAGAGGCTGAAATGCCTCTCTGTACCATCTGTTCATATAATATTTCCAGATTTAGAAAAAAGCCTGTCAACGTTACTAATCCTCCTGTTTTAACCGATATCCAAATCCCAGAATTGCCGCTCCCGCAAGAATGACCAACGCAGGTAATATCATAAATCCAATACTAATTCCCCTCTGCATTTCCTCTGTTGATGCTAAGGGATCAACCCCGACATCAAAATGGGCAAGTGATAAGCAGGCGCTAATTAAAATCCCCCTCATAATAATTCCTACTTTAATAGGTACTGTCAACAAACCCATAACGATTCCTGTCACATCATAGCCTAGTTTAGAACCACTATATGCAGCACATTTGGCATATAATTCCGGGTCGCAAGAATTTGTCATATTCATAGAAAACAGCAAAATACACATAAGTACCATAACCACCATTGTATTCTTGTACACCAGAAATGCACTGATTCCGGATACTCCCATAACAAGATATCCCAAAATCACAGTTCGTTTTGCACTAAATTTTGCCACAATAAACCGGGAACAATAAGAGGCTCCTATGCCAAGAAGGTTTGCAGCAAACAAAAATCCTGTCAACAATCCTTTATCCTTTGACACGTATTCAAAATAATAAATAGCAAGTCCGTTTACCAGGAACAACACAATGTATTTTGTAATATTTGAGGCGAAAAGAAAAATCAAATGTGGATTACAGCCAATAGCTGCAAGAGCGCTAACTTTCTTCTGTTTTTGCTGTTTTGTTCTTGCTGTTTCTTCCGCTATTCTTTTTAATTCCTCTTCTCCGGTCTCCTCATAACCCTTTGTCATTCTAAAATGTGCGTAATATCCTGCCGCCATCAAAGCTGCAAAAGAAAATGCAGTTGCAGCATAAGCATTGGTCTCTCCTAAAAATCCTGCGAAGGCTGCTACCGCAGCTGGTCCTACATAGGAGTATACCACAGTTGCCAAAGATGTCCACACCATTCTGGTAGAAGAAAGTGCCATGCGTTCCTTTTGAGTCTTTCCCACAATGTTAATCATAGAAATATTTGCAACAAAAGGAATATTCCAGGCAATCCGGCTGGTAATCATAGCCATGGTTATAAAAATTGCCCCTGCTATCCCATTGGATATCTTCACAAATTGCATTGCGTATAAAAAAGGAACCAGCCAAGGGGTAAGAATAAGCCAAGAGCGGTAACGTCCCCATTTTCTGGGCTTTATCCGGTTTAAAAGTGGTCCGTAAAGGCAGGATAAAACTGCATCTACCACTGCAGAAATAGTTGTCATTACCGTAACTGCACTCAAAGAAAATTTTGCAATATTCGTAAAGAAATAGCTTGCATAAAAAGTATCAATATTAGACATCAAGCCAAATCCAAAATCCCCCACACCAAAAAACCTTTTTAATGACTTGCTTAAACCTTTTTGGTTCTTCATTTCTGCCACAAAATCACCCCTTCTCTTTTTTCCCATTAAAAAAATTAATACTTAAAGTATTGTTTCGATACTCTTGCAATCTCTTCTGAAATAGTATCATAAACTCCTGGATAAATGGACTCCGGACCACCCATGGTATTACAAGGAATATAAAATCTGGTGCCATTGCTCTGACATGCCTCTTCTACTACTTTTGCAATAGATTCTCTTGTCCAATCCTTCCTGTCTACTTTTCCACTATCAATACCGCCCATAAATGTAATTTGACCACCATATTTTTCAACCAGTTCCGGTATATTATTTGTACTCATGGTTCCCTGCCAGATATCAATTCCCATGCGAATCATAGCAGGCACCAGATTGGCAGCAAAAGAATCCGAATGATGAATAATCAGTTTAACTCCATGTTCCTTATAATAACCATATACTTTTTTATAAGCTGGCTCAAAATATTCTTCAAACATTTCTGCTGACATAAAAGAGCTCTGCTGTGTACCCCAGTCATCATGGTGAAAAATAGCATCTGGTTTCAAATATTTACAAATCTCTGCTGCGTACTGAAGTTCCCATTCCGTAATATAATCCACTAATTCATGCATGGCTTCCGGCTCCTCATAAAAATTCATCATACAATTCTGAATTTCCTGTAAATAATGGCACTGTTCAAAAATTCCAGGCGCTATAAATGGAGCTACAAAATATTCTTTCCGGTCTATTTTTTCTACTTCTTTTATAAAAGGTTCCCACTCTTCTTCTGAAAAAATAACATTAGGAGCTTTTACATAATCCCGCCAGTTAGTAAGATCTTTACAAACAATATGCTCTGTATCATGTACAGGGAATGGGCCTGGCATTCCTTCTGGAAAAGAAATGGTAACGCCCCAGGCATTTTTTACATTAGGTCCTCCTTTCTGTGGCATTGGATTGCGCACAGTATATGGAGTTCCATAAACCAAAGCAAGTGCCTCATACTGGTTCACATACCTGTCTGGATTTCCTCCATGAATTGTTTCCAATAAATTCTGTTTTTTTGTCAACATAGCAGTTCTCTCCTTTCGCTTTTGTTTTATGCACTTTTTCTATAATTTATATTATAAACCACCTTGTTTCTATACACAATTAACCAATTAGTCGATGAATGTAGAAAGGATTCGACACAGTGTCGAATCCTTTCTCATCATCCCCTTTATTCACTTTTCCCTATCTGCTCATACACCTTCACTGCATCTGTTACATGGAATCCCTCAGTGAACAGATTTCCATCTGCCTTTGCTGTAACCAGCACATATTTTCTCCCGTTTATCTCTGCAAGGCTGGCAAGGCACAGGCCTGCTGCGTCTGTATATCCTGTCTTTCCGCCCAGAATTTTTCCACCTGTCACTTCCATGGTATCCAGGTTCTTATATAAGGTACTTTTCAATTCAATGCCATCCGGATGCTCTTTAGTGGCAGTTGTAGTATAAGTATCTGTAGTAAAGACTTTGTAGAATTCCTTATTCTGCAATGCTTCCCTTAGGAGTTTTGCTAAATCTTCCACTGTAGAATAATTATCTTCGTGATGAAAACCGGATACATCTGCAAAATGGGTGTGTTTCAATCCAAGTTCTTCTGCTTTTTTATTCATAAGTTTTAAATATTCTTCTTCGGTGCCTGCCACCTCTCTGGCTATGGTCATGCAACAGTCAGCTCCAGAAGAGAGAATAGCTCCATAAAGCAAATCTTCTGCTTTTACTTTTTCTCCCATTTCAAAACCGGCTACAGACGCATGGTTTTCAATCAAGGCGCCCTGGATTTCAGCAGGAATAGTAACTTCCTTCTGCAAATCTTTCAGATTTTCTGCACCAACCAATACCGTCATAATTTTGGTAAGAGACGCCGGGTAAATTTGCTTCGTACTGTTTTTCTCCGCTATTGTCTTACCTGTCTTTTCGTCTATTAAAATAGCGTTTTCGCTGTATAAGCTTCCCAAATCCACCTGCAGCTTTGGTATTGCTTCTTCTTTCTCTTCTACTTCCTGTTTCTTCTCCTGTGGTTTGCTTTCTTTTTCCTTTTTCTTGTTTCCGGCTAATGTCATACCCAGAATCACCACCAATAGTAAAATACCAATTCCGGTTGCCAGCAATATCATTTTCTGGCGTCTCACCTGGCGCATCCGTTCTTCGTTTTTTGACATTCTGCTCTCTCCCTCCACTATTTAATAGCTCTTTAACACTCCATTTTCCACTGGCTCATAAATCAGTTCACTGATATCCTCAGACAAAAACAACTCCAGATTTCTCATAAAGTCACTGGCAAGCTTATGTTCTGAAATCCGCTCCATTGGCACCCAGAAGACTTCTCCCTCTTCTGATGACTGCAGGTTTCCCGAAAAACAGTTGGTTTTATAAAAGAATACCATAGAGCGTACCCCATCCTCAAACCATTCTTTTACACCACACAGCTTCACATTTTCAATATCAAGCCCTGTTTCTTCTTTAATTTCCCGTATTACAGATGGCACCAAAGCCTCCCACGGCTCCACATGTCCTCCGGGAAAGGTCACTCCGGGCCAGCTTTTCTTACGCCGGTTCTGCATAAGGACATTCCCATTATTGTCATAAATCATACAAATATTCATTAATTCTGTAGTTTCATATTCATGCATGACCCTAATCTCTCCTCTTACTTTCTAATCTTGGCGTTTGGATAAATATGATCCATTCTGGCATCATCAAAATGGATGTCTAAAAATTCTTCCAACGCATTTTCTGCCTTTGGATTTACCTGTCGGTCACTATAACGGTATAACGCCAAAGCTGAAATCCCAATATTTATAGTCATGAACACAACTGCAATCCAAATCATTGGTTTTCCAACTTTCTTTGGTATTTTTTCAATCCATTTTGAAAAGAATGGATATAAAAACTTCAGCCATATAACAGCCGCAATTCCCCAGAAGAAACAAAACAGTAAATTAATTCTGCCTCCCAGGTTAAAGGGAATCTTGCTGTAATCCCAAAATACAGTGCCAAATACCAATTCAGTAAACACACTGCAGATATACTCATAAGCGCCTCCCAGTATGGTTCCTGCCAGAAAAATCGTGCTATCTCGTTTATCCTTATATTTATACAGAAACGCGGTTAAAAAAGCACATCCCAGTCCCCATACAATGCTAAAAGGACCATATACCACACTACTTCTGCTCATCCATACTCCTGCAGTAATTCTGCAGAAAATGGTCTCTGTAATATCACCCAGAAAAGCGCCTAAGAAAAACAAGGCAGCCAATTTATAAAAGCAGCATCCACTGGCAAATACATCTTTATTTCTCTCCTCACATGTTTCCTCCTGCTTCGTTTGAAGGATGTTTGGAAAGGCATTCACCATACGCCGCTGAATTCTCCTGGTCAGAGCATTTCCGAATCCGTCTGTGACATCCTGAACATAATCCATAAATCTCCGCATCTCTATGGTATGATGAATTTTCAGTACCGTCAGGACACAGCATACCGTATCAATAAACAAAAGCACACTGAGAATAAGAAGGATAATCTCTTCCACCTGCTTGGGAATCAAATCTGCCAGACTAAAAATCAGCGGATTAAAAAACCAGATGCAAAGAGCTGCCATAATTCCAAAAAGCACCATAGAAAGCAAGTTCAAATAACCCTGAAACTGAAATCTGGACTTACTATAGTCCCACCATTTCCGCTCAAATACATGCTCCAGAATCATGCTGGTAATCAGAATCAGAACAAAGGCAATGACGCTTCCTCCCAGGATTAAAAAGAAAATATGATGCTTTAATTCCGGCAGAAAGATGCTATACGCCAGCCCAATGACACCATATATGGGACACAAAGGAAGATTCAAAAATCCTGTGTTTACAAACCTTTTCCTTCTAAGGGCATTGGCAACAACTCCGGCGCACCATCCCACAAAGGAATAAATATAAAAAATCCAAAAAAGTTCCCTCCAGGTATAAATCATACAATACTCCTACTCTTTCATAATTTATATTAAAAAACCTCGAATCGTGTCAAGTATTGTAGTACAAGAAAGAGACAGTGTCAACCAAAGAATTTCTAAAGAAAAAAACAGAGCGGAAGAGTTTTCTCTTACTATACCGCTCTGCTTCAGATTTTCTATATTCTTCTATTTGTTTAGACTGCTTATGCGCCTACTTTACCAAGGCCCATCTCCTGTCCAATATTCAGGATATGGTCACCAATTCGCTCAAAGTCTGTAAGCATTTCTGAATAAATAATACATCCCTCTTCTGAGCAGGTTCCTTTCTGCATACGTACCAGTTGTTTCTGACGGTAATCGTCTGTCATATCGTCAATCTGCTGCTCCAGCTTTTCAATGGCTTTCACATCCTGATTATTATCCTGCTGATTATGATGAATTTCATTCAGGAACTCCAGAGCTTTAATACAAACCTCTTTCATTGCATCAATTTCCACACGTACTTCCTGTGAAAAACTGATTCCCTGCTTTTCAATGAGTTTTGTATACCCACAGATGTTCATGGCATGGTCGCCGATTCGCTCTACATTTCCGCACACCTTAAACAATGCGCTGATATACTGGGAGTCCCTTGGATTGCTTTCATTGACCAAAACCTTGGAAATATACTTGGAAATTTCCTTATTCAGATAGTCAATGTATTCTTCTCTTTCCTGCACTGTTTCCAGATTTTCTGTAGTTCCTGCTTTCACAGCCTGGAAACTGGCCTCTACATTTTCTTTTGCCATATCAATCATACGGTGAAGCTCTTTTTTAATACCAGTTACTGCAATGGCAGACAGACCAATCTGAGTATCTCTTTTTGTTTCCATTGGACGGATAAATTCCATATGCATAACATCTGCCTGTTCGTCCTGCTTCTCCGGAAGAATCCGCACCGCTGCTTTTGCCAGATAATTTCCAAAAGGCAGTAACAGTAATGTTGTCACAATGTTAAACAGTGTGTGCATATTTGCAATCTGTGATGCCACATTGTCTGGTGTCAGGCTCTCTACTAAACTTGTCAGCGGAGTGGTAATGCAGGCAATTGTGAAAATAGTTGTACCAATTAAGTTAAACATCAAATGAATAACTGTAGTACGTTTTGCGTTTCTGCTGGTACCGATAGCTGCTAAAATAGCAGTGATACAAGTACCGATATTCTGTCCGAACAAAACATACACAGCATTGGATAATCCAATGAGACCGCTTCCTGCTAACGCCTGAAGAATACCTACAGATGCGGAAGAGGACTGAATTACTGCTGTAAATACCGCGCCTGCCAGAATACCCAGTACTGGGTTTGAGAATTTTGTCATAAGAGAGACAAAGGCTTCTGATTCACGCAGAGGCATCATAGCGCCGCTCATCATTTCCATTCCAATAAACAAAATACCAAGTCCGGCTACAATCAATCCATAGTGGTGAACTTTCTGTTTCTTTACAAAGACAATCAGTGCTACACCGCAAAAGGCAAAGAGCGGAGCCAACTGTCCCACATCTAATGCAATTAACTGTCCTGTAATGGTAGTACCAATGTTAGCACCCATAATAATCCATACTGCCTGTTTCAATGTCATCATACCAGAGTTTACAAATCCTACTACCATAACGGTTGTGGCAGAGGAAGACTGAATCACCGCTGTAATTCCGGCTCCTACTAAAACTCCAAGGAAACGGTTGGCAGTTAATTTCTCTAAAATCTGTTTCATCTTGTTTCCGGCAGCAGCTTCCAGGCCATTGCTCATCATCTGCATACCGTACAGGAATAACGCCAATCCTCCTAAAAGACTAAAAAAATCTGTAATCTTCACGTTTTTTCCTCCCATGTGGTTTACTAAAAATTTACTATTTTTTTATCTCTTCCTTACCTTTATACCTTTTATGGGAGTTTCCTGCAATATTTTATACAGAAATTTAACATACTTTACAGAGATTTAACATTGGGTTGTTCTACAAATTTTCATACTCAATTCTGCGTTCCTTAAAATAATACTCCCTGTCATGTTCTTCAATCTCCCTCATGACTCTGCATGGATTTCCCACTGCCACCACATTCGCCGGAATATCTTTAGTCACTATGCTTCCGGCCCCAATAACCGTATTATCTCCAATGGTAACTCCCGGCATAACAATAACCCCGGCCCCCAGCCAGCAATTTTTCCCAATGCGAACAGGCATATTATACTGGTATGCCTGCTCCCGAAGTTCTGGAAGAATCGGATGCCCTGCTGTAGCAATGGTTACATTAGGTCCAAACATTGTAGCATCGCCCACGTAGATGTGTGTATCATCCACAAGAGTTAGATTAAAGTTAGCATAAATATTTTTTCCGAAATATACGAAGTGACCGCCCCAGTTGGCACGAAGAGGTGGCTCAATATAGCATCCATCTCCTATCTCTGCAAACATCTCTTTTAATAACTTGCTACGTTTTTCTCCTTCAGAAGGTCTTGTCTGATTATAATCATAAAGTTTCTCCTGGCACTGAAACTGTTCCTCCAGAATTTCATCATCTCCCGGCAGATAAATTTCTCCCGTATGCAGTCTTTCTTTCATTTTTGAACTCATGTTATCAATTCCTCCTTTTTTTCTTGACAACATTTCTCAATTCCACTAAAATAGAACTTAAGAAATGGGTTTGTTACCGTATAGTGTAAGCTTAAGCGGGTTGCTCGTTTCTTTTTTTTATATTGACCATATCGTACAAGTATAATTTGCCATCTCCCGAACATCGAACTAAAAGTTCAATTCTAAACACATTATACCTTAAAATCTTCCCATCTTCATTATAAACAGGTAATGCAAAATTAGTAGTATAACGATACCATCCCCTTTGTGCGTCAACAGTATGTTTCATTTTCTTATTTTCTTGAAATCTTTTATTTTCGGCCTTCCGGATGAGTTCCGGAACTTTCTGTACTGCATTTGCTTTTGCTTTAGCTGCAGTACCATTCAAGCGCACTGTGTCCATTGAATTGCTAAATTCGTCTGGAAAATCTGCCTTAATGTGTATTTTATCCTTTGTTTTTGAAATTTCGTACACTTTCCCAACGTATTGCTTTAAATACTCCTCCACCTCTTCCCATGGAATTTTTCTCTTTCCTCTAAATAATATCTGTGAAATCCAAACAATATTATCTTCTTTTTCGATGGACAAACCAATTACAACCTTTCTAATTCTCTTTATTGCTTCACTTTTGTATCTCGCACTACTTTCTTAATGTAAAATATGTATTGTCTCTATTGTACCTATTTCTCTCCATCGCAACAAGCAGCATCTTCATTTTCTCTATATTTCTCTTTACGAATCATCTAAAAAACAGGCAGTATCCAATTCTCCCGAACACTGCCTGATGCATTAATAATTCTAAATATCCTATGCTTTTTCCACTGGCATTTCTCCGTTTACAGTACAATCCCAACCCATTCTATGAGAATCCCCCAAAAAACACTCACTCCATAAAGGGTTCCTGCTATTGCCAGATTCTCTTTTACACCTTTGTTGGTCCTAAACAATACCAAAAGTCCAACTCCTGCGCCTGCCAGAAGCCCTGCAATCATCTGTCCCACTCCCAAAATACCGCTTAAATACATCTGCGTAATAATCACAGATGCCGCGCAGTTTGGAATCATTCCCACAAGACCTGCCAGAAGTACACCCAATACCGGCTGATTTACAATAAAGTCTGCTATATGCTCCTGTCCGATAATTTCCACCAGAAATCCAATGACAAAAGAAATCAGAAAGAGAAAAATCGTAATTTGCGCTGTATGAATCAATGCAGAATGAAAAATTCCGCCTTCTTCACACCCACAATGGTCCTTTTCACAAAGATCGTGTATGGTCTTTTCATGCTCCTCCCCTGCGTGATGGTGGTGCTGGTGGCCATGGTGTTCATCATGGTCATGGTGGCTATGTCCCGCATGATGGGTATGCTCATGGTGCATTTGCTCCCTCTCTGTCTGTCCTTCTTTTGAAATGCTTCTTCTCTTTTTCAGGGTTCGCCATGCAAAGTCAATAGCCAAACCAGTCATTGCCCCAATAACTACCTTCAAAAGCAAAATTTTCCCAATTACAGAGGGTGCCACAGATTCTGACAAAAAGATAGGCAGCATTTCATCCGAAGTGGAAAGAAAAATGGCCAGCAAAGTGCCAACAGAAATCACACCCCCTGCATAAAAACCTGATGCAGCCGCTGAAAACCCGCATTGAGGAACCATTCCCACTACACTTCCGATGAAAGGACCAAAGCGTCCCGCCTTTTTTACCATTTGTTTGGAGGTTTCCTTTGTTCTATGTTCCAAATATTCCATAGCCAGGTAAGTTATGAATAAAAAGGGAACCAGTTTTATAGTATCTAGCAATGCGTCCATGCACAAATCAATCAGCATATCAATCTCCTTTTCAAATATATTATTTCATGCTCTCATAAATATCACCGGAAAGATTTACAATAGTCTGTCTGGCTGTTGCTGCATCTTTTAAATTCTCAGACATCACACAGAGAATATAAGGGTGTTCTCCCGCAAATACAATGGCTGCATCATTTTCCACGTTTGATAATTCACCGGTTTTATTGGCTGTCTCAATACCAGAAGGAACTCCCGCCGGAATCTTACCTGTACGTTCCTGCTGTTTTAAAAGATTTAACATTTCCTCTGCATGGGGGATACTGTTTTTATAAATACGTTCCAGAAACAATCCACAGTCTTTTACAGAAGTGTAATTGTCACCATTTTCATTGGATTCCAACAGCATCCTTCCCATAGAGGAGTCTTCATATCCCTGACTATTGCAATAGGCATTGACAACCTCTCTGCCTGCCGCTGCATCCTGATTTCCCAATAGTTTTGTCAGAGTATTTGCCGCTTCATTATCGCTGACCGTAATCATCGCCTGCAAAAGGTTATCTACTTTTTCCTTTCCTGTAGTACTTGTAAGTTTCTCATAATTTTCATAAACAGCGCCCATAATATAAAGTTTTATCAGACTGGCCGCCTGCATTTTACTCTGGCCACTGCTTTTCTCTGTCCCGCTTTTCAAATCCTGTACATAAACAGCCCAGTGTTCTCCCTGTTCCATACCGGATGCAATCTGATTTGAAATCACTCCCGAAATGCCATCAAGCCCCTGAGAACTCTTCTGTTCTCCTGGCAGTTCTTCTTTTTGCTCTTCCTGATTTTCTTTCTGTTCTGCTGCCTGCACTTGCTGTTTTTCCATGTCTTTTTTCTCAGCCTCTAAGTCCTGTATCTGAAGTACCAGCTTCTCCTTTTCTTCTTCCAGAACATTTTTCCTCTCATTTTCTTTTTCCGCACATTGCATGAAATAAATGTTGACTGCCAGAAAAAACAGCACGAACCCTGCCAAAACACCTGTTACGATAATTCTTGTTTTCTTTTTTCTTTTTTTCATGTTCTCTACCTGCTAATTTCCGGCTGCAAAATAATTGTCAATGCCATTTGCAATTCCCTGTACCATACGTTCCTGGTATTCTGCATTCTGCATATTTTTGTCATCTGTTTCATTGGTCATAAATCCCATTTCCAAAATAATAACCGGTACGGAACTCCAATTAATTCCTGTCATGTTATCAAAAAGCTGTACTCCATTGTTCTTCATTCCACAGGAATCACAATAAGCCTGAATCACAGCTTCTCCAAGAGCATAGCTTTTCTCATGAAGATGGGATACAAAGGGATTCTCTCTGGATGGCACCATAGTCATTGCCCCATGAACACTGGAATCTTCATTTCCGTTTCCATGAATTCTGACATATATATCTGCACCCCATTTCGTTGCCAGCTCTGCCCGTTCTTTATTGCTGATGGCAGTCTCATTATCCTGTCTGGTAAGCAAAACCTGGTAGCCTCTTTTCTCCAGTTCTGTTTTCAGCAGTCTGGAAATATTCATATTCAATTCATACTCCGGCACGCCGGTAAATTTACCCTGGGTTCCTCCTGTTGCCTTTGCTTTCATTTCTGTTGAACCAGGTCCTAAAGGCTCTTTATCGCTCATATCCACCTTTGGGCTTTGATGTCCCGGATCAATGGCTATTTTCTTTTGTTCCTTTTTCTCTTCTTCTTTTTTTTCTTCCTGCTTTTCTTCTTTCTGTTCTTCTTCTTTTATTTTCTGCAATTTATCCTCAGCCTCTTGTTTTTCTTTCTGCAAGGTTTCTATCTGGTCTCTTAAATTCCCAATCTCCTTGTGTAATTTCCCGGACTCTTCCTTTACTTCTTTTATTTCCTTTATTTGAAACACAGCATGAACAACTGCAAAGGACAAAAGCACAGCCAGAATTCCGATGATTACTATATGTGTTTTCTTCATACTTCCACCTTACTGTTTTTCTCCACATTCCGTACAAAAGTTCGCTTCCCTTGGAATCCTGGTTCCACAGTAAATACAAAACTTTGTTTCCGGCATCTGTGGATCATAAGGTGTGGTATCTGGCCACTCTATCTTTGTTCCGCAACCCACGCAGAAAATCATATCTCTCTCCAATATCATTCCACATACAGGACACTTCTGGACATTTTCAAGTTCTGCAATTTTCTCATTGATTTCATCAATTTTATCATAGCTGCTACGGATTAATGTCACCAGTTCCTCCAACTCTGACTCTGGTGCATTTCCCTTTAATTCAAAATAGGCTCTGCCCAGCTTCTGATAATATTTCTCAATTTTTTCCTCTTCTTCTGAAATACTTTTCTTTAAATTATTAATATCAGCCATTTCTATTTACTCCTTAATAATAAAATACGGTTCCTCCAAAAATAGCAGTTACATTTTCGTCTATTTCCAATAGTTTATCCTTACCACTATAATACTTCAAATCGCCTTCTTTTCTATCCAGGCTATAGTCTACTAATACTGCAATATTTTTTTCATCAAAGACATGATACGCATATACATCATCTGCAATCGTTCTGTCTTCTTTTCCATTGTAGAATTTTAATGTAGCCCTGCCTTTATTACTGTCATAATCTACTGCATAAGCAACTCCATCTTTTACGTTCTCCAGGCTTCCCACAAATACATCAGAATCTATATGTTCTTCATTGCAGTATAACTCACCTGCTGATTCATTTACATCCGCCAGATAGTAAATCTTTCCATCTATAAACATCTGTATAGAATCCATATCTTCCGCAACAGTCTTACATAATCCATCGGAACCTTCTCCTATCTGAAAAGACATTAAAGTATATGTCCTGGTCGCCTCTTTCTCAGAAGTTTCTGCTTTTAAACCATATCCTATCTTTTTCTCTGGTTCTAAAGCCACTGCATACTCTAAATTCTCTGCCAATGTAATCACTTCCTCTTCTGTATAAATACAGGTTTCCTTCACATTATTCAAGTTTTGAATATATAAATCTGCTAAATCAGAAAAAGATTCTATCTCCGACATTTTAATTTGAGGTACTTCTTCCATCCGATAGCGATTAAATGCAAATACCCCATCCTTTTTGGCTTCTGTTCCATAATCATACACTCTCTCTGCATAAAATTCTTCTACCAGTTCTTCCTTGCCATTTCGAAAGCAATATAATTCCTTCATATAGGCTCCAAACTCTAACTCCTTAAGCCCTTCACGCATCTCATTTCTGTTCTCTTTTGCCTCATATTGTTCCCAGGCCTGATCGTATGCGTCTTGGTCAAAGGATTCTACTCTTTCATATCTGCCGGTAAATTCATTTTTCTCAGCTCTCTGCACTATATAACTATCATAGTACGGTTCTTGGATGTTTGCATCTGACTCTAAACAGTCATCCTCCACAATATCAGCTCCTGTAAGTACCCTATCAGGAACCTTAATATAGCAAATACTGCCTGTCTGTTCTGAATTAGAAACAATGCCTGAAACATTAGAAGCAATTTTCTTTTTATCATCAAAGTTTTTGATAACATATAGTGTATCCTCTTCTACCACTGCAATCTGCTTTAGATTCTCACTAATATCGTAAAAACTGACATTCGTTGCCAATGCTTTTTTCTCTCTTTTCAGCGCTAAATCCTGCTGATAGATGGCATATACCCCATCCTCTGATTCAATCCATACAATATTTTTCTCATCTTTGTCAATGTGATAATCTTCTACATGAGAGGCTATTTTTTCTTTATTCCCCTTTTTATCATTGATATACAGTGTATTGTTTCCTGATTTTATGTAAAGCACTTTATCCTGTTCCAATACATAATACCGCCAAACAGAATTATCCAGCTTAATAGGATCATCTTCTTTTCCCACCTTCTGCATATTCAGACAATACTCCGGATAAACTGTATCACTCTCTCGTGTTACTTCCGTAGGATAAAAAATATACTTCCCATCCCCTGAATATTCTACCTTGACATATGCATCTGGATTATTATCTTTTTCTCCATAATCTCCGCTGTATTTCACAGTTTTTTTCCTTTGGTGCTCTAAATCCGCCTGATTCACACCGCCATCCTTTAAATATGCCACATACTTATGATTTCCCATAAGAAGCGCCCCCACTACGCAGGCTCCGCCAACTGCTAAAAGAAATGCCGCTGCTCCTATTGCCAGCTTTTTAGGAAATCTGTACCCCGGCTGTTTGGCCCCACACTGAAAGCAAAATCCGGAGCCCTTGGGAAGCTCGCATCCACAACTTGCACATTTCATCCTTTTCTCCTCCACAGGCTTTCTAATTCACATCCAGTTTATAGCCGCCGCTCTCCATAGAAAACTCACGTTTACTTAATAATTCTGCATTCTTTTTTTCATAATCATTCAAAACAGACTGCTGAAAATCAGAAGGTTCTATGGTTCCTCTATACCAGGATTTACTGTTAAAATAATTTTGTAATTCCTGGGACTGAAATCTCCTTCCATGTCGTGCATAAATTTCATTTTTTGCATAATTAATTTCCCGGATAGACAGGTATTGAATGTCACTCTCTGTCAGATAGCGGCTGTTGCTGTCAGGGAGAATATAATCTCCTCCGGTAACCCCGCTTTGAATATCCAGAATAAGAGCTGTTACAGCCTGAGAGTCATCTACCAGTGGCTTTGCCTCTTCCAGCATACTTACAGCTTCTTTTGACTGCCCTGCTTCTGCCAGTTTTCTGCTTTCTGTATCAAGGTATAAAATATATTCCGGTTCATAGGTTTCCCGCAAATCCGTTAAAACTTCATCTGACCCTTGCACTGCAGTCTCCATATTCCGCAGATTCTCCATAATTGTTTTGTAATCAGAAATCTCAGCTAAATGGCTCATCTGCACTTTTAAATCCATTTCCAGTTCATCCTGGAAATTCAGAAGTTTCTCTGCCTCTTCCCCTTCCAGAGCTTCTTCATTTATCTCATCCAGGGCTTCTTTTGCCTGAATATAATCTAAATTTCCTGCCTTGTATTGTTTCATTACTTCATTCAGGGCTGTTGTCTCTTCTGACACCTCTTCCCCCTTCTTCTCCTTGGAATCCTGTGGAGCAGATGCATCTTCTTTTGGCTCATCCTCCTCTGCCCTGGAAGAAATTTCAGGCTCATATGGAAGAAAGATCATAGCGCCAACAATGCCTGACATTCCAAGAACACTGACCAGAATTGCCACTATGGAAGCAGTTCGGATTGTCCGATCCCACACTGCAAAAATTCCAAGCAGCAATCCAATCACGCCTAAAGTCAAGGGCAATACATATATGACGTAAGAATAAATTCCATCAGCGCCAAACGCTCTGGTTGCCGCATCCGCAAATACAAATCTCAACAGCAAAAATAACAAAACCATCCAGACGCTACAGGCAAAAGCTCCAATCAGCAGTCCTTTTCCATTACTCTTTGGCGGACGTTTTTCTGAAACCGGAGGCTTTCTCTTTTGGTTGCTCTGGGGCTGCATTTTAACTGGTTCCATATTTTGATTTTGTCTGCATGAACAGGTTCCCCCATCAGGCACCGGTTTACCACAATACTTACAATACATATTCTTTTCTCCTCCTCTTTGTATCAATACCCTTATTTTACCCCATGGGTTCTCTACTGACAAGTCATTTCCCTGGAAAGAAAAAACCTCTCTACCAGGCGTCCTGTACCTGATATGAGAGGTGTTAATCCTTTACATTCCCAGAGAAAACTCTCCCGCTCCTTTTTCCTTGACATTCACAGAAATCTGACAGTCTGCTGCATGTTCTGCATTAATTTCCAATGCATAATCAATAAGAAGGTCCAGGCTGTTTTCCTGTTCTTTAATATCAATTTTGGTAGCCGCAATTCCCATCTGAAGGTTTCCAAAAGGCGTTGCATAATATGTAAGATTCTTCTTATTTTCTTCAAAAATCATTTGTACATTGGTAAGACCTTTTTTCTTAACCTCCACACTGTTTCCTGAGATTTTAATACTGTTTTTCGTTGGCTCTGTAAAGCCCTCAATCCGTTCTTCAAAAAAAATATAATGATGGCCGTTTTTGAAATAATAGTCGCCCTTTGCCACCAGTTCCACTTCTTCTGCATCGCTGGTTTCTTCCAGGCTCTGCAGACCTTTAATGGTGACTAACACATCTTTTGTCATGTTAATACTCCTCTATATTAATCTGTTTTGTCATCTTCACATCATAAGGCAGAATCGAATTGGCAAATTCCTGAAAATGTTCTTCTTCATCACTGACAAAAAAACGATACGGAAATTCCTCTTCTTCCTCTCCTTCGTGTTCCAGATGTTCTCTTTTTAAAAGCCGCTCCAGTTCTTTTGCTGTCTCATAGGCAGGATTTACCAGGGTAACCTGTTCTCCCACCAGTGTTTTCAGCATGGACCTTAACAGTGGATAATGAGTACAACCCAAAATCAAGGTATCAATATCCTGACAAAGCAATGGATCCAGATATCGTTTTGCAATCTCAATGGTTACCGGGTCTTTCAGCCATCCTTCCTCCACCAAAGGTACAAACAAGGGACAGGCTTGACCAATTACCTGAATCTGCGGGTCTTCTTTCTGTATAATGGTTTTGTATAAACAGGATTTCACAGTAGCTCTGGTTCCAATCAGCCCTATTTTTTTATTTCTGGTAGTAAGGGCCGCTACTTTTGCCCCTGGTTTGACCACACCGATTATGGGAATATCAATTTCTTCCCGGATGGTTTCCAGCGCCAGGGCGCTGGCTGTATTACAGGCTACCACAATGGCCTTTACATTCTGAGTCTGTAAAAAACGGACAATCTGTCTGGAATAACGGATAACCGTTTCCTTTGATTTACTTCCGTAGGGCACCCTTGCAGTATCCCCAAAGTACACGATTCTTTCATGGGGAAGATTCCGCATAATCTCTCTGGCTACGGTAAGCCCCCCGACTCCTGAGTCAAAAACACCGATTGGTGCATCTTTTCTCTGATTCATTTTCTAACCTCTTATTTATCGTTTGTGTTTCATTGTACCCTTATCTTGTGCAGAATGCAAGGTCAAAACCAGCGGAATCCAAATCTTAATTTTTTCTTCTCCCTGGAATCCCCCAGAATTTCCTGAAATTCTTCTGCTGTGAGGACTTCTTTTAAGTCTTCCTTTTTCACTTCTGTGACAATGCCATAAGTATCGTCCAGAAAACAAAGGCTTGGATAAAGGACGCACCACCAGTTCTGTCCCTTTGCACTTCCGATTTTCACCTTCAGTGCCTCATACTCCCCAGCCGGAAAGGTGCAGTCCCCGTAGGTTTTCTCCGGAAAATAGGTTTTCTCCACCACCACTTCTACCGGATAATCAAATCCCTGTTCCTCTATGATATTTTCTGCCTCCTGCTCTATTTCTGTTAAATGTGTTAAAACAGCTTCTTTGGTCTCTTCTAACCCGGCATCCTCTCCCAAAATTTCCTTTAAATATTCCACAATCCTGGTTTTCACCTTTAATTTCAGCTCCTGGTCTTTCTCTGTGTCACTGTTTGCAATTACATGGAGGCGAAAAACCTCTCCTGCAATCCCCTGTTGGATTTCCCGGTCCAGACGCGCCTTGATTTCCCGGTTTTCCCTTTTCAAACGTACTGTATTAAGCCCTGTGAAAAAAAGTGTACCAGCAAGGCCTATTAAAAGGGCTGCCAGCAAAATTTTTTTATTCTGTAATTTCTCCAATGCTTCTTTCATTACTATGTACCTCCTGATACTTTCTATCAGGAGTATGAACCAATCTGAGGTTTTTTATTCACTACCGTTACTTCCGGCAGTTTTGGCAGTTCTTCCTTCCTGTGCCATGCATTGTACAAATCCTGGAGGCTGACTGCATCCTTTGGTTTTCCTTCCAGATTATTTTCCAAAATTCCGATGAGATAATCCCCCACGGATTCCTCTCCCTGTCCGTCCAGACCCATAAGCTCCTGGGGGTCATGACTTACAAACACATACAAATTTCCTGCCACAGAGGGCTTCTCTTCCAGATAAGCCAGCAATCCTTCCAGGGCTTCCTCCTGGTGGAGAATTTCTCTTCCAAGAATCAAGGCTTTCAGATGTCCCATATCCAGATAATTTTTCTGATTCTGATTAAAATGTGCTTCTGCCTCCTGTGGTGTTTTGCCTTCATATACAATGGCCTGGGGTTCACTTCCCTCTGTCTCGCTTTTCCCCTGCCCTGTCATGGCGGATAATTGAGGAATCCCATAAATCAACTGATATTTCCCATCTACATAATTGGCACTTACAGCCAACGGAAAAATGCGGTCCTCCAAAGAAACTCCACATCCGGTAAGACACAGTGACAAAATCAGGCACAAGGCTCCTGCTTTTGCACAGGTTCTCTTCTTTCGCCCCTTCATTCCTGCTAAAATAAGAAGCAGGACAAACACTGGCCCATAAAAACGTATGGTAACAGCAAAAAACCAGGACGTAGGAATTTTCATTTTTTCCCATAGAATAGCTGCTGCCATCATCCCTGACGCTGCAAATAAAGCAGTTTTTTCCATTTTAACCCGCACCAAAAGCTCATGCTGATAAAAGAAAACACTTCCAAGGCCAAACAACAAACTAAATACCACAGCCGCCACAAAAAACACATCCACTCTCTGCAAAAAATTTCCAGGTATCTGAATCCCCGCCATAAAATCAATGACAGGATAATTTTTATGCTCGTATCCTCCCAGGCCAAAGCTTCCCTGCAAAAGCACCAGAGCAAACACCAGCGTGCTGGTAAGCACTACAATACTGCTCCCCATAATATGTCTTGTCTCTCCCGGTTTTCTCACATTTCCAAGGGTCACAGGAAGAAACACAAAAGGCAGAAAAATACATACCACTTCCCAGGTTCCCAAAAGCCAGCCTTTTAGACTCAGACTTCCCATTTCCTGTAAATATTCCGGCTTCATTCTCAAAATTCCCAGAAAAAACAGAATCCCCAGAAGAATAACCAGAAACGGAAGGCACACCTCTGCCATTCTCCCTCTGCGCTCCAGTCCCTGATGACTTCCAAGATAAGCTGCCAGGCCAGCCAGAAGAAGGATAATCCAGGAAGCGCTGCCCTCTACCAGAAACCGTTTTGTTACACATACTATCACAAGCAGAAGAAAAATTCCCATAAGCCAAAGCCAGGATACATAGAAAAAGACCAGGCATCTGCCCCAAAATTTCCCCAGATATTTTTCCGGATATTGAAAAACCGTTTTTATTCGCACAAAATAGGTACAAAGAAGTAAATAAATCCCCATTCCAGTAAGAAGGGCAAGAATTCCCTGGCGTCCATGCAGTTTAGGCATTACAGGAATCACCAGAATATAGACGCCTGCCAGTCCTGTAAAAATCTGCCTGAATAACTGTCTGTGGGAAATCTGTGCATTATCGGCATACATCAGAAGCTCCCTCCCTTCTGCTTTTTCTTCTGGCTCTCTTTTGTACGAAGTTTTACTTTCTGATTCTCTCTTGCGTAAATAGGCCTCCTGGTTAGAAAACGAAAAGGAATCCGGATAATACTGTCCCTCTCCCCACAGTACCCTGCATGGGTCTTGGCTGCAAAAGGAGAAAGATAAGGGATTCCAAAACTTTTCAGTCCTGCCAGATGACTTGCAGTCAGATAAAGCCCAAGAAGAATTCCAAACACACCAAGCGTACCGCCCAGCAGAATAAACCCAAATTTTAACAACCGGAAAGGCGCTGAAAAACTTTCACTGGGAATTGCCAGGGAACAAAGAGCTGTCACAGCAACCACTACCACCACAATGGGGCTCACCAGATTCGCCTCTACTGCCGCCTGCCCTACAATCAGCCCACCTACGATTCCAATGGTTCCGCCCAAAGGCCCCGGCATCCGAATACCAGCCTCCCGAATGGTTTCAAAAGCAATCTCCATAAATAAAATTTCCAATATTCCAGGAAAGGGTACCCCTTGTCTTGCCTCTGAAAAAGATAAAATCAGATTGGTAGGTAAAACCTGTGTATGAAAGTTAGTCACTGCCAGATAGGTCCCGGAAAAAAGCAGAGTAATCAAAACTGCGCAGTAACGGATGATTCTCTGCAAAGACACAATCTCAAATCGGTTATACGAATCCTCACTGACCTGGAGAAAATCATTAAACACTGCCGGCAGCAAAATTCCCATGGGCGAATGGTCGCACAAAAGTAAAATCCTGCCATTTAAAATTTCCGCTGCGCATTTATCCGGTCTTTCTGTGGTCTGAAACTGGGGAAAAGGGGATAGCCAGTTGCTTTCTGTAAGCTGTTCCACCACCCCCGAATCCAGCACCCCATCTATCACAAAAGAATCCAGTCTGTTCTCCAAATCCTCCAAAAGCTCAGGGCGCACCAGGTCTTCCATATACAGAAGCTGCACCAGAGTCTGGCTTCTGTTTCCCAGTGTTTTCTGTTTCACTTTTAATCTGGTATCCCTTATCCGCTTCCTCACCAGCGCAGAATTCGTCTTAACAGCATCCGTAAAGCCCTCCTTAGAGCCACGCAGCACCTTTTCCCTGGTGGCTTCGGAAACGCTTAAATTGGGATAGCCTTTGCTGGATACCTTAATGGCTCTTGCATAACCATCCAGGAAAAACAAAGCATTCCCTGCCAGCATGGAAGCAAAAGCCTGATCCATGGAATCCATGGGCTGCACATCTGAAATTCCCATGCCATTATCCCGTACAAATTCCAGAATCTCTTCTGCCGGCATTTCCCACATGTGGTTTACCAGTTTGCCAATAACTGAGTCCTCCAAAACCATGTTGCTCACTGCCACCTCTATATAAACCACCAGACACCGGATTTTCTTCTCTTCCCCCAGAAGCATGGGACGGATAATAAAATCATCACAGTTCTCCAAACGTTTCCTGATATATGCTTCATTCTCCTCTATGTGAGGCGAAATATCACCCTTCATTATATTTCCCTCCTTTTTGCCAATAAACTGAAAAAAGAGAGGCATGTCTCTTGCCTCTCTTCTAGTATTTCTTATAACGCTTATTCTATTCGTTTTTCTTTTATTCCTGACTTAAGCTTCGAATAATAGCTTTTTGCTGGTTATCAATGTGAATACTCACATATTCTTCAGCCTGCTGCTCATCCCGCTCCCGCAAGGCCCGACAAATCGCCTTATGCTCCTCTGCCAGTGTTCTTCGCACAGCAATATCCTTTAAATATTCCATGCGATAGCGGTACATCTGTTCCCGCAGATTATTTAAAAGCTGTACCAGTCTCTGGTTATTGGTAGCCTGATAAATGGTATCATGGAACTTCACATCCATCTCTGCCAGTTCCGTAAGATTTCCTGATTCAATCAATTTCTGAAAGCTTTGCTCTATGGTCTCCAGTTTCTCCAGTTCCTCTCCTGTTATCCGCTTGCATGCAAGGGAAATTGCCAGAACTTCCATTCCCTTTCTTACTTCCAGAACGTCATTTAAATCCCGCTCTGTAATGGATGCCACCTTTGCCCCTTTTCTGGGCGCCATAACAACCAGTCCCTCAAGTTCCAGCTTTCTAATGGCTTCTCTGATAGGAGTCCGGCTCACACCCAGCTTATCTGCCAGGGTAATCTCCATAAGACGCTCCCCTGGTTTTAACTCTCCCTTTAAAATGGCTCTTCGCAAAGTATTAAAAACCACATCACGCAAAGGCAGATATTCATCCATTTCCATCTCCAGATTCATTATTATTTTCTCCTTCCTCCATTATTAAACACCGTAGTAAGGAATACCGTTCTTGCAAGCCGGCTTTCCCTAAGAGCTTCACAGGCCTGTTCTGCTAAGGTTTTGTCATCAAACAGCCCAAAAACCGTAGGACCGCTTCCGCTCATCATGGCGTTTAAAGCCCCGTGTTCCTTCATATGGTTCTTGATTTCCTCAATAATCGGATACTGTGGAATGGTAACGGTCTCTAATACATTTTCCATCAAATCAGCCATTTTATACAAATTATGCCACTGAATAGCATCCAGCATTTCATCAATCCTTGGGTGGAATTTCAACTCATTGGCATGGAGATTTTCATAAACAAACTTTGTAGATACGCTAATGCCCGGCTTTCCAATCAGCACATAGCAATCCGGACAAGCCGGCAAGGCCCGAAGCTTATCTCCGATTCCCTCTGCCAAAGCAGTACCTCTTAACAGACAATAGGGAACATCTGCTCCGATTTTTACTCCCCGTTCCATTAAGTCTTTCACAGACAGTCCCAACTGGAAGAGCCTGTTGACACCAATCATAGCTGCTGCTGCATCAGAACTGCCTCCTGCCATACCTGCTGCCACAGGAATCATTTTCTGCAAATCTACGGTAAGACCTTCTTTTATCTGAAACTCTTCCATCAGCATATTCGCTGCCCGATATACCAGATTGTTCTGATTCACCGGAACATACGGAAGATTTGTAGTAATCCGAATACCAGGTTCTTCGCTGATTTCCATATCCAACTGGTCATACATATTGATGGTCTGCATAATCATACGCAGTTCATGATAACCATCCTCCCGCCTTCCAAGAACATCCAGGCCCAGATTTATCTTCGCCAGCGCTCTTAATCTCATGTGGTTTCCTCCCTGAAAATTGTTTTATCTTTGTATACACAGATATGAAAGTAACATGCCTGACGAATTGTTCCGCACTTTGTGCTCTCACAATTCTACCCTAAATTCGGATATCGTGAAGCTTACGCTCCACTTTTATCCTCATTTTAGGGCGGGTCATAAAGGCATAAAATCACTTATGTGCAAGCACAACGTGGTTTATGACCTTTTGACCCTGGCATTTTGTACATTGTATATTGTATTCTATTTAGTACATTTTATTCTATATGAAAACCTTTTATTTTTCAACGTCATTTTTTTACAAATTCCGCAGCCTCTTCTTGGGTCAATTGATACTTTTCCTCAATTTTCCTCAAAATATCCTCTTCCGGGATGTCCAATTCCCTAAGAGACTCAACTAAAATAATAATACTCTGTTCTCGTTCTTCCTGTTTTCCTTTTTGCATTGCTGATGCCTTCATATCTTCTAAAGCCTTACACATATTCACTTCACCTCTTTCATTCATGTATTCTTGTTTATCTGGCATTAGGTCCTGGGAATTCGTAAGAATGCTAATCATATCATAAGCATCTTCTTCTAATTCTGTAAATCCTTCCTGATTGTCTCTTACATACTGTTCCAGGGTATTCTGACTTTCATGCCTTTGTAAAAACCCAAATACAAGCCTTGCATCGGTACATAATTCCTCTGTTCCGCTAAATCTCCGTACATCCAGAATGTAAATAGGATAATCTACAACTTTATTCTGTATTTCTTTTGGAATCGCATTCCAATCCAACATGTCTGCCAGACACATTGGTCCATCCCATGGTTCTTTTCCATAGTATAAAACCATAGTCAGTGTGGGCTTTAATCTGTCCTTTTTTGAAAAACCAGAAAGATATTCAGCCCCTGATAAATCTTTTTTCCTTCTATGCATCTTCTTTATCTTTTGTAGCTGCTCCTCATACCCTAAAAAATCATATCTCCACACTTTAAGGGGCATAGCATAATGAATCTCCTGCTGATTTTCAATTCCAATCAGAGCAAAGTTAACTCCAAAGTCTGCTCCGTCCTCTTTAAGACAATGAGAATCTCTTTATGTTATCTATATTATAATAGAATAGAAGGACGAATAACAAGACTACTTCTATAAATTTATTGAATCTCTGAAAATTTGGCGAATAGCCATTAGAAATGAAAGAAGAATTTCTTTCTGAATTTTCTTTATTGTAACATGGCTGTTTCCGTATTTCAACAACGAAAACAAAACAAACGCTGCAAACTCTCTTTTGCAGCGCCTTTAAAGCTTTGTTTACATTTTTTCTAAGAAATGCTTAAACATTTCTTAATCAAGCGACATCCATGCGCATATAAGGATATTTTATGTTTTTTACCAATATCCATATACCATCCATCCAGATTTTGCTTGTCCACTGCAACTAAAATTGCTGTCATTTGTCTATAGGGATCCAATGCATTCTCAGAAACAATCATATTCTTTCCATGATTCTTTACAAATGCTTTTGTCTCCTCCGAAACCTCGTCCATATACGCAAAAATAATCAGGCAAAAATTACTTCCTTTTTTTGTGTTCATATCAATATGGTCAAGCTGCCAATTCAAAGTTTCTTCCATATCATTTCCTTCTGTAACACGAACACAATAAGAAACCGAATCCTTTAATGCGGAAAATTCTTTTTTAAAAAGCCATCCGTCCTCTTGTAATTCAAATTGATGATTTAAAAATTTTTGTTTTACACTATTCATGTCAGACAGTGGAATCCTATGAAGTTCCTGACTGTCATATTTTTTATCCATTTTAACAGCCTCATCATACATTGCATAAGAGTAATTTTTGAAAATTAATATGAGCGCAAGTATGCCAAAGCCTCCTGCGCCTATTGCTATGACTGGATCTAACCATGGGTAATCTCTGTTTTGAAGCGCTACACCAATCAACAAAAATACAAATGCTATTCCTATAGCCGCAAATCCTATCCAAAAACGCTTTTTTCCTTTGGCAACCTCTGCTTCACTTATTTCCTCATTTTTTTCTAAAACTTCATCTTGTTTTTCCATCTTGACCTCCTGTTTATAATACGAATCATTCATTTGCTTCTTCTACTTCTATCTTTGCATGCAGTATATTTTCAAGATATGTCAAAACTAATTGGCGCCCTTCTTCACATTTTCCTATAGCTGAAATATTTCTATACAACATAAACAATGGGAAAATAAAGAAAATAAGCACTTCTGCCAAAATTAAAATATCTCCTTTAGAAAAAACGAATGCAAGGAAAATCATTATAAGCAGAAAAAATTGTGCGCCTCTTTTTATGTATGGCAAAATGACAAACCTGCCTTCCAACATTACATCTTGTCCATAGCTCTTTACATGCGTCTGAAGCATTTCCCAACCTCCCCCTGTCATACCACCTGCTGCATATCCGATACACAATGTCTCATTTTCTTCCCTGTACGTTGCAAGTATCATATTTTTATAAGCCTGATTGGAAAAACTTAACGGTTTTGTGGTTTGCTTAATCCGATTCAGCAATTCTTCTTTGGAACAGGGAACATATATTTTATAATATTCCTGCATATCCAGCCCTTTCTCATAAGATTTTCTATGTTGCTTGTGTTAAACTTTTTCCTTCATGCTACTTATTCCCCCTGTCATATGGCTCTTTTTTGTACCACTGCTGAAATTCCTTTTCTACTGATTCTGAAGAAAATTTCAAGGAACGAATCTTCCCATTCATGTCCTCAAACACTGCGCAGTAAGCTTTTCCCCTGTTGTAGCTTCCTGTATCCTCTATCTCTGCCTTTGAACCTTTCATATGCCTGATATAGGCTCTGTGAACAAGTATAAAGCCGGCTCTGTCACAGGTCAGATACCAATCTCTTTCCCATTCCGGAAGTTCCTGGTCTGTCCGGTTTTTCCAATATATCCCCAGACTACGCTCCTGTTTCCAAACTTTTATCAAACTAGCCAACGGAAGTAGATAAGAACAGGGTATTACCATAAGCAGACAGAAAAATATCAGTTTTATCCCTTCCTTGTAATCAGAGCGCCTTGTAAAAAACACAACCGCTCCTATCGCTGCACAGGCAATCATCAGCATAACAAACAGCATAAGCCCTGAGTGAAAAAAGATTCCAGACAAAGAATCATCATAGATGGTTTTTTCTCTTTTTTTCGTATTTTCCATAATTGATATCCTTACCTACTGCTATTTTTTGTAATCACATTATACTTTATCTATCTAATAAAGGAAAGAAATTTCCCGAACTTTTTCCTGAAAAACAAAAAATGCCAGACGATTCCAGTCTTAAATCTAAAAGATTACTGGAACCGTCCGGCACTTTGTTCAGTGCAACCGCACTTTCCCTTTACCTCTCCACTTTTTTCATCAAAATCAATGTATCATAAGGCTTCACCCGCTCACTTTCCAACCCGTTCAACTGAACAATGGTATCTATAGTAGTATAAAACTTCTTGGCAATATCCCAAAGAGAATCCCCCGGCTGTACCTGATATCCTACAATTCCAGGCATACTGCGGAGCTTCTCTCTGTCCAGCTCCTGCTCTTCAATTCGCTGAATAATGCCTGTATCTGTCTGCCTGAATACCACAGCATTTAAGTTCATAACAATTTTCACTTCTATTTCATCACTATCAATCATGGTGGTAGACAACTGCTCCAGATCTGCCCTCAAATGATACACACAATTCTCTGTAATACTCTCTGCCTCTATCACATGGCTGAATGGAATCATGGTTTCCATGGAATAAAAAGGCATTTCATCATCTCCAATAATATAGAGAATCCGCACCTGCACAATCCCTTCCACTAAAATACCATTCTCCACAATCTGAGTGCTGTCAACCTTTACCGTTCCGTCACTGTGGCAAATCTGAAGAATTTTCCCCTGGCTGTTTTCCACCTTCACCCGGTCATTTACCTTACATTTTGAAAAGTTCTTTACCAACAGACTTTCTAATTTGTAATTTTCCCGGACTGCCCTGCAGTCTCTCACCGGCGTATACACATCTGTTAAAAGAGAAAGTTCTTCTTCCTCATACAGCTTCATTTCCAGTTCCAGAACCGCATCTACTCCAAGTATCCGCTCTTCCCCATCGTCATCCTGCTTTACCTTCAAATCACTTTGTGGCATGGCAATTTCCACATTTGGAATCATATCCGCTGAGCATCCCTGGCACTCCATTTCCTGATAAAAGGGTACGGAATGTTCCAGCCATTGAAGAGAATTGGTGTCATCATTACCACGGTACAGTGCAAAAAGGAATAATTCACCCTTTACCCCGATTTTATCTGTTTCTGCTCTGATATCCAGACCGCGGATTTCTACGGTATTCCATAAAAGCTCATAAATATCCGGCTTGTTAGAGCTTAAATCTATGTCCTCTTTTACCCGCATAATATCCTTTTTATGTACAGCGGTACACATTACAGAACAATCCTGTTTCTTTTGGGAAATTTCCCCATCCTCCACTCCTATGGGAAGCTCCAACTGGCGCACTTCTTCCACATAAGCAGTAAAGGTCACCAGGGCTTTGATATTTATTTTTCTTGAATGAATCAACTGCACACTTAAATCTTCAATATCCCATTTTAACTGCACCTTATCTCCGTTTTCCAGCCCCTCCAGATTCATGGTTTCCCCTAGTGGCAGGTTTCCCCTGAGGCTGTAAATCTTTCTCTCTTCACTGTCACTGACATAAAGCAGAGACACCATAAGCGCTCCGGAAAGAAATGCTTTTCCCTGAGAAATCTGAATATCTTCAATTTGTATTTCGCCCTTTTTCTGTATCATCCGTCCAATATCAGGCTTTACATCCGGCACATTAAAATCCTCATCAAAGGTAATCTGATTCACTGCTTCACATTTTCTTTCCAGCATTTGCATTTTCTTTGTAATCAGTTCCACACTAAGACTCCTTTTCTTATTCAAATATTACCGGTTCTTCCCGATATTTCATCTTAATCACCAGACAGGGAAAAGAAGGCTCGCCAGTTAGTTCTTCCCCTTCTTCCGGCCCAAGAAGCATGGTTTCCAGATGTATGGCATTGTCCCAAAGTGACAAATCCTGAACCTGAATACTATAGCCCCCTGTCTCCTGCTTTCCGTACCCTTTCATTAAATATAGAAATCCATTATCCTGATAGGTCATCTGAAACTCCTTTTCCCGGTTCTGCTCCACCAGTTCCCTGACTTTATCTGGGAAATCCTCTTCCTTCATAACCGTATACTCCGGCTTTACCCCATCTTTTGCCCTTACCTTTTCAATGCTGCACCCCCACAAACTGCAGCACATCACTATCAGCAGAATCCCTGCCGTCCATTTTTTCACTATCTTACTGCCGCCTTCACTTTGCCAGTCTTATCCTAAATGTATGCAGGATTTTACCTGATTATGCCCCTGATTTTGCTTGCATCTTCCTTATGGATTCATTATAATGAAGGAACATGCATATGTAAGGAAAGGATGTAGAAATTATGATACGTTTTATTATTGTCTGCATCTGCGTCATTGGATATCTGATTTTATCCATTCCTATTCTTCTGGCAGAATGGGTTGTTGGAAAATTTAACCGCAGAGCAAAAGATATCAGCTCTCTTCGGATTATCCAGACTGTTTTTAAATTTATCCTAAAAGTTACAGGCGCAGATATCACCATTATCGGTCACGAAAACGTGCCAAAAGACCAGGCTGTACTTTACATAGGAAATCACAGAAGTTTTTTTGATATTCTTCTCACCTATGTTTTGTGTCCTGACCTGACAGGGTATATTGCCAAAAAAGAAATGGAACCCATCCCTCTGCTCTCCACCTGGATGCGTTATCTTCACTGTCTTTTCCTGGACAGAAAAGACATCAAAGAGGGCATGAAAACCATTCTCACCGCCATTGAAAAAGTAAAAAGCGGAATTTCTATCTGCATTTTCCCGGAAGGAACCAGAAATAAGGGTACAGACGAGCTGGAACTCCTTCCTTTCCATGACGGAAGTTTTAAAATTGCCACTAAATCAGGCTGCCCCATTATTCCCATGGCTATCAGCAACTCCGCGGAGATTTTTGAGAATCATTTCCCGAAAATCAAACCATGTAAGGTGGTTGTGGAATACGGAAAGCCCATTTATCCGGAAGAACTTTCAAGAGAGGACAAGAAACGCTTGGGAACGTATACACAGGGGATTATTTTGGAGATGTTGAAGAAGAATAGGGAAATGGTGGAATAGAAGAGATGGTCAATGAATCAAACTCTATCGATTCATTGACCATCCTTTAATTAACATTAATGTTGTATTTGATCATCTTCTTGTTCTATATTTGCCAGTGTCAAGTTCGGAAGAGCTTTTTTATGTAATTCTAATAAATAATCATCAAAATTAAAGCGCACTGTACAAACTCTGTCAAAAATCATGGTTGCTTCTCTTTCTTCTGTAGATACAGGCCATTGTGGGATTCCTGAATGATTAGGATTTCCTGTCTCTGCAAAATGAATAACCGCATCAAACATCTGCTTTTCCAGTTTATCTGAAATCTCTGGTATATTCGTTACAGGAACTAGCTCTGTATTATGAAATACAAATGGTATATCCGAACAATGCCATGCTGTCTTTCCATGCTGATAAGGAAACTCCAAAGTAAAAAGATACGAATAGATTTTGCCTCCTGATTTTGCAAACTCTTTTATAAACTTTTTAGTAGGACAACGAAATACTGTATCCAATGTAAGTAAATCAGCTAAATTTTTCTCTGGATAAGTCTCTTGAAATACCTCTGCTAATTCTTCTCCCCTATCTCCAAATCTGGCTTTAATTCGTTTCATCAGTTCTTCTTTCGAAATCTCATCTTTAAAAAATGTCTGTGGTTTACCACAAAAATCTGATATTCTTCCGACAACCCGTGAAATCACGGTTGAGCAGGCTATTTTAATGGCTCAGTTTCAAGGTTACCGCATCAAGTCAGCAACGGAATAACCTATAACTTTGTCTACATATTCAATTTTCAAAACAGCCACCGTAAGATGGCTTTATTGCAATGCGATTATGGTAATAGATAACCTCTACTTTTCATTTTCAGTTTTTAGTCCTCCTACTGTTTTCTTTTGATAAAAAAATTATATAACTTGTATAGTTTTACCCGTATAAATTCTTTTACTCTATACACTTTGCACATATAATTTTTTTTACATCTTTCGTACAATAAAAAGAGTCTGTTGTTTCTCATATCCATTTGCAACTATTTTCAGTTGCACTTTTACGTACTATGATGTATACTATAAATAACGGAGGAATAGACTATGGGACAAAAGGAAAAACTAATTCAACGATTAAAATCAAAACCGAAAGATTTCACTTTTGATGATGCTGAAACATTACTTAATTATTTAGACTATATTCGCTCAAACAAGGGCAAAACAAGTGGTTCCCGTATCATATTCACAAATGATGAACATGGCAGCATTTTACTTCACAAACCGCACCCACAAAAAGAATTAAAAGCTTACCAGATTAAACAGTTGTTAGAAATTCTAGAACAGGAGGGTCTCATATGAATAATACGATCCAATATAAAGGCTATCTTGGCAGTGTTGAATTTTCAGAAGAAGATGGCATTTTCTATGGTAAAGTCATGGGGATTCGTTCCCTTATTTCTTACGAAGGAGAAAATGCGAAAGATCTTCTGGATGATTTTCATGGAGCTATTGATGATTATCTTGAAACCTGTAAATCAGAAGGAAAGGAACCGGAAGTTGCTTACAAAGGAAGTTTTAACATCCGAATTTCTCCAGACCTCCATAAAAGACTTGTCATCTATACAACAACACATCAGATGTCATTAAACAGATATATTGAAGAAACTTTGGAAAATTCTCCGGCTGCCCTTTAAACATTTATCCCCACTCAGAATCATCTGAGTGGGGATAAATGACATAATATTTTCCTCTAGCACTTTTACCAAAACCATATCTCGCAAATGATACTATGTGTACTTCTTGCCCAGCCCATATCCTTTTATTTTCATACCATAGAAATTCGTTTCCATTTTCCCTTTTTATACCGTATTGTAAAACAAATTCCTCGAAACAGCCAATCCACAGACATGGCAACCCATATTCCGAACACTCCCATACGACAATATACGGCAAACACCACACTACAGCCAATTCTGAAAATCCACATGGAAATAATAGATAAAATCATAGGAAATTGTACATCTGCTGCTGCGCGCAGTGTGTTTGGAATAAAAAAAGATAATGGCCATACAGTTACTACACAAATACAATAATAAATCAAAATTTTATATGTATATCCACTTGCCTCCTGGGATAATCCATAAATCTGAATAATAGCGGGTAACAATAACACCACAATGCCATTCGATATCCATAAACAAACATATACCAGTCTTGTCAATTTCCTGGTATAATAGCCTGCCTGTTGATAATCTCCTGCTCCTATACACTGAGCTGCTACTGCCAGCATTGCATAACCCATAGCTGTTCCAGGAAGAATTGAAAAAGTTGCAATGTTATTAGCAACTGCATTTGCTGCAATGGATGCAGTTCCAAATCCAGATACTACGCTAAGCACCAAAATTTTCCCCAACTGAAACATACTATTTTCTAATCCATTTGGAATCCCTATGTATAAAATCTTTTTTAACAATCCCCAATCTGTTTTCAAAGAAATCGGATGTAAAATTCGAATTGGACTCTTTATGCTATCCAATACAACTGGCATATCTCCTGTGGAAAAATACAGGTTGTATCAACCAATTCGATGAAATTTTTCAGAGTGGTGTCCAAATCATTCTGGATTTATTTCAGAGGGAACAAGACCATGAGGAATATTCTCCTTACCGCTTTACCAGGCAAAACACCTACCCTACGGAAACCCTTTCCAGAAATGGCAATGGCTCCCTTACCAAACCCTTACCAAGCCAAGCATTGGATTGATTTGGTCTGGTTTTCGTCCAAGTGATGATGCCTGTTAAAAAAGCAGATCCAATGCGGAATTGGAACTTATGGAAAAGCAAAAATCAAAGAATTCGACTGGATTTATGCTTATGAAGTAGATGGATATGGAATGTATAATTTGATAGACGATGCGAATGTGCCAAGCCTGTTATCTATCCCTTATCTTGGATACCCTGGTGATACTCAGGTAACTCAAAACACCAGGCGTTTTATCTTAAGTCAGGGAAATCCTTTCTACTATGAAGGAAAACAAACCAGCAAAATTGGAAGTCCTCATACTAAGGTAGGTTATATTTGGCACATTGCTATGGAAGGATTAACTTCCTCCGATTCTGACTACAAATTAGAAATGCTTCAAAAAATGGCTGCTACCACAGCCGAAAAAGGTTTTATGCATGAAAGTTTTTTCTGTCAAGATGCCTCCCTCTATACCAGAGAATGGCTTCCCTGGGCTAATGCCATGTATTGTGAGCTATTTCTGGACTACCTTGGATATCAGTTGAAAATTTAATGTAATATTCACTGGCTTAAATCTCATGAAATGAGATTCCCTCACCAGAACCGTATCTCCCAGGCTTGCTACTTTCTTCTTATAATTTGCAGTATTGCATTTCTTGTTCCTGTCTCAGTCTCAAATCAGTCTCAGATTGGTCTCACGAATGATACTACGTGAGACCAATCTGAGACTGAATGAGACTAAGACAAAATTTTTACTGCAAAATCCAAGTTGATGTCTTTTTATCGTACACAGCACCTGTCACCCTTTTAATTTTCGCATAATCTCTAAACACCGTTGCTCTTGATATATCAAGTTCTGCCATTACTTGTTCAACAGACAGATGTAGATTTTCACAAATCATATTATAAATTTTTTGCTCTCTTTCTGATAAATTTTTCTTCTCTTTCACCTCTTCTGCTGCCACCTTGTCCAACGGAATAATGATTCTAAACACATCACTTTCAATCAATTCCGGCTTGCCACCATCTGAATACATCGGCGTATATTTATAAAGATTTCTAACACCTGAACCAATGGTGTCTGTTCTACCAATATTTGCAAAAAATTGTTGAATTAACGGATTCTTAGGATATGGTGTAAATTCATCACTCATAATGTTTCCATGACGTCTTGGAATACACCAGTTTTCTGTTCTCAACCAATCTTTTTCAATGATTACCTTTGCCGGGAACGCACTGGAATAATCTCTATGCACAAGAATATTGGCAATGACCTCTCTGGCAATAATACCTCTAATACTTGTATTTACATTATCAATTAGAAAAAACTTATCAGAAGTATGCTTTGCCACAAACTCCATCAGAAGATCATATGCTTCTATCAGATTTGTTGTCACTAGCAATCTGTCATCATATCTATCAAGATTTTCCACTCTATATATTGCATCTGTAATATATCCAGGACAACAAGAACGTATTACTTCGTCCTTCCCAAATAACAAAACACCTGCCAGATTATACCCTTGAATGCCTGATGAAAAATCTTTTTCCCACAGACCTGCACTTTTCAAAATTTCTTCATCAGCCATCTTCAACCAAAGATGATCCGGATTTTTACTCCTTGCAAGATTTCTTACTTCATCCATTAAATCCATGCGCAAATCATCTGTTGTAACATACGGAAATATCTTATGTTCCGCATATGTATTACTCTTTCTGTTATACATATTTTGTAATTGAAGAGGTGAATCTGTAATATCCATATCACCATCTTCATTTCTGTCATATATCCTGTTTGCGCACCTTTCTACCGTGGATGTTGGCGGAACATATACCCATAATAACGTCATCCCTTCATATTCCATATCCTCTATCGAAAGATATAACGTTGGTGACATTTTATCTGAATTATTAAGTTGGTTCACAAAATTCTTTTTCATATCCTTGACCATATTCATATTAATGCCTATTGGGGTACCATCATCCTCTACCCCCATAATAATATATCCGCCATATCTATTAGAAAATGAACACACCGTTTCATACACATCTTCCTGAATACCATGCTGACAGGTTTTGTATTCTACTGTTATTTTTTCATCTTTTGTAAGCAAATCCCTCATAAATTCACTTGTCATCTTATCTCCTCCAATTTTGCATTGACAAAAACCATTTATTGTAATTTCATTTGTATTTACCTGCTTACATTGAAATAACAGCCATCCTTTTATATATACTTCTCCTCCAGCCCCTTCACCACATCTTCAAATCCCATGAAATGGGATGCCTTTACCAGAACCGTATCACCTTCCTGCAGCACTCCCCCAAGCTCCTGCAGCAATTCCTCTTTTGTCTTAAAATGCAGTATATTTTTTGTAGGCGCTGCATGTCTGGCCGCCTCTGCCATATACTGGGACAATTCTCCCACGCAAATAAGCAAATCCAGATTTTTGGAAGCAGCATACACACCTACTTCCCGGTGCATTTCCACTTCTTCTTTTCCCAGTTCTCCCATATCGCCCAGGATTGCCACTTTTCTTCCCAGGGCGTCTGTGAGTACATCCAACGAAGCTTTCATGGAAACCGGGTTAGCATTGTAGCAGTCATCCACTACAGTATATTTCCCTGTGTCAATAATATGGAATCTTCCGCTTACCGGCTGCAGACTCTCAATTCCTGCCTTAATTTCCTCCAGATTCAGACCATAGGTCAGTCCCACAGCAGTTCCTGCCAAAGCATTATAGACCATATGATGTCCCGGAATAGGAATCAACACAGAAAAGCTGCCCTTCTCTGTGTGAATACAGCAGGAAATGCCTTTCAACCCTTCTGGTTTGATTTCATCTGCCCAAATTCCACCTTTATTTTCAATTCCAAAGAACATTGGTTTTATGCCTTTTACCTCTTCTACTGTGACCAATTTATCATCATCACCATTTAAGATAACATGTCCTGTTGGCTTCAGGAAGTCAAAAATCTCTGTTTTTGCCTTTAAAATCCCGTCTCTTGATTTCAAAAATTCCAAATGGCACAGACCGATATTGGTAATTACGCAGGTGTCCGGTTTTGCTATTTTTGCCAGACGGTGCATTTCTCCAAAGTCGCTGATTCCCATTTCCAGCACTGCAATTTCATGTTCCTGTCTCAGTCTGAAAACCGTCAGGGGCAGTCCCAGTTCATTGTTAAAATTCCCCTGGGTTTTTAAGGTGTTGTACTTCTGGGAAAGAACTGCTGCAATCATTTCCTTTGTGCTTGTCTTTCCCACGCTTCCTGTAATTCCAACCACTGGAATATTAAGCTGTTCCAGATAATATTCTGCAATATCCTTCACTGCCTGAAGAGAAGATTTTACTAAAATGTAGGGATAAGGTTTTTCGCCCAGGTCTCTTTCCGATAAGGTTGCCAGAGCGCCTTTTTCCATAACATCCTCAATAAAATCATGGGCATCCGCCCTTGCACCTTTAATAGGCACAAATAAGCCGCCTTCTTCTGCTTTTCTGCTGTCTGTGAAAATACTCTGGACCTCCAGATGTTTCTTCTCCTCTGGTCCAACATAAATCCCTTCACAGGCTTTGGCAATATGTTCAAGTGTCAGATTCTTCATTGCTTTTCCTCCTGAATCCCTTTTTGATCTCCTACTGATATTTTTTCAGAGAAACTTCAATAAGTTTTTCACAAAGCTGTGGATAATTCATTCCAATCACACTGGCTTCCTGTGGAATAAGGCTGGTAGGTGTCATGCCAGGCAGTGTGTTGGCTTCCAGACAGTACATGCTTCCGTCTTCTTCCATAAGGAAATCCAGTCTTGCATATGCCTGGAGATTTAAAGCCTCGTAACCTTTTTCTGCATACATCTGCATTTCTTTGGTAAGAGAAGCAGACAAATCTGCCGGACAGGTTTCCACGCAGGAGCCTGCTGAGTATTTATTTTTGTAATCATAAAAGCCTTCCAATGGAGCAATCTCAATCACCGGATATGCTTTTCCATCCACAACTGCTACGGAAAACTCTCTTCCTCTAATAAACTGCTCTACCACCACCTGATTTTCGTAAGAAAACGCCTCCATAAGAGCTGCCCCGTATTCCTGCTGGTTGTGGGCAATGCATACCCCAACACTGGAACCGCCGCAGCAAGGTTTTACAATAACGGGAAAGTCCATGCCATAATCGGATAAATAGCTGCTACACTCTCCTTTTTCCAGGGTCATTCCCTTTGGTGTTGGAACACCTTTAGCTTCAAATACCATTTTGGTAATCCCTTTGTCCATAGCCATTCCGCTGCTTAAAGGTCCGCAGCCTGTATATTTAATTCCCATTAAATCCAGCACAGACTGTACCTTTCCATCTTCTCCATTAGCCCCATGGAGAGCCAGAAAGACAATATCTGCTTTCTGACAGATTTCTAATACATGAGGACCGAAAAACTCTTTTCTGGTTTTCATAACTTCTTCAAGGTTGCTGCTCTGTTTTCTCATCCAGGCTGCTGCCTGCTCTGTATCATATTTGTCTGAAAAAAGTTCTCCTTCCATGGATTCTTTTCCAAAATAAGCATCTACTAAAATTGCCTTGTGATTTCTTTCTCTTAATGCCTGACAAACTCCCTGACCTGATGAAATGGAAACCTCCCTTTCTGTGCTGTTTCCTCCTGCCAAAACTACTATATTCATATTGATATTGTTCTCCTTTTCAAAGGTTTTCTTCTAATTGTATACCACAACCGGCACACCTTTTTCTATGTTGTTATAAATTTTCTCTGCATTCTCATACGGTGTATTCACGCAGCCATGAGAACCATCATTCATATAAATGGAACCGCCAAAACTATTTCTCCAGGTGGCGTCATGAATACCTGTGTTAGCATAAAACGGCATCCAATAATTTACATGAGAGTTATATCCCTCACCAACCAGAGTAGCGTCTCTTTCTTTATACATAATGGCATAAACACCTGTGTGAGTATCCCAGCCTTTATTGTGATTTCCTGTTACAACATCTGTAGATACCAGAAGCTGTCCGTCCTTGAAGAACCACATATGCTGTTTGGAAAGGCTGATTTCCACATAAGTATCTCCAATCTCATCTTTTTCCCTGCGGTATGCAGTGTATGTATATTCCGGTGTAATGGTTTGAGACTGTCCGCTTTTAATTGCATCCAGAATCTTGGTGGTGGTATCATTTGGCGCAATGACCCATCCATAATCACCGCCAGAAACGGTAATATTTTGTCCATCTGCTGTAGTAAATGGTCTGGATGTCCCAAAGGTATCATATTCATACTTTAATTCCTGTACATAAGCTTTCGCTTTCTCATGGCTCAGGTCAATATTCCCTTCTTCATTGACAACAAGCCAGTCTTTCATAACTTCTTTATCCACGATTTCCTGCCTGTCCGCAAAATCAATGGTAACCGTTACGTTTAAAAATGCATTTCCCTGGTCGCGCTGCTTCATCAGATTTTCATCTGTACTTACAACCTCCGGACTGGTATAGCATCCTGCTTCCTCCAGATTCACCTTGGATGCTCCTTTTGCTATAGCATCCTTTACGGTTGCTTTTACTTTTTCCTTGTCCAGTTCCGTTCCCACGGTTTCCGGGATAATTTCGTATCCATTTTCTGTTACTTCCAAATGGGCATTGGCAGGTTTCACCATATTTTCTTCCTGAACTGCTGTTAACTGGTCCACTGCCGCATTTACCGCTGCTTCATCATAGGTTGTCGTTGCAGACATGGTATAATCTTTGGCATGAGCAAAAGAAAGAAACCAGGTAAACGGATTCTGCTGTTTCTTTAATTCCTTAATCTTCCCATCATCCACATACTCCATACCAATCTTTGCCGCACTGATGGTCTCTGTCTTGTCCTCCCGCTCCTGAATCACCAGTTCATAGGAAGCAATCTGACTCTTAATGTCCTTTTCCACTTCCTTCACCGTCTTGCCAGCGCAGTCAAATCCATTAATCTTAGAGCCGGAATAAAAGTGTTTAGAATAGTAAAACACGCCTCCGGCATATACCAGCGCCAGAATCAGCACGTATGCAACTAACACTCCCAGAACAATTTTCTTCGCTTTCTTGTTTTTTCCCTTCTTAGATTTCTTTTTTGCCATATACATTTCCCCTTATTGCTTTGTGTTAATATGTTACCTGGCTGTGAGATTTCCTGATTTCTTATTTATCCCACAACGTGTGATTATTGTACCACACTTTTTTCCATAAAGAAAGAGACTGCTGCACTTCGTACCACAGTCCCTCTCTCAGTATAAATCGCTGCTTTTCTTCTTTAGTTTTCCTGTAACAGCTTTTCAATGCTTACCAGCTTCACACTCAGCACAAAAATTTCTGTTGCTGTCTTTAATTCCTCTACGGTTGGGAAACTTGGGGCAATACGGATATTGCTGTCATGGGGGTCAATACCATATGGGTAAGTAGCGCCGGCTTCTGTCATTTTTACCCCTGCCTGGGCCGCCTTTGCCACGATTTTCTTTGCACATCCGTCCAGTGCATCAAAAGAAATAAAGTAACCTCCATTTGGTTTTGTCCATGTGCCGATTTCTGCGCCGCCCAGCTCTTTTTCCAGAGTATGCTCTACCATTTCAAATTTCGGACGGAGGATGTCTGCATGTTTCTTCATATGCTTATGCATGCCCACAATACCGCCAAAGAAGCGCACATGACGAAGCTGATTAATTTTGTCATGGCCAATGGTCTGTACTGCCATGTGTTTTCTCACATCATCCAGGTTTCTGGTGGATGCTGCAACCGCCGCAATACCAGAACCCGGAAAGCTTACTTTAGAAGTAGACACAAATTTGTAGGCTAAATCAGGGTTTCCTGCCTTTTCACATTCATCCAGAATTTCAAGGAGAAAGTCCTGTTTATCATCATAGAGATGATGAATACAATAAGCGTTATCCCAATAAATGCGGAAATCCTCTGCCGCTGGTTTCAATCTTGCAAATCGTTTTACTGTTTCTGCAGAATAGGTAATGCCCTGTGGATTAGAGTATTTCGGCACACACCAGATTCCCTTAATGGCAGGGTCAGAACTTACCAGTTCTTCCACCATATCCATATCCGGTCCCTCTGCAGTCATGGGAACATTAATCATTTCAATTCCAAAATACTCTGTAATTCTAAAATGTCTGTCATATCCCGGAACAGGACACAGAAATTTTACCTTATCCAGCTTGCACCATGGAGTGCTTCCACATACACCATGAGTCATAGAACGGGATATTGTATCAAACATGACATTTAAACTGGAATTTCCAAAAATCACAATATTATCCGGAGTTACTTCTGTCATCTCTCCTAACAGGCGTCTTGCTTCCGGAATACCATCCAGAAGGCCATAATTACGGCAGTCAACTCCTGCTTCACTTTTTAATTTATCTGTACTTTTCAATTCTTCCAGCATATCCATAGCCAGCTCTAACTGCTGTTTAGATGGTTTTCCTCTGGACATATCCAGATTTAATCCTTTTGCTTTTACTTCTTCAAACTGTTGTTCTAAATCGGCTTTCATGGCCTGTAACTGTTCTTTGCTGAGTTCTCTGTACGGTGTCATGGCTTTCCTCCTGGTTTTTTATTCGTTGCAATCTATTGTATTCCAAGATATGATTTTATGTCAAGCATTTCCTGCATTTTCTTCTTTTAAATATCCTTTTCCTATTTTGATATGCAACTTTTTCACACTCTTCTTGCATTTTACTCTCTTACTGGTTTTTTCTTGTTCCGAAAATCCTTCGCGGTATCAATAAAAGTTCATGCATGAGAAGAGGTACTGCTGAAATGCAGAGTAACAGCTTCCATTCCCCAAAGGTAAGTCTTGCTGTATGGAAAAGTGACACAAAATAAGGGATTTCCGTTACCATAATCTGAAGCCCAAGCCCCAGGCAGAAGGCCAGAATCATCAATGGATTTTCCAGGTGATTCATCCGAAACACAGAACAGTCTCTGTCCCGCATACCTATGGCATGAAAAAGCTGGGAAACCCCAAGAACAGTAAACGCATAAGTCTGCCCGCCCAGATGAAATGCATATAAAGTAAGCCCGGCAATCAAAATCCCGTAAAAAACGGTAAACATCCATCCCCCATGAGCAAACAGTCCTTCTTCTGGCTCTCTTGGCTTTTTCTTCATTAAGATTTCTGTGTTATTTTTATCCACCCCCAGCGCCAGCGCCGGAAGGGAATCTGTAATCAGATTTACCCACAGAATATGACTGGCTTTCAAAGGAGATGGCAGCCCCAAAAGCACTGCCAGGAACATGGTAATCATCTCTCCAAAGTTAGAGGAAAGCAGGAAAAGAATGGATTTTTTAATGTTCACATAAATGCCCCTGCCCTCTGCCATGGCTTTTTCAATGGTAGAAAAATCATCATCTGTGAGAATCATATCGGCTGCATTTTTTGCCACGTCTGTTCCGTTTCTTCCCATGGCAATTCCAATATCTGCTGTCTGAAGAGAAGGCGCATCATTTACCCCGTCCCCGGTCATAGCCACAATTTTTCCATTTGCCTTGAATCTTTGAACAATACGCACCTTATGAGCCGGTGTTACTCTGGCAAAAACCCGAATGTTCTTCATACGTCTGGCAAAAGCCGCATCACTGATTTCCTCCAGTTCCCTGCCTGTCATACATTGTTCTATAGAATCTGCAATCCCTATCTTCCTGGCAACTGCAAAGGCAGTATCCTTATAATCTCCGGTAATCATCACCACCTGAACGCCTGCTTTTTTCAAGGTTTTTACAGACTGCGCTACCTTTTTCTTAGGCGGGTCAATCATCCCTGCCATTCCTGCAAAAACCAGATGATTGGTAAGCTCCTCTTCTGAATGTCCAGTAACCCGCTCGCGATATCCAAGAGCAAGCACCCGAAGTCCATCCCTTGCCATAGTTTCCATTGCCATGCGGATTTTCATTTTGGCAGCCTGGGTCATGGGTTCTGTATGGTCTTTTTTCTGCACATAAGTACAGCGCTCTAAAATATAATCACAGGCACCTTTTACATAGACTGTCTCATGTCCGCTGTCTTTATGTACGGTCGCCATATATTTTTTTTCAGATTCAAAAGGAATTTCCATGACTCTTGGATACTGCCGCACCAACTGTTCTTTGTCATATCCCAGTTCTTTTCCCATATGAAGGAGGGCAAGCTCTGTAGCATCGCCGATTTCCTGTTTTCCCAAAACACTGTTATTACACAAAAGGAATCCCTGCGCCAGCCTTGGACACTCCCTTTTTCTTACCTTGGAAACCGGCAGTATGGTGTCATTTCCATAAAGCTGGGTTACCTTCATTTTATTTTCTGTAAGAGTCCCTGTTTTATCGGAACAGACAACGCCAACACATCCCAGTGTTTCTACTGCGGGTAATTTGCGGATAATGGTGTTTACCTTTACCATTCTGGCAACACCAAGAGCTAACACAATGGTCACAACTGCCGGAAGTCCCTCTGGAATGGCTGCCACTGCCAGAGAGATTGCCAAAAGGAGCATTTGCAGAAGGTTCCGGTGTTGGAAAAGCCCCAAAAGGAATAAAGACACACACAATACAACTGCAGCTACACTCAGCAATTTCCCCAGGTCTCCCAGACGTTTCTGAAGAGGCGTTAATTCTCCCTGGTGCTCTCCCATCATATCTGCAATTTTCCCAAGCTCCGTGTCCATTCCGGTAGCTGTAACCACGCCTTCTGCACTGCCCTTCATAATCTCTGTAGACATATATGCCATATTTTTCTTTTCTGCCATGGGCAGTCCAGCCTCCAGTGGTTTTGCATTTTTTGCCACAGGCAGAGATTCTCCTGTAAGGGCAGATTCATTGACAGAAAGCCCCTGAACCTGAAGCAGCCGCAAGTCTGCCGGAACCTGATTTCCGGCTTTTAATTTCACAATATCTCCCTTTACCAATTGGTCTGCCGGAATTTTCTCATAAGCTCCATTTCGTTTTACAATGGCTGTGGGAGCTGTCATATTCTTTAAGGCTTCCATGGCTTTCTTAGCCTTACCCTCCTGTATCACCCCAACAGTGGTATTTAAGGTAATGACAGCCAGAATAATTGCTGTATCGCTAAATTCACGAAGCAAAATAGAAATAGAAGCAGCCAGAAACAAAATGAAAATCATTGGATCATTTAACTGTTCCTGAATCATATCCCAGACAGTATGTTCTTTTGTTTTCTTCAGGGTATTTGTGCCATCCTGTTTCAGCCGCTCTCTGGCCTGTGCATCTGATAAACCATTTTTCTCATTTGTACCTAAAGCATCACATACTTCCTGCTGCGTTAATGTTTCATACATGACATTCCCTCCCCGCAGCTACAGATAATAAACAGCTCATCTGATACGCTCTACCCAAGTGTATGCACGTACTATGCAAAAAAGAATTCTTTGCAATACTCCTTCAGCAGTTTTCTTCCCACCTCCATACCCGGAAATACAAAATCTTCCAGTTGTCTCACAGGCATAATCCCAAGCAGAGAGTTTGTCACAAACATTTCATCAAAAGTCTCCACCATTTCCGGAAGCAAAATCTGCTCCTGTATTTCATAGGTTTCATACAAATACTGCCGCAAAATTCCCGGAAGCATACCGCACCCAAGGGGCGGCGCCAGAAGCTTCCCTTTTTGCACAAAGAAAATATTGGTGGTGGCTCCCTCTGCTATTTCCCCTTTTGTATTTAAAAAAACCGGCTCCTGAATTCCCGCTTCTTTTGCTTTTCTCTTTTCCAAAATACAGTCTCCATAATTAAAGGTTTTATGATAAGTAAAGGGTGAGGTTTCATTTCTGCGTGTCTTTGCATACGCTGCTGTAAACCCCTTCTCATAATCTGCCGTTTGGTATGTATTTTCCCTGGTTGTTACCATTAAATTTTTCTGAGAGACTGTGATTTTCATCACGTTTCTTCCGGTCTGCATTTCAGGTTTTTCAAGAGCCTTCCCTACCTCCTCTTCAATCTGCTCTTTGCAAAGGGAGAGTCCCAGAAATACCGCTGCCTGATAAAGTCTTGCATAATGTTTCTCAAGGAGTACCGGAGTTCCATTCTCCACAGCAATGGTTTCAAATGCTCCCAGTCCAAAAAAATATCCGTCATCTTCCTGAATCATCTATTCTTCCTCCCAAAGTGCTTCCAGAACTGCCCTGGCTTTCTGCAGGGTTTCCTCATATTCAAATTCCAAATCTGATTCACAGGTAATGCCCCCTCCAACGCCAAGATGATAGGCGCCATCCTGATGTACTGCTGTCCGAATCACAATGTTAAAGTCACAATTCCCGTCAAAGGAAAAATACCCCATAGAGCCTGTGTACAAATTCCGTCTGTCATGTTCCAACTCATCAATAATCTCCATGGCCCGTATCTTAGGAGCTCCGGTAATAGAGCCCCCCGGAAATGCCGCGGGTATCAAGTCTACCGCGCTAAGTCCCTGACGCAGTTTCCCTACAATGGTAGTTACCAGATGAAAAACAGTAGCATAAGTCTCTACTGCAAAATGTTCTGTAACACACACACTTCCCGGTTCACAGATATGGTTCAGATCATTTCTCTCCAAATCCACAATCATTAACAGCTCACTGCGATCCTTTGAGGAATTTCTAAGTTCTTCCTTCAGGCGCGCATCCTCCTCTTCGGTCTCTCCTCTTTTCCTGGTTCCCTTAATGGGTCTGGTTTCAATGTTTCCATCCTTTACCTGCATAAACCGCTCAGGAGAAGCGCTTACAATCTGGAAATCTCCACACTGGAAAAATCCCCCAAAAGGCGCCGGATTATAAGTTCTTAAATAACGGTATACTTCATAAGGCTCTTTTTTGCTGTTTATGGTAAGCTGTTGCGTCATATTCGCAATGTAAATATCCCCTTCTACAATATAAGAAATCATCTGGTCAATGGCCTGCTTATAATCTTCCTTGGAAAAATTACGAACAAAAGAAGCCAGATTTCCATGCTTATCCGGCTTTTCTGCTGTCCTGCAGCTTCTGATTTCCTCCTCCAGACGCTGCATGCCGCTGTCTGCATCCTCTGTTTCTCCCCGTGCTGTAAGGTACAACGCCTTCTCTAATTTGTCTTCTATAATAAAAAAATCATAAAACACAAACAGCGCCTCCGGCATATTTAATTTTTTCCCGTGGCGGCTCTCTATCTTTTCAAATTTTCTCCCATAGTCATAGGAAAAATATCCCACAGCCCCGGAAATCAGAGGCAAAGACGTGGGATTTTCCTCTTTGTATTGATTCAGATATTCCTTTAACGCTGCCTCCAGGGTTCCCTGGCTTTGTACTCCATTTTCAAAAAAAGTACCGTCTTCTTCTTTTAAAATCAAATATGGTTTTAAACCAATCACAGAATACCGTCCCAGTTGGTTTTCCAAAGAAGAGTCCAGAAAAACCGCCATGGGCTCATTTTTGTAGCATTCAAAAATATCCTCTGCTTTTTTATAAAAATCCAGTTTACTTACTTTGGTTTTCATGTCTGTTCCACCATTCCTTACTTATTTTTACAAAATTCTCCAGCAATTCATGTCCATACTGGGTAAGCACAGCCTCCGGATGAAACTGCACGCCATAGATTGGAAATTCTTTATGATGAATTCCCATAATTACCCCGTCTTCTGTGCTGGCATCCACTTCAAGAATCTCAGGGAAATTTTCATTTCCTACAACCAGCGAATGATATCTGGTTACTTCATAGGCAGTTGGCAGCCCTTCAAAAAGCCCATTCCCATTGGTGACAATCTTCGTAACTTTTCCATGCATGGGTCGCTCCCCTTTATGAATCTCTGCTCCAAATACATGTCCTATAATCTGATGTCCCAGACATATCCCCAAAACAGGGACTTTTCCAGCCAGCTTTTCCACAATCTCCCCGCAGTTTCCACAGTCTTTTGGACTTTTAGGACCAGGAGAAATCACTACCCCTTCCAAATTTCCCGTCTCCAACATTCTTTCTATTTCTTTTGCTGTAATCTTATCATTTCTTACTAATTCCACCTGTTCTCCACATTCCTGCAAATAGCAGGCAAGGTTATACACAAAAGAATCATAATTATCAACCATTAAATACATACTATTCTCCTTTTACCGGCGTTCCTGTTCCATGGGACGCACTTTCCTATGAAACAAAAGACTGCCAAAAAAGGCTCTTCTACATTGTAAGAACCTTTTTTGGCAGTCTTCCGAATATCGGGCACACCTGATATTTTTGTTGTCTCATTGTACCATAGGTGTGTACTGACTGTCTATTTCTTTTTATCCTATTAACACATTTGCTTTGTCCAATTTCACTCTAAAGCAGAATCTCCACGGGAGTTTGACAGTTGAATATTGAAAAAAATGCTTGCAGGCCTCATAATACCTGCTTTTTTTGTGTCAAATTTTCTGTTTTATTTTATAGTATTATCCAGCGATATTATGTAGTGTATGATATACTATATCCAGGAAGGATTTGCCATGAAAGTAACTACGTCAAAATCAAAAAATTCTGAATCCTTTTATATCGCAAAAAGTTACATTAACAATAAAGGAAAAAGTACTTCTGTTAATGTACGAAAGCTTGGAACACTCAAAGAACTTTTCATCGAGCATGGACCGACTCGTGATGACGTTATGAAATGGGCAAAAGAAGAGGCACGTTTGGAAACTATAAAATATAAAAAAGAACAACAAGCAAAAGCTGTTCCTATCACTTTCCACTCTGATCAGAAACTTGATTACAACCAACAGGTTCTTTATCGTGGTGGGTATCTTTTCCCACAAGCCTATTATTATCGACTTCAGCTTGATAAGACATGCCGGAAATTAAGAGATAAATATAAATTCAAATACGACATTAATGCAATCCTTTCGGATCTTATTTATGCAAGGATACTTGATCCAACCAGTAAACGTTCTTCTTACAAGATCGCTTCTGAGTTTTTAGAAAAACCTTCTTATCAATTGCACGACCTATATCGTTCCTTAGATGTTCTTGGAAATGAAGCTGATTTTATCCAATCAGAAGTATATAAAAACAGCCATCTTCTAGGAAAAAGAAATGATAAGATCCTCTACTATGATTGTACGAATTACTATTTTGAGATTGAACAGGAAGACGGTGACAAGAAGTACTTCAGGATTTCGGCTGTACCAAATTTATTTATTGTAGTGATGCAGGTCTTGGTTCAGAAGCAATCAAACGAATAAACCATGCAGGGGAGCGGGCTTTTATCGTCACGCAGTCTATTAAAAAGTTAAATAAAGAGGATAAGAAGTGGGCTTTAGATAAAAACGGATTTAAGCGCGTGTCGGATGACACCCCTGTCAATCTTTCAGAAATCCCAGATGATGATAACGGATTGTATTATAAAGATGAACCTTACACACCTCATACCTTGCATCAACGGCTCATCGTAACCTATTCACCGAAATACGCACGGTATCAGAAATCTATAAGAGAAGCCCAGGTAGAACGTGCCGAAAAAATGCTTCAGACCGGAAATATAAAAAAAGAGCGTAAAAATCCAAACGACCCTGCCCGCTTTATTGGAAAAGTTGCGGCAACTGAGGATGGAGAAATCGCAAAAATCCATAACTATCTGGATACAGAAAAGATTGAGCTGGAAGCATTGTATGACGGAATATATGCTGTAACTACGGATCTGTTAGATGATGATGTGAAGGACATTTTAAAAGTCAGCGAAGGCCGTTGGGAAATCGAGGAATACTTCCGTATCATGAAAACCGATTTTGAGGCAAGACCTGTATTCCTTCATGATGATATACGCATAAAAGCACATTTTCTTATCTGCTTCCTCGCATTAGTAATCTATCGTTATCTTGAAAAAGACTTAGGAGATGTCTTCAGTTGTGAGACACTCTTAGATAAATTAAGAACTATGAACTTCGCCGATATACAAGAACAAGGTTTTATTCCACTTTACAAACGGGATAAGCTGACAGATGCATTACATGATGCTTGTGGTTTTGAAACGGATTATAAATTCATCACAAAGAGTCAGATGAAAAATATTCAGAAAAAAAGTAAGGGTCGAGAATAAAATACTATAGTTTAAAACGACGCCAAAAATCGCTGAACCCCAATGAAACCAAGGGACACAGCGATTTTTTCATTTCTCAACTGTCAAAGATAGGAATATATTCTAATCCTCTTCCATAATTCTGTCAATCTTTCGGGAGCTTTAGCAAAGAAGAATGTTGTGTCTTCTCTTTGCTTCCTATATAATATTAAGTAACAAAATATTCCATTCACTTTTTCAAAACGGGAAGGAGATGATACCGCACAAACTGATGCCATTTCACAAAAGATAAGATCACGAAAGTACATGAGACAAGACTACATAGCAAGATAAAAAGCAAGAGAGATATGTTTCATGGCGAATATTACAAACAATACAATATTTGACGATGTCTTCCGCACGATGCTGGAGAAGATGCCGGAACTGGCCGTTCCCCTGATCAACGAAATCTTTGGTACATCGTACCCTGAAGACATAGAAATCATACAAAGGAGAAATGAGCATCAGACAAAACAGGGAGAGATCATCACAGATTCCCAGCTTCTGATTGCAGAAAAAATATACCATTTGGAGTGCCAGAGCACCCAGGACAGTGAGATGGTGGTACGCATGATAGAGTATGACTTTTCCATTGGGCTTGAGACCATGGAAAAAGAAGAAGGGAAATATCGGATGTATCTTCCCCATTCCAGTATCCTGTACCTGAGGGGAAACAAAAAAACCGAAAAGCTGACCATAGAAGTAGTGGCACCCGAAGGAGAAACCTGGGAATACAAAGTCCCGGCAGTGTACGTCGGACATTATACAAAAGAAGAAATCTTAGAGAAACGGTTGTTTTTCCTTCTGCCCTTTTATATCATGAGGTATGAGAAGGCAGACTTGGAAACAGGAAACCAAGAGTTAAACAAGATGCTGGAAGAATACAGAGAAATCGAAGAACGCCTGGAGAAAGAATTCCTGGAAATAGGAAAAGAAAAAGAATACCGTGACCTGATCGAGTTAATCATAAGAATAGCAGATTATATTCTGAGAAAACGAAAAAAAGCCAGGAAAGGATTTGGTGATGTTATGGGTGGAAAAGTATTAGAGCTGGAGTCAGACCGGCTGATAAAGCAGGGACTGAAACAAGGGATACAACAAGGCGTACAGCAAGGAATGCAGCAAGGCCGTGCCGAAGTAATCCAGATTATCAAGCTTCTGAGACAGGGGATGACCATAGGCGAAACCGCAAGGAAATTACAGCTTCCAGAAGAGGAGGTACAGCAGATCTGGAAGGAAACAGAAGGGTTTGTCAAGTAAAGTGTGTAAATTTTTTTGATTTTTTTATCGGCGGTCGGGTTTGACCGCCGATTTTACATCTTTATTGATTTCCATAATTATTGAAATGGAAGATCACATTCGTCCACATCAGGTAATTGAAAAATAGTCGTGCTGGTGGGAATTTTTTGAGCCTGGAGATTAATACTGACTATTTCATGGACATGTTCTTCTCTATCACTATCTTGATCATCCTCTGCCTTTTCCAATCCATGTAATCACTCCTGCTCTTTTTATTTTGCCACCGTATATAGTGCGTAAAAATATTCCCTCTTCTCCATCAATTCCTCGAATTTTCCCTGTTCTACAATCCTTCCGTCTTTCATGGTAATAATCTGATCATAGCGTTTCAGAAGAGCTTCTTCCAAAGAATGGGTTACTACAACTCTGGTTACATCCCTAATCTCCAAGATATCTGAAACTATCTCATATGCACTTTCCCTGTCCAAAGATGCAGTTGCCTCATCAACCAAAAGAACGGAAGCATGCTTCAACAGACTACGGGCAATAGAAATTCTCTGTTTTTCACCGCCTGAAAGTCCGCATCCGTTCTCACCACACTTATATAGCTGGCCTTTTTCCTTTATCAGTGCTTCTAATTTTGCCAATTGGAGAACATCCTGTATTTTAGAATCTGAAAATTCCTTATACATGGTAATATTCTCCCTTATAGTCGCATCAAAAACAAATACATTCTGCTGAATCATAGAAACCAGATGATACAACGAATCTTTGCTGATTTCTTTTATGTTGTATGCATCAAAAAAAATGCTCCCCCTATAATCCTCCATTCCTCCCAGCAGCAGATTTAAAAGTGTCGATTTACCACACCCTGAACTTCCTACAATGGCATAACTTTTGCCCTTCTCCAACCTCAAGGTGATATCATGTAATACCTCTGTGTTTTCCTCATATCTAAAAGAAACATGTTCTAAAGAAATTGCAGATTTTAATTCTTCTAATTCCAATTTTCCACCCAAATCATGATGTTCTGCGAGGGCTTCGGCCATCTTCTGAATCAATCCCTTAGCCGCTCTTCTACTAGCGACAAGCTGCCATATTTCCCCTATCGGTGACACAATAAAATTCATCAGATTCACAAATAATATAACTGTACCGGCTGTCATAGCATACTCTTTTACTACCATCCACACTCCTGCAAAAAACACACCAAACTGTGCAAACAAACTTGCTGTCATGCCTATCATGCCAACTAAGATTTTCACTTTTCTCCGTGCTAATTTACTCTGCTCTAATTCTTGATTTTTTCCTTTCAGGAGTCTCAGTATTTCCCTTTCTGCCTGAAAACTTTTAACAACAGAAAATCCATTTAAAACATCTTTTAAAACAGAAGAAAATTTTATATTTTCCTCAGAAACATGACGTTCTATTGGTTCCAATTTATTTCCGGTAAAAATAGATGCGGTTATTGGAACAATTGTCAGCAGAACCACGATTCCTGTCAAAAGCGGTGAATAAAATGACATAAGTGCAAATGCACCTACAAAACTAATTACATTACTGATAATCTGAAATTGACCTTCCAGATAGCCCGTCTCAATCACTTCCAAATCATTAGAAAGAGCAGAAATATAAACAGACGTATTTTCATTTCCAAAGGATAAGATATTTTTTTCCATCAGCTTATGTAACACACAATTTTTATAATTCTTGACTGCTGTAAAAATAAATCTTGGTTTTGAAACATAATCCATAATATAAGAACCAAAAACTAATCCTAAAAAAAGAAGGATAAAAACCGCAATCTCGCCTAAACTTTTAGAATGCTCAACCCCTGAAATGGTATCTGCCATTTCACGTATGATTAAGGAAATTCCGAAAAATAAAATACTGTTAAGAATGGTTGATATCAATGCAAGTATGAATGTCATCCTATTATGCTCATAGAACGTTCTTGTTAAAACCTTTTTTAATTTTTCTACATCACTTTTCATAACTCTTATTCTCCTTTTCTTTACATACATTCAGTTGGTATGTATATGTCCAAAAAAAATATTACTTTCAACAGTATTTCAAAATCTCTATACAGTTCCAGCAAATCAGCTGAGCTGAAACTGTATAAATATTCTCTCCATAAACTCAAAAATGCAACTCTTTTCTTTACACTGTCAATTCTCTGTTTTTCAAAAAAATTTCCATTTCTCTTAAACTATCTTCACTAAAAAGAGAAACTCCCATATGCTCAAAAAGTTCTTTTATAAAAAATATTTTATTGAACAGTTCCTCTTCAGACGCAGGATAAACAGATGGCATAAGCCAGATTTCCAACAATGGAATCAATTCGGACAATTCTTTTGCATATTTTGTCTGTATAGAACCATCCAAAACTCCTTCTTCCATAAGCTTTAAAAAATAAGGAGATAAATACTTTCTGTTGGATTCTAACATACTGGCCAGTATATGCGGATTCTTTAATAGCGGAATAAATTTTTTAGTTATTTGGTTATTATCCTGTTTTGCCTGATTTTCCTGATTTAAAATAATTGCTTTCTGCAGTTTCTGTAACCCTGTTAATCCTGTCTCTCTTTCCACTGACAAAAATGGATTATTTTCTTCAAAAATACGTGATTCCAAGGCTCTTAGAATGTCCTCTTTGGATTTGAAATGATGGTAAATAGCCCCTTTTGACAATCCACCCAGTTCATTTACAATATCCTGAATCGTTGTCTCTTCATATCCCTTTGTCAAAAAAAGAGTTTTAGATACATCCAATATTTTCTCAACTGTTAATTCTGGATATTTATTCCTCGACATTGTACACATCCCTTTACATTCTTTTGGTATGTATAATACCATAACCTTCATATCTTGTAAAGTTTTTTCATACTCTCTATTTCTGAGCCTTGACCTCTTCCAGGTAGCGGTGGCACAGCAAATCTGGGAAGAAACAGAGAGTTAAAACAGAATACCTGAGACCGGCATAAAAATCCCAGAGTCCAATAATGGTATTGCTTGCCTGCTCCCTTTCCTTCTGCTATACTAAGAGCGATACGAACACAATGATAAATATCGATAGAAAAATCAGAAAGGATTTCGCCATGTGGATTGCTGATCAATGGAAAGATTATGAAATCATAGATACTTCAAAAGGAGAAAAGCTGGAACGCTGGGGAGACTATCTCCTGGTCCGCCCAGACCCGCAGGTTATCTGGGACACTCCAAAAACACACAAAGGCTGGAAAAAAATGAACGGCCACTATCACCGCAGCAAAAAGGGCGGCGGTGAATGGGAGTTTTTCGATTTGCCGGAACAGTGGACCATCCAGTACAAGACCTTGACCTTTAACTTAAAACCTTTCAGTTTTAAACATACCGGACTCTTCCCTGAGCAGGCTGCAAACTGGGACTGGTTTTCTGAAAAAATCAGAAATGCCGGACGTCCCGTCAAAGTTCTGAATCTCTTCGCCTATACCGGAGGTGCCACTTTGGCTGCTGCCGCAGCCGGAGCATCTGTCACTCATGTGGATGCATCCAAGGGCATGGTTGCCTGGGCAAAGGAAAACGCAGTATCCTCCGGTTTAAAGGATGCTCCTATCCGCTGGCTTGTGGATGACTGCGTGAAATTTGTAGAAAGGGAAATCCGCAGAGGAAACAAATATGACGCTATTATCATGGATCCACCTTCCTACGGAAGAGGACCAAAGGGAGAAATCTGGAAAATCGAAGATGCTATCCATCCTCTGATTAAGCTGTGTACCCAGATTCTTTCTGAAAAGCCTCTGTTTTTCCTGGTAAACTCCTATACCACCGGACTTGCTCCGGCAGTATTAACTTACATGCTTGCAACAGAATTAAAAAAATTCAACGGTACTGTAGACTCCCAGGAAATCGGACTGCCTGTAAGCCAGACAGGTCTGGTACTTCCCTGTGGCGCCTCCGGCCGCTGGGAAAGCTGTGACACCTTATGAAAAAGAAAATCCTGATTATCACCACCGGGGGAACCCTGGCCTGCGTCCAGGATGAAAAAGGACTTGTTCCGGGACTTTCCAGCAGTGATATTTTATCTTACATTTCCGATATTACGGATTTATATGAGGTGGATTTCTATGAATTGTTCCAGTTGGACAGCGCAAATATCCAGCCATCCAACTGGCAGGCAATGGCAGAAACCATTTACGAAAAATATCAGTCTTATGACGGTATTGTGATTTTCCATGGCACAGATACCATGGCTTATACTGCTTCTGCCCTGTCCTTTATGCTGCTGAACATCCCTATTCCTGTGGTTATTACAGGAAGTCAGCTCTCTATTTTAAATCCTCTTGCAGATGCTGTAGAGAATTGCCGCTGCGCCATTCACATGGCAGGAAGCGGCATGCCGGGAGTATTTCTGGCATTTAACCGCAAGGTCATTCTTGGAACCAGAGCTTCCAAAGTCCGCACCACCAGTTTCCATGCCTTTGAAAGCATTAATTATCCCTATGTAGGTGAAATTAATTCCAGAGGCCTGGACATCCGCCGCTCCTATATTCCGGGACCAAAGGGTTCCTGCGTGCTGGAGAGAAGGCTGGAGGAAAAAGTCTTTCTCATTAAGTTAGTCCCTGGATTTGACGGAAAAATCTTTCAATTCCTGTATGAACAGGGATACCGGGGACTGATTATTGAAGCTTTTGGTATGGGTGGTATCCCCTCCATGTCCTCAGAAATCATGGACGATTTGCGGGATGTGATTCAAAAGGGCATGATTGTAGTGGTAAAAAGTCAGTGTCCCTATGAAGGCTGCAACCTGTCTCTCTACGAAACCGGGCGTACTGCCCTGGATGCCGGTGTGTTCCAGGCAAGGGACATGAGTACCGAAGCTGTTGTTACCAAGGTTATGTGGATTCTGGGAAAACACTGGGAACGAAAAAAAATAGAAGAAATGTTCTACAAAAACCTGGCCGGAGAAATCAGTCCCCAGGAAGAGGACATGTTCTATAAAGGAGTGTAACTGTTGTTAAAAAATATTATTATGTACTTAATTGCTGTAAATCTGCTGGCTTTTATTTCCTTTGGCGTTGATAAACAAAAAGCCCGCACCAATCAATGGAGAATTTCGGAGAAAACCCTTCTTGGGATCGCCATCTGCGGCGGTTCTCTGGGAGCAATCTGTGGTATGCGTCTGTTTCACCACAAAACACGCCATCCAAAATTCACTCTGGGGCTCCCCATCATCCTGATTATTCAGGCCATTGCAGCAGTAATCTTATATACCGTGTTTTAAAAGGAGGAATGGACTTATGTACGGTTCAACATTTGGAAACGTTTTGAAAATCAGTACCTGGGGGGAATCTCATGGAAAAGCCATTGGCGTAGTGATTGACGGCTGTCCTGCCGGACTTCCCCTTTGTGAAGAAGATATTCAGCGCTATCTGGACAGACGCAAACCCGGACAGTCTAAATTTACAACTCAGCGCAAAGAGGGCGACCTGGTAGAAATCCTTTCCGGCGTTTTTGAAGGTAAAACCACAGGCACCCCCATTTCTCTTATGGTGAGAAATCTGGATCAACGTTCCAAAGATTACAGTGAAATTGCCAATTACTACCGCCCCGGTCATGCAGACTTAAACTATGACAGAAAATACGGATTCCGGGACTACCGGGGAGGCGGACGTTCCTCTGGTCGTGAAACCATTGGTCGCGTAGCTGCCGGTGCTGTGGCTGCAAAGCTTTTAAAAGAGCTTGGCGTAAGCCTGTCTGCTTATACCTGTTCCATTGGTCCCGTTACCATTGACCGTAATGCATTTGACCCTGAAGAAATCAAAAAAAATGCATTCTATATGCCAGATGCCCAGGCCGCTGCAAAAGCAGAGGAATATCTGAAACAATGCATGAAAGAAACCAATTCTTCCGGTGGCATGGTGGAATGTGTGATTACAGGAGTTCCTGCCGGTATCGGGGAACCTGCTTTTGAAAAACTGGACGCTGCTCTTGCCAAAGCCATGTTTTCCATTGGCGCTGTCAAGGGTTTTGAAATCGGCTCCGGTATGGAAGCTGCCCGCTCCACTGGTTTACAAAATAATGATGCTTACGGAATTACTCCACAGGGCGATATTGTGAAGAAAACCAATCACTCAGGCGGCATTACCGGAGGTATCAGTGACGGCTGCCCCATTATTTTCCGCGCTGCCTTTAAGCCAACCCCTTCTATTGCCTCTCCCCAGGAAACCGTAAACCGCCAGGGTGAAGCCATAGAAGTCCGTATCAAAGGCCGCCATGACCCCATTATCGTACCAAGAGCTGTGGTAGTAGTAGAGTCCATGGCAGCCCTGGTCATCCTGGACGCCATGTTAGGCAGTATGACCACCCGCCTGGATAAAATCAAAGATTTTTTCCAAAACTAGCCATATTACCCTAAAAGGGGTTGTCGCATAAAACAGCCTCCAGGGCTATGGATGCTGTCCCGACGAATCTGCCGAGTACGCTTTGAGACTACAGGCTCAAGGCGAACGCAGGCTGAGTTGGGGCGGTATCCATAGTCCCGGTAGCTTTTTCCTGCGATAACTCTTTTTTCTTTAAAAATTCTTTCGTTTTTTCACATGAGACTTTTAAACTTTATATCTTATGATTGGTATTGTAACAAGAACAGGAGAGAACATTATGGAAATGAATCACATTTTAATTGTAGAAGATGACAAAGACATCCGGGAAGGCGTAGGTATTTACCTGAAAAGTCAGGGCTATGAAGTATTTATGGCCTCAGACGGCATAGAAGGTCTGGAAACACTGGAAAGGGAAGACATTCATCTGGCTATTGTGGATATTATGATGCCCCGCATGGATGGAATCACCATGACCATGAAGCTCAGAGAAAAACACGATTTTCCTGTCATCATGCTTTCTGCAAAATCAGAAGAAGTAGACAAGGTCATGGGGCTGAATATTGGAGCAGATGATTACGTTACCAAGCCCTTTACCCCAATGGAACTGATGGCAAGAGTGAATTCCCAGATGCGCCGGTATAAGCGCTTCATGGAAAGGCTTCAGGCAAAAGAACAGGAAAAAACAGACACCGTATATACCATGGGCGGTCTTGAGGTAAATGAAAGCACCTTTGAAGTCCGGGTAGATGATGCTCCTGTAAAACTGACTCCAATGGAGTTTAAAATCTTATTATTATTAATCAAAAATCCTGGCAGGGTTTTCTCAGCCGATGAAATTTACGAACGGGTGTGGAATGAACGTGCAGTGAATACAGAAACCGTTATGGTTCACGTCAGAAATATCCGTGAAAAAATTGAGATTAACCCAAAGGAACCAAAATATTTAAAGGTGGTGTGGGGAGTTGGATACAAAATTGAAAAATTATCGTAAACTAACATGTATTATTATTGGAATCATCATACTTCTGCCCTCTCTGGCAATGATGGTTCTCAGGCCTCATTATATCCGGCAGCAGCAGGAGCTGGATGCCTTTCCTTATTCTTATCGAGATATTAGCAATTTTCTGGTAGAGGCCTCCTATGTGCTTCATGCAGAGGAGATTCAAAGTGAAAGTGATACTTCCCTTTCTCCTTACGAAATTTTCATTTCTCAATCCAGACCAATAAAAACTGCATCAGATGAACAAGAAGAGAAAGACACCTTCACAGAAGACACTTATCCCGAAGATGAGGATGAAGCAACCGTCTCTGAGGAGATAGACAACCTGTATAGCGAATGGTCTAATAATTTCTCCTATTTCCGCTCCTATCTGGAGTATGAAGTTCTGGACGAGAGCGGAATCATTGACAGCAATCGGAGTGCTAGTTCTCTGTCCTCATCTTCCACTCTGTCCAATGCTTTGTCTCAGTCTCAGTTAAAAGGAAATAGCGAATATGGAGACTATGCTTTTATTGCTGTCATTGAATATGGAAAAAATGGAAATGTGATTTCCACTGGTTTCCTAACTCACGAAAAAAACAATGCTTCTCAAGTTTTAAACGAAGTAGCCAAAGAAAACCCTATTGAAGGGATTCAGAACGAATGGGGATTTACAAAATCCTTCCAGAATCCTCAGAATAAAACCTACTGCTTTGCAATGACTCAGGATTCCTTGTCTGCTTTTATGGAAAACTATCCAGAGTTCATTACCGTGGAGCATGGAACCAGCTATTATACAAATGGAGATTTAGTTATTGTATTTGTGACCCTCCTGGCAGCAGTTGCTATTGCAGCGCTTCTCCTGCCTTTTGTAAAAGTACTTGAAACAGGAAATGAAAAAATCTTTACTGTACCTTTTGAGATTGTAGCTTTTATCGGATTCTGTGTTTTGGGAATTTCTGTCTCCATAGCCGGTGATCCGTATACTTTAAGCCGACAGGCCATTTATTCCATACTTACCAGTCTTGGCACACCTCACATGCTTGCCCAGGGTATCCAATACGTATGGGGACTTTTGGGGTGGATTACCGTATTTGCTCTTTGCTACTGGACTGTAAGCTGCCTTAGAGCAATCTTTACTATGGGGCCTATGGAGTATTTGCGTAAACGTGTCATCACTTACCGCATCTGGCCATGGATGCGCTCTACTGCCTTAAAAATCTACAACAGCCTTCTTCATATTAATCTCACAAATAACACCAACCGCGTGTTGTTGAAAATTGTATTAATTAACTTTATTATTCTGGGCTTTATCAGTATGCTGTGGTTCTGGGGCATTGGCGCGCTTTTAATTTACTCTGTGGTTTTGTTCTATCTGCTGCAAAAATACCTGAAACGGATTCAAGAACAGTATCAGCTTTTATTAGAAGCCACCAACGAGTTGGCAAAAGGAAACTTAAATGGCACAATCCCAGAGGATTTAGGCGTATTCGAGCCTTTCCGAGATGAAATTGATAAGATTCAGACAGGATTTAAAAAGGCTGTAGATGAAGAAGTAAAAAGTACCAAAATGAAAACCGACCTGATTACCAATGTGTCCCATGACTTAAAAACTCCTCTTACTGCAATTATTACCTATGTGGACTTACTGAAAAAAGAGGACTTATCCGAAGAGGAAAGAGAAAAATATATTGGTATTCTGGATCAGAAGGCAAATCGGTTGAAAATCCTCATTGAGGACCTCTTTGAAGTAAGCAAAGCAACCAGTAAGGCCATTACGCTAAACATTGTAGATGTGGATATTGTAAGCCTGCTGCGCCAGGTGAAACTGGAACTACAAGATAAGATTAACGCTACGGATTTAATTTTCCGCTGGCAGCTTCCAGAAGAAAAAATTATTCTTCCCTTAGATAGTCAGAGAACCTATCGGGTATTTGAGAACCTAATTGTAAACATTACCAAATATGCTATGCCTCATTCCCGTGCTTACATCACCATGGAAAATACAGAAAACCATGTAAAAATTATTATGAAAAATATTTCCGCTACGGAATTGAACTTCAATCCAAACGAAATCACAGAACGTTTCGTCCGTGGAGACGCTTCCCGTAACACAGAAGGCAGCGGTCTTGGGCTGGCCATTGCCAAAAGCTTCACAGAACTTCAGGGAGGACGTTTGGAAATCTTTACAGATGCTGATTTATTTACCGTTGAAATTACATTTCTAAAATAATTGATAATGCATGGAGCTGCTGCATGAAACAACATTGAGGAATATATAAACATTCCCCACATGTGCAAAATGTAGCAGCTTCTATGTATTTAGCTAATAAATTGATATATGATTCCTCTGCGAATTAATGAATTGAATGTTTTCTGAATCAGTAAGACACTCTTATTTCAAGAGTTTTTATAGACCCCAATGCCCTTGCATTTGCTGCACATGGCATTGGGACAGATATGCTCCGGCAGTACAGAATCACCACCGACCTTATTCTTCTTTCTCTTTTGTTTGTAAATACTTCTCTGCGTCTTCTACAAAGTTTTGTATAGAATCTGTTTTTGCTGCCAGTTTGAATAAAAACTTCAAGTCTCCAAGTTCCTCCAGACCTTCCATCCTGTCACGCAAGCTGTCCGGGAGTTCTCCCAAATCCTCCAGGAGTTCGAAAACAGCTTCCCGGGTTGCCTCGATTCGGCCTTCAAGCCTACCTTCCTGCTTTTCCTCTCGCAGCATTTCTTCAAAAATCATATAGCGTTCTCCCATCTCGCGGTCTGTTTTAATGCTGTGAATGGTCTCCTGAAACCGTTTTACCAGTTCATCCTGGAAATCCTCTTCACTCTCTTCCAAATCAGCCGTCACAAATTTCAGGAATCTGACAAGTTCTTGCGGTACTTTCTCCTCATTCTCTCCCTTAGTACTCAGAAAGATGGTACAACTTCCATCGTCCAGCTTCACATTTTTATTCTCCTTGCACTCATTCCCAAAAGTATAGCAATATAAATGCTCTCCGAATGGGTCGAAATCGCAGACAAAAATCACAAAGGTATCCGGCAGTGTTTCATAATCCTCCCCACTTGCCAACGCCTCCATTACCATCTGACCGTGGTAGTATCGACTGCGTTTTCCCAGGGTTGTCTTTTTCTTCACCTGCATTTCCACGTTGTAATGTGTATGATTTTCATCTTCGGCATAAATATCCAGTCGGACACCTTTGTATTCCGGATGATAAATCATACTCTTCTCCTTGCTCACTACTACAGATGAAATGGAGAATCCCAGTACCATCTCAAGAAATCCCTTGCAGTTTTCCTCCACACACATAACTGCGCCGAAAAGAAAATTATCTTTAATTGTCAAATCCTGTAATGTTTTTCGTTTCTTCATATTTCCTCCAGTTCTACAGAGGAATCCTATAAAGAAAGTATAGCATATGCTTATGGAAAAAACCACACTTTAGACTGAAACAATTATTCTCCGACCATAATCTGGCACATTTTCATAGCCTCAAGAGCATTCTCATGGCTCTTCGGTGTCACCCCTGCGCAGCAGGAGGCGTCTACACAAATCTTCGCTTCCGGCAGGGAAGATTTCAAAATCAATGCATTGGAAATCACACAAATATCTGTACACAATCCCACCAGTTCAATGGCCTCATATCCATTTCTAACTGCCATATGAGCCAGAGCTGTACTGCCAAACACCGGCTTTTCCAACACCTGGCACTCCTCTGATAATTCCTGAAGCTCAGGAATCAACTCCCATCCCGGTGTTCCCTTAATGCAATGAGCTACCGGAAGGTTTCTTCCCTCCTGGGTGAGAAGATAATCCTGGTGATGGGTATCCAGAGTAAAAATCACATCTTTTCCACATTCCTTAGCTTTTTTTACCTTCTTGACCACATTTTCCACAATACCCTGGGCTTCTTTTGTCCCTAATGCTCCATCTACAAAGTCTCTCTGCATGTCCACTACAACTAATAATTCTTTCATATCAAATTCCTTTCTTCTACATATGTACTTTCTTTTTTACTTCATCCCAAAAACTTTTCCCCTGGAAAATCACCAGTCCTGCCAGCACCAGACAGGAAACAGCGCCGCATACAATACATGGAATCTCCATTTTTAAAATCCCTACAGGAAGCAGTAGCAACTGGAAAATCCCGGCACCACAGGCCAGAATATAATAAACCATATAATAAACAGCCGGCAAGTTCATCACCTTCACCATTACCGTAAGAATAGGAAAAACAAGAAGAATCGCAATAGGAATTGCATATTCCAGGGACCATCCGCGATACCCTGTAAGAAAATCCCATAATAAAAAAATTCCACTGAGCAATACCATCTGCCATAATGTATTTTTCAGCAGATTCCGGCGTTTCCGAAGTCCCACTGCTGTTAAAACCCACATGCATCCAACAGCTACTGCAACAAAACCGCCCCAGAAAACCTGGGATAAAAAAATCATATTTGCCGCACACCCAACCACAGCCAGGGCCACGCATACAAAGGTAAATACCCGAAATCCAAACTCCATTCCTGACGTTGTCCTGGTCACATCCGGGAACAACTGTCCCTCTGGTTCCGGCTCTCCCTCAAGGACTCCCTGACACAGAGGGCATCGTCTGGACGGATTCTCAATCCACGCCTTACATCTTCTGCAATATTGCATCCTGTTGTCCTCCCTTCTCTGCATTCCAGGAAATAATCCTCACTTCCATACCCTCCTCTGTGAGCATACGGAAAAAGTTCTTCTCTACGGTACTCTCCACATAGCAGGAAGTAAAGCTCACCGTCAGATTATCTTCAAAGGAACAGGCACAAATCTCCATCTTCGGTGTAGTAGTATAAAAATCAAACCAGTCAATATATTCCCTGCATTCTTCTGGCATCACAATTTTTCCAATATTAGAAAACACTGCTGTTCCATTTGCAGAAGAAACCATAGCGCCCAACTGCATGCCCCAAAGCTTCACCGGAAGAGGCAAAATCCGCATAAGCGGATTCTTTTCCATTCGCATAAATCCATTCATTCTGGCGGCAATTCTCTCAGGCGTCAGCTCCTCTTTAAAAAATCTGGCAGTAAAGGCAATCACATCCTCCAATTCATTGCTCTGTGTAGAAAAATTATAGCCAATATCAATCCACCCAAAAAAGTTCCGCACAGACTCAGAAGGAAAAAAGTTCCGCAGATTTACAGGAATCATAAGCGCCACCGGTTTTCTCTTCTGCCTCTCACTCATTTCCTTGCCAATAGCGCACAAATATACTGCTGTCAAGTACACACTCAGGGTTGTTCCATAAGATTTTGCTGCTTTTAATATCTCCTGAACAGACAAAATGCCTTCTGTCAGATGTATGGTATGATACTCTGTTTTCCGATATCTTAATTGATGCGCTTTATATTTGGGAATCTTTTCATCCTTTCCTGCATCAGAATAATACTTTTCAAAACTATCCTCCGAAAGCTCTGCTTCTGTTGCATCAAACTGCACCTGTTGCACAGACCCCTGAATGCGTTCCGGATGCATTTCTTTCAAATAATAAAACACCAGCGTTTTCACAAACTGCATAGCGCCCGTTCCATCTGTTAAGGCATGGTAAGTCTCAAAATTAATCCGCTTTTTATAATAAGTCACTTCAAAAAGAAGATTCTTCTGATCCCGAAAATAAATCTGGCTGCAGGGAGGACGACTCTCTTCCTTTACTACAGGCCTTAAATGGCTTTCCTCCAGATAATTCCAGAACAGCCCCACGCGCAGCACGCACAAGAACAAAGAATAGTCCTTCACACATAAATCCAAAGCTTTCTGCAATTTCTCCGGGTCCACCATCTCCTTCATCTGACAGGAAATCCGAAACACTCTCTCGTCTTTTTTCCCACTGGTAGCAGGGAAAATTTTCGCTGTATTTTCCAGGGAACGCCAGTTTCTTCTTTTTCCATGCATGGCACTTACACCTCCTTAGCAGCTCTCTATCTCTCTTCCTAAAAAATCATTTACATAATCATAAACTTCCCGCACCCCGGAATATAGTGGTTCCAACAGGAAAAAACCATGAATTGCCTGGTCAATTCTATGGTGTTCCACCTCATTCCCAGCCTGGCTCAATCTTTTTGCAAACTCTTCCCCTTCGTCCCGCAAAGGGTCAAGCTCCGCTGTAATCACCAGGGTTTTTGGCAGTCCTTCAAGATTTTCCGCCAAAAGAGGGGCAAAATAAGGATTTTCCCTATCTTCTGGACTACTCTCATAATACTCCAGATAGTCCTTCATATTCTGTCTGGTCAGCAGATAATCTTCTCCATTCTCCATAACCGAAGGAAAGCCATTATTTTCCTCATAATTGTTATTCACACAGGGATAAATCAAAATCTGGCGCAGAGGGAGAAATTCACCTCTGTCCCTTGCCATAAGAGAAACTGCTGCCGCCAGATTCCCTCCGGCACTATCCCCCATAATGGTAATCGCTTCCGGTACAGTATTTAAAATACTTCTATCTGTAAACACTGCCTTTGCCACTGCATAACAATCTTCAATCTGTGTAGGAAAACGATGCTCAGGAGCCAACGGATAATCAATGGAAACCACTACATGTTTCGTGTGCTTCGCCAGATTCCAGCACACCCGGTTATAAGACTCCACACTCTCTGTCACAAATCCTCCTCCATGGATATAAAGAATCACCGGATAGGAATTATCCCCCATGGAACCCGTATCAAGTTTTGCATTTTTCTCCTGAAATTCCTCAATATCTACGGTATCATAGGACTCCTCATTGGGAAAGTAAATCCGCATGGGAATCTCACGATTCTCGCGGTATATCTTTGTATCAAGAGTTCTATAAAAAGGTTTAAATGGATCTAAAATCTTCAAATTCATAATCCGGCGGGACTTCTGCACATCCAGCTTGGTGTCCGGGTCGGAAAGGGCTTTTAGAAACAGGTGCATGGTTTTTGTCATATCTCTTCCATCCATTCTTTTAACTTATCCTGCAGTAACTTTTTATCTGGTAAATAAAGCTGATACTTTGATGCATATATATTAGAATTCTCCGGTAATGTTAATTCTACCATTGCATCATTCTTATCTGGGCACATCAGAATACCAATGGTAGGATTTTCGAAATCTTGCTTTTCATAACGATCATAATAATTTACATACATCTGCATTTGTCCTAAATCCTGATGCCGCAATTTTTCTGTTTTTAAATCGAACAACACAAAACATTGTAACAGGCGATTATAAAATACCAAATCCACTCTAAAATGATCTTCTTCAAAAGTAAATCGTTTCTGTCGTGCTACAAAAGCAAACCCAGTTCCAAGTTCTAATAAAAACTCCTGCAAATGATTAATCAACCGGGTTTCCAATTCTGTTTCAGAAAAATCTATTTTTTCATCTAGTCCTAAAAATTCCAAAACGTAGGGATCCTTTACAATATCTCCTGGTTTTTCTATAATCTGCCCCTTTTGAGATGTTGCTAAAATTTTCTCCTTATCCTTTCCAATCAAAAGCCTTTCATATAAAGAACTTCCATATTGGCGCTGCAGTTCTCTCTTTCCCCATCCTTCTTTCAATGCCTGCTGCTCATAGAAATTTCTCTCTTCTTCATTTTCAATCCGCATCAAAATCAAGTAATGAGACCAAGATAACTGAAATAGAGATTCTTTTTCCAATTTCGTAACCGGCGGTTGCGATTTTCTGATCACAAATTCTCGAACTACCGCTTCTGGAATCCGACTCTGATATGTTAAATAAAATTTACGTATATTTGTTAAGGTTGCAACTGAAAATCCCTTTTTAAATTGTTTGTTTAATACCTCTGATAAAACTATTAGTACCTTTTTCCCATACTGTGCCCTACATTCTCCATCCTGCTGAACTTCAACAATCCATTTCCCCAAGGTAAAATAAGTTATTACCTGGATCAAATTAACTTCTCTTTGCACAACACTTCTGGAATAATGGATTAATTCAATAGCATTTTTGCAAAGATTATCTAACTTATCTTCTGTAAAATTAACGTTCTCCATCGTCAATTTTTCTCCCATCATGTCCTCCTAAACCATTTTCACCCAGATATATAGCACGAACCATTAAAAAAGTTCTCTTATATGAATCTTATCATATCATAATCTTCCTGCCTGTCACAATACATGCCGCTATCTTTTCTCCCTCTTACCCCAAATAAAACATCCCCTGTCCCACCAGGAAAAACAAAGTTGTCAATACAGGCACCCATACTCTTTTTCCTTCAAAAAAGTATTTCATCCTAATATCCAGCGACTTTCTGGTACAAACCTTAACCACCAGCGCAATCGCCACATGAAGAACCAGATACATCATAGTATAAAGCCATTCCTCCAAACTCCACACATGTCCCTTCCAAACAGCCAGAAATGCCGCAAATCCCGAAACAACCATCCCAAGCCATGGCAGCCATGCTACAAAAATTCCAAAGTTTCTCTTTGATTTTATATCCTCTTCATGTTCTCCCAGACTGTCCACAATCTCATCACAAAACTGCTGATAATTTCCACCTAATACCTGGTCTGCGCTTTCTCCTCTGCCCTGTGCCTCCAGCAGCATATCCGTAATATCCTCCAGTCTTTGCTCTTCCACACTTCTGGTTCTTAAATAACAGACAATTTTTGTCATCCATTCCTTATTTTCCATGGACAGCATTCTGTCTCTCCTGTTATTCCGATTCTTCAATTCTGCTGCACTCTGCCTCATACATTACACCTCCAGTCCAAACACATGATTCACCGCTGCTTCCAGTTCCCTGAAACTTTTCAAAAACTGCTCCAGTTCCTCTCTGCCTTTCTCTGTAATAGAAAAATACTTTCTCTTTGGACCTAAAATAGAAGCTTTATATTCTGCTTCTATCAATCCATTCTTCTCCATGCGAAGAAGAAGAGGATAAATGGTGCCTTCTGAGATTCCTTCAAATCCATATTCCAAAAGTTTCTGGGAAATTTCATATCCGTAAGTTTCATTGTCACTGATTACTTTCAATACACATCCTTCCAGGGTTCCCTTCAACATCTGAGAAGGTATCAAAAAAATCACCTCCAGTATCTTGCAATACATAATACTATCTTTGAGTATATTGTATTACAAGATACCGGAGGTGTCAAGAATGTGTTTTAATCTTCTCTGATTTCATACTTCTGCTTCTCAAAATCCACCACCACAGAAATCCCCCCTGCAAAAGTAGTTTTCTGCACCTTCGGATTTCCATCTACAAATTCATGGCGTAGCATTTCCCGTTTCCCAACCTTTTCTTGAAATACAGAAACCACCTTCGCTCTTTCTATCTGTTCTTCCAGACTGATTTTCACATTCTCATCAAAAGCACCATCAATATTTGGATAAGCAGCATCTCGCACCAAATAGGGAGCGCCTCCATTTAACAATGCATAAAGCATATAATCTTCCTCTTCACTGACTTTTTCCATCATCCAGGGCTGAATGACGCAGTCATGGTATACCAGGTTATATAGGGGTACCGCCAGCCCCTGCTTCGGTGTACCAGGCTTTTGCATCATAAAATCATAGGGCGCATAATGACAGAAAATCTGGCTTGGCACTGCCCAGTCATTCACTTCTTCTGAACTGGAAAGAATTCCATTTTTCAGAAGATATTCAAAACAGCGACAGCGATACTCATAACACTCTTTTCTGGTCATACGGTGCATGGGATTATCACATTCATCGCCTTCATTACAGGTAAATACATCCAGATATGCACAGTCCAACTGAATACCATGCTTTGCCAATTCCTCAAAATTACGCTTCACATAATAAGGCGCCTGAGTCCCGCAAAGATAGGACTGGGATCCTCCTGCCCATCTTCTATGCCTTGGAATGGTTCCATCTGGTAAATGACATGCAAAATTTTCATCAAAACTGGATGCTGACAAATAGTAATCCCGATACTGGTCATGAATTCCAAACAGAAATCCACATTTATGCACAGTATCCACCAGGGATTTCATGCCCTTCCAGCCGCCTGCTTCTTCACAGGCAGGGGTATAATCCGGATGACAATTATCATAACCAGGCTCTGCCCATCCATCCAGATGCAAATACAACTTTTCTACACCCATCTCATGAAAATACCGGATGTCTTCCTCTCTTTTTGCAAAAGATGTCACATGATTATTTTTCTCCGGATTCTGCGGATCATAGAACTCTGAATCCAGTTGTACAAAAGTTTTAATTCCCTGATGTACAAAAGCACAGCCAATTAAATCATTCACAGAAGGATTCCGAATCGCCTTTTCTTCCAGGGTACGCAGCCTTCCCTGTTCATTCACATAATTTCTGTAAACTTTACAAATATCGTTGTAGTCACAGTCACTTAAAAAAGTGTACTTCACAATCCGGCGATAATCCATCTTCCCAAGACTTGACTCAAACCGGATTCCAACTCTTGTATAAGGCCCTTTGGCAGGATGTTCTGCCTGATATCCTGCATTCCAAGGTGTCACACATACTGCCAGATACCCCTCTCTTTCCCTCACCTGAGCAAACCAGGGCATATAAGCTCCTGCGGTTCCAAAAAATCCATCAAAAACCGGTGTCTCCAACTCTGTTTCCCAGGTGTTTGGAATCAACATGCCCTGACGGTTATTTAAAAGTGTATACCAATTATCTCGCGGTTCTCGAAACTCCATGGGACCAGGCCAAAATATCTTCTCAACCTTCAGTCCCTCCTCACAAATAGGAATCCATTCACAGTATACATCCTGTGTTGCATTTTCTACCCACACAAGAGTCTGAAATTCAAAAGGCACCTCCCCTCCATGATTTTCAAAACCACGATATGTACTCAAAATCCCATCTCCCACCCCGGAATGAAAGACTTGGTGGGAAATCCGTCTGGCATCAGAAAAATAAATTTTTCCACTTTTACATTCCATGTAGGGCCTATATGACTCATCCCATTTCCACAGAACACCATTTTCTCTTTGAAAAGCAAATCTCAAGGCCTCCTCATTAAACTGAATCCTCATCCCTTGTTTCACAACACTGTCCATCTTGTCGCTCCTTATACTGCTCTTAAATTCCTGTTTTCTGGTCTCTTTTATCCTCTAAAATTTCTTTTATCACTGCTTCACTCTCTTCTAATTCCTCTGCAATCTGGATTATGGTTTTCCCCTTGTTCAATTTCTTCTCCACAAGTTTGCAGAGCATATCATGTTCCCCCTGAGTTCTTCCTTTCTCCCAGGCTTCCTCTCTCTCCTGCTGCATATGCTTTTCCTGGTCATATTCAAATATGCTCATATTTTTAGCCTCCGCTGGGTTTTTTCTATATTTTCAGACACCATAAGATACTAACAGAAAAACCCCGGAAACCTTACGGTTCCGGGGTATCTTACGCTTGGACACAATGTATCTTTCGATACTCTATATTTTTAAATTTGGTTCTATCAAGTCATCCACAGTACACAACTTCGATTCCGCTGCGCTTCATCTCAGTCGGGGCATTCGCCCCATAGATTCTGCGTCTAATGGTCTTGTGTGAGCAAGCCCCCACCGTCCATTATCCTTGAATCTGTACTGCTCATTGCTTATCGCAAATTACTCAATGATAGATGCAACAGCACCTGATCCTACTGTACGTCCACCTTCACGGATAGCGAATCTAAGACCCTGCTCCATAGCAATTGGGTGAATCAGTTCAATAGTCATTTCGATGTTATCGCCAGGCATGCACATTTCTGTACCTTCTGGTAAGTTACATACACCTGTTACGTCTGTTGTTCTGAAGTAGAACTGTGGACGGTAGTTGTTGAAGAATGGTGTATGACGGCCACCTTCGTCTTTTTTCAGTACGTAAACCTGAGCTGTGAATTTTGTATGGCATTTGATGCTTCCTGGTTTAGCGAGAACCTGTCCTCTTTCGATTTCGTTTCTCTGAACACCACGAAGAAGAGCACCGATGTTATCACCAGCCTGAGCTTCGTCTAACAGTTTACGGAACATTTCGATACCAGTTACAACTACTTTACGTGTTTCTTCTTTCAGACCAACGATTTCAACTTCGTCAGATACATGAAGAGTACCAGCTTCTACTCTACCAGTAGCAACTGTACCACGACCTGTGATAGAGAATACGTCTTCTACAGGCATGATGAAGTTTTTATCTGTATCACGTTCTGGATCTGGAATGAAGCTGTCAACAGCATCCATAAGTTCCATGATCTTGTCGCCCCATGGACCGTTTGGATCTTCCAGAGCTTTCAGAGCAGAACCTTTGATGATTGGGCAGTCTGTGAAGTCATATTCCTCTAACTGCTCAACGATTTCCATTTCTACTAATTCAAGTAATTCTTCGTCGTCAACCATATCACATTTGTTCATGAATACAACGATGTATGGAACGTTAACCTGACGAGACAGAAGGATGTGTTCTTTTGTCTGAGCCATAACACCATCTGTAGCAGCAACTACTAAGATAGCACCGTCCATCTGAGCTGCACCTGTGATCATGTTCTTAACGTAGTCAGCATGTCCTGGGCAGTCAACGTGAGCGTAGTGACGTTTTTCTGTTTCATATTCTACGTGAGAAGTAGAGATTGTGATACCACGTTCTCTTTCTTCTGGAGCTTTATCGATGTTTTCGAAATCTGTAGCAGTGTTACCAGCAACTCTTGTAGCAAGAACTTTTGTGATAGCAGCTGTTAAAGTTGTTTTACCATGGTCAACGTGTCCGATGGTACCGATGTTACAATGCGGTTTGCTTCTTTCAAATTTAGCTTTAGCCATTTTGAATGTCCTCCTTGTTTAACATGCGCCCCGTTTGGGCAATTATTAATTTAGATTTTGATGCCTCATAACGAGGCGGCTGATAAAATCAACCTGCTACCCTTGATTATATTGCAAATCAAGGATATTTGCAAGTTTAATTTGTCTAAAAATCCAGGTTAAGCCCGTAAATACAATAATTATTTACTTGCTTTTCCTGCCAGAACTTTTTCCTGTACGGATTTTGGAACTGGTTCATATTTTTCAAAGAACATAGAGTAGTTACCACGTCCCTGTGTTCTGGAACGCAGGTCTGTTGCGTATCCGAACATTTCTGCCAGAGGAACGTATCCACGGATCATTTTACCTCCGCCGATATCTTCCATACCTTCGATACGTCCACGACGGGAGTTGATATCACCGATAACATCACCCATGTAATCTTCCGGTGTTGTAACCTCTACCTTCATAATTGGCTCCAGTAATACCGGTGAAGCCTTTGCCATAGCATCCTTAAATGCCAGAGAACCGGCAATGTGGAATGCCATTTCAGAAGAGTCGACTTCATGGTAAGAACCATCATATACGTTAGCGTAAACACCAACTACCGGGAATCCACCAAGGATACCGGCTTTCATAGCTTCTTCGATACCTTCGCCAACTGCTGGAATGTATTCCTTAGGAATAGCACCACCAACAACTGTGGATTCGAACTTGAACAGTTCTTCACCGTTGGCATCCATTGGCTCGAATTTAACTTTACAGTGACCATACTGTCCACGTCCACCAGACTGTTTAGCATATTTGCTGTCAACATCAACTGGTTTTGTGAAGGTTTCTTTGTAAGCAACCTGTGGAGCACCTACGTTAGCTTCTACTTTGAATTCACGAAGCAGACGGTCAACAATGATTTCCAGGTGAAGCTCACCCATACCTGCGATAATGGTCTGTCCTGTTTCTTTATCTGTATGAGCACGGAAGGTTGGGTCTTCTTCAGCAAGTTTTGCTAAGGATTCACCTAATTTACCCTGTCCTGCTTTTGTCTTAGGCTCGATAGCCAGCTCGATAACTGGTTCTGGGAATTCCATGGATTCCAGAATTACCGGATGCTGGTCATCACAGATGGTATCACCTGTTGCTGTAAATTTAAGACCTACAGCTGCAGCGATATCACCAGCATATACTTTGTCTAATTCCTGACGTTTGTTAGCATGCATCTGAAGGATACGTCCAACACGTTCTTTCTTTCCTTTTGTAGAGTTCAGAACATAAGAACCAGAGTTGATTGTTCCTGAATATACACGGAAGAATGCAAGCTTACCAACAAATGGGTCAACCATGATCTTGAATGCAAGAGCTGCAAATGGTTCATCGTCAGAAGAATGTTTTTCGATTGGGTTACCATCCAGGTCTGTACCCTGAATAGCAGGTACATCCAATGGAGAAGGCATAAATTCAATAACTGCATCAAGAAGTTTCTGAATACCTTTATTTCTGTAAGCTGTACCACAGCATACAGGAACAGCAGCACATTCACATGTTGCTTTTCTTAAAGTAGCTTTTAAAGCTTCTGTAGATGGTTCTTCACCTTCCAGATATTCCATCATTAAATCATCATCTAATTCACAGATTTTTTCAACCAGTTCTGTACGGTACAGTTCTGCATCATCTGCCATATCTTCTGGGATATCAACGATAGAAATATCATCACCCTTATCATCATTATAGATGTAAGCTTTCATTTCAAACAGGTCGATGATTCCTTTGAATTCATCTTCCTTACCGATTGGGAGCTGAATGCAGATTGCATTCTTTCCTAATCTTGTTTTAATCTGTTCTACAGCGCCGTAGAAATCTGCACCAAGGATATCCATCTTATTGATGAATGCCATACGCGGTACATTGTATGTGTCAGCCTGACGCCATACATTTTCGGACTGTGGTTCAACACCGCCCTTTGCACAGAATACACCAACAGCACCGTCAAGTACACGCAGAGAACGCTCAACTTCTACAGTAAAGTCAACGTGTCCTGGGGTATCAATGATATTGATACGGTGTTCCAGAGCACCAGCTTTTGGTTTGCAGTTCTCCTGCAGTGTCCAGTGGCATGTTGTAGCGGCTGAGGTAATTGTGATACCTCTTTCCTGCTCCTGTTCCATCCAGTCCATGGTAGCAGTACCTTCGTGAGTATCACCGATTTTATAGTTTACACCGGTATAATACAGAATACGCTCTGTTGTGGTAGTTTTACCAGCATCAATATGAGCCATAATACCAATGTTTCTGGTTCTATCTAACGGATATTCTCTTCCAGCCAATTGGATTTCCTCCTCTTAGAAACGATAGTGAGCAAATGCTTTATTTGCTTCAGCCATCTTATGCATGTCTTCTTTTCTCTTAACAGATGCGCCTGTGTTATTCATTGCATCTAATAATTCGTTAGCCAGTCTTTCTTCCATTGTTTTCTCTCCTCTTTTACGAGAAAACATTGTTAACCAACGAAGAGCTAAAGCCTGACGTCTGTCTGGTCTAACTTCGATAGGTACCTGGTATGTTGCACCACCGATACGTCTTGCTTTTACTTCTAATACTGGCATGATATTGTTCATAGCTTCTTCGAATACTTCGATTGCTGGTTTTCCAGCTTTTTCTTCCACTCTGGCGAATGCACCGTAAACAATTTTCTGAGCTACACCTTTCTTACCATCTAACATAATGCTGTTGATAAGTTTTGTAACTACCTTGCTGTTGTACATTGGATCAGCCAGAACGTCTCTTTTCTGAGTATGTCCTTTACGTGGCACGTTACTTCCCTCCTTAATCAGTTCCGATTAAATCATAGGTACTCACACAAACTATTCTGCATGTTCGCACGGTAAATTCTCTATCTAAACCCGCAGCCACTACTGGGCTTGTGGAATCCCGGCACAAATGATTGATAGTTAGTCCTGTGATTCTATAATTTAAGGTAACAGACTATCTGTCCGTCACTCATGGATTTTCATAGTTTCTATTTTTTATCTTTTGGTCTCTTAGCACCGTATTTAGAACGAGCCTGGCGTCTGTTAGCAACACCTGCTGTATCTAATGTACCACGAATGATATGATATCTGGTACCTGGTAAGTCTTTTACTCTACCACCACGGATCAGAACAACGCTGTGCTCCTGTAAGTTGTGACCTTCTCCTGGAATGTAGCTTGTTACTTCGATTCCGTTTGAAAGACGAACTCTGGCGATTTTTCTAAGAGCTGAGTTAGGCTTCTTTGGTGTAGCAGTCTTAACAGCGGTACATACACCTCTCTTCTGTGGAGAAGATAAATCAGATGATTTTTTCTGTAAAGAGTTGTAGCTCTTCTGAAGTGCAGGTGCTGTAGACTTTTTCACGGAAGTCTGACGTCCTTTTCTTACTAACTGGTTAAATGTTGGCATTCCTTTCACCTCCTGTAAAATTTGCACATCTTCTATAATCATTATAGAAGAAATAAAGTGGCTGCCAGTTATTCATCATATGAATAATCTCATATGCGCATAAAAGCCCTGTTTCTCACGCATACTTCTTCATTATATATAGGAAGATTTCACCTGTCAAGGATTTTTTCTACAATTTTTAAGATTTATAAAAAGGAAATGCCGAGATGATATACACCCCGGCAATTTCCTCTTATTTGTTCTGATAATCTTCTGCTGTATAGTCTTCCAATGGATTCCAGTTTTTAAATTCAAAGTCTGCTGCGGAAACTTCAGCTCCAGCTTCCTGCGCTTTTTTAATTCCGTTTTCCCATTCTTTCTGGGTATTTTCAGCTAATGTCTTCAAAGTATCTTTATAATCTGTTTTTCCTGTAAGAGTACCTTGTACAATCTGTCCTAAGTTTGGAGAAATTTCTGTGATATTTGCGTAAACCACTGCTGCATCTGCATTACCTACGATTGGGTCCGGGCAAAGTTTACCCTGTTCCAGAGCCAGTGTATAGTAATCTTTCATAACGCCATCTTTCATGTATTTCTCATTAACACCTTTTACAGCAGATACGAAACCACCGTCTTCTACAACGCCTGCCTGGTATTCTTCAGAATAAAGTCCCTGAAGGTATTTTGCTGCAAGTTCTGGATTTTCAGATGTTTTAGAAATACCCATCCATGGCTGTGCGCCAATGTAAGGAAGTCCGCCTTTTGCACCGTCATCTGGTACCGGCATTTCCATAACACCAAATTCTAATTCCGGGTTTTCTTTTTCCCAGGTTGAGATACACCAGGAACCCTGAATCAGGAATGCAGCCTGATTCTGTGCAAACAGAGCTCTTGCTTCCGGTGCTGCCAGGTTTACAGAGTCTGGATGGAAGCTGCCATCCTGTACCAGTCCGCTGTAGAAGTCAAATGCCTGAATCATAGCGTCAGAATTTAAAACATTCTTTCCATCTACCATGCTGATAACACCGATATCATTTGATTTGCTTCCTGCCAGACAGGATAATGCACGAATAGCAATTTCCAGTCTGTTTACCTGTTTTCCACCTTCAATCATACCGTAGTATTTACCTTTTCCGGCTTCTGTTACCTGTTTACAAACTTCTCTGAATTCGCTCCATGTTTTTGGAAGATTTTCAGTGTCTACTCCTGCATCCTCCAGAACGTTTTTATTATAGAATACCAGAGTGTTTACGATATTTGCTGATTCCGGAAGCACATAAACCTGTCCGTCCATCGTTGTAATACCTTCGTTTAATGCGCCCTCTGCAAAAGTATCGAAAAATCCATCTTCCACATAATCATTCATTGGCATATACCAGCCTTCTTCTACTGCTGTAGAAAGTTTCACACCACTTGGAAGAGCAAACAAGTCTGGTGCTGTATTTGCTTTAATCGAAGAGTTAATGGTTGTCTGATACTGATCTCCAGCCAACACTGTATATTCTACTTTACAGTTGTTCTCTTCCTCAAACTTCTTGTTGTACTCTTCTCTTCTTGCTTTTGTAGAATCACTCATATCTACAACCTGCAGAACAACTTCTCCATCACCTTTGGATTCTTCTTTCTTTTCAGAAGTTGTTTCCTGCTCTTTTCCTTCTGAGCCGCCTCCGCTCACGCTTGGGCCACAGCCAACTGCTGACAGAACCATCAGACCAGCCATAGCTAATGCTGCAATTCTCTTTTTCATGGTAAAATACCTCCTTAAATAATTTAAATATAATAAAATTTTATTTCTTAACTCTTTACAGCGCCTGCCACACCATCTACAAAATATTTCTGCAGGCATACAAAAATCAAAATAATCGGCAGAACCGCAATACATGCACCGGCAGCAATACCAGTCCAGTCAACTACGTTTTCACCTCTTAACGCATACAGACCAACAGCTAAGGTACGCATTTCCGGTTTACTCAGGGTAACAATCAATGGCAAGAGGAAAGAGTTCCATGTCCAGATAAACTGCATAATCACTACGGTTGCCATAATTGGTTTTGCCAGAGGGAACATAATGCTGGAGTAGGTTTTCATAAAACCACTTCCATCAATAGTTGCCGCCTCTTCCAGCTCCTTGGGAAGTCCTCCGTAAAAACTGGAGAACAGCATCAGGAAGATAACATGACCTCCTCCGGCCTCTGCCAGAATCAGACCCAGCAGGTTCTGTTCCAATCCCATTTCTTTTAACAATTCATAAATAGGAATAACTGTAAATACCAGTGGAATTGTAATACTTGCCATGAAGATTCCCATAACCAGTTTCTTACCAACAAAAACATATCTTCCCATAACATAGCCAGCTGCAGATGTTGATAAAAGAACAATGACAACAACGCTGACTGTTACAATAATAGAGTTTTTGAAGTACACAGCAAAGTTTGCATTATTCCATGCTCTTACATAGTTATCAAAATTCAGGCTTTCCGGAATTAAACTCAGACCGCTGGCAAAAAATTCGCTCTGGGTTTTCAAAGACGCACTAATCATCCAGATAAAAGGATACATCCAGATAAGAGCCACAACGGAAAGCAGTACATAAATTACAGATTTTCCGATTTTCCCTGCAATTTTCTCTTTTTTCATAATGAGCTAATCTCCTCTCCTAAACATTTCTCTTCTTATTAAAATAACCTTTTACCAAATTCAGGACGATACCAATCACAACAACCATAAGTCCAAACATCAAAGCTGCAGCGCTGGCATAACCAAGCCGGGGGCTTCCTGTTGTACTGGAATAAGCTGTCCGGTATACAAATGTTGCTACCACATCCGTTGCGAAATATGGACCACCATTTGTCATGGTCTGAACAATATCGAATACCTTCAGAGAACCGATAACACAAAGTACGGTAATAACACCACCTATTGGCAGAATCAGAGGAAATACAACGTCTGTAAAAGTTCTGAACTTTCCTGCACCGTCAATTTTAGCTGCTTCATATACATCCTGCGGTACACTTTGCAAAGCTGCAATCCAGTAAATCATGTAAGTTCCCAAATCTTTCCATACGCCAATCAGAACCACCGTAAACATTGCTGTCTTGGCATCTCCCAGGAAGTTAATGGTATCAATTCCCATCATGGAAAGTACCTGGTTTACAGGGCCTGTACCTCCGAAAATGAAAATCATAATAATACCTACAATAGATGCAGTTGTAACTACCGGGATGAAGTACATGGTGCGGAACACCGTTGCGCCTTTTTTAATAATACTGGTTAAGATATAGGCAATCACCAGAGAAAGTACCAACTGAATAGGAACGCTTAATAACATGTACTTAAAACTATTTCCTACAGAATTAAAAAACAGTGGATCCTGCAATAATTCTTTAAAGTTGCCCAGACCTACAAAGGTAGCATTCATGGTCATACCAGACCAGTCCAGAAGAGAATACCAGGCACTTGTTATAATAGGATACCCCTGAAATAAAATGTAAAGAATCAGGGTTGGCAGCATAAATACCCAACACCAGGCATTCTTCCGCAAAATGCGTTTTTTCCTTACAGAATTCATAGAGCGAAATTCTGCTAAAGTTGTTTTTGTTTTCATATAGCCCTCCATTTATTTATTTTATATAATTATATTTTTTATTTTCTCTTCTCTTCTCTGTAGCTATAATATACTATGTTACGCCAAAAAAATCAACATATATTTATCATTTTGTTAATTATTATCAATTTTATCTCTCATTTTATATGCACTTTTTACATATACTTTTCATTTTCTTTTCGTTATAATCTTCTTAAAGTTTATTATTTTTAATAACTAAATCATGGAGGTATTAAAATGTATATACAAATAGAGTGCGCATCACATTCTGATACCATTTTATTTGCTGGTTCTGAATTAAAACATTATTTATCAAAAGTAAATAATTTCCTCTCTTTTTCGTCTGATACTATGAACAGGGACAACAACCGGAAAAGAATCCTTCTGGGACTCTTTCCATCTGATACCTGTTCACCTGACGAAGATGAATACGAAATAGAAATCTCTCATTTGAACGGGTATATTAAAGGAAGCAATCCCCGTTCTGTTTTGCTTGGCGTTTACCAGTATCTCACATTGTTGGGCTGCCGCTTTTTAAGACCCGGGAAAGAATATGAGAAAATCCCTTCTATTCCTAATATAGAAGAACTTTCTATTTCTCAGCGCCAGAAAGCCCGCTATCATCATAGAGGCGTGTGTATCGAAGGTGCAGATTCTCCGGAAAACATTCTGGAATTTATTGACTGGCTTCCAAAGCTTGGATACAATTCCTTTTTCCTGCAATTTGAACTGCCTTATGCATTCTTAAACTTGTGGTATTCTCATAAGAACAACCCTCTTTCTTCCCCGGAAGATTTTTCTCTGGAAAAAGCGGCTGAAATCTCTGCTGTCATTGATGAAGAATTAAGAAAAAGAGGCCTGAAGCATCATCGTGTAGGACATGGCTGGACCTGTTCTGTACTGGATCAGAATACCCTTGGTTGGGTTTCTTCAGATGCAAAATTAAGTGAAGAACAGCTTTCCATGACTGCATTGGTGGATGGAGAGCGTGGGTTTTACAAGGGGATTCCTATTAACACAAATCTGTGTTATTCCAATCCACAGGTGGTTTCCTCTTTTGTGCAGAAAGTTGTGGACTACTCCCTGGCACATCCAGAGGTAGATTATCTCCACATATGGCTGGCTGATGCTTTTAATAACCACTGCGAATGCGATGCCTGCAAAAACCATCTGCCTTCCGACCTGTACGTGCATATTTTAAATGAAATTGATCAGGCCCTCACCATGAAGAAGCTTTCTACTAAAATTGTATTTTTACTGTATGAAGAACTTTTATGGGCGCCTGAAAAAGAACGCCTGATTCATCCGGAACGCTTTGTTATGATGTTTGCCCCCATTAGCCGGACTTTCCTGCGTTCCTACGATATTCCTGAAACGCTTCCAGAGCCTCCAAAATATCAGCGGAATCAGATTACGCTCCCGGTCAACCTGGAGGAAAATCTGTCCTTCCTTGCCCAGTGGCAGAATATTTTTAAAGGAGATGCCTTTGATTACGATTATCCTCTTGGCAGAGCACATTACGGAGATATGGGATATGTACACATTGCAAGAATTATTTACGAAGATATCCACAGCCTCAAAAAGTTAAATCTCAATGGATATATTAGCTGCCAGGAGCTTCGCTGTTTCCTGCCAAATGGACTCCCCAACTATATTATGGGAAAATGCCTGATGGGAACAGACGCCAGTTTTGAAGAGCTGGCTGCCGAATATTTTCAGGCTGCCTACGGAGAACAGTGGGAAGACTGCCTCTCCTATTTATCTTCTCTTTCCGCTTTATGTAACTGTGATTATTACAACGGAAAAGGAAACCGTATTAATCTCCAGGTAACATCCAATATGAAGCAACTGCTTCAGACAGTACAAAATTTCCACCAAAAATACCTGACACCAGCCCCTGATTTTGCTTCACCTGTGGAAAAACTTTTCTGGGAACATCTTGACTATCACAGTGAATATTGTATATTATTAGCACAAGCACTGCTTTTCCTTTCTGAAGGCAATACTTCCGAAGCCGAAGCAGCCTGGAAAACCTTCACGCATTATATATGTTCACAGGAATGTAAGTTCCAGAAAGCCCTGGATGTTTACCGGGTTATTGAAGTTTCTACTAATTATGCAGGTTTTCCTCTCATTGAAAAATTTTAGCACAGATTTAAAGAGGAGGTTTCTCAACTTATGACTACTCAGGAAAATAGAAGCACAATTCTGGAATATATTTTTCGTCACGCTCCGGTTGCCCGGTCTACCATTGCCCGGAATACACAGATTACTCCCGCAACTGTGACTTCTATTTCCGGAGATTTCATACGGGAAGGTATTATACATGAAATCGGTTCGGATGAAAACCCGGAAGAAACCTCCCCTGGGCGAAAAAAAATCCTTCTGGATTTAGTTCCTGACCGGGTTTATTCCATGGGTGTGGAGTTTACGAAACGCCATGTGCGGTTTTTGATTTGTGACCTTAGAGGTAATTCTGTATTTCAGACTTCCGGGCTTTTAGAAAGAGAAGTAAAAGAAAACATCACAGAATTTCTCATTAACAAAATCACGGAGATTCTGCACTCTCTCCCTGAAATTACAAAATCTCTTATTGGTATTGGAGTTGCTGTACCAGGACACATTGATATCCAGCAGAACAAGGTCATTATAAACTCTTCTACCTTTCCCGGATTTAGCGGAAAAGAATTAAAAAAACATCTCCCCTTTCCGGTTGTTCTGGAAAATAATGTCCGCTGTATGGCATTTGGACGGTATCTGTTTGATCAGACCTCACCGGAGACCTTTGCCTTTTTCCACAGCGGTCTTGGTATGTTCTGCGCCATGATGAAAGATAGCCACCTCTTTCAGGGAAGCAACTACTATGCCGGTGAAATCGGACACACCATTGTAAATCCAGAAGGAAAAAAATGTGAATGTGGAAAACGGGGCTGTCTCCAGACTTATTGCAGTGAAACCTGGCTTTTAAAATACTGCCGGCTTCTGTATGACAGCAACGCTTCCACTGTTTTAACTGCTCTGAAACCTTCTGCTGAGGAACTTACCATAGAAGATGTCTCCAGGGCTTTTTCACTGGGAGATGTACAGGTGGGAAACTATATTTCTACTGCTCTGAAATACCTTGGAATCACCATTTCCAACCTGGCCATTATCATGAATCCGGATAAAATCTATCTTCACTGCTCCCTGTTTTCCAATGAAGAAATCAGCGAAGAACTCATGGATTATATCAAACAGCAGTTATTATTCGTGGATGACCCTACAGACCGCACGGTTCAGCTCCTTCCCTTTAATCCCTTTGAAGGGCCACAAGGTGCGGCTGCCTATGCCATTAAACAGTTTTATATCCAGACCATATAACGCAAAAGAGGATGTGACCCTTATCAGCCACATCCTCTTTACTTATTTATTCTTCTGTTGTCTCAGTTTCTTCTGTCTCAGCGTTTTCTTCCACATTTTCAGTAGTTTCTGTTGTTTCTTCTACTTCTTCTGTTTCTGTCTCAGAAGTTTCTTCTGTGATTTCCTCTTCCAGTTCCTCCTCATCCAAAACTTCATCTTCATCTGTATCCAGCTTGATATTGGCATATTTCTTCATACCAGTTCCTGCCGGAATCAGCTTACCAATGATAACGTTCTCTTTCAGTCCAATAAGTGGGTCAATCTTTCCTTTGATTGCCGCTTCTGTAAGAACTTTGGTTGTCTCCTGGAAGGAAGCTGCAGACAGGAAGGAGTTGGTTGCCAGAGAAGCCTTGGTAATACCAAGCATTACCTGTTTTCCATCTGCCGGCTCTTTGCCTTCTGCAATGAGTTTTTCATTCTCTTCTTCAAATTCCAGTACATCCACCAGTGTTCCCGGAAGGAATTCTGTATCTCCATTATTTTCAATGCGAATCTTCTTCAGCATCTGACGCACAATAACTTCAATATGCTTATCGTTGATTTCTACACCCTGGAGACGGTAAACTCTTTGAACTTCACGAATCATGTAATCCTGTACCGCACGAACGCCCTTGATTCTCAGGATATCATGTGGATTTACAGAACCTTCGGTAAGTTCATCACCTGCTTCCAGATAATCACCATCCTGGATCTTAATACGGGAACCGTATGGAATCAGGTAGGTCTTAGATTCTCCGTTTTCATTGTCAGTAACAATGATTTCACGTTTCTTCTTCGTATCTTTAATGGTAGCAGTACCTTTAATCTCTGTAATGATTGCAAGACCTTTCGGTTTTCTTGCTTCAAAAAGCTCCTCGACACGTGGAAGACCCTGTGTGATATCTCCACCAGCCACACCACCGGTATGGAAAGTACGCATGGTAAGCTGTGTACCTGGTTCACCGATAGACTGAGCAGCAACGATACCTACAGATTCACCAACCTGTACCGGCTCTCCTGTAGCCATGTTTGCACCGTAACATTTTGCACAAACACCTACATGGCACTTACAGGTAAGAATTGTACGGATTTTCACTGCATCATATGGTTTGCCTTCTGCATTTACACCCTCTGTTACCACTCTGGCAGCACGTTTTGGTGTAATCATGTGATTTGCTTTTACAATGACATTTCCGTCTTTATCTTTGATAGTCTCACAGGAGAAACGTCCTGTAATACGTTCCTGAAGACTTTCAATCTCTTCTTTTCCATCTACAAAAGCTTTTACCCACATACCTGGAATTTCGCCTTTGCTTTCACAACAGTCTACTTCACGTACAATCAGTTCCTGAGATACGTCTACAAGACGTCTTGTCAGGTAACCGGAGTCAGCTGTACGAAGAGCTGTATCGGACAGACCTTTACGCGCTCCATGGGCGGACATGAAGTATTCCAGTACGTCCAGACCTTCACGGAAGTTAGACTTAATTGGCAGCTCAATGGTGTGACCGGTTGTATCGGCCATCAAACCACGCATACCTGCAAGCTGTTTAATCTGCTTGTCAGAACCACGGGCTCCGGAGTCAGCCATCATGTAGATGTTGTTGTACTTATCAAGACCATCCAGCAGCGCCTTAGTAAGGGCATCGTCAGTCTTTTTCCAGGTATCTACAACTTCTTTGTAACGTTCTTCCTCTGTAATGAGACCACGTTTAAAGTTCTTAGTAATTAAGTCTACAGTATCCTGAGCCTTCTGAATCATTTCCGGTTTCTGTGGTGGCACAGTCATGTCGGAAATAGATACGGTCATAGCTGCTCTTGTGGAGTATTTATAACCCATAGCCTTAATGCTGTCCAGAACTTCTGCTGTCTTGGTAGCACCATGAGTATTAATAACTTTTTCCAGAATTTTCTTTAACTGCTTCTTACCAACCAGGAAATCAACTTCCGGGAGCAGTTCATTGCCAGGAATACTTCTGTCTACGAATCCTAAGTCCTGAGGAAGGATTTCGTTGAACAACAGACGTCCAAGAGTAGACTGAATCTTTCCTCTTGATACGGTTCCATCCGGCATTTTCTTTTCAACATAAACAAAAATCTTTGTCTGCAAAGCAATTACCTGGTTTTCATATGCCAGAATTGCTTCATTCAGACTCTTAAATACTTTGCCTTCTCCCTTATAACCAGGTCTGTCCTGTGTCAGATAGTAAATACCAAGTACCATATCCTGTGAAGGAACGGCTACCGGACCACCGTCAGACGGTTTCAGCAGGTTGTTTGGTGAAAGCAGAAGGAAACGGCACTCTGCCTGAGCTTCCACAGATAATGGAAGATGCACAGCCATCTGGTCACCATCGAAGTCCGCGTTAAACGCAGTACATACCAATGGATGAAGCTTAATTGCTTTACCTTCTACCAGAATTGGCTCAAACGCCTGAATACCTAATCTATGCAGTGTAGGAGCTCGGTTTAACATAACCGGATGCTCTTTAATTACTTCTTCCAGCACGTCCCATACCGCTGGTTCCAGCTTTTCTACCATCTTCTTGGCATTTTTAATGTTATGGGCAGTACCATTAGATACCAATTCTTTCATAACAAATGGCTTGAACAATTCAATCGCCATTTCTTTTGGAAGACCACACTGGAAAATTTTCAGTTCCGGTCCAACGACAATAACAGAACGTCCGGAATAGTCAACACGTTTACCTAACAGATTCTGACGGAAACGTCCTGATTTACCTTTCAGCATATCAGAAAGGGATTTCAGCGCTCTGTTTCCTGGACCTGTAACAGGGCGTCCACGACGTCCGTTATCAATGAGGGCATCCACAGCTTCCTGCAGCATTCTCTTTTCATTGCGGACAATAATATCCGGAGCGCCTAATTCCAGCAGTCTCTTCAAACGGTTGTTTCTGTTAATAATTCTTCTGTATAAATCATTTAAGTCTGAGGTTGCAAAACGTCCGCCATCCAACTGTACCATAGGACGTAAATCTGGCGGAATAACCGGAACAACAGTCATAATCATCCATTCCGGTCTGTTTCCTGATTCACGGAATGCTTCTACCACTTCCAGACGTTTTACAATACGGGCACGTTTCTGTCCTGTGGAATCCTTAAGACCTGCTTTCAGTTCTTTGGATTCTCTTTCCAGGTCAATAGCTTCCAGAAGCTCCTGAACAGCCTCTGCACCCATGCCCACTCTGAATGTATCACCATATTTTTCTCTAGCATCCTGATATTCTCTCTCTGTAAGAACCTGTTTGTAGGACAAATCAGAAGTTCCTGCATCTAATACAATATAGTTTGCAAAATACAGAACCTTCTCCAGTGTTCTTGGAGATAAATCAAGAATCAGACCCATTCTGGAAGGAATTCCCTTGAAATACCAGATATGGGAAACCGGTGCAGCCAGCTCAATATGACCCATACGCTCTCTGCGGACAGATGCTTTTGTCACTTCAACGCCGCATCGGTCACAGATTACGCCTTTGTAGCGAATCTTCTTGTACTTACCGCAGTGACATTCCCAGTCCTTGCTTGGTCCGAAGATTCTCTCACAGAAAAGTCCGTCTTTTTCCGGTTTTAAAGTTCTATAGTTAATGGTTTCCGGTTTTTTCACCTCGCCATGGGACCACTCCCGGATTTTATCCGGGGATGCCAGTCCGATTTTAATGGCATCAAAGGTCATTGGCTGATATACCTCTTTATTTGCTGTTTCTGGCATTGTAGACTCCTTTCCTAATTACTCTTCGTCTTGAGCATCATCAAAGCCTAAGAACATGTCATCTTCTTCCTCGGCCTCGTCTTCAACATCTACCAGTTCTTCGCCTTCAAATTCCTGCTTGGAGTATCCATGGCTTGCGTAATCTTCGTTGTCAGCTCCGCGGGAATCCCCTTCAATAATGGAACGCATATCTGTATCGCCATAATCGATATTTTCCATGATTTCCACTTCTGTCATATCCTCTCTCAGGACTCTTACATCCAGACCAAGAGACTGAAGCTCTTTGAGAAGTACCTTGAAGGATTCCGGAATACCTGGTTCAGGAATATTGTCACCTTTAATAATTGCTTCGTAAGTTTTCACACGTCCGATTACATCATCAGATTTCACAGTCAGGATCTCCTGCAGTGTGTAAGATGCACCGTATGCTTCCAGTGCCCAAACTTCCATCTCTCCGAAACGCTGACCACCAAACTGAGCTTTACCACCCAGAGGCTGCTGTGTAACAAGGGAGTATGGACCAGTGGAACGTGCATGAATCTTATCGTCAACCAGGTGATGGAGTTTCAGGTAATGCATGTGTCCGATAGTTACCGGGCTGTCGAAATATTCACCGGTACGTCCGTCACGAAGTCTTACCTTACCATCTCTGGAAAGAGGAACCCCTTTCCACAGCTCTCTGTGGTCTTTGTTCTCATCTAAGAACTGCATAACTTCTGGTCTCAAAACATCTTCATATTTTGCACGGAACTCTTCGAAGTCCTCAGTGTTTACATAATCATTTGCCATTTCCAGAGTATCCTGGATATCATTTTCGTTTGCTCCGTCAAATACAGGTGTTGCAATGTTAAAGCCTAAAGCTTTTGCAGCCAGGCTCAAGTGAATTTCCAGCACCTGTCCGATATTCATACGGGAAGGTACGCCCAGAGGGTTCAGTACAATATCCAGCGGACGTCCGTTTGGCAGGAACGGCATATCTTCCACAGGAAGTACACGGGAAACAACACCCTTGTTACCATGACGTCCGGCCATTTTATCACCAACAGAGATTTTTCTCTTCTGGGCAATGTAAATGCGGACTGCCTGGTTTACACCCGGAGATAATTCATCTCCGTTTTCTCTTGTGAATACTTTGGCATCTACAACGATACCATATTCACCATGAGGAACCTTGAGAGAAGTATCACGAACCTCTCTTGCCTTTTCACCGAAGATTGCGCGGAGCAGTCTTTCTTCTGCTGTAAGCTCTGTCTCTCCCTTTGGAGTAACTTTACCTACCAGGATATCTCCTGCGCGGACTTCAGCACCAATGCGGATGATTCCTCTTTCATCCAGATCTTTCAGAGCATCATCACCAACACCTGGAACGTCTCTTGTAATTTCTTCCGGTCCCAGTTTCGTATCTCTGGCTTCTGCTTCATATTCTTCAATATGAACAGATGTATATACATCATCCATAACCAGTCTCTCACTTAAGAGAACCGCATCCTCGTAGTTGTAGCCTTCCCAGGTCATGAAACCGATTAACGGGTTCTTACCTAATGCCAGCTCACCTTTGGAGGTAGACGGACCGTCTGCAATAACCTGGCCAGCCTCTACATGTTCGCCTTTGAACACAATCGGTCTCTGGTTGTAGCAGTTACTCTGGTTACTTCTCATAAACTTGGTAAGATGATAAACATCCTTTGTTCCATCATCATTTTTTATAATAATTTCTTTGGAAGCTGCACATTCTACAGTACCGGCTTTTTTTGCCACTACGCAGACACCGGAGTCTACAGCCGCCTTGGATTCCATACCAGTACCTACTACAGGCGCCTCTGTGGTAAGAAGCGGCACTGCCTGACGCTGCATGTTAGATCCCATCAGCGCACGGTTCGCATCGTCGTTCTGCAGGAACGGAATCAATGCTGTCGCAACGGAGAACACCATTTTAGGAGATACGTCCATGTATTCAAACATCTGACGTTCGTATTCCTGTGTTTCCTCTCTGAAACGACCGGATACATTCTTATGAATGAAATGTCCTTCTTCGTCCAGCGGCTCATTGGCCTGCGCTACATGATAATTATCCTCTTCATCAGCAGTCATATATACAACTTCGTCGGTAACACAAGGATTTTTCTTATCTGTTCTGTCAATCTTTCTGTAAGGAGCTTCCACAAAACCATATTCATTGATTCTTGCGTAAGATGCCAGAGAGTTAATCAGACCGATGTTCGGACCTTCAGGAGTTTCAATAGGACACATTCTTCCGTAATGGGAATAGTGAACATCTCGTACCTCAAAACCTGCACGGTCACGGGACAAACCACCTGGTCCAAGTGCTGATAAACGTCTCTTATGAGTCAGCTCACCCAGAGGGTTATTCTGGTCCATGAACTGAGACAACTGAGAAGAACCAAAGAATTCTTTTACCGCTGCTGTCACCGGTTTAATATTAATAAGAGACTGAGGTGTAATACCTTCCAGATCCTGTGTGGTCATTCTTTCTCTTACTACTCTCTCTAATCTGGAAAGACCGATTCTGTACTGGTTCTGTAACAATTCACCGACAGCTCTGATACGTCTGTTTCCTAAGTGGTCAATATCATCATCTGTTCCAAGACCATATTCCAGATGCATGTTATAGTTAATAGAAGCTAAAATATCTTCTTTAGTAATATGCTTTGGAATCAGTTCGTGGATTTCCTGCTTAATGGCTTCTTTAATATCTTCTGGTTCTTCGTTTTCTTCCAGAATTTTTGCCAGAACAGGATAGTATACTAATTCAGTAATACCCAGCTCTTTCAGTTCTTCTTCTGAGAAGTCCACATAATTTCTAATATTAACTGCCATGCTGGAAAGGACTTTAATATTGCGCTCTTCCCCTTGTATCCAAACATATGGAACGGCTGCATCCTGAATCTGGTCAGCCAGCTCCTTGCTTACAACAGCGCCTGCCTCGGCAATGATTTCTCCTGTTGTCATGTCTACAACATCTTCAGCAAGTTTATGTCCTGTAATACGGTTACGAAGGAGTAATTTCTTATTAAATTTATAACGTCCCACTTTTGCCAGGTCATAACGGCGCGGGTCAAAGAACATACTGGTAATTAAACTTTCTGCGCTTTCCACTGCCAGCGGTTCGCCTGGACGAATCTTCTTATATAATTCCAGCAGACCTTCCTGATAGTTTTCGGAAGTATCTTTTGTAAAGCTGGCCAGAATCTTCGGTTCCTCACCGAACAATTCAAGAATTTCTGCATTTGTTCCAATGCCCAGGGCACGAATCAATACAGTAATAGGGACTTTTCTGGTTCTGTCTACACGTACATAGAATACGTCATTGGAGTCGGTTTCATATTCCAGCCACGCACCTCTGTTGGGAATTACAGTGCAGGAATACAGGGTTTTACCCAGTTTATCGTGTGCAATTGCATAATAAATACCTGGTGAACGCACTAACTGGCTGACAATAACACGTTCAGCTCCGTTAATTACGAATGTACCAGTTTCGGTCATTAATGGCAAATCCCCCATGAAAATTTCATGTGTGGTAATTTCGCCGTTCTCTTTATTGTGTAATCTCACCTTTACTTTTAAAGGCGCCGCATAGGTCGCATCTCTTTCCTTGCATTCTTCGATGGAATATTTTCTTTCCTCTTCACACAAAGTAAAGCCAACGAATTCCAAGCTCAATTTACCGCTATAATCTGCGATTGGAGATATATCTTTAAAAACTTCATTTAAGCCTTCGTCCAGAAACCACTGATAAGAATCTTTCTGAACTTCAATGAGGTTCGGCATTTCCAGTACCTCTTTCTGGCGCTGGTATGACATTCTCATGGCCTTACCATTAGTTACGGAACGGATTCTGTTTTTCTCCATTGACGTTTCACCCCTTGTATGTTTTAATTTAATTCATGCCTGAGACCCTTTTGAATAGTCTCCCGGGCATAACTTGCCATAATAGTGCATTTTTCACTATAACACCGTTTGTCAAGTGTGTCAAGTGATTTTTTATGATTTTTCAGCAAATATTTTTTTCAATACAAATAAAGCCGTAACACAAAAACTGCCGCCCCAGTGATTCTCATCACCAGTGCGGCAGTCTCTATTTTCAAAACATGCTCAAAAATAAAATTATTTAAGAGTAACTTTAGCGCCTTCAGCTTCCAGTTTTGTTTTGATTTCTTCAGCTTCTGCTTTAGAAGCAGCTTCTTTAACGATCTTTGGAGCTCCGTCAACTACTTCTTTAGCTTCTTTCAGACCTAAGCCAGTAGCTTCACGAACAACTTTGATAACTTTAACTTTGTTTGGTCCAACTTCTGTTAATTCAACGTCGAACTCTGTTTTTTCTTCAGCTTCTTCAGCTGCACCAGCTGCTGCAACTACAACGCCTGCTGCTGCGGATACACCAAACTCTTCTTCACATGCTTTTACTAATTCGTTTAATTCTAATACAGATAATTCTTTGATAGCTTCAATAAATTCAGCTGTTGTTAATTTTGCCATTATGATTTACCTCCAATTATTATAATTTTCATTTTTGTTTTGACCCTTACGGGCATGTTTCTTTTGCTATTGCTTATTCTGCCTGCTGCTGTTCAGCAATCTGATTAAGCACACGAGCAAAGTTTGCGATAGGAGACTGGATGCTTCCAAGCAATTTTCCAAGAAGTTCTTCTCTGGAAGGAATCTGGGAAAGAGCTGTAACTCCTGCCTTATCATAGTAAGTGTCTTCTACAACACCTGCTACCAGTTCCAGTGTAGGAACTGCTTTTGCATATTTAGCAAGGATTCTTGCTGGTGCTGTTGCGTCATTTTCACATACAGCTAAAGCATTTGTTCCTTCTAAATGCTGGCATAATTCTTCGCATGGAGTTCCTTTGAACGCAAAGTTCATCATTGTGTTTTTGTAAACTTTGTAAACAACTCCAGCTTCTCTTAATTCCTTACGCATCTGAGTATCCTGCTCAACGCTGATGCCTTTGTAGTTTACTAAAACTACTGCTGCTGCACCTTTAATGCTGTTAGAAATCTCTTCTACTACAGGTTTTTTAAGTTCTACTTTTGCCATGAATCTGCACCTCCTTATTTTTTTAGGCTGCGCTGCTCAAAATTAAGAAAACCTCTTTATCAAAGACAAAGAGGTTTAAGTCAATCTCGTATTCCTTCAATCCTCATACCTTGCGGCTGTGAATCTCAGATTTAAGAAAAAACTCTTCCTCGGCAGGCGTTTTGAACCTTATGCCTTACGGCACCTGCTGTCTTCGGCAGCTATTCCTTTGATAACATAGCACAAGCGCAGGTGCTTGTCAACTACTTTTTAAAAAATTTCCGTTTTTTCTGTACGGTCAAATCCAATTAGCTTATCGGTCTTGTCGTCCACTCCAATTCAACAAACTTTTACATTCAAATTTATCACTTCAGTCTTACTTCAAAATAACTTCAAAGTCAACTTCAATACCACTTCAAACAAACTTCAATTTACTTTGAAGTAATATGACTGAATATGTACACTTTTCCGCTATCTATACACTCCGGCCTGTTAGTTTAATAAATTTTACAATACAAAAAGATTGCACTCCTCCCTCTTCTCTTTTATAATAAATATGTAAAGGAGAAAATTGCATATGATGAATGAATTAGCCAGAGATTTATCTTATGCAAAAGAGAAAGTACAGTATGATACCCAGTGCAAACAGGTTTTAAGCCAAAAAGAAATCCTTGCCTGGATTCTACAGCGTACTGTAAAAGAATTTACAAACATGGCCGTATCTGACATTATTCCCTGCATTGAAGGAACTCCTGAAGTTTCTTCAATTCCAGTCAATCCCGGAGAAACCAATGCAGAGAAAATTTCCGGTATGCCAAACGAAGATAAGGTTCCTGATGAAGGAAGTATATACTATGATATCCGATTTTACGTATATGCGCCTGTAGACAGGGAAAAAATACGAATGATAATCAATGTGGAAGCGCAGAATTCTTTCTATCCAGGTTATGACATTGTAACCAGAGGCATCTTTTATGTTTCCCGGATGATTTCTGCACAGCTTGGTACAGAATTTTCCGATTCAGAGTATGATAACATCAAGAAAGTCTATTCCATATGGGTTTGCATGCATTCGCCCCAGAAAATAGGAAATGCCATCTCTCATTATCATATGGAAAAAGAAGATTTACTTCCAGGATTACCGGACATTCCAAAATCCTATGACAAGCTTTCTGTTATTATCATTGCTTTAAACGAAAGAGTATCCTCTGATGATAAGTTCATCAACATGATGAATACCCTGCTTTCCACACAGAAAACATATCAAGAGAAACGCTCTGCTCTGGAAAATACATACCATATTTCCATGAGCTATAATCTAGGAAAGGAGTTGGGCAAAATGGATCATGTCTTAGATGATGTCATAGAACAAAAGCTTGCCGAAGGACTTGCTGAAGGTCAAAATAAGGCCAAAAAAGAACTGATTACAAATCTCTTAAGACTGAAATCTCTCAGCGACCAGGAGATTCTGAAAGTTGCCTGTATTTCTCCTGAGGAATTACAGGCAATCAAAGATGAAATGACTGCTCCTGTATAATGAAATGAAAAAAGGATACTGCAAGAAATAGCATTCCGGAAGATTTCTATATTTCCGATATGCATTTCTTGCAATATCCTCTTTTTCTATATTTTTCTAATTTTTACAAGAATATATACTTCAGCACAAACAGCACTGCCAGCACATACATCAGCAAGCTGATTTTCTTCTCTTTTGCTTTTCCGGTCAGCAGATTCAGCACCACATAAGAAATAACTCCCATGGAGATACCTTCGGAAATGCTGTAGAAGAATGGCATTGCTCCAATACAGATATAACATGGCAGAGCCTCTGAAACATCCTCGAAGTCAATGTTGGTAACATTGGTCAGCATATAGAAACCAACCACAACCAGAGCCGGAGCTGTTGCAAAAGAAGGAATTGCAAGGAAAATCGGAGACAGGAACAAGGACAATCCAAAAAGAATTGCTGTTGTCACTGCTGTCAGACCTGTTCTTCCGCCTTCTGAAACACCAGATGCGCTTTCTACGAATGTCGTTGTAGTAGAAGTACCCATAACAGCGCCTACTGTTGTAGCTACTGCGTCAGCCAGTAAAGCGCCTTTGATATTCGGCAGCTTACCGTCTTTATCCAACATATTTGCTTTGGAAGATACACCAATCAAAGTGCCAATGGTATCAAACATATCTACAAATAAAAATGCAAAAATTACCACAATAAAGTTCAGTGAAAAAATACCGGAAAAATCCAGTTTTCCAAAAACAGGGGCAATACTTGGTACAGACAAACCATTGCTGAAGTCTGGAAGCAGTCCATAGAAGCCCAATTCCGGATTTGGCACATAGAGTCCGGCAAACTGGCAGATAATTCCCAGAATCCAGGTGATTAAAATACCCCAGAGAATATTTCCTTTTATCTGTTTGATTACCAGATATCCTGTCACCAGAATTCCAATAATAGCAAGAAGTACTGTGATTCCCACATCATTAAAAGAAGCTTCTACACCATTGACATTGTTATACTCTTCCACAGAAAACAACTGTAATAAAGTAGAACCGCCGATTACAATTTTAGCGTTCTGCAGACCTATAAATGCAATAAATAAACCAATTCCCACGCTCACTGCAGCCTTGAGGTTCTTCGGAATAGCATTAAAGATTGCCTCCCTTACGTTTGTCAGGGACAGAACAATAAATACAATACCTTCCACGAAAACCGCTGTCAGCGCTGTTTCCCAGGAATATCCCATACCAAGAACTACTGTATACGCAAAATACGCATTCAGACCCATTCCAGGCGCCAGGGCAAAAGGATAATTTGCAAACAAGGCCATCAGCAAAGTACCTACTAAAGCAGCCAATGCTGTTGCTGTAAACACAGCCCCCTGATCCATTCCTGCTTCAGCCATGATGCTTGGATTTACTGCCAGAATATAAGCCATGGTCATAAACGTAGTAATACCGGCCAGCACTTCTGTTTTCACATCTGTGCCATTCTGACGCAGTTTGAACATCTTTTCCAACATTTTTGTCTCCTCCGTTTTCATTTGTTGTAAAATAACAGATTCTATTGTACTCAATTCCGTTGTATTTTACAAGCTATTTCTACCTTGTTTTTCTTTTTAGTCATTTTTCCCATATATCGTTGCCCTCACCGCTCCTTTATGCTATCATCAAAAGCACATGATATACCATGTTACAAACATAAACAATTGTAAGAAAGGATTTTCAACTATGAACAAAACGCGTATTCGTGACTACGGAATCCAAATGGGAACCTTCCCCTGTGGCCCCCGCAATGCTATTACGGATGTAGCCGGTGTAACAGTTGGACACTGTACCATTGACACACCGGACTCCAAAACCGGCGTGACTGTCATTCTGCCCTCTCAGGAAAATATATTTCAGAAAAAACTCATAGCTTCCAGTTATGTTTTAAATGGTTTTGGCAAATCTACCGGACTGCTGCAAATAAACGAACTGGGAAGCCTGGAATCTCCTATCGCCCTTACCAACACCTTAAATGTAGGTCTGGTACAGGAAGGACTGGTGGACTATATGGTATCCAGATGTGAACAAGAACAGGTTCCCATCCACTCTTTTAATCCAGTCGTAGGAGAATGTAATGACTGCCACCTTAACAACATCAAAAAAAGAGCTGTGAAGCCCTCTCATGTCCTGCAAGCTATAGAAACTGCTTCCCAGGATTTTTCCCAAGGAGATGTAGGCGCCGGAAAAGGCACTATTTGTTTTGGTTTCAAAGGAGGTATTGGTTCTTCTTCCAGAAAGTTGAAAATTGGTGATACCTGGTATACTGTAGGTATTTTAGTTCAGTCTAATTTCGGAAGAACCAGAGATTTGGAAATCAATGGTTTTCCTCTTGGCGAAAAAGTCTATAAAGAAATCGAAGCCGCATCCCAGGACAAAGGTTCTATTATGTCTGTTTTAGCCACAGACCTGCCCCTTTCCAGCCGCCAGCTCCACCGGATTTTAAAACGTCTTGGTATTGGTCTTGGCAGAACAGGTTCCCGGGTGGGACATGGAAGCGGAGATGTGATGCTTGGCTTTTCCACAGCAAACGTATTAGAATCTGATAGTGATTTTCAAACCTGCTCCTTCTTAAACGAAAGCAACATGGACCTGGCATTCCGGGCTGCCATTGAATCTGAGGAGGAAGCTGTATTAAACTCCATGGTAGCTGCAGATACAGTAAAAGGCTATACGGGCGAAACCCGTTATGGACTTCGCCCGTATCTGGAAAGATATATACAGGAAATTATTTAATTGCGCCTTCAACCATACCATTCATAATCTGCTTCTGTCCAATAAGGAACACAATAATCATAGGAATAATAGCCAGAAGCGCTGCTGTCAGGATTAAATCCCACTGTTTTACATAGGAACCTACAAAAGCCTGTACAGCTACCGGAAGGGTTTTTACCTTGCCATTCTGTCCCAGCATCAGAGATGGAAGCAGATAGTCATTCCAAATCCACATACCATTCAGAATTGTAACTGTCATAATAACAGGTTTCAGCAGAGGGAAAATAATGCGGAAGAACACCCCTTCCGGAGCGCATCCGTCAATACTTGCTGCTTCTTCCAGTTCATATGGAATATTTTTAATAAAACCAGTCAGAATAAACACTGTCATAGCGCCGCCAAATCCGCAGTATGCAAAAACAATTCCAGGAATGGACTGCAACATGGAAATTCCAACAAAGTCTCCTACATCGCGGAAGGTAGAAATCAGAGGAAGCATAACTACCTGAAAAGGAATAATCATAGATGCAATAAAAACCATGTAAATCGCAGTAGACCATCTTGTTTTATTTCTGCAGATAACCCAGGCCGCCATACTTCCAAAAAGCGCCAGAAGTGCCAGAGAAACTACAGTAATAATGAAAGAGGTGCCAAATGCATGCCAATAGTTAAAATTTGAATTATTAATAACATTGGACAGATTGGATAACAACTGAGAAAAACTCATTCCTTCAAATGCCACTGGATTTGCAACAATACCATTTGCATTTTTAAAAGCATTCATAACAACCAGATAGAAGGGGAAGAGGGTATACATAGCCACCAGAATTCCTACAATGGCAAGAACTACGGTAATTACTTTTTTCTTTTTCATTACATTTCAACCTCCTTCTTATTGGAAATACGAACCTGAATCAATGATACACAGGCAAGTATAATAAAGAAAAATACTGCTTTTGCCTGTCCAAGCGCATAACTGTTCTTAGAAATCGCGGTATTATAAATATTAAGCGCCAGCATCTGTGTACCATTGGTCAGATACTGTCCCATGAAATCTGCCACAGAGCCAGTACCGTTGGTCAAAGCCATATTGACATCAAACTGCTTAAATGCAGAAGTCAGAGTCAGGAAGGTACAAATCGTGATAGTAGAAGCAATCATAGGAATTTTAATCTTAAACAAAGTGGCAATTCTGCTGGCTCCGTCAATCTGAGATGCTTCCAGAACATCTTTGGGAACCTGCGTAAGACCAGTGATATAAATCAGCATAATATAACCGGCATATTGCCATACATATACAATAATAATTGCCATAAAAGCTGTTTTTGTTGTAGAAAGCACAGAGTTCTGATTTCCTGTTAATTTCATGGTAATCTGGGTCAGAACATTATTAAATACAAACTGCCAGATATAACCAAGTACAATACCTCCAATGAGGTTTGGCAGGAAATAGGACGCGCGGAAAAAACCAATTCCTTTCAGCTTTGATGTACAAAGCAGCGCCAGAAGGAAACCAACCAGGTTTACCAGAATCATATTAAATACTACAAAAAGTATGGTAATCAAGGTAGACCACACAAACCCTGGCTCTTTGAACATGCTCACATAATTGCTGATGCCGACAAATTCTGTAAATTCAATTCCATTCCAGTTCGTCATAGAATAAAAAAATCCAAGCACCAACGGAATAATAACTGTCACACCAAAAGTAAATAACAGTGGAAATAAAAACAACACATTAATGATTTTACGGTGATGTTTTGTTGTTGGGAAAAAATAGCATCCAGCCATAACAGCTAACGCCCCAAGAATCAACATAGCTCCTCTAAATGTCATTTCGCTTCCCATAAAATCCAGTACCAAAGCACTGGCTAACAATGCAATTCCACCAATCAAAAGAATCAGTGAAATCCCCTTTCTTCCGGCAGTATTTTCATTTTGCATATACTTGCTCCTCCTTTCACAAACCTTACGAAAGAATTTAAGCGGACAACGGTCATAAACCGTACCCGCCTGAATTCCATGATGCTGTATCGTTTAGTTTGCGTATGCACTCTGAATAACCTGTGATAAAGTTTTTACGAAACCGTCTTTGTCCAGGTTTCCTGCTGCAAAATCACTAAATACCTGTCCTGTGTAGTTCTGAGCAAGTCCCTCTTTCATGTACAGCCAGTGCCATGCAGATGTTTTGTCTGCTGCCTGCCAGTCTGCAATAGTCTGTGCAAATGGGTCATTTGCAAGATATTTACAGGATTTGAAAGGGCTGATAAATCCAGCTTCTTCTACCAGAATCTGCTGTGCTGAGTCTTCTGAACACCACTGTAAGAAGGCTTTCGCTTCTTCTACATTTCCTTCATTATAAATAGACCACCAGGAAGGAGAGTTTGTTAAAATCGTATCCTGTCCATCTTCAAATGCATATGGAACCATACCTACTTCAAAGTTCCCTGCTGCTTTATAAGCATCTTTGTCTGCGTCTGTCATAGTAGCGCCAATCCAGGAGCCCTGTGTAACAAATGCATATTTACCAGAAGCAAAGTTCAAAATCTGCTGATCATAAGTACCGGATACCAAAAGCGCCGGGTCAGAATATTCATTGAACAACGCAATCATATCTGCAAAGTTTGTAAGACGCTCTTCATCAACCTTTCCTCCATCCATTAACATATCAATGTAGGTAGTATCATCACGTTTCAGACCAGAATCAAGGTAAGTTCCAAAAATGTGGTTACCGGTTGACCAGTAAAGATTGGCTGCCTCTGCACAGTAACCCACAACTGCAGTCAGACCTAATTCATCTTTTTTAGCATCTAATGTTTCAAAAGCTTTTTTCATTGCCTCTGGACTTGTAATGGATGCCGGATCAACACCTGCTTTTTTCAGGATATCAGCATTATAGGTAAGTCCAACTGCTTCTACTGTATATGGAAAACCAATGGTTCCATATTCTTCATCAACGTAGGCCGCGTCCGTATCTGCCACCCACGCTTCGTCAGACATGTCCACTAATTTGCCTTCCCAGTTTTCAAAATCAGGAATCGCGCCATTTACAAAGATGTCCGGCATGTTATTTGCCTGATAATAGCCTTTCAGAGTACCCTGGATATCAACACCACCACCCATGGATTCGATTTCTACAGTAACGCCTGTCTCTTCTTTGTACAGTTCTGCCAGCTTCTTTAACTGTTTATCTACCTCAATTTTACCATTTACCAGACGGAGGGTTTTACCATCTGACTTGCCTTCTGTTTTCGCACTGTCTTTTTCTGAAGAACCGCCATCAGAGGAACCTCCGCAGGCTGCCAGTGAAAATGCCATTGTTCCTGTTAGTAAAAGTGCTAAAAGTTTTTTCATAATTTTACCCTTCCTTTCTCTTTTATCTCGTCCCCGGAGATGTTTTCTGGTATTCATTATAAGAAAAAACCATTTTTCTTCATATAAATTATCTGATATGCACAATAAGAAATTTCTGACCTGTCTTGCCCTGCTACTTCTCAGAATTTTTAAATTGCTCCGGCGTCATAGAATATTGCTTTTTAAATGTTTGTATAAAGTAAGAAACATCATTATAGCCCACACAACAAGCCACATCCCCGATTTTTAACTCACTTTCCTTTAACAGCTCCGCCGCTTTCTTCATGCGCAGTTCTTTGAGATACTTAGAAAATGTCATTCCCGTTTCTGACTTAAACAATCTGCTTAAATAACTGGGATTTACAAAATATTTATGCGCGGCCAGTTCATTCACAGTAATGTCATATTGATAATTCCATTCCAGATATTGCAACAGGTCTTTAACAATCGATGACTTCTGTTCCGGTTCTTCTGATACATGAAGAATAAGTTCTTTCATATACTCTTTTAATTCTTCCATAGAATAAAAACTATATAAATCTGTCTTAAAGTTAAACAACAGATAGGAACTTTTATTCTCCTCTGTATTATTTTTCTTCTTTTTCATGCTATATACTTTATTAATAACATTCATAAGTTGGATAAGTGATGTAAAAAGAGAATAGATACTAATATCTCTGCTATTTTCACACCGTTTTAAAAAATTCAGCGTTAATTGTACTGCTCCTGAACTTTTGTTTTCCATAAGACTCTTTTCCAGTTCCCTCTCCTCTGCCTGAGAAAAAAGCTGTACCACATTCACTTCTGCCTCATAATAATAAATTTGATTTTCAGGATATAAAAGCCTTTGATTAATAGCATATACAGCCTCTCTGTATGCCTTTGCAGTCTCCTTCACACATTCTGCTGTTGCTTCATGACACTGGCTTATGCCGGCATGACATCTTGTCCCTGCTTTGTTCCAACACTCTACCAGTTTTTTTCTAAGAAGAGCTTCTGGAAAATGATTTTCCTCTTCCGCCTCCATAACCAAAATAAACTCATTCTTAGGATAAAAATATGCAATACAAATTTTTGATTCTCTTCCAAAAATCTCCTGAAGCTTCTGGATTTCTTCTTTTGAAATCTGTTTTCTCTCACTTTGAACAGTCAAAAGATACCAGGAGCCATGTTTTATCTTTTCAAAAAAATCCTGTAATATTTCATTTGCAACTACTTCGTTTTCCAGAATATGAGAGAAATTCATAAATTGTCCTCTTCTGGCTACAATCTGGTTTTCAATCTTCTGTTTTATTTTTTTTCGTTCTTCCTTCACTCTTTGGATAGCTTTCTCCAATTCTTCTCTTCTCACAGGTTTTGTCAGATAATCCTTCACACCATAGCGAAGAGCGCTTGTCGCGTAACCAAAATCAGCATATCCGCTTTCAATAATAACGCTAACATCCGGAAATCTTGCCTGGATGTTCTTTGCAACCTCCAGCCCGTCCATATCCGGCATCCTGATATCGGTTACTACTAAATCTGCTCCCCCTGCTTCTAAAAGTTCCATGACCTCTGTTCCGTCTTCTGCTTCGCAAAGTTCGATTTCTTCCTCTAATTGTCCAATGCTTTTTACTAAAGCTTTTCTGGCAAAATATTCATCGTCCGCAACAATAATACGCATACTACACCTCTCCCTTTTCTCCAAACGGCAATTCCCGTATTTTCAGATACACTCTGGTAAATTACCAGGTTCGCTCTCCAAGTGTACTCCACAATCTTCTCCATAATAGTTTTTAATTCTGGCATTTACATTACGGATGCCAATTCCTGCTGCTGTTTCAAATCCTCGCTCTCCAGCCAGCGCTTCATTTATTTTTTTTACTTTATTTTCTTCAATTCCTGCTCCGTTATCTTCTATCACAATAATGATGTTGCTTTCATCCCGATAGCTGTGAATACGCAAAATATTCTTTTTCCTCTTTTCTGCAAAACCATATTTATAAGAATTCTCTACAATGGGCTGCAAAATAAATTTAAGCACCTTACACTCCATCAGCTCTTCTTCTACCAGAATTTCAACAAAAAAGCGTTCCGGAAAGCGAATCTTCTGGATTCCCATATAATTCTCTGTCTGTGTAAGTTCCTCCCGCAAGGTTACAATCTCCCGCCCATCAATATTATAACGGAACATATCTGACAATCCTGAGGCAATCTCCGGTATATAATCAACCTCCTGCAGTTGGGCAATAGAACTGATGGTATTTAATGCGTTATACAAAAAATGAGGATTAATCTGAAACTGCAGCATTTTTAACTCTGTCTGTTTCTGATTCAATTTAAGAATATAGTCCTTAATAATATTGTCATTAATACGTTTCGCCATAGCATTATAGCTGTCAATCATCTGCGCAATTTCTTCCGTAGCCTTTGTCTCTCTCCTTGAAAACAAAGCAATTTCTTTTCCTTCTTCTGACGCATCCGCAACCTTTCCCATAAATTGGGATAATTCCCGTACCGGACTGCTCACATTTTTTGCCAGCACATAACTGCCTGTAATGGTAATAAAAATCACACCAACCAATATAAGCACCAAAACTGACATATTACTTAAAATACGTCCTGCCAGTTTCGCCACTGGCATATACTGCAAAAAATACCATCCTGTATCTTTGTTTTGTTCCACCGAAATCACACAAACTCTTCCATGCACTTTTACAATTTTATCTTTTTCTCCTGATTCAATTATATCTTTGCTCTCTTTTATGAGTCTTTGATGATTCTCTTTTTTCTGATTTTCCTCAGAATCAAACAGCATCTGTTTTTCAGATAAAATCATAAAAGAAAAGCTCTGATTCATCTTTGCAGACGTATACCATTGATTCCTCAGCTTGTCAAAATCTAAATCCAGATAAATCACTGCAATGGGTTCATCCTGCGCTACATTCCAGATAGGACTTACCATAGAAACCACGTAATGCTCTACCATATTAACCGTTGCCTTATGTATGGGACTGAAATATCCCGCTTTCTTCTTTTCCCATCCCTTTTCCCGTGTCAGCAACACATTCATCCGTTTAATATAGCCATTTTCTATTTCCTCTACACTTTTGTAAATTCTCCCGTCATTAGTCACAATAACTGCACGCAGTACATCCCTTCCCATGTCCGCCAGAAGCGTCAGAGATTTCTCTAAATCCTTCTCTGTCTTTTTCTGTCCCTCCGGGTCAATGTCACTATCATCGCTGCACAATAGATTTCGGATTTTATCATCCGAAAAATGAAGATATCGAAACGAACTGGTGGTGTCTACAACGCGGTCAATATCCATACTCAACTGTCTATTATAGCTTCTCATGTGCCCCAGTTCTATATCCACTTCCTGTCTGTAACTTTGCAGAAAAAAAATAGCAAATGCCAGAAAAGAGCATGCAAACAGCATACCAACTCCTGACAGCACTTTCTGCTGAATTGTTCTCACTGATTTTGCCTTTTTCATTGCCGCTTCTCCTTTGCTTCCAGATATAGCTCTTTATGCTTTTGCAAACTTTTTGTATATTTATCCAGATATTTTTCTATTTCTTCTGAATCAGCATCCGGCATTAATTCCTCAATGTCCATATCTCTTATGACACTGGTCTGCAAAGGAAGCCAGGACGCATCCATAACCGCATGACCACTTTCCAGCAGTTCATGCACCCGCGGCGCATATTTCGCACGATTTTGGCTGTTTTTCAAGCTGCTAAGTGAGCTTTCTTCATTTAGATACATCTGTAAATTTTCCGGCTGCATAAGAAATTCGATAAATTCTTCTGCCTCTTCCCTGTATTTACAGTCACTGGAAATCCCAATGCTGCTGTCTATCCACATGGTAACTAATTGCTGAGTACCTTCATCCACAGGAAAAGGAATAAGCTCCAGATTCATTTCCGGATTCATGTCCATAATATTTCTATATGCCCAGCTTCCCTGTATCATCATAAACGCTTCGCCTTCTGCAAACTTTGCAAGCGCTTCATTATAATTCAAGTCAGAGTATTCCTCTGTAGTATATTTATGCAAATCTATTAGTTTTTCCAGAGAACCTCTGCAAATAGCATCTTCTGTAAAAGACGTCCGGCCTTCTGCCACATCTGTCCAAAAGCTTTCAAAATTCCCTCTGGTTGCCCCTTCAATGCATTCCCAGTTCTGATAAATCGTCCAGCCTTCTTTATCTGCAAACAGAAATGGAATCTTCCCTCTCCTTAAAATTTCCTCAGAAACCTGACATAACTCCTCATAAGTTTCAGGAAGCCCTATTCCCTCTTCCTGAAACAATTCCCGATTTACATAGATTCCTTCAAAGCTCATGGCCAAAGGCATTTGATAAATATGGGAATTATACTGCAAATAAGGCAGATACTCTTCTTTTATTTGTTTTACACAGTCCATTTCATCTAAAGGCACAAGACAATTTCCCATGACATATTCAAAAGTTTCCACACTCTGTAAGCCGCCCAATTCCACTATATCCGGAAAATCCCCCTCAACAGCCGCGATTCTAAGAGCTGTATCAGCATTGGTATTCATATTTTGAAACACTTCAATTTCATCCTGTGATTTATTAAACTTATTGATTATCTTTTCTAAAGCTGCATAAGATTCCCTTTTTCTATTATAAAATTCAAGGCGTATCTTCTCTTTCTTATTACTTTCCTCTTGTTTCTTACAGGAAGAAAGTGAAAAACACCACAAAGCTGCAGTGGAAAAAATCAGCGCAGAATAGATAAACTTCTTCATATCGTCATCACCTCATATTTGTAAATATCATATAAATTATATCAGAAAACGATATCAAAACAAACCTGCACCTCTGACAATTTCCAGTTAAAAATAATATTGAACTTATTTTTTCTTCCCTCTATAATACATTTATAAACCACTTGGAGGTATGACTATGAAAACCTTAAAAGAAATGATGAACTTAATTGAACTTCCAGAAATTGTACAGACTGAATTACTTTCCATAGAATCTACATGCGCTCTCCAAAAAGAAGGCAATGAAAAACACATTGAAAATCTGTCAAATCCTTGTTTATGGGAAGCTTCTCAAAAATATTTGAAAGAATTTCTAAAGCCTGATGGCAACGGATTTAAAATGTTATTCTATATGCTGTCTGCTGCCTCTTATTCTTTTGAAAAATATAAGGAAAAAGGAATATCAGAGCAGATTTTCACAGATACCATGAAATGCTTTACACGCTTTGTCAAAGAACACAAAAGGAGCTATGGTAAATATGGATTTGACCGGGATTTCTGGACCGGAAGACAGCTTTCTTTACAGCTATTCCGGTTAGGAGAGCTAGAGTTTGAAACTATAATGGAAAATCAGGAAAAAATGGTGTCCATCCATATTCCCTCTGATGCCATTCTCACAGAATACAACTGCAAAAGCTCTCTGAAAATGGCCAAAGATTTTTTTGAAAAATATGCTGCAGAATATGCGAATGTTCCCTATATCTGCCATTCCTGGCTTTTAAGCCCAGCACTAAAGGAACTTCTCCCAGAAAGCTCCAACATCCTTAAATTTCAAAACTTATTTACTATCACTGAAACAAATAAAACCGCTGCTGACTTCATGATGTGGATATTTAAAAAGCCGGATATACCTGTAGAAAATTTACCGGAAGAAACCAGTTTACAGAGAAATGTCAAAGAATATTTAATGACAGGAGGGCAAATTGGTGAGGGGAAAGGGTATATAAAAATCTAGACCCACGATTTCCCTGGAAGCCAAATTGAGGAAAAATCTTTTCCAAATTTGCCTCCCGGGGAAGCTTTTTAGAAAGCAAAATCAGCCATAAAAAGTCTTTTATCATTTATAGCCTACTTTTTTCATCTTATTATAAGGTATTTTTATCAATATCTAGATTTCCACTTAGTTTTTTCCCGGTTCCTGTAGGCTAAGAAACAAAATTTTTCATTTCGCACTTATCTTATCTTGTTTTTAGTAGGCTAATAAATGAAGTCTTGTCATTTTCACTTATTTCATCCCAAATTTTGTAGGTAGGATATTCTAAAATTCTATATTCAACTGATTCAACCGATTTATAACAAAAAAACGATTGGATTTCTCCAACCGTCTTACATTGTACCTTCAAAACCACATATACAAAACTTCAAACCTTCCAACTCTGCCACTGTGACGCTCTGCGTTTTGAAGCGGTCACTCATAAGCCTTCAGCTTACTTCGTGTCCTTTGCTCCGCAAATGCCTTCCGGTACTCATCCGCATCTGTGAATGCAAGCATTCCCATCTGCTCCTGATTCCCGTCAGCCGCTTCCGTCACTTTTGGTCAAGCCCTCGACCGATTAGTAGCAGTCAGCTCCATACATTACTGCACTTCCACCTCTGCCCTATCTACCTCGTCGTCTTCAAGGGGTCTTACTTCTTTCGAATGGGATATCTCATCTTGAGGGGGGCTTCACGCTTAGATGCCTTCAGCGTTTATCCCTTCCGGGCTTGGCTACTCGGCCATGCTCTTGGCAGAACAGCCGATACACCAGCGGCCCGTCCATCCCGGTCCTCTCGTACTAAGGACAGCTCCTCTCAAATATCCTACGCCCACGCCGGATAGGGACCGAACTGTCTCACGACGTTCTGAACCCAGCTCGCGTACCGCTTTAATGGGCGAACAGCCCAACCCTTGGGACCTACTACAGCCCCAGGATGCGATGAGCCGACATCGAGGTGCCAAACCACTCCGTCGATGTGAACTCTTGGGAGTGATAAGCCTGTTATCCCCAGGGTAGCTTTTATCCGTTGAGCGATGGCATTCCCACTTAATACCACCGGATCACTAAGCCCTACTTTCGTACCTGCTCCACCCGTCGGTGTCGCAGTCAAGCTCCCTTCTGCCTTTGCACTCT
>CABJAN010000010.1:0-4139 GCA_902363515.1 Bacillota bacterium | reverse complement strand
CGAATGGTTTCCGACCATTCTGAGGGAACCTTTGGGCGCCTCCGATACCCTTTCGGAGGCGACCGCCCCAGTCAAACTCCCCGCCTGGCATTGTCCCACCGCCGGGTCACGGCGGCTGGTTAGAAACCCAATATCACAAGGGTGGTATCCCAACAGTGACTCCCTTACAACTGGCGTTATAAGTTCTCAGTCTCCCACCTATCCTGTACATACAATACCGAGTCCCAGTACCAAACTGGAGTAAAGCTCCATGGGGTCTTTCCGTCCTGGCGCAGGTAACCAGCATCTTCACTGGTACTTCAATTTCACCGGATGCATTGTCGAGACAGCGCTCAAATCATTACGCCTTTCGTGCGGGTCGGAACTTACCCGACAAGGAATTTCGCTACCTTAGGACCGTTATAGTTACGGCCGCCGTTTACTGGGGCTTAGATTCAAAGCTTCGACTTACGTCTAACCTCTCCTCGTAACCTTCCAGCACCGGGCAGGCGTCAGCCCATATACCTCACCTTTCGGTTTTGCATAGACCTGTGTTTTTGCTAAACAGTTGCTTGAGCCTTTTCTCTGCGGCCACATCTCTGTGGCACCCCTTCTCCCGAAGTTACGGGGTCATTTTGCCGAGTTCCTTAACAATGCTTCTTCCGTCGGCCTTAGGATTCTCTCCTCATCCACCTGTGTCGGTTTACGGTACGGGTACAGTATAAACAATAGCGGCTTTTCTTGACGCCTGGCTCACACACTTCCCTACTAAAGTTCGGTCCGCATCACGTCTTCGGATTGCCACACGGATTTGCCTATGTGACTCCTACCCCGCTTGCCCGCGGCTTTCCATTCCGCGGCTGTGCTCTCCATACGTGTCCCCACAGTTCTGTTATACTGCAGTACAGGAATTTCAACCTGTTGTCCATCGGCTACGTCTTTCGACCTCGCCTTAGGCCCCGACTTACCCAGGGCAGATCAGCTTTACCCTGGAAACCTTAGATATTCGGCCTAGAGGATTCCCACCTCTATCTCGCTACTCATTCCGGCATTCTCTCTTCCATAAAGTCCACAGCTCCTTCCGGTACTGCTTCTTCCCTTATGCAATGCTCCTCTACCAATCACTTGCGTGATTCCTCAGCTTCGGTGTCGTGTTTTAGCCCCGGACATTTTCGGCGCAGGACCTCTCGACCAGTGAGCTATTACGCACTCTTTGAATGTATGGCTGCTTCTGAGCCAACATCCTGGTTGTCTTCGAAATCCCACATCCTTTTCCACTTAACACGCACTTTGGGACCTTAGCTGGAGGTCTGGGCTCTTTCCCTTTTGACTATCCAACTTATCTCGTATAGTCTGACTCCCGGTAAGCAATTCTACGGCATTCGGAGTTTGATATTCTTCGGTAGGCTTTGACGCCCCCTAGGAAATTCAGTGCTCTACCTCCGTGAATCTCTACCGAGGCTAGCCCTAAAGCTATTTCGAGGAGAACCAGCTATCTCCGGGTTCGATTGGAATTTCTCCCCTATCCACACCTCATCCCCACCCTTTTCAACGGATGTGGGTTCGGTCCTCCACTGCCTTTTACGGCAGCTTCAACCTGGACATGGATAGATCACCCGGTTTCGGGTCTGCACATACTGACTCTGGCCCTCTTAAGACTTGGTTTCCCTACGGCTCCATCCCTAAAGGATTTAACCTTGCCAGCATGCACAACTCGCCGGACCGTTCTACAAAAAGTACGCGGTTCATCATATAAAGATGTTCCACAGCTTGTAAACACAGGGTTTCAGGTTCTCTTTCACTCCCCTCCCGGGGTCCTTTTCACCTTTCCTTCACAGTACTATGCACTATCGGTCACTGAGGAGTATTTAGCCTTACGGGGTGGTCCCCGCTTGTTCCCACAAGGTTTCCCGTGTCTCGTGGTACTCTGGATCCTGCCATGTCATCTCAGGTTTCATGTACGGGGCTTTCACCCTCTCTGGCCGGCTTTCCCAAAACCGTTCCATTACCCTTGACGAATCAATCCTGCAGTCCGAACCCCAGCATGCACGCACGCTGGTTTGGGCTCTTTCCCGTTCGCTCGCCGCTACTTAGGAAATCGAGTTTTCTTTCTCCTCCTCTGGTTACTTAGATGTTTCAGTTCACCAGGTTCCCCTCCATACGTTATGGATTGGCGTATGGATACATGAAGTCTTTTCATGTGGGTTTCCCCATTCAGAAATCTCCGGATCATGGGATATTTGCTCCTCCCCGAAGCTTATCGCAGCTTATCACGTCTTTCATCGGCTCTCAGTGCCAAGGCATCCGCCCTGCGCTCTTTCTTGCTTGGCCCTTTCAGATACTATAGCGTTAATATCTGATGGCTTTGTTGCTTGGTTTGTTTCTCTTCTATTCGTNTTCGGTAGGCTTTGACGCCCCCTAGGAAATTCAGTGCTCTACCTCCGTGAATCTCTACCGAGGCTAGCCCTAAAGCTATTTCGAGGAGAACCAGCTATCTCCGGGTTCGATTGGAATTTCTCCCCTATCCACACCTCATCCCCACCCTTTTCAACGGATGTGGGTTCGGTCCTCCACTGCCTTTTACGGCAGCTTCAACCTGGACATGGATAGATCACCCGGTTTCGGGTCTGCACATACTGACTCTGGCCCTCTTAAGACTTGGTTTCCCTACGGCTCCATCCCTAAAGGATTTAACCTTGCCAGCATGCACAACTCGCCGGACCGTTCTACAAAAAGTACGCGGTTCATCATATAAAGATGTTCCACAGCTTGTAAACACAGGGTTTCAGGTTCTCTTTCACTCCCCTCCCGGGGTCCTTTTCACCTTTCCTTCACAGTACTATGCACTATCGGTCACTGAGGAGTATTTAGCCTTACGGGGTGGTCCCCGCCTGTTCCCACAAGGTTTCCCGTGTCTCGTGGTACTCTGGATCCTGCCATGTCATCTCAGGTTTCATGTACGGGGCTTTCACCCTCTCTGGCCGGCTTTCCCAAAACCGTTCCATTACCCTTGACGAATCAATCCTGCAGTCCGAACCCCAGCATGCACGCACGCTGGTTTGGGCTCTTTCCCGTTCGCTCGCCGCTACTTAGGAAATCGAGTTTTCTTTCTCCTCCTCTGGTTACTTAGATGTTTCAGTTCACCAGGTTCCCCTCCATACGTTATGGATTGGCGTATGGATACATGAAGTCTTTTCATGTGGGTTTCCCCATTCAGAAATCTCCGGATCATGGGATATTTGCTCCTCCCCGAAGCTTATCGCAGCTTATCACGTCTTTCATCGGCTCTCAGTGCCAAGGCATCCGCCCTGCGCTCTTTCTTGCTTGGCCCTTTCAGATACTATAGCGTTAATATCTGATGGCTTTGTTGCTTGGTTTGTTTCTCTTCTGTTCGTTGCTTTCGCAACGCCTCGTTTTCGTCTCTATCTACGTTTAACGTATTCTTAGATGTTTCGTATATGCAGTTTTCAAGGTACAGTGTTCTGCTTTCTTTCGAAAGCAAGTGGAGATAAAGAGATTCGAACTCTCGACCCCCTGCTTGCAAGGCAGGTGCTCTCCCAACTGAGCTATATCCCCATATGTACTTTTCAGCTTTGCTCAACTTCTTTTGTTAAGTAGTGGGCTTAAGTGGACCTTACCTCCTCAGACGATAAGTTTTAAGCCTATGGGCTTAAGTGGACTCGAACCACCGACCTCACGCTTATCAGGCGTGCGCTCTAACCAGCTGAGCTATAAGCCCTTTTTTAATCCGGCAGCCACCTGCTTTCCCATGCCGTCTCCAGCATAGTATCCTCGGCCGCTTCGGTCTTAACCATCGTGTTCGGGATGGGTACGGGTGTGTCCCCGAAGCGCATCGCCACCGGAATTTTTCGTTATCAAGTCTTTTTTTCCTTGGTAACTCAACAGTGAAACACAGCTCTCTACTTCTTCTTCCCTAGAAAGGAGGTGATCCAGCCGCACCTTCCGATACGGCTACCTTGTTACGACTTCACCCCAGTTATCGGTCCCGCCTTCGGCAGCTCCTTCCTTGCGGTTAGGTCACTGACTTCGGGCGTTACTGACTCCCATGGTGTGACGGGCGGTGTGTACAAGACCCGGGAACGTATTCACCGCGACATTCTGATTCGCGATTACTAGCGATTCCAGCTTCGTGCAGTCGA
>CABJAN010000009.1:0-138005 GCA_902363515.1 Bacillota bacterium | reverse complement strand
TGCGTTTGCTGCGGCACCGAATGGCTTTGCCACCCGACACCTAGTATTCATCGTTTACGGCGTGGACTACCAGGGTATCTAATCCTGTTTGCTCCCCACGCTTTCGAGCCTCAACGTCAGTTACCGTCCAGTAAGCCGCCTTCGCCACTGGTGTTCCTCCTAATATCTACGCATTTCACCGCTACACTAGGAATTCCGCTTACCTCTCCGGCACTCTAGATGGACAGTTTCCAAAGCAGTCCAGGGGTTGAGCCCCTGCCTTTCACTTCAGACTTGCCCGTCCGTCTACGCTCCCTTTACACCCAGTAAATCCGGATAACGCTTGCCCCCTACGTATTACCGCGGCTGCTGGCACGTAGTTAGCCGGGGCTTCTTAGTCAGGTACCGTCATTGTCTTCCCTGCTGATAGAAGTTTACATACCGAGATACTTCTTCCTTCACGCGGCGTCGCTGCATCAGGGTTTCCCCCATTGTGCAATATTCCCTACTGCTGCCTCCCGTAGGAGTCTGGGCCGTGTCTCAGTCCCAATGTGGCCGTTCACCCTCTCAGGCCGGCTATGGATCGTCGCCTTGGTAGGCCGTTACCCCACCAACTAGCTAATCCAACGCGGGTCCATCTCATACCACCGGAGTTTTTCACACCAGACCATGCGGTCCTGTGCGCTTATGCGGTATTAGCAGCCATTTCTAACTGTTATCCCCCTGTATGAGGCAGGTTACCCACGCGTTACTCACCCGTCCGCCGCTCAGTCACTTTATCTTCCTTCCGAAGAATTCCGTTAAAGCGCTTCGCTCGACTTGCATGTATTAAGCACGCCGCCAGCGTTCATCCTGAGCCAGGATCAAACTCTCTGATATAGTGTTTGTCCAAGTTCAAGATAACCTTGGCTATCTATCCCTTTTACTGTTTTGGTTCGTTGAACCTAAGAATAAAATGTAAAAGAATTTTCGATTCATGTGTTTCACTGTTCAGTTATCAAGGTTCCTGTCGTTCTCGCGACAGCCATATTAGATTATCACATCTTTTTGAACTTGTCAAGAACTTTTTTTATTTTTTTGAAACTTTTTCTGAGCTGTTTCCGCTCGTTTCTGTCTTTCGTGACAGCCAATCTAGATTATCACATCTGAGCAGGTCTGTCAAGCACTTTTTTGAAGTTTTTTCAACTTCTTTTACTTTCTTCTCTTTACATTAAGAAGGTAAATAACTGTTCCTCTCAACAGCTTGTTTACTTTATCATATCTTTCTGCTTGTGTCAACAAGTTTTTTCATTTTTTTTCATTTTTTATCTTTCTTTACAGAGTCCTGCTATACATCATTTCTGTTATTCCATGAATCACCTTTCTTTCCTGATTCTGATGAAATCCGTGCTTTTCATAAAATCTTCTGGCTCGACTGTTTTCTCCAAATACCCACAGCATTACTTCTGCATATCCTTCTTCCTTCATATTTTGTAAAATTTCTTTTATCATCTGTGAGCCGAATCCCTGTCCCCAATGCGTCTGCATACTGTGAATACAAATGATTTCTGCAGTTTGTGCTCCCTTTTGATTGTAATTTTGTCTCCAGCCTGCAATACAATGTGGAATTTCCTCTATGAATCCTATTTTAATTTTTACGATTCCTTCTCCCAAAATCTTTCGGTACATTTCTTTTACTTTAACGAAACATGTTGCCTTTTCCAATTCATTCTCTGGCAGAATCCCGGAAAATGCTGCTTTCCAGGATTCTGTCTGCACCCATGCCAAAATTTCTTCATCACCTTTTTCTGCATTTCGTATTTCCATATGCTCCATTCTGCCAATCTCCCTATTTTTTCTGTCCGTACAATAACGGATACACCCTCTTATCCATAACCATTAAGAGTAAATAAAACAGAATACCTACAGCGCCGATTCCTGCTATCCACTCCCATGCCTGTATCAGTGTTCCATGCTCTACGATTCCGCCGATCACTCCTTGAGAGCCATAAGCTGCTGCCCCCAGAAAAAGACTGGATACCGAAGAAATTCTTCCTCTGTGAGACGCCGGAATTCTTCTTGTAAGATATGGATAAGAACCCAGCGTTGTCAAAATTTCTCCCAATGTAAAAATAACCATAGAAAGATAGTGCATAGGAAGCATTCCCTGAATAAACAGATACATACCCAGACTGAACCAGACCAATATTTGTCCCATTGTAAGTTTCTGAATATCAGAAAGTTTTCCCGCAAGCTTTGTCAACACAGGCGTTCCTAAAATCACTACAAGCCCGTTCAGGCTGGTTATAAAACCAAAATATACCGCACCTTTTGCATCATACAGAGCTTCCATGTTCAATGGAATCAGAAAATTAAACTGTGTGTAAGAAAACTGATAGATCGCCCAGCAAATCAGGAAAAACAAAATTGTCTTCTGTCCCCACAGGATTTTCCAGGTGGACTGTGTATGCTGTTCCTTTTCATACACATTCTTTTTCTTTTCTGTTACCGGTGTAATATCTTTGATAAACAAAAAAATCAAAATTGTAGAAGACAAGGTTGTCAGTCCATCAATGGCATAGGCCAGCCCCAGATGATGCTGAAATAACATGCCGCCAATAGAAGGCGCCAAAACAATACCCAGGTTCATTCCCAGATAAATCAGGCTATATGCCTTTTCCCGTTCTTCTGTTTTGCTTAAATCTGCCACAAGAGCATCATAAGACGGATTTTCCATGGTCTGGAATACACTGGCTGTAAAAAACAGAAGAATCTGCGCCATAGATACCGGAATTGCTGCTGCAATCAGATAGCAAAGGACTGTTACCAAATCACAAACAAGAATTAAATTCCGCTTATTACAGTAGTCTGCCAGCTTTCCTCCCAGTAAATTTACAGGAAACTGGATAATCCCAAGTGTAATGGTAATGGTTGCGATTTCCTGAGCATTCATCCCCAGTTTATTGCTGAGGATTAAGGTAAGCATAGGCCAGATCATGGCTCCCATATTGGTTGCTGCCTTTCCCCAGAATAAAACATATAATTCTTTTCTCAACCCCTTATACTGTCCGAACAGTTTCCAAAAGGCTCTTTTTCCTATTGTAATCATTTGATTCATATTACAGATACCCCATTGCTTCTTTTATATTTGCTACTCCTATCAGACGAATTTTATATTTTCCCTGAATACTTTCAATATTTGCTTTTGGCATAATACAGGCTGTAAATCCCAGCTTTTCCGCTTCTCTTACCCTGTTCTCCGCCATACTGACACCCCGGACTTCTCCCGAAAGTCCCACTTCTCCAAAAATCAGGATTCCAGGGTCCAATACTTTATTCTTGAAACTGGAAACCACAGCCATAACAACCCCCAGGTCAATGGCAGGCTCTCCCAGTTTCATGCCTCCGGCAAGATTCACATAGGCATCACAGTCCCCCAGATGAAGTCCTGCCCGTTTCTCCAATACTGCCATAAGAAGATTCACCCTGTTGTAATCAATTCCCACAGAGGTTCTCCTTGGAAGCCCGAAATTGGTTCTGGTCACCAGCGCCTGAATCTCTATGAGAATAGGCCTGGTTCCTTCTATAGAGCAAACCACCACAGAGCCGGAGGCATCTGTAGGTCTTCCGTTTAGCATCACCTGAGAAGGGTTTTTCACTTCGATTAAACCTTTTTCCTGCATCTCAAAAACACCGATTTCATTGGTAGAACCAAACCTATTTTTTACACTTCGCAAAATCCGGTATGCCACCTGTCGGTCTCCCTCAAAATAAAGAACAGTATCCACCATATGCTCCAGCACTCTGGGACCTGCTACACTTCCATCCTTCGTCACATGTCCCACAATAAACATGGAAATCCCCATGCCTTTTGCAATCTGCATAAGCACGCCAGTGGATTCCCGCACCTGTGAAACGCTTCCCGGTGCAGAAGATACTTCCTCATTATACATGGTCTGAATAGAATCAATGATAACTGTCTCTGGCTTTGTACGTTCAATGGTACTGCGGATAAGTTCCAGATTGGTTTCGCAAAGAAGCAGCAACTGGTCATTAAACTCCCCGATTCTGCTGGCGCGCAGTTTAATCTGCCGCAAGGATTCCTCTCCTGATATGTATAAAACCTTGTGCTGTCTTAAAGTCAATTCCCGGCACACCTGAAGCAGAAGGGTGGATTTTCCGATTCCCGGGTCTCCTCCCACTAAAACCATGGAGCCAGGAACAATGCCTCCTCCCAGCACCCTGTCTAATTCTTCAATTTCTGTTCTTACACGGTCATCTTCCTGTATCTGAATATGCGAAAGCTGCACAGGCTCACTTCTGTTTCCCCCATTGCTCCTGCTGACACTCCCGGAAACACTCTTACCACAGCTTGCAGCTGGCTCCTCTACAAAAGTATTCCACTCTCTGCATCCCGGACATTGTCCCATCCACTTGGATGATTCGTATCCACAATTCTGACAAAAAAATGCCGTTTTTTTCCCTTTTGCCATAACTAATCCTCGTCAATTCCTGAAAATAAAAGAAAAAGCTGCCCCGCGAAACGTAATTGCCGCTTCATGGGACAGCCTGTCAATGTCTGTACATTGAAACATTAAATTCTTTCAATACTTACTGCTACCTGCTCTGCCTGTTCCAGTTCTACACTGAAAGATAATTTTCCGCCCAGGTTGGTCTTCATCTGTCCAGCCTCTGCTCCATCAATGACAATTTTGTACTGAGCGTCTTCTTCCAGTTCTACTGTAATCTGGGCATCTTTTGGTCCTTCTACAGTGAAACTCATTTTGTTCTCTTCTGTATCCAGATTTAACACAGTCGTACCTGGTACAGATTCATAAACAAACATTCCGTTACGCTCCAGTTTTGTAATTTCATTATATGTTTTAACCTTGTACATATCACCGTCATACTCAAAATCAGATACTTTTGATTTCTGAGCCAGTTCATAATTCCCAAAGCTAATTGTTCCGTTGTCTTCTGTACGAATTAATTCTTTTACCACTGACATAATCATGTCCTCCCGCTTGTGTCTTTCGTTAATAAACACATAGTACCACAAAATTTTCTTTTTTTCTAGTCGTTCCTTGCATTTACTGTGAATTTTATCTTTTGTTTAGACAATCCGATAACAACCTCATCCCCTGCTTTCATATTACCTTCCAGGATTTCTTCTGCCATGGCATCCTCTATTTTATTCTGAATGGCGCGCTTTAACGGACGCGCCCCATATTTGGGGTCAAAGCCTTCTTTTGCAATGAGTTCCTTTACACTGTCTCTTACCTTAACTTCAATATTCATCTGGGTTTTGCAGCGGTTTACAAACTCCTTTAAAAGAAGTCCCACGATTTTCTTAATTTCTTCTTTGTTCAGCATATGGAATACAATAATATCATCAATACGGTTTAAAAATTCCGGTTTAAACAGACGTTTTACCTCTTCCATAACACTGTCTTTCATTTTCTTATAATCTGCTTCTTCCTCATTCACTGCGCCAAATCCCAGTCTTTTAGGCTCTACAATGGCCTGAGCGCCTGCATTGGATGTCATAATAATAATAGTTTCTTTAAAGTCGATTTTTCGTCCCTGGGCGTCTGTAATATGCCCGTCATCCAATACCTGCAGGAGAATATTAAACACATCTGGATGGGCTTTTTCAATTTCATCAAAAAGAAGCACACTGTAAGGATTTCTCCGCACCTTCTCACTGAGCTGTCCGCCTTCTTCATACCCCACATATCCCGGAGGGGAGCCAATGAGTTTTGACACGCTGTGTTTCTCCATATATTCTGACATATCCACCCGGATCATGGCATCCTCACTGCCAAACACAGCCTCTGCCAGAGCTTTGGAAAGTTCTGTTTTTCCTACACCTGTAGGGCCAAGAAGCAGGAAAGAGCCAATGGGACGTTTCGGGTCTTTTAAACCAACCCTGCCACGTTTAATGGCTTTTGATACTGCCTCTACTGCTTCATTCTGGCCAATAACACGTTTGTGAAGCACATTTTCCAATTTTGCCAGGCGTTTGGATTCTCCTTCTGTGAGCTTCTTCACAGGGATTTTCGTCCATTCCGCCACTACCAGAGCAACGTGTTCCTGGGTGACTGTCAGTTTTTTGTTTTTACACTGTTTTTCAAAGCGTTTTCTGGCTTTTTCTATCTGCTCTTCCGCTTCATCCTGCTGTTTTTGAAGCTCTCTGGCTCTTTCAAAGTCCTGATTCTTTACTGCCTCTTCTTTTTCTTCATAAAGAGCCTGAAGTTTCACTTCTGCCTCCAACAGTCCCTCCGGTGTCTGATATCCCGCAAGCTGTACCTTGGAACATGCCTCATCCAGCAAATCCAAAGCCTTATCCGGCAGAAAGCGATCATTAATATAACGACTTCCCATAGCAACTGCTGCCTGTACGGCGCTGTCTTCTATGGTTACTCCATGGTGTTTCTCATAATAGGGAAGCAGACCTTTTAAAATTGCCTCTGCCTCCTCTTTGGTAGGTTCTTCTACCATAACCGGCTGAAAACGCCGCTCCAAAGCCGCATCTTTTTCAATGTGCTTGCGGTATTCTTCTATGGTAGTTGCGCCAATTAACTGAATCTCTCCCCTGGATAAAGAAGGCTTCAAAATATTGGAGGCATCCAAAGCCCCTTCTGCTCCGCCGGCTCCAATGAGGGTATGAAGTTCATCCAAAAACAGCAGAATTCTTCTGTCATTGGCAACTTCTGCTACTACCCGCTTAATCCGCTCTTCAAATTCACCCCGGTATTTGGAACCAGCCACCATGGCAGATAAATCCAGAACCACAATCCTTTTATCCTCCATATTTTCCGGCACCAGCCCTCTCACAATCCGCTGCGCCAGGCCTTCCGCAATGGCTGTTTTTCCTACCCCAGGCTCTCCAATGAGACAGGGATTATTTTTGGTTCGTCTGCTGAGAATCTGAATAATGCGGTTAATTTCTTTTTCCCTGCCTACCACCGGGTCTAGTTTCCCAAGAGCAGCCTGCTCCGTAAGGTCCCGGCTGAACTGATTCAGCATAGGTGTATTTCCTGCACTGCTCTGAATATCCTCTTTTAAGGAATTTTGGTTAAAATTCCCCTCAATTCCCATAGCTTTCATAATCTCTATATAGAGTTTCTGGATATTAATGCCCAGAGTATGAAGCAGTCTTGCTCCCACACAGTCATACTCCTTTAACATGGCAAGAAGAAGATGCTCCGTACCGATTTCTCTGTTCTGCATACGCTCAGCTTCCGCCTCTGCTGCAAAAAGAACCTGTTTTGCTCTTGGAGTATAGCCCTGTGGCTCTGCAAGCAGCACATCCGAAGAAGGCGCTACAAGCTTCTCTATAAGTTCCAGAAGTTTCTCCTGGCTCACTCCTGCTTCTATAAGAAGATGTCCTGCAGTTCCTTCCTGAACTGCCAGAAGTCCTGCCAGCAGATGCTCTGTCCCCACATAATTATGACTGCAGCGCTTTGCAGTATGTTCTGCCAGCTTCAGCGCCTTAGACGCCAGTTTTGAATATTGCTCTTTCATGTATGTCTCCTGTTCTGTTTCATTTTATTACTTATATTCTTCATAAATCTCATCAATTAAGGCATGCACCTCTTCTTTTGAAATATTCTTGCAGCAACCTCTTGCCAAAACCACTACTAACTCTCTCTTCATCTCCTCCAAAGCACGCATCTTATCCCCATCAATGGAAATCATGGCTCCTCTTCTTCGGTCAATTGTGAGAAATCCCTCCTGCCTAAGTACGGAATATGCCTTATTTACTGTATGCATATTAATGCCAATGGTATCTGCCAGCTGCCTTACCGAGGGAAGTGGATCTCCTACTTTTAGCTGTTCTGTGGCAATTCCCATGATAATCTGATTACAAAGCTGTATGTATATGGCCTCGTCACTGTTAAAATCGATTTCGATAAACATGGCTCCACCTACTTTCTTTTGTTATAGAATGTTATATTTAATATAGCATAGATGTAATTACAGGTCAATTTGTATCTTTACAAATCTCCCAGTTTCTTTTATTGTTAAAGTATTCCAAACAAGAAAGAGAGGAACCTTTATGGTAACTATAGATTCTACCCTTTGCACTGGCTGCGGCAAATGTGTGGCTGATTGCATTGCCAAAAACTTACGCATCCAGGAGAAAAAAGCAGTGGTACAAAAAGAATGTTTTTTATGCGGACATTGTGTCTCTATTTGTCCTTATCATGCAGTAAGTATCCCGGAATATGATATGACGGACGTGGAGTCCTGCTCCTCTGATACTTTTTCCTTAAACCCAGCTTCTCTTCTACACACTATTAAATGCCGCAGAAGCATCCGTTCTTATGAAACTAAGAAAATAGAACAGGAAAAATTAGAACTTCTGGTACAGGCTGGCAGATATACTGCCACTGCAAAAAATAACCAGGACTGTCATTTTATCTTTGTTCAGGAAGAACTACCGGTTTTAAAAACTTTTGTGTGGGAGTATATTGAGAAATTAGAAGAAGGAAATCACAGGGAAATTCCAAGAGAACTGCTGCCTTATATCAGCTTTAACCGCCAAAGAAAGGCAAATCCAAAGGATGACTATTTATTCCGCAATGCCCCTGCAGTACTTTACATTACTTCTGACTGGCCATTAGATGCCGGACTTGCAGCACAGAACATAGAATTAATGGCTGTTTCACAGGGTCTTGGCGCACTCTACAATGGATTTCTTGCCCGGATTTCCGATGAAAATAAAGAGCTGAAAAAATGGCTTGGCATAGAAGGAAAAGCCATCAAAGCTTGTATGCTTCTTGGATATCCGAAAGTATCTTACCAACGCAGTGCTCCCCGTAAACCAGCCAATGTCATTTGGAAATAAAAAGGAAGGCAGGAGAATTTTCATGAACAAGCAAACAGAACACCAGGGACATCTCATGCATCCCATTGCCCGGATTTCAACAGACTTTCCCAGCAAATTCGGGATTCCAAGACAAAGCGGATTGGTACCCGCTCTGAAATCTACGCTGATATTTGAACCAGAATACCGAAATCCTGACGCTTTAAAAGGACTGGAAGAATTCTCTCACTTATGGCTCATCTGGGAATTTTCAGAATCCATACAGGACACCTGGTCTCCAACTGTGCGCCCTCCCCGTCTTGGGGGAAATGTGCGAAAAGGAGTTTTTGCCACCCGCTCTCCTTTCCGCCCTAATCCCCTGGGATTATCCTGCGTCAAACTGGAGGAAATCCTTTGGGATGCGCCAAATGGCCCTCTTCTCTTGTTATCCGGCGCAGATTTAATGGACCAGACCCCTATTTATGACATTAAACCCTATATTCCCTTTTCAGACAGCCATCCGGAGGCTACGGGTGGATTTGCGGATACTCACAGGGATGACCGTCTGCATGTAGAGTTTGCAGAATCCCTAAAGGCTCTGATGCCGGAAGAACACCTGAATGCCCTGATAGAGGTTCTGGCTCTGGACCCAAGACCAGCTTATCAGAAAGACCCTGATCGCATCTATGGATTTCCCTTTGCTGGAATGGAAATCAAGTTTTCTGTAAGGGATGGGGTGCTTACAGTCATTAAAATTGAGATTTCTTGATATGTGTTACTCCGAAAAAACGGGACTGCTTTTGCAGTCCCACTTTCCATTCTCTTTCTGTTTTATATTCTTGCAACTTTGGTATCTCTGGCAGCTTTGGCTACTGCTTTCGCCACTGCTGGACCTACCCTTTTATCAAAAGCTTTCGGAATAATATAATCTGGATTCAGTTCCTCTTCTGTGATCAATCCTGCCAGTGCATCTGCTGCTGCAATTTTCATTTCATCATTAATATCTTTTGCCCTTACATCAAATGCACCGCGAAAGATTCCTGGAAATGCCAGAACATTGTTAATCTGGTTCGGGAAATCGCTTCTGCCTGTTGCCACCACTTTTGCTCCGGCTGCTTTGGCTTCTTCCGGATAAATCTCCGGAACCGGATTGGCACAGGCAAAAATAACCGCATCCTTTGCCATGCTCTCTACCATTTCCTTTGTCACTACTCCAGGTGCAGACACACCGATAAAGACATCTGCTCCCTTCATCTGTTCTGCAAGACTTCCTGTTTTTTTCTCCAGATTGGTAATTTTACTCATCTCTTCTTTCACTGCATTCATACCCTCTTTTCTGCCTTCGTAAATTGCCCCATTTCTGTCACAGAGGGTAATCTTTTTATATCCTGCTTTCAAAAGCAGTCTGGCAATGGAAATTGCTGCCGCTCCTGCTCCGTTCATTACAATAGAAACTTCCTCTTTCTTCTTGCCGGTCAGCTTCATAGCATTATTTAAGCCTGCCAGAGTAATCACTGCCGTACCATGCTGGTCATCATGGAAAATTGGAATATCACATTTCTCTTTCAGTTTTTTCTCGATTTCAAAACATCTGGGAGCCGCAATATCTTCCAGATTGACACCGCCAAATGAACCGGAAATCAGATAAATCGTATTTACGATTTCATCCACATCCTGTGATTTAATACAAAGAGGAAATGCATCTACATCTCCAAATGCTTTGAACAGCACACATTTTCCCTCCATAACCGGCATTCCGGCTTCGGGGCCAATGTCTCCCAGGCCCAAAACGGCAGAACCGTCTGTAACCACCAGGCACATATTCCATCTTCTGGTAAGTTCATAAGATTTGTCTATATCCTTCTGGATTTCCAGACAAGGCTGTGCTACCCCAGGTGTATAAGCCAAAGACAGGTCATCCTTGGTTTCTACCGGCACATTTGCCACAACCTGAATTTTTCCTTTCCATTCTTTATGTAATCTCAATGATTCTTTTGCGTAATCCATGATACTTCCTCCTGATTCCTGCTTTTCTGTCTATGAATGTAATTAATAATTTCCTGTAAAAAACATTCCGTCTCCTGGCAGTTCATAGTTCTCAAAATAAGAATGGAAATCCAACTTCAGATACGCACAGAGATTGGCCAGCTCGACCATAGTATTGTCATTTACAGGAATTCCATTCTCCCTTCTGTCCTTTTCTGCAAAAATTTCCTTTTCTCCATGGGTATAAATCTGGCTCTCTCCTTCTGCTTTTGGACTCTCCCTCAAAGCCTCCAGATATTCGGATAAGTGTGCCTTAATCTCTGTCGGATTCCCGAAAATTTCTGGATTTATTGCTGCAAATCCATGGCAAATACCTGTTTTGTCTGGGAAAGTACAACATTTTTCTGATGTGACACCCATGGAAAAAATGGAACTAAATAATTCACACAGCATACCATATCCGTATCCTTTATGGCTTCCACTCACTTCCTTATTTCCTCCCAGAGGCATAATACCGCCCCCTCGTTTGGAAACAATATTTTCCAGTACAATAGGAGCCTGTGTGCTCTCATGTCCGTTTGCGTCTAATGCCCATCCCTGTGGAAGAGGTTTGTTCATCTTATTGTACATTTCCAGCTTTCCTCTAGTTACCACTGTGGTAGAACAGTCAAAAAGAAAAGGATAAGGTTCTGCCGGCATAGCTACTGCAATAGGATTGGAACCCAGCATAGCTTTTTTCCCGAAAGTAGGCACCATAATAGCTTCGGAATTGGTGCAGGCCATTCCCAGTAATCCCTGGTCACTGGCCATCTTTGCGTAGTAACCGGCAATTCCAAAATGATTTGATTCTCTTACTGTTACAATACCGATTCCCATTGTTTTCGCTTTTTCAATCGCTTTGTTCATAGCAAAAATAGAAATCAGCTGTCCCATGCCGTTATGTCCGTCAATTACCGCAGAAACAGGTGTCTCAAACACCACTTCTGGTTTTTCCTTTGGGTGAATCGTGCCTTTTTCAATTCCTTTGTGGTACCGCACCATACGCTGCATACCATGGCTTTCTATTCCGAACAAGTCCGCAGTCAGCAGTACATCTTCGATTTCCTTGCTTTCCTTTTCGCTAAATCCAAAAGCTCTGAACACATCATAACAGAAATGTTCCAGAATCGGATAGCTCCATTTTACGTATCCCATAACGCCACCTCCTGGTATTCCATTAATAATATTGGTATGACCAATTTATAAATAAATTGTACCATACCAAACCAGAAAACGCAATAAAAAAGACAATTACCACGTGTAAAAAATGCGAAAAAAAGCTGCCACACTTTTATGCAGCAGCTTTTACTCCCGTTTTCAGACCTTTATATTTTCTTTTTTCCGATCTATTTCTAATATGATATCTTCTATTGCTTTCATATGTTCCCTCATACAGATTTCGGCATCTTCCTCTCGACGTTCCACAATTGCGTCCACCAACTTTCGGTGCTGTTCATCCATCGGCGAGACAGAATGTTGTTTCTGCATCATATAACTCCGGATTCCCGTAATAATATTTTCTGTCAGCTGGGCAGAAGCACTCATAACCGAAAACAACATGGGGCTTTGAGCCATTTTTCCGATTTTAATGTGCAAATCCCTGTCTAAGTCTCCCCTGGTTTTTTCTTCCTCTGCCGCATCCAGTCTGGCCAGAATTAACTGAAGTTCTGCTGCATCCACCGGTGTACAGTTTCTGGCAGCCAAACGTGCAGCCCCTACTTCCAAGGCACTGCGAAGCTGCTGATTATGGTATATGCTGCTGTTGTTTAGACGCAACAATATGGATAATGGCTCGATAAGACTATTTTCCAGGTTTTCAGACACATAACTTGCCCCACCTCTCACTGTCTTGATAATCCCAAGCAAAGCCAGGGTTCTTAATACTTCCCGCACCACAGGACGGGAAACCCCTAATGCCTCTGCCATATTTCTTTCTGCCGGAAGTGCATCTCCCTTTTTCAGAATCCCTTCTTTGATATTTTCAATAATTTGGTCTAGAATTTCCTCAAATGGATTTTCCTTTTCAATTTTCCTAAACATAGTTTCCTGCCCTTTCTCTTTCTATAGACAGTATATAATAAGTGCTTCTCGCCAGCAAGGACTCATTTGCCTCGCCCCTGTAAATTTTTATCTTTTTATCTTTTTTCTTTCATGAAGCAAAATTTCCGCCTGCTTCATGATTTCTCTTTGTTTTTCTTTTACCTTCTCAGAAAGTGCTGCATATAGATATATGGTATTTGCAGCATTCCAGATTTCATCCTCTCCCCGGTTCATCTTATCATCTCCTGGTATTTATTCAATTTCTGATTCTTATGATACATAAAAAGAGGAATTCCTGTACAACTTACAAAAAGAACAACAATGCACAAAAACAAACTCCAGAACGGATAGGAAAAATGAAAGTACGCAATCCTCTGCTTCATCACATAAGCAATGCCAGCTAAACACAAACTCCCCACTGTAATCAATAATCCCGCAATCACACAGCTATAAAAAGTTCCTTCTAAAACCAGCATCTTTTGAAGTTGTTTTCTTGTCATGCCAATGCTTTCCATGACTGCAAATTCTCTTTTTCTTTGTGTCAGGCCTGTCATAGTCACATTCACATAATTTGCCAGCCCCATGAGAATCAAAATCCCACAGAGCACACCCATAACAATACGGCTGGAAACGATATAATCTTTTGCAGCTTTCAATATATCAGATTTTGCAGACATAAACAATGTTCTGGCATCTTGATTTTCCGTTTCTTTTGGATTTCTGAAGGTTCTATTTCTTTCCTCTATCATCTGATTCAGGCTTTCCTTCAACATTGGCTCTGCTTTTGGCTGTACCGTTAGTTTCATACCAAAATTTTGTCTTGGAAGTCCCATGTTCTCAAAACCTTTTTCACTTGCTAAAAAGTATAAAATACCAGGTCCATTCCAGGTAGTATTTAGTTTTGGAAGCCGTTTCTGTTTCACATTCAGATAACCTGCCAGTTTCATTTCTGCTTTCTTTTCGTGATTCATATTATAAAACGTAATGGGCATTCCTGTATATGTTACACTTTCCTCTTTTTGTATTTGAGATAACAAATTATAATGAAAAAGAAGTACGCCCTCTCCCTTTTTCACAGCTTCTATATCCAAAGGAAGCCCTTCTTTCTTGGAAAATATTTCTAACTTTTCCAGATACTCTGCATCCACTGCCTGAACCACAATCTCAAAATAAGGTAAATCTGTTTTATTTTCTTTCATGAAAAGCTCCAGGGCCTTTTCTTCTGTTGATACACATCCGTAGCCCCCTTTGCTTCTCTCACTTCTTGTAATTCCCTTCAGACCTTCCATCTTCCTGCATAATTCCTCTGGAAAATAGTTTTCCTGTGCATCGTATTGAGATGCCTGCATGCTACTCATCTGGCATTGAATACTAAAATCTGCATTCTCATACTCTATGCGATTGGTATCATCGGTTCCTGTGGAAATCACCACTGCACCAAGTGCTACAACAAGCCCCAAAAACAGGGAACCTACCGTAAACAAAAAGCGTTTTTTCAAACGGACAGTATTCCTCCAAGCCATTTGTGCAAGACTTCCTCCCGTGGTGGATTGTCTGATTTTTTTCTGTTTTCCTGCATCTGCCTCTGAAAACTTTGCGGCTTCTACTGGAGTCATATTCACTATTTTTCTCATCGCTGTGGATGCACTAAAAAAAGTAACTGCCGCACTAAAAAGAACTGCTGCAATCAAAAGCCAGGGCTTAAATGCAATCATAGATGAGGCTTCACCAAGACCGTTCAAATACATCCCTGATAACAATTTTGGCACTACAGTCACCATAAGTACGCTTCCGGTTACACTGCCTATGAGACTCCCTATCATTATCATTTTCCATATCTGCCGGTAAACTACCTTGCGAATCTGCACGCCTGTTGTTCCCAAAACTTTTAAAAGTCCGTATTGCCGGATATCCCTGGAAAGGGAAATTTGAAGCACATTATGAATAAGAAGATAGGCACCTATGAGAATCATAACTGCCAGAAAAATCCCTGTATCAAACCCTCCTGCCAAATCAAAAACAGCCTGGTAGGTAATCGCATTTCCTCCGAAAAACTGCTGGCTGTCATCTGCCATGGTCACATCTTGGTAAAGTCTTTCTTCTATCTTTTCATCTGTTATGGTATCTTTTTGTTGTATTAAAAGCGTGGTATTTTCCTGAATATTCAGCTTTAGCCCATCTAAAAAAGCCTGAGAAAAATATCCTCTTGGTGCTCCGACCATGGGATCTACATATTCTGTATAATATCCGGAAAGCCGAAAATGTTCTTCCCTTATACTGTCATTTACAAGCGTTATTTTCAAGGGAATATCCATTCCAATATATGGCTTGGAAATCCCTATCTCTTCCAAAGCACGCATAGGAAGCATAACTTCCTTTACTTCTTTGGGATAGGTTCCATGAATATCCGTATAAGCTAGTTTCTGTATTTTTTCGTAGGCTTTTGTATCCAAAACCTCTGCTGCAAAACCATCTGTATGTCCTATATAGACTACCGTTCCTGTTTCTTTAATATAGTCCAGACCTTCTATTTCCCTGCGTTGATCTTCTGTGGCACGTTCTAAAGTTGTATAAGCTGCTGTTCCTGAATTGCGGACATATAAAAGATAATCTGTTTTGATTTTTCCAATAGACAGACCGAATACTCCAAACAGCATAATGACCACAAGTGCAATTGCTGTAATTAAAATACGGTTTCGTACCACATTGGCCCGATACATGTTCTTTGCCAGAAGGCTGATGATTTCTCTGTTATTATTCTTCATAGGTATCACCCTTGACCTTTCCATCCTCAATGCGGATTATCCGGTCAGCCATCTGTGCAATTTCCTCATTATGAGTCACAACTACAATGGTCTGATGAAACTCATAGGCACTGGACTTTAAAAGTCCCACTACCTCCATTCCCGTGACAGAATCCAGATTTCCTGTGGGTTCATCGCAGAGAAGTACTGCAGGTTTTGTGGACAAGGCCCTTGCAATTGCCACCCTCTGCTGTTGTCCTCCTGATAAGGTTTCCGGCATATGATATAACTTTTCACGCAGCTTTAAACTGTCTATCATATGATTCAAAAATTCCTCATCCACCCTCATTCCATCCAGTTTCATAGGCAAGGTAATATTCTCATACACATTCAAAATCGGAAGCAGATTATAGTTTTGAAATACAAAGCCAATATTTCTCCTTCGGAATATAGTAAGCTCTTCACTCTCCATATCTTCCAGCTTTTTGCCCCGAACATAAATACTCCCTTCACTGGGCCTATCAAGTCCTCCCAATAGATTCAAAAGGGTCGTTTTTCCGGAACCGGAAGAACCTACAATTGCTACAAATTCCCCCTCTTCAATAGAAAGGTTCACTCCATCAAGCGCCCGAACATCTCCGGAAGGCACTTGATAGATTTTCTTTAGATTTACTGTTTTTAATACTTCCATATTTTCACCTCACTGTATCATTCTTCGATTTGTTTTTACAAGTTTTATCCTAGCAGACACTACTTACAAACTCCTTACAAAAACAAATTATTGTCAAAATCAAACCGGTAAAAATATGGAGATTTCCAAACCTTTTTCCTTTTCTTTTGCTTTCATAAAACCGCCATGCTGTAAAACAATTTCTCTGGCAAGATATAACCCCAGACCAAAGCCTGGTTGATTTTCTGCCCTTTTTCCACGATAAAATCTCTGAAAAATCAAATTCAATTCTTCGTGTTCAATTCCCACTCCAAAATCTCTCACTGCAATCTGTGCAAACATCTCATTTTTTGAAATTTTTATCTCAATCTTGCTGCCATTTGGGGAATATTTCACACTATTATCTAATAAATTATAGACAGCTTCTCCCAGCCATTTTGCATCATGAGACACACACAGCTCTTCCTCTCCCTGGACTGAAAAAACAATCTGCTTTTCCTGTGCATATTTTCTCACTTGAAGCAGACTGTTGAGTATCGTAGCTGTCAAATCTTTCTGTTCTTTTTTTATCTGTACTATATGGTTTTCCAGTCTGGACATTTTAATGAAACCTTCGGTGAGAAAACGGATTCTGCTCTCTGATGCACAAAGTGCCTCCAGGTAAATTTCTTTTTCTTCCCTGCTAATCTCTTCCTCTTGCAACAATTCCAAATAGCTTTCCATGTTTGCAAGGGGATTACGAAGCTGATGTGCCGTCTCTGCAATTAATTCTTTGATTTGATTGCGTTCCTTCCAAGCCTTTTCCTGTGTTCCCCGGATGATATCCGATAAACGCACCAATTGATGCTGCACTTTAGCCGGAAGTGTGTCTTGATTTGGCAGCGCAATTTCCAGCGTTTTTCCATTTATTAAATCTTCTAAAGCTCTGGAAATGATTTCCATTTCTTTTCTTTTTTGAAACATATTTTCACTTTCCAAATGTATAACCAAGCCCAAACAAATTCGTAATGTAAATAGGATTTGATGGGTCTGGCTCTATTTTTTTCTTTAAACGGTTTAGTGTTACATTCACTGTATTTTCTTCCACAAATGCTCCTTCTGCATCCCACACCTGCTGCAAAAGCATGGTTTTTGTCAAAACTCTTCCTTTGTTTTTTGCCAAAATTTCCAGAAGCTTATATTCCTTGGCAGTCAGTCTGACTTCCTCTGTTTCTCTAAAAACCTGTTTTCTTTCAAAGTCTATTTTCAAATTTTCATATTGAAAAATTTCATGCTTTTTCCCTGTTCTTCTGAGGATTGCCTCAATATGTTTCAACAGCACAGCCATGGAAAAAGGCTTTACTAAATAATCATCTGCCCCGAAATCAAAGGCTTTTATCATTTCTTCTTCTTCATCTCTTGCCGTCAAAAACAATGCCGGAATACCACCAGACGCTCTGGCCTTCCTGCACAATTCCAATCCATCCCCATCAGGAAGATTTCTGTCTATGATCAAAAGACTGGGATGTTCCTTTAAAACCTCATATCCCTGTGCAAGAGAAAAAGCACCTGCCACCTGATATCCTGCTTTTTTCAGTGCTCTTTTAAGAGCTTCATGAAACAATTTATCATCCTCTATAATTGCTATTTTTTTCATCCAGCACCACCTTGCACCGCTTTTTATAGCATGCAATTCCATATTTCAGTATCTTTTCCATTCCATCCTGATAAAGCACTTCTTCATAAGATTTTTGCTCTATCTGTGCCAAGGCATCAGCACATCCTGCTTCCAGATCACCATTCTGGGCATATTTCACTTCTATGATAATTCCCAATTCTTCGTCTTCAATTTCCACCAGAATATCACTGTAGCCATCTCCTGACTCCCGGTTAGAGAAAACTGCCCACTGATCCTGAAATCCTAAAATTCCCAATAAAATCTCATGATAAAAATTCTCTTTTAATTGGCGTTTCACAAAAATATCCCGGATGCTGATGGTTTTCTTCAAATATGCCCCAAACTGCTTCTCCACTTCTTCTGCATTTCCATGCTGCAAGGCCTTTGTAAACTCCTGCAGCAGCTTTCCGTTTTTCCGTACACCTTCTTTGAAATACTCCATAATCTGAGTTGTAAAAATCTTTCTAATTTCCATATTGGGAATTGCCAGTTGAAATTCATCCCCCTTTACTCTTCCCCTTTGAGTAAGATATCCGGTGGTAAACAAAACACTCCATAGGTTTTCAATGGACTGATACATATCCTGATACGTAAGTTCCTGATGTATGGTTTTATGAATCACCTCGCCTGCCACAAGATGCTCGATTTCCAGTCTTGTCCTTCCGTTATCGGACTGTTCAATAAAGCGTTTTACCACCTCATTGCTGCTGGTATTAGACCAATAATTCTGGGGCTGTGCCTCTGGGGCTGCCCTTAAAAGGTCACAGTAATTCAGCACATCCCATGGGCAATATACCTCCACATTTCCAAACTGGTAACCATCATACCAGTCTTTTATCTCCTGATATTTATGAGAAAGTCCGTAATAAGACAGAAGATCTCGCACTTCCTGATCTGTAAATCCAAAATATTCATCAAAACGCACATCTGCAATGGACAAAACCTTCAGATTATTCAGTCCTGTAAAAATACTTTCTTTTGAGATCCGCATACACCCAGTAAGAACTGCCATCTGCAGGTTTTCATTGGTTTTGAGCGCCTGGCCAAACATATTACGCACAAAAAGAACCATCTGCTCATAATACCCCTGATGAAATGCTTTTGCCAGCGGAACATCATACTCATCAATAAGAAGAATGACTTTTTTTCCATGATGTTTACAGAGCAGTTCTGACAAAAGTTTCAGGCTGCTGCACAGGATAGCTTCATCCATGTCTGTTTTCAGCAAATTTCTATAGGCATCCTTATCATAATCCGTTAGTTTTTTACTTTCCAGCAAATACTGAAAACGCCTTGCTTCTCCACTGATAACCTGCACAGCCATTTTACAGGCCATCTCATAGGACCCCGCATTCATTTCCTTCATAGATACAGAAATAACCGGAAACTGTCCCATATATTCCTCACACAGCTGCTTTTCTTTTGTGATTTCCAGTCCCTCAAAAATACTTTTATCTGTTCCCATCTCAAAAAACTTTTTGAGCATGCTCATATTCAAAGATTTACCAAACCGTCTCGGGCGGGTAAAAAGATTCACCTCAGCCCAGTTTTCCATAAGTTCTTTGATAAGTCCAGTTTTATCGATATAATAAAAATCATCATAGTACATTTTTTCAAAATCTTCAATCCCAATGGGAAGTTTCTTTCTCACATCCGACATCTTCTCACCTTCCTTACCTTTTTGTTTCTTTCCTTTATGATTTCTATTTTTATCTTACTATACCCTCCCTGTTTTCGCAAGCAGATAGAAAAACCGCACTGACTTTCACTTTTCTGAAAATCAGTGCGGTCTTCTATGATACAGCCACCTTTTTACGCTTCGTCAATAGCCTTTCCAATATCATTTCTCATATATTTATTTTCAAACTGAATCCACTGGGTTGCCTTGTAAGCATTGGCACGGGCTTCTTTTAAATCTGCCCCTTTTGCGGTAACACCAAGAACACGGCCTCCGTTTGTGACAATCTTGCCATCTTTAAACGCAGTTCCTGCATGGAACACATAGTATTCGTCTTTGTCTTTGAATGTATCAAGACCTTCGATTGGGAATCCTTTTTCATAAGATACCGGATATCCGTCAGAAGCAAGAACTACACAGACTGCTGCATTATCCTCAAACTGCAGGTCTACTTCATCCAGTTTTCCATCTACACAGGCTTCAAACACTTCTACAATATCGTTTTTCAGTCTTGGGATAACAACCTGGGCTTCCGGATCACCAAATCTTGCATTGTATTCCAGAACCTCTGGTCCTTTTTCTGTGAGCATTAATCCAAAGAAAATAATTCCCTTAAATTCTCTTCCTTCTGCTGCCATAGCATCTACGGTTGCCTGGTAAATGTATTTTTTACAGAAATCATCTACTTCTTTTGTGTAGAATGGACTTGGGGAGAAGGTTCCCATACCGCCGGTGTTTAATCCCTGGTCACCGTCTTTGGCACGTTTATGATCCTGTGCGGAAGTCATAGTCTTGATAGTTTTTCCATCTACAAAAGATAAAACAGAAACCTCACGGCCTGTCATGAACTCTTCAATAACCAGCGTGTTTCCTGCAGAACCGAATTTTTTATCCAGCATAATGGTTTGTACACCTTCTTCTGCTTCCTCCAAGGTATTGCAGATTAACACACCTTTTCCAAGAGCCAGACCGTCTGCTTTTAACACGATTGGAAATTCTGCCTTTTCTCTAAGATAAGCCAGAGCTGCATCTGCATCTTCAAAATTCTCATATCCTGCTGTAGGAATATTGTATTTTTTCATTAAGTCTTTTGAAAATGCCTTGGAGCCTTCCAAAATAGCCGCATTTTTTCTTGGTCCAAACACACGAAGTCCTTCTTTTTCAAACACATCTACAACACCGCCCACTAACGGGTCATCCATGCCTACTACGGTCAGATCCACTTCATGTTCTTTTGCAAATGCAGCCAGTTTCTCAAACTCCATAGCTCCAATGGCTACACACTCTGCATATTCTGCAATTCCTGCATTTCCAGGTGCACAGTAAATCTTCTCTACCTTTGGACTCTGTGCTACCTTCCATGCAATCGCATGTTCTCTTCCGCCGCTTCCGATTATCAATACTTTCATAAATCCAATGCCCCTTTCCTGTCTTTTGTTTTTATCGAATTTTTACCAGACCATCCTGAATCTCTACTCTGTCATTTACAATCAGATTAATGGCTTCCGGCATGATTTTCCATTCTGCCTCTTCCATAACTCTCCTCTGAAGGATTTCAGGCGTATCGCCTTGTTTTACTTCCACTGCCTTCTGCAGAATAATAGGGCCTGTATCGGTTCCTTCATCTACAAAATGCACGGTAGCACCTGTCACTTTTACCCCACGGCTTAAAACGCCCTCATGAACCTTCAGCCCGTAATATCCTGTTCCGCAAAAAGAAGGAATCAGGGCCGGATGGATATTAATGATTTTATTTGGATATGCTTTTACCATGATTTCCGGAATCACTACCAGACATCCTGCCAGAACCACCAGATCAGGTTCATAAGACTGAATGGTCTGCAGCAGAGCTTCATTAAATGCTGCTCTTGTGCCGTAAGATTTTGGTGATACACAAATCCCCGGTATTCCATGTTTTTTTGCCCGCTCCAGTGCATATGCATTGGCATTATTACTGATAACAACCGCAATTTCAGCATTGGTAATGGTCTTATCAGCAATGGCATCTATAATAGCCTGAAGATTGGTTCCGCCGCCGGATACCAGAACTGCCAGCTTCTTCATAACAATCAGCCTCCTTGGTTTTCAACAGACAGGAACAGGGCTGCCGCTGATACCTGCTGCAACCCTGCTCTTTCTTTTATTTTCTTATACTAACTGAACACCTTTTTCCCCTGCAACAATCTTTCCAACAACATATGGAGTATCTCCTGCTGCTTTGATGGCTTCCATAGTTTTCTCTACATCTGCTGCATCTACAGCAACCACCATACCAAGACCCATGTTGAAGGTATTGTACATCATGGTTTCTTCAATGTTTCCTTTTTCTGCCATTAAGGTAAAGATTGGAGGAATGGGATAGCTGTCTTTTTCAATGATTGCACAAACGCCGTCTTTTAACATTCTCGGAATGTTTTCATAGAAACCGCCGCCTGTTACATGGCTGCAGGCTTTTACACGAACTCCTGCATTTTTTACGCTTTTTAAAGCTTTTACATAGATTCTGGTTGGCGCAAGAAGGGCTTCTCCTAAGGTTTTACCTAATTCATCATAATAAGTATTTAAAGATTCAGAAGTCATCTCAAAAACCTTACGTACCAGAGAAAATCCATTGCTGTGAACGCCAGAAGAAGCCATACCAATGAGGACATCTCCCTCTTTTAAATCTTCTCCTGTAATCATCTCACTGCGCTCTGCAACACCCACTGCAAAACCTGCTAAATCGTACTCTTCTTCCGGCATCAGACCTGGATGTTCTGCTGTCTCACCGCCAATAAGCGCTGCGTCAGACTGCAGACAGCCTTCTGCCACACCTTTTACGATTTCTGCAATTTTTTCCGGATAATTTTTACCGCAGGCAATATAATCCAGGAAGAATAAAGGTTCTCCACCTGCACACGCAATATCATTGACGCACATAGCAACCGCGTCAATACCAATGGTATCATGTTTATCCATAAGAAATGCCAGTTTTACTTTTGTTCCACATCCGTCTGTACCGGACAAAAGCACCGGGTCATCCATTTCTTTGATTTTTTTCAGGGAAAATGCGCCTGAAAATCCGCCTAAACCACCCAGAACTTCTTCCCGCATGGTTTTCTTTACGTGTTCTTTCATTAATTCTACTGATTTATATCCGGCTTCAATATCAACGCCTGCGTTCTTATAATCCATTTCTTATCCTCCATATATTGTTCCGTAGCTTGCCTTGCCACTCGTTAATAAGCTTTATATCCAACTTCCTGAAGTCTCGCGTCTTTGGCTACTACCTGGTCTTTTAATTCTTTCTTGTAGTCTTTTAATTTCTGCAGAAGTTCTGCATCAGAAGTTGCTAAAATCTTGGCTGCCAGAATTGCCGCATTGGCGCCGCCGTTAATTGCTACCGTTGCTACCGGAATTCCGGATGGCATCTGTACAATAGAGTACAGCGAATCTCTTCCGCCTAAGGATGTGGTATGCATAGGAATGCCAATAACCGGCATTGGGAAAATTGCTGCGCACATACCCGGAAGGTGTGCGGCCATACCTGCACCTGCAATGATTACTTTAAAGCCTTTTTCTTCTGCTGATTTTGCATATTCAAAGAACACATCTGGTTCTCTGTGAGCAGAAATAATGGTCATTTCATACTCAATTCCGAATTTTTCCAGCATATCCGCTGCTTTGCTCATAACAGGCATATCAGAGTCACTGCCCATAACAATTCCAACTTTTGCCATGATTAATCTCCTTTATTATATACTTTTGGGGTTATCCCCTATTCTTTTGTACAGCACAATTTTACCCAGAGTTCCATATCTTGTCAAGAAGCAAAAGCCTCATTAAGCGGCTCTGTGCCTTTTAATACAAATTTTCCATTCTCAATAATGGATATCCGGCCTCCATCTCTTCGCTCCACCCAGATTGCTCCCAGCTCATCATAAGGGATTGTAATGTCTGTGTGGCAGCCAAAATATGCCCTGGAAGGATCTTCTTTCCGAAGAATAGAGACCTCATTGTCTCTGGCAATGATTTCCTTGCCATCCGGATTATACATGGGCGTATCCTCACTCCAGGAATAGCAGGTATCTCCCACAGCAAAGTGCGGACCTGTTTTCTCTGCAATGAGAATCGGCAGCAAATGTCCAATGTCATATTTTTTTGCCATTACATAGGCTGTGGTGTTGGTACCAATAGCAAACTCACCCAAAGGCAGGGTATCGTGATGATACAGCAGATTTTCTTTTATAAAATTCTTGTTCTCTTCTTCTGTATCAAAGTTTCCGCAAGTATAATCTGCAATCATGCCATCCTGGAAACGAATTCTCAAATTCTGATATTCCAGGCCTTTTAAAAACACTTTTGATACTGCCAGTGTTCCATTGGTTCCTGTTAATTTTGGGGAGGTAAAGACTTCTCCCACAGGAATGTTCACATCTGCCACGCAATTTTCAAAGTTTGTTTCCTTTTCCGGATGTTTCAGTTCATGAAGACATATCGTAAGATTGGTTTCATTGCCATTCATGCCTTCAATGTGTACCTTTTCTCCTTCATCCAGTGCATCAATAACAGACTGCTGAATCTGGCGGTAGAGCTGATTATCCAGGTTATTTAACTTCACCGTTTCCCGGAAAATCTCTTCAAATCTGGAGCCGATTTCCACTGATGGATAAGCAATAATGGTAAAACTGCGCTCTTCTCCTTTGATATAGCGGTTTACAATCTGTCCCGCTTCATTATCATAGGATACCTGTAATTTCTGCTGATGCGCGCTTAGGGTACATGCATCCGGATTTCGTTTTGGCACAAAAGGCGTCTCTCCAAAGGTTTCAATGCAGGCTGGACCTCCATGGACACCGGCTAAATCTTTTACCTGTTCATAGGCTACCTGCAAAACCCGCAGTCTCCTCTGGACAAATTCGTGATCCAGACATAAAGCCTGGTCATCTTTGTGGTCATACTCAAACTGAGGATTTGGGATTGCTCCATAATATCCGATTCTGTGATGCTGTTTTTTATTCACTCTGTGGACTGCGCTTCTGCAAATAACAGGTTTTAATCCCATCTCCTCAAACTGTAAGACAGCTTCCTTTACCATAGGCTCAAATCCCAGTTGGAACCGGATATTTACGGATTTTTTCTTGCTGATATCCTTATTGGTTGCAGCAAACCCAGTACGATATCCTTCTGTAAAAGTGCGCGCCATAGCCTCTAACTGTTCTTTTGGCATACTGCTTAAAAACTGTGACATACGGATTTCGTTTTCTGTCACATATTCTCCAAACCGATACAAATACCTGGGATCGGTTAAATCCTGGTTCATAATAATATTAGTAGCAAAATCTAAATCAGGATCCACGCCTTCCCGCACTCTGCGTCCAACCATCTCATCACTGTAATCGCTGATATACCAGTAAATAGCTTCTTTTACATCTTTAGCGCTAACCGTCTCTTCCTCAAACAGGTTATAAATCTGAATAAACAATTCCATAACCACAGTCATGTCAAACAGACGCTCTTCATAAACAAAAACAATCATATCTCTGATTTCTGTATACAAAAAACTCAGAAGCTGCCCAAATTCCTCTCCCAGCATCTGTTTCGCATAAGTTGGATTTCCATAAGAATTTTCATACTGCTCAGGTAAAATATCCTGATACATGACCTGATTATCTGCCTCCAGTTCCCTAAGTTCTGCTGTGTCCAGCCACCCCTTCTGAAGTTTTTCTCTTACTTCCATCATTTGTATCAGAAAAGCCGCTGTTTTCTTAAAAAAATCCCTGTAAGGAGCCTTTACCAGTTCTTCTCCCTGAATCTCCTGGATTCTGTCTTTCATAAGTGTAAAACGTTCTAACATTAATTCATCATTCATCTTTTAAATTTCCCTTTTCTACATGCTCTGCCAAAATCTCATCAAAATATTGTTTCATGGTTTTTGAACCTTCTGCCAGGCGGCTGTTTCTTCCAAGCACCTGGGATTTCTTCACCTCATGCTCCTGCCAGGAACGTCCTCCTGTCGCGTGATTCAGCATAAACGGCTGCATATTATCGCACACGTGAGCAAATTTAGCTTCCGGCGTTTCATAGGCCTCAAACTCTTCCCACAATGCACGAAATTCCTCTTCCTGATCTGCCGGCAACAGGCCAAAAATCCGCTGTGCTGCTTTTACTTCCCGTTCCCGTTTCGTCTGGTTTCCGGCAGCATCATAAGCATATGTGTCACCTGCATCAATCTCTACCAGGTCATGAATTAACACCATGGTCATAACCTTTGCCACATCCACAGGCTCATTGGAATATTCTCTAAGCAGAACTGCCATCAAAGCCAGATGCCAGGAATGTTCCGCATCATTTTCCTTTCTCTCTCCATTTGACAAATACGTCTGCCTGGTAATAAATTTCAATTTATCCACTTCCAGCAGAAAATCCATTTGTTTTTTCAAACGTTCATCCATTCTTTTCACCCTCTTTCCATCTGCTTTCCTATGAAATCCCTACAAAAAACAACGCCAGCCACAGAACCATCAGGCTTCCGTTAGCTACTGCTCCTATTTTACAATATAACTGATTTCTGTTTTTCTGGGAAAAGCTGCGAAGCCCCAGTACAAATCCATACACAGAAAGTGCCATGGCTGCCAGCCCCATGGCTCCCAGATACATGCCTCCCTTACCATGAAAAACCAGGGAGCATACGCTGGCAATGCCGAAAAGCCCCAGGGAAACGCCGGCAAATACGGTAGATATAACTCCCTTTTGGGAATGTTTCTGTCTTGCAAAGGCATATTTATATTTTTTCTTTGCCATTAATATCTCCTTTTTCTTGCTCTTTTTATCTTTTTGTATAAGAAATGGCAAGCAGCAAAGGCCACATAGCCAAGGGCTGTGCCAAGAGTATTCATCACTAAATCATCCACATCAAAGCATCCCAGTTTTGTAATAAGCTGCGCAATCTCCACGCAAAGACTTAAAGCAAAGCCTGAAAATGTAATAAAGAAAAACCCTCTTGCATTGGAACTAATGACAGGGGGAATAAAACCAAAGGGAACAAATCCGATAATATTTCCCAAAAGGTTGGCCATTACAGCCCAGGTTCCAAGCTGCTCCCGGTAAGTCCAGAACCGCTTAATCTCCTGAAACAAAACCAGATTATAATGGTATTCTCTCTCTTCAAAACTCATTTGTCCATAGCGTTCTGCAAAAAAGAGGAAATAAATCAATGCCAGGATGTAGATTACAAACAACAGACTTCCTGCTGTTCTGATTTTCTTTTTTGTTGCCCGATTCAATCTTCTAACCTCATTCTATAAAAGAAATGCAGAAGGGGGCTGTTTCACAGCCCCTCCTTTGTATTGTCCTTCAGACTAAAATGTAATTTCCGTCTTTCTTTTTAATAATCTGGCGCCGCTTACCAGCATCAGGATTCCAGATGCCACCCCGGTAACCAAAACTACAATTCCAAGTGCAATGCTGCCTGCACCGCATCTTGTCATGGTTTTATAAACTTTTTCATTCATAACAGGAACACTTCCTTTTTCTTATTTTACACCATACTGTTCATAATATTTGTCAATCGCCTGTTTCAGGGTATCGTCAATAACAACTTTTCCTTTGTATTCTCTGTTGTGAAGGTGTTCTACCACTTCCTCCATAGTGACAATGGCGTTTGTCTCAAATCCATAGGTATCTTTTACCTCTTCCAGAGCGCTCTTTTCTCCCCCTTTTCCCACTTCCATACGGTTCAGGGAAACCATCAGGCCTACGATTTCTACATTGGCAGCCCCACGTACCTTTGGAACTGTCTCTTCCATGGATTTACCGGAAGTGGTAACATCCTCAATCATAACAACCCGGTCTCCGTCCTGGAGTTTGCTTCCCAGGAAACTTCCCTTGTCTGCTCCATGGTCTTTTTCTTCCTTGCGGTCTGAGCAGTAGCGGACTTCTTTTCCGTATAATTCGCTGTAAGCAATGGCTGTAACAACGCTGATGGGAATTCCTTTATATGCTGGTCCGAAAAGTACGTCAAAATCATCACCATATTTGTCATGGATTGCTTTTGCATAATATTCCCCAAGTTTCTTTAACTGGGAACCTGTTACATAGGCTCCTGCATTCATAAAGAACGGGGACTTTCTGCCGCTTTTTAAAGTAAATTCTCCAAATTTTAACACATCACTATCTACCATGAATTCAATAAATTCCTGTTTGTATGCTTCCATATCTTCTAAGACCTCCTGTATTTCTGGGCTTTTTTATAAACAACTTAAATCTTTTTCATTTTACCACAAGAGGATTCTTTTTTCAAATCTATAATATGAAGAAACTACAAAAACAAAATATGTATTTTCCCTTTCCTGTCACGGGCAATCTCTGCCTCTACTTCATAAACTTCCTGAATAAACTCCCTGGTCAGCACTTCTTCCGGTTTCCCATATCCCACAATTTCTCCATCCTTTAAAGCATATAATTTATCGCAAAAAGCAGCCGCTATATTCAAGTCATGAATCGCAGAAATAATCGTGGCATCTAACTGTTTCACCAGTTTCATAAGCTGAAGCTGATGGGTAATATCCAGGTGGTTGGTAGGCTCGTCCAAAATCAGACAGGGGGTCTGCTGCGCCAGTGCTCTTGCCAGGATAACTCTCTGCTGCTCCCCTCCTGACAGCGTTGAAAAGCTCCTCTGTCGAAACTCCCACATGCCTACTGTTTTCAGGGCTTCTTCCACAATTTCATAGTCTCTGGCATTATCCCTTTCCAACGATTTCTTATGAGGCGCCCTTCCCATAAGCACCACCTCACTTACAGAAAACTCAAAATTATAATAATTATGCTGAGCAACCACTGCCATTTTTCTGGCAGATTCCCGCACGCTCATACTTTGCATTTCTCTTCCATCCAGATAAATACAGCCCTTTTCCGGTTTTAATATCCTGTACATACATTTCAGTAACGTAGACTTACCACTTCCATTAGGGCCGATAATACCTACAAATTCTCTTTCTCCGGCATTTATAGAAACTTCTTTTAAGATTTTTCTTGCCCCATAACTGACTTCTACCTGTTCTGCTTCTACCTTCATCCCTTGTCCCCTCCGAATCCATATGATTTCCTTGCCATTAGATAAATAAAGCAAGGCGCACCAATCATTGAAACAAAAATTCCAATGGGCATTTCTGCATTTTTCAAAATAATCCTGCAGATAACATCTGCCCAAATAAGAAAAATAGCTCCTAAAAGTCCACTAAAAGGAATCATTCTTCTGTGATCTGTGCCAAACACCATTCGGATGACATGAGGAATAATCAGTCCCACAAATCCAATCATTCCCGCACAGTATACTGCAAATCCCACCATCAGAGACGATAAAATCATATAAATCATGCGAGCTTTATGCAAATCCGTTCCAAGGGTAATGGAAACCTCATCTCCCAGAAGCATGAGATTCAGATTTCGGAACTGACTCCAGAAAATCAGGGTTCCAATGAGAATCACCGGAAGAATCACCTGGACATTTTCCCACTTTGCTCCTCCCAGACTTCCCATGGTCCAGTAGGTTACCTCTGCCGCTCCGTTTTTATCATTGGCAATGTAAAGCAAAAAACTGGAAAAAGCTGAACACACAGCGCTGACTGCCATTCCTGCCAAAATCAGCTTTCCCGCATTGGCTCTGCTCCCCATATTGGCAATAAAAAGCACTGCAAAAGAGGTGACCATAGCTCCCAGAAACGCCATAATCCCAACCGAATTAGAGCCAAACAAGGTACCAAATCCAAAGAGAATTGCTGCTGTTGCGCCTAAAGATGCTCCTGAAGAAATTCCCAGCACATACGGGTCTGCCAGAGGATTTTTCACTACTGCCTGCATTACCACACCACAGACAGACAAGCCCATTCCAACAGAAGCTCCCAAAAGCACCCTTGGAAACCGTATAAGCCATACAACATCATGAACCGCTCCTTCTCCATATGCCGAAAACTCGTCTATGTGGAATAATTCATAGCAAACTACCCTATAAACCTCCTGAATGGAAATATCTGCATTTCCAAAAGTAATTGCTGCCAGAATCGAAAAACCTAACAGAACCAGCAGCCCTATAAAAACCACAATAGAGAAAGAGGCCTTCCATACAGAAGCCCCTTTCCCTTCACCTTGTATCTTTTTCAACATTCTTCCCTCTTATTCCAGTGTTAAATCAGGATATAATCCCTTGGCAAAAGTTACAATCCCATCCTTGGTACGTGTAGCGCTTGCATACATCTCGCTTAGCATAATGGGAACTACCCTTCCATTTTTCACAGCATCCAGACTTGCATAGGCTTCATCTTCTAAAATCACATTTAACTTTTCCTGTTTTAACTGTTCCGGATCGTCTCCTGAATACGGCATATAAACTACAAAAATCACATCCGGATTTGCTGCAATAACATCCTCTTTTCCCAGTCTTCCTCCATCTGGATTTGCCAGCACACCCCCAAGCTGAGTTACCATATCTCCTCCAAGAGAGGTGGCATTGTAATTGGTAAATCCATCTTTTCCAGATTCCAGAACCAGAACACTTGGCTTTTCTTCTATGTTCTCTGTTTTTTCTTTTACAGAAGCAATGGTATCTTTCATATCATTCACAATAGCCTCTGCCTGATCCTGCACATCAAAAATCTTACCAATGTTCAAAATATCCGTATATTCATTTTCCAATGTCTTTTGATAAGAAGCCTCTCCATTTTTCGGGTGGGTATTGCTGTTCATATAAATATTGGTTCCCTTCTCTACCCAGCCTGCAGCGTCTCCCAGTGTTTTCTCACCAAACAGAGAGCCCCAGGAAAAAATCATATCCGGCTCCAGCATGGTAACGGTTTCCAGAGACGGTGTAAATTCATCTAAATAATTCAGTTTTGAAAAAGCTGCTTTTTGTTCTTCCGGCACCTCATTATCCAGACCGGCAGCAGCTACAATATGGTCCTCCAATCCCAGCGCCAGCAAGGTTTCAATAGACCCCTGATAAACTGCCAGAACTTTCTCCGGCGCTTTTTCATAGGTTGTAGTAAGTTCTGCACCGTCAGAGCCATAGGTCGTAATGGTAAGAGGATATTCTGTACTCTTGGTTTTTTCTGTTTCCTTTTCCGGCTTTTCTTCTTTTTCTGCTGCATCTGCTTTGTTATCCTCTACAATAGCGGAAGCATCTTTTCTTTCCGTATCACCGCTGTTATTCCCTTTAGTCTGTCCACAGGCTCCCATGGATAATGTCATTCCTACTGCAAGCGCTCCTGCCATCCATTTTGTCACAAGTTTTTTCTTCATGCTTTTATTCCTTTCCTATCTCATCTTCTAACTGATATAGGGCATTTGCCCAGGAACCGCAACTTTGCTGCAATCTTTTGCGAAGTTCCGGCTCTATCTGTTTTTTCTGAGGCAGTGTTCCTGTTTCCTTCCAAATTTCATACAAGACAGATAAATCTTCTTTTGTCTGAGCATCACAATTTACCACCCGGTAATAGCAATGTCTTGGATCTCTTTGATGTGGTTTCCCTTCTTCTTTTCCCAGGGATGTTGAATGAAAAGGATGTCTTTTCTTCACAGGCTTCAGTCCAATCTGATACAAGGTATTGCGGTAGCTTCCACATCTTTCTATCAGTTCTTCCCTGAACTCTTCCGGAAATTCCTGCATAAACGGCGCCCTGTGAAGTTTCTCTGCCATAGCTTTCACAATTTCTAAGTCCTGTTCGTACTCTGGCTCCAGATTCTCAACTTTATAAACTGCATAGTTCTGAAAAAACTCCTCATCAATTCCTGCATCCTGAATCACCTGCCCCCAGCTCCTGGCATATTTTGCAAGTTCCCGGCTTACTTCCGGCAAATCCTTGGGATGAGGAATTCTACATAAATCCTTTGCCTTCTCTCTCACCTTTTGCACCAGATTTTTATATTCTTCCTGCTCTTCCCTGACCTTGACCAGTGTTTTTCCACCTTTTCCCGCCGACTTTCCAAGTCCTGCTGCCTTCAACGCATAGGGCCACTTTTGAAAACGCTCTTTAATATAATCTCTCCAAACCCAAAAGATTTCCTTTTGAGATGGAGAACGCCCAAACTCTTCTGCCCTGTCCTTTAAGACCTGCAAAAGTACCGCGTCCTCTATAGTGTTATAAAATGCCCTTCCTTTTTCTGTTTCCAGTGAATATTTCTGGTAAATCTCTCCATCAATGTCCTCTTCTCCATAATCTGTATCTGTATATTTTTTTGCAATCTGCATCAACTCTTCCACAGTGATTCTCCCTCCTATCTTTCTCTCTGCAACACTTCGTGCCAGCTTAAAGCACAAAAAAAATGCTTATTCTCTACAGAACAAACATTTTACAATCTAATCTAAATAGACTGCGTTTCTATACAGAACACCTTTATGGATACGATTCCTGCTGACTTATGCCCTGCACTTACAGCAATCTGTGCCGGACTTTCACCGGACTTTTGAATTAAGAGTTCCTGTATCAAACATTCCTCATCGCATCTGTTTTTTGTATGAAATTTTTCGTGGATTTCCCTGTTTCCCAGTCACGGGTCTTGTTTTCTGCGGAGGATGCATTGCCCTGTACGTTGCGGAGTTTACAGGGTCAATTTTTGTTTGTAACAGAAATAACAAAATCAGGAAACAGGGGATTTCCACCTGCCATTTAATCATGCATAATTCTATAAGTTCAGGTTCTTCCCCTTTCACATTCCATAAAAAAATCCGCCTCTTGCAAGAAATTGTACAAAAGCGGACACCTCTGCTGCCCCTAAACAGCAGGTGGGAGTAAACTTTGCACGGAAGTTTTTGCCTTACTACTATTAAGCAGGTTTCCTGACTCATGGTTCTTCGCTCTACTGCTCCTTCTCATATTACTACGTCGTAATACAATGGATTCTCTGCAGTATTGCTCCCCAAATACAGTGACCGGATCGCTCAGGACTCACACCTGATTCCCTTTTCACCAGTATTCTTCTGAATACGGATGCACTTAATAGGCTTATGGAATTATACAGCCGTATAATAACACTATGCACAAATATTGTCAAGGTTTTTCTCATTTTTTATACTTTTCTCCAGAATTTCTGTCAAAGCATTTTTACTGCTTGTGTGACACCGGATTACATTTGTGTGGCCGTTATCCACTTCATCCAACGCTGTTTTCACCATTTTGTGAGACACAGTATTTGTAAACAATGCCAGTAAATCAGGAGAGCCTATCTGTTTGTTAAAATCTGCTCTCATTTGTGTAAAAACTTTTACTTTACATTGATAGCTCTTGCAGACTTTTTTATATTGCGAAACCATTCTATCGTGTCCTCCAACGATTACAACACTCATATCCATACCTCCTGGTTTTTCTATCCATGCAGACTATACTCTGCGCCAAAGGCCTTCTCTTTTCTCTGAATCAGCACAGCCAGGATTACCGCCAATACAGCTACTGCCAGCAGTCCCGGAACAAAACCTGTTCCAAAAGCGCCGGTTGTTGCCAGCGTGCCAATCTGATATACCAGAAACGCCACCGTATAACCTGTGCCTAACTGCAATGCAATCCCTCCCCACAGCCATTTTTTATCCTGCATTTCAGAATTCATAGCGCCAAGAGCGGCAAAACAGGGCGGGGTAAAAAGATTAAACATCAGATAAGCAAGAGCCGCCACTTTCGTAAGTCCCATAACAGCAGCTACTTCGTTGGCTCCTCCGACCAGCGCCAGCTCATCTGTATCAATAAAATTCGTAAGTCCATAAACAACTGCCAGGGTACCAACTACATTTTCTTTTGCAATAAAACCGGTAATTGCCGCTGCCGCAAGCTGCCATACGCCAAATCCAAGAGGAATCAAAAGTATTGCAAAGGGAGAAGCAATGGATGCCAGGATAGACGTACTCTCCATTCCCTCTTCCACTACCTGGAACTGCCAGTTAAAGCTCTGCATAATCTGTACCACTGTGTTACATACTAAAATGATGGTTCCCGCCTTTACAATGTATGCCTTGCCGCGGGAAAGCATAGAAAGTGTTGCACGTTTCAGGCTGGGAATTTTATATTCCGGAAGCTCCATGATAAAGAAAGACTTGCGGAATTTATATCCGGTAATCTTATTTACCAGTAATGCGCCTAAGAAAATCAATACAATCCCAACCAGATACATGGTTGGTCCAACCCATGATGCATCTGCAAAGAACGCCCCTGCAAATAATGCGATAACCGGAAGCTTCGCTCCACATGGCATAAACGGTGTCAGCATAGCTGTTGCTCTTCTTTCTCTTTCATTACGAATGGTGCGGCAAGCCATGATTCCGGGAATCGCACACCCGGTACCAATGACCATAGGAATCACGGACTTTCCAGAAAGCCCAACTCTCTTAAAAATTGGATCCAGGACCACAGTCGCGCGCGCCATATATCCACAATCCTCCAAAAGAGCAATCAGGAAATACATCACCATTACCAGCGGCAGAAATCCTACTACTGCACCTACACCACCGATAATTCCGTCAACCAGAAGCGCCTGAAGAAATGGATTTGCACCTTCCACCAAACCGGCAACCCAGCTTTGGAAGGTTTCAATCCATCCAACCAGCCAATTTGCAATCCAGGTTCCAACCGTAGACTGGGAGATGTAAAACACGCCAAACATAATCACTGCAAAGACAGGGATTCCAACAAATTTATTGGTAAGCACAGAATCAATACTGTCCTGCTGATTTTTATCCTTTGTTAGGACCTTTCTCTTTTCTACTGCCTTTACAATTCCATTTACAAAGGCAAAGCGTTTTCTGTCTGCCGCCTCAACTTCCATTTTGTTCTGCAAATTAATATCTTCCTGTACATAGGGAGCCTTCTGTCCACACCCTTTTAATGCTGCTGCCTGATTTACAACTTCCTTTAGCCCTGCATGACCGGAAGCTGTCGATACCGTTTGAATCACCGGACAGCCTAATTTTTGTGCCAGACTTTTTACATCAATTTCTGTTTTTTTCTTTTCTGTAATATCGCTTTTATTCAGAGCAACCACAACAGGAATCCCCAGCTCCAGAAGTTGTGTTGTAAAAAACAAGCTTCTGCTTAAATTAGTCGCATCCACAATATTAATAATCACATCTGGATTTTCATTTTTTACATAACTGCTGGTAATACTTTCCTCAGAAGTAAAAGGCGACATGGAATAGGCCCCCGGCAAATCTACTGCAGTCAATTCTTCCGTCCCGTCAAAATAGCACTTCCTGATTGGACTCTCCTTTTTCTCTACCGTAACACCGGCCCAGTTTCCAACACGTTCATTTCTTCCTGTGAGCGCATTATACATGGTTGTTTTTCCACTATTGGGATTTCCTGTCAACGCAATTCTCATACCTTCTTGTCTCCTCTTTCACCTTAATAAATTAGTCTTAACTAACTACTTTTTCTAAAAAAACAGTGACCGAAATCACTATTTTCTTTATATTGAAATAGCCTGCGCTAAATCAGTATCAATGTTGTATCTTGCATCTTTAATTGATACCACACATCCTCCTTTTCGATGGGCAATTACAGTAATAGGCTCTCCACTATAACACCCCAATGAAAACAAAAATGCATTTAATTCCTCATCCTCTGTAAAAACGTCTTTCACAATATACTCTTCGCCTTCTCTGGCTTCTGATAAATTCATAAACATCTGACACCCTCTATTCCTTTTTTTCCTGTAATTCTGCTGTATGGCATGTACAGTTTCCTTTTTTACTGCAGCAAGTACCTCCCGAAGGGCAGCCAATACATTTTGTTCCATTCTTTTTTGCCCTTATTATATATGCCACTGCCATCCATACTGCTAAAATCAATATGCCCGTCACAATGAAATTTGCCATATAGAAATCCTCCTTCGGTTAATCATTCCTTATATTTATTAGTTTAATCTAACTTCGTATTTTTGTCAATAGAATTTTTGTTTTTTTAACATATATTGCATTTATCCTCTTAAGATGATAACATATCAATAAATGAGGAGGAACAGAGTATGGGATATGTAAGTCATAAATCAGAAGAATCCATGGAAGACTACCTGGAGACTATTTATGTATTGCGGAAGCGTTTGCCGGTAGTCCGCTCCATTGATATAGCTACAGAACTGGGATATTCAAAACCCAGTGTCAGCGTTGCCATGAAAAATTTAAAAACCAGGGGATTTGTTACTGTTTCCCAGGAAGGTTATATTTCCTTTACGGAACAGGGTGAAGCGCTTGCAGCAGAAACCTTTGAGCGGCACACCGTTATCCGGGACTGGCTCATAAATCTTGGTGTAAATGAGGAAACTGCTTCCGAAGATGCCTGCAAAATGGAACATGACATGAGCAGCGAAACCTTTCAGGCCCTGAAAAAGCATATTTTAGGATAAAAGAACACTCTTACATAAAGCGTGTATCAAGAATAGCGCTGCCCTTCCAGTTCAGCCTGCGTTCACTCTGAGCCTGTAGTCTCAGAGCGTACTCGGCAGATTCACTGGAAGGGCAGCGCTATTCTTTATGATATCTTTAGAATTCTTTGGAAAAATTCTTCCTCCGGCTGATTTTCGCTTTCCCGGAACACCTCAATAGAATCAATGTCTGCGCTTCGGTCTGTAAAAGCCGGAAATAAAAATCCCCACACAGGCTTTTCCGGTTCATATTCTCCTTTTAAGGGGCAGATTCCGCAAATGATGTATTCAAACACTTCTTCTGATTCCCCTTGTCGCTCTTTGTCTGTACCTTTTACCGGCACATCGTAGCGGTCATGAAAAACAAAAATTCCGTAAGGCTCCTGGGAAACATAGTTTTCCATAATGACATCATAAAAAGTTTCCATCAAAGCATCATTTTTCAATCCGCAGGATTTCATTGCCATGAGAAGCTGCCACATGCTTCCAGTTCCCTGACAATCCTTGCGGAAGCTGTATTTTTTCAACTGCATATTGGTATCAGAAAAAGGAATTACTTTCGCCAATTCCAGATTTTTCTTCCGCTCTGCCTGGGGCAGTTTCAGAAAATTCGTATTAAAGCTTCCGTCATATTCCCCATCTTCATCCACATAGCAGCCTGCAATTCTGGTAAAGGAGGTTCTTGCCACTGTCATTCTTCTGGTAAGCTCCAGCATATCTTCCCGGTTGATTCTGTTTTCCATGTTCTAACCTCTTATCTTATATTTTATCTTACATTCTTCAAAAGATATCCATGATCCATGGGACCGCTTCCCCCTCCCAGGTCAAGCATGGCTGACAGCGCACCTGATATATATTCTTTCGCCTTTTCCACAGCCTCACATAAATAATAACCCTTTGCCAGATTTGATGCAATAGCGCTGGATAAGGTACAGCCGGTTCCATGGGTATTTGGATTCTGGATACGCTTTCCATAAAACCAATGATATTCTCCATTGAAGTATAAAAGGTCATTTGCATCATTGACATTATGACCGCCTTTGCATAATACAGCGCAATGATATGTTTCTCCAATCTTTTTTGCCGCCTGCAGCATATCCTCTTCCCCTTCAATTTTCATTCCTGTAAGAATTTCTGCCTCCGGAATATTGGGTGTGATGACCGTTGCTAAAGGAAGCAGCGTTTCTTTTAATACGCTTAATGCATCTTCCGCTATAAGTTTTGAACCACTGGTAGCAACCATTACCGGGTCTATTACAATATTTTTAGCTTTGTAATGTTCCAACCCTTCTGCAATGGCACAAATCAGATGACTGGAGGATACCATTCCAATCTTGACAGCATCCGGTCTGATATCTTCAAAGATTGCATCCATCTGTTCTCTTAAAAATGTTGGAGTTACCTCCATAATACTTCTGACTCCGGTGGTATTCTGTGCAGTCAGCGCTGTGATTACACTCATGGCATACACGCCATTCATGGTCATGGTCTTTAAATCTGCCTGAATCCCGGCGCCTCCGCTGCAGTCACTTCCTGCAATGGTCAATGCTGTTTTCTTTTTCAACATCGTCTGGGACTGGCTTTCCCAGTCCTCAATAAATTCCCTGGTCTGCATTTTCAATTTCTCCCATTTGTCCTTATTGCTGTCATCATAGACTGCAATGGTATAAAATCCAGCCTCCAGTGCAGTATGAATTGCATAATCAGCATCTTCAAACACTGCTACTGACTCCGGAGATATCTTTTCCTGGTTCTCCATCCGTCTCACTGCCTCAAAATAGACATCCGGTTTTCTTTTCCCTGCTCCCACTTCTTCACAGGAAAGTATAAATTCAAAATACCCTTTTATCCCCAGCCGTTCCAGGCAAGTCTCCATCAATGCTTTGTCTGTTGCAGAGGCAACACACATCTTCACACCAGATGCATGGAGTTTTGCAAGATAATCTTTCACTCCGTTTTTTAAGGGAATGTCCTTGCGATAATGTTCCTCTATCATCCAGTTCATGCTTGCGGCTATACTTTCCTTAGTCCCGGATAAAGAAAACCGGGTTCGGAACAATTCTGCTGACTCTGTCATGGTCAAAGGCTTAATCTCTTCCATAACAGCATCCAGGTTTTCCTGAACTCCCTGCATGGAAAGATACTCCCTGCCAAGGTTTTTCCAATAAGTCATGGAATCAATCAGGGTTCCGTCCATATCAAATATTGCGTATTTTTTATTCATGGCTCTCTATCACCGCTTTTGCTTTTAAAAGCAATTCTTTTGTAGCTTCCCCTGGATGCTCAGCTGCAAAAATAGCTGATACAACTGCAACGCCATCTACCTTGCTTCCGGCAAGCTCACTGATATTCGTGGCATTGATTCCGCCAATAGCAACTACAGGAATCTCCACTGCTTCTACAATCTCGTTTAATCTGTCCATGGTTATATTTCGGGCATTTTTCTTGGTACTGGTTCCGAAGATAGCTCCTACCCCGATATAATCAGCTCCCGCCTGCTCTGCTGCAACTGCTTCTTCTACGGTTCCTGCTGAAATACCAAGGATTTTGTCCGAACCAATCATTGCCCGGATATCCCGCCCCTTTATATCCGACTGTCCTACATGCACACCGTCTGCATGAATCTTCATGGCAATCTCTACATTGTCATTTACCACATAAGGCACCTGATGTTCCCTGCAAATATCCTGCAAAGTTTTAGCCTCTGCCTCAAAGTCTGCTCCGTTTAAATCCTTTTCACGAATCTGCAAAAAGGTTGCTCCATTTTTAACAACTTCTTTTACAACATCCAGTAATGTTTCGTTTTCCTTTAACCAACTCCGGTCTGTTACTGCATACAAAAGCATTGCCTTACGAATCTGTTCTTTTGAATATCTCATAATTTATTTTCTCCTTTATCTGTTCTGCTGTTATATTAAAAATGGCATCTATGAGGGCATTGCGGAAAGTCGCATTCCCGGTTTTATTTTGTATTCTTTTTTCTTCTGCCAGTTCTCCGGCAATTCCCATGACCGCCACAGCCAGGGCTGCCGCCTCAAAAATCTGCTCTTCATTTGCCCCGCAAAATGCGCCCATCAGAGTGGTCAGCATGCAGCCACTGCCAGTAATACGCGCCATGGTGGGGCATCCATTGCGAATGAGCATGGTCTGTTCCCCATTAGTTATCACATCAATGGGTCCCGATACTGCAACAACCGTATGAATACGTTTTGCCAGTTCTTCAAAGATTTCAATATCTTTTTGCAGGGAATTTTCTGAAATTATATCCTCTTTTGCCGCATCTACGCCTCTTCCCCTGGAATGGATACCTGCAATTGCTTTTATTTCAGAAGCATTTCCACGGATTGCTGCAAATTGAACCTCCTGAATCAACAGGCTTGCAGCCTCTTGTCTCAAAGTTGTACCCCCTGCCCCCACAGGATCCAGCACCACCGGAATGTGAAGCCGGTTGGCTTCTTTTCCTGCCAAAAGCATGGATTCCAGATGCTCAATTGCCCCCATATTACAAACCAGGGCAGATACCTTTGCTACCGCTTCCTCTACTTCTCTGCAATCCATTGCCATGGTAGGCGTGGCTCCTATGGAAAGAAGGATATTGGCACAGTCATTTACTGTGACAAAATTCGTGATACACTGTACCAAAGGTTCTTTTTCTTTTACCTGTTGCATTAATTTTTCTATCTTCATCCTTTTACCTCACTTCCAGAAAGCTGTGTACCTTACTTTTCTTTAATACCAGAAGCACCAGCACGCCCATAGCCGCTCCTACCACTGCAGATGGCGTGTAAAATGGCACATAATAATACCACTCCACGGCTTCCAGGTTATAAAATAGTCTCATAAAGGGATATACCGCCAGGGCTCCCACAATTCCTGTACCAAATATTTCGCCTACTGCCAGAAGATAGATATTCCTGGTCTTCTTATACAGCAATCCTCCTATGATTGGACCAAATATTGCACCAATAATTGCCTGTATGGTCTTCCCGCTCATCATACGCAGTACACCGCACAGAAAAGCTGCCAAGCACCCATACCATGGACCTAAAAAAGCAACTGCCACTACATTTACACAATGCTGAAAAGGCGCCATGGCCGGAAAATATACAAAGGTATTGAGTACAAATGCGATGGTTGCCATCAGTGAAGTCAAAATCATTTTCTTTGTTTTATTGTTCATACATTTTTTTGCGCATCCTTTCTGAAAATAAAATAGGAGATACCTGATACGATATCTCCACTAAAAAACGTTATACTTCCTACGCCGGCATTATCCGTATCAGGTTCTCAGGTCAAAGGTTTGGATTACCTTCCTCTCAGCCTGTCTCACAAGCTCCCTGTTTTATGAAAATTATAGCACACTTTTCTGAAAATTCAAGTTTTTTATGTCAAAAGCAACATTTTTAAAAAGAGGCTCACCAGGTAATCTGATGAACCTCTCTACACACTTAAAATTTTATGGTTTTAAGTTATTTTTATTTATTGTTGATAGCAGCCTGTGCTGCAGCCAGTCTTGCGATTGGTACGCGGAATGGTGAGCAGGATACATAGTCAAGACCCAGTTTGTTGCAGAATTCAACAGAGCTTGGATCTCCACCGTGTTCTCCACAGATTCCTACATGCAGGTTTGGATTTACTGGTTTTCCTAATTTAATAGCCATATCCATTAATTTACCTACACCAGTCTGATCCAGTTTTGCAAATGGATCGTTCTCAAAGATTTTTGCATCATAGTATCCATCCAGGAACTTACCAGCATCATCACGAGAGAAACCGAATGCCATCTGTGTTAAGTCATTTGTACCGAAGCAGAAGAAGTCAGCTTCTTTTGCGATTTCGTCTGCTGTCAGAGCAGCTCTTGGAATCTCAATCATAGTACCAACTTCGTATTTCAGGTTGCTTCCTGCAGCAGCGATTTCTGCATCTGCTGTTTCTACAACGAATTTCTTAACGAATTTCAGCTCTTTTACATCTCCAACAAGTGGAATCATAATTTCTGGTTTTACTGTCCAGTCTGGATGAGCTTTCTGTACGTTGATTGCTGCGCGGATAACAGCTTTTGTCTGCATCTTAGCAATTTCCGGATAAGTAACTGCAAGACGGCATCCACGATGTCCCATCATTGGGTTGAACTCATGCAGGCTGTCAATGATTGTCTTGATCTGTTCAACAGTTTTGCCCTGAGCTTCAGCCAGTTTCTTGATATCTTCTTCTTCTGTTGGAACGAACTCATGAAGCGGTGGATCCAGGAAACGGATGGTAACCGGGTTACCTTCCAGTGCTTCATACAGAGCTTCAAAGTCTCCCTGCTGTTCTGGAAGAATCTTCTCAAGTGCTGCTTCTCTTTCTTCTACTGTTTCAGAACAAATCATTTCACGGAATGCATCGATTCTGTCGCCTTCAAAGAACATATGCTCTGTACGGCAAAGTCCGATACCTTCTGCACCTAACTCACGAGCTTTTTTAGCGTCAGCAGGTGTATCAGCATTTGTACGAACTTTCATAGTTCTGTATTTGTCAGCCCATCCCATGATTCTTCCGAATTCACCAGCGATAGTAGCGTCTACAGTTGGGATAATTCCATCATAGATAGCTCCTGTAGAACCGTCTAAGGAGATACTGTCTCCTTCATGGAATTCTTTTCCAGCTAATGTAAATTTCTTGTTTGCTTCGTCCATTGCGATATCACCACAACCGGATACACAGCATGTTCCCATACCACGAGCAACTACTGCTGCGTGAGATGTCATACCACCACGAACTGTCAGGATACCCTGAGCGCTCTTCATACCGGTGATGTCTTCTGGTGATGTTTCCAGACGAACAAGGATAACTTTTTCTCCTCTTGCAGCCCATTCAACAGCATCATCTGCTGTGAATACGATTTTACCGCAAGCAGCTCCCGGAGATGCTCCAAGTGCTTTAGACATTGGTGTTGCAGCTTTTAATGCAGCAGCATCAAACTGTGGGTGAAGCAGTGTATCCAGGTTACGTGGATCAATCATAGCAACTGCTTCTTCTTCTGTTCTCATGCCTTCATCAACAAGGTCACAAGCGATTTTCAGAGCAGCCTGAGCTGTTCTCTTACCATTACGTGTCTGCAGCATGTACAGTTTACCATGTTCTACAGTAAACTCCATGTCCTGCATATCTCTATAGTGTGTTTCCAGAGTTTTGCAAACTTCTTTGAACTGTGCAAATGCTTCTGGGAATTTCTGTTCCATTTCGGAAATGTGCATTGGTGTACGAACACCTGCAACAACGTCTTCACCCTGAGCGTTTGTCAGGAATTCTCCGAACAGACCATTTTCACCTGTAGCAGGGTCACGGGTAAATGCAACACCTGTACCACAGTCATCACCCATGTTACCAAATGCCATCATCTGTACGTTAACTGCTGTACCCCAGGAATATGGAATATCATTGTCACGACGATATACGTTAGCACGTGGGTTGTCCCAGGAACGGAATACAGCTTTAACAGCTCCCATTAACTGCTCTTTTGCATCTGAAGGGAAGTCTTCGCCGATTTTTTCTTTATATTCAGCTTTGAACTGTCCAGCCAGAGTCTTCAGATCTTCTGCAGTCAGTTCAACGTCAAGAGTAACACCCTTTTCTTCTTTCATTTTGTCGATAAGTTCTTCAAAGTATTTCTTACCAACTTCCATAACTACGTCTGAATACATCTGAATAAATCTTCTGTAGCAGTCCCATGCCCAACGAGCATTTCCTGATGCTGTTGCCAGAGTTTCAACAACTTCTTCATTTAAACCAAGGTTCAGGATAGTATCCATCATACCTGGCATAGAAGCTCTTGCTCCAGAACGAACAGAAACAAGAAGCGGATTCTCTTTGTCTCCAAATTTCTTTCCTGTGATTTCTTCTAATTTTACGATAGCTTCCATAATCTGAGACATGATTTCGTCATTGATTTTTCTGCCATCTTCATAATACTGTGTACATGCCTCTGTTGTTACAGTGAATCCCTGAGGTACCGGGAGTCCCAGGCTTGTCATTTCTGCAAGGTTAGCACCCTTACCACCAAGCAGGTTTCTCATGGTTGCGTTACCTTCGGTAAACATATAAACCCATTTTGCCATTTTGAACATTCCTCCTAAATGTACTTACTAGAAAAATAAACCTTTGTTTATGTTTCTTGGTGCAGGCAAATTGCCCGCACACATCTATTTTAACATAAGAAGGTGGATAGTCAAGCAAGATTTTTTAATTTTCTCCCAAAATAAGGGTATTTTTTTAAATTGAAATATCAAAAGCAGTCCGGACCCCATTTTCCGGACTGCTCTTCTCTATAAAAACCTTCTCCTGTTCTATCTGTGTCTGGTATGTTTCCAGACTTATTCGCCTCTTTTTCCCTGTTTTTTTGTTTTCAATACCAGGTGTCTTGGAAGACCATTTACCATAATCGGCTGATAATCTCCCTGAATCAGAGGTTTAATATAATCAATAAAATCTTTTGTCACATAGTTTGCCTCCCGGTTCATCCATTCCCTGGGAACCAGTTTCTCTTCATTGGCAATTCTGTGTACATCATAAATTCCCGTTGCACTCATATACGGATCATCTGATACACGGTCAATCACAACCATCTTGCCAGTGTCGCCTTCATCTGCTGCTTTCACTGCAGCGCCTCCTACCATAAAGGCTTCGTCAATATCCACACGGGACGCCATATGGGACGCGCTTCTTTGTAAAGTGGAAAGCTCCACCGCTCTTGTTTTGCAGCTGCACTCTGCTGCCAGGAAGTTTGCAAGATAGGTTGCAGTTCCCTGAAGCTGCTTATGTCCGAAGGCATCCACATAATCTCCTACGCTTCCAAGTTCACAGACATAACGCCCGTCTGCCAGCTTAATCCCCTCAGACACTGCAATAACAATGGAAGATTTCTTCTTCAGCAGTTCTTTTACCTTATGCAGGAACTTATCAATATCAAAGGGAACTTCCGGCAGATAAATCAAATCCGGTCCATCACAGTCTTCTGTCTTGGCAAGAGCTGTGGCTCCGGTAAGCCATCCTGCATTTCGTCCCATGATTTCCAGCACTGTAATCATGCTCTTCTTGTAAGTCAGTCCCTGGGCGTCGCGAATCACCTCTTTTGTAGAAGCGCCAATATATTTTGCAGCACTGCCAAAACCAGGCGTATGGTCTGTAAGAGCCAAATCATTGTCAATGGTTTTTGGAACCCCTAAAAACTTCTGGCTCTGCCCGGTAATAATTGCGTAATCTGACAATTTCTTAATGGTATCCATGGAGTCATTTCCACCAATATAAATAAATGCCTCAATTTCCAGTTTGTTTAAAATCTGAAAGATTTTTTCGTAAATGCTTCTGTCTTCATGAATTTCCGGAAGTTTAAAACGACAGGAACCTAAAAAAGCAGACGGTGTTCTTTTCAAAAGTTCAATGTCCAGTTCCGAATGAATCTGCGTAGATAAATCTACATACTGCTCATCCAACAGACCCTGAACCCCGTGAAGCATTCCATATACCTTATCAAAGCCACGTTCAATCGCATTTTTATAGACACCGGCAAGACTTGAATTGATAACAGCCGTCGGTCCGCCAGACTGCCCCACAATAATATTTCTTTTTTTCGCCATTTTCACACATCCTCCTTGCTTGCAAATAAATCTGTCATTTATTATAACAAAAAAAATCCACGCCTTCAAGTAAGATATGGATTTTTTACCTATTTATTTTTGCTTTTTATTTATATTTTTATATATTTTATACAACACCTTAAATTTCTTCATCGTTCCCTTTGCTTTTTATTTCTTCAAAGAGATTTTCATAGTATTCTTTTGAAAACTCTGTGGGATTTGCTTTATAAACAGAGTGCTTCTTAATCAGCTCTTCCGGATAATCTTCCAGTTTGTAAATTGCCGCCGCAGGGTTTTCTCTGTCATAATACATGAGCAATGGAATAAATTCATGTTCCGGTATCTCAATTTCTCCTGTTTCAATATTTTTCCGAATGGTAATCTTTGCCATAGAGCCTAAAAGACTGGGCAGGTCATTCTGGGTAGAAGTAAAGTTTCCAAGAGAATAATATACCAGCATCTTATGTCCGTCTTCTCCTGTGAGCGTTTCCATGGTGCGGACTACATGGGGATGTGAACCAATCACAATATCTACGCCTTCTTCCAGGAAAAGGTCTACCCATTGTTTTGTCTCATCATCTACATCCTGTTGATATTCTACGCCTACATGCATCACTACCATGACTACATCTGCCATTTCTTTTGCACGCTGAATATCACTTCTGGCTTTTTCCGCATCAAAAACATCTGTAAGGTATTTTTTATCAGACGGAAGCTCCAGTCCGTTTAATCCATAAGTATAGTCCAGCATGGCAATTTTCAGTTTCTTACATTTTATTACAGTAATTTCATCTGCTGCTTCCTGACTCTCATGGATTCCCAAAATCTTTGTATCCGGATGGTTAGTTTTCCACCAGTCCAGAGTATACTCAATGGATTTTGTCCCCTTGTCTAAAATGTGATTTGTCGCATGGGCCACTACATCAAAACCTGTATTTACCAGCGCATCCCCGAACTCCGGTGGTGTTCCAAAAGTGGGATAGCCTGACACATTGTTTCTGTCTTCCACAAACACTGTTTCCTGTGTTACCAGGGATAAGTCTGCTGCCTCCACATCTTTCTTCACATACTGATACACATGGTCATAATTCCACACATCGTTTTCCTGCATTCCTGATTCCCGTATGGCCTGATGTGCAATATTATCACCTACAGCCAGAAATTCTACGGTGTTCTCTTCTTGTTCCTTTTCTTTTGCCAGCTTCTCCTGTCTTGCTTTTTCCCTGGCTTTATCTGCCTTAATATTTTTAGATATCTGCACACCTGCAAAAATCCCTGCAATCAAAAGCACTAATGCCAGAATACTTACACCTGCCGCAATTTTCTTTTGCTTTTTCACCTGTTCTTCTCTTTTTTGCCGGAGTTCTTCTCTCTTTCGCTGTCGTTCTCTGTCCCTTTTCAGGGCTTCGTCTCTTTCGTCCATATTCCTTTCCCCTTTTTCCAAAAAATTCCTTATATACATTTATTTTAGCAGTGTTTTGTCGAATTTACAAGATTCCCATCAAATTCTTCCAGCGCTTTTGCCGCAAAAAAGGATTGCTGCAGTATCCTTTTTACTGTAGCAATCCTGTATCTTACATAAATCCTTTGCTGCGATTATAAGCCATACAAATGCTGTTTGTATTTTTAATAATGATGTTCATGGCAATAAATGGGCCGATACCGCAAAGGAATATACCAAACAAATCCCATAACAACACAGTGGTTCCATTTTCCTGGAAATTCATACCATATCGCGGCGCATTTGCAGCCAGACGGTTGCCAAGAGAGTATTGCCATATCCAGCTATAAATTCCACAGGTAATAACAGAAAGAAGAATAAACTGCAATAACCCTCCTGTTGATTTTCCATCTCCTTCGCACGCTGTGTTTACATCTCTGGCAACTGTATAAATAAAATAATAGCTGTAAATTCCACAGGTAATCAGGGTAAGAAGAATGTACCCTAACAGTCCTCTGTCTGTTTTCAACGGTGAGCCATTTGAATAATTCATATTGCCTCCTGTATAGTTCGTATTATAATTGGTATAAGCTGTTTCCTGTCCCTGATAACCAGTATTCTGGTTATCAGAAGTTTTTGAACTGCGGTATGCATCTGCTTTTGCATTTACATCAGACGCCACATCCCTGGCAGCTCCCTGCACTGCATCCGCGCAGTCTTTGAACATATTTGACATGGAATCCATATTTTGATAATCCTGTACGGTTGGAGCTTCTTTTGTCAGATACAATAATCCATAAGTAATAGCAAGGGCTGCCGCAGTTCCAAACAATGGATTCAATAACATTTTAATGGCAAACAGAATATCTACTCCTAAAACCAGAAACAGAAGCATCCGAAGAAAGGCAATTCCAATAATCGCAATCCCAAGAATCCCAAGAACTGTAAACAAGGATTTTGCCTTTTCCCGCTGTTTTGAAAATCCGATAAACACCAGAAGCGCTGCCATGCCGCCATAGCAGGCGCCGCTTATCAAAGTTAAAACCGCTCCCGGAATAGAGGTTGCATATCCCCAGGAAAATACAGACAACAAAGTACGGACTCCGTTAAACACATAGCGCAGTGCAAAGATTACATAAATAAGACCCAGAATTGCGGTTCCTATTTTTAAAATCAGGCTACTGTCCAAATTTACTGTATTTGCCTGTCTGGGGGCTTCCTCTCCTGGCTGCTGGTATTGATATTGCCCATTAGTTTGTCCATTTTGGGTTGTTTCCTGCTGCGGTTCATTTTGTGTACCGCAATAAGGGCAAAATCTTGCCTTATCGGGTATGTCATTACCACAATTTACACATTTCATTTCAACTCTTCTCCTCTTTTTTATTTTTGAATCAGGCGAAAAAACACTTTGGCCAGTATTCCGTTTTCAGGCTGAAATACCACAATGGTATCTGTCACATCCAGCATACGCCAAATATACACGCCTAAAAACAAGATACAGGCAATTACAAGCAACACCCTTTTCAGGTTTTTGGGAATTCTGTTCCAGAAAGGAAACAAAGCTGCTCCCACACCTGGAATCCAAAATAAAGGATGGTAATAAAATGCCCCGGCAAAGTCCAAATGCAGCAAACACATCCACGCCCTGGACATGCCACATCCTGCACAGGAAATACCTGTAAAATATAGAATCGGACATGTAACCCCTAAGACCAACTCTAAAAACAGATAAAACCCTGCGATTGTGCAAATTGCCTTTACCATTCCCCACTTTTCCATAGTTGCTTTCTCCCTTAATTCCCCTTTATTTTACAAAATGTGTAAATTGCTGTCAATTTTTTTCCTGTTCTGTCATAAGAAGGGACAAGATTTTTCTTTTTTATTCAAAATCCGTAGACACACTTCCCACATATTTATGTATGGTTGCCTTTACTGCCCCTGTCCCATCAATCATTTCCCGGAACATCTTTTCAATTTTATCTCCAAGGCCTGCATCATAGAGATTGATAGCAAACAAACGGTTATTGGAAAGAATGGGTCTTAACTGATTTTTGCAGGTTTCCGGCTGCCCTACTGCAATCTCCTTTAGCTGTTCCTGAAGTTCTTCCTTCATTGGGTCCGGCGCAAGTTCATACGCCTTTCCCTCATCATCCACAGCCAACAAATACCGGAGCCATCCTGCAATGCCAAGAGGAATTGCAGTAAGTCTGGACGCATCCCCATATTTTTCCACATATGCCTTCACGGTCTCTCCAAAACGGATTCCCACCATTTGAGACACATCCACAGCCAGACGAAGATTGGTATCTCCCAGATATTCATTGGGAAAACGCTCCTCAAACAGCTCATCTACAAATGCCTGAGGGGAAAGGATTCCCGGATTCGGCACTACCAAAAGCCCCTCATCATAAGCTACCATGCGGGCCATTTTCATCATATCCTCATTGGTATTTAGCATATGTGCAAACAAATCATATCCCAGTACCACTCCAAGAGGCCCAACAGCAGAATGTACCGGATTTAAACATACGGTTACTTTCATGCGTTCACTGAGATTGACTGTAGTTCTGTCTGTCATGTAGACCCCAAACCCTTTTTCCAGATTCGGGCGTCCATTTGGAAAACTGTCTTCTATAACAAGATACTGCGGTTTTTCCGCATTGACAAAAGGGGCAATATAGGTTTTCTTCTCTGTAATCACAGGCTGCATATGCTCTACTCCCATTTTTTCTAAATCAGCGGCAATCTGTTCACTTGGACGAGGGGTAATCTTATCAATCATAGTCCATGGAAAAGCAACCACCTTCTCATCACTTACATAACCCACAAAACCATCCTCCACAAAACCTGCTTTTCTCCATTCTTCTGCCATAGTAAGCACAGACTGACGAAGTCTGGAACCATTCTGAGCGCAGTTATCCATAGACACCAGCGCCAAAGGATATTTTCCGGCTTTGTATCTCTCATAAAGCATAGCTGTCACCACTGCCATAGCTCCAGTTGCACTATCTGGTCCTTTTTCTATATCCGACTGAACATAGGGCAGCCATGTGCCATCTGTCCCATGCAGTGCATAGCCTTTTTCTGTAATGGTAAAAGAAACCATTTGCAGGGATGAACTGGTAAAGATTTCTTTTAACCGGTTCCACTGCTCCAAATCTGCTGACCGGGCTTTTACTGCTTCTGCCAGAGCTCCTAAAACTTTGTATTCCCGCTTACCATCTCCATGAAGGATGACATTTAAGCCCAGGTTATCATATGGTTTATAAATTTTATCCACCACATCATAGTCAAAGGTCTCTACGCAGGTGATTCCCCTGTCCAGCGCCCCTTCTTCCAAAAGACCATCTGCAATACCACCAATAAATACACGGAAAATATTTCCGATACCACAATGAACCCATACAGGCTCCTTCTTTGCTCTTTCGGCTGCTTCCTCCACATCATATCCCGGAAGGGTAATACCCGCCTTTTCCCATAATCCACGTTCTTTTATTCCATTTCTTGTTAATTTCATGTAAAAGCCTCCCCGTTTCCAAAAATAGGGCTATTACATGCTTGTCCATGTAACGCCCTATTTCACTCTGGATTTTATTCTTTAAAATGTAAATTTCTCTTCAAAATATGCTTTTAAATCTTCAATCTTAATACGTTCCTGTTCCATGGTATCTCTGTCACGTACTGTTACAGCTCCATCTGTTTCAGAGTCAAAGTCATAGGTCACGCAGAATGGAGTACCGATTTCATCCTGGCGGCGGTAACGTTTTCCAATATTTCCTCTGTCATCAAACTCACAGTTGTATTTCTTGGAAAGTTCTGTAAAGACTTTCAGCGCACCCTCATTTAATTTCTTAGAAAGCGGAAGCACACCAATCTTCACCGGAGCCAGAGCCGGGTGGAAATGCAGGACAGTACGCACGTCATTCTTCTCTGCATCCAGAACTTCTTCATCATATGCGCTGCACAGGAAAGCCAGCACCATACGGTCTGCTCCAAGAGACGGCTCAATAACATATGGAATATATTTCTGGTTTGTTTCATCATCAAAGTAAGTCATATCCTGTCCGGAAACATTCTGGTGCTGTGTCAGGTCATAATCGGTTCTGTCGGCAATCCCCCACAGTTCGCCCCATCCAAATGGGAACAGGAATTCCACGTCTGTGGTTGCCTTGCTGTAGAAGCAAAGCTCTTCCGGTGAGTGGTCACGGTAACGGATTTCCTCATCCTTTAAACCAAGGCTGTGAAGCCAGTCTAAGCAGAACTGCTTCCAGTATGCAAACCACTCTAAGTCTGTATCCGGTTTACAGAAAAATTCCAATTCCATCTGTTCAAACTCACGAGTACGGAAAGTAAAGTTTCCTGGTGTAATTTCATTACGGAAAGATTTACCAATCTGTGCAATACCAAATGGCAGTTTCTTTCTGGAAGTTCTCTGTACGTTTTTAAAGTTTACAAAAATACCCTGAGCTGTCTCTGGTCTCAAATATACGGTGTTTTTCGCATCTTCTGTAACGCCCTGGAAGGTTTTAAACATCAGGTTAAACTGACGAATATCGGTAAAGTTATGTTTTCCACAGGTTGGACATGGAATCTGATGTTCTTCAATGAAATCCTTCATCTGTTCCTGTGACCACGCATCTACACTTCCTTCTAATTCAATGCCTTTTTCTGCACAGTAATCTTCAATAATCTTATCTGCACGGAAACGCTCATGGCATTCCTTACAATCCATCAATGGGTCTGCAAATCCGCCCAGATGTCCGGAAGCTACCCAGGTCTGAGGATTCATGAGGATGGCGCAATCTACCCCTACGTTGTATGGGCTTTCCATAACAAATTTCTGCCACCAGGCTTTTTTTACATTATTCTTCAATTCCACACCCAGGTTACCATAGTCCCATGTGTTGGCAAGACCTCCGTAGATTTCGGAACCAGGATATACAAAACCTCTTGATTTCGCTAATGCTACGATTTTTTCCATTGTCTTTTCCATGTCTGTAATCTCCTCTATGTTTTGTTTTTCACTTTTGCATCTTTGATTCATAGCCACTATTATAACGGTTCAAACCTATCTTTTCAACCCTAAACACAGAAAGTCTGGAAAATCTCTCTATCCGCCATAATGATAGACCTTTTTTTGCCCTCTCAAATAAGCAATGGAGATAAATAAAGTCACCAGTTCTGCCAGTGGTACAGCCAGCCAGACTCCTGTGATTCCCATAATTCTTGGTAGCAATACAATACTTGCAGTAATAAACACAAAGGTTCTGCAAAAAGAAATAATAGCCGATATCTTTCCGTTGGAAAGAGCGGTAAACATGGCAGACGCAAAAATATTAATTCCTGCAAACAAATAGTTAAAGGAAAACAAAAAGAATCCCTCCACTGCCAGTTCATAGGTATGGTTTGCCTCTCCTGTAAAAATTCTCACAATAGGCTCTGAGAAGAACAGGGCAACAGCCAGAATCACCATAGAAGAAAGGACAATAAACCATTTGCAGATTCTGTATATCCGTTTCATCTGCTCATGATTTTCATTTCCATAGTTAAAGCTGAATACAGGCCCAACACCTATGGAAAAACCAAGATACAAGGACGTAAACAAAAACTGTCCATACAACACAATGGTAATGGCTGCAACTCCGTCTTCCCCTACCAGCTGCATCATGGTGATGTTAAACAAAAAAGTTACCACTGCGGTTGACAGGTTACTGACCATTTCTGAAGAACCATTTCCGCAGCTTTGTAAAAGCATCTTTCCGCGAAATACAGGTTTTACAAAGTACAGGCTTCCCTTCACCCAGAAGAAATAAAACACTCCTGCCACTGCCATAATGGCCTGGCCAAGACCAGTTGCAAGAGCAGCTCCTAAAACCCCCATTTCCATTGGTCCCATAAACACATAGTCCAAAACCATATTGGCAACACCGCCGGATATGGTAAATCCAAGTCCCAGCCCCGGTTTCCCGGCAGTTACAAAAAACACCTGAAAGAACATCTGAAGCATGGTCAGAGGACCAAATCCCAGCAGGACTCCCAGATAAATCTTACAATCTTTCATAATCAACGGCGTAGCTCCCAGAACCCCACACAAAGGCTCCAAAAACAAAAGCCCCAGAATCAAAATCAAAAAGCCAATGGCCACGCTGACTGCTGCCAGAAGAGAAAAGTTCTCCCTGGCCTCCTGCTCCCGTTTCTCTCCCATCTGCCTTGCCACAATGGCGCTTCCCCCTGTGGACAGCATAATCCCAAAGGCAAACAGCAGGTTCAAAACCGGATAAACAATATTCACTGCAGAAAGAGCATTACTTCCCACATATCTGGATACAAAAATCCCATCCACAATGGTATACAGGGACATAAAAACCATCATAACCATAGTAGGAAATGCAAATTTCAGCAGGGTAAATACATTAAATTTTTGTGCTATTGAATTCGTCATTCTTTTCTTCACCTCTTATTGCTTGATTTCTTATCCCATGTTAAACTATAGGGTAACACGATAGTCAAGACTTTTCTTTAGGAGACTTCATTATGAATCAGAATCAAAGCAGAACTTACTATCTCACCACCGGAGAATTTGCCAGACTGGCCGGTACTACCAAGCACACGTTATTTCATTATGATAAAATTGGCCTTCTCTCCCCTGAAAGGAAATCAACCAATCAATACCGGTATTACGCTGCATCACAGCTTGAAATTTTTGATGTTATTACTATTTTAAAAGAGATTGGAATGCCCCTGGAAGAAATCAAGTCCTACCTGGACAACAGAACACCAAAATTGTTTTTAGAATTGCTGGAAAAGGAAACCTTTGCCATAGAAAAAAGAATACAGGAATTAAAAAGAATGAAAGACCAGTTAAGCAAAGAAAAAGACTGTCTAAGGCACACTCTTGGCCAAAATTTCCATGAAATTTCCGTTGTCCATGAAAAAAAGCATTATCTTCTCACTGCCCCTGCCCCCGAAGATGCAGATTCAGAAGAAGAAAATGCCCATGTTATCAGTAAGCTCATTGCCTTAGAAAAGGAGCATCATTTATTCAGCCCTTATGGGATTGGGGGAATTCAACATTTGCATTCACCAGAACATTTAAATGAGCATTATTCTCATTACTACATTCTCCTGGATAAGCCTGTAAAAGGCCTCCCTCTCCAGATACGCCCACAGGGAGATTATCTCTGCGCCTTTCATCTGGGAGGCTATGACACATTGCCTGAAACTTATGAAAAAATGCTTTACTATGCCCGGAAACATCATCTTTCTCTAAGCAACCGTTTTTACGAAGATATTCTCATTGACAGGCTAACCGTAAAAACCGAGGAGGACTATGTACTGCGTATTCTGGGAGAGCTTTTATGAAACTGCTATGTATCTGTATAGAGACTCCCCATGAGATGGAGAATATCCAGACTTTTGAAATTTTTATCAATATAATGTTTCGTATAGGCGCGCATGACTCTTCCAAGTTCCTCCAGCACCTCTTTTTTTACCGTAAAACTATAAAGACGCTCCAACTTGGCTGCAATGATAAACTGCAGGGTATAAAGGGTAGAAGGGCTTACATAAATCAGTCCATGCTCCTGCTCTCCACAGTCTTTGCAATATACCCCTGCCTCTTCTGTGGAAAACCACTGGAGATTTTCTGTAGTTCCGCATTTGCGGCAGGCAAACACAGCCGGATATTCTCCGTTAATAGTCATGGCCTTTAGTTCAAAAATATACTGAATCAACTGGTTTTCCATCTTTTGTTTTACCAAAGCCTTCATGGTCACATACAGCAGATTCAGCATTTGTTTTTCATCAGTATTCTCACTGGCATAATAATCCGCCAGTTCCAGAAAATAAAACCCGTAATACACTCCAGGCTGAATCCCTGCAAGCTCAGAAAAATACTCCATCACAGAAGCAGAACGAAGCTGATAAGAGGTCCGTCCCTCATAAAGAAAAAAAGAACCAAACACAAAAGGATTTGCCACTGCCATAAGAGCGCTGTTCTGCCTTCTGGCTCCTTTTGCAAAAGCAGTAATCTTCCCTCTTTCTCTTGTAAGTATCACCAGTCTTTTGTCATAATCCCCCACAGGCATGGCGGATAACACCATGCCTGTAACAGTAATGGAATCACTCATTCGATTTCCTTCTTATCATATCCAAAATTTTTCATGAGATAATCACTGTCTCTCCAGTCTTTCTTCACCTTCACCCACAGCTTCAGATTCACCTTTTGTTCCAGCATATTTTCAATCTCATAGCGGGCAGAGCTGCCGATTTTTTTCAGCATAACTCCCTGTTTCCCAATAATAATCCCCTTATGGCTGTCCCGCTCACAGATAATGGTAGCGTCAATATCCACCATACTGCCATCCGTGCGCTCTTTCATTCGTTCAATGGTCACTGCAATCCCATGAGGAATCTCCTCTTCCAGACAGCGCAGGGCTTTTTCCCGAATCATTTCAGCCACAATCTGTCTCTGAGGCTGATCCGTTACCGTATCTTCATCATAAAACTGAGGTCCATAAGGCAGATATTTGAAAATACAGTCTAACAAAGTATCCAGATTCAGACTTCTAAGGGCTGACACCGGAACAATCTCTGCAAAGTCATAAAGTTTTCTGTATGCCTGAATAAATCCAGGCACTTCCTCCTTTTTCACGGTATCTACTTTATTGATTACCAGAATCACCGGAAGACTGCAGCGCTTCAACTGTTCCGCAATATGCCGCTCCCCTGCCCCAATAAAAGTACTTGGCTCTACCAGCCATAAAATCACATCTGCATCCTTTAAGGTTCTCTGGGCTACATTAACCATATAATCACCCAGTTTATTTTTCGCCTTGTGAATACCAGGGGTATCTAAAAATACAATCTGCCCCTTCTCATCTGTATAAACGGTCTGAATCCGGTTCCTGGTGGTCTGCGGTTTCCTTGACGTAATGGCAATCTTCTGTCCGATTAAGTGGTTCATTAATGTGGATTTTCCCACATTGGGTCTGCCGATAATTGCTGTAAATCCTGATTTAAAATCTGCCTTCATACACTCTCCTCTTATGGTACTCTTATAGTAAATTTCTTAATTCTCCAAATATCTGTTTCTCTTGTTCCAGTTTTTCCTCACTGCCTACAACACAGATGCGGTTCTGCTCCATCATAGCGTCCACAATCCCTGCCAGCTTACGAATATCTTCCGGCTGCGCCTCCAAAATTTCCTGGCGCTCTTTTGCCATATCCTCTTCTGTCACCTTGGAAAACCAGGCGTTTAAAGACAGATTTCCCTTGCCGGAAGGTGTCATAGGAACATCCATCTCACTGATAGTTCCAATAATATACTTGGTCATTTCTCTTTCATCTGCATCAAAGGAACGGATAAACTCTCCTGTTTTCCTGAAAACTTCCAGCGTTTTTACAAGATTGGGATCTCTGTAAGAAACCAGGAATCCGTCCCCGTTTCTGCGAAATGAACTCATACAGCCATAGGCGCCGCCCTTTACCCGGATATTGGTCCACAAATATTCATAGCTTAACATCACCTTCAAAATCCGAAGGGCTCCTGTATAGGAATATCCTGCCTCCCGGAAATTTCCGGCTGCTGCCACATACTGCACCTGACCGGAAGTCTGGAAACCTTCATTTTTTACCTCCAGAACAGGAGCAAAGCTTCCAGGCATGATTTCCTTTGTACAAAGAACAGCTTTCAATTTCTGAACCTCTTCTTCCAGTCCCCTGCATCCCTTCTGGTCTGCAGTATAACTTACTGTAAGGTTTTCCGGACGGAACACATAAACCATTAATTCCTTTAATTTTTCTTTTAAATCCTCTTTCTTTTCCTGGAAATTGGTTTCCAGTTCATCCAGGAATTTATAGAAATCAATGCCTGTTGTTTTTTCCTGGAAATAAGCATTCTCTGAGAAATAAGACAAGGCTCTTGCCACTGCGGTACTGTGACCTGCAGAAGCCATGCTCATCTGCATTCTGGATTTCATCTTTGCCAGAATTTCATATAAACGCTTATCATCTTCAAACTTAGAAGTACAGAGGATTTCCCGAATCATCTCAAATACGAAAGGAATGTCCTCATATAAAGCCTTTGCTTTTACGCCTGCCATATGCTTGTTATCCTGAGGCTTCTCTGCATTTCCAAACACCTGAAGTCCGAATAAAATCCCGCCGCTTCTTGCATTGATTTCATTAAACAACTGGCTGTAGGTATAATGTTCTGTATCTACATAGCCTAATACAGATTTCAAAATTCCAAGATACGGAATCAAAGATTCCGGCACTGCTTTTGTATCAAAGAGCAAATCCAGATATCCAATGCCATTGGTATACAAATCATGATAAAGCACCAGGGTATCTCCCACCTGTTTGGGCGTATTATAGAGTTTTGCCCCCTCTTTGCTGATATCCTTTCTTGTAAGCAGCGGAATGGTGCGAAGTGCTTCCTCTGTCTCCGGCTCATCCTGGTATTCTTTTAAGTGCTTTGTCTCTGCTGCCAGACGTTCTTTTTCTTCCAAAGTCAGGCTGTCCTTGTACGCTGCCAGCTTGTCTTCCAGTTCCTTCTCCCTCTTGGCTGCCAGTCCCCTTTTGGGATTGACAACAACAATCGACGCATGGGTATTGGAAAGAAGATATTCTTCAATTAATTCCTCAAAATATCTGGTTTTTGCTTTTTCTTTCAGAGAAGCAAAAATATCCAGACGTTTTAAATAATCAAAAGGCTTCTTATCATCATAAAGCCAACTGTCAAATACATCAATTCCATACATCAAACCTTTTGGGAAGGAAGAAAAATCTGCCTCCCGGAAACGAAATTCCATGTAATTGATTCCTGCTGCAATGGCTTTTTTGTCGATTCCCTTTTCTGCAATTTCACCCAGGGTATCCTGAATCAACTGCACAAACTTCTCTTTATTGGCAGGGTCTGCATTCTTTGCCACAATGGAGAAAAACGGCTGGTAAATGCCATCCTCATAGGAGCCCATAATATCTTTTCCCATTCCCGCGTCTAAAAGAGCCTGCTTTACCGGAGCGCCCGGCGCGCTTAAAAGAGTGTAATCCAACACTTCAAAAGCAGTACATCTCTCCACATCCAGACTGTCACCGGTAACCACATTATAAGCAAGATAGCTGTTCTGTTCTTCCGGTTCCTTTTCTGTGATGGGATATTCCATTACCAGTTCCTTCATTTTATCAAAAGGTTCCTGGCGGGCAATAACAGAAGTTACCGGCATGGCATCATATTTGGAAAGGTATTCTTCGTCCATCCAGTTTAAACGCTCTGCTGCATCCATGTTTCCATATAAATAAATATAGCTGTTAGAAGGATGATAATAGCGGCTGTGGAAGGACAAAAATTCCGAATATTTTAAATCCGGGATGCATTTCGGGTCGCCTCCTGATTCCACGCCATAAGGAGTATCCGGAAACAGGGAATTAAATACTTCTCTGTCCAGCACATCCTCCGGGGAAGAAAAAGCGCCCTTCATTTCATTATAAACCACACCGTTTAAGGTAAGTGGGCTGTCCACATCTTCCAGTTCATAATGCCAGCCTTCCTGACAGAAAATCTCTTCCTTTTCATAAATGTTAGGGAAGAACACTGCATCCAGGTACACATGCATCAGATTTTTAAAATCCTGATCATTGCAGCTTGCCACCGGATACATGGTTTTGTCCGGATAAGTCATGGCATTTAAAAAGGTGTTAAGAGAACCTTTTACCAGTTCCACAAAAGGATCCTTTAAAGGAAATTTCTTAGAACCGCACAGCACACTGTGCTCCAGAATATGCGCAACACCTGTGCTGTCTGCCGGCGGGGTGCGGAAGGCAATATTAAAAACTTTATTTTCATCATCATTTTCCAGTACCATTACTCTGGCACCGCTTTTTTTATGCTTCAGGAGATAGCCCATTGAATGTATATCGGGTATGTCCTGCTTTGTCACCAATTCATAAGCTGGTATCTGCTCCATCTTCATGGCAATAACCTCCAAATTAATTTTTGTACGTACAACAAGCGAATGGCACATTGCCCGGACTTTGCAATGATTATACCACAAAAATATTGTTGTTAATAGGGGATTTTTTCTTGACGGAACTTTCTTCTTGTGATATCTTTATTCCTAATTAAGAAAGGATGTGACGAGCCAACATGGAAGATGGACCTGGTTGTTGTAAAACCTCAAAAAATCCATGTATGAGTATGAATAAATAAAGGAGTTGCTGCACGAAGTGTTTCTTAGATGTTCCTTCGTGCGGCTGCTCCTTTTTGTCTATTTTTCTCATATATAACATGGATATTTTATTTTTGGAGGATTTTATGATTGGATCTATGATACTTTTAATTGTACTTATTTTATTAAACGCAGTTTTTGCCAGCGCAGAAATTGCAGTGATTTCTATGAACGAAGCAAAGCTTCAGGCACTTACCCAGGCAGGGAATAAAAAAGCATTGAAATTAACCAAACTGACTCAGCAGCCTGCCCGTTTTCTTGCCACCATTCAGGTAGCCATTACCCTGGCTGGATTTTTAAGCAGTGCCTTTGCTGCAGATTATTTTTCAGACCCTCTGGTTTCTGCATTGTTAAAGGCCGGTGTTCCAATACCTGAGGCTGTGCTAAATTCTGCTTCTGTCCTTGTGATTACCATTGTGCTTTCTTATTTCAGTCTGGTATTTGGAGAGCTGGTGCCCAAAAGAATTGCCATGAAGAAATCAGAGTCTCTTGCCCTGTCTCTGGCAGGTCTTTTGTACGCTGTGTCCAGGATTGCATCCCCTTTGGTCGCTCTGCTTACTGTTTCTACCAACGGAATCTTACGCCTTCTTGGTATTGACCCGGAAGAATCTGACGAAGAAGTAACAGAGGAAGAAATCCGCATGATGCTTTCCCAGGGCAGCCAGCAGGGAAACATTGAAAAAGAAGAAACCGAAATGATTCAAAATGTGTTTGATTTCAATGATATTTCTGCAGAACAAATCTGCACACACAGAATGGATGTCTTATCATTAGACGCTGATGACAGTCTGGATAACTGGAAGGATGTAATTTTCCAAAGCCGCCACAGCTTCTATCCTGTTTATCAGGACACCATTGACAACATCATTGGCATTTTAGACGCAAAGGATTACTTTCGCACAAAAGCCGCAACAAAAGAGGAACTTTTGCAGAAAGCTTCTGATACGCCCTGGTTTGTGCCTGAAAATATGAAGGCAAATGTTCTGTTCCAGAAAATGCGGGAAACCAGGCAGTATTTCGCTGTACTGGTGGACGAGTATGGCGGAATGTCCGGTATTGTTACCCTTCATGATTTAATGGAAACTCTGGTGGGTGATTTATATGAAGAAGATGAAGAAAATCCACAGCCGGAAATCCAGAAGCTTTCAGAAGACACCTGGAAAATCCTTGGAAGCACACCTTTGGAAGAAGTTTCTGAGGCAATGGGTATTCCCCTCCCTACAGAGAACTATGATACTTACAGCGGTTTTATCTGCGACATAATCGGACGAATTCCAAAGCATGGAGAAACCTTTTCCTGTCAGTCTCATGGTCTGGATATCCAGGTTCATTCTGTGCTGAATCATCGAATAGGAGAAACCACGGTTCGTAAATTACATGAGGCTTCCGATGCAGCAGAAGAAGAAAAATTACATTCTTTTGTATAAACTCCAAAAACCCGGGTATACTACAAATAGTCCACGAGGGGATGCTGCAAATCCGCAGCGCCCCTTGCAGACGACAAAAGAAAAAGTAGAAATACTTTATCCTCCCCTTTTTAATGAGGCTGTGACCGTAAGCAGCCTCTATTTTCTTTCTTATAAACCGGCAAGTGCTTCTTCCCATACACCTCTGTTTTCCATAAAAATCTCTCCAAAGCTGGAAGCCGGAAGAGGCGATTCCAGCCTTCCGATCTCTATGGTAAGACTTGGAATTCCCATTTTTAAAAGTGCCCAGTCTTTGTATCCACCAGAACTTTGTTCCCCGTTTTTCCCAAGCACCTCATATCCTGTAATTTCTCCCATTGCTTTGGCAAATTTCCATGTATTTAGACGCAGCTCTCCTTCCTGATAAAAATCCCAATAAATCACTGCACCGGAAGAATGATAGCTGATTGTACGCAAAAATCCTTCTTGTCTGGTTAATTCTGCCAGTGCCCTGGATTCTGTTTCCGACTCTGGATTTGCACCTTTATAGCATTCTCTGGAAGGCTGCTGCACTGCATCTTCACAGTTTTCCCACAAGGCATCAAAATTTCTGTTTAAATCCACACCTTTTGCATTGGCCTTCCACCTGCTAAAATAATTTCCCTGTGGATGCCTTCCTCCTTCCCGTAAGGCAATTTCCTCTACCATGCTTTTCAAATCTGGATTTTTTATTCCCATTGCTCCCATTTGGCTAATGGTAACTCCATCCGGATTTGCCATAGGAACGATATGAATTGCTTTTCCCTCCATGATTTTTTCATATTCTTTGCACCGGGTTCTGCACAATTTCATGAGAAATTCTGTGGTCTGCTCCATAAGCAGCTGGCTGGTCATATATTCCCGTCCGTGTATTCCACCAAAAATCAGAACTTTTTTTGGTGCATTGGCACTGCCAATTCGAAAGTGATACAGCTCTCTGTTATCTTCTGTCCGTCCCATGCTGTCAATTTGTATAGTTTCCGGAAAAATGCGGGCAAAAATCCCCAAATCATTTTGCATATTTTCGTATGTATAACCTAAAAACCTGTCTAAGGATACTTTATACATTGACGATTCCTTCCAAAATTATTATAATAATAGATATTCTAAACAAGGGAGATTATGATGTGAAAAACTTAAAACGACTCTTGGCAGTCCTTGGAATCCTCCTGTTGGCAGGCATGTATGTCCTGTCTCTTGTTTTTGCCCTCACGGATCATTCCCAGGCTGGCAATATGCTGATGGCTTCTCTCTTTGCCACGGTTATCATTCCGATTTTGCTCTATGCATTTCTGCTGGTATATAAGTGGACCCATCCAAAGGATGATATCATCGCGCGGATTGCTCCTGAGACAGACAAAATTGATACTTTAATTTTTGATCTTGGGAAAGTATTAGTTCGCTATGATTTCCGGAAATTACTTGCAGATTTAAAATATGACGAAAAAACTGCCCAGGCAGTGGCAGAAGCCATGTTTTTAAGTCCCCAGTGGACAGAGGGTGACCGCGGTGTCAAAACAGAGGAAGAAATCCTTCAATCTTTTATTGAGAATAATCCTGACTATGAACAGGAAATCCGTCAGACGTTTCAGGAAATGGGAAAGACAATTTCTCTTTATTCCTATACCAAAGACTGGATAAAGTATTTTAAAAAGCGCGGCTACAAGCTCTACATACTTTCTAATTTTTCCAAACCACTGTATGACCGGTGCCAAAAGGAGCTGAAATTTTTAGAGCTTATGGACGGAGGCTATATGTCCTGGCAGATTCACTGTCTGAAACCAGAACCGGAAATCTTTCAGAAACTGATTACTGATTTCCACATTGACCCCTCCAGGGCGGTTTTCCTGGATGACATGATTGATAATGTAGCAGAAGCCAGGGCACAGGGATTAAATGCTATTCATTTCACAGGAAAAAAACAGGCTTTAAAACAGCTTCTGGAGTTTGGGGTAAAATAGCAGAACTGAATGGTTTATCTTTGGAAGAGGTTCAGGAATTGGCAGATAAACAAACTGTATCAAATAAAATTTTCCCCGAATTATGTGTAAAAGCATAATCCGGGGATTTTTTTGAAAAGAAAAAATCACTTCTCTCTCATATTTTTCCACTCTTTTAACAGTTCCAGGTCTTCGGTTCTAACTTTCATATTGGTCCGCAGCACCTCTCCGGCTGGCGTTGTCACAGAGATATCTATAATGCTTCCCTCCTGCATTGCCTTTTCTGAGGCTGCCTTTAGGAATGGAAATACTTTGGGATGATTTTTCTTAAATTCCTGCTGCATTCTGGCAAGTTCCATCATCTTTCGCGGGTTCATACAGCGCCTCCTGTTTTATCTTTTCTTTTTCTGCGTGGATTTGGAATTTTACTCAATGCATCAAGAATCCCGTTTTCCACTTCTTTTGGAAGCTTTGCATAACGCAGGATTTCCTTCAACATTCTGTCATCCGCTATGGCATAAAAGCATTCTTCTCCCTGTTCCTGAACCGTCTTAGCCGGTATCAGCCCGGTATGCTCCATAATTTCTGCCAGGTGTTCCTGTATCCATCCAAGAATAGGTTTCATAACAGCCCCAGCCTCCGGACAGGTTCTCAAATATCCAAATGTACAATCTCCTGAAAGCATGGGCTCAAAATCTCCATTTACATGGCTTTTGCATTTCGGCTCTTCCATACAGGTTTCTCCAAACTCTCCGAATACATCCCGAAGCCATCCGATACTATCCTCTACCCAGCTTGGAATACGACTGCACATCTGTGTCTTTGCAGGCTGAACAGAGGTGTCCCCTGTAGAAAATCCATGTGGGCCATAAGCATAAATATGACTTTCAAAGGTCACACCATGTTGGGCCAGTGCCTGTAAAAATGCCAGAGAATTGGAAATTGGCACAATCTGGTCATTGCAGGCAGCAAATACAAAACATGGACAGGTATGTTCATCCACCGCTGCATTTACATCCGGTCCTTCTGGCTCACAAAGGGCCACATCACTTGCTTTTGTCACAGCATATCCTAAAAGCGCTGCATTTGGCTTCTCCTTTGCCATCGTGGCTGCGCATCCCGCCAGATGACCTCCCGCTGAAAAACCAAGGACTGCAATTTTATCTTCATAGACCTTCCACTCTTCTGCATTTTTGCGAATCAGGGACATTGCCTGCTCATAGTCATTTAGTGGATTTGGCCATGCGCTGTGGCAATTTACAGAATAACGGAGAATAAACACCTGAAACCCGGCCTTTAAATAAGGCATGGCAACCGGGTCTGCTTCCCTGTCTGAACAATACTGATAGCCGCCTCCAGGCAAGATTAAAATTGCCGGTCTTTTCAAAATATAAGGAAACGCGCCTCCTGTCTCCTGCAGATATGCCGTCAGCGTCACCTGGCGCTCTTCATTTAAGGTAATAAATTCTGTTTTCATGATAACCCTCCTATTTGTACGTGCCTCCGTATTGCACTTCGCAATCTATATATTCAGTATAGCACAAAAGGCTTTGGCATAAAAATGAAATTTTTTTAACTTATTTCATAAAACTTTCAATACTCTTATTTAACTTTTTAAGTCCCTGCCCATCCTTTTCTTTTAGTTCTTCTTCCATACACTCATTCAGATATTGCTTCAGCATCTCCTTTCCGGCTCCATTTACCGCTGATTTCACTGCCGCAAGCTGAATCAGCACTTCACTGCAGTCCCGCCCTTCTTCTACCATATTCCGCACAGTTTTCAGGTGGCCTGTGGCGCGGGCAATCCGGTTCACCATGGCTTTATCGCAGGTTGGTTTCTTTTCTTTAACTGTAGACATCGGTATCTGCATCCTCACTCCATTCATAACCAACAGCCTGTGCCGCTTTCTCTGCTTCTGTAATATCCAAAATATCAGAAATGGCCCAAAGAGCTGTGTCAAATCCGTTCATGGTATTGTTACAGGAATACAGTTTCCCATCTATCACAGTTTTTACTCCTGTTATCCTGTCAATCCCTGCTGTAAACATTCTGTTCCAGTTTGCATCCATAGGAAAATCCGCAATGGTTCTGTGATACAACATGCCCGTCTGGGCCAGCAGTGCGGAACCATTTCCAATCATAAGGCAGTAATCTGCATTTTCTGCTGCTTTTCGAATCAGGTTTAAACTTCTTTCATCCTTCCACAAAAGGCGTCTTGCCCCTTTTCCTCCCGGAATCAGCAAAATTCCGTCAATTTCATCCGGTACCAGGAAATCCGTCCAAATCTTCAGACCATGAACACTGTTGATTAAATCACCGGAAACAGACAAATATCGGATATGAAAATGCTGTGGCAGTTTTCCGAAAAGTTCCACCGGTCCAAAAGCATCCAAAGTTTCAAAATCATCAAATAAAATCACATTTACATTCATAACGTTCTCATCCTTTCGGTTGTGTCCTGTCATGGAAATAATTATAGACAAAAAAATCCCAGGGCAAAAGCCTCCCTGGGGGATATATTTGCAAATTTTAGGAAGAAACACCTAACAAAAAAGGAACTATGACCTGCCATCGCCATACTTCCTTCTTTGTTAGGATTCATAAACTTTTGTATACTGCATATTTGCGGAGGGTTGGCAGTATACATACTACATCATGTAGTGAATTCATTCTCGTTATTTAAAACCGTAACGATAATTGTATATTACACGATGCCGCATTGCCTTACAAGCCTGGCAGGGGGATAAAATTTCAAAAAATTTTTTTCCTTTATTTTCCTGGTATTCCAGGCTCTTTTCCTTTGCTTATAACCCCATGCCCAGGTTTTCCCCATGCAGAGAGCCTAAATACCGTATATGTCTCTGCCCCTTACCCAGTTCTATGATCTGTGCCCGTACAGAAAATAAATCACTTAGTAATTTCTCTGTTAAAACCTCCTGTGGAGTTCCTGTGGACACAATATGTCCTTTTTTCATAGCAATAATATAATCGCAGTATTGCATGGCAATATTCATATCATGAATGGAAGAAAATACCGTAATTCCCTGCTGTTCTTTCATTAAATCCATAATCTGGAACTGATATCCCACATCCAGATGATTGGTGGGTTCATCCAGCACCACTAACTCTGTATTTCTGGAAAATGCACTGGCAATAAACACTCTCTGCTTCTCCCCTCCGGAAAGAGTGAGAAAGCTCCGCTTTTCAAATTCCTGCATTCCCACCAGTTTCAGCGCTTCCCTGCAAATTTTTTCGTCATCCACATCCCTGTTCTGCAGCACTCCCCGGTGGGCATAGCGGCCAATCATCATCATTTCCATAACCGAAAAATCAAAATTAATATCATTCTCCTGGGTAACCACTGCCATTTGCTTTGCAACAGCTTTGTTTGACATCTCCTGCAGATTCTTTCCATTGATGTAAACAGCTCCTGCGGATTCCTTATTCACCCGGTAAATGGTTTTCAAAAGTGTGGATTTCCCACATCCGTTTGGTCCAATTAATCCTACAAAACTCCCTCTTGGGATGTCAAAGGATATCTGATGGATTAATTCACGGTCTTTTACTGAAAAGCTTAAATCTTCTACCTTTAATATATGTTCCATCTATTCTCTCCCTTATTTGCTAAAAGAGTAGCCGCTTTTTCTCAGCATTGCCAAGAAGAACGGAGCGCCTAAAAGCGCAGTTACAACACCAATAGGAAGCTCTGACGGCGCTACGACAACTCTTGCAAACATATCTGCCAGTACCATAAAAATACCTCCCAGAAGCATGGCAAAAGGAATCAGACGTCTGTGGGCAGTTCCAATAAGTGTCCGCGCCACATGTGGTACAATCAATCCTACAAAGCCAATGCATCCGCTCATAGAAACCATAATACCGGTCACTAAAGAGGAGGAAAGCACAATAATCAATTTCATAGCACGCACATTAACACCTACAGTAATGGCAATGTCTTCCCCTAAAAGCAGGGTATCCAGACTTCTGTTAATCACCATAGAAATAGCAAAAATCACCAGAAGGGTTGCCAGTGCAGGCAGAACGTCTTCCCAGGCCGCGCTGGAAAAAGAACCCTCCATCCAGAAAAGAGCAGAATTCACTTTTCTCTTATCCGGGCTTAAAAAAATCAGCAGATTCGTAATGGCATGAAAAATAGCAGACACCGCTGTTCCTGACAGCACCAGTTTTCCTGGACTAAACCGTCCTGAAGCGCCTCCAAGCACCATAACAATCACCGAAGATAGCATGGCTCCTATAAACGCTCCCATTCCCACTGAAACTCCCTGAAACAGAGGAAATGCCCCTGCAACCAGAAGTATAGCAGTTGCCCCTGTGGAAGCTCCTGAGGAAATTCCCAGAATATAAGGGTCAGCCAGGGAATTTCTGGTCATTGCCTGCATTAAAATTCCCGTAAGGCTCAGACCTGCGCCAACACAGGCACATACAATTACTTTGGGGAAACGCATTCCCCACACAATACTCTGAGCAGACTTGCTCCATTCTGCCGCGAAAATTTCTTTTCCTGTGATATTATTCAAAATAATCTCATAAATCCAATCTGGGCGCAAATCCACTGCGCCCAGATTAATTCCTAAAACCATTGTGCCAAGAAGCACCAGAAACATGCCTACGCAAAGGATAAGAAAGGTACTTTTTTTAATGTGTTTCAGCATTGCCGGCCTCCTGCTTATTCTACGCCATGAAACTCAGACGCCAGCAACGCAACAGTTTCATCAATCCGCTCACTACAGGAGATATCCGTAAGCCCTACTAAAATAATCTGATCCTTTAAAACAGCCTGCATCTGGTTCAACTGCGGATCAGATTTTAACAGATTTAAAACTGCATCTGCTTCATCTGCACTTGCATAATAATCAATGACAATCCATTCCGGATCTGCTGCAATAATTTTTTCCCAGCTATATCCACGTTCCCAGTTTGCCTCTACATCTGTAACTACATTCTCTCCGCCGGCTTTTTCCAAAAGTTCCTGTGGGAGTCCGCCTCCTACTGTCATACAGGATTCTTCGTTAGAAGAAGCATCACATACAAAAACAGATACCTTTTCTTTGTCTTCTACCTTTTTTGCAGTTTCTTCAATATTGCTCTTCATTTCATTTACCAGAGCCTCTGCTTTATCCTCCACTCTGAAAATCTTTCCGATATTCAGGAAATCCGTGTAAACATCTTCCAGATGACCGCCTGACCACCGTTCTGAATGGAATCCATAAGCGTTGATACCATTTTTCGCTAAATTCTTGTAATTAAAATATTCTTCGTCAGACCAGGATGCCCAGGAAAGTACTAAATCCGGTTCAGCAGCCAAAACCTTTTCTTCTCCCGGATCCATAGCTGGTGGACACAAAGGCTCCAGCTTTTCAAAAGCCTCCTGATATTGTGGAAGTACCTCATTATCCTGCCATGCATAACCTACAATATGATCTTCCAGTCCAAGAGCCAGCAGCATTTCTGTAGCAAATCCAGCCATGCTTACAACTCTTTCGGGAACTTCTGGATATTCCAGTTCTACTTCATCTTCTCCGAAAACACTGGTAACTTTTACAGTTTCCGCATCTGTTTCGCTTTTTTCTTCCTTTGAAATCTCTGTTTTCTCTTCTTTCTCTTTTGGTGTTGTGCTTGCACATCCTGCCATTGTATTCATAGCAACTAATGCGGTAAGGAAAACTGTAATTGTTTTTTTCTTCATGTGTTTTCTTCCTTTTCTCTCTTTATATTTGTTCTACTCATTCAAACCTTATCTATCATATCATAAGAAAAACTTTTTCCAAGCCCCCCTGGGGGTTGATTTTTTCTTAAAACACTGATTCCACCAGCATTTTCGTATATTCATCCCTGGGATTCAGAATCACCTCATCCGGTGTTCCCTCTTCCACAATCCGGCCATCTTTCATAACCAGCACACGGTCACAAAACTGCTGTACCAACGCCAGATTATGACAGATAAACAAATAAGAAATCTGATGTTCCTTCCGAAAAGAGTCCAAAAGCTCCATAATCTGCTGCTGCACCGTCACATCCAGAGCGCTTGTAGCCTCATCGCAGATAACAATCTTTGGTTTCACAGCCAAGGCTCTTGCAATGGCTGCCCTCTGACACTGTCCGCCGCTTACTTCATGGGGATACCTATCATAAAACTCTTTTGGAAGTCCACACTGTCCCAACAGCTCCAGAACCCGCTTCTTTGCTTCTTCTTTTGGCACACCACTGTTTCTAAGGCTCTCTCCAATTCCATGCCCCAGGGATTTTCTGGGGTCAAAGGAAGAAACCGGATTCTGAAAAATCATCTGAATATTTTTATAGGCTTCCCTGAGCTTTTTCCCTTTTTCCCTGGTAATATCTTCTCCACACAGAGAAATCGTTCCTTCTGTGGCATCTGTAAGCCTGGTAATGGCTCTTGCCAGGGTACTTTTTCCACTGCCTGATTCTCCTACAATTCCCAGGGTCTCTCCCGGATAAAGCCGGAAATTAATATGGTCAATGGCTGTAAAATCTGCTTTTCCCTCTGTCACAAAGGTTTTTGTTAAATCTTTCACTTCCAAAATGGTTTCCATGCTATAGCCTCCGTAATCTGGGTACTGCTGACAACAGTTTCCTGGTATAGTCATTTTGCGGTGTTTCCAGCACCTGTGTCGCTGCTCCGTATTCCATGACCTTTCCTTCTTTTAATACCAGTATGGAATCCGCCATAGCCGATACCACACCAATATCATGAGTCACCAGAATTATGGCTGTGCCAAACAACTCTCTAAGCGCCAGCATCTCCTGTACTACCTGCCGCTGCACTGCCACATCCAGGGCGCTGGTTGGTTCATCTGCCAGAAGCACCGGCGGTTCCATAAGCATGGCAATGGCAATCCCCACTCTCTGGTTCATGCCACCGGATAATTCAAAGGGATAACTATTCCAAATCCTTTCCCCATCCTGAAATTTCAGTTTTTCAAATAAACCCAACGCCTTTTCCTTTGCCTGCTCTCTGGACATTTTTTTATGGGCAGTAATACTCTCATAAATCTGCTCTCCTATGGTGCGGATAGGACACAGGGAGGCCCCTGCGTCCTGAAAAATCATACCTATCTTTTCTCCACAGATTTTCTGCATTTCTCCTCTGGACAAATCAGGAATATCCTTTTCCTGAAACCAGATATCTCCCCTGGTCACCATTCCACTTTTTCCAAGAAGCCCCATGGCTGCCTTTAAAAGAGTGCTTTTTCCACTTCCTGATTCTCCTACAATTCCCAGGATCTCTCCCGGATGCAGAGAAAAACTCACATCATGAACCACAGTCTTCCCGTCAAAAGAAATTTCCACAGAATCATAACTTAATATTTCCTTCATGTCCTTTTCCCTTTTCACCAAAAACCTTTACTCTGCAGGCGCCAGATCCGCTGTGATTTCATAGAAATCACAGGGATGTGCTGTTAAACCTTTTACAGAGGACTTGCTGATCATGCTCATTTTCAGATGAGAACAGAATACAAAGGCATTATCGTCCAAAATAGTCTGCTGCATTTCTACTGCCAGCTCACTTCTTCTTTCTGTATCAAAGGTTTTTGCCATTTCCTTCTCTAATTCTTCCAATTTATCACTGTGATATTTTCCGTTATTTACTGCGGAGCTGTCCAGACAATGAGTGGTAAAGAAGTATTCCGGATCTCCTGTAGGCGCTGTTACCATGGCGCTTGCATACACATCCCAGGCTGTGGAATCGGTTCGGATGCTGTTGTGGTCGGCTGTACTGTTAATCTGTACATCCATACCTATCTCCTTCAGAGTAGCCTGTGCAGATTCTGCCAATAGCGGAAGTTCCTGACGGCTTGGGTAAGTAAGCCACCGGATGGTTAAATCCTTTCCATCCTTTTCCCGAATTCCATCGCCATCTTGATCTACCCAGCCTGCTTCTTCCAGCACCTTTTTCGCACCTTCCAAATCATAAGTTTCTGTGGTAACTGCATCCCCTCCAAACTCAAAATTATCTGGATAGGCGCCCACTGCCGGATAACCATTTCCATCTAATAAAGTATTTACAAATCCTTCTTTGTCAATGCCCATGGCAATGGCTTTTCTCACTGCCTTGTCCTGTATCACAGGACTTTCAAAATTCATATGAGCGAAAAATGCCCTGCTGGTAGCGCATCTTGAAAAGGTGTAATCATCATTTTCAAACAAAGGGTAGCTGGCATAAGGCATACCGTAAGCCGCATCAATTTCCCCTGACTGCAGTGCCATAGTAAGCGTATCGCCATCTGAAATAGTACGCACTGTAATTTCGTCAAAACCAAGCTCTCCATCCCAGTATTCTTCATTCTTCACCAGATTTAACTGTTCTCCGGAAACCAGAGATTTTGCAATATACGGGCCAGTACCGGCTACAATACCATCCTCAGTAACCCCTGCTTCCATATCAATAATGCATCCATATGGATCGCTTAAATAGTTCAGGAGGGTTGGCTTTGGCTCTGTGGTTTTAATGGTCACAGTCTGGCCTTCTGCGGTAATGGTATCAATCATTAAGTCTCCTTTTGCACGCTCATGAACTTCTATCAGATGCTCCAGACATTCTTTGACTGCCTGTCCGTCCAGGGCTCTTCCACTGGAAAACTTCACCCCATCCTGCAAGGTAATTTTCCAGGTAAGCTCATCCACATTTTCGTAATCCTTTGCAAGCCATGGCTGGATTTCCATGGAATCTGAATACTTAAACAGCGTTTCTCCCACTCCGTAGCGGATACATGCCCATCCGGCATAAGCATTATGCGGGTTTACATCCGGTTCCTCATTTTCCGGATTAAAGGTGGTATCTCCAAATACAAAGGTTTTCTTCCCTGTACTTTCTGTTTTTGCAGTATCTTTTGTGTCTTTTTCTCCGGCGCCGCATCCGGCTAACAATCCTGTACCAAGGCATGCTGCCATAAAAAGCGCTGTAAATCTCATTTTGTTTTTCATCCTTTTTCCCTTTCGTAATGTTTTATTTTCTGCGGCTGTTTTTGGGGTCCAGATAATCCCGGACCGTATCACCCAGCAGATTAAAAATAACCACAACAATAAAAATTGCAATTCCAGGGCCGATAATGACCCATGGATACGTCTGGAGCATACTTCTGCCCCCGCTCATCATATTTCCAAGCTCCGCGGTAGGCGGCTGGGCTCCTAATCCCAGGAAGGAAAGCCCAGTAAGCTCCATGAGCATGGTTCCAATATCCAGCATGGCAGTTACCAGAATGGGGCCTGCACAGTTTGGCAAAATATGCCTTACGATGATTTGCCAGGAGGTATTCCCCGCCAGTTTTGCCGCTGAAATATAACTGGTATTCTTCTGTGCCAGGGTCTGGCTTCTGGCAATTCTGGCATATTTAGGCCAGCTAATCACAGCCAGAGCCAGCACCGCATTTCGCAGTCCTCCATTTAACAGCGCTGCGATTGCCAGGGCAAAAACCAGACCAGGAAACGCCAGACAGATATCGGAAATCCGCATAACAACTGCATCCAGAATCCCTCCATAATATCCGCATAAAACTCCAACCATGGTTCCCACTACAGTGATAATCACCACCAAAGAAAGGGTTGCCAGTACACTGGTCTGAAGTCCCACTAAAATCCTGGAAAACATATCGCGCCCAAAACGGTCTGTTCCGGCAAGATGCTCCCCACCCGGCGGCTGCAAAGAAGCTGCCATATCCTGTGCATTGGGGTCATAGGGACAAAGCTGTTCTGCAAAAATTGCCACCAGAAACAATCCCACTGCCAGTGCAAGGAATACAAATAACCTTACTTTTATATAGCTTTTCTGAACCTTCTGTTTCCGTACCGTTGGTGTATGTGTCTTTTCACTCATGCCTCTTCACCTCCCAAGCGGATTCTCGGATCCAGGAATCGGTAGGAAAGATCTGTAATCAGGTTGACACAAACATAAATAATTGCCATCCACATAACATAAGCCTGTATCATAGGATAATCCCTCATATTAATGGCATCTACCGCCAGTTTTCCCACCCCGTCCCATAAAAAGATAGATTCTACAATAGCAGTTCCACCAAGCAGACTTCCTATGGACAAGGTAAGCAAGGTAAGAATGGTCACCAGACATGCCCGAAGCACACTCTTCCAAAGAGTAACAGAAAAGCGGATTCCTCTTGCCTGGGCTCCAACTACATAATCCTTACTAAGTTCATCCAAAACCGCTGCCCTTACCTGTCTCAAATATTTGACAGACATGGCAATAGCCAGCGTAAGACTTGGAAGAGCTACGCTCTGAATACTAAGTCCATTGGCAATCACCGGAAATATTGGCATACGTATGGAGAGAAAATACATGAGCAGCAATGCCACAAAAAAGTTTGGCATACTATTTCCCAGAAAACTGCATACTCTAATCAGATAATCCGTAAAACGGTTTTGCTTTACTGCCGCCAGAATCCCTAATGGTATGGAAATCACAATGGTGAGGAAAATCGATACTGCGGTAAGTAAAAGCGTTGCAGGCAATTTAGAAAGAAAGGTGGGAAGCACTTCCTTTCCTGAAATATAACTGGTTCCCATATCTCCTGTTAATAAATTTCCAAGCCATACAAAATATTGGGTCAGAAAAGGTTTATCAAGTCCAAGCTCTGCCCTGGCATTGTCGATTACTTCCTGGGAAACTACCATCCCCGTATTTTCCATTTTCTGCAGCACAGCATCGCTTCCTGCCAGACGCATCATTCCAAAGGATAAAAAAGTAATGACCAGAAGGATGGGAATAAGCTGCAGCAAACGTTTTAACACATATTTTTTCATTCCGACCCTTCTTTCTTTCCACACAATGTGAAAATAGGCGCCGGATTATAAAATTCATCCTTTTCTACATAAATCCGCTTGCCCACTCCCAAATCCAGAGAAAGCTCCTGAATCCCCAGTTTTCCAAGAGTTTCCACATCCCAGGCAGGTCTGATATAGCTGCTGATAGGAAGCTGTTTCTTGATATCTTCGTTTTCTTTCAGCATCTCCATTCCCAGCATATTATGGCTGTGCTGTTCCGGAAGGCTGGCAGTGTCTGTGGCATCATAAGCGCCATAATTGGCATCAAAATTTAAAAGCAATCCGCCTTTTTTCAGCACCCTGCACCATTCCTCATAAGCCCGTCCGGCGTCCGGCAGTGTCCAGGTCAGATTTCTGGAAATTACCACATCAAAGGTCGCATCCGGGAAATTCAGGTTTTCAGCATCCATAATTTCAAATCTGCAGTCTATCTGTTCTTCTTTTGCCAGTTCTTTTGATTTTTCAATCATATCCGGCGTTAAATCGATTCCTGTAACTTCATGCCCCTGCTTTCCAAGAAGAATGGTAAAAAATCCGGAACCGCATCCTACATCTAAGATTTTCAAAGTTCCCTCTGGCAGATATTTTCGGATTTCTGTAAGCCAGCGCTCTGCCATAACACTGTGAAGTTCTGCTTTTCTCTGTACTTTAAAACTGCTGCTTCTCTTGCTCCAATATCCGGCAATCCGTTCTTTTCTGTTATCAGATTCTCTGGAAATCCGTCCGTAAGCAATCACAGGCCCGGACTGCAATACCTGTAAACTTCCGGTCTGATACAAAATTACGCCGCCATACTCTGCCCGGCACACCTCCAGAATCTGACCTTCGTAATCTTTAATCACACCCAGGGTCTCTCCCTGTTGTATCATATCTCCCGGCTTCTTGGCTGGATACCATAAACCCGGTTCATTGGCTGCCTGGTAACACACATCCTTTACTTCCAGTGGATAATAATTCCGGTAGTCCTTTTCTCCCTGATAGATTCCCAGGTGGCAGAGAATATTGCGCACATCTCTTCTGGTGGAATGGCTCTCCTCTTCTGTCCATCCTCCCATCTGCCCACGCTCAATCAAAATACTGGGAATCCCCCTGGTTGCGGCATAGTTATAGCAGCCGCCACTGGATACATTGGAACATACCATATATGACACATCTGCCTGCTGAGCCATTTCTCTGGATATACTGACCACTTCCGCTGAAGCCATTCCCGCATAATATACATAAGGAGTCAACTGTTCATAACTATCTCCGCTGTGAAGATCAATATAATAGTCTGCAATACAAAAAAGCTCTTTTTCCATGGCATAAGCCAGACGCTCCGACCAGGTTCCTTCTTTTGTTCCCGGAAACACACGATTTAAATTCTTTTTGTCTGCATGAGATTCACTTCCCCTTCGCAGTTCAAAGGCCTCACGATTTACTACCTTTACAATCACTACAGTTCCTTCAATCTTTCGGATATCCAGACGCTCTGCCAGTTCTAAGGCGGCTTGGATTCCCACATATTCCTCAGCATGAATACCCGCTGTAATCAGAACTGTTTTTCCGGGCTTTTCCCCATGTAAAATGGTGGCAGGAAGCTGAAATTCTCCTTCTCCCATTAATAAAAATCCATCTTTTCTCTGTCCCGGTTCTACTATAAAATTCCCAAGACAAAATGCTTCTCTTTTTTCCATATATCTAAAAAATTCCTTTTCTTTCGTTTTATACTTCTGTGTAGAAATCTCCCAGAATATCGCAGTAAGTTTATCAGAAATCTTATGGTCCCACAAGCCCTGTAGGGGGATATGAACCTGCAAAATCCTTGAAAATAAGCAAAAAATCTCCTGTTTTTTGCAGAAAATCCTCTTTTTATCTTGCATACCGGGAAATTTCAACGTATTATATAAGAGGCGGAGTGTTCCGTTTAGAAATCTGATTGAAATCAATGGAGGGCACATAAAATGGAATCTGTAAATCGTATGGTTGGAACCGTATCCAGAGGTGTGCGGGCACCGATTATCCGTGAAGGAGATAATCTGGCTGAAATCGTAGTAGACTGTGTATTAAAGGCAGCAGAAAGTGAAAAATTTGAAATTCGTGATAAAGATGTTATTGCTGTAACAGAAGCAGTAGTAGCAAGAGCACAGGGCAACTATGCCAAGGTAGATGATATTGCAGCAGATGTAAAAGAAAAATTTGGAGATGACACCGTTGGTATTCTGTTCCCAATTTTAAGCCGTAACCGTTTCTCTATCTGTCTGAAGGGAATTGCAAAGGGATGTAAAAAAATCGTCCTGATGTTAAGCTATCCTTCTGATGAAGTAGGAAACCATCTCATTGATTTGGATGTCATGGATGAAAAAGGTGTAAACCCATGGTCTGATGTTCTCACAGAAGAAAAATACAGAGAACTCTTTGGCTATGAAAAACACGTGTTCACTGGCGTTGATTATGTGGAATACTACAAACAGCTCATCCAGGAAGCCGGCGCGGAAGTAGAAATCATCTTTGCCAACAATCCAAAGGCAATCCTGTCCTACACCAAGAGCGTTCTCACCTGTGATATCCACACACGTCAGAGAACCAAACGCATCTTAACAGCTAATGGCGCTGAGAAAGTCTATGCATTAGATGACATCATGACACACAGCATCAACGGCAGCGGTTATAATGATGCTTATGGTCTCCTTGGCTCTAACAAAGCTACCGAAGACACAGTAAAACTCTTCCCAATCAAATGTGATGAAGTGGTTTCTGCTATTCACACCGCTATGGTTGAAAAAACAGGTAAAAATGTGGAAGTCATGATTTATGGTGACGGTGCATTCAAAGATCCTGTAGGAAAAATCTGGGAGCTGGCTGATCCGGTAGTATCTCCTGCTTACACCAAAGGACTGGAAGGTACTCCAAATGAAGTCAAATTAAAATACCTGGCTGACAATGATTTTGCCAATCTCTCCGGTGATGAATTAAAAGAAGCAATCAAAGAATACATCACAGAAAAAGATGAAAAAGCTGCCAGCTTAAAAGGTACTATGGTAACACAGGGAACCACACCAAGACGCCTGACAGACCTTCTTGGCTCTCTTGCTGACCTGACTTCCGGCTCCGGTGATAAAGGTACACCAATTATTTACATTCAGGGATATTTTGACAATTACGCAAAATAAGGGTTTACACCAGAACAGGCTTCGGAGTACAATAGACTTATCAAAATAATAGGAGGTAAGAACTATGGCAGTTATGGAAGGTTGTGAAAGCCAGTACAGAACACCTGTACCAGAAGACAGGACATGCCCTGTATGCGGAAAAGAAGTAGAAGTATTTACCAACAGAGGACGTATTGTGGAAGATGCGGTCTGCCCTTGCGGATATGTTTTTAAAGCAGAAGAACAGGAACCTCTGAAAGTAGCGCGGACAGAAGAATAATAGAACGGAGAAACAGCCTCCTGACCCATGGAAATCATTCCTGGGGCGGGAGGCTGTTTTTATAATTTTTTTATTTCACACAGCCTATCAGCTCGTGAATATCTTCTATCTGATTTTTCTCCATATACTTCTGAATACCATCTATCACTTCTATAGTTGCATATGGATTTGTAAAGTTTGCAGTTCCTATGGACACTGCGGTTGCTCCGGCCATAATAAATTCCAGAGCATCTTCTGTATTCTGGATACCACCCATTCCAATAATGGGAATCTTCACCGCCTGGGCTGCCTGGTATACCATCCGCACAGCAACCGGCTTTACACAAGGTCCGGAAACCCCGCCTGTTTTATTTGCCAGCGCAAAGGTTCTTCTGTTAATATCGATTTTCATGCCTGTAAGGGTGTTAATGAGAGAAACTGCGTCCGCCCCGCCGGCTTCCGCTGCTCTTGCAATCTCTGCAATATCCGTTACATTGGGAGTCAGTTTCATAATCACCGGCTGCTTTGCCACTTTTTTAATCTGTGCAGTCAGTTCCTCCACATGTTTTGGATCTTGTCCAAAAGCCAGAAAATTGGCATTTACATTTGGACAGGAAATGTTGATTTCCATCATATCAATGGGTTCTTCTGCCAGACGCTCCACCACTGCCAGATATTCTTCCGGCGCATGTCCACATACATTGACAATTACCTTAGTATCAAACTGCTGCAAAAACGGAATGTCCCTCTCGCAGAACACATCAATACCAGGATTCTGCAGGCCAATGGCATTCATCATACCACTGTGAACCTCTGCAATACGGGGAGTGGCATTCCCAGCCCATGGTACGTTAGCAACACCTTTTGTCACCACAGCGCCAAGCTGATTCAAATCCACAAATTCGCTGTATTCTGCCCCTGAGCCAAAGGTTCCGGAAGCGGTCATAACCGGATTCTTAAACTCAACTCCGGCAATCTTTACCTTCATGTTCATTACAGCTCCACCTCCGTACTAAGAAATACCGGACCATCTTTACAGATTCTCTTATTGTGCACATGAGAATGATGGTCTACGTCTTTGGATTTACATACACAGGCCAGACAGGCGCCTACGCCGCAAGCCATTTTTTCTTCCATAGAAATATAACAGAGAATTTTGTTTTCCTCTGCATAAGTTTTAATTGCACGGAGCATTGGTGTTGGGCCACAGGCAAAAATCACATCTGCTTCCAGATGATTTTCACGGATTGCATCCATAACATTTCCCTTTGTTCCCACGCTGCCGTCTTCTGTGGCGATTACCAGCGTACCATTCTGCTCCAGTTCTTCCTTCAGGAAGATTTCACTGTTCCGGTATCCTGCAATAACCGTAACTTCTGCCTCTGCTTCTTTTGCAGTCTGCACCATTGGAGGCACACCGATTCCGCCTCCCATCATGAATACGCGTTTTCCCTTAATCACATCCATAGGGAATCCATTTCCCAATGGACCCAGAATATCCAGAGTTTCCCCTGCTTTCATGCCGGAAAACTCTTTGGTGCCCTTTCCTGCGATACGATATACAATCCGAAGAGCACCTTTTTCTCTGTCAATCTCACAGATGCTGATAGGTCTTGGCAGCACTCTTCCGGAGTCATTGCTATACACGGAAATAAACTGTCCTGGTTTTGCCTGGGATGCAATCTTGGGTGCATCCAGCCATAAACTATAAATATCTGTACCAATGCATTCCTGCTGTAAAATGGTACTTGTCATTTTCACTTTTGCCATGGTTTTCCTGTCTCCTTATTTCGCTGCTTCTAATGCACCTGTAATGTCTGCTACCATATCTTCTACGGCTGCTCTGGAAGCTTCTGCGAAGTTTTCTTCTCCGAATTTTGCATATTTTTCCTGCTTATAAGCTGCAATAATACCTCTGGAGGAATTGACAATTGCTCCAAGGCCGTCTTCATTGAAGAAGTGAACCAGGTCTTTTCCCTGTCCTCCCTGTGCACCGTAGCCAGGAACCAGAATATATGCTTTTGGCATGATCTTACGAAGGATTTTACCCATTTCCGGATAAGTAGCTCCTACAACTGCTCCCACATAGCTGTAAGAATCTCCCATAAATCCTTCTCCCCACTCTGCTACTTTTTCGCCAACTAATTCGTAAAGTGGTCTTCCATTTACCAACTGATCCTGAAATTCACCGCTTGATGGGTTGGAGGTTTTCACCAAGACAAACATACCTCTCTTTTCTTCCTTGCACGCCTCAATAAACGGATTGATACTGTCAGAACCCATATAAGGATTCAATGTAACAAAGTCCACATCAAATCCAGCATATTTCTTTGAACCAACCTGTACCTTGCCTACATGTCCTGTTGCATAAGCAGCAGAGGTAGAACCAATATCACCACGTTTAATATCTCCAATTACTACCAGACCTTTTTCCTTGCAGTAATCTACGGTTTTCTTGTAAGCCATAAGTCCCGGGATTCCAAACTGCTCATACATAGCAATCTGTGGTTTTACTGCTGGAATGATATCATAAGTTTCGTCCACAATGGCTTTGTTAAACTGCCAGATTGCTTCTGCTGCTCCTTCCAGGGTTTCTCCGTATTCTTTAAAAGCTTTCTCCTGCACCTGTTTTGGAATATAGTTCAGCATAGGGTCTAATCCTACAACAATAGGTGCGTTGGTTTTCTGAATGTTTGCAATCAATTTCTGAATCATAATGTTCCTCCTAATATCTTATGTGTTTTTCTCAATCTTTCTGGTAGACCACATTTCCATCGCAAATGGTAGCCACAACCTGGCCTTTTACCTTGCGTCCGTTAAATGGTGTGTTTTTTCCTTTTGAAAGGAAGGTCATGGTGTCAATAATATATTCTGCATCCGGGTCAATAATGGTAACATCTGCAGGACTTCCCACTTCCAGACGTCCCCTGTCAGAATGAATCACCTTTGCCGGATTGTAGCTCATTTTCTCAGCCATCTGCATTGGCGTCAGAACGCCTGTATGCACCAGTTCTGTCATGGTAAGGGCCACTGCTGTTTCCAATCCTACAATACCAAAAGGCGCTGTTTTCATGGACTGCTGCTTTTCTTCCCTGCTGTGCGGCGCGTGGTCTGTGCTGATAACATCAATAATATCCTCTTTCAGTCCCTGAATCAGAGCAGCCCTGTCCTCTTTTGTACGAAGAGGCGGGTTCATCTTATAATTTGCATCATCTTCCAAAATATCTTCAGAAGTCAAGGTAAAATGATGTGGACACACTTCCCCTGTTACCGGAAGTTTTTCTTCCTTTGCAAGCTGAATCATGCGGACGCTGTCCTTTGTAGAACAATGGCACAGATGCAGTCTTGCTCCTGTTTCTTTTGCCAGAACAATGTCTCTGGCAGCAATGACATCTTCTACTGCATTGCTGATTCCCGGAAGTCCCAATTCTCTAGATTTTGCATCTTCATTGACACAGCCTCCGTTTACCATGTTCTGGTCTTCGCAATGAGCAAACACCGGAATATCATGTCTGGCTGCAATTTCCATGGCTTCTTTATACAGTTTCACGTTCATAACAGATTTTCCGTCTTCACTGATAGCAGGAATACCGGCCTGAATCATGCCTTCAATATCCGCCAGTTCTTCTCCTTTTTGCTGTTTTGTCACCGCTCCAAGCTGCAGTACATGAATAGGCGCCAGGGTTTTTGCCTTATTGTGTACATACTCTACCCGATCCGGACTGTCAATCACCGGTTTTGTATTTGGCATGGCTAAAATCGTAGTAAATCCGCCTTTTGCCCCGGCTTTCGCCCCTGTCACCACATCTTCTTTATAGGTAAGGCCTGGATCTCTTAAATGAACATGGAGATCAATCAGTCCGGGCATAACATAGCATCCTTTTGCATTTATCACCTTATCCGGTGTTTCTTTCGTTTTCAAGGTTTCCCCTATTTCTTTAATCACACCGTCTTCAATATAAAGATCTCCTATGATATCGGTCTTATCAGAAGGGTTTAAAATCCGGCCCCCTCGAACTATTATTTTCATATGATTTCGCATCCTTTCTCCCGCACAATTTCTTCAAAAACTCATTGTACGGAAACTCATTATCAATTAAATAGTAACATACACATTTTCTTTCGTCAATTGAACTTTTTCCCTTGACATATCTGTTTTTAAAGCATATACTAGATATGTCAAAGGTATATTGGATATTAGTATTAAATGGTTTTTAGAGATTGTATTAATATTTTTATACACAATATTATCTCTAAAAACCATTTAATTTTCTATCCAAAATTTTTATTTATTTTTATGGAGGTAACACTATGAACAAGGGAACTGTAAAATGGTTCAACGCTGAAAAAGGTTATGGATTCATCACAGGAGAAGACGGACAGGATGTTTTCGTACACTTCTCTGCAATCAACGGTGAAGGATTCAAATCCTTAGAAGAAGGTCAGGCTGTAAGTTATGATTTAACAGAAGGCGCTCGCGGAATGCAGGCAGCTAACGTAGAAAAATTATAATTATAAATGACAAAGTTAAGGGCAGCAATTCTGTATGCTACAGATAGCTGCCCTTCTTGTTTTATTTTGTTTCTTCAGCATCCCCTGAAAGCTGGGATAAGTAGTCAGTAATTGCTGTGGTGTCCATCTCTGTGGTAACCACTGTTTTTTCTTCGTCAGGGTCTTCCCTTGTAAGTACTCCATAAGCAGAATAGCCAATCCATCCCACCATAACAATGGCAACTGCACCAATAGCCAGTTTCTCCAAAAAGAGGGTTCTCTTTTCTCTTTTCTGAAGCTTTTCCCGGTTTGCTTTCTCTTTTTTATATTTGTCTACTTTCTCCTGACTCATGATGTATCTCTCCTATCTCAATAAATTACTGTTCATTAGTATAGCACAATTTCTCTTATCTTTACAAGAACCCCTTGACCAGTTCTCTCCTTTTTGTATATACTAAAAGAGTGAAAAGAGCATTTGCGGATTATAGCTTTATAATTCGTGAGGGCTCTTTTTTCTTTCTACACGTTTTAAAAAGGAGGGTTTGTCACATGAAAACATCACATTCTAAAAGCTGGTATATAAAAAAATGGAGTCTGGACATTTTCGTGGATATTCTGGGTGGGATTTTTATTGCCCTTGGCACTTATAATTTTGCTGCTGCTGCCGAATTTCCCATGGTTGGCGTCAATGGAATTGCCCTGATTTTTTATCATTTGTGGGGACTTCCTATTGGACGCACCGCCATGCTTCTGAACATCCCCATTGCCCTGCTTTGCTTCAAGATGCTTGGACGGCAGTTTTTTCTCAGGTCTGTGCGGACCATTCTTATTACCTCATTCCTCATGGATTATGCTGCCCCTCTGTTTCCTCTCTATGAGGGAGATCGGATGCTGGCAGCTATCTGTACCGGAATTTTATCCGGCCTTGGTTTTGCCCTGATCTATATGCGGGATTCCTCCACCGGAGGCGCTGATTTCATTATTTTAAGTTTGAAATCCTTCCGTCCTCACCTGACCATTGGGAGGATTTCCTTTGCCCTGGATGCCGGTATTGTGCTCCTTGGGGTCCTGATTGTATCAAAAGATGTAGACAGCCTGATTTATGGTATTATCATCAGTTTCCTCCTATCTACCGTGGTAGATAAGGTGATGTACGGTATCAGCGCGGGAAAGCTGGCTCTTATTGTCACCGACTATGCGCCACAGGTTGCCGCAGAAATTGACCGTACAACCGGAAGAGGCTCAACCTTTTTAAAGGCTCAGGGCAGCTATTCCAGAGAAGATAAAAATGTGGTTCTGTGTGCCTGTAACAACAAGCAGATGTATGGCATCCGCAGTGTGGTCAAAGAACTGGACCCCAACGCCTTTATCATTATTATGGAATCCAACGAGGTCTTAGGAGAGGGCTTTAAGCCTCACTGACTTCTTCACAAAACTGATTCTCATATTGGATTCCAATCAGTGTCAATCCCCTGGCAGGAGCTGTAGGACCGGCCATTTTCCTGTCCTTTGCTTCCAGAATCTCTTTGATTTCCGAAGGTTTTAAGGCGCCGCTTCCTACTTCCATAAGGGTTCCTGCCAGAATCCGCACCATGTTATAAAGAAATCCGTTCCCGCGGATTCTTATGGTAATCATATCCTGTTCTTTCTCAATATGGATATTATAAATGGTGCGGACTGTGGTTTTCACCTGGGCATTGGTACCACAGAAGCTTTTAAAATCATGCTCCCCAATGAGATATGCCGCACCTTCCCGCATCTTTTCCACATCCAGTGGAATATAGGTAAAATGCGAATAAAACCTCTGTGTTGGAACAGGGAATCTGCGGTTTAAAATCTTGTATTCATAGGTTTTCACACTTTTGATATACCTGGGATGAAAATCCATGGGCACTTCTTCTGATTTTTCAATGCGGATATCCTCCGGAAGCCTCTGATTTAAAGCATAAGAAAATTTCTCCCCCGGCATCCGCACATGGGTATCAAAAACAGCCACATTTCCCAGAGCATGAACTCCCGCATCCGTTCTGCTGGCTCCTATCGTCTCAATGTTCTCCCTTGTAAGCTCGGATAAGTGATGATTCAGCACCTCCTGAACCGTAATTCCGTTGGGCTGTACCTGCCACCCGCAATAATTGGTTCCATCATATGCCACCGTAAGCTTCACTCGTTTCATCTTACAGTCTCCTTTTTCATCATAATAAAATCCGGATTGCAATATCTGCTCCAAGATAAAGTAGGGTGACTGCATATGCCCAGTAATCTCTTGCATGGTAAGCCAATGGTTTCATCTGAGTACGGTTCTCCCCGCCATGATAGCACCTGGCTTCCATGGCCATGGCCAGATCATCCGCCCGCCTGAAAGCTGAAATAAACAATGGCACCAGAAGGGGAATCAGATTCTTTGCCTTTTGAATCAGGTTTCCGCTTTCAAAATCAGCGCCTCTGGCAATTTGTGCCTTCATAATCTTATCCGTCTCTTCCATGAGAATTGGAATAAACCGCAGAGCAATGGACATCATCATGGAAATCTCATGCACCGGAACCCTGATTTTATTCAATGGTTTTAAAATTCTTTCCAATCCGTCTGTCAACTGATTTGGCGTGGTGGTAAGGGTCATTACAGAAGACCCGATAACCAGATATATAAGCCGGATTCCGATTTTAATTGCCTGCTGTATTCCCTCATAGGTCAGCTTCAGAAATCCAAACTCCCAGATAACCTCACCGGGAACCAGAAACAGGTTAAAACACAGGGTAATCAGAAAAATCAAAAACAGTGGCTTTAAGCCTTTCAGCATGAATTTCACCGGCACTTTTGACAATCCTACAATTCCTGCTAAAAATACAGTAGCCAAAACATAGCCCCAGAAGCTGTCCGCCACAAATAAGGACACTAAGAACAAAAAGGTTCCAATAAATTTCACTCTGGGGTCCAGACGGTGCAAAATGGAATCTGCCGGATAATATTGTCCAATGGTAATATCTCGCATCATGATTTCATTCCCCCAAGTACGCTTAAAATACTCTCTTTTGCTTCTTCTATAGTAATAGCCTGGGTGTCAACCTTCAGTCCTGCATCATACAAATCATGCATAATATAGGTAATCTGCGGCGCTGCCAACCCTATGGCTTCCAATTCTTTATATTTGGCAAAAACCTCCCTGGGCGTCCCGTCAAAGGCTTTTTCTCCTTTGTTCATAACCAGAATACGCTCCACATATCTGGCAATGTCTTCCATACTGTGAGAAACCAGAATCACTGTAATCTTTCTCTCTTCATGAAGATACGCAATCTGATCCAGGATTTCATCTCTCCCCCTGGGATCCAGTCCGGCTGTGGGCTCATCCAGAATCAGCACCTGTGGATTCATGGCTAAAACTCCGGCAATGGCAACCCGGCGTTTCTGTCCTCCTGATAAATCAAAGGGCGAACTGGTATAATATTTTTCCTTTAATCCAGCCTGGCGAAGGGCTGCAATGGCCCGTTCCTTTGCCTCTTCCCCGGATAACCCCAGGTTCTTAGGACCAAAACACACATCAGAAAGCACATCTGCCTCAAAAAGTTGATGTTCCGGATATTGAAAAACCAATCCAACCTGGCTTCTTAAGTGTTTTAAAGAATATCCTTCCTGCCAGATATTTTCATCCTTATAATACACTGTTCCCACGGTAGGACGCATAAGTCCGTTAAAATGCTGAATCAGTGTGGACTTTCCGCTTCCTGTATGACCAATGATTCCCAGAAACTGTCCTGAGGGAATCTCCAGATTCACATCCTTTAATGCATGTGTTTCATAAACGTTTCCCGGATTATAGGTATATGTAACATGTTCTAATTTTAATGACATAAGGCATCCACCAATTCCTTTGCTGTAAGTATTCCGTCTGGCACCATAACTCCCGCTTTTTTCAGTTCATATGCCAGCAAGGTAACCTGAGGCACATCCAGTCGGTAGCGTTTTAACTCTTCCACTCTGGAAAAAATCTCTCTGGGAGTTCCTTCCATCACAATCTGCCCCTGGTCCATAACAAAAACCTTGTCTGAATCAATGACTTCTTCCATGTAATGGGTAATGAGGATTACCGTAATTCCCTGGTTCTTATTCAATTCATGGACTGCCTGCAACACTTCCTTCCTTCCGTTGGGGTCCAGCATGGCTGTTGGCTCATCCAGAATAATGCACTTTGGCTGCATGGCCATAACCCCGGCAATGGCAACTCTCTGCTTCTGTCCTCCTGAAAGTTTATTGGGAGAACGGTGACGAAAAGGTGTCATTCCCACAGCCTCCAGGCTTTTATCTACTCTTGCCCAGATGGCATCTGTAGGTACGCCCATGTTTTCCGGTCCGAATCCCACATCTTCCTCCACCACAGTGCCAATAATCTGATTATCCGGGTTCTGAAATACCATTCCCGCGGTCTGTCGGATTTCCCACAGTTCTTCCATGGCAGCGGTATCTTTTCCATCTACCCACATAGTTCCCTCTGTGGGTATCAGCAGCGCATTCATATGCTTTGCCAGTGTGGACTTTCCTGAACCATTGTGTCCCAGAATGGAGATAAACTGCCCTTCCCGGATATCCAGGTTTACGCTGTCCACTGCAGTCTGGCTTTCTTGTGTCTGTCCATTGTCATCATATTTGAAATACTCATATTTTAAATCTCTGGCTTTTATGATTCCCATTTTGCTGTTTCTCCTTAACTACAGGTATATCTCCAGACTTCCATATCCTCACTGTCCTGATTTAAATGGTAATCTGTTTTTACAAAACCCAGCTTTTTTACCAGTTCCACAGATGGCTGATTATCTCTTTGAATTCTACAATGAAGATATCTGGCGCCACGCTGTCCTGATACCTGTAAAATTGCTTTACAGGCTTCATAAGCAAACCCCTGGTGACGAAACTGTTCATCAATGACATATCCCATTTCCACCACTGTTTTGCTGTCATTCCAATATTTAGGTTCCACGCCTGCCCTGCCGATAATCTCTCCGGTATCCTTTTTTATCACACACCAGTATCCCATATCACACAATTCATACATATATCTGCGGTACGTTTCAAAACCTTCCAGTTCCTCCTGTAAAGGCTTTGCAATCCCTTCGCAGGCATCCTGGGATGTTTCCTGGGAGCAGATTTCCATAAGTCTTGGAATATCCTTTTCTTCCATTTCTTTAATCAAAAGCCTCTCTGTTTCACACACAAGTGCTGGAAGATGATGATGGTGACAGTAAATCTTTTCTGCAAACATGGCATCAATTTCCTCAAATCCCTCCACCACCACAGCCGCTGTGTTAAGCTTCTGTTTACCGGAATCCGGATTATAATATGCCATACAGGTCATATTTGCATCCTTTGCTGCCTTACATCCATTTTCAGAATCCTCAATAACCAGACATTCCTGGGGCAGTATTCCCAGAATTTCCGCTGCTTTTAAGAATACATCCGGCGCGGGCTTTGGATGCTGTACCTGCTCACCGCTGACCAGAATCTGAAAATAATGGTCAATCCCCCAAAAGGCTGTTACCTGTTCAATGTATGCTTTCGGCGAAGAGGAGGCCACTGCCATCGTATATCCTGCCCTCTGAAATCGCTCCAGCATTTCCTTTACATAAGGAATCAGCGGAGGATATCCCTGCTTCTGAATCATTTCTTCTTTGGTAATTTTTACCTGTTCCGGAAGGCTCCTGTCTTGTGGGTCTACTCCGTAATGCTCATGGAGAATTTCCATTAAAAAGCTTACTGTAGAACCAATACAGGGTTTATAAATTTCATAGGAAATTTCAATTCCCCGCTGTTTCAGTACTTCCTTCCACACCTGATAATGAAAGGGTTCACTGTTAATCAAAACCCCGTCCATATCGAAAATAATCCCCTTGAGCATGTTATACCTTCTCTTCCTGTGCTAAAAGCTCCTCCACCAGATTCCAGATTTCTTCCCGTCCCTGTTTGCTCTGGGCTGAAAAAGGAATCACGATACTTCCAGGTCTTAACTGCAGCCCTTCCTTAATAGCCTTTACGTGCTTCTGAATCTGGCTTCTTTTCAGTTTATCCGCTTTGGTTGCAATAATAATAGGCTGGTATCCATTATGTAAAATCCAGTTATACATGGTCTTATCATTTTCGGAAGGGTCATGGCGGATATCTACAAGCAGGAACACAGCTTTTAACTGTTTCGATTCATGAAGATAACGCTCAATCAGTTTTCCCCACTGTTCCTTGACAGACTGTGATACCTTTGCATAACCATATCCTGGAAGATCCACCAGATACATGGCATGGTTTACATTATAAAAATTAATTGTCTGAGTCTTACCCGGTGAAGAACTGGTTCTTGCCAGAGCTTTCCGGTTCATAAATGCATTAATCAGGGAAGATTTCCCCACATTGGATTTTCCTGCAAAGGCAATTTCCGGCACCTGATTTTTCGGCAGTGTACTGGTGATTCCGCAGACAATATCCAGAGCTGCATGTTTAATTACCATCTTAGTTCCTCCGTTTATTGCTGATTTATGGCTGCTGTACCAGAGCATGCTCCAGTACCTCTTTCATGGTGCTGACTGGCACAATTTCCAGTCCCCCTGTAATTTCTTCATCCATTTCCAACACATCTGCCTGATTTTCCTGTGGTATCAGGACTTTTTCGATTCCCGCGCTCTTAGCTGCCAGAAGTTTTTCCTTTAATCCACCAATAGGAAGCACTCTTCCTCTTAAAGTAATCTCTCCTGTCATAGCCACATTGGCTCTCACCGGAATTTTCGTAATAGCGGAAAGCATAGCTGTTGCCATGGTGATTCCCGCAGATGGTCCATCCTTTGGCACAGCCCCTTCTGGGATATGAATGTGCAGGTCATGCTTCTGGAAAAATTCACTTTCAATATGATAGGTTTCTGCCACAGACCGGATGTAACTAATTCCCGCCTGGGCGGATTCCTTCATCACATCTCCCAGTTGTCCGGTAAGGAGAAATTCACCTTTTCCCGGCATGAGATTCACCTCAATCTGAAGCGTATCCCCTCCAACACTGGTCCATGCCAGTCCTCTTACAATTCCAATTTCATCACACTGATTCTTTTTCTGGTAGGTAAACTTCGCTCTTCCCAGAAATTCTTCCAGATTTTCTCTGGTTACTTTTACTGTTTCCTGCTTTTCCTCCAGAATCTTTCTGGCCGTTTTTCTACAGATTTCACCGATTTTCCGTTCCAGATTTCTCACGCCGGCTTCTTTTGTATACCCGGTAATCATTTCTCTTAACGCCTCGTCATCAATAGAAAGCTGTTGTTCCTTCAATCCATGATTGCGAATCTGTTTTGGAATCAGATGTTCTTTTGCAATATGCTCTTTTTCATTTTCTGTATAGCTGTTAATTTCAATAATTTCCATACGATCCAGAAGTGGTCTTGGAATGGTCTGCAAATCATTGGCTGTTGCAATAAACAGCACTTCTGACAAATCCAGTGGAATTTCCACATAGTGATCCCGGAATTTGCTGTTTTGTTCTCCGTCCAGTACCTCCAAAAGGGCTGAAGAAGTATCTCCTTTATAATCGCTGCTCACCTTATCAATTTCATCCAGCAGCATCAGTGGATTCTTCACCCCTGCCTGAATCAGACCGTTGGCAATGCGTCCCGGCATGGCGCCAATATAGGTTCTTCTGTGTCCCCGAATTTCAGCCTCATCCCGGACACCCCCAAGAGACATCCTCACATATTCTTTTCCAAGGGCTCTTGCTACTGACCTTGCAATGGATGTTTTTCCGGTTCCCGGAGGTCCTGCCAGGCATAAAATAGGACTGTCACCTTTTTTAGTAAGCGTGCGAACTGCCAGAAATTCCATGATTCGCTCTTTTACTTTCTCCAGTCCATAGTGATCCTCTTCCAAAATTTCTTTTGCTTTTTTCAGATTCTTATTATCTCTGGAGGTCTTATCCCAGGGAAGGCTTAACAAGGTTTCAATATAACTTCTCATAACACTGGCTTCTGCCTGAGAACCTGCTGTATTTTTAAACCGGTCAATTTCTTTTTTAATTTTCTCTTTTACTTCCTTAGAAGCTTTCAGTTTTTCTACCTGTTCTCTGAACTGATCTGCCTCTGAAACAGTATCCTGGTCTCCCAGTTCTTCCCTGATAACCTTTAACTGTTCTCTTAAAATATAATCTCTCTGATTCTTGTCCACCCGCTGCTTTACTTTTTGATTCAAATCTACACGAATCTGCATGATTTCAATTTCATTGCTGAGAATCATGCCAAGAACCTCATAGCGCTCCTCCAAAGTAACTGCATCCAGAATTTTCTGCTTGTCTTCATAACGCATGGGCAGGTTCACTGCTATCTGGTCAATGACTTTCTGCACTTCTTCCTGCTCCAAAATCTGATTTGCCAGATCCTTACTAAGCTTTGGATTCTCATTGCAATAACGAATGAACAGCTCCTTCATGCCGCGAATCATGGCTTCTTTTAAATTTTCATCCATGTCCTCTGCATGTTCTTCCTGAAAAAGAGCAATTTCTGCATCTAGATAATTGGTATTTTCCTCAAAACGCAGTAACTCTGCCCGCTCTTTTCCTTCTACCAGTACCTGAATCATATTATTCTTGGTTTTTACCAACTGCTTGATTTCAGCTATGGTTCCGATTCTATATAAATCTTCCTGAACAGGTTCTTCTACCTCTGGATCTCTCTGGGTAATCAAAAAAATCCTCTGATCCTGTACCATGGCTTTTTCAACGGCTTTGATGGATTTTTCTCTGCTCACATCAAAATGCACAATCATATCCGGAAGAATGGTGGTTCCTCTAAGGGCGATTGCCGGCAAATTTTCAATCATGTCACTCATACTCGCTCCTCCTTAACATTTGGTATTTATGCTATTTCCGGAGTTCTTCCTTTGTTCTTGCGGGCTGCTGCTTTTGCCCTTCTGCTGACCGGAAGCTCTCTTCTTTCTAACAGGGCTTCTCCATTTCCCTCTACTACGTCTTTTGTAATGGTACATCCTGCAATGCTCTCATCAGAGGGTACTGTATACATTAAATCCATAAGAGAATTTTCCATAATTGCCCGAAGTCCTCTGGCTCCTGTTTTTCTTTCCATGGACTTATCTGCTATTGCCTCCAATGCTTCTCTTTCAAAATCCAACTGGATGCCATCTAATCCAAACAAGGTCTGATACTGACGAACCAGAGAATTTCTTGGCTCTGTAAGAATTTTTACCAATGCTTCCTTATCCAGCGCATCTAAAGATACCACTACCGGAACTCGCCCTACAAACTCCGGAATTAATCCAAATTTCACCAAATCCTGCGGCATAACCTCTTTTAAGAGTTCTCCCACATTTCCCTCTCCCGGCTTCTTAATTTCTGCATTAAAACCAATGGAACTTGTATCTTTCCTGGTTTCAATAATTTTATCCAGACCTTCAAAAGCGCCGCCGCAGATAAAGAGAATGTTGGTAGTATCAATCTGAATAAACTCCTGCTGAGGATGTTTTCTGCCCCCCTGGGGCGGAACATTCGCAACAGTTCCTTCTACAATTTTCAAAAGAGCCTGCTGCACACCTTCTCCTGATACATCTCTGGTAATGGAAGCATTTTCTGATTTTCTTGTAATTTTATCAATTTCGTCAATATAAATAATACCGTACTGCGCGCGCTCAATATCATAATCTGCCGCCTGAATAATTTTCAGCAGAATATTCTCCACGTCTTCTCCCACATATCCGGCTTCTGTAAGTGTTGTTGCATCTGCAATAGCAAAAGGCACATTTAACAATCTCGCCAGCGTCTGAGCCAGCAGAGTCTTACCGGAACCAGTTGGACCCAGCATTAAAATATTACTTTTCTGCAGTTCCACATCTGTATTGTCTCCGGCCAAAACACGTTTGTAATGGTTATATACTGCTACAGAAAGCACTTTTTTTGCTTCGTCCTGTCCAATGACATAATCATCCAGAAATTCTTTGATTTCCTGTGGTTTTAACAGGTTAATCTCATCAGACATTTCCCCATATTCACTGTCCATCTCTTCTTTAATAATTTCAGAACAAAGCTTCACACATTCATCGCAAATATACGTCCCTTCCGGACCTGCAATTAATTTTGTTACCTGATCATCTGTTTTTCCGCAAAAGGAACATCTGAATTTTGTATCATTCCCTTTCATTGCCATATGTTTTCCCTTTCTATGAACCTTTCTATAAATCTTTCTGATTTTTTCCTAAAACCTTGAAAGACTCCCGCAAATTTTTGCAGGAGTCTTTTCTTCTGTCTATTCTATCCTTTGTGTCCTTATCTGTGCTCAATTACAGAATCAATCAGACCATATGCCAGAGCCTCCTGGGCTGTCATATAGTTGTCTCTCTCTGTATCTCTGGCAATCACTTCCAGAGGCTGACCAGTATTCTGAGCCAGAAGAGTATTTAAACGCTCTTTTGTCTTCAGAATCTGTTTTGCAACAATATCAATATCTGTTGCCTGTCCCTGTGCGCCGCCAGATGGCTGATGAATCATAATTTCCGCATTGGGAAGAGCCATTCTCTTTCCCTTTGTTCCTCCTGCCAGAAGAAATGCACCCATGCTGGCAGCAAGACCCATACAAATGGTAGATACATCACATTTAATGTACTGCATGGTATCATAAATCACCATACCGGCTGTTACGGAACCACCCGGGCTGTTAATATACAAATGAATATCTTTTCCCGGGTCTTCGGACTCCAGGAAGAGAAGCTGCGCTGCAATCAGGTTCGCTGATACATCGGTTACTTCTTCTCCAAGGAAAATAATTCTGTCTTTTAATAATCTGGAATAGATGTCGTAGTTTCTCTCTCCACGGCTTGTCTGTTCAATGACGTATGGTACTAAACTCATGAAACTCCTCCTATTCTGCAGAGTACAGTCAATTATTCAGCAGCTTCTTCTTTTTTCTCTACTACTTTTGCTGATTCTGCCACTAAGGTAACTGCTTCCTGAACAGCAATATCTTTTTTCATCTGTTCTTTCTCAGCATCACCCATTAATTCTTTTAATTTTTCGACTTCCATCTTGTACATGTCAGCCATTGTCTTTAATTCTTCTTCAAATTTCTCATCGGAAATCTGGATATTTTCTACTTCAGCAACTTTCTCTAATACCAGACGGCTCTGGATTCTCTTCAGTGCCTGTGGTCTCATCTGTTCCTGGATTTTAGCCTGATCAAGACCAGTGAACTGATAGTACTGGTCAATAGAAAGTCCCTGTGCCTGCATTCTCTGAACAAAATCATTCATTAACTGCTGAATCTGATTCTGAATCATTGCTTCCGGAATATCCATCTGTGCATTTGCAATAACAGCATCTACTGCTTTGTCTTCTCTTTCACGTTTTGCAACGCCTTCTTTGCGTTCTCTTAAATTCTTTTCAATGTCAGCTTTATATTCATCTAAAGTATCGAACTCAGAAACATCTTTTGCAAATTCATCATCTAATTCTGGAAGTTCTTTTACTTTGATTGCTTTTACTGTACATTTGAATACAGCAGGTTTTCCAGCTAAATCATTTGCATGATAGTTTTCCGGGAAAGTAACGTTTACTTCTACTTCTGTATTCAGTTCAGCGCCTACTAACTGGTCTTCAAATCCTGGAATGAAAGAGTTGGAACCGATTGTCAGAGGATAGTCTGTTCCTTTTCCGCCTTCAAATGCTTCGCCATCAACAAAGCCTTCAAAGTCTAAAGTAACCATGTCGCCCTCGGCAACTGCTCTGTCATCTACATCAATAGTTCTGGAGTTGTTTTCCTGCTCTCTCTTTAATTCAGCAGCAACTTCTTCTTCTGTTACTTCTACAGGAGCAACTTCTACTTCCAGACCTTTGTATTCACCTAAAGTAACTTCTGGTTTTACAGCTACTTCTGCTGTGAAGATAAAGGATTTTCCTTTTTCCACCTGTACAACGTCGATTTCAGGATAAGAAACAATATCTAAGCCACTTTCATCTGCTGCCTTTGGATATTCTCTCTGGATCAGTGCATTTGCAGCATCTTCAAAGAAGATTCCTGTTCCATACATTTTTTCAATCATCACGCGAGGAGCTTTTCCTTTACGGAATCCCGGAATTGTGATTTTGTTTTTGTTCTTCATATAAGCAGCCTGTACTGCTTTTTCAAATTCTTCAGCGGCAACTTCGATTGTGAGTTTCGCCATGTTCTTTTCCAAGTTTTCTACCTGTACACTCATTGTTAATAATTCCTCCTTGAATTCTATATGCATTCTGTTCCACTTGGGAACAGCGCGTTTTTACATACTTACAGTCATTGAAACAGTATAGCACAAGGAACTTGAAAACGCCAGTATTTTTTTATGGTTTAGCTAAATTTCTGCCTGAAAAATAATTGATTTCCTGATTTCTTCTGCTTTTTCTTCCCCGTATAACTGCATAATCAGGTTCAAAGCAAAAGGAATTGCGGTTCCAAGACCTCTGCTGGTGGTAATATTGTCCTGTCTTGCCACTTCCTGTTTCAAAACTTCTGCTCCTGTAAGCTGTTCCTCAAATCCGGGATAACAAACAGCCTGTTTTCCCTCCAGGATTCCAAGTTTTCCCAGAACACTGGGAGCTGCACAGATAGCTGCAACCATCTTTCCCTGGTCCGCAAACTCCTGCAGCAGGTGGCAAAGCTGCTCATGTTCCCCTAAATAACGGGTTCCCGGCATTCCTCCCGGCAACACCAGAAGATCCGCGGTATTATAATCTACATCGTCAAAAAAACAATCTGCTTTTATCTCAATTCCATGAGAGCCCTTCACTGCCAGACCATCACTGATAGATACCATAAGAACCTCTGCCCCTGCTCTTCGAAGCAAGTCCACAACTGTAAGGCCTTCTATTTCTTCAAAACCATCTGCGGTAAATACACACACTTTTGCCATTTCCATATCCCCCTTTGAAATTTGTTATGCTTATCATAGCACACATTTCTCTTTCTTGCATCTAAACAAATCAGCGACTTTCTAAATTTTCTATAAAGCTACAGAAAATGTTTCTTGCACAGAACATAGCGGTCCAGTCCCCCATAAAGGCTTTCCCTGGATACAATTTCATATCCATTCTTCTCCATGGTATGCAGACTGCTGTGATTATCCGGGTGGACGGTACACATACAATACTGTACATCCTGTCCTTTTTCTTTTTGCTGTTCTTTTAACACTTCCTCTGCTTTTTGAAGCATACGTCCCTGCAGCCCATTTCCCCGGTAGTTTTCCTTCACTGCTGCAGAATCCATATACACTACCTTCCCAAGCTCCTCCCCGGTAAGACCTGCATATTGTCCAAGATTATCCTGTACATCCGGGTAAAATACCATAAAAAAGCCTGCCAGTTCTCTGCTTTTTGCTTCTCTTGCTCCTACCAGAAATCCTTTTCCCTCCAGCACCTGTCTTACATACTCTTCCTCATCTGATACAAACCATTCTGTTTTCTTCACAGACTGTCTCGCGTTTTCCATAATCTCCATGATTTCAGATAAATCCTTTATGGTCATTTTCTCTATTTCAAACTCCATATCTTCCTCCTGGTTCTGCCTTGCCTTTTTCTTCTGAAAATTATAAAATATCTGAAAAGAAACTGCAAGAATCACATGTACAGGAGGATTTATATGGAAATCGAAAAAAAATATCTTATCCACAAACTACCGGAAAATCTGGAAACCTACCCACGAAAAAAAATCCAGCAGGCTTACTTATGCACCAATCCTGTAGTACGTATCCGCAAACAGGATGAAGAATACATTCTCACTTATAAAGGCAAAGGTTTGATGGTCCGGGAAGAATACAATCTGCCTCTCAATCGGGAAGCCTATGAACATTTACTGCAAAAAGCAGATGGTATCGTCCTTACGAAAACCAGATATCTTCTGCCACTTCCCCAGGGATTGACCATTGAACTGGATGTATTTGATGCACCTTATGAAAATCTCCGGCTGGCAGAGGTGGAATTTTCTTCTGAAGAAGAAGCCAATGCCTTTGTGCCGCCGGAATGGTTTGGGGAAGATGTGACTTTTTCCAGCAAATATCACAACAGCGTGCTGTCCTTGCCAGAGAGAGCATAAAGTCTTTTTTATTTTTTAAAAAGTAAATTATACTTGACTTTTTATCACCTATATTGTAATCTATGTTTGTAGCTGACAGATTTGCAAATGAGGAGGTGACCAAGTGCCGAAAAACATTGCAATAAAAGTAGCCCGGGCAGAAAAGGACATGACTCAAAAAGCGCTGGCAGAAGCGGTTGGCGTATCACGCCAAACTGTAAATGCCATTGAAAAAGGAGAATATAACCCTACTATTAAACTATGCAGGAAAATTTGCAGGGTATTAAACAAAAGTTTAGATGATTTATTTTGGGAGGATGATGAAAATGAAACTGACGAAAACAATTTTAGATGAAAGACAGGAATTAAAATTACTGAATATTGAACATTATGGCTGTTGGATTGCTTATTGGGGATTAGTAGCTGTAATTTTTATTCAGAGCGCTTTAGACAAGGGGAATCTTGAACATCTTTTTGGAGAACTCATCGTGCTTCTTTGTCTTAGTATTTACCTTCTTGTCAGTTGCATAAAAAATGGTATCTGGGATAGAAAATCAAAACCAAGCGTAAAATCAAATCTGCTGATAAGCACCATTGCGGCAACGGTATCAGGAATCTTCTGGTTTTTGAAATCTTACTACAATTATCATAATTTTCCCGGTTCTATTGCAACAGGAATTTTTATATTTCTTTCTACTGGTTTTCTCTGTCTGGTAGTATTAAGTTTCTTTTCTCATATTTACAAAAAACGGGAAGAAAAACTGGAGAAGGAAGATGCATAACCTGCATTTTAAAATATTGATACGCTCCGCTTTTATGAGAGCGTATCAATATTCCCTCTATCTATCAACCTATTTGTGCATTTCTTTTTTCTATTCTTCTGCTGCTTGTTCTGCAAACTCTGTAGTTACCAGTTCTTCATATGGTACTCTCTCTTCTAGCTCTCCTGCACTGTCCAGAATATCTTCCAGCAGTTCAAAGCTTTCCTGTTCGAAAATCAGATTTTCTTTCCAGGTGTCTTGCTCCTGATATCGTTTCACAATGGTCATGATGGTATCCAAATCATTTTCTTTAAATTGTGGCTGAATAATGCGTGCAATTTCTTCCGGAGTATGGGTATTTACATAATCCATGCCTTTTTGCAGTGCATTAGTAAATCCCTGGATAATCTGTGGATTTTCTTTCATATAGCTTTCTTTGGCGCTATAGGCTGTATAAGGAACATATCCTGACTCTACGCCGCAGGATGCCACTACATATCCTGTTCCCTCTTTCTCCAGGACTGTGGCTGATGGCTCAAATTCCACGCTGAACTCTCCCTGCCCTCCTGAAAAAGCTGCTGCAGTAGAACCAAAGTCAATGCTCCGGTCAATATTCATATCTTTATCCGGGTCCATGCCATGCTGTTTCAGAATGTACTCAAACACCATTTCCGGCATACCACCTGTCGCCACCATTACAATGTAAATAATTTTCCGATAATTGTTCAGAAGTCATTTGAGCCGGTAAATCCGGTAGATATTGATGCATCAATACCGTAATCTCTTTTTTTGTTTTCACAATATTGTAAGGTTTCAGCGGATTATCCGTATCTTCCAAAATTCCCAATTCTTTCATCAAATTGATATAAGGTAAGATACTTTGTTTCGTTTTCTTAAATCCCAATGCTGTGATATGTTCTGACAAGTATTTTGCAGATGTATATCCACGTTCATCTTCTATAATCAGCTTCATTACAAGAGCGATTACAGTATTTTCCCGGCGATTCATCTCATCAGCAGGACTGTAATTGATTAAATCAGACAAACCATATTTTAAAGTAATTTCTGGCATTCCCTCTTTATCTACGTCAATTTGCTCAATCAACAGTTCAATATCTCTTCGGTCAAGAGTTCCACCTGCAATGATTTTATCAACTACATCCAATGCGTTTCTCAATTTGTCCTTTACATCCGGTGTTTCTATAGTAGTTTCGTTCAGTTCTTTTTCCTGTATCTCCAAACCATGAATCTGCGCCAGTAGATCCTTTTGCATGGAATCATAGGTTTCATGGATCAAATCCTCATTTTCAGATGCTATGGATAAATCTTTTATTTTTTGTGTTAAAAGTACCTTTAGTTGATTTTTTCGGTTTTGAATTTCTTCCTGAATGTCCTGTCGTTTTTCTGCCAGCGTTTTCTTTTCTGCCTCAAAGTCCCTCATATCATATGTGGAAATTACTTCACAAAGCGCTTCTCTGCACAGTTTAATATAATTCAGCACATCTTCCATCAAATCATTTTCTTCAATCAGATGCGCTTTCTCACAATACCGCCTGCCTTTCGTATTATAGGTAGTACAAATATAATATTTTCTTTCTCTGCTGGATGTTTGACGCTTAATCGGTGTCAAACGACTTCCACAATCTTTACAAAACAAACAGCTTCCAAAAGGATTGGGAATTTCTGAGCCGATCCATTCCCCCCTGCTTCCACGATAATTTGTGCGATTACGCTTTTCTTTTAATTCCTGCACAAGAGAAAAAGTGGATTTATCAATAATTGCCGGATGATGATCTTCAAAAATACACTGTTCTTCTTTTGGAACACGTTTATCCTTTCCATGTACTGTATTTCTGGCACGTTTTCTCAAACGAAAAGTTCCAATGTAAAAATCATTATCTAATAATTCCTTCACCATGCTGTCAGACCAAATGGTTGCAACTTTCTTTTTGCTTATGCGACCTTCTTCAATTTCTCGTTCTCGCTGTACCATAGAAGGCGTTGGGATACCCTGATCAGTCAAATAATTTGCTATTTTGCGATAACCTGATCCTGAGATATAAAGATCGTAAACCATTTTGATAAATTCTGCCTCTTTGGGAACAATTTTGATGATACTTTTGTCTTTCGTATCCCGACAATATCCGAAAGGCGGTTTTGTCATAAGAGTGCCTTCTTTTTGTCTGGCTCCGATCGCTCTTTTGATTTTCTTACTGGTATCTTTTACATAACGCTCATTGAACCATGTTTTAATTCCAATGGTGTCATCGCTGGAATCGAAAGAATCGTAATTATCATCAATGACAATGAGATGTTTTCCTCGTTCCTGAAATTCATCCAAAAGCAAAAGAACCTTCGCATTATGTCTGCCAAGACGCGAGAAATCTTTCACATATACGGTATCAATATCTTTATCCAAATCAGCCATCATCTGTTGAAATCCCGGCCTGTCAAAAATATAACCTGATACTCCGTCATCTTCATACCATCGGTCAATAACCATTCCATGGTCAGATGCATACTGATTGATAATTAACTTCTGATTTTCTATAGAAACATAATTTCGCTTATCGTCATCTCTTGAAAGACGCACATATCCAGCATTCATGTCCTCATCCTTTCTGAAATATTGTTTATAGAATAATGTAATATAATTATATATCGAAAAATCTTTTTCGTAAACGGATTCTCATATAATTTTACAATGAATTATTTTACTGTGAACAGTAATATAACTATGGAAAACATGCTTTGCGAGTTTTCCAAGTTATCGCGGTAGTCGCCAAGGTCTCGTACAAGCACTGACTTTGGCTCGTTACTCGCGTAAATAAGGGCGAGAGAATGTCTCCCGCCCATAGAAATTACTGATTGATTTCTTTTATATGGTTTCGAATCAACGCTTTTATTCCATTATGTATATTTTTATCCGGCTGCCCATCCGCAAACGTGACAACCCGAAAACCTATTTTCCTATATTTCTCCTTATCTGCCTCAAAGTCTTCTGAAGATGTATAATCTGTTCGCCACAAGTAATATGTAGGTTTCTGCAGAGCTATCACACTCTTTCTATTTCTGATGTCTATACTAAGATATAAACATCAGATTGTTTTTGTGCCTGTCTGCTCTATAATATTTTCAGTCTGACTTGATTCGGCAGTAGCAAAAAAGGTTTTCATTTTTCCCATTTTTTCATGGGCAATATCACTCCGATAGCTAGAACCGCCAACATATAACGGAACACACATTTCTAAAATACGATCATAAATTCGTTTTTTTTCTATGTTCGTTTCTTCTTTTAATTGTTTTATCGGAAGATTGGTAGTTACGATTAATGGTCTGCCGGAGCGATATCTTCGGTCAATTACACTGAATACAATTCCAAGAGCATACTCAGAACTTCGTTCTGTGCCAAGATCATCCAAAATTAAAAGTTCATATTGCGCCAGAGCATTGATATATTCTGTTTTATCCTCTAATGAAAACATATCATCAATAATTGTATTAAAATTTGTCATCTTCACAGTAATTTCCCGATTCAAAAGTGCGTTGGCAATGCAACCGGCTATGTAACTCTTTCCGGTTCCTATTGGTCCCCACAAGAGAAAACCAATATGATTTTTCTTCATAGCATTCCAATTTGCTGTGTATTCTTTGGCCTTCTCGATGGTAGTAGTCTTTTCTGCCAGTTCAAAATTCCAATCATACATTCGTGGTTCTTCAAAACAGATTTTTCTATTTCTTTCCACTAATTCGCAATGTTCTCTTTCTTTATATGCCTTTTCTTCTGCTTCACGTTTTTGACGGATACATGCACATTGTCTAAAATGTTTTTTCATACCAAGAATACTATCTGGAGGGAAAAATGCCTCTACAGGTTCTCCACAAATCTTGCAATATGCTAATCCATCTGCACCTAAATATGTGTTTTCCTGCTTTATCATAGACTGTCGCCCTCCTCATATTCGTAATTTACTCCAATCTTATTACTAAAATTATATTTTTCTTTTACTTTACTAGGTGGCACGTTTTCGACCATAGAAGAGGCTGTTTTCCGACCGAATGAAGGACAGCTTTTCATCCCAATGGAAGTTGTATTTTCGTCTGTCTGCTTTACATCCGGTTCAGAAATCAACTCTATACAGGGGATTCGCATATATAAATGATTTGGTTTTGAAAATCCTCCGGAACTGCGAATCAACAATCCATACTCATCTAATTCCTTCATGGCAGCCTTTACAGAAGTACAACATTTTCCCCATTTCAAAGAAATTTCTGTAATCGGAAAGACGAAATATACATATCCGTCTTCATTGAGCCAATGGTTTTTCTGTGAAATTCTGGCTCTGTCATATAACAGCATATAAAGTAATTTTGCATTTTGAGAGAGTGGTAGCTCTAACAAAAATTTAGGGAACTGATAATAGGGAAGTATCTTTTCCGTTTCCATCATATATTCAAATTTCATATTTTCTTTTACCTTTCTGAAAAATTAAGGAGACGGATGCCGGCTTTCCCAAAGAGATTTTTATGCTTTATTAAAATTCTCTTTTTATATCTCCCTATATAACGAAAGGGAAAAAGCTCATTTTACAGGGTACAGAGAGAAAAAATATTACAAGAGCAAGATCCACCCATGTTTAACGTTATCGCGTTTCCGCCTCCGTTCACCTTATGGGTGTTCTCTTGATGGAGAGTGACAATTCCCCATACCCTTGCTTATATCATTGGCTTACAAAAGAATTTGTTCGCATCACCATGTGTATTTTCAAAAAGAAAAAGACATCCAGTTACTTGCTGAATGCCTCAAAATAGAATTATGTTAATTATAATATTTTGTTGCGTACACCGCCGGTGTAGCCAATAAAAAAATGGGTATGGGGAGGCGACAGTTCCCCAGCAAGATAAAATTCCGAAATATTACTTATATGGCAGAATGGGGATATGGTAATACTGGGGTGGATCTTGCTCTTATCATTTGACGATCCATATTTAGAATAAATGAAAGTCTCTCTATCGTTGTGGAAAGAGAGATCTTTTGCTTTACTTTGTAATGACGTTCTTGTACAGCATAGCATTGGCAATGGTACAAACATCGGCAACCACGATTATACAGTAGAAAGCAGATAAGGTCATGTAGGGATGAGTATTTGGAATGATGGGAGCAATGTATTCTGGACTTCTTCCTGTTGAAATGATTGTTTTCAGTTCACTTTCGGATATTTTCCATTGCAGTGGATTATGATTGACATCGGTATTACTCTTGCTATTTGGCTATTTATTTAAGATCGTCAATAGCAGGCTTTGTGGCATTATGTACACAGCCGATAAGCAGCCTCTTTACAATCAAACTCTTTAAACATTTCTATAACTTCTTCCGATATTTCTATGAAGCAATCCAATGTATAGAATGGGTAATAACCCTGATGTGAAAATATGCTTTTTAACTGATATAGATTATTCACGGGTGCTATGAAAAAGGCAAAAATAGAAATGTTGACTCTGAAAATCAAGGCTGCTGCTTCATAGGAGCATGAATGTGTCTGCTGTACGACGGCTTTTTTTGCCGTCGTTCGGCAGAGGTTGGTTTATTTTACATACTGATCAAGTTCTTGAGCCTCTGTTTCCACCAGTTTTTCAATGTTATCGTTTTTGTCATGGATCACTTTGATGTTGATACCATTACTTACACCATTGTCACAATAGGTATTATGTTCGGCATCATAGAAAATGTGGATGACTTTTCCTTCATACATCCAGTTGTCAGAGGTTTTATCATAAGAAACACCAAAGGCAGTGTAGGCATCCAGACTGTCATCACGATAGTTTGGATCACCCAATTCAAAACTACCACTGTTTCCGGTAATGCCAGCCGCAGCAAGTTCTGACTTTATTTCTTCCTGTTTATCAGTTCGAGCCTTGAAGTCTGCGCCCGAGGACTGCTTTAATCCTGTTAAGGTTCCATTAACGTCTTTAATCAGTTCCACATCCACAACACCGTCCTCAAAGAAAAACGAGTTCGCATTTTCTGCGTTTACCTGATCTTTGAAGTAGCGCACAACCTGACCGTCATAAAAGAAACGGTCTTTTTCCTTATCATAGGTCATGCCATAGGGCTCATAAACGGAATACTGTTCTGCAATTTCATTTCGACGGATCTCTTCGGCTTTGGCCTGCTCCTCTGAGGAAATCACTTCATCACTTTCATAGGCTTCTGCTATGGATGTAGAATTTGAGGAAAGGGTATCACCACTGTTATGAGCTTGTTCCTCGGGGATTGTAGCGTTTATTGACTTGTTAGGCTCTTGAGTAGCCGAAGCGTTTGTTGCACAGCCGCTCAATGCCGCTGATGCACATAGTGTCATAGTAAGTGCGAGAATTTTAATGTTATTTTTTTTCATATCTGACATAACTCCTTTCTGTTGATGCTTTTATATTACCAAACATTTTTGGGATACCATTGTGATGAATATGTTTTTTATGTGTAGTTAAAAAAGCATGGGGCAGTGCTTATCGCGGCCCCATGCTTTCAGAATTGAATTGTAAATAAAACACCTCTTTCAGTGTTTATTATACTATATTCTGCTTGATGTTGTTCTAAAATGGTTTTGACAATGTATAATCCCAAACCACTCCCACCAGTTTTCTTATTGCGAGAATGTTCTACTCTGTAAAATGCATCAAATAGTTTTGGAATTTCTGAATCAGGAATATGAACACCTGTGTTTTCCAACAAAAATTGAACCGCTCCATCTTCCGCAAAGGCAGTCAAATAGATAGTGCTACCCTCCGGTGAGTAGGAAATAGCATTGGAAATCAAGTTATTGATTACTTTTTGTATCAGTGCCTTATCCCCAATAACACTCAAATCGGAAGAAATATTTTCATTCCAATCTATATCTTTTTGGATAATCAAATCTTCAAACAGCGCGTATTCCTGTTTGAGAATATCCGAAAACTGAATAGTTTCTTTTTTAAGTCCAACTTTTGACGATTTCATACGGGAAACCGTGAGAATTTCCTGTACCATATTTTCCATTGTATTGATGATTTCCAGAGAGCGCACCAAGTATTTATTACGATCTTGATAATCCCCAACATTCAAAATCATGCCCTCGGTCTGCCCCTTGATAACTGTAATAGGTGTTTTCAGTTCATGAGAAACTGCGGAAAAAAAGTCTAATTGTGCCTGTTCCAATGCACGTTCACGCTCAATGTCTGCTTGTAGTTTCTCATTGGCACATTTCAAATCTGTTATAGAAGCAGACAGCTTTTGTGACATTTCATTTAAGCTATGAGCCAATGTTCCGAGTTCATCTGTTCGATTTTCCTCACATCTCCAACTAAAATCCAATTCCGCCATTCGTTTTGATACACGACTGATACGCAGAACTGGTCTGGTTACATAATGAGAATATACGATAGAGGCCAGTACAGCAACCAACAGAATTACAAAAAGCAGAATAATAAAAATACTACCCAAAGTATCCTTTAACAAATTAACTTCTTGTGCGCTACCCGCGACTGTTAATGTGTAGACATCATCTGAATCTGCAAATGTAAAGATATAACTGTGCGTTGCCCGATATGCCGCTGAATCGTCACTTTCAATCGCTACACCACCTGTGACGAAAGCAGGGAATGTCGTACTGTTTTGTGACGGAAGTTCAATTTCACGATTTGAGGAATCAAATAATTGAATTAACACACCATTTTGATTTATTACAAATTCATCAATAAGCTTTCCACTTTCCATTGGAGTGAGATTTTCAACTTCTGTGAGAAGTGAATTGACTGCACTATCTAAACTTGCATCAAGTGTTGTGCTATAAGTTTTTGGGATAAGCCATGAGATAACCCCGTAAGTTATCATGCAACAAAGGCTTGTCAACAAAAAAGTGACAATGAATATCTTTGTAAACAAACTGCTCTTATTTTTCTTTATCAATTTTATATCCCACCCCTCTGATTGTCTGGATAAAGTCGATACCAAGTTTTTTTCTCAAATTTTTGATATGTGTATCAACAACACGTTCGTCCCCGTAGAAATCATATTTCCAAAGGCGATCGAGCAAATTTTGGCGGGTAAGAACGCGCCCTTGATTCAAAAGCAATTCCCGCAAGACTTCAAATTCCCGCTGCGTCAATTCGTGAGATTCTCCATTTACCGAAGCGGAGTAGCTGTCTAAATCCATAGTCAGTTTTTTATAGGATATTGTCTGATGTTCCTGATCTGGAATCATCGTACTCCGCCGTAGAACCGCAGCAATTTTACGAATCAAGATTGGCATGGAAAACGGCTTCGTAATATAATCGTCTACTTGCAAATCTAACCCTCTGATTTGTTCTTCCTCTCCGTTTAGAGCAGTCAGCATAATGATGGGAACCTGTGATTGCTTACGGATTAGCTCGCATACTGTAAACCCATCAATTTTAGGTAACATTATATCCAATAATATCAAATCAAAATGAGCGGATGAAAACAGTGCAATAGCCTCCATACCGTCACTTGCAATCGTAATTTCATATCCGACTTCTTGTAAAAAATTTCTTAAAAGATCTTGAATATCTAAATCGTCCTCAACAATTAAAATATGCGACATAAAAACACCTCCACTGGTATAGTAGCATAAAATTTTGTGATTTGTGTGTAGTTCCTGTTTAAATTATAATTGAAGCCATCAAATCTTTCAAATTTCAAATAGTGAAATCACATTCGCAAGACCTTTACCAAGCTAGAAGTTTGATACATCATTTTTATCGAAAAGATAACACTATTTATAATACAAGTATTGTGAAACCAAAACGCTTATACTATAATTTACTTATGCCAAAGTGGAGGAATATGACAATGTCAGAATACGGATTTACTAAAAAGGATTGGGCTTTGTTCAGAGAAAAAATTTCAGATTGGCAAGAAGCCTATATGAATAAATTGAATAAAGAATATATTGAGTTACTGAGTGGCGAAGGAAGACCTTCTGAAAAATTCTGGACTTTAGAAGAGCGAATTCGCAACGATAAAAAAGATACAGGTGTACAGTTAAAAATGAGTCGTTCTAATTGCATTCCTAACATTATTTCGCTTCTAAATGAAGAAGTTATCACGATGGAAGATTTAGATGAATTTAGCGATGAATTGAAGGAAACTATTCTTATGTATTGTTGATAATAAAATTGATGTATAATATTTATAGATTGTAACAAAGTTAAGGAGGGAGCGAATGAATTTAGAAATATATCAGAAATTGTGTTCAGAATCAAAAATTCTTTGGACACAGCATTGTCTGCAACGAATGCAGGAAAGAGATATCAGTCGTGCCGATGTAAAAAATGGAATTGCAACTGGTGAAATTATAGAAGATTACCCTGACGATTATCCTAATCCAAGCTGTCTGATTTTTGGATATAACGTAAATGGACGAATTTTGCATATTGTTGCCGGGTGTGATAATATAAATGTATATATCATAACGGCATATTATCCAGATACAAAGAAATTTGAAGATGATTTAAAAACTCGAAGAAAGAGGTGATGAATATGTGTATGTATTGTAAAAATAGTACAACTATCAATAGTACAACAACACACGTCGTAAATTATAAAAATTGTATTATTGTAATTAAAAATGTTCCATGCCTTGAATGTGATCAGTGTGGAGAAAAATATTATACAGATGAAGTTGCTGAACACCTTGAATTGATTGTTGATATGGCAAAAAAATTAATGCAGGAAATTGCAGTTATCGACTATCCACAGGTAGCTTAATAATTTCGGCGGAAATATCATTGCTGGTATTTCCGCCACTTCTTTTTATATATTCTTCGCACTGTTCATCCCATCCACCCAGTTACATAAAATTACAATACTCTCTAAATTTACATTAATATATGTACGGCACCTTTTCGTCCGCCCAAAATATCTTTCCCCTTTAAATCTTCCCACTGAAATTCCGGCATTTTCTCCCTGGAAACCAGAAAGTTTCCTGCCCTTTGGGTAAGCTGGGCAAAATTCACTACTTTGTCATTTGCCCCCTGCTGATAAGCATAAATGCTGGATTCCGAACCCATAAATCCAATATCAGCATCTCCTGACAAGACTGCTGCCATAACCTTATCAGCTCCAAATCCGGTAACCAGTTCCAGCTTAATTCCCTCTTCCACAAAATATCCTTCCTCAATCGCCACATACTGAGGTGCATAGAAAATGGAATGCGCAACCTCATTTAAAGTTACTTTTGTAAGTTCTTCCCTTTCCTCATTTTTTTCTCCCTCATCCCTGGCTTTACATGCCGCCAATCCAAAACAGCACAATAGCACAACTACAAGAATCAGAGCAATTCTCTTTTTCATATTTCGCCCCAAAAACTTTTAATTATCATACCATATGCGAAATATGAAAATTTAGTTCCTGGACTCTTAGATATTCTGATTATTCTATCTTGATATCCAATCCGATATTGTTCTCCAACGACACTACTTTTCATAATTTTTGATTATAGGAAATTTATATCATTCAGTATTTTAAAGTTCAATTTTGAATTGTAATTCTCAAATGTAACTTTTTCTAAATACAAGTATTGTGAAACCAGAATACTTATACTATAATTGGCTTATGTCAAAGCGGAGGGAATGCTAATGTCAGAATACGGTTTTACCAAAAAGGATTGGGCTTTGTTCAGAGAGAAAGTTGCAGACTGGCAAGAAGCCTATATGGATAAATTGAATAAAAAATATATTGAGCTACTGAATGGTGAAGGAAAACCTTCCGAAAAATTCTGGGCTTTAGAAAATCGGATTCGCAATGACAAAAAAGATACTGGTGTGCAGTTAAGAATGAGTCGTTCTAATTGCATCTCTAACATTGTTTCACTTTTAAATGAAGGTGCAATCACTATGGATGACTTAAAGGAATTTAGTGATGAATTAAAAGAAACGATTTATTTCATTACACAATAAAAAGCCCTATCCATTCAGAGCAGCGTATTCATAATTTATAATTGAAAGAGATTATTTGGTAGATGTCACGGTCTTCCTTTTAACCCATGGGGCGCATGGTTGCAACGAATTGACCACCTCAAATAATCTCTTTACTATCTTAATAATACAATCATAAATATTACAATTCATTATTCCAAGACTGTGAATTACAACCTTCTTTAAGTTTTTTATACTCTACTCTGGCAAGGCAATATTCCCGATTAATTCATCAAGTTTACTCTTACTATTCACCGTCTTCCTCTGCTGAAACATCGATTATCTCAGCTGTCAATTTACGATCCGGCAATTTCTGTACTTCATCTGTTTCCAGCAACATTCTGTCAAAATCGCTTTGATAAAGCTTGTCCTGACGAACACGATATTTTTCAAATTCACTCAATGCGTGCTGCTGAGCGACTTTTGCAGAAATTGTTCCCGCACCCGTTAATATCTCTTTTCTGCTCAAACGTAAAACGCCTTCAAACTGCTCTGCCCAATCCTCCATTGTCATAGGCACTTCTTCTTCAGCTCTCAACTCTGCCAAGTCCAAATAAGCATTGACAATTCTCGCCATAGCCGAAAGTTCTTCCTTTGTCAGATAGTTTTTGGCAACTACCACATCAAAACGCTGAATTTTTCCATCCGGTGCATCTTTCCATGTACTCAGCCCCATGTTAGCTTTCGTGCTGTCGGCACGGTGATATATGGTTTCTTCCGCTGTTTCTCCATGAATTGCCCAATGAAGTTGATTTTGCACTCTTGCAAAAAATTTTTTTGTTGTTTTAGCCTTGGAATCGTAATCAATGCTGGTAGCATAAATATCCGTAATTTTCTGATAAAATCGCCGCTCCGAAAGACGAATTTCACGAATCCGCTCTAACTGTTCCCTAAAATAATCTTTCGTCAGAACTGTACCGCCGTTTTTCAGTCGTTCGTCATCCATTGCAAATCCTTTTACTGTGAATTCCTCAATAATTTGATTTGCCCATTTACGGAACTGGACTGCACGGGGAGAATCCACTTTGTTCCCCACTGCAATAATCGCACTCAAATTATAATGATTGGTATTATAGTTCTTTCCATCAGCAGCAGTTATTCGAAATTTTCGAATAACTGAATTTTCCTCAATCTCTCCATCTGAAAACAGTTTTTTCAAATGGTAGTTAATGGTATGAGTTTCCACATTATAAAGAAAACCCATCATTTTTTGCGTCAGCCATACATTTTCATCGCAATAAACGGCATTTACATCACTCTCCCCTGTGGCAGTAATAAATGTCAGGTATTCCGCTGCTGAGGATCGAACAATACTGATCTCCTGTTTTTTCTTTTTCATACACCCACCTCTATTTCTTCGATAATCTCCGCAACCTCATTGCGAAGAACTTGTTACTTTTTTATATCAATCATGATTTTATTGTATCACTCAGGTATGAAAGCTTCTTAATTTCCGGCCGGCGGCTGCCTGCCCACGAAAACGCACTCCTGTCAATAACCCATCCACAGGATTCATCCAATCCATAATATTCCATAACCTCTTTTGTCTCTGGTTCATGAAAGCTTCTCTTGGGCAAGCATGGATTAAAACTCACCCCACAACTATGAGACATCCTCAACGTATTCCCGTTTAACTCTATACCTGGGCGAAAATCCAGACAAAGTGGATTCTCTATTTCCATCTGCATTTGCTGCTCTTTGGTAAAATTTTCATAGGAATCATTCTCCGGCCTCAGATTCCACTTCTCCATGAAGCCACGAATCCTTTCCACGGAAATCTGAATGCAAAAATCAATAACAAGCCCCTTACTGCAAGAATATACAGCAGGAACAATCCAGTGATACCCTGCCCAGTCAAATTCTTTATTGATTCTGATTTCTTTTCCTGCATGTTCTCTGCTGTGATGTCCCCAGAAGTTCCCTTCAAAATAAACCTTCCATGAAGATTTTCCGTATTTTTTATCCATTTAATTTTCCCTGTTTATATGCTCACTTCTATCCAATATCTTTGCTGAACATTTCCATCAGGATTTACCACTTCGTTTTCCAGAATGCCCCCGTTTTTGATAATGGATTTTGCAGAACCAATATTCGTCTTATCACAGGTAATCAAAACTTTATGAATTCCCAGTTTTTTACATTCTTCTAACCCTAATGCAATCATTTTCGTTGCATAACCTTTTCTTCTCTCACCTGGTCTGATTCCATCGCCAATGTGGCCTCCATAGTTTAATAAATAATCATTTAATTCGTGTCTGATATTAATTGCCCCCACCATAATATTCCGTTCTTCGTCCAGGCAAAAATAGGTTGAATCCGGAACCAGACCTTCTGTTGGCACTTCCACATCTAGATGATTTTTGTAATACTCAAAGTCATGATAATCATTTTTGAAAATGGACCAGGGCGAAGTGTTTGCCTCCGGATGCTCCCTGTTATAGTCAATCCACTCCTCTAACATTTCAACAATCTGTTTCTGATACTCTTGTGATGCTTTTATTAGTTTTAATGACATATTCATTCCTCCCCTGTTCTCTCAAAGATTTGTGTACAGCTTATCTTTTTTTCGCATTATACTACATTTGTTGCCTAAATAAAACTGCATTTTTCCTTTTTTCATTGACACTTTCCTGCCCGACTTCTATAGTATACTTGAGAATTGTTAAGAAAGAGGATTTTTTATGGATATCAGTTTTGAGCTTTATAAAGTGTTTTATTATGTAGCTACCACCCTGAGCTTTTCCGAAGCCTCAAGGCAGCTCTATATTTCCCAGTCTGCTGTAAGCCAGTCTGTGAAGTCCCTGGAACAAAAACTGGGGCATCCTTTGTTTCATCGGAGTACCAAAAAGGTCACCCTGACCCCAGAGGGGGAATCTCTTCTTCGTCATGTGGAGCCGGCAGTGAACCTTTTGTATGAAGGAGAAAACCAGATTTTAAATTCTCCTTCCCTGGAAGCGCCTTTACGCATTGGAGCCAGTGATACCATTTGTCGTTATTTCCTGGTTCCCTATTTCCAACGTTTCCACCAGGAATTTCCCAATATCCACATAAAAGTCACCAACGCAACTTCCAAAGACTGCGTGTCCCTTCTTCATAACAACAAGGTAGACTTTATTGTGGCAAATACTCCTAATCCCTATTTGGCAGAAAAAGATACCTCCTATGTCATTCGGGAATTTCAGGATATTTTTGTGGCAGGCAAAAAATTTTTCAACCTGGAAAATCAACCACTTTCCTTACGGGAGCTAACTAAATATCCCATTCTTATGTTGGACAAATCCAGCACCACCAGCGAATTTCTCCATCAGCTATTTGTAAAACACGGACTTTCTCTGGCACCGGAAGCAGAACTTTCCAGCAATGACCTGCTCCTGGATTTTGCCCACATTGGTCTTGGCATTACCGTTGTCCCGGATTATGTATTAAAGTACCGCCAAAAAGAGTTTTATCCACTAAATATTAAGGAACCTATCCCCACCAGAAAGCTGATTCTGGCTTATCAGTCCCAGCTTCTCTCCTCCCCTGCCTGCGAAAAATTTCTCCGCTACCTACTGCCGGAAATACAACTTTAAACATGCAAAAAACACCGCGGATTTCATATCAATGAACGAAAACTGCGGTGTTTTTCACTTGTTTTTCTTATTCTGCTTCTGCAATGACTTCCACTTCGCAAAGCACGTTTTTCGGCAGGGTTTTTACTGCTACACAGGAACGTGATGGTTTTCCTGTAAAATATTTGCCATACACTTCATTAAATGCAGCGAAATCACCCATATCTGCTAAGAAGCAAGTGGTTTTAATGGTTTTTTCATAGCTGCTTCCAGCAGCTTCTAACACAGCGCCCAGGTTTTTCATCACCTGTTCTGCCTGTTCTTCAATAGTAGTTCCCTGGATTTCTCCTGTTTTTGGGTTTAATGGAATCTGTCCGGATGTGAACACCACACCTTTTACCTACGTATTCCAGAACCGCCCTATCTTTTCCCCCACCTGGGAAACCGTACACACATCATATCCCTGCCACTCCACAGGAAACAATTCCTGATAAGACCTCTGCAGAAATCGTTCGTCCAAAAGCAGCACTATGCCTCTGTCTGTTTTGGTTCGGATGACTCTTCCCGCTGCCTGCAGCACCTTATTCATCCCTGGATAACGATAGGCATAGGCAAATCCCATATTTCCCTTCCGGTCATAATATTCCTTCAAGATTTCCCGTTCACTCCCTACCTGTGGAAGTCCGGTTCCCACAATAGCAGCGCCAATAAGTTTTTTCCCTGCCAGGTCGATACCTTCTGAGAAAATGCCTCCCATCACGCAAAAACCGGCCAGAGTCTTCTCCCCTTCCTCCTGAAATTGTTCCAGAAATTCTTCCCTCTCCTGTTCCGACATGGAAGGGGTCTGATACAAACACTGCACCCTGCTGTTGCTCTTCTCCAGCTTCTCCTCCAATACATCACAAATATCCTCCATCATGCGATAAGAAGGGAAAAACACCAGATAATTGCCTTTCTTTCCCAACAACATCTGCAGAATATACTCTGCCATTTTCTCATATTCTCCTGCATCCCGCCTGGTATACTTGCTGCTCACATCCCTGGCTACCAGAAGCTTCAGGTTTCCCCTTGGAAAAGGAGAACTGGCGCAAATGGCATAATCATCCTCCCGCATGCTAAACAGAGAACGGTAATAAGGCAGAGGCAAAAAAGTTCCGGAAAAAAACACTGTAGCTTTTCCTTTATTTAAACATTCCTGAAGATTCTTTCTTGGATTTACGCAAAACAGGGTAATGAGAAAATTTTCCTGCTCCCCATAATGGGTATAAATCACATAGTTTTCATCTGTAAGCTCATACATATTCAGAAAATGACGAACCTCAAAGGAAAATTCCAAAACCGCCTTCTGCACCTTTTCCTCATGCTCCTGTTCCAGGAAATGCTCCATTTCCCCCAACAGGTTCATAAGCTGCAGAGAAAATCCCGCAATATTTTCCAGCACCTCATAGTTGTCACATTCCCGTTTATATTCCAGCAGATGCTTGTTACACTTCTTCAAAATCCAGTATAATTTCCCACTGACCTCTTTCACGATTCTTGCCAGTTCCAGAAAATCTTCCTTGCACAAGGTTGCGCTGTACATCTTCCGCCCCCGCTCCACCAGATTGTGCGCCTCATCAATGAGAAAAAGATAATCCCCGCGCACACTGTCTCCAAAAAACCGCTTCAAATGCACCTTGGGATCAAAGGCATAATTATAATCGCAGATAATAGCATCCACCCAGGTGGATACATCCAGACACATTTCATAGGGACACACCTGATACGCCTCTGCCTGGGCTAAAAGCTCTTCCCTAAGGAAGGTATCCTTACTGTTTAAAAGATCAAACACTGCATCATTTACCCGGTCAAAATGCCCTTTTGCATAGGGACATTTCTCTGGATTACACTCCGTTTCCTCACACAGACACAATTTTTCTTTTGCCGTAATACTTAATGTTTTATAAGAAAGTCCTTTCCCCTTTAAAATAGCAAAGGCCTCTTCCGCTACGGTCCTGGTAATGGTCTTTGCTGTGAGATAAAAAATTTTATCCCCATATCCTTCCCCCACCGCCCGCACAGTGGGAAAAATAGCTGCCATGGTCTTCCCGATTCCGGTAGGCGCCTGGATAAAAAGCTGTCTGCCTTTATGAATGGTGTGATAAACTCCGGTCACCAGCTCACGCTGCCCTTCCCTGTAAGGATAGGGAAATTCCAGCCCCTCCATGGAAATTCGCCTTTCAATTCTCCTACGGTACTGAAATTCTGCCCATTTATAGTACTCTGCCATTAAATCCTCAAACCACTTTTCCAGATAAGAAAGTGTAAAGTTGTCCCTGAACCGCCTGATTTCTTCTGTTTCAATCTGACAGTAGGTCATCTGTACCTGAATTTCCTCTTTTTTCAGAGGTTTTCCATACATATAGGCATAACACATGGCCTGTGCCTTATGAACACTTACCGGCTCCTCCAGATAGGCAAGGTCCATATACACCCCTTTGATCTCATCAATGACCGTTTCCCCGTCTTCCTCTATGATTCCATCCGCCCTTCCTTCCACGCGAATGATAAATTCATCATACTCCTGATCCCAGCCAAGGGGGACTTCTGCCCGGTAAGAGGCTTTCATCTGTTTCTGTATTTTTCTGTGTATTTTACTGCCCTTTAGCATGGCTTCTTTATCTGCTGCAAAGCTTCTCCTGTTATCCAGATTCCCGCTTCGCAAAATAAACTCCACCAGATTTCGGACAGAAATTTGAATGATTTCTTTTTTCTGATTCTCCATAATTCTATTTTAGCACAGTCCCTTCCCGGAAAAAAGAAAAAACAGTTTCCTTTAGGAATTTCTCCATCCCAAAAGAAACCGTTTTCTTATGTTCTCTATTTTTTATACCTGTGGAAGAAACTCTCCTGCTCCAGACAGGTAAGTATTCAAAACACCTGCAAACTGACCTGCATCTACTGCTGCTGCAATATCAGAATCCAAAGGCATTTTGCCAATTACCGGAACCTGTACTTCTGCTGCCGCTGCATCAATTTTGCTCTCACCAAACACATAAATCTTCTTGCCGCAGTCCGGACATTTCACATAGCTGTAGTTCTCTACCAGTCCAAACACCGGTACGTGCATCATTTCTGCCATGTTATAGGCTTTTTTTACAATCATCTGTACCAGTTCCTGAGGAGAAGATACAATGACAATTCCGTCAATCGGAAGAGACTGGAATACCGTAAGAGGCACATCTCCTGTTCCCGGTGGCATATCTACAAAAAGGTAGTCCAGTTCGCCCCAGATAACATCGGTCCAGAACTGTTTTACCATGTTTGCCAGAATCGGACCTCTCCAGATAACCGGCGCATCCTCCTGTGGCAGCAGCAGATTAATAGACATCACCTTAATGTCATTTCCTGTTACCATAGGATAAATTCCCTTTTCATCTGCTACAGCAGAGCCTTTCAGTCCATACATTCTTGGAATGGATGGTCCTGTAATATCCGCGTCCATGATTCCAACCTTAAATCCCTGGTATGCCATTTCATTTGCCAGAGACGCGGTTACCATGGATTTTCCAACGCCGCCTTTTCCACTGACAACTCCAATTACCTTTGTAATTTTTGAATGTGCATTTAACTGTTCTTTTGGAACTCCATTACCTTTTGCATGGCTGCATCCGGCACAGCTTTCCTTATCACAGGTTGCGCTGTCACATTGTTTCTTTTCTTCGCTCATGTTTCCCTATCCTTTCTTTTCCATTTATCATTTCATAAAGCGGTCAATAGCTTTATTTAATTCTTCTAACGCTTCATGGTCACCGCTTTCAATGGCATCTACAATACAGTGTTCAATATGATCCTGTAAAATCACTTTTCCTGTATTATTTATAGCAGCCTTCACAGCAGACAACTGAATCAGCACCTCACTGCAGTCCCTGCCTTCTTCCACCATTCTGCGGATGGATTCCATGTGACCAATCGCACGGGAAAGCCGGTTCAGCACAGCTTTGGTATGCGTATGGCTATGAGTATGTCCGTGGTGATGCACTACAACGGTTCCATCTTCCAGGACATGGGTATGCTCCTGCCTTGTTTCCTCCATATTCTGTGCCCTCCTCTCTCGCACTTCTTCCATTATATCAAACCTCTCTGAAAAAGCAACGGAAAAACCATTAAAACCGGGAAAACGTACATTTCTGGTGAATGGCAGCAGTCATAATGTCAAAAACCACACTGCCATCTGCTCTGTCTGTACGATCAATTTTCAGTTCTCCCTCATTTTTAAATTTTTCTCTTACATATTCCTCCAAATCCGCATTCTCTGGAAGCTGGATTTCCTCTATAAAAACATCCCGCATCTGATTACCAGGACACAGGTTCAAAATCTCATGAATAACTTCATAATCTACCATGACGCATCTCCTTTTTTGGACTTTAATACTCCATATTATACCACAAAATTTCCCATTGGAAAGATTTTTCATGAAAAAAACAAAAAAAGAAGTTGCCAAGTGTCGCATTATGTCATATGATGGTTAGTATCAAAATTTTATTGTATTTGTATAAAAATCGGGAGGATACCAGATATGCAGCTTTTAAAAGAACGTATTTTAAAAGACGGAATTGTAAAACCAGGAAATATTTTAAAGGTGGACAGCTTTTTAAACCACCAGATGGATATTCCTTTCATTAATGAAATCGGAAAAGAATTTAAACGTATTTACGCAGATGCACCCATTACCAAAATCCTCACTATTGAGGCGTCCGGTATTGGAATTGCCTGTATTGTAGCACAGTATTTCAATGTGCCTGTGGTATTTGCAAAGAAAGCCCAGAGCTTAAATCTGGACGGTGAAATGTACAGCACAAAAATCGAATCCTTTACCCATAAAAAGGTTTACGATGTCATTCTTTCCAAGAAGTTCCTTGGACCGGAAGACCACGTATTAATCATTGATGATTTTCTGGCAAATGGCTGTGCCCTGAAGGGACTGATTGAAATTGTGAAGAATTCCGGCGCAGTTCTGGAAGGTACTGGCATTGTCATTGAAAAGGGCTTCCAGCATGGCGGCGATATGCTTCGTGAAGAAGGTATCCGTGTAGAATCTCTGGCTATTATTGATTCCATGACAGATGATTCTCTGACTTTCCGGTAAATTATCTTTGCTCTTCCTTAACTGGCTTGGTTTATTTTTCTAAAACTGGCTCTTTATCAAAGTCCACTTGCAGTTTATAGTAAGAAAAACCAGCAAAAAGGAGGAGCATTTTTTATGAAAGTAAATACCAAAAAATTAATTCTGGCAGCATTATTTGCAGCACTGTCCTGTGTGGCTACTATGTCCATCCGCATTCCTACCCCAGGTACTGGAGGTTATATCCACCCGGGAGATGCCATTGTGATTCTCTGTGGCGTAATTCTTGGACCTATGTGGGGCTTCCTGGCAGCAGGCATCGGCTCCTGTATGTCAGACCTTTTGGGCGGATATCTCATGTATGTCCCCATTACCTTTGTCATAAAGGGACTGGTTGCCTTTAGTTCCGCTTTCGCCTACCAAAAACTGGGAAAAACAGAGAAATCCCGCTATCTCGGTGTAGCCGCAGGGGGAATCCTGGACATCATTTTCGTTGCCGGGGGGTATTTCATCTGCGAATACTTTATGTACGGTGCAGGCGCCTTTTCCAGCATTCCCGCCAACCTCATTCAGGGTGTCAGCGGTCTCATCCTCTCTCTGGTACTCTACCCCATCCTCATGGCAGTCCCGGAAGTAAAACACATGGCCACACCTCACCATATCTAAAGAATAAAACTACCGTAAGTAAATACACAGCATCTAAGGCCTGTCTCTGCCGCTTTAGCGAATCTGTCGAGTACCAGTTGAGACTCCAGGCTCAACTGGAAACGCAGACTGAGCATAAACGGCAAAGGCAGGCCTTAGATGCGTCCGTATATTACGATAACTTTTCCTACTTTCTATCCTTTATCATCTGACAATAATTCAATTCTTCATATCCCAGCTTCCGGTACAGAGAAATTGCTCTTTCGTTGCTGTAAGTCGCCTCCAGTCGGAAACGTTTTGCATCGGGATACTCTTGTTCCACCCAGGCAAAAGCCTGCGTTCCATATCCTTTTCCCCTGTATTCCGGCTTAAAATAAAGCTCATCCAGCCAGATAACCATGCCTCCGGCTTCGTTACTCCAGGTAATTGCCAGAAGAAAATATCCCGCAACCCCTGTTTCATCTTCCAAAATCAAGGTTCTGGAATACTCCCTGCTCCGCAGACACTCCCTAAGAGTATCCTCAAAATGCTTCTGTGGAATCTCATGGTCACAGGCAGGTCCTCCGTAGAAGTCCTTTGCCATTTCAAAAAATATCTCCCTGTCCTCTTCTCTGATGTCTCTGATTTTTAACATATTCTACTCTCTCCGTTTCTCATTTTCTTGTTCCATAAACGCAAAAACCTGTTTCATCATCTGGCAGTTTTCCCTATGAATACAGGTTCCATAATCACAATCAATCTGGTCTAATACCAGCTTTTTATCTTCCAGACGAAATTCTCCTACCGCAGTCCGCGCCATATCATAAGCCCTGCAATAGCCCTGGAAAAATTCCTCTATGATTTCACTCATTCTTTTTCTCCCTCAGTGTTTTTAAGTTCACCTGTCTTCCATCCGGATGACCGCCTGTCATATTCTCAATCTTTTTATTATCCAGAAAAGAAGCCCGCATAATGGCATCCTTGCCAAACTTTTTCCGGATGGCGTCTACCGCCTGGTCCATCTTCTCCATTTTCTCATAATCTGTGTTATCAAACAGGCTCATCTGCCGCCCCCGCTCTTCCCTGGAAACACGGCTGGTATGAACTCCCAGGTGACGAATGGGGCTTCCATCCCACAATTCATCAAACAGCACGCACACTGTCTGGTAAAGTTCATCTGTAAGATTGGTAGGGGTTGTCATAACTCTTTGATGAGACACGGTTTTCAATTCATAGTCCCGGATAGAAACAGAAACCACCTCTGCTTTGGTATCATCTTTACGAAGCCTGGATGCCACGGTCTCGCACAGAGACAGCAGTACCATTTTGGCAGTTACCTCATCCGTCACATCAAAAGCAATGGTGGTACTGTTCCCATAGCCTTTATTCTCCTGAACCGTTCCCTCCACCAGGGAAGCGTCTCTTCCATTGGCAAAATTCCAGATGCTTTCTCCCTGCTTTTTCAAATGATGCTTTAAGATTTCCACGTCTGTATTTGCCAGCTCTCCAATGGTACGGATTCCCAGTTTTTTCAAAACTCCTGCTGTTGCCTTTCCCACAAACAAAAGTTCTGATACTGGCAGCGGCCACATTTTCTCCTGGATTTCCTCTGGAAACAAGGTGTGGACTTTATCCGGTTTTTCAAAATCCGAAGCCATCTTTGCCAGATACTTGTTGCTGGAAATTCCCACATTCACTGTAAATCCCAGTTCCCGGCTAATGCGGTTCTTCAATTTATGGGCAAATGCCACAGGGTCTCCCAGCAAGTACTCCATGCCGCTCATATCCATAAAAGCCTCGTCAATGCTGTACTGCTCTACCTCCGGGCTGTATTCCCTTAAAATCCTCATAAATTGCGCTGAATATTCCTTGTACATTCCATGATGAGCCGGAACAATGGTAAGTCCAGGACATTTACGCAGTGCATCGGTAATAGGCTCTCCTGTCCGCACGCCATAGGCTTTTGCAGACAGGGATTTTGCCAGAATCACACCTCTGCGCTTGGTTTTATCCCCGCCAACTGCACAGGGAATCTCTCTTAAATCCACAGTCCCCTCCTGCTCCTTTAGCCGGTAAACCGCTTCCCAGGATAAAAAGGCGCTGTTTACATCAATATGAAAAATCACCTTGTCCAAATCTGTCTGCCTCCCTTCTTATCGGCTGCAAACCTCAAGGAAATATGCTCCTTTTTCCTTTACTTGTCCCACAATGGCTGCCGGTGTGGCAATCCCTCTGTCTTTTAAAGTTTTCAGTGCCTCCCTGGCATACTGCTCTTCCATACACACCAGAAGTCCGCCGCTGGTCTGGGGGTCAAAAATCAAGTCCTCCATTGCTTCTGAAATCTCTGCCTCAAGCCTTACTTCCTGCTTCTGGAAGTTCTTATTCCGATAAGTTCCTTCCGGAACCAGACCCATAGCCGCATAGTCCAAAGCCTCCCATAGCACCGGAAGCTCCTCTGCCCACACTTCCAGAGTCACATTGCTTGCCCTGGCAATTTCCAGCCCATGCCCTGCCAGAGAAAATCCTGTCACATCAGTACAACAATGTACCGGAAAGTCTGAAAAAACCTCTTTTGCCACTTTATTCAGAGTTGTCATACTGTTTCTGGCCTCCTCCATGGCTCTTTTGGATGCCATATCTGCCTTTACCGCAGTATTGACCAATCCGGTTCCCAAAGGCTTGGTTAAAATCATCAAATCCCCCGGCTTTGCTCCATAATTTTTCCACACCTTCTCAGGATGTACAAACCCGGTAACTGACATGCCATACTTGGGTTCTTCGTCATTAATAGAATGTCCTCCTGCCAGAACTGCGCCAGCCTCTTTTACCTTAGAAGCCCCGCCGCTTAGAATGGCTTCCAGGGGCTCTGTTCCCAGACAGTTGGGATAAGCCACAATATTCAGTGCAATTTTAGGCTCTCCTCCCATAGCATAAATATCGCTCATGGCATTGGCAGCCGCAATCTGTCCAAAGGTATAAGGGTCATCCACCATGGGAGGAAAAAAATCCAGGGTCTGAATCAGCGCCAGCTCCTCACTAATCTGATACACTGCCGCATCATCAGAAGTTTCCACTCCCACCAGCAAATTCTCATCCTGAAATCCAGGCAGCTTCCCCATCACCTCAGAAAGAATCTGGGGACTTAGCTTTGCCGCACAGCCTGCACTTTTGGAAAGCTGTGTCAGCCTTACCTTCTCCATCATAATGCAATCTGCACCTCCACAGGGCAGTGGTCAGACCCAAATACTTCCGTATGAATTTTCGCAGAAATCAGTTTCTCCTCCAGCTCCTTTGATACACAGAAATAATCAATCCTCCACCCTGCATTTTTCTCTCTTGCCTTAAACCGGTAAGACCACCAGGAATAAATCCCTGTTTCTTCCGGATAAAAATACCGGAAGGTGTCAAGAAAACCAGCTTCTAAAAACTGGGTAAACTTTTCTCTTTCTTCATCTGTAAATCCCGCATTATGCCGGTTGGTTTTTGGATTCTTCAAGTCAATTTCCTTGTGTGCTACATTTAAGTCTCCACACATCACCACAGGTTTCTTCTCATTGAGTTTTAATAAATATGCCCTGAAATCATCCTCCCATTTCATACGGTAATCCAGTCTTGCCAGCTCATTTTGAGAATTGGGGGTATACACGGTCACCATATAAAAATTTTCGTATTCCAGGGTAATCACACGCCCCTCCTGGTCATGCTCTTCTATCCCTATTCCATAAGCCACTGATAAAGGCTCTTTTTTTGCAAAAATGGCAGTGCCGGAATATCCTTTTTTCACTGCATAGTTCCAATAGCAATAATAGCCCTCCGGCGCAAAATCAATCTGTCCTTCCTGCAGCTTTGTCTCCTGCAGGCAGAAAAAATCCGCGTCTTCTTTCTCAAAATATTCGGTAAAGCCCTTCTGCACACAGGCGCGAAGTCCATTGACATTCCATGAAATAAATTTCATTCTAATCTCCTTTTCTTGTCTATTTGCACATCTTTGTACCTATTATACACTATTTTTTCTCCCTTGCGAAGGGAAAAAGTTGCGGGAAATGTCTTTACGAATCCTTTTCAAAGAGTATATAATAAATGGGTATGACGAAATCCAACGAAATACAAGAAAAGGAGAATAACAATGGGCGGAATATTTGGAGTAACCTCTAAGTCCAGTTGTACCTTGGACTTATTTTTCGGAACAGACTACCATTCTCATTTAGGTACAAGACGAGGGGGGATGGCCGTATACGGCTCTCAGGGTTTTCATCGTTCAATCCATAACATTGAAAACACACCCTTCCGTACAAAATTTGACGGAGACTTAGACGAGCTGGAAGGAACTTCCGGCATTGGCTGTATCTCAGACAATGAGCCCCAGCCACTTATGGTTCAGTCACATTTGGGAACCTTTGCCATCACCACAGTAGGAAAAATCAATAACATGGACGAGCTGGTGGATATTTCTTACAAAAATGGCTGTACCCATTTCTTGGAAATGAGCGGCGGCGGGATTAATCCCACAGAAATGGTTGCCTCTCTCATTAACCAGCAGGCAACCATTGTAGACGGTATCCGTTATGCACAGGAACTGATTGAAGGTTCCATGACACTGATGCTTCTCACCCCGGAAGGAATCTATGCTGCCAGGGACCGCATGGGGCGTACCCCTCTGATTATCGGTCACAAAGATGGTGCGTACTGCGCTTCCTTTGAGAGCTTTGCTTACCTGAATCTTGGCTATGAAACCATGCGGGAACTAGGTCCGGGAGAAATCGTATTCCTTACACCGGAAAGCATACAGACACTTTCAGAACCTTTAAACGAAATGAAAATCTGTTCTTTCCTGTGGGTTTACTATGGATACCCTACCTCTACCTATGAAGGAATTAACGTGGAAACCATGCGTTATGACTGCGGAAAACTTCTTGCCAAACGTGATGCTATGAGAGATGACGTCAATCCTGATCTGGTAGCCGGGGTTCCTGATTCCGGTATTCCTCATGCCATTGGCTATGCAAATGCTTCCGGCATTCCATTTGCACGTCCATTTATTAAATACACACCAACCTGGCCACGTTCCTTTATGCCTTCCAGACAGGAGCAGAGGAATCTGATTGCCAAAATGAAGCTGATTCCTGTGGAGGCTCTCATCAAAAACCGCAGCCTTCTGCTCATTGATGATTCCATTGTCCGGGGAACCCAGCTTCGGGAAACTACAGAATTTCTCTACAGCAGCGGCGCGAAGGAGGTACACATCCGTCCTGCCTGCCCGCCTCTGCTGTTTGGATGCCCGTACCTGAACTTCTCCCGTTCCAAATCTGAAATGGATTTGATTACCAGAAGAATTATTGCAGAACGGGAAGGAGAAAACGTCAGCCGGGAAGTTCTGGATACTTATGCAGATCCGGATTCCCAGAATTATCAGGAAATGCTGGAAGAAATTGCAAAGAAATTAAACTTCACCACCCTGCATTACCACCGCCTGGATGACCTGCTGGCAGCAATTCCTATTGAGCCATGTAAAGTATGTACTTACTGCTTTAATGGGAAGAAATAAATGACAAAAAGAAAGTGTTGCAATTCTCATCCGAAACAGGATTGAAAATTGCAACACTTTCTTTTTTACCCACGTTGTCTCTGTCTATAAATTTCCTTTAAATCTTCAATTGCCAGAACTGGATCCATGGTATGAAACATCAGATAATTTCTCTTCATAGTTTTACCAGAAGCCTGCTTATAAATTTTCCGGCTTTCCTCTCCGGTATAATAATGCCAATACCGGTAAATATATCCCATCCAGTACAACACTTCTTTAGAAAAAACCTCCCCTCTTTTAAGGTTCTCTTCTCCTGCCTCTTCCACGATTTCTTCCAACAGATACTCTTCTCCTGCCCATTGCATACGGTTATATCTGGAATCAAGTGCTTTTGCTGTATCTGACATCATAAACGCCTTCACAAATTCCAGGCTGCCATATTTTCTCTCTACAGACAGTTCAAACAGTCTACCCTGAATATCACATAACTTTAATTGTAATCCATCCATTCCCTGCCTCCTGTTTTTATATTTTCCAAAATCTCATCAAAAAACAACCCCTCCCGACGATAATTTTTACAAATTTCATTGGCAAGAGAAATACCTTTTACTCTGTTTTGCTCTGCTTCGTCTTTCAAAAATTGTCTTTCCATATGAGACAGCTCTATTTCACATTCAATTTCCACTGCACCGCAGCCCTTCTGGGAAACTGCCACATACTGTTTTCCCAACTGCAATGCAGATAAACTGCTGGTAAGTGCTTTGTCTGTAATATTACCCAAAAAGAAATTATCGATTACATAAAACATACGGTCATTTGCAATGTTACCAATAATCAAATCTTTTTGTTTCGTTTTTTCTCTATAGTTTTCATAAAAAGAGGTTCCTTTTACGCTCTCCATTTTCCCTCTGTGAAATGCTATCATCATAGCCCAATCCATTCCTACTGAAATATCCAAGGTATCTAATCCATTCATATCAAGAGAAACAATATAAAACTTTGACTTTTCATAATCACAAATAAGTGTCAATGCCTGACCTGGCTCTGTTCCCATATAAAATCCTTTTCCGAAGTCGCACCGTGCCCTGCTCTTTGGCTCAATAGCACCCTTTATCCCGGATTTAGATCCATGATATAGTAAAACCCGATTTCCTTCCAGTTTTATCTTCGATGCTTCTCTTGCAATTCTTTTCAGAATCATCTGATATACAGAAATATCCTTCTCCTTACACAGTTCGTATAGTTTAGACTGTGCAAGTCTGTTTGGCAGAACATGACCATTTTCCCAGCGATTCACCGTACCGAAAGAAACTTTTAATTTCTTAGCAAATTCTTCCTGACTCATTTGAAGCTGCAAACGTATTTCCTTTATCATTTTCTCCACTTCTACTTCCTCCCAAAACAAAAAGATATAACATCAACCATATAAAAAGTATAGTCAATGTTATATCCCTTTGTCAATAATTGGATTTCTGATAAAATCTGCCAATTAAGGTATCCGTTTTCACCACGTTCACAAAGGCTCTTGGATCCGCCTCCATAACCCGCTGAATGAGTACCTTGGCCTCCATGGTAGACACCACCGAATAAATCATTTTCCGCTTTTCATTTGAATACATTCCTGTAGCAGAAAACTCAGTGGCACTGTGGTTTGTCACCTCTGAAATAGCCTGATATACTGCCTCCGGCTCCTCTGTCACTACAAACAACGTAACTTTTTTCTGAACCTGGTATAACAGATGAATCACCTGGGTTGAGGTAAACTGAAAGATAATGGAATACAACGCCTTGTCCCATCCGAAAAGATATCCGGCAATCATCAGCACAGCTACATTCCCTACCAGAATATAGTTCCATACATCTTTGTTCTTCTTTTCTGCAAAATAAATGGCAATAAAGTCTGTACCTCCTGTAGAAGCCCCTCCCAAAAGCGCAATGGTGATAGCAACTCCGTTAATCAGTCCTCCGAAAATACAGATAAGCAAAATATCCTCTGTAATAGGAATTGCCGGTACCATATCTGTGATAAAACTGGTCGCCACAACCAGAATACTGGTCACTACGGTAAAACGTTTTCCAATGGCTTTAAAGCTGATAATCGCAGGAATTGCATTTAATGCCAGACTGATGGGGGAAAATGGAACCGTAATATCAAAAAACCGGTCACAAATGGTCTGTATCAGCAGGGTAACTCCATTGAAGCCCCCTGGATACAGCCCACCTGCCCGGACAAAGGTTTTAATATTCACTGCCATAATCACAGCACCAATCAGACCAAAAATCAACCGCTTACTTTCTTTTTTCCAATCAAATTTCCGGCCCAATGTTCTTACCTCGCTTTTGCATTCTTACAGCATATGAGCCCGCAGTTCTTCCGGAGTCTGGACGCTTAAATAAGCAGGCGCCACATCAAAGACGGTTTTGCAGCCTGTCTGTCCTTCCTGGCTTAACCGATACGCTGCTCTTGCGTATGCCGCAATTACAGAAGAAGTGAATTCCGGATTAGAATCTAACTTCAGGCTGTATTCAATCACATGGTCATGCTCATCCTCCCAGCCGGTTTTTCCGGTACGGATAACGAATCCTCCATGTGGAAGTCCCTTATGTTCCTTCTCCATTTCTTCTGCTGTAATAAAATGTACAGTTGTATCATATTCATCAAAATAATTTGGCATGGTTTTGATTTCGTTTTCAATACGTCCTTTATCTGCACCTTCTTCTGCCACTACAAACACTTCTCTGGTGTGTTTTTCTCTTGTTGTAAGCTCCGGATTCTCACCGTTTCTTACTGCATCCAGGGCAGCCTCTACCGGAATGGTATACTGTCTGGCATCCACAACTCCCTGAATTCTTCTCACTGCATCAGAATGCCCCTGGCTTACCCCTTTTCCCCAGAAGGTATAATCTTTTCCCCCTGGTAAAATGGCATTTGCATACAAACGGTTCAGAGAAAACATACCCGGATCCCAGCCTACGGAAATCATTGCCACATGTCCGCCTTTTTTTGCGGCTTCATCCACAGCAGCAAAATGCTCCGGGATTCTGGCATGGGTATCAAAGCTGTCCACCACGTTAAAATATTCTGCATACTTGGGTGTCTGCACCGGCAAATCTGTGGCGCTTCCACCGCAGATAATGAGAACGTCCAGTTCATCCTTCATGTTCACGGCTTCATCTACATGGTACACCTTTGCTGTCTCTGTTAATATCTTCACATCTTCCGGGTTACGGCGTGTAAAAACTGCCTTTAATTCCATGTCAGGATTGTGCTTTACCGCACATTCCACGCCACGTCCCAGATTTCCATATCCTAAAATTCCAATTCTAATACTCATGTCAAACACTCCTATCTTTGGCTGGATTACTTTTGTCTATTAAAGTATATCAAAAAATCTTTTCTTGTCAATCCACGAATTCACCGAATTACCCAATGCCTCCGTAAAGAATCCCTAAAATATATACAAGAATCGTAAGCCCCACAAAAAAATACCGTGTAGCAGGCTCAAACCATTTTCCCAGTTTTTTCGACCTTCCAAGCTGTACCTGGTCTCTTGCAAAGCCTTTGGGACATACCCAGAAAAACATCACTGCCGCCAAAAGCGCTCCAAGAGGAATGAGATAAATAGACACCACATCCATCCAGATACTCACCATATCCCCGCTTTCAATAAACACACCAATACCGCAGGCTCCTGCTGCCACAATTCCAACAGCCGCTGCCCTGGACAAATGGAACTGATTCTGCAAAGCCTCAATAGGCGTTTCAAAAAGATTCATCAAAGAAGTAATGGCAGCAAACAAAACTGCAATAAAAAAGACGATTGCAAAAATCTGTCCAAAGGGCATCTGCTGAAACACACTTGGCAGAGTAATAAACATAAGCGGCGGTCCTGCCGACACATCCATGCCAAAGGCAAACACTGCAGGAATGACAACCAGACCAGCCAAAAGCGCTGCGCAGGTATCAAAAAACGCCACATTTCTGGCGCTGTACACCACATCCGTATCTTTGGAAAGATAGCTTCCATAAACAATGGTACCAGAACCTGCTAAAGACAGGGAGAAAAAGGCCTGTCCCAGGGCATACACCCAGGTCTTTGGATTTTTCAGATATTCCCACTTTGGCACAAACAGGTATTCATATCCTGCCGCTGCGTGATCCAGGGTAAACACCCGAATCATCAGAAAAATAAAAAACACGAAAAACACAGGCATCATGATTTTATTCATTTTCTCAATGCCCTTGGAAATGCCAAAAATCATAATAAGAAAGGTCAGACCAAGCCCCAGGAAATGCCACCCCACACTTCCAAAGTTTCCCGAAATCTCTCCAAAATATGCACCGGTATCCTTAGTTTCCATTAATTCCCCTGTGACTGCTCCCCACAGAAACCGCAGAAACCATCCAACAACGACCGAATATCCCACTGCAATGGCAAAGGAGCCCAGCACCGGAATCATTCCCAGCAGCTTTCCGCCCTTTTTTCCACGCATTTCCATGGCTTTCCCAAAAGCCCCCAAAGGGCCTGTTTTCATGGCACGGCCAAAGGCCATCTCACCTACCACACCGGAAAATCCCAGAATCACTACAAAAATAAAATAGGGAATCAAAAAGGCCGCCCCTCCGTATTGTCCTGTACGGTACGGAAACATCCAGATATTTCCCATTCCTACTGCAGAGCCGATACATGCCACAATAAATCCAAACCTGGATCCAAATACTTCCCTCTTTGGCTCTGCTTCATTTCTCTTCATACATTGTCCTCCTTCTTTCACACTTCACATTAGTATAACACAAGAGGCACCTCCCAGGGAAGTGCCTCTTCATACTTTTCCTAATCTGTTTTTAGTGATGGAACAGACGAATACCGGTAAATGCCATCACCATATTATATTTGTTGCAGGTCTCAATCACTGCATCATCACGGACAGAACCGCCTGGCTGTGCAATATATGCCACACCGCTCTTATGGGCCCGTTCAATATTATCAGAGAATGGGAAGAAGGCATCAGAACCCAAAGTCACCTCTGTGAGCTTATCCAGCCACGCTCTCTTTTCTTCTCTTGTAAATACGGAAGGTTTCTCTGTAAACACTTTTTCCCATGCCCCATCTGCCAGCACGTCCATATATTCTTCGCCAATATAAACATCAATGGCATTGTCACGCTCTGCTCTGGTAATGCTGTCCTTAAATGGCAGATTCAGCACTTTTTCGCTTTGTCTTAACCACCAGTTATCTGCTTTCTGTCCTGCCAGACGGGTACAATGTACACGGGACTGCTGTCCTGCTCCAACACCGATTGCCTGACCATCTTTTACAAAGCATACGGAATTAGACTGGGTATATTTCAGAATAATAAGAGATACTTTTAAGTCTCTCTTTGCCTCTTCTGTGAGCGCTTTGTTTTCTGTTACCAGATTGGAAATCAGCTCATCATCAATCGCCAGTTCCTGGCGTCCCTGTTCAAAGGTAATGCCAAATACTTCCTTGTGTTCCAGTGGAGCCGGTACATAATCCGGGTCAATCTGAATCACATTGTAATTTCCTTTTTTCTTCTGTCCCAGGATTTCCAAAGCTTCCTCTGTATACCCAGGAGCAATGACACCGTCAGAAACCTCCCGTTTAATTAACAGGGCAGTATCTTTATCACATACATCTGAAAGGGAAATAAAATCTCCAAAAGAAGACATACGGTCAGCGCCTCTGGCTCTTGCATAGGCACAGGCAATAGGAGAAAAATTCTTCCAGTCCATGTCATCTACCCAGTAGATTTTTGCCAGTGTCTCAGTAAGTGGAAGCCCTACTGCAGCTCCTGCAGGAGACACATGTTTAAAAGAAGTTGCCGCCGGAAGTCCTGTGGCTTTCTTCAAATCCCTTACAAGCTGCCAGCCATTAAAAGCATCCAGAAAATTAATATAACCTGGTTTTCCTGATAACACCTGAATAGGCAGTTCCTCATTATTTCCCATATAGATTCTGGATGGTTTCTGGTTTGGATTACATCCGTATTTCAATGCTAATTCCTTCATGATTGTTCTCCCTTCCCTTTCTTATTTGTTTTTATTCACGATTCTGGTTTCATAAGTACCTGTTGCAATATCAATAAAACGTACAAATAAAGACACCTTGTTTTCCTCATTCAGACCTTCCCATACTTCTTTGGTAAAGGCATCAATATCATTTGGAATACCAACTAACTTTGGTTCTCCCTCAAAGCTTGGAAGAGGATTTCCGTCATGCATATAAGTATGAATAAAATGTCCCTCTCCTGCAACCGGATTTTCATAAGCAAAGGTATAACGGTTACATGCATCCGGATTTCCATTATTGCTCTTTAAAATAGACATGGCATAATTATATTTCCCATTTTCCACATGCATAATACCGGAAATTCTTGGTGTATAATTCGGAGCATCTGGTTCAAATTCCCTGCTTCTTAAAGACTGCTCAAAGGTCATCTGTTTATCCATTCCCTCATAAATAGTGTCTGTCTGGTCTCCGTTTGTTACAATGGTCTTGTTTCCCAGTACCCGCACAGGAGCATAAATAATCAAGCTTGGGTCTACCAGTTTGGAAGGGTCAAATGCCTGTGTGCGAATACCCTGTCCTTCTTCCACAAAAACACGATTCCGGCTGTTTTCACTTCTTCCCATAATAAAGTATGCAGCCACTGCCTTTTTTCCATCCTCTGATTTTCCAAGCACAATGCCTCGTCCCGGATAGGTATTTTCTTTCAGTTCATTTACCAGTGATAACATTTCCATAAAATCAATCTCCTTTATATTTGGAATTGCGCACTCACAGAGTGCAGTGAATAGATACCCGGCTGCTTTTTTATAAATGTAACATGCAAAAAAGCCCACTGCCCGGGCATATATGCCCAGACGGTCGGCTTCCCTGGCTTATACTCCCTGTGGTCATTTCCACTTCCGTCAGTCATATAAGCACTTAAAACATATCATGTTAAATATGGCTTGTCAATCCTTTTTTTCTTCAAATCTTAATAACAAATAACTTCATATCCATTCTCTGTCACCAGCACCATAATCTCCCACTGTGCAGAAGGCAGACCATCTTCCGTATACACAGACCATCCGTCACTGTCATCCACATAGATTTCATAGCTTCCCATATTAATCATTGGCTCAATGGTAAACATCATGCCAGGTACCAGAAGCATTCCGGTTCCAGCCTGCTGTGTATATCCTACCCATGGATCTTCGTGAAAATCCAGTCCGATTCCATGACCGCCAATTTCCCGCACCACAGAATATCCATTGGCTTGAGCATGTTCATGCACAGCCTGACTCATATCCCCCAGATACCCCCAGGGCTTCACTTTTGCAAGACCTTTTTCCACACATTCTCTGGTCACATCCACCAGCTTCTGTTTTTCCGGACTCACCTGTCCAATGCAGAACATTCTGGAAGAATCTGAATAATAACCATCCAGAATTGTAGACACATCCACATTAATAATGTCCCCGTTTTTCAGCGCCACATCCTCTGACGGAATCCCATGGCACACCTGCTCATTGATGGAAGTACACACGCTTTTAGGAAATCCTTCATAACCAAGAGGCGCTGCCACTGCTCCGGCTTCTTTGGTAATCTTTGCCACCCAGTTGTCAATCTCCTGTGTGGTAACTCCTTCCTGAATATGCTCTGCCACATAGTCTAAAATGGCAATGTTAATTTTCGCACTTTCTTTGATTTTTTCAATCTGCTCCGGTGTTTTAATGAGTTCATGGGAAGGCACCAGAATTCCCTGATTCTCATACATCTTTAGTTTTTCATCAAAAGCCCAATGGCATTTCTTATATTTTCTGCCACTGCCACACCAGCAGGGCTGATTTCTCTCTGGTAATTGCATTTTTACTTCTCCTTTATTTTATTCTCTGATAGGCAATTCTCGGCGTTCCATCTTCTACATGGATAATACCACACCTCTGGAAGCCATTTTTTTCAAACACACGCTGCATCACATAATTATCCTCGTGGGTATCTCCCCGTACATTGCCGCACTGCTTAAAGCACCAGTCCAGGCAAAAGGAAGCTACCCCTTTTATCTGTCCAGAGGATGCCATTCTGTGCATGGTTCCGTAAGCTCCCTCCTGAATCCACTTTCCTTCATAAATCTTCTGATAGGTGGCATCCGGCTCTGTACAAAACATAAACACACCAGCCAGAGTTTCCTGCTCTTCGCATACATAGAGCCATCCCTGTTTACAGTCCCGTTCCACCAGCTCCCTGGAAGGGTATCCGGCTTTCCACTGAGTGGGATTTTCATGCTCCTGCATAAACCTTCTGGCTGTATCGTAAATTTTCATAATCTCAGGAATCTCCTCAAGCCTTGCTGTTCTAATTTTCATAACTATATTCCTCTCATGATTTTTTCTGAACTAATGCACATTATAGCACTCTTTTCTTTGATTTTCTACTTTTTCACTTTCACAAATTTTCAGATATTTTATGAAATTAAAACAATCAATTTTATCTATTTAAAACTTTTTTATCTTTTTTCTATTTTTATATTGACAGATACGATATATACTGTTATAATTCAATTATCAAATACATCAAAGGACAAAAACACAGAAAGGACTGATTCCACCAAAACATTTACGATTTACTTCATAATATAAAAGAAAGGACGGTACGGACCACCAGAAACAGTAACTAACTTCCAATAGAAATTTTATAAAACAAATATTTCAAACGAGGTAAAGTCCAATGGATAAGGAAATACGTTAAAAAGGCATCATTCGAAAAATAAATTCAGAATGATGCCTTTTTCATATGTTTTTTATTTTTTTACCTTTACTCTCCGCCTAATTTGCTTGCAATAAACCAGCCTAATCCAAAGGTAAGTATGCCGATTCCTATCATCAAAACAGAGAAGCCGCTCCAGTCTGTTTTCATTAAAATAGCAATGGGAGACGCCAGAATTAATCCGATAATTCCATAATAAGCATGGATTTCAGCTTTTGAGAAAATAAATTCTATGAGCTTTGCAATTAAAAAGATACCGATTACAACACCAATCCCAAACGGCGCCAGAATACCAACACCAGTTGCAAGTCCGCCCATATCAAATTTCACCAGGGCATCTACAAAGTCATTGATTGCCTTTAAAATGGTATCATAATAGCCCAGCAACATGAGCATCATGGAACCGCTGACTCCCGGCACTACCATGGTTGCCGCAGCAATAACGCCTACGCCAAACAACTTGAGAATATTCACAAAACCAAAACTCACATCTGCGCTGGCTCCGCCTGTTTCACCTAAAAGCGCCATCAAAATAACCACGCCAAAGAAAATCAAAAACGGAATGATTTTGCTTACTGTCACCTTATGCCCTTTTACTTTTTTGAAAATAAAAGGAAGACTTCCCGCAATCAGTCCGCAAAAAGCAAAGTTTGTGGGAATTGGCCAGGTTGCCAGCAGGAACTCAAACAGCCTTGACAATGCAATAATGGCAATTCCTGCTCCCGCAAAAATAGGAATCAATAGCTTCATGCTTTCTTTAAACTCACTTTTTAAATGTGTAATGGCATGAATCAGTCTGTCATACAGCCCCATGGCAACCATCATGGTTCCACCGCTGACTCCCGGAATAATATTGGCAATTCCAACTACCATACCCTGTAATATTTGTTTCATCATGTTTTACCTTTCTTCTGATTACTTTTCTAGATTGTTCTCTCATCCCCCCAGAAGAACAGCGCTACCGTCCCCGGACCTGTATGAGAACCAATGACCGTACCAATGCTGTTAATCACTACTTTTCCGTTCAGATTCGGGAATTTCTCTTCAATAATATCCGCCACTTTTCTGGCGTCCTCTTCACAGGCAGAGCAGGACATAAAACACTTTCCATTGTAGGAAAGTCCACCCTGAGCATGTTCCTCCATACGTTTCACCATTTCCCGTATCACCTGTTTTTTCCCTCTGTACTTATTTCTGGGAATGAGTTTTCCCTCTGAGTTTACATTCATCAAAGGGCAGATATTCAATGCCTGACCCACGAATCCTGAAACCTTGGAAATTCTGCCTCCCCGGATAAAGCTGGTTAAATCTGTAGAGAAAAACCAGTGATGAAGCCTGTTCTTGTTTTCCTCTGCCCATGCAGCATTTTCCTCCAGGCTAAGACCTTCCTCCTGCTTATCTAAAGCAGCATCTACCAGCATACCAAAGCCAGAAGAGGCTGCCAGCGAATCAATGACAATTACCTTTCTGTCCGGATACTTTTCTTCCAGCTGTGTTTTGGCAATATTTGCAGAATTCACACTTCCGGAAATTCCTCCTGACAGAGTAAAATGCAGAATATCCTTTCCTTCTTTTAAAATCGGCTCAAAAAAGTCCATATACTGCTGTGCATTGACCTGGGCAGTAGTAGGCTCTGCTCCTTTGGAAATCCGGTCATAAAATTCAGCAAAGGGCATGGTCTTTCCTAAATCATCCGGATACTCCACCCCATCCATCCGGTAATGAAAACACACATAGGGAATCTTTCTCTCTTCAAAATAAGCTGCCGGCATATCCGCAGTAGAACAGCATGTAATCTTATATTCGCTCATTAAGGTAGTCCTCCTTATCTCCTTCTTGTTATGGCTTTCGCCAACAGCCTTATTTTAACACTGATTTCCCTTCTTGGAAAGTTTTATTTGAAAACAGCCTGATTTTTATAATTCAGGGCAATATAGCTCTTGCCTCTGTTTATCTTAATTTCCCTGCCATTTATATCATAAAATTTCAGATAAGAATTTTCATTGTTTTCTTCCTTGGACCAGGTAATCTCCTGTACTCCGCCATTAGAAACATAATAGCCTTTTGCATCGCTTGCCCCATCCCAATCCAGTTTTTTGTGTCCGACTTCATCACGTACTGAAATCTCAGTTTCCAGTACAAATACATTGGTGAATGCCAACTGCTCTCCTGTTTTTCCGTCAACCTGGGCAGAACCATTGATATTTTTAAGATATACCTGTTTCTCAGCATCATAGGTAAAGGAAGAGGATTGGGCGCCAAAATCAATGTCCACCTGGGTACAGTCTTGTCCTTCCGGTTTCACCTGCTCTTCCATACCGTAAAACTGGAAAGCAGCTCCCTTCTTATCCTCTTTTAAATCTGTCCGAAGGCCCTGGGCTTCAATATAAGATGCTAATTTTGTTCCATCAAAGAATCCTGTATGCTCCAGAGCATATCCCTGATTCAATTTATCCTGATCCCGGCCAAAAAGACCGCCTGTATTAGTAATTCCTTCAATCTGGTCTAAATCCAGGGCTTCCAGATACTCTGCTATGGTGTCGTCAATGCCCCAGTTCACATAAAAGGCATCAAACCCCTGGGAAAGAGCCGGGAAGTAGTAGCGGCAGCTACGAATAGGGCATACTTTTGGAACCTTGGTATAGTCTCCGTACATTGCCATAAATCTGGTGGCGTCTCCCTCTACCGGAATTTCAAAAATAAGGTCTGCCTGTCCTACTCCGTACTGTGGCATGGCTTTCTCCACATTATTCACCATAACAGCCACGGGACGTTTTCCAATAGCTCCCTCCGATAAGTCTCCCAGTCCGGTAAGCAGGTTCTCATTCGCCGGAACTTCCTGAGCTTCCTGTTCCACCTCTGCTCCTTCCACCGCATTGTTTTCTTCCTGCTCTTCAGGTTTCTCCTGCTTTTGTACTGTCTCCTGCTTTACCGGCTCCTCCTTTAGCGCTTCTTTCTCCTTACATCCCATAACCCCTGCCAGCATAGCCAGCACACTCATTATCACCAATACTTTTTTATACTTCATACATTCACCCTCCCACTGGCAAAATTCTTTTTCTTTAACATACCATAGACGAAAAAAAGTTGCAAGATAGCAAGATAAGGAGAAATAGAAACCCAGAAAAAATCCGGCAGCTACCCGGAAAATACCTTCCCGAATAGTCCACCGGACTTTTACACTTCTTTTTAAAAGCTTTTACTTTTTTATTTTTCGCCACGACGACGTGCCAGTTCTGCTACGTTGGATTCCACGCGCTTTTTATTCAATGGATAGATGAAAATCAATGCAAGAGCAACTGTAGTCAGACCAATAATTGGTACGATACAGGAAATTTTGAAAATGCTCTCTGTAACAGCTGGGTCAAAAGCAGTTGCTGTGGAATATCCAGCCAGAGAAAGAAGCGCACCTACCATACCGGAAGAGAATGCCTGTCCCAGTTTTCTTGCAAAGGAATATACCGCGTAAATAGTACCATCTTCACGAATACCATTTTTCACTTCTGCATCGTCAATAACGTCTGTAATCATAGCCCAGATAATAGTATTAAAGAAACCAAGTCCAACAAAGGCAGCCACATAGAAAATAACATAAACCCATACATTATCTGGATGTAGAATAAAGCAAATCACATAACTTGCTGCACCAAACAAACAAGATACGGTTGCTAATTCTTTTTTACCAAATTTTGCCGCCAGTTTACTTGCCAGTGGAGCACAAATAGCAATAATGGATACATTACTAAGCAATGCTACTACAGACTGTGCCTGTGTGTTTCTGTATACATTTGGGAACACATAAGCTGACATTCCCTGCATACCCAGCATAGCCAGAAGCAGAAGAAGCGCGGCAGCAACAATTCCAAGAAGAGCACGGTTAGTAATAAGGCTCTTTCCAAGTGCAAGAAGATCCAGTTTCTGATTGTTTGCCGGAACTGGCACACGTTCACGAACCAGGTTATAGCAAAGCAAATAACAGATTACGGCTAATACAGAAAATACACCTGCAATGATTGTCATACGACTTCCAGAAAGTACTGGATTACCATCTACAGTAACATAAGCAACTAACGGTGTACCTGTACCAATAACAAGGCTGGCCAGAGAAGATCCTACGGAACGCCATGTTGATAAAGAAGCTCTGTCTGTTGGATCTGCTGAAATTGCAGAAGCCATAGAACCATATGGAATATTAATGGAAGTATAGAAAATAGAACCCCACAACAAATAAGTTACAATCATGTATGCAACCTTCACTCCATATGCCATATCTGCAAGCCCTGATTGATAAATCAGGAAACTGGCAATGGCTACAGGTCCGCACATACGTTTAATCCATGGACGGAATTTACCATCTTTTGTTGGTTTGGAACGGTCTACAATCTGTCCCATTGTAACATCAGTAAACGCATCTACAAAACGCGCTGCCATCATAAGCATACCTACTACTCCGGCAGATAATCCCATAACATCTGTGTAAAATTTCATCATGAACATAGAGGATAATATGAAGGTAAAGTCATTACCGAAATCACCGAACATATAACCCAGTCTGTCCTTCATTCCAAATGCCGGAACAGAAGAATTACTTGTCTTCGCCATTTTTATTTCTCCTTTTCTTACGAATTATTTGGTCTCCATCATACTTTTTTAATCTTAATCAGTTGTCCATTGAGACTTTCTACAAATCCCTCCGGTGCCAGTGTTCCTGCCATTTCACCCAGTCTTTCCAGTGTCATACCTTTCATCATATCCCACATTCCTTCACCAGGAGAAACAACCATATTCATGGTCAGTTTTACTGCTTTTGCTGCAAGCTCAATTGCTTCTGGGCATTTTGCCAGTTCTTCCAGTGTATCCTTGATGCTGTACATGCCTTCTGGGAATTCCATTGGAGCTTTTAAGTCCATATCGCCAACTGTACTGAACCAGTTTGCAACACCTTCTGCACGTTCATTTACTTCTGGAAGCACATAGATAGCAGGTTCTTTTTCCACTTTTTCCAGAGTCATAGTATCTTTCAGATCTCCTGCCTGTGCAGTAATGATGTTAAAGCCATCTTTTAAAGCTACCGTAAATACGAATACTTTATCAGCTGTAAGCTCTTCTACTTTTTCACCGTTTAAGAATAGTGTTACAGAAGGCTGGTTGGAATATACACGGATTTCTGTAGTTTCTCCGGCACGCTGTGCATAACGTTTTCCACACAGATGAACCATTGGTTCTTTATTCCAGTATGCTTTGTAGATATAGTAGCTGTCTTTCTTAATCTTTCTGTCCATGGTCACAAGACCTTTGTTATTTCTTCCGGCTACGCCACCTTCATCACGTGCTGCACAGCCAAAGTCAAACATATTCCATACATGGCTGGACCAGATCCAAGGACGCTCATCTAATACTTTTGCCATATGTTCATGATACAGTGCCTGGTACTCTTCACTGTAGTCCTTGCATGCAGGGTTTGGTCCGTGATAAGTAATAATGCCTTCACATCCGTACTCAGAAACACCAAGGCAAATGTTTGGATGAATCTTGTGGAAGTTGTCAAGCCATGGGCCATTGTCTTCCATCTTTCCGCCGTACCATCCGAAATAATGGTTGTAGCTTTCCGTATCTGTAATATAGTGCATTGGTCCTTCAATTGGTGTCATAGATACGTGAGCAATGGTTGTCAGACGGCTTGGGTCAAGTTCCTTTGCCAGAGCATTTAATTCTTTATGATTTTCCACTAACTGTTCGGAAATACCACCGATGAGGATTTCGTTGGAAATTCCCCAGAAACAGATAGAAGGATGATTGTAATTCTGAATAATCAGCTCTTTTAACTGGCTGATGCAGTTCTGGTGCGCTTCCGGATCCTTGTTCATCACACTGATAAATGGAATTTCAGCCCATACTACAAATCCTAATTCATCACAAGCATCATAGAAGTCCTGTGAATGCTGATAATGAGCCAGACGGATTGTATTTGCACCCAGTTCTTTGATGATTCTTGCATCTTCAAAGTGATCTTCTCTTGTCAGGGCATTTCCTTTGTATAACTGATCCTGATGACGGCTTACACCACGAAGAGGAGTCTCTACTCCATTGATGATAAATCCTTTGTTTGGATCACAGGAGAAGCTTCTTACACCTACACGTGCAGAAATTTCATCGTATGTTTCATTTCTTCTTTCCAGTCTTGCTGTTACTGTGTAAAGATATGGCGCATCAATTTCCCATTTGGTCACTTCCGGAACATATACAGTCACTGCTGTGCTGTCTGCCGGACGGCATGCACTTGCAACTTCTTTTCCTTCTGCATCACAGATAGAATATAATACTGTAAAGTTTTCGTCAGCTTCTTTTACATAAGAAACAAGATCAAAGGTTGCTCCACCACAGTCACATGGCTTTGGTGTCACCTGGATTCCAGGACCTCCGTAATATTCCAGATCAAAATGTGCGTCTGGTACGCTGATCAGATTGACGCCTCTGTACAGACCGCCGTAGAAGGTAAAGTCTGCAGACTGAGGATATACGCTTTCTTTTCTTTCATTGCTGCATGCTACAACCAGAAGATTTTCTCCCTCTTTCTTGCAAACTTCTGTAATATCTGCACGAAAAGTAGAATATCCGCCTTCATGATATACCACTTCTTTTCCATTTACATAAACAGTTGCCTGCTGTCCTGCTGCCAGAAACTCTACAAACACTTTACCGTTACCTAAAGGCTGTTTCGGTGTTTCAAAAGTTTTTGCATACCAGTATCTTCCTTTGTCATAACTTCCATTTCCGTCATGTCCATCAATTGCGTTCCAGGTATGAGGAAGATTAACGGTCTGCCAGTCTGTTGGCATCACTTCCGGAAGACCCACATCCTGCTGAATAAAAGCCCAGTCTTTGTTTAAATTAATCACATTGCGCATGATTCATTCTCCTCTTCTTTGTATTTTTTCATCTTTTCGTAGCTTTTTTGCATTTCCTTTTGTATAATATTATATGTAGTTTTTTCGCAAAATAACAGTGATGATTTCCATTGTTTTTTGTATTATTTTCAGATTATATGAGGAAAACTTATGAAAAATGAACAAAGCATCAATTTAATAGAAAACATCTTACGGGCAAATTACATACCAGTATATCGTTTCACCCTTCCCTGTGAGCATCCTGACCAATTAGATTTGGGGCTTCGCAGTTATCTTTTAGGCATTTCCAACACTGCGGAGTTTTTCAATGGCGCTTTCGAAAAATTAAAGCCCAAAAAGATTTATTTCACCACAGATAAATTCCGCTGTACCTTTGTATTTTTCCTGCTTCCTGATGAGAAAACAGTTTTACACTGCGGTCCTGTACTCTTTGAAAAAATTCAGGAGGAACGTTTTGAAGAAGTGTTTCAGACCCTCAATCTGCCGGAAACCTACCATGATGCACTGGAGGCTTATTACCAGAAGCTTTGTTACCAGTCATCTTATCCCATGTTTGAAAGTCTGTTTCTGGAGCTTGGAAAAACCCTCTATGGCTCTGCCTGTGAAATTGTACACTCTAATGCCGACTTTTTTGACCACTGGAATGCAGCCTATGAAAATTGCCTGAGAGATACAGAACATCCTTTTTCCAATATTGATATGATTGAGCAGCGTTATGAATCGGAAAATGCCTTAATCAGCGCTGTAACATCCGGACGGGAAAGCAGGGCTATGGAAATGACTTCCCAATTTGGTACGCACTTCCTGCCAAAACGCACTACCAATAATTTAAGAGATATTAAGGATTACACCATTACTCTGAACACCCTCCTTAGAAAAGCAGCAGAAAAAGCCGGCGTACATCCTATCCACATAGATTCTTATTCCAACTGCAATATCGCCATGTTGGAAAAGCTCACCTCTGTGGAGCAATGCCTGGCAGCCCAGCGGAAAATTGTCCTTGGCTACTGCCAGATTGTAAAAGAACACCAGCACAAAGCACACTCTCCCCTTATCCGAAGAGTGGTTGCCTACATAGAAACAGACCTGGGCGCTGACCTGACCTTGAAATCCCTTTCCAGCCATCTGGGTGTAAACGCCAGTTATCTGTCTACCCTGTTTTCCAAAGAAATGGGAACTTCCCTCACAGACTACGTGAATAGCCTGCGTATTTCCCATGCTAAAACCCTGCTGGAAAACACAGATGCCCCCATTAAATCCATTGCTTTAAGAGTAAGTAGGTAATCATTCGTATATTGACATTTTATAAAAGCCATCTGATACTGCTCCTGACTGTCTGCCAGATTCTCTATCAGATGGCTTATTATTATTTTTTTAGTTTAGTACGGCAGTAT
>CABJAN010000008.1 GCA_902363515.1 Bacillota bacterium | reverse complement strand
AGAGAATCTCTATGGGGTAGGGGAAGTGCGCCTTTTCAGCGTAGGATTCTAGCAATTTATACACAACAAAAGCAAAAAGAGGGATGCAAAAAAACTCAATCAAGTTTTTTCACATCCCCAAATTCAAATAAGCCGGTAGCATTTTATAGCTTGGACGTAATCATCTCCGTTGGCTATCGTGTAAAATCAAAACGTGGTGTGGAATTTCGCAGATGGGCAAATTCTGTGCTAAAACAATACATATTAAAAGGTTACGCTGTGAATGATAATCGTATCAAACAACTGGGAGAGGTGATACGGATTATGAAGCGGACAGAGGATGAACTGGACAGTAAGCAGGTACTTTCTGTAATAGAGAAATACAGTAATGCTCTTGATTTACTGGATTCTTATGACCATCAGAATATGACCCGTCCCCAAGGGAATCGCGCAACCTATGTTCTTTCTTATGAAGAATGTATGGAAGCGATTCAGAGTATGAGATTTGGTAATGAATCGGATTTATTTGGTAGAGAAAAGGAAATGATGGTGAGTGGCGTTATGAATTGCATGCTATAATACAGTGTTTTCCAAGTATATATTGTATTTATGTTTTTGATATCAAATCTCGTACCACTGGTGCGAGAAATGGAGAAGTGTATGGAAAAGAATAAAATTGTAGGATATGAACCATTAGTGAATGACTTAAAACAATTAATTCAGAAAAAGCAATATCGTGCGCTGCAAATGATTAATTCAGAAACTATAAATCTATACTGGGAGATAGGGGAAGAGATTTATAGGCAACAGAAGGAAAAGGGTTGGGGAAAATCTATAGTAGGAGTGCTGTCCAGGGAATTACAGAAGGAATTTCCTGGATCAAAAGGTTACTCAGCATCAAATCTCTGGAGAATGCGTAATTTTTATTTAACATATCGAGATTCTGAAAAGCTCGCACCATTGGTGCGAGAAATCAGCTGGAGCAATAACATTATCATTGTGGAAAAATGTAAAGATGATCTGCAAAGGGAATTTTACATTCAAATGGTGAAACGTTATGGGTGGACAAAACGTGTATTAATCAATTTTATTGAAGCGCAGACATATGAAAAATATTTATTAAACCAAACCAATTTTGATTTAATGATACCAGAAGAACGAAGGGCACAAGCTAAATTAGCAGTTAAGGATGAATATACTTTTGATTTTGCTGAACTGTCACCGGAATATTCAGAACACGAGTTAGAAATGAAGCTGGTAAATAATATTAGAGCGTTTTTAGTTGAAATGGGTGGTGATTTTACCTTTGTGGGTAACCAGTATCATTTAGTTGTTGGAACTAGAGACTTATATATTGATCTGTTGCTTTTTCATAGACGACTTAGAAGCCTGGTAGCAATAGAATTGAAGATAGGAGAGTTTGAAGCTGAATATGCTGGAAAAATGCAATTGTATCTATCTGTCTTAGATGAGCAGATTAAATTACCAGAAGAGAATCCATCTATTGGAATTATTATTTGTAAGAGTAAAGATAAGACATATGTAGAGTATGCATTGAGACAAACAGGAGCGCCGATTGGTGTTGCAACATATCAGCTAAGGAACACATTACCAGAAGATATGAAGAAGATATTACCGGAACCAGAGGAAATAGTAAAGCGATTAAAAATATTTGAACAGGAAGAAAGAGAATGATCTGTAAACAATAACCGTATATTTTCCACTCCGCCTGTTGTATAATAATCCGTAAAGCAGATAATTCGCGTTAATTTATTGAGTTTTACGGAGGAATTTTGGCATGTTGATATCAGATTTGCATATACACTCCCGTTTTTCCCGTGCTACCAGCAAGGAAGGTGATCCGGAGCATCTGGAGCTGTGGGCGAGGAAAAAGGGGATTCATATTTTAGGAACCGGTGATTTTACCCATCCAATTTGGCGGGAGGAATTGAAGGAGAAGCTGGAGCCGGCAGAAGACGGTCTCTATCGTTTGAAAAAAGAATATCGGATTCAGGACGGAACAACTCCAGATGACATGGAGCCACGTTTTGTAGTAACAGGGGAAATCAGTTCTATTTATAAAAAAGGTGAAAAGACCAGGAAGGTTCACAGTCTTTTGATTTTGCCGGGGATGGAAGAGGCGGATTTGCTTTCAGCGAAACTGGAGACTATCGGAAATATTCATTCAGATGGAAGGCCTATTCTTGGGCTTGACTGCAGGGACTTGCTGGAAATTATGCTGGAAAGTGTTCCTGATGGAATTTATGTGCCGGCGCATATCTGGACGCCTCATTTTGCCATGTTTGGTGCGTTTTCAGGTTTTGATTCCGTTGAGAAATGTTTTGGAGATTTAACAGGGCACATCCATGCAGTAGAAACAGGGCTTTCTTCAGATCCGCCTATGAACTGGAGAGTTTCAAACCTGGATGGATATCAGTTGATTTCAAATTCGGACGCCCATTCTCCGGGAAAATTGGGGCGCGAGGCAAATCTCATGGATATAGAGTTATCCTACAAAGATTTGGAAAGGGCCATTCAGACAGGAGAGGGCCTGCATGGAACTGTAGAATTCTTCCCGGAAGAGGGTAAGTATCACTATGACGGACACAGGAAATGCCATCTCTGCCTGACGCCTGCTCAGACGAAGGAATATGGGGGGAAATGTCCGGTTTGCGGTAGGAAGATTACCATTGGTGTGGAACACAGGGTAGAAGCCTTGGCAGACAGATCTCAGGGATATGTGCGGGAACAGGCCAAGGCTTTTGAAAGTCTGGTGCCTTTGCCAGAGGTCATTGCAGAAGCCACCGGGCATTCTTCTACCAGTGTGAAGGTGCAGAGGCAGTATGAGGACATGCTTTCTAAATTAGGGTCGGAATTTGAGATTTTAAGAGAGATTCCGGTGGAAGATATCCGCAAGGAATCTGGTTATATGATAGCAGAGGGCATCCGGCGGTTAAGAAAAGGCGAAGTACAGAGACATCCGGGATTTGATGGAGAATATGGTACGATTAAGCTGTTTCACGTCTCAGAACTGGAGGATACAGAAGGTCAGATAAGTTTTTTTGAGACTCTTGGAATTAAAGAACAGGAGGAAGCAGCAGACGTGAGGCTTCCGACGCTGAAGAAAACAGCCATTTCGGAGGAAACTATAGCGTTGCCAAGAGTTGCTGTATTAAATGCAAAACAGCAGCAGGCAGTAGAATCTATAGAGCCGGTAGTTGCAGTTGTTGCAGGTCCAGGGACAGGAAAAACGAAAACCCTGGTATCCAGAATTTTACATTTGCTTAATTACCGTAAAGTGAAACCTTCCGAAATTACTGCAGTTACCTTTACGAAAAAAGCTGCAAGAGAAATGCAGGAGCGTTTACAGCAGGAATTGGGAAAGAAACAGTCAGTGCGTCAGATACAGATAGGAACCTTCCATTCTATTTGTCTGGAACTGCTGAAAAGTCAGGGAATGGAATTTACCATTGCAGATGCTATGCTTACCAGAGAAATAGCAGAAGAAACGGTGAAAGAGTTCCAGTTAGGATTGAGCATTTCTCAGTTTTTGAAGGAGATTTCCCTCTGGAAGACAAAAAAAGATGCAGATGTATCAAAAACCGGGATACCAGAAGAAGCGCTGCAATATTATCAGCAGCAATTAATAGCAAAGAATGCTCTGGATTTTGATGATCTTTTAATCGAGACTATAGGATTACTTCATGAGAAAGAAGAACTGGAGCTTCCACAATTTCATTATCTCTTAGTAGATGAATTTCAGGATATCAGCCCTGTTCAGTATGAATTAATCCGGCTTTGGAACAACAAGGGAAGAGAATTATTTGTGATTGGTGATCCGGACCAGTCTATTTATGGTTTTCGAGGTTCAGATTCAGCCTGTTCTGCTACTTTGCAGAAAGAATATACCAGGGCACAGGTGATACGTCTTACAGAGAACTACCGTTCCACAGGAAAAATCGTAGAAAGTGCCATGGCAGTGATTTCTCATAATTCTGGTGAAGAAAGAACTCTTCATGCTGCTTTGGGAAATGGAAAACCAGTGAGAGTTATAGAAGCATCCAGTGAAATGGCAGAGGCGGTTTTCGTAGCAAAAGAGATTAACAGGCAGATTGGCGGCATTGATATGCTGGATACAGAAAAGAGTTTTGAGAGAGAATCAGAGAGAAGACAGAGAAGCTTTGGAGACATTGGAGTTCTCTACCGCACCCACAGACAGGCTAAATTATTGGAAAACAGTCTTCGAAAAGAGGGGATTCCCTACGTGATTACCGGCAGGGAGGATTTTCTCCTGGAACCAGAAGTAAGGGGGACAGTTTGCTTCTTCAGAAGTATCGCCAAACCGGAGGATTCCCTTGCAAGAATCTTAGCCCTGAGACTTTTATGGAAGCTTCCTGAGAATGTTCTTACATCTGAGATTTATGAAACTATGAAAGCGAAATATCAGCCTCTTCTAAAGCGGAGTAAACCTGGAAAACTCCTTCAAAAATGGCAGGAGGACATGAACTTAAAGGGAAATAAAGCTATGGACAATTTGGAACATATGGCTATGTGCTACCAGAATACAGAAGAATTTTTGAGCAGTCTTTCTCTTGGAGAAGAAGGGGATTTGATGCGATGTGGAGGGAAAACTTATCGCGCGGACGTAGTTACGTTAATGACCCTTCATGCATCCAAAGGTTTGGAATTTCCGGTTGTACTGCTTGCTGGTGCAGAAGAAGATAAACTGCCTTTAGAAAATGGAAAAGAGCCTGCTGACATAGAAGAAGAGAGAAGACTTTTTTATGTGGGAATGACCAGAGCAAAAGAAGAGCTTATGATTATTCATGGAGGACAGCCTTCCATGTTTTTAGAAGAACTGCCTTTATCCTGTATAGAAAAAGAAAAAACAGGGAAAAAAGTATCGGGGGAAGAAGCAGAACAGATGAATTTATTTGAGTTTTTATGAGAATATTTATACATTTCCGGCTAAGCAAGCGTTGCCTTTGAACATTTCGTCTCAAAGAGTGCCTGCTGGAGCTGCCGGAATTGTATAAACATTTTTAAATACGCTCTTGTACGAGATTTCTCTTTTTGCTTGAAAATTTACTGAGCTTTTGCAGCTTCTAGCGCTTTTGCAAGCTGATCCGGACAGGAAGTTCCTCTTCCGCCGCAGTCTGTGCCTTTTAAGCGATTGATTACATCATCTACCTTCATGCCTTCTACCAGACTTGCGATGCCTTTGGTATTTCCGTTGCAGCCTCCGTTGAATTTTACATATTTAATGGTATCTCCGTCCAGTTCAAATTCAATAGAGCGGGAACATACGCCTTTTGTTTTATATACGTTCATTTTGATAGCCTCCTTTGTGAAATGATTTCTCAAAGTATTATACCAATTCTCTGGAGCAACTGCCAGTCCTAAGTGGGGGAATTTATAAATTTTTTAAAAGTATCAGTTTTATGCTAACAAGCATATTTTTTTATGATATTATAGGAGCGCGTATCAGAGACAAAAGGGGAGATTATAGATGTACGAAATTTCCATAGGTGAGTTATTGGAAAGACAGAGAAAAGAAAAAGGATATTCCAAATCTGTGGTTTGCAGAGGACTTTGTAGTGTTACTGCATTATCCAGATATGAGAATGGGATGAGGATTCCAGATAAATTTCTGCTAGAGTATCTGTTGCAGAGACTTGGATGCAATGCGCAGCAATATGAAATGATTATCAGCAATGAAGAGTTTGATGAAATGCAGCAGCAAAAGAAGATAGAAGAACTTATTGAACAGGGAAAATATTCAGAGGTTGAGGATGAAATTGGAAACTATAAAAAAATGAAGTCTCCGTCAAAAGCAATTCATGAACAATATGTTTTTTACTATGCAGGGCTTGTAAAGAAATATACGGGTGAGTATACAAAGGCTGCCTCTGATTTTGAGACATCTTTGTCAAAAACCATTGTTCAGAAAGCGTACAAACAAAGTGGACAAGGTCTTCTGTCTTTTATGGAGCTTAAAGTATTCAAAGAGTTGGGAGAATGCTATCAGGAAGTCCAAAGAACACAGGAGGCGCAGGCAATATATTTGGAGATTCAGACATATCTTGAAAGCCATCCTTGCATTTCTTTAGAAATGAAGCAGCTTTATTATGGCATTTTATATAAAATAGCAGAGCAGAATTATCAGAAATATAATTATGGTGATGCGTATTCTGCCCTTCAAAAAGTATATACTGGCATGACAGAACATTATTTTGTTAAATCCATGAAAGAAGTGCTGGAGTTAAAAATGGCATTGGAAGAAAAAATGAACCATTTAACAGCAGAGGAAGAGCAGGATTACAAAAACAAAATTATGGCTCTGGAATTGTTAAAGTGTACAGATGAAAAAGAAATGCTTGCCTATATGGAGGAGAAAAATGTCAGAATATAACAGAGCATCAGTAATTCGTTATTATCGGAAACAAAGGAACATGACCCAGGAAGAACTTGCAGAAGGCATATGTGACACTTATACATTATCAAGGTATGAAAACGGAACCTTAAATCCTTCAGAAGAAAATTATCAGAGAATAATGAATAAACTGGAAATGTCAGAAGAGACCATTCTTTTCAATCTACAGACAGAGGATGTGAATATTGCAAAAGTTAGGAATCGGTTATTGTGGCTATTTGAAAGAGGGGATTATCAAGGCGCAGAAAATGAAATAGAAGAAATTATCAGCAAAAACCAGTTGCCACTTATGTACGTGGAAAACAGACAATTTCTTTATCGGATACGTCTTGTAGTGGAAAATAATAGTGGGAAATTAGACTTAGTTAATTATATTTTATCTCTTGAAAAATTATTAAGAGAGAGTTTCAAAGACTATGACAGCGAAAAATTTGTTAATAAATACTTTTACACAGAGAATGAGCTGCTGATTTTAAATAACCTTGCAATTGCATATGGAGAAGCAGGGAAATACGAAACAGCCTGTAGAATATTCTCCAGTGTCATCCAACAGATGGAAAAAGTGTCTTATATGGATGGTTATAAGCCTTATTATCTTCTTATGGTAAACTATGCCAATATCCTGGGACTGCATCAGCAGTATGATGAGAGCATCGAAATGTGCAGAAAAGGAATCTCCTGGCTTTTGAAATGGGAAAAAGGGAATTGCCTTTACAATTTTATCTACAATATTGGATGGAATTATATAGAAAAATCTAAGAGGTTTTCCGGAGAAGAATCCCTTAGATTAAGAAAAATCGGACTTCTCTACATATGGGAAGCGTATGAGCTTTGCGAATTGTACCCAGAACGTAAAGAAAACTTAGAGCATATTAAGAAATATTTTGAAAAGAATCAAATAATTCATTTTTGAGGTGGAAGATCGCAGTCATAGGGAGTTGGTATATTTTCTTCTTCCTCATCAATTTCAAGATCATCACTGTTTGTATTATAACAAATAGTGTAAGGCGCTTCTTCATAATGCTGTAAGCCAGATGGGGGCTTGGCCCATATCATTAAAGCAATTGTCATGAAATAACCTAAAAATATCCTGTTTTTCATATAAAATTATCCTTCTTTCTTTTTTGAAAGCTATTGTAAAAGGAATTCAGAACGTTGACAATGACGTAATCGGTTAAATTCATATCACCGATTACGCCATTTTATTATAGACAAGTTTAAACTAAAATGACAGTAACTTTTTAGAAAAGCTCAATGATACTTTTGAAATAATAGAGTGGGTTTGTGTAAGTAAAAGATGAGTTGCAATTTTGTAGCAAGAAAGGGTAGTATACATGAGAGAAACGTTTGAAAAATTAACGCTAGATCCATATGAAATTTTTTCAACAAGAGGAGAAAACAGTATTGTTATTTTTCCTGAAATTCCGTTTTGGGTTGCAGTTTCTAAGCAGGGTCTTGCCGCATTAGAAGAAATGAAAAGAACTGGTAGTATTAGACGTGTTGCTGAAAAAGTTTTAGGATCTGGAGAAACGCAAGCATTAGAAGAAATTAAAAAATTTTTTACACCGTTATTAGAAAGTAATGTCTTATACGATACGAAAATATCAAACAATCATAAAAAGGAGTTAAAACCTAATAAAATAACTTTTTTGCAAACGATGCGATGTAATTTACGATGTAGACACTGTTGTGTAGCGGATATGCCAGAACAGGATTTGAAGGGAATGTCTTTAGAAACAGCGAAAGAAATTTTGAGAAGATGTATTACACTAATGGATGAGGGTAAAAAAGGGCTTTCCTTTTTGGGAGGAGAACCTTTGTGTGGAGATAGATTTCTGGAATTATTAGATTATGCTACTGATTTGGGATATCAGATTGGTTTATCTACAAATGGGGTATTAGTAGATTCAAAATTTGCAGAAACAGCAAAAAGAAATAATATAAACGTACAAATTTCTTTAGATGGAACTGATGAATCAAGTCATGAATATGTTCGAGGAAAAGGGACATGGGATAAGGCAATAAATGCTTTGCAAATTTTGAATGAGTATGATGTTGATATTCAAACAAACTTTGTATATCATAGGGGGAATATTGAAAAGATAGAAGAATATTTTGACTTTGCAAGAAAGTACAATATTAAAAAAGTAAGATTGATTTCTTTGATGAATATGGGAAGAGCTGTAGGACAAATGGAAAGAGTTCCATTAGATGAATTTGTTGATAGAATGTATTCTTTGATTAAAAGAAGAGAGGATATTATTGAGCTATTAGATGAGACATCTTTTATGGGGCTAGTAATGGGAGCAAGATTTTCGCAAAAAATGATTTCATGTGGAGCAGGTGTTATAACGCTGACAATATCTCCAGAAGGGGGCATTTATCCATGTTTGAATTTATTTGATAAAAAATTTGAAATGTGTAATATTCTTGCTCCTGATTTTAACGAACAGTTTCAAAACTCTGCAGTGAGAAAACAGTTTCAACAATTAAATATTATAGATATGAATCAAAAATGTAGAGAATGTAGTATGAAATATTTTTGTGGAGGAAGATGTCGAGGGGAAACCTTTCAAGAAAAAGGTAAAATAACTGTTCCTTATCCATATTGTGATGAATGGAAAAGAGCAATGGAAAAAATATTTTGGATTTTAACAGAGTATCCTTCACTTGGGAAACAGAAATATCTTCAAATTGCTGAAAAAGCGGGAGAGTATTTGAATTTATGGCATTAATATTTTTATATATATGCAAAATAAAAAAAGGAGGTATATAGTGATGCTGTTAGCAAGTGCACATACAGGAATTAAGACTGAAAGCTATACAGAAGTATATAGTTTAGGTCTGTACAAAGAGTATTAAAAAGGATAAGCATCTGTGTTTAGGGCACAGATGCTTAATCTTCTAAAGGAGAATTTTTTGTATGAAAAATACAGAATTATATCAAAATGGAAGAAACTTAGGGTTAATTTCTCTGGCAAAATTTTTATCCGGATTTGCAAGTTATATTTATGATATTGGAGTTGTTATTTATTTGTTCCAGGAAACAGAATCAGTTACTGTGATTGGTGGATTCTTTGTTGCTCAGCTTTTGCCAGCATTTCTTATTCTGGTTATCGGCGGAATCATTGATAAATATAATAAAAAAGTCCTTATGATTATCAGTAATATTGTAAAGGCAGTCCTGATGGCGTGTCTTTTGATTAACAGAGATATCTGGTGTATTTATGCTGTTACCTTTGGGATGAATCTGATTTTGGAATTTGAAGGGAGTACTATAAGTGCACTGATAGCTAATGTTTTTGCGAAAGGTCATCTGTTTAAAGCTGCTTCTGTGATAAATTTTGTAGATTCTTTTTCCATGATTGCGGCACCTCTGTGTGCTTCTGTTCTAGCGTTATATTTTCGAGTGGATATTAATCTTGTTTTAAGTTGTGCATTGTATATGGTGACAGCTTTTTCGTACGGTTTCATTACATTTATCCATGTACCGCAGGATTCGTATATAGACGGTGATAAAAAGTTAAAGGTCTATATGAATTTAGTCAGAAATAAGCGTATTCTGGGAACAGTGTTTTTCTGGAATATTTTTATGTTTTGTATTGGGCTTGCTTCACCTTTGGAAGTCAGTATGATTGAGGAGAAACTGCAGATGCCTTCTCAGTGGTATGGGATTGGAAATGCAGTAGAGGGCATGGGAATGCTGGTTGCTTCTGCTTTTGTGCTGGGGAAAATCCGAAAGCTGAGGCCATCCACTGTCATTGTACTTGGGCTTATTTGCGCAGCCATGAGCCAGATTGTGATTGGGATTTCGGGAAATATATGGGTCTATTTTCTAGGAGCTGTCCTTGGGGGTATCACTGCGACATTTTGTCCTCTTGGTTTCAAAACGGAGATTCAGATGGAAGCTGAGCCAGAAAGTGTCGGAAGAACATTTGCTGTCTCAAGATTTTTTATTTTGCTGTCTAGAATGGGTGGTTCCTTGATAGTAGGACAGATGCTGAAGTTATGGAATATCAGGATGTTATATTTGGGTATTGCTGGAATTCTGATTGCGGCAGCCGCTGGATATGGAAGGTACATCTGGAGGGAAAAATAAGGTAAGGGGGGATTACAGAATTTGCATATGAATATCTTATGGCTATGAAGGAGGCACAATGTCAAAAAATATAAAGATTCTTTTATTTGAACTGGCAATGATAATTGGAAAGAGTGATTTTGAATATCCCATTTTTATTGTCTACTTATTAAGCAGAGGATTATCAGACTCAGAAATTGCATTGTTGTTTTCGATACAAGCAGTAACAGTATTTATTTTTGAGTATGTGACGGGAATAATAGCAGATAGAATAGGTTCTAAAAGCATATTAATTATAGGATCCTTATCAATGATTATGGCAGAGATGCTCTTTCTTTTTTCAGAAACGTTACCGAGCTATACCTTAGCAATATGCTTTATCTCTTTTGGTGTTGCTGCTAAAAGTGGTGCTGATATAGCAAGTCTGCATGATTTAATCACTCATGAAAATATTAATTCTACATTTGAAAAAGAAATTAGCGGTTTTATGGCTATGAAGACAATCTGGCCTATATTTGCGATAATAATAGGTTCAAATTGTTTTACATATAATAACAAGTTGCCATTTCTTTTAACAATGGCTGCCAACGTTATATCAATTATAAGTTTTGGAATACTTTTACCAGGGAATGTGCCATGTAAGAGAAAATCGTCTGCGATTCTTATATCTGCTTTGAAAAAGAGTTTTTCCAATAAAAGCGTGGTTTTTTTGTTAATAATAGTATGTTTAGTTAATCCGATTTATCAGTTTATTTCCAATGCTATACAGGCTAATATAAAAAATACAGAATTTGCAATTGGAAGCTTAGGGTACATATATATTTTTATGGAAATAGGAGAAGGAATAGGAAGTAAAATATTTTATTATTTTTCAAAGAAATTTACAAACTTCAAAATTCTAAAATTTGCAGTATTAGGAATGAGTATTTGCACATTTATAATAGCTGCAAAAATGTATTTGGCAGTCATCATAATATTGGGAATAACTTACGGTGTAATAGCAACAGCTAATATTATAGAAATCAATGCAGTAGCTGATGATTATAATCGCGCAACTATGATGTCGCAACAACATGCAATCATAAAAATAAGTCAAACAATATTTTTTGCAACATGCACAGCTTTGCTAAAAATAGTTGATTTGAATATGGTTTTATGCTTTTCAGGGATTGTTTTATTAATCGTTTTTTTTACGCAAAAGATAGTTCTGAAAAATGCTGAAACTGTCTAAATGGACACTATTCTGCTAATCTCATATGCTGGTACTTGTCTGGGGGATGTGTTAAAGTAGAAAATATCTTGAACGCATTATTTGTTAGAACATTAAAATCAAAAAGAAATCCAGTAGCCAGAACCACAAAAACAGTGTAGAATAGAAGCGGAATTTTACCAATATTATTTTGCTGTAAGCAGCAGAAAGGAAAAAATATGAACACCATTGGAATTATCGGAGCCATGGAAGAGGAAGTGGCTATTTTAAAAGAAAAAATGTCAGAAGTAACGGTTCTTGAAAAAGCAGGTATGGAGTTTTTTAAGGGGATTCTGGGAGGACAGCAGGTAGTTGTAGTTCGTTCCGGTATTGGAAAGGTAAATGCAGGTATCTGTACTCAGATTCTGGCAGATGTGTTTCAGGTGAATGCAGTCATCAATACAGGTATTGCAGGATCCTTGAAAGTGGAAATTAACATTGGGGATATTGTGCTTTCTACAGATACCATGCAGCATGATGTGGACGCCAGAGAATTTGGTTATGAGATTGGCCAGGTTCCACGTATGGACACCAGGACTTTTCCGGCAGATGACAGGCTGAGAGAAACAGCTTTGCAGGTGTGCCGCAAGGTAAATCCTGAGATTCAGGTTTTTGAGGGAAGAGTGGCAAGCGGTGACCAGTTTGTGGCAGACAAAGAGACAAAAGAGAAGATTATTGCCAATACCCAGGCATACTGTACAGAGATGGAGGGTGCAGCTATTGGACAGGCGGCTTATCTGAATGGGATTCCTTATCTGGTAATCCGCGCTATTTCAGACAAGGCAGATGACAGCGCGCATATGGATTATCCTGCTTTTGAGAAGGAAGCAATCCGCCATACAGTAAATCTGGTGGAAAATATGATGAAAGCTCTGTAAGAATCAAGTAAGAATTTGTCGGACGATTTTTGTTTTCAAACAGGATGAGGCGCTATATAATAGTTTCATAGAGGCTGGCAGTTTGTTTGTATGGCAGTCTCATAGAAAAGGCGGGACAGGAAGTCTGTTTGCCGAATAAGAGGAGGAACTTATGGAGCACCTGATTCTTTATTATGGTGCCTGCCTTATGGGGGCAATTTGCCTCATAAGTATGCTGGCAGTTTACAAAAGCAACCGGAATGTATTAAAAGATTTGAGACATCCGGCAGAAGCAAAAAATCCATGGATGAAAAGCTTTATACAGGAGCATGAAAAAAATGTAGAGGAAAATACGCAGATACATAATCCTTCTGTTTATGTTATCAAACGTATGAGAGGACGAAAGATAGGACCCTGGAATGTGCGCCAGCTAAAGGGTATTTCCTGGGGAACTTTTGTCCTCTCTTTTTTATTGACCGGAATGAGCTTGTTTCTTATTTATCAAAGTGATATGAAAACCTTCAAGGCTCCTGTGCCGGGTGGAGAGATTCCGGCGTTTACAACGGTTATGATTACAGGAATCTGTATGGGAATTGTACTGCTAGGCGTGCGGATTCTCATAGGGACAGGCTATCAGGAAGAGGAAATCGAAACCAATCTTTTGGATTATATAGAAAATTCCTATCAGGAACCGGAGACTGCTAAAATTATTCCCATGGAAAATGTCAGGGGAGCCGGAAAAAGGGAAAAGGCCATGCGCCAGATTGAACAGGGAATTCTGGAGGCTGCGGCAGCAGACAGCCGGTACAGTCATCTTTTGAGCAAGGAAGAAAGTGAGATTGTGAAAGATGTGGTGAAAGAATTTCTAACTTGATAATCCCAAATGAATTTGCTAAACTAAAGAAAGACAGACGGAATGGATTCTTCTGGAACCCGGTCTGGAAATAAAGAGTCAAAGGAGAAGAGACAATGGGAAACAAAGTAACATTTGACTATTCAAAAGCAGTAAATGTTGTTCGCGAAGAAGAAGTTGCGGCAATGGAAAAAATGGTAGATGCAGCAAAAGAAGTTCTGGTGTCCAGAACAGGGCTGGGAAATGATTTTCTTGGTTGGATTGACCTGCCTGTAGATTATGATAAAGAAGAGTTTGACAGAATTAAGAAAGCTGCACAGAAGATTCAGAGTGACTCTGATGTTCTCTTGGTAATCGGTATCGGCGGTTCTTATCTGGGAGCAAGAGCAGCAATTGATTTTTTAAGCCATCCGTTTTATAACAATTTAAGCAAAGAAAACCGTAAGACACCAGAAATCTATTATGTAGGAAATAATATCAGCGGCGCCTATGTAAAAGGACTGGCAGAGGTAATCGGTGACAGAGATTTCTCCATCAACGTGATTTCCAAATCCGGTACAACTACAGAACCGGCTATTGCATTCCGCGTATTTAAAGAAATGATGGAAGAAAAATACGGAAAAGAAGAAGCAGCAAAACGAATTTATGCGACCACAGATAAAGCAAAGGGAGCTTTGAAAACTCTGGCAACAGAAGAGGGCTATGAAACTTTTGTGGTTCCGGATGATGTAGGCGGACGTTTCTCTGTACTTACCGCTGTAGGTCTGCTTCCTATTGCAGTAAGCGGTGTATCCATTGACAAATTAATGGAAGGTGCAGCGTCTGGAAGAGAGATGGCATTAAATGCTCCATACGCAGAAAATGATGCTCTTCAGTATGCTGCAGTGCGTAACATTCTTCATAAAAAAGGAAAATCCGTAGAAATTCTGGCAGACTACGAACCAACACTTCATTATGTGGCAGAATGGTGGAAACAGCTTTACGGTGAAAGCGAAGGAAAGGATCAGAAAGGAATTTATCCGGCATCTGTAGACTTTACAACCGATTTACATTCTCTGGGGCAGTTTATCCAGGATGGATCCAGAATCATGTTTGAAACCGTATTAGCCATTGAAGAGCCAAAAGAAGATGTTATCATCAAAGAAGCAGAAAATGATTTGGACGGTCTGAATTATCTGGCCGGAAAAGGCATGGATTTCGTAAATAAGAGCGCTATGAACGGAACCATTCTTGCACATACAGATGGAAATACACCAAACTTAATGGTGAAGATTCCGCAGCAGAATGAATTTTACTTAGGACAGTTGTTCTACTTCTTTGAATTTGCATGTGGTATCAGCGGTTATCTTACAGGGGTAAATCCGTTTAACCAGCCAGGTGTAGAAAGCTATAAGAAGAATATGTTTGCACTGCTTGGAAAACCAGGCTTTGAAGAGAGAAGAGAAGAATTATTAAAGAGATTATAAAAGAATAGCAGAGCTGCCGCAGAGAGGTATCAGTATTTTTTCTGAAACATCTGTGGCAGCTTTTTTATGAGTCATTTTATCAGTCTTCTTCAATGATTTGCAGCTCAAAATAGTCAAAATCCAGCACTTCAATAAAATTATCCTGTGAAAACCGTACTTTAGAAAACTTCTGGAAGTCTTTAATATTAGCATCCAGCCAGATTGGAGATGGCAGGTCAAACTCATGGCAGATGCAGTCAAGACAATGAAATACTTTTTTAGTTCTGGTAGATTTTGTATCGTCACAGACTACAGTACTCTTTAATAAATGTGTATCTTTATAAATATTACCCATTAACCGAAACATAGGAAAACCCTTTCTAAATATTATAATTATGGCACCATTATAAAGAAGGAAATATTATGTGTAAAGCCCGTTTTTTAGTGTTAAAGTGGAAAATTGTGCAGATTGTATATGAAAAAATCGAAAATATGGCAAATTGACATGGCACTCTCCATCATTATCCAGGATTACAAAGTCTCCTAAAAATCTTTGGGCAATTGACCTATGGAAAAAAAGAGCGGATAGAGGTATACTAAACACAGTTCAGAAAGAGAATCACATATTTATACTGTATCATATTTCAGGAGGAAATGAAAAATGGCAAGTTTATCTTTACAGCATATTAACAAAACTTATCCAAACGGTTTCGAAGCAGTAAAAGATTTCAACCTTGAAATCGCAGACAAAGAGTTCATCATCTTCGTAGGTCCTTCAGGATGTGGTAAATCCACAACTCTTCGTATGATTGCAGGTCTGGAAGAAATCACAGGCGGTACATTAAAAATCGGCGATAAAGTAGTAAATGACGTTGAACCAAAAGACAGAGATATTGCAATGGTATTCCAGAACTACGCTCTGTATCCACATATGACAGTTTATGATAACATGGCATTTGGTCTGAAACTGAGAAAAGTTCCAAAAGATCAGATTGACAAAATGGTTAAAGAAGCAGCTAAAATCCTTGACCTTGAAAAACTGTTAGACCGTAAACCAAAAGCTCTTTCCGGTGGTCAGAGACAGCGTGTTGCTATGGGACGTGCTATCGTGCGTGAACCTAAAGTATTCCTTATGGACGAACCTCTGTCAAACCTGGATGCTAAACTTCGTGTTCAGATGCGTACTGAGATTTCCAAATTACATGAAAGATTAGGCGCTACTATCATCTACGTAACACATGACCAGACAGAAGCTATGACACTGGGTACCAGAATCGTAGTTATGAAAGATGGTGTTGTTCAGCAGGTAGATACACCTCAGACATTATACAATGCACCGGCAAACTTATTCGTTGCAGGATTCATCGGATCTCCTCAGATGAACTTCTTAGATGCAGTTGTTAATGTAAAAGGTAATGACGTAACATTACAGATTGGAAACACAACACTTCATGTTCCGGCTGCTAAAGCAAAAGCCCTTATTGATGGTGGCTACAACGGAAAAACTGTTGTTATGGGTATCCGTCCAGAACACGTTTATGATGATGAAGAACACATCAAAGCTAATCCAAACAGCGTAATGGAAGGAAAAATCACTGTTTACGAATTGCTTGGTGCTGAAGTATATCTGTACTTTGATGCAGAAGGTTCTTCTATGACAGCAAGAGTTAATCCACGTACAACAGCAAGAACAGGTGATGTTGTTAAATTCTCTCTGGATCTTGAAAAAATGCACATTTTTGATAAAGAAACAGAGCAGGTTATCACAAACTAAGATTTGTTTTAAAAATGACTATATTACAAGGGTGTCGCAAAATCCTCAGTAAGAGGAGGAGCGATACCCTCGTTCTATTTAATATAAAAATCAAAAAATCCGGAAGTAATCCTGATTACAGGAGCCCTTCCGGATTTCAAGCACGTTCTAGGAGAGTTGTTTTTGCAGGGATTTAGAGGTTTCGCTGTTCATAAGAGAATCCAATAGCATCCCCAGTAAAATAATTATAAAACCTGTAAGAACCATAGGAGTAGGATATTCTTTCAGAAAAAGAGCAACCCATACAGGACCGAGAATCATTTCCCACAGCGCGATTACAGAGGCTTTTTGAGCACTGATTTTCTGAATTCCAACATTATAGCAGGCATAACCGGCTCCAATCTGTATGATTCCCAATACCAGCATAATTATCCAGTCCATACTTGTCATAACGGATATCTTCCCCAGCGTTCCGGGAAAAAGCAGAAATACAACGATTCCTGTAAATAGATTTGCTACAGCGGTAAGGCCAATTGGGTTGGTGCCGGCGACTTTTTTTGCGCTGACAGTCATAAGCGCGAAAAATATTCCTTCACTTAAAGCAATGAAATTACCGGCCTGGCTGGCAGCATCTTCTCCTGAACACATAAAGCATACAACACCTATGAAGATGATTGCCACTGGCACAAAGGCACGTGTATGAAACTTTCTGGTTTTCAGCAAATTGGCGAGGAAAAGCCAGATAGCTGCAGTATATTGCATCCCAATAGCAACAGGGGCAGAAGTAGCGCCGAGAGCCAGAATGATGCTGAGACAGAGACCGGCATAGGAGCACATATATATTACCATCCACCAGTTCCACTTTAATTGCTTTGGGCGTATTGTGACAGCCAGTACAATCGCTGCAATAAGTGAGCGCAAGCCGCAGATTAATACGGAGTCAAGAGAAAGGTATTTTACCAGAGGAGAGTTTAAACTCCAAAAAGCGGCGCCCAGAAAGACCAGAAGCCCTCCGGAAACAGGAATACGCTTCATATAAGAATCATCCTTTCTAAACACTATAGTTAATTTAAACTTGATTAAATACTAATCGTGATTATAATTATAAGCGAGGGAGGATTTCCTTGTCAAGTCTAAACAGGTATTTTATATTTGAAAAAGGAGATGAGAAATTTGGAAGATAAGGCATTGGACAACAATTTAACATTGAAACGAAAGCGCATTATGATTTATTTTATTGAGGCCGCGGAAAAGCTAATTCGGCAAAATGGAATTGAAAATCTGTCTATTCGTAAAATTGCCACAGAAGCAGGGTATAATAGCGCCACCATTTATAATTATTTTAATGATTTGGAGCAGCTTACAATGTTTGGCTCTATTTGTTATTTAAGAGAATATGTGGCCCAACTGGAGAAAGAATTAAAACCGGGAATGCGGGCGATTGATTCCTACCGAACGATTTATCATTGCTTTAATCGAAACGCATTACGGTATCCAGAGATTTATCATAACATTTTCTTTGGGAAGTACAGCGGAGAGCTGGCTTCGGTGCTTCATTTATATTATCATGAGCTGTTTCCCAAGGAGCTGGAGAATTTTAGCGAGGAAACAAGAACCATGCTGGTGCAGGGGAGTATGGTAGAGCGCGACAGGGCAACAATGGAGCGGATGGTACAAGAGGGGGATATTCAGGCTGACAAGGTGGAAATTACACTGGATTTGATTGTTGCGCTACATCAAAATTTTCTCTATGAAGCATCTCTTGGTGGAGAAGGATTTGATGCAAAAGCACATGAAGAGAAATTTAATAGGATGTTTGAGTATTTGCTGGCTGCTGGAAAATAAGCAGGAAAAGCCAGAGAGAAAAGAGCTGTCTCATTGGATATATGCTTAATGAGCTGGCTCTTTTTTAGTGCAAAATAAACAAAAAAAGAGCATAAATAAAAATATAGTTGACAATTTGTACGAAAGAAAATATAATCATGATTATAAAGAAATCATGATTTTTACAAAATAACAGGAGGTTAATGTGATGACAACTGAGCAGGAAAAGTTAATTCAGGAACCTATCTTTCAATATTTTCATGAGCTATGTCAGATTCCCCGTCCTAGTTTCCATGAGGAAAAAATCAGCGCGTATCTTCTTGAATGGGCAGGAAATCAGGGGTTGGAGGCAGAGCAGGATGCGGCAAAGAATGTCTTTATTCGAAAACCGGCAACTCCTGGTTATGAACATGCTCCTTGTATTATGTTGCAGGCGCACATGGATATGGTGTGTGAGAAGTCTCCTGAAATAGAACATGATTTTGACAGTGATTCTATTCCATGGCAGATTGAAGGAGACCGTATTAACACAGGCGGACGCACTACACTGGGAGCAGATGATGGAATTGGCGTTGCCTATGCTATGGCAATCCTTACAGATGAGAGTCTTGAACATCCGGAGCTGGAAGTTTTGTTTACCACAGCAGAGGAAGAAGACTTATCCGGTGCAGAACGTTTTGATGCATCCAAGATGCGGGCTGTAAGGCTTATTAATCTGGATCATGCCTGTGATACAGAAATTTTATGTGGAAGCTGTGGAGGGCAGGCTGCAGAACTTAAGATTCCTGTAGTAAGCGAACCTGTTCCGGCTGGATGGATATCTGCCCTTTTATCTGTAAGCGGGCTTCATGGCGGTCATTCTGGTGAAGACATACATAGAGGACATGGAAATGCCAGTACTTTGTTAGCCAGAGTGTTATTAGCTATAGAAGAGAAAGCTGTATTCAAACTGGGCCCTGTTAATGGAGGAAGCTTCCGACTGGCAATTCCAAGAGATGCGTCAGCAGTTGTATGTTTTCCAAAAGAACAGTGGAGCGTATTTGAGGGGATTATAAAAGAACAGGAAAGACAAATGAAAGGAGAATTTGCTTCTACAGGCGGGGACTTATCTATTACCCTGGAAGCGGCAAAGCAGCCACGTTGGTGTACGGAACCTGATTTGTTGTTGAATGCAGCGCTTCTGGCGCCAGATGGTATTTATCAGATGAATGAATCTTTGGTAGGTTTAGTGGATACGTCTGATAATCTGGGAGAGATTTATCTTACAGAAAGGGAACTTTGTCTGGTGTTTGAAATCCGTTCTGCAAGGCCAAGTCTTGGAACCTATCTTTATCAGCGTATAGGCCGGCTGGCAAAGGTTCTTGGTGGTACCTGTAATACCAGTAAGGGCTATCCGTCCTGGGATTTCCATCCAAAGTCATCCTTTAGAGAAGTTGCAAGTCAGACTTATGAAGAACTATTTGGATGTGAACCCAAATATCTTACGGTTCATGCAGGTCTGGAAGTGGGATTTTTCTCCCAAAAGAAGCCGGAATTAGACGCTATTGCCATTGGACCAAATTGTTGGAATTTTCATTCTCCAACAGAAGAAATGAGTATTTCTTCCGCCCGGAAGATTTATACATTTTTATGTGGGATTCTAAAAAATTGTAAGTAAGCAAAGACAAAAGGGGGAATTACACCTATGAAAGAAAAGATAAAAAAGATGAAAAAGAAAAAAGAACTGAAGGCACTAAATCCAATGCTGTTTTTGGTGGCAATTATGTTAATTGTTACTGTGGCTTCTTACATTGTACCGGTTGGTTCTTATGACCGTGTCATGGTAGATGGACAGGAGATTGTTGACCCAGAGAGCTATCATTCTGTAGAAAGAAGCCCGATTACACCGTTTAATCTGTTGGTTTCTGTAACGCTTGGAATGCAGAGAGGATCCGCAATTATCTTTTTCCTGTTAATTATCGGAGCAATGTTTGCCATTCTGGATGGTACAGGAGCAATTAATGCGGGGATGACCAATATAGTAAGGGCAATGAAGGGCAAGGAATTTTTAATGATTCCGGTCTGTATGATTGTGTTTGGCATGGGTTCTGCATTTTGCGCCAATTTTGAAGAGTTTCTGGCTTTTGTTCCATTGGTACTGGCGTGTTGTCTTACCATGGGATTTGATTCGCTGACTGCGGTTGGTATTATTTTCTGTGCGGCGGCAGCAGGATATGGGGGAGCGATTACTAATGCCTTTACCACAGGTATTGCCCAGAGTATTGCCGGTCTTCCTATGTTCTCTGGTATGGGACTTAGAATTGCAGTATTCGTGGTATTGTTGACAGTTAGTATTATTTATGTAACCTGGCATGCGCTTCGTGTGAAAAAGAACCCTCAGTTAAGTTCTACTTATGAAATGGACCTTGTTACTGCGAAAAATGTAGCGCTTAATGTGGATAATTCTGTTCCTTTAACCACACGACAGAAGATTGTTCTGGTTATTTTCGTAGGAGGTATTGCGTTTACTGTTTACGGTATTATTGTGAAGGGATATTATATTGACGAGCTGGCAGGTATTTTCCTGGCTATTGGTATTATCGGTGGTTTAGTAGGCGGTCTTCGTCCGGGAGAAATCTGTGAACATTTTGAAAAGGGCTGTGTGAATATGCTTTTCCCATGCCTGATGGTAGGTCTGGCAAATTCTGTTATTATTTTACTGGAACAGTCCAATATGATGGATTCCATTATTCATCTGCTGGTAAGTGCATTAAATGGCTTGTCTCCAATGCTGACAGCATTTGGTATGTTCATTACAACTGATTTGTTTAACGTACTGATTCCGTCTGGTTCAGGAAAAGCTGCCATTGTTATGCCTATTATGGTACCTTTAGCTGACATGATGGATATTACAAGACAGACATCTGTACTGGCATTCCAGTTAGGAGATGCTTTTACAAACGTAATGGCGCCAACCGGAGGAGAAATTCTGGCAGCTCTGGCTATGTGCGGAGGCGTATCCTTTAAGAAATGGATGAAATATTTACTGCCGCTGTTTATTGCCTGGTGGATTGTAGCCTTTATTTTCCTGGCTATTGCTGTCCAAACTGGTTATGGACCGTTTTAAAATAACAATTACATAAACAAGATAGGGCGCACCCTCGTTCTGTCGGATAGAAACCGGAAAGAATCCATTCTTTTTTGAGATTGGGTTCTTTTTTTGTGGGAATCATTACATAAAATGTATGTATTTTGAAAATAGTTTCGCGAAAGAAAAAAGAGATGGCATACATGCATTTAAAAAAGAGAAAAAAATCACAAAATTTTGCGAAATAAAATTCGTAATAATGGATGCTTATATCATAATAATGGGAATTTATAACAAAATAAAATTCAAAAGTATATAGAAATATGATAGGTATTTTTAGGAAAAAGGTAGAAAAATCCATAACTCTTGAACGGGGGCTGTTTCGTAAATATAATTAGAATTACGAAATGTGTTTCAATAAAAAAGGAGGGAAAAACGTTTATGAAGAAAAAATGGATTGCCTTGTTGCTGGCAGCAGTTATGGGAACTCTTTCGCTGTCAGGCTGTGCAGGACAAGGGAAGGAAGAGGGAGATGTAATTGAAGTCTGGTCTTTTACAAATGAGCTGGAACAAATGTTAGATTTGTATAAAGCCACACATCCAGATGTGAAAGTTAAATTTACATTAGTTCCTACAGATGTTTATGCAAGCAAATTAAAAAATGCCATTCAAAGTGGGAATGCACCAAATGTATTTGCCATTGAAGAAGCATTTGTCCGAAGCTTTGTGGAAGAGCCTGGGGTAATGGCTGATTTAGAAGATTTGAAACCAGATTTAGAGGAAATGGAAATTCTGGACTATACCCTGGATGTGGGAACGGATTTTGATGGGAATTTACGTGCTGTTTCCTGGCAGGCAGCGCCGGGCGCCATGTTTTACAGGAGAAGTTTAGCGAAAGAGTATCTTGGTACAGATGATCCACAGAAAGTCCAGGAATATTTTCAGGACATGGACAAATTTATGGAAACAGCGGAAATCATCAAGGAGAAGTCTCAGGGAAATTTTCTGCTATTTCTTTCCGGCATGGGGACTTTTTAATACCTTGATGCCAAATGCAGCCAGTGCAGACGGTGCGCAGGATACCAGTGGAGACTGGGGTGTGATTCAGGGGCCGTCTTCCTATTACTGGGGAGGAACATGGCTTGGTGTGAATGAAGACTCAGATAACAAGGAAGCTGCAAAAGAAATGGTTCGTTATTTTACCACAGACGAAGAATTTCTGAAGCAGTGGATAGAGGAAACCAATGATTATGTTGCGTCACAGAAGGTTATGGATTCGGTTACCAGCGGTGTGAGCAATGATTTCCTAGGAGGTCAGAACCCATATGAAGTCTTTTTGGCAGATGCAAAATCCATTAACGGAAAACTAATTACTTCCTATGACCAGGAAATGAATAAAATTTTCGGAAATGAAAAGGAAAACTACAGAGAAGGAAAACTGACCATAGATGAGATGAAGGAGAACATCATAAAAAAAGCGAAAAGAATGTTCCCGGACTTAAAGTGAGAGGAGGAGAAGGGTTTTGAAGAGAAAAAATTATAACCGGTATGGAGTATATTTTGTAATTCCGTTTTTTCTGGTGTTTCTTGCATTTTCTTTATTTCCTATTGTTTATACGTTCTATCTGAGTGTGACAAATACCAAGGGTTTTAGCGGGAACATGGGAGACTTTGCAGGACTGCAGAATTATGTACATATTATGGGAGACAGCGCTTTCTGGCAGGCATTGTGGAATACAGTACGAATCTGGGGTGTGAATTTTATTTTCCAGATGGTGCTGGCTCTGTTCTTTGCAGTTGTGTTTACCAATGTGAAGTTTAAGTTAAAAGGGGTGGGATTTTTCCGTACTGCCATGTATATGCCAAATCTGCTTACCGCAGCCTCTATTTCGATTTTGGCGGCTACGCTCTTTGCTTACCCTACGGGACCGATTAACCAGTTCCTTGTACAGACAGGGATTATAGATGAGACTTTTAATTTCTTTAGAAGTGAAGCGGCAAGTTCTTATATTGTATCAGGGATTCAGACCTGGATGTGGTATGGAAACTCTATTTTAATTTTGATGGCTGGTATTTCTGGTATTGATACTTCGGTGTATGAGGCGGCCATGGTAGACGGTTCCTCTTCCTGGAATACATTCCGTTATATCACCATTCCGCTTCTGAAGCCGATTTTAATTTACATGATGGTAACTTCTCTGGTGGGCGGTCTGCAGCTTTTTGATATACCATTTATGATTACAGACGGAAGAGGCGCGCCGAATGAGAGTCTGAATACTGTGAGCATGCTGTTGTACAATCATGCATTTACCGGTAAGAACTATTATGGATATTCTGCAGCTATTTCAGTAGTGTTATTTATTATTATTGCCTTTTGCAGTATGCTGGTGTACCGTTCTATGACAGAGAAAGAAGAGGGGTGAAAACATGACAAAACGGAAACTTTCCAAGACAATGCTGTACATAATCACAGGAATTATTACAGTGATTACCTTAATACCAATCTGGCTGGCTTTTGTAAATGCTACCCGTTCTACCAATCAGATTTTACAGGGTGTAAGTTTGCTGCCGGGCGGACACCTGGTTGAGAATTACAAAGGACTTATTGAAAAAGGGTTTAACTTAGCAGGCGGTTTCCTGAATTCCGCTTTTATTGCAGGCTTATCTACCATGCTGGGGGTATATTTTTCTGCGTTGACAGCCTATGGAATCAAAGCCTATAATTTTAAATATAAAGAAAAAGTTTATAACCTTATTCTGCTGTTGATTATGATTCCGGCTCAGCTTAGTTTCATTGGTTTCTACAAATATATGGTAATGCTGGGATTTGTAAATACCTATATTCCCCTGATTATTCCTACTATAGCAGCGCCGGCAACGGTATTTTTCATTAAGCAGTATCTGGACAGTGTATTTTCTCCAAGTCTTTTGGAGGCTGCAAGGATTGACGGTGCAAAGGAGTTTTACATTTTTAACAGGATTATGTTTCCGCTTATGAAACCGGCATTGGCAACTACAGGAATTATGACTTTTGTGGGAACCTGGAATAACTTTATGATGCCTTACATTATTTTAACAGAGCAGGAAAAATACACGCTGCCAATGTTAGTGCAGTTGTTAAAATCAGACATTTATAAAACAGATTACGGTGCAATTTATCTGGGGATTTCTTTATCCCTGTTTCCTGTCATTCTTGTATTTTTAATGTTTTCCAAACAGATTGTCAGTGGTGTGACAGCAGGAGGGGTGAAAGGATAAGGAATTAAGGAGATGAAAACTTCATGGCAACCATATATGACATTGCAAAATTAACAGGCTATTCCCCCTCTACAGTTTCAAAAGTGTTCCGGGGTTACAGGGACGTAGGGGAAGAAGCCAGAAATAAGATTATGGAAGCGGCGAAACAGACGGGTTATATATCAAAATATCGTTTTTTTCATGAGACATCTGTGCGGGAAGGCGTAATAGCAGTTGTTTACGATGACTGGAGAGGACTGCAGAATCCATTCTTTTCCGAAGTGTTAAACAGTGCCAGAAAAACACTGGGAGAACTGGGCTATGATATTCTGCTTATCAGAAAGCATCCTCCCGAAGATTTGGAAGAGCTTTGCGTGAAAAGACAGGTAGATGGAATCTTGCTGATTTCAACAGATTCTGATTTTCATATTACATACCGCCAGTTGTTCCAGAAGTTTCCCATTGTTTCCCTGAATGAAGTTTTTGTCAACGAATATTCTGTGTTAAGTAATAATGCACAGGGAATACGAAAAGCTATGGAATATCTCATACGCCTTGGTCACAAAAAAATCGCTATGATTACAGGAGAATTAAATCAAAAGCCAGGAATAGAGCGGTTTAAAGAATATAGGGAATGTCTCAGTGAAAATGGAATCCGGTTTTCAAAAAAGTATGTGAAAAACTGCACCTATTATTCTTATGAAGAGGGGTATGAGATTATGAAAAAGCTGTTGGAGCAGCTTTTCAAGATGGAAAAGGCTGGGATATCTGGGATGTATTTTGCAAAGAAGAAGGAAAGGTTTTTGAGGGACATTCTGGAGAGGTGGCTTGTGATCATTACCACAGATTTCGGGAAGATGTGGCGTTGATGAAAAAAATGGGAGTTCAGGGATACCGTTTTTCCATTAACTGGTCCAGAGTTTTTCCAAACGGGACAGGCACAGTGAACGAAAAAGGATTGAAATTTTATCATGAGCTGGTAGATGAGTTATGCGCAGCGAATATAGAGCCATATATTACCCTGTATCACTGGGAACTTCCTTATGAGCTTTATAAAAAAGGCGGATGGATGAATCGGGAAATTGTGGAGTGGTTTTCCGACTATGCGGCTTTTATTGCAAGGGAATTTTCTAATAAAGTAACTCACTTTTTTACTGTGAATGAGCCTCAGTGTTTTATTGGACTTGGTTACATGACAGGAGTACATGCTCCTGGATTGAAAGTATCTGTAAGAGATAGTTTTTTAATGGCGCATCATGTGCTTATGGCTCATGGTATGGCGGTGAAGAAGATGCGCCAGGCAGCCAAAAGAGATATTTTAATCGGAATTGCGCCTACTGGTTCTATGAGCTATCCAGATAGTGAACGTCCGGAAGATATTGAAGCGGCGCGTATGCATTTGATGCAGGTAAATCCGGATTTGCAGAATTGGACCTGGAATGTAACTTGGTGGAGCGACCCGATTTTCAGAGGAAAATATCCGGAAGATGGGCTGAAATTATATAAGGACTATCTGCCGGATATGACACCGGAAGATATGAAGCTGATTTCCCAGCCTATTGATTTCTACGGACAAAATATTTACAACGGAAACCGGATTCGTATGGGAAAGGATGGAAAGCCGGAAGTTGTAAAGCGGTATGAAGGATTTCCCAAAACAGCCCTGGGATGGCCGGTTACGCCTGAATGTTTATACTGGGGACCGTATTTCCTGTATGAGAGATACCAAAGCCCTATTTATATTACAGAAAACGGACTTTCCTGTCATGACACAGTCTCTTTAGACGGAAAAGTTCATGATCAGAACCGGATTGACTTTTTGGAGGGCTATTTAAAACAGCTGAAACATGCCTCTGAAAATGGCGTAGACATCAGGGGTTATTTCCACTGGTCACTTATGGATAATTTTGAGTGGCACAGTGGATATGCAGATCGGTTTGGAATGATTTATGTGGATTACAGAACACAGGAAAGAATCATAAAAGATTCCGGCTACTGGTATGAAAAAGTAATCAGAGAAAATGGAGAATTTTTATAAAAGGTCTTCCAGCAGCACTGAACAAGGAAGCGTAGGATTAAAGTTCTTTTTCATCCCACGGATGGAATGTGAGCTAAGCACATAATCCTTTGGAAGCTGCCTTGGGGAGAGACCGGTAAATTCCTTGAACACCCGGTTAAAGTGACGTATGGTATCAAACCCACAGGAAGAGGCAATCTGGGTAATGGACAAATGCTCAGTGTTGCGGTTCAGCATCTGGATGGCTTTTTCCAGCCGGATAATATTCAGGTACTGGGAAAAGGTCATGCCGGAAAGATTCTTAAAAAAACGGGAAAAGTAAGGCTTGGAAAGTCCCATAAAGCGACAGGCATCTTCAAAAGTAATATAACTGCATTTTTCTTCTATTTCAGACAGCAGGCTCTTATAATTTTCAATGGAGCTGCTGTCTTTTAAGTGTTTTTGTTCGCACAAAGGTTCCTGGCGGAAGATATCTATCATCAGGTTGGTCATCATACAGGAAATCTTAATATCATAAAAGTCTTTTTTATTTTTAAGCTCTGTTTGTATGCTGTTGAAATATTCTACCACAGGATAAGGATGTCTGAGTCTTGGGTAGAGAAGTTGGAAATGTCTGGACGAAATAGTTCCAAGAAGAACTGTATCAAACATGAGAATCATGGTGATGCTGTCCTTAGAGCCCTTAATATAGTGGATTTCTCCGCTGTTAATAAAAATACAGTCTTCTTCCTGAAGGTGGTAGGCAGTATTGTTATAGGAAACAGTTACTTCCCCTTTTTTTACATAAATCAGCTCACATTCCAGATGCCAGTGAGGCAGGTTGTGAAGATTTTGGTAGCTTCCGGCCCAGACGTTTGATTTATCAGAATGTTCTCTTTTCTCAAAATTTGCTAACATACGAAATCCTCCTGTTCTTTTTACTGTAACAAAAAAGATAATAAATGTCTATAAATAAAGAATAGATTTCTTTTCTTTTTTTCTTCTTCATACTATACTCACACTTAGAAAGACAAGAATGTTTCAAGAAAAGCGGAGGAAAAAATTATGTTAGAAATGAAAAATTACAAGTTCTGGTTTTGTACCGGTTCTCAGGATTTATATGGAGATGAATGTCTGGAGCATGTGGCAGAACATTCCAGAATTATGGTAGACCGTCTGAATCAGTCAGGAGTTCTTCCTTATGAAGTGGTTTGGAAGCCAACACTTCTTACCAACACTATGATTCGCCAGACCTTCAATGAGGCAAATGCAGATGAGACCTGTGCGGGAGTCATTACCTGGATGCACACCTTTTCCCCTGCAAAATCCTGGATTTTAGGTTTACAGGAATACAGAAAACCGCTGCTTCATCTGCATACACAGTTTAACAGAGAGATTCCTTATGACAGTATTGATATGGACTTTATGAATGAAAACCAGGCGGCTCATGGTGACAGAGAGTATGGGCATATTGTAAGCCGCATGAAAATTGAGCGTAAAGTCATTGTTGGCTTCTGGGATGATAAAGTAGTTCAGGAAAGAATTGCTTCCTGGATGAGAACAGCCATTGGAGTAATTGAAAGCAGTCATATTCGTGTTATGAGAATTGCAGATAATATGAGAAATGTAGCTGTTACAGAAGGAGATAAGGTAGAAGCGCAGATTAAATTTGGCTGGGAAGTAGATGCTTATCCGGTGAATGAAATCGCAGAAGCGGTGAAAGAAGTATCCAAGGGTGATACAGATGCTTTGGTAGAAGAATATTATGACAAATACGAAATTCTTCTGGAAGGAAGAGACGCAGCAGAATTCAGAAAGCATGTTGCAGTACAGGCGCAGATTGAGATTGGATTTGAACGTTTCTTAGAAGAGAAAAATTATCAGGCCATTGTTACCCACTTCGGGGATTTGGGCTCCTTACAGCAGCTTCCGGGGCTGGCAATTCAGCGATTAATGGAAAAAGGCTATGGCTTCGGCGGTGAAGGCGACTGGAAAACAGCAGCCATGGTACGCCTGATGAAGATTATGACCCAGGGCAAAAAAGACGCAAAAGGTACTTCCTTTATGGAAGACTATACGTACAATCTGGTTCCGGGAAAAGAAGGTATTCTGGAGGCACATATGCTGGAAGTTTGCCCTACCATTGCAGAAGGCCCTATCAGCATTAAGTGCCAGCCGCTTTCCATGGGGGACAGGGAAGACCCGGCAAGACTGGTCTTTACTTCCAAGACCGGAAAAGGTGTTGCAACATCCCTTATTGATTTGGGAGACAGATTCCGTTTGATTATTAATGATGTGAATTGCAAGAAGGTGGAACAGCCTATGCCAAAACTTCCGGTTGCAACTGCATTCTGGACACCAGAGCCCAATTTGCAGACAGGTGCAGAAGCATGGATTTTAGCCGGAGGCGCCCACCATACAGCATTTTCTTATGACCTCACAGCAGAACAGATGGGAGACTGGGCAGCAGCCATGGGAATTGAAGCGGTTTATATTGATAAAGATACTACTATCCGCAATCTGAAAAATGAGCTTCGGTGGAATGAAGCAGCCTTCAGACTGCATATTTAAGAAAAACCTTTGACAAAAAAGAACCTTCTCACAGAGTAGCCAGGAAAATACTTTGTGAGAAGGTTCTTTTTAAATTAAAGATTGAACTCTTTGAATAACTTTTGCTGAAATACAGTATCAGAGACGGACTTCAACATATCATCCATTCGTCCAAGCGCAATGAGCTTCTGGTTGAGCTGGTTTACGCGGGTTTCACCCTGGCGTTCACCCTGAAGTATTCCCATTTTTTGACCGATTTCCTGACCAATCTCTTTACCCTTCTGCATCTGAGCTTCTAATTCGTCTTTCATTAATTCTTCTAATGCTTCACACATAATGTCACCTTCCTTTTCGAACATTTTAGGATTTGCTTTTACAATAATGTCCATGATGGATTCATAAAGGATATCTTTTTTATGCTTTTTATATTCAGCAAGTAAATGCTGTACGTCCTTTGTGTTTTTTACACGGTTGGTTAAATTCCCCAGCCAGAAATTTTCTTCTTTTGAGAGTTTTGCAGTTACAATTATCTGGATAGGAAGAGGAGCCCCAATGACATAATAAATTCCAGCTTCCATTTCTTTTATATCATAATGCTGTGTTTGCCGTAAATGCCGGATTAACTTCCTGGGGTAGGATTCGCTTACCAGTGTAATGGTCAAATCCTGAAATTTTATGGAATCTGCAGTTCTGGTGTTGGATTTGTAGAAACAGGTATATCCGTAAACTTTATAAAAATCATCAATGCTTAAATAATCGCCGGGAGCTTTGTATTCGATGATATTGTGTTTCCGGAAGATTCTGCCGATATTTTTATGTAATACATGGTCGGAATCCTTTTTGATTAAAATGTCAATCTGCATTGGCTTTGTCCCAAGCAGATGTTCAGGGTTAAAGGTTAAAAACCTGGCTTCTTCGCCAAACTCAATCTGCATGCCTGCAACAAAAGCAGGATGCCATTGTAGTTTCTTTTTCTTTTCACTCATTAAGAACCTCCTTTATTTGATGTTGCGGAGATTCCTGTTATTTCGGAATCTCCTGCTTCTTATGTTGGGAAAGCATGGATTTTCCGGAATAAGAATTGAAAATAGATTGGCAGAGCCCACAGATAATAAGAAAATAATGATTTTTCTTTATTTTGACACGAAAATCCCAAAAAAGAAAGAAATAATTTGGATAATTCCAAACAGGCAGGTTGCCAACAGTCGAAAAATAAGGTATTATTAACCTAGAAAATCTCGGGATAGCGCCCAAAGGAGAGAAGAAACTATGATTTCAAGCCAGGTAATACAAAAAACATTAGACGAATTAAGAGCCATTACGAGAATTGACCTTTGTGTTATGGATATAGACGGAAAGGTGAATTCTACCACCTTTGCTGTGGAAAATGAAGATTTTGGCGATATCAGAGCTTTTGCAGAATCCATGGCAGACAGCCAGGTGATTAAGGGCTACCATTTCTTTAAAATTTATGATAACCAGACAGTAGAATATGTGCTGGTAGCAAGAGGAAGCAATGAAGATGCTTATATGATTGGCCGTGTAGCAGTAGCGCAGATTCAGAACCTGATTGTTGCTTATAAGGAACGCTTTGATAAATCTAACTTTATCCAGAACCTGATTCTGGACAATCTGCTTTTGGTAGATGTTTATAACAGAGCCAAAAAACTTCATATTGCAGTAGAAGCAAAACGTGTGGTACTTCTCATTGAAACAAAGAATGAAAAAGACCAGGATTCTATGGAAATTCTCAAGAATCTGTTCATTTCCAGGAACAATGATTTTATTACAGCTATTGATGAGAAGAATATTATTATTGTCCGCAGTCTGGAAGAAAATGACGGTTATGAGGAAATCGAAGGAATTGCCAAGATGATTGTGGACATGTTAAACGCTGAGGCAATGTCACAGGTACGTGTTTCCTATGGAAATATTATCAATGAAATCAAGGACGTGTCACGCTCTTACAAAGAAGCGAAAATGGCTCTTGATGTAGGAAAAATTTTCTATGTGGAGAAGAGTATTGTAGGATATAATAATCTGGGAATCGGACGTCTGATTTACCAGCTTCCAATGCCTCTTTGCGAAATGTTTATGAAAGAAGTGTTTGGCGGAAGACTGCCTGAGTCATTGGACGATGAGACATTAAATACCATTAACAAATTCTTTGACAACAACCTGAATATTTCTGAGACTTCCAGACAGTTATTCCTTCACAGAAATACGCTGGTATACAGACTGGAGAAAATCCAGAAGAGTACAGGACTGGACATCCGTGTGTTTGACGATGCCCTGACTTTTAAAATTGCTCTTATGGTTTCCAGCTATATGGAATTTATGAGGAAACAGGATTAAGACAAGGATAAGAAATATAGGACTGGCTTTATTAAGTGAATATCTGAAATAGCAGTGATATAGCTTAATGGAACAGTCCTTATTTTTACATATAAATTGTATACAATTAATTTAATGCGCTAAAATGCTTGCATTTTACTATAATAAAATCTATAATAGAGACTAGATGAAAAAAAGAGATGGAGGAGCGGTATGATAAATTTATATAAAAAAGGTGCATGGTTAATCAATGGGACGGAGCTGATGGAGGATGGACCGGAGGCGGAAGCATGGATTCATTCTCTGACAGGGAAAAATGCTCCCAGGAAAGAAGAGGCAGCGAAAAATACCATTGCGTATTCTATTCTTGCTGAGCATAATACCTCTGGCAATATGGATAATTTGAAGATTAAATTTGATAAATTAACTTCTCATGATATTACCTTTGTGGGAATCATTCAGACCGCCAGGGCATCAGGACTGGAGAAATTCCCCATTCCCTATGTGCTTACCAACTGCCATAATTCCCTGTGCGCAGTAGGCGGTACCATTAATGAGGATGACCACATGTTTGGTCTCACCTGTGCAAAGCGTTATGGCGGTGTTTATGTACCGCCCCATCAGGCAGTCATTCATCAGTTTGCCAGAGAAATGCTGGCAGAAGGTGGCAAGATGATTCTGGGTTCTGACAGCCATACCCGCTATGGAGCTTTGGGAACCATGGCTATGGGAGAAGGCGGTCCTGAGCTTGTGAAGCAGCTTTTGGGAAGGACTTATGATATTAAACGTCCGGAAGTGGTAGGCATTTATCTTACAGGAAAGCCAATTCCGGGAGTAGGCCCTCAGGACGTTGCCCTGGCGATTATCGGGGCTGTGTTTGCCAATGGTTATGTGAAAAATAAAGTTATGGAATTTATAGGTCCCGGTGTGGAGAATTTAAGCGCTGATTTCAGAATCGGTGTGGACGTTATGACAACAGAAACTACCTGCCTTTCTTCCATTTGGAAAACAGACTCCATTGTGAAAGATTTTTATGAAATTCATGGAAGAAAAGAGGCCTACCGGGAACTTCAGCCTGGTGCGGTGACTTATTATGATGGTCTGGTTCATGTGGATCTTGGGCAGATTCGTCCTATGATTGCCATGCCTTTCCATCCAAGCAATACCTATACCATTGAGGAACTCAATGAGAATTTAATGGATATTCTGGATGATGTGGAGAGAAAGGCACAGATAAGTCTGGATGGAAAGATACCATATACCTTAAAGGACAAGGTAAGAGACGGAAAGCTGTATGTGGAGCAGGGAATTATTGCAGGCTGCGCTGGAGGCGGATTTGAGAATATCTGCGATGCAGCGGATATCCTCAAAGGCAGCAGTATAGGAGCAGATGCCTTTACACTGAGCATTTATCCTGCCAGCACACCGATTTATATGGAACTGGCTAAGAATGGAGTTCTGGCTGATTTGATTCAGACAGGAGCAGTGGTAAAAACAGCATTCTGCGGTCCTTGCTTTGGGGCGGGTGATACACCTGCAAACAATGCTCTGAGCATTCGCCATTCTACCAGAAACTTCCCCAATCGTGAAGGATCTAAGATTCAGGAAGGACAGATTTCTTCGGTGGCCCTTATGGATGCCCGTTCCATTGCGGCTACAGCAGCAAATAAAGGATTCCTCACACCAGCAACAGAGTATGCAGGCGAATACAGAAAGCCAAAATATTATTTTGACAGTACTATTTATGCAAACCGCGTATTTGATAGTAAAGGTGTGGCAGATGAAACGGTGGAAGTGCAGTTTGGTCCTAATATTAAAGACTGGCCGCAAATGCCGGCGCTTACGGAAAATCTTCTTCTGAAGGTAGTGTCAGAAATTCACGATCCGGTTACTACCACAGATGAACTCATTCCTTCTGGTGAAACATCCTCTTTCCGTTCCAATCCATTGCGACTGGCTGAGTTTGCCCTGTCCAGAAAAGATCCTGCTTATGTGGGAAAAGCAAAAGAAGTGCAGGAAGCGGAAATAGCCAGAGAAGAAGGAAGATGTCCAGGTGAAGTAGTAGCAGAAGTCGGAAAGGTACTGGAACAGGTAAGGACTGTTTATCCAGATGTGAATAACGAAAACACAGGAATCGGAAGTACGATTTTTGCTGTAAAACCAGGAGACGGATCAGCAAGAGAACAGGCGGCTTCCTGCCAGAAGGTTTTAGGGGGCTGGGCTAATATTGCAAATGAATATGCAACGAAGAGATACCGCTCCAACTTAATGAACTGGGGAATGCTGCCATTTTTGATTCAAAACGGAGAACTTCCCTTTCAAAACGGAGAGTACCTCTTTGTTCCTGGAATCAGGAGAGCCATTGAAAACAGTGCCAGAGAAGTAAAGGCTTATGTAGTGGGAGAATCACTGAAAGAATTTACTTTAAATCTGGGAGAAATGACAGCAGATGAAAGACAGATTATCCTGGATGGATGCCTGATTAATTATTACAGGGCAGGAAGATAGAAAGAAGTGCTCGTATAGATTGGTTATACATTTCCGGCGTAGTCGCGCTCACTTTGAAGCTTGTTGTGTCAAAGTGGAATTGATGGATTTGCCGGAAATGTTATAATTGTCGGAAAATTCAATAAAAATAAATATAATTCATAGGTTAAATAAAGATAAAAACATTATAATAAAAAAATATAACTTTTTTTGAAAAAGATATTGACAAATTAATGAGGTGGTAGTATTATAATCTTAACAAAAAACAAAACACCTTTTACAAAGAAAAACATTACTCTCACATCCATTTCAAAATTTGAGACGAGAAATCAATTTTGAAGATGGCCACAAAGTACAAAAGATTTATTACTTATTATACTTTAGGTGTATGGAGAATACAGAATAAGATAAATAATAATAAACCAAAGTACCAAGGATAATGTAATGAAAATAAAATTATAGAAGCCGGTTAATTTTAATTATTCTTTTATTTTAAAAATTACAAAGGAACCTATAAGAAAGTAAAAAAGGTGTTGTGTTGAACTTGATAAGGAGGTACAGTCCAATGGGAACGGATGAATCAAATTATCAATATGAGAGTGGTAAGGCATAAGCCCCTCAGAAAGGCCTAAACTACCTGAGAACGGAAGAATTCCGAAAAACAAATAAGATAAGCTTTAGGTTCATATCGAAAATGTCCTCATATTGAATCATTACCACAAACATAATAGAAAGATTTTAAAATATATGCAAAGAAATATATTTTAAAAAGATAGAGTATTTATACATACTTTTAAATATAACATAAATAGTATGATGAGTTGTATTCGTGAAATAGGCCTGTTGTATTCGAGAATCTGAAAAGATTCGTTATATTTCAGAGAATGGTATAAAGAAATATCTGGAAAACAAGATAGACGGAACTATTTGTTAGAAACTCTTTATTATTCCATATAGATTGATATGAAAACTTTCAATAAATTCCGAAGGCAGACCATAAGAATTTATAAAAAAGGGACGAAAGAAGATAGAAAAACATATGAGATATGTTTTATAAAATAATAAAAAATTGAATATCGTTTCTAAGCAACCAATATATTATATTTTCAAAATTTGGAAAGATTATATAAAAAATACTTAGAAAGGAAGCGTAAACTGAAGATAATTTAACTAATAAATGTCAATTTAGAGGTTAAAAAGAAAGGAATAAAAAAATTGAATAACGCAGAACATTAGAACAACCGTTATATCCATTCAGAAGATAGATATAGCGGTTGTTCATTTTTCGTGCTATACTGTGGGGAAAAAGAGGAAGATAAGAGGAAATCAGGAATATATGAATGCTATTAATATAGAAGAAATGATTTTATTTGAGGACAAAGATTTGATTGTGTGCCGAAAACCGGAAGGCTTTCCGGTTCAGAGTAAAAGGATTGGAAGCATGGATATGGAGAGCGCCTTGAAAACTTACAGAGCAAGAAAGGGTGAGAAACCGTATATTGGTGTAGTGCATCGTCTGGATCAGCCGGTACAGGGACTTTTGGTGTTTGCAAAAAATCAGGAGAGCGCCGGAAACCTGAGTAAGCAGATACAGCAGGGGAAATTTGAAAAGCGATATTTAGCATATGTAGAGGGCTTCCCAAAGAAAGAAGAAGGATGCCTGGTGGATGAACTGGAAAAAGACAGCAAAAATAATTGCTCCAGGGTGGTAGAGGGAAAAACACCAGGAAGTAAAAGTGCAAAGCTTTTTTATAAAAAAGTGAAGGAAACAGAAAAAGGGACACTTTTGGAGATTAAGCTGGAAACCGGAAGACATCATCAAATCAGAGTGCAGTTGGCTCATGCGGGAATGCCTATTTTGGGAGATACAAAGTATAATCCTGATCCACAAAGACAACAGCTGCTTTCCCTGTGTTCTTATAGACTATCATTTTATCATCCAAGAACGAAGAAGAAAATGGAATTTCAGATAAAGCCAGTTGGAAATTTTCCTATAGTATAAGAAAATTTTGTTTTCCCATACTATGAGTAGAGAAACCGTAGTGAAGTTGAAAGCTTAGAGTATGGGGGAACAGAGGATGGATTGGAAAAAGGCGGGAATCATAGTGGGAGCGGCAGCAGGTGTATTTTTGGGCGTAAAGTATGTCCTTCCTGTGATGCTTCCGTTTTTTGTGGGTTTTTTACTGTCAGAAGCCGTTCATCCTGTTGCTTACCGCTTATCAAACAGGAAGTTAAGCAAGAAATTTCATGTTTCAGAGTGTGCCATAGGAAGTGTTTTGATTTTAATGTTTACCCTTCTGATTTTTGCAGTGCTTTTCCTGGGAGCAGAGTTTGTAACAGAGAAAGCAGGAGATTGTATTCAGTATATTCCCTTGCTGCGCAATGAAGCGGAGGAGATGATTGAGCACTGTTGTAAGGGTGTGGAACGTATGGTTGGGATTCCGGCAGAGAAAAGCAGCAGCTATATTTATCAGCAGCTAGAAGCATTGTGTGCTTATATGTGGCAGCAGGAGTCAGGTGTGGAGACTGCCATTCATTCTGTTTATGCCTGTGTGCTGGGGATTGGGATGGTAATGCTTTCTGTTGTGTCTGCAATTTTGTTCTTACAGGAACGCGGAAAAGTAAAAGCTTTTTTAGAGCAGAGGAGATTTTATAAGAACCTTATGGAACTGGCGGAACAATTTCGCAGAACTGTGAAGGAGTACTGGAAAGCACAAATTAAGATTATGGCAGTGATTTGCATGGTTTGCATTGCTGGCCTGGGGATTTTGAAGGTGAAACATTTTTTTGCTTTAGGTTTGCTGGTAGGAGTTTTGGACGCATTTCCGGTTTTGGGAACAGGACTGTTTTTCGTTCCGGCGGGATTTTTCTTTCTGTTTCAGGGGAAAGTGGCGCCTGGGGTGGGATTTTTCCTGTTATATCTACTGACTGCTGTGGTAAGACAGTTTATGGAGCCAAGACTGATTGGCAGCCATGTAGGTGTATCACCTCTTCTTGTTCTTTTCAGTGTGTACCTGGGCGTGATTCTCTATGGAGGCTTCGGGTTCGTGTTAGGACCTTTTTCAGCGTTGCTGCTCTATGGAATTTATACCAGTCTTGGGATATTTAAGAGATAAGGAATGTATGAAAACTTTCAAAAAAATTTATAAACAATCTTAATGGGACTGGACTAATCAGGGGTTTCGTGTATAATGAAAACGTAGTTAAATTCTAAGACAAAAACGTGTAAAGGGCAGGTAAAGTCATGAAAAAAGCAATAATCGGGTTAATTTGTCTTATGCTGGCCACCGGGACTGTGGTGGGATGCGGAAGCAAAAAAACAGAACCTGAGGAAAGCCAGAAGAATACAGCAGAGAAGATAGACAAGAGCGAAAAGGAGCAGGCTGAATCAGAAACCAAAGAGGAAGATAAGAAAACAGAAGAAACAAATCAAGAGACAGGTAAAGAGACAGATACGAATGGGAACAAGACCTCAGAGGAAGAAGGCAGCAAAACAGCGGAAAATATGAGTGAGGACCTGACTATGAAGGTTTTAAAAGAACAGGCAGGTACTTATGATTATACATCTTTAGAAGAATTAAATCCGGAACCGGGAACCCGTATTGCTGTGGTAGTTAAGAACACTAAAACAGGCTTCTGGAAAAATGTAAAAAAAGGCATGGATGATGCAGTAGAGGATCTGAATGAAAAAATGGGATACAAAGGAGAGGATAAAATTAAAATTTCCTTTGAAGGACCCGGAAATGAAACAGATGTAGAAAGTCAGATTAATATTATTGACGCTGTACTTTCTGAGAATCCTTCGATTTTGTGTCTGGCAGCCATTGATATGGAATCCTGCCAGCCTCAGGTAGAAGAGGCAACTTTGAATGGCATTCCGGTTGTTGTGCTGGATTCAGGAGTGCAAAGTGAACAGGTGAATGCAATTTGTGCTACTGATAATTATGCGGCTGGTACAGAAGCAGCGAAGAAGATGGCAGAGGCACTGGGGGAAAAAGGCCAGGTAGCTATTATGGCTCATGTAGAAACCTCAGAGAGCAGCCAGAAGAGGGTTGCAGGTTTTACAGATGAGATGAAAAATCATCCGGAAATAGAGATTGTCAATATTTCTTATGAAAATGAAGAAACCAGTATGTCAGAACTGGCAGAGGCGGTGCTAAAGTTATATCCTGAGGTGAAAGGATATTACTGTACCAATGAGATAGCAACGAATAATGTGCTGGATATTGTAAATACTTCTGATAAGGAAGTGAAAGTGATTGGTTTCGACTCCGGTGAAAAACAGATAAAAGCAGTGAAAGACGGTGTTGAACTGGGAATGTTTGCACAGAATCCTTATGGTATGGGGTATGCTACTATCGTGGCAGGTGTGAGAGCAGACCAGGGATTGGAGAATGATGCTTTTATTAATACGGGCTATCAGTGGATTGACAGTACCAGTATTGAATTGCCGGAATACAAAAATTATCTATATAAGTAAAAGAAACGGGAATCCGGCAGAATTAATAGAGAATGAGGAGAGAGATTGTACAAATAGCATACAATCTCTCTTTTTTGTTTGAAAAAAATAGGGTTGACACATAATAATAGAGAAAAAAATATAAAATACTGTTAAGAAATTGACAAAATGTATAATCCATAGTAATATCAATTTATGTGAAGGTGGTGATACTTTGGTAGAAAAAACAATCAAAGAAATCCGGGAAACAGAGCAGAAAGCAGAGGAAATAATTTCTAATGCGAAGATGCAAAGTACGCAGATTCTGGAAAACGCGAAGCAGGAGGCTGTAACACTGAAATCCGGGATGATTGGGGAAGCGCAGGAAAAGGCAGAAAAGACTAGAAGTGCTGCGCAGCGTGCTGGCGAGGAGAGGCTGGGAGCAGCTCTTAAGGCAGCGGATAAGGAGATTGCAGAATTAAGACAAATTGCAAAATCCAAAGAAGAGGAAGCAGTTCAACGCATTATTCAGAATTTGATATAATGCAAGAAAGAAGATTATGAACTGCGGAAAGAGAAAATAAGTAATAAAGGAGGGATGTGAATATGGCAGTATTGCAGATGCAAAAAGTCAGTATCTGCGCACTGAAAAAGGATAGGAAAGCGATTCTGGAGAAAATACAGGCTATGGGTGTTATGGAAATTTCTAAGATGCTGGAAGATGAAACCGGACTTGAGAAAATGGACACTCAGGATGCAAGAGCGAGATTTGAAAGAAATGCAGCTTCTGCAGACGGGGCATTAGAAATCCTTCAGGAATATGTTCCGGAGAAAACCTCCATGCTGTCCAGTTTAGAAGGCAAAAAGTTGGTAGAGAGAGAAAATTTCCAACAGGCAGCGGACAGAAAAGATGAGATTATGAGTGTTGTATCTGGAATCCACAGTAATCAGAAAAAGATTGCTGAATATCGGGCAAGCATCCAGAAATTGGAGAATCAGATAGAAGCTCTTATGCCTTGGATGAGTTTGGATGTATCCATGGCCTTTAGGGGAACGAAATCTTCGGTTCTTCTGGTAGGAACAATTCCAGGGGTTATGACCTTAGAAGAAATCTATGGACTGATTCTGGAACACGCACCAGAGGTTTCTGGGGCAGATGTTACAATCCTGTCTTCTGAAAGAGATGCTGTTTATCTTGCAGTAGTCTGCCTTAGGAAGGATGCTGTAATGGTAGAGGAAGCCCTAAGACAGGGTGGTTTTGCGAAACCATCTCAGATGATTGCACAAGTACCTGTAAAAGAAGTTGAGAATCTGAAAAAACAGATTCAGAAACTGCAGGAGGAAATTGGAATTTGCCAGGATAACATTAAAAAATCTGCCTCACGGAGAATGGATATCAGACTTGCAGCGGATTATTTCCGAGCAAGAGCAGAAAAATATCATGTGTTAGGTCAGATTCCACAGTCGCAGAAAACATTTTTGATTACTGGTTATGTGCCACAGAAGGCGTTGCCTGCCCTTGAAAAAGCGTTGAATGACAGTTTTGTATTAAGCTTTGAAAGTGAAGAGGTGCCTCAAGAGGAAGAAATGCCGGTGCTTTTAAGCAACAATGGTTTTTCAGAATCTGTGGAGGGAGTTTTGGAATCCTATGGTCTTCCGAAAAAAGGAGAAGTGGACCCAACAACTGTGATGTCCTTCTTCTATGTTTTCTTATTCGGACTGATGCTGTCAGATGCAGCATATGGTTTGATTATGTTCCTTGGATGCTTTATTGTGCTGAAAAAATTCCCACGCATGGAGGCATCTTTGAAAAAAGCAATTAAGATGTTTATGTATTGTGGTATTTCCACATTAGTATGGGGTGTATTGTTTGGAGGCTATTTCGGAGACGCTATTGACGTAGTTGCCAGAACTTTTTTCCATGTAGAGGTACCGGAAGGTGGTCTAGTGAAAGCGTTGTGGTTTGTTCCTTTAAATGACCCTATGCGTATGTTGATGTATTCCATGGGATTTGGTCTGATTCACCTATTTACAGGTCTTGGGATGAAAGGATACATGCTGTTGAAACAGAAAAAAGTCGTTGACTTTTTCTGTGATGTGGTATTGTGGTATGTATTCCTCATTGGATTGTTGCTGATGCTGCTTCCAAGTAGTATTTTTGCATCCATTGCCCAGGTAGATCCAAGCATTTTCCCACCGTTTGTGGGAGCTTCTGGAAAGGTACTGACTATTGTGGGTGCATTGGGACTGTTATTTATGTCAGGTCGGGCGAATAAGAACTTTGGACTGCGTCTGGCTCTTGGAGCTTATGACCTTTATAATGTAACAGGATGGCTTAGTGATGTATTATCCTATTCCCGTCTTCTGGCTCTTGGGCTAGCTACCGGTGTTATTGCATCTGTTATTAACCAGATGGGAAGCATGGTAGGGGACGGAATTTTTGGTGCCATTGTCTTTATTGTAGTCTTTATTATTGGACATACACTGAATATGGCCATTAATATATTAGGCGCATATGTTCATACAAACCGTTTGCAGTTTGTAGAATTTTTCGGTAAGTTTTATGAGGGCGGCGGAAAGCCTTTTAATCCGTTTAAATTAAACACAAAGTATGTAGATGTTAAGGAGGAAACAAATTTATGAGTGGAAACGTTTATGCATTATTAGGTGCAGCATTAGCAGTTATTTTAGCAGGTATGGGTTCTGCTATTGGTGTTGGTATTGCAGGTCAGGCTGCTTCTGGAGTTGTTACAGAAGATCCAAGCAAATTCGCAAAAGTTTTGATTATGCAGCTGCTTCCTGGTACACAGGGTATTTATGGTCTGTTAGTTGGATTTATCACATTGTCTAAAATTGGTCTGTTAGGAGGCGGATTATTGGATCTGTCAAAGGCTGATGGTCTTCTTGTATTATGTGCATGCCTTCCAATCGGTATTGTAGGTTTGATTTCTGCTTATTATCAGGGAAAAACTTCTGCAGCTGCTATTGGTATCGTAGCAAAAAAACCAGAACAGTTTGGTAAAGCAATGCTTTTCCCTGCTATGGTTGAGACCTATGCAATCCTTGCTCTGTTAGTTTCTATTTTGGCTGTTACAAACCTTCCATTCTAATTTAAATATTTAGAAGTGAAGTCGAGCTGACGAAATTTAGAAAAGGAGAGCAAGAGAATGACTGGATTAGAAAAAATGAAAAGCCAGATTCTTGAAGATGCAGAAACTTCTGTAAGAGAACTTTTAGCAGAAGCTAATAAGCAGGCAGATGCTGTATTAGCTTCTGCGAAAGAAGAAGCAGAAAATGAATGCAGACAAATCTCCCGGAAATTGGAAGCAGAGGTAAAGGCAATTGAGGAGCGTGCTGCTTCTTCCTGCGATTTGCAGAGAAGAAAAGCCCTTCTTGCGGCGAAACAGGAAATGATTTCAGAGGTTCTTAACACTGCATATGAATCTATGATTCATGCAGCAGATGCAGAATATTTTGAAATGCTCCGGAAAATGCTGCACAAGTTTGTGCTGGCTCAGGACGGGGAAATCTGTTTTTCTGAAGCTGATTTGAAGAGGTTTCCAAAGGGATTTGAAGAGGAGATTCAGGCAATTGCAAAAGAAAAAGGCGGCGTATTGAAGCTGTCTAGGGAAAGCAGGAAAGTATGCGGCGGCTTTGTCCTGATATATGGGGGAATTGAGGAAAATTGTACTTTTGAGGCAATGTTCAATTCCAAACGAGATGAACTGTTGGATAAGGTTCACAGTTTCTTATTTTTATAAGTATAACCGCAAAAAGGAGGAATGGACTTGTCTAGTACGAAATATACCTATGCGGTTGCACGAATCCGAGCGTTGGAGACAGCGTTGTTTACTTCTTCCGTTATTGAACAGCTTTTGGCATGCAGCACTGAAAAGCAGTGTTTGCAGCTTTTGCAGGAAAAGGGCTGGGGTGATACAGATACACCGGTAAATGCAGAGGCAATCTTGGATAGAGAACAGGAAAAAACCTGGGAAACCATCCGAGATATGAAGGTAGATATGTCAGTGTTTGATGTGTTTTCCTATCCGAACTTGTTCCATAATCTCAAAGCAGCCATTAAGGATGCATGTACTTCTAAAGATGGAAGAACCATGAAAATCTATTATGAAGATACCGTGATTCCACCGGAAGAAATGCTGGACATTATTAGAAGTAAGGATTTTTCCAGACTTCCAGAGTATATGTCGGCGGCTGCTAAGGAAGCTTATGAAACCCTGCTCCATACAGGTGATGGACAGTTATGTGATGTAATCGTGGACAAAGCAGCTCTTGAGGCTGTTTATCAGGCTGGAGAGAGGGCAAAGGATCGCATTATAAAAGAATATGCAGAATCTATGGTGGCAATTGCAGATATTAAAATTGCTGTGCGTTCACAGAAAACTGCGAAAACCATAGAATTTATGAAGCGGGCAATGGTACCCTGTAAATCTTTGAGTATTGACAGGCTTGCAAAAGCAGCAGTTCAAGGAATGGGAGCTATTGTGGAATATCTGGAAAGTACGGTTTATGCCAATGGAGCAGCAGCCATTGCTGAATCTCCTTCTGCATTTGAACGCTGGTGTGATAACCGTATCATTCATACTATGCAGCCTCAGAAATATGAAACTTTTTCTGTTGGGCCGTTAGTGGCTTATTTGCTGGCAAGAGAGAATGAGATTAAAACAGTGCGGATCATTCTTTCAGGAAAACAAAACGGTTTTTCGGAAGAGGCAATTCGAGAAAGGGTAAGGGAAATGTATGTATAAGATTGCAGTGATAGGTGATTATGATAGTATTTACGGATTTGCCGCACTGGGTCTTGACATTTTCCCGGCAGTGGATCGTAAAGAAATAGAAGCAAAACTCACAGCTCTGGCTGAGCATGGATATGGAATTATCTATATTACAGAAGCGGCAGCAGCAGAGTGTGGACAGCTGATAGAAAAACTTCAGGAAAGAATTCTGCCGGCAATTATTCAGATTCCAGGTGTGTCAGGCAACACCGGAAATGGAGTACAGGGTGTGAAAAACTCTGTGGAGCAGGCAGTAGGTTCTGATATTCTGTTCAGTAATAATTAGAAAGCAGGTGATTCGTTCCAATGAGCAAAGGTACGATTAAAAAGGTAGCAGGTCCTCTGGTTATTGCAGAGGGCATGCGTGACGCCAATATGTTCGACGTGGTTCGTGTTAGTAACCAGCGACTGATTGGTGAAATCATCGAAATGCATGGAGACGAGGCTTCCATTCAGGTATATGAGGAAACTTCAGGACTTGGACCGGGTGAGCCCGTAGAATCTACAGAAGCACCACTTTCTGTAGAATTAGGACCAGGTCTTATTACCAGTATTTATGATGGTATTCAGCGTCCTCTGGACGATATTATGAAAATTTCAGGAACTAACTTAAAACGTGGTGTTGAGGTTCCTTCCCTAAAGAGAAATTTAAAATGGAACTTTGTTCCTGCTGTGAAAGCAGGGGATGAAGTAGAAGCCGGAGATGTTATCGGTACAGTACAGGAGACCATTGTGGTAAATCACAAGATTATGGTTCCCTATGGTATCAAAGGTACAGTAAAAGAAATTAAAGCCGGAGAATTTACAGTAGAAGAGGTAGTGGCAGTTATCACTACAGATTCCGGTGACAAAGAACTTACCATGATGCAGAAATGGCCGGTTCGTAAAGGACGTCCTTATCTGAAGAAATTACCGCCGGAAATGCCGCTGGTAACAGGACAGCGTGTGGTTGATACCTTTTTCCCTATTGCCAAAGGCGGTGTTGCAGCAGTACCGGGACCGTTCGGAAGCGGTAAAACCGTTATCCAGCATCAGTTGGCTAAATGGGCAGAAGCAGACATTGTGGTTTACATTGGATGTGGTGAACGTGGAAATGAAATGACAGACGTTTTGAATGAGTTCCCAGAATTAAAGGACCCTAAGACAGGACAGTCTTTGATGGAGAGAACGGTACTCATTGCCAATACTTCTGATATGCCGGTTGCAGCCCGTGAGGCATCTATTTATACAGGTATTACCATTGCTGAATATTTCCGTGATATGGGCTATTCAGTAGCGCTTATGGCAGACTCTACTTCCCGTTGGGCTGAGGCACTCCGTGAAATGTCTGGACGTTTGGAAGAGATGCCTGGTGAGGAAGGTTATCCTGCATATCTGGGTTCCCGTTTGGCACAGTTTTATGAAAGAGCCGGACATGTGGTTTCTCTTGGTAAGGATAAGAGAGAAGGCGCGCTTTCTGTTATTGGTGCGGTATCTCCTCCAGGTGGTGATATTTCTGAACCAGTATCCCAGGCAACCCTCCGTATTGTAAAGGTATTCTGGGGATTGGATTCTTCTCTGGCTTATAAGAGACATTTTCCGGCGATTAACTGGCTTACCAGTTATTCTCTGTATTTGGACAATATGGAAAAATGGTTTAATGAAACCGTTGCTCCAGACTGGATGGCAGAACGTCAGAAGATGATGAGCCTTCTTCAGGATGAAGCAGAACTGGAAGAAATCGTTAAGATGGTAGGTATGGATGCTCTGTCAGCGGGAGACCGTCTGAAAATGGAAGCTGCCCGTTCTATCCGTGAGGACTTCTTACATCAGAACTCTTTCCATGAGGTAGATACCTACAGTTCTCTGAAAAAACAGTATATGCTTATGAAACTGGTTGTTGCATATTATGAGCATGGCAAAGAGGCGCTGGAAAAGGGAGCAACCATTCAGAGTCTTGTAAATCTGGAAGTTCGTGAAAAAATCGGACGTTTTAAATATGTATTGGAAGAAAATCTGGATAAAGAATATAAAGCTGTTCTTGACCAGCTTGCAAAGGAAATTTCCAATGTATTAGGGAAGGAGGACTTCTAATGCCAAAGGAGTATAGAACCATACAGGAAGTTGCCGGCCCTCTTATGCTGGTGCGTGGCGTTGAAAATGTTCATTATGATGAATTAGGTGAAATCGAACTGGCAAGCGGTGAAACACGCCGCTGCAAGGTTCTGGAGATTAACGGAAGCGATGCTTTGGTACAGCTTTTTGAAAGCTCTACAGGTATCAACCTGTCTGACAGTAAAGTTCGTTTCCTGGGACGAAGCATGGAGCTTGGTGTATCTGAGGATATGCTGGGACGTGTATTTGACGGTATGGGCCGCCCCATTGATGATGGACCGGAAATTCTGCCGGAAGAGAGAAGAGATATTAATGGTCTTCCTATGAATCCGGCGGCAAGAAGTTATCCGGAAGAGTTTATTCAGACCGGTGTTTCTGCCATTGATGGTCTGAATACTCTGGTTCGTGGACAGAAGCTGCCAATTTTCTCTGCTTCCGGTCTGCCACATGCGAACCTGGCTGCTCAGATTGCAAGACAGGCAAAGGTACGCGGTTCAGGGGAAAACTTCGCGGTTGTATTTGCAGCTTTAGGTATTACCTTTGAAGAGGCAAACTTCTTTACTGAGAGTTTTAAGGAAACAGGCGCGATTGACAGAACGGTTCTGTTTATTAACCTGGCAAATGACCCTGCGGTGGAGCGTATTGCCACACCAAAGATGGCCCTTACCGCTGCTGAGTATTTAGCATTTGAAAAAGATATGCACGTTCTGGTTATTCTTACAGATATTACCAACTATGCAGATGCTCTTCGTGAGATTTCTGCAGCCCGTAAGGAAGTACCTGGCCGCCGTGGTTATCCTGGTTACATGTATACAGACCTTGCAACCATGTACGAAAGAGCCGGACGCCAGAAAGGCAAGAAGGGAAGCATTACCATGATTCCGATTCTGACCATGCCGGAGGATGATAAGACCCATCCAATTCCAGACTTAACCGGTTATATTACAGAGGGACAGATTATTCTGAATCGTGAACTGTACCGTAAAGGTGTCACACCGCCTATTGATGTACTGCCATCTCTTTCCCGTCTGAAAGATAAAGGTATCGGAGAAGGAAAGACACGTGCAGACCACTCCAATACCATGAATCAGCTTTTTGCAGCTTATGCCCGTGGTAAAGAGGCAAAAGAATTGATGGTTATTTTAGGTGAGGCAGCGCTTTCTGATATTGACCTTATTTATGCGAAATTTGCGGATGCCTTTGAGCAGGAATATGTATCACAGGGTTACAATACCAACCGTGATATTGAAGAGACTCTCCGTATTGGCTGGAAACTCCTGTCCATTCTGCCAAGGAGCGAGCTGAAACGTATTGATGATAAGTTCTTAGATGAGTATTATGGAAAATACTAAGAAAGAGGTGATAACTTGGCATCTACTCAGGTAACACCTACCAGAATGGAGCTGACCCGTTTAAAGAAAAAGCTGGTGACTGCTGTAAAGGGGCATAAGCTTTTGAAGGATAAACGTGATGAATTAATGCGTCAGTTTTTAGACCTGGTTCGGGAAAATATGGCCCTTCGCCAAAAAGTAGAGGCAGGAATTTTATCAGCCAATAAGAACTTTGTCATTGCAAGAGCAGGTATGTCAGAACAGATTTTAAATACAGCCCTTATGGCTCCCAAGCAGGAAGTATTCCTGGAAGCCGATAAGAGAAATGTTATGAGTGTGGATATTCCGGTTTTTAAAACCAGTACAAGAACCGCAGATGCCAATGACATTTATTCTTATGGTTTTGCCTTTACTTCCGGGGATTTGGATGGCGCTGTGAAATCTCTGGCGGATATTCTGCCGGATATGCTGAAACTTGCAGAGGTGGAGAAATCCTGTCAGCTCATGGCTTCTGAGATTGAGAAGACCAGGCGAAGAGTAAATGCTCTGGAACACGTTATTATTCCGGAGACCAGACAGAACATTAAATATATTACCATGAAGTTAGACGAAAATGAGAGAAGTACCCAGATTCGTCTTATGAAGGTAAAAGACATGATGCTGGAAGAAGCGCATCATTATAAAGAAAAAGAACCTGTTGTGAAATAGGCGCAGAAAAGATTATAAAAACATCCATTTGAGAAATTTTAACTTTTCAGGTGGATGTTTTTCGTTGTGCAGAGAATTACATTGAAAAGCCTACAGGCGTCTGATAATATAAAAGAAAAAGAAAAGCGAGAGGGATAAACAATGGAGAGGAGACAAGCAAGAACCATGAGGATTTACTCAGAGAGAGTGTGGAAAAAAGTGTTCCTGACAGTGAGTATTCCTGTGACGTTATGTGTACTTCTTTATTTAATAGGAATAGACTGGGGATTTTGGAAGGTCACACCGATTTGGCTTTTGATGCTTGCAGGTATGATATTTATGCATAAAAAGGGAATTGGATGGATACTGGATCACTATCTGTGGACTTTTGAATGGGATGGAATCGGGAAAAAGAAATGGGGACGCACGAAGAAATATTCTTATCAGGAATTAATTCAGGAACTGCGGGAAAAACCAGTGAAGGTTACGCCATATGCTTATATTGTTCCTATGAAGGATGGTCCTGTTAAATTTTATTATGATTTGGATATTACCCGTCAGAGACATCTTCTGAACAGCTACCGGTATCTGAAAAAACAGATTGAGGACGAAATTCCTAATTTGCCGGATATGAGCAAGATTATCATAGAAGAAATGGATCAGCGTGAATACTACCGAAAGAAAAGAAGAAATTATGGAATTGCAGCACTGGGAGTTACGTTGTTTATTCCCCTGGTTCTGGATGCAGCTTCTATTATCATGGGGATCTTTGTCATAGTCATACAGTATATGGCTCTGTGGAATATTTTTAAAGCTGTTTATTTTGGAAAAAAGGCAGAGATAAAGATAGAGAAGCGGTTCGCAAAAGACACAGAGATTAAGCTGCATATCAGAAAAGTCAGCTATTTGTATCTGATTGTGGTGGCTGTGTTGATGGCAGGGCTTAATGCATTTTGGATTTGGTTCTGAAAGGAGACAAGAATGATTCGAGAAAAAATATTTGAGTGGAAAAACTGGAAAGAAATGATACATACCACCTGGAATCCCAAAGATCCGGGAGTTATACGGATTCATATGATTCCGCCCAGGTTCCGGCTTTTTCGTTTTATCCCATCTGTGGTGATTTTAAATGGCAACCAGATTCTCCCATTAAATGAATCCTGGGCTATTCTCCTTACTATTTTTATTAAAGAACTGAACCAATGGGGAGAAGGGGAAATGACCCAGGAGCAGGGAAGGGAAATTCTGGAAAATACTGCTGTTAAAATGCGCAAAATATTTCCTAACGTATCTCCTGAGAAGTTTGAGGAGGATTTGGAGCTCATTGCAGAAGTGTTTGAAGATATTGCCAGATGGCGGGAACCCAAGGTAGAGATTGGACAGATGAGCATTGGGGAGTATGCGCCTTATATGACAGCTCCTCACAGAATGGATTTAATGGTAAGCGCCATGGAGAAAAATGAAAGATGGAACTGTAACCAGCACTGCCTCCATTGCTATGCTGCCGGACAGATCTACTCAAATGTACAGGAGCTTGGAACAGCAGACTGGAAAAGAGTGATTGAAAAATGCCAAAAAGCCAGGATTCCCCAGCTTACTTTTACAGGGGGAGAACCGACTATGCGGGAAGATCTTTTTGAGCTTTTAAAAGAGGCCAGATGGTTCATCACACGCCTGAATACCAATGGAATAAAGCTGACAAGGGAATATTGTGAGAAACTAAGAGAGGCAGAGCTTGATAACGTGCAGATTACCTTTTACTCTCAGGATGCTGAGATTCACAATAAGCTGACAGGAGCCTTGCAGTATGATAAAACGGTGGAAGGTATTAAAAATGCGCTGGAGGCAGGTTTGTCCGTGAACGTAAATACACCCCTGTGTGCCTGGAATGCAGACTATGTGGAAACCGTGAAATTTTTGAAAAGCCTTGGCGTAACGTATGTGACCTGTTCCGGGCTGATTCCCGCCGGAAATGCTGTGACGGATGACTCTCAGAACACACGTCTTTCAAAGGAAGAAATTCAAAAAGCGGTAGCAGATGCGGCATCATATTGCTGGGAACATGGAATGGAACTTAGTTTCACATCACCGGGATGGATAGAGGAAAAGGATTTGCGCGAAATGGGACTGGAAGTTCCTTCCTGCGGAGCAGCGCTTAGCAATATGGCGGTGGCGCCGGATGGTACGGTGGTTGCCTGCCAGAGTTGTCTGGACAGGGAGAATTTTGGCAACATTCTTACTGCAAAGTGGAAGGACATATGGGAACATCCGGATTGCAGAAAGTATAGAGAATTTTCGGCGCAGATGAAACAAGAGTGCCCTCTGGGGAAGGAGGAAAATCATGGGTAAGTCATTGCTGAAAAAACTGCTTCTTTTGTGTGCTTTCTTTTTTATAATGCCATTGAGGGTGGATGCAAAGCCTTTGGATGAGATTCAGGATGAAAAAATATATATTGAGACCAGGGAGGACGGTTCTCTGGATATTCGGTATGATATTAAGTGGAGGGTGCTGGACAGTAGCAGCGAGGGACCTTTAAACTGGGTAAAGATTGGGATTCCCAATGCCTATCTAGAGGATATGCAGGCGTTAAGCGACAGCATTGAAAAGATTAGCTATTATGGCTCAGGAGGCGAATATGTAAGGCTGGATTTAGACCGGGATTACGAAGAAGGTGAAGTGGTAGAAATGGAGTTCTCCATTCATCAACATAGAATGTACCAGGAAGAGGACGGGATGTACAGGTATGAATTTACTCCCGGATGGTTCGATGAAATGGAGATCAAGAATCTTACGATTTTCTGGGAATGGGATAAGGGCGTGGAGACGAATATGAGGCTTTCCAGAACAGAGGGAGGCTATAGTTCCTCCTATATCAATCTGGGAGAAGGTGAGCGTGTGACAGTGACTATGGATTATCCTATGAAGCAGTATCAGTTTCATGATGATTACGATACAAGAGCGGACGCAAAGCAGCAGAGAACGATTAAAATGATGCTGACCTTTGGCGGTGTTTTTGCTCCGGTAGGTCTGGTTCCAGGTATGGTTCTTCTGCGGAATAAGCGGAAGTGGAAGGATGATTATGAGAAAAATCGTGGTTTTGGCATGCTTTATGTAGGAAACCGGGGAACTACCCATCACAGCGGAGGCGGAGGATGTGCCTGCGCCTGTGCATGTGCCTGCGCCGGCGGAGGACGCGCCGGATGCTCCAGAAAGGATTTTTATAGTGCAGTTATAAGGAGAACAAGGAAAACCTGAGGGAGAAGAGAATTGAAAAATTGCCGGGATACTTGTATAATGGAGGAAGAAAATACATAAGATGATGGAGGTGTACTTATGGAAGGATATAAACCACCTTTTACAATAACAAATGAAATTTTGTCATATGTATCATCTATTTCTGAAAAAATCGGACGTATAACTGCTACCAGCAGACTTGAATCCCAACCTCATTTGAGGAAAATAATAGAATTAAATCTTATTAGAAGGACAATTCCTGATAAGCCTAATAGCAGAAATCAGAGATATATCAAAAATTAAAATTTGAGAAATCGGAAAGGGAGACATCGCACACTTGCATAAATAGTGTTCATGTGTTATAGTGAAAATGTAAAAAAGAACAACCGCCCACAAGGGGTTGACCAATAAAGGATAGCATAGAAATACCACCTTTTCACTTGCCAAAGTTTCCGGGGGTGGTTTTTCTATGCCCTAAAACATTATCTGATAAACGTAAAAACGAATGTCAGCAATGCTTTATTCCGACTTCTGTGTTATAGTAAATATATAGTGTATTGTACGAGTATATAACGTAGGAGGTAGAAATATGGGGAATCATGAAGTGACAACGCCACAGATGTTATTAAAAGAAGATGGCAGTTTGCGTGAGCCGGGATGGTCTAAGCGTCTGGTGCAGCAGTATGAGCGGAGTATGATTAAAGCACCGAAGTTCCGTATCAAGGAATGGGATTATTATTTGGTTCTGAACGAAGATTTTGCAGGGGCTTTTACTCTATCAGATGATGGTTATATTGGATTGCAGTCAGTTTCTCTTCTGAATTTTAAAGAGGGATGGGAACACACAGAAACCATCCTCAATCCTTTTCCTATGGGGAAATTTAAGCTGCCTAATACTTCCAAAGAAGGGGATATTATTTACAAAGATAAGAGACTTCATATGGCTTTTCAGATACGAGACGGAAAGAGAAGAATCCGTTGCCATTTCAAGAATTTTTATCAGGGAAAGACTTTTTCCTGTGATATCTGGCTGGAACAGCCGGACATGGATACCATGGTGATTGCCACACCATTTAAAGAGAAAAAAACAGCTTTTTATTATAATCAGAAGATTAACTGTATGCCAGCTTCTGGCAAAATGAAGTTTGATGGAAAGACGTATACTTTTTCAAAGGAAACAGATTTTGGTACGCTGGACTGGGGCAGGGGCGTGTGGACTTATGATAACTGTTGGTACTGGGGCTCCGGAAATACCAGAATCGATGGAGTTCCCTTTGGATTTAACATTGGTTACGGATTTGGAGACACTTCTGCAGCTACAGAAAATATGCTGTTTTATAATGGGAAAGCGCACAAATTAGATGAGGTAACCTTCCATATCCCAGAGGATAGTTATCTGAAACCATGGAAATTCACCTCTAATGACGGAAGATTTGAGATGGATTTCCAGCCTGTGCTTGACCGGGCAGCCAGGACGTCAGCACTGATTATTGAGTCAGACCAGCATCAGGTTTTTGGAAAAATGAGCGGGAAAGCAGTGCTGGATGATGGAAAAGAAATTGTTGTAAAAGATATGATGTGCTTTGCAGAGAAGGTACATAATCGGTATTAGGAGAATTCATTATGAGTAGAAAAAATCAATATCCAAGACCTCAGTTTGTAAGATCACAGTGGAAGAATCTCAATGGCACCTGGGAGTTTGCTTTTGATGATGCAGACAGGGGAATCGAAGAAAAATGGTATGAGACTGGGAAACATTTGGACAGAGAGATTCAGGTTCCTTTTGTCTATCAGTGTGAGCTTAGTGGAATCAATGACCAGACACCTCATGATATTGTCTGGTATAAAAAGCGATTTTCTGTGGAAAAGCCAGAAGAAGGAAAGGAGCTTCTCCTTCATTTTGAGGCAGTTGACTACGAAGCAGTGGTGTATGTAAATGGACAGCAGGCAGGGAAGCATACAGGAGGCTATACACCTTTTGCTGTAAATATGACTCCTTATCTGGTAGAGGGAGAACAGGAAATTACAGTTCGGGTATATGATTCTCATACTGATGAATTGATTCCGCGAGGAAAGCAGTTCTGGGATGGGGACTCCAGAAGTATCTGGTATACCAACAGTACAGGTATCTGGCAGACTGTGTGGCTGGAATGGGTGCCCAAGAAACGTTTGGAAGGTGTGAGAGTTACTTCTCTGTATGACCAGGGTAAGGTTCAGATGCAATGTGAAGGTACAGGAATCTGCCAGGGAGATTGTCTGCATTATCAAATCCGGTTAAAAGATAAGGTTCTGGCAGAGGGAAGCCAGGTGTGGCTTCGGGATACCCTGAACTTTTCGGTGGATATTATTAATGGAAGAATTTTTAATACCAATTATCATGAGCCGGGGATTTCCTGGACACCAGAGCATCCGGTGCTGCTGGATGTAGAACTGGAAGTAAGAAAAGAGAATGGGCAGACTACTGACAGGGTACAGTCTTATTTTGGGTTTCGGAAGGTACATACAGAACATGGAATGGTGTATCTGAACAACCGCCCTTATTACCAGAAGCTGGTGTTAGACCAGGGATATTGGCCTCAGGGACTTTTGACAGCACCGGATGATGAAGCGCTGGTAAAGGACATTGAGATTGCCAAGGCAATGGGGTTTAACGGCTGCAGGAAGCACCAGAAGGTAGAAGAAGCCAGATTTTTGTACTGGGCGGACAAGCTGGGCTTTCTGGTATGGGGTGAGTGTGCAGCCGCCACCATGTATGACCGGAAAGCTGTGAATCGCACTTTGAAAGACTGGTCTGAGATTATGGAGCGGGATTATAATCATCCGTGCATTGTCACCTGGGTTCCTGTTAATGAAAGCTGGGGCGTTCCGGATATCCAGAGGGATAAGCAGCAGCAGAGTTTTTCTGAAACCATGTATCATTATTTGCATGCAGTGGATAATACCCGTTTGGTTATTTCTAATGATGGCTGGAACATGACTGTGACGGATATTTGTGCTATTCACAATTATAGTCATGGACAAAAAGACGAGCCAGAAAAGTATGAAGAATATAAGGAAATGCTGGCTACAACAGAAAATCTCATTACGCAGCCACCTACCTGCTGGGACATTTATGCCCAAGGTTACAGCCATCAGGGAGCGCCTGTTCTTTTGACAGAGTTTGGTGGAATAGGGTTTAAGGTATCTGCTCAGCAAGGATGGGGTTATTCGTCTGTAAATTCAGCGGAGGAATTTTTAGAGGATTACAGAAGAATCATGGATGCAGTCTATGCCTCAAAAGGCTTATGGGGCTATTGCTATACTCAGTTGACGGACGTAGAGCAGGAAATTAATGGACTGGTAACGTATGAAAAAAAGCCAAAATGCGATTTGGAAGAAATTAAGAAAATTAATGACAGATATCATAGAACTAGAATAGGATAAGAATTGGTAAAACAGGCGGAAGTACGTGCTTTTCGAAAGTATAGACTTCCGCCTGTCTGGTTTTAAAGATTGAATTCTTTGAATAGCTTTTGCTGAAATACAGTATCAGAGACGGATTTCAACATATCATCCATTCGTCCCAGAGCAATGAGCTTCTGGTTGAGCTGGTTTACGCGGCTTTCACCCTGGCGTTCACCACGCATTTCACCAAGTTTTTGTCCGATTTCCTTGCCCTTTTGCAACTGGGCTTCTAATTCGTCTTTCATTAACTCTTCTAACGCTTCACACATAACGTCACCTTCCTTTTCAAACATTTTAGGGTTTGCTTTTACAATAATGTCCATGACGGATTCATAAAGGATATCTTTTTTGTGCTTTTTATATTCAGCAAGTAAATGCTGTACATCTTTTGTATTTTTTACATGATTCGTTAAATTCCCCAGCCAGAAATTTTCTTCTTTTGAGAGTTTTGCAGTTACAATTATCTGGATAGGAAGAGGAGCCCCAATGACATAATAAATTCCAGCTTCCATTTCTTTTATATCATAATGCTGTGTTTGCTGTAAATGCCGGATTAACTTCCTGGGGTAGGATTCGCTTACCAGTGTAATGGTTAGATCCTGAAATTTTATGGAATCTGCAGTTCTGGTGTTGGATTTGTAGAAACAGGTATATCCGTAAACTTTATAAAAATCATCAATGCTTAAATAATCTCCGGGAGCCTTGTATTCAATGATATTATGCTTGCGGAAGATTCTGCCGATATTTTTATGTAATACATGGTCGGAATCCTTTTTGATTAAAATGTCAATCTGCATGGGCTTTGTCCCAAGTAGATGTTCAGGGTTAAAGGTTAAAAACCTGGCTTCTTTGCCAAATTCAATCTGCATGCCTGCAACAAAAGCAGGATGCCATTGTAGTTTCTTTTTCTTTTCACTCATTAAGAACCTCCTTTATTTGATGTTGCGGAGATTCCTGTTATTTCGGAATCTCCTGCTTCTTATGTTGGGAAAGCATGAATTTTCCGAAATAAGAATTGAAAATAGATTGGCAGAACCCATAGATAATAAGAAAATAATGATTTTTCTTTATTTTAACATACAGGTTATCAAAAAGAAAGAGGTTTTTTATAAAAAACAAGTAGCATTACAACCATACAAGTAGGTATAATAGAAGGTAGAAGAATTCGTAAAATATAAGGAGGCTACATATGAGTTTAGAAGCAAATAAAAGTATAATAGTAAGTGGAAAAGCGGTGCTTGGTATTGAGCTTGGTTCTACCAGAATCAAGGCAGTTCTGGTAAATGAAAAGAACCAGCCCATTGCGTCCGGAAGTCATGAGTGGGAAAATCAGTTGGTGAACAACATCTGGACTTACAGTGAGGAAGCAATCTGGACAGGGATTCAGGAAAGCTATCAGGACATGGTAAAAGATGTAAAGGAAAAATATGGTGTTCCGGTGAAAAAACTTGCAGCCATTGGATTCAGCGCTATGATGCATGGTTATATGCCTTTTAATGAAGCAGGAGAGCTTCTGGTGCCTTTCCGCACCTGGAGAAATACTATGACAGAAAAGGCCAGTGAGGAGCTTACAGAGCTGTTTCAGTATCATATTCCACAGAGATGGAGCATTGCCCATTTGTATCAGGCCATGCTGAACCAGGAACCTCATGTGAAGGATATTACCTTTATGACAACTTTAGAGGGGTATGTACACTGGAAACTCACAGGAGAGAAAGTCCTTGGAGTAGGTGAAGGTTCCGGTATGTTTCCTATTGACATGGAAATCAAAAATTATGACCCTAAATGCCTGGCAGCCTTTGATAAGCTGGCAGCACCTTACGGATTTCCGTGGAAACTGGAAGAGATTCTTCCTAAAGTTCTTCTGGCAGGCGAAGAAGCAGGCAGACTGACAGAGGAAGGCGCAAAGCTTTTGGATACAACAGGAGAATTAGAGGCTGGCATCCCATTCTGTCCTCCGGAAGGTGATGCCGGAACCGGTATGGTAGCTACCAACAGTATTGCAAAACGTACAGGAAACGTGTCTGCCGGTACTTCTGTATTTTCTATGGTGGTTCTGGAAAAGCCCTTATCTAAGGTTTATCCGGAAATTGACCTTGTTACCACACCAACAGGAAATCTGGTGGCTATGGTACACTGCAACAACTGCACCTCAGATTTAAATGCATGGGTGAATCTGTTTAAAGAGTTTGCAGAAGCTATGGGAATACAGGTGGATATGAATCAGTTGTTTGGGACTCTTTATCATAAAGCCATGGAAGGAGATACTGACTGCGGCGGACTTTTGGCATACAATTATTTCTCAGGAGAGCATATTACAGGGTTTGAAGAGGGACGTCCCTTATTTGTCCGTACACCAGAAAGCAAATTTAATCTGGCAAACTTTATGAGAGTAAATCTCTTTACCTCTTTGGGTGCATTGAAGACAGGCATGGACATTCTTTTAAAAGAAGAAGGTGTAAGGCTGGATAAGATTCTGGGCCATGGCGGTTTGTTTAAGACAAAAGGGGTTGGACAGAATTTGCTTGCAGGCGCGATTGATACACCGGTCTCTGTTATGGAAACAGCAGGAGAAGGCGGTGCCTGGGGGATTGCAGTGCTGGCGTCTTATCTGGTGAATAAAGAGGCAGGGGAATCTCTGGAGGACTATCTGAACCACAAAGTATTTGCCGGACAGGAAGGTGAAGAAGTACAGCCGGATACAAGAGATGTTCAGGGTTTCAATGAATTTATGGTAAGATACAAGGCTGGACTGGCTATTGAAAGAGCGGCTGTGGAAAATTTAAAATAGAATCATGAGAATGTGAGGAAAAGATAAGGTTTCTATAATTCTTCCACTGTATTTTCAAGGGTAAATCTGATAAAATCGGAATATAGAATATCTTACAGGAGGAAGAATATAATGGGTGAAAGAAACAGAAAATATAGAATCGACACAGAGGAAAACAGAGAATTTTTAAAGGGAATTACAGAGAATCTGTTAAGCTTTGGACATGGTTTTCCATCACCAAAGGGAAGCTCTTATTATCTGGGAGATGACGGAACTCCATGGAAAGACAGAAACCGTGAAACATGGATTACTTCCCGTATGGCTCATGTGTACAGTATTGGTACTTTTTTAGGACATGAAGGAAGTGGGGAACTGGCAGCAGCGGCAATTCGCGGATTAAGAGAAGAGCTTCATGATGACAAAAATGGCGGCTGGTATGCCGGACTGACTGCAGAGGGAGAAATTCTTCCAAATAAACAGTGCTATGCTCATGCATTTGTGATTTTAGCTGCTTCTTCTGGTGTGCTGGCTGGTGTAGAAGGGGCAAAAGAATTGTTAGAAGATGCCTTAAATCTCTATGACCTGCGTTTCTGGAATGAAGAAGAAGGACTTTCCTGCGATACCTGGAATACAGAGTTTACGGTACTGGATGATTACAGAGGATTAAATGCCAACATGCATACCGTAGAAGCATTTCTGGCAGCAGCAGATGTTACCAAAGATGAAAAATACCGCATCCGCGCAGGAAGAATCATTGATCATGTTCTTGGATGGGCTGCTGAGAATAACTGGAGAATTCCGGAACATTTCACAAAAGAATGGGTAGCAGACTTAGAATGCAACAAAGAACAGCCTGCAGACCAATTCAAACCATACGGCGCAACACCAGGACATGGTATTGAGTGGTCAAGACTCATTACCCAGTGGGCATTATCTACTTATAAAAATGACCAGGAAGGTGCAAAAAAATATATCGAGGCGGCTGAAAATCTGTTTAACCGCGCAGTAGAAGATGCATGGAATGCAGATGGAGCGCCTGGTATTGTATACACCACAGACTGGGAAGGAAAACCAGTGGTTCATGACAGAATGCACTGGACTCTGGCAGAAGCTATTAACACCTCTGCTGTACTGTATCATGTGACAAAAAAAGAAGCATATGCAGAAAACTATGCAGAATTTATGGAATATCTGGATGAGAAGGTTCTGGATCATGTACATGGTTCCTGGTTCCACCAGATGAATGAGAAAAATGAAGTGATTGGAACCGTATGGCCGGGAAAATCTGATTTATACCATGCGTTCCAGGCAACATTGATTCCTTACCATACACCGGAACTTTCTATAGCACCGGCTGTAAAAGAAGGGAAAGAAATTTAATTTTTTTAGTACAAATTATACAAGAAAAATCCGAATGGAGCTGATTTTGGCTCTGTTCGGATTTTTCTTTTGTACAGAGTGCGCAGAATTCGACAAAAAAATCTATAGTTTTATTGGATATAACCGAAAAAAACCTTAAAAATTTGAATGAATAGAAAAAAATATTCTATATTTTTTCCTGGAATAATTGTGTATACTGCCATTATAAACAAGAGGCACCTAGAAAAGGTGCGCCGAAGGAGGATTATTATGAAGAAAAAATTCGTGGTATGGACAATGGCAGCTCTGTTAGCATTTTCAGCTACAGCATGTGGTGGTTCTGGAGATTCTGGAAAAACAGAAACAAAAGATGAAGGAACCAAAAAAGAAGAATCTGCATCAAAGGGTGATACTTCTTCTGTAGCAAATAAGGACAAACCATTAGTATGGTTTAACCGTCAGCCATCCAACAGCTCCACAGGAGAATTGGACATGAATGCTTTAAACTTCAACAAAGATACTTATTATGTAGGATTCGATGCTAACCAGGGTGCTGAACTTCAGGGTCAGATGGTTAAAGAATATATTGAGAAAAACGCAGATACTATTGACCGTAACGGCGACGGTGTAATTGGATATGTTCTTGCAATTGGTGATATCGGACATAATGACTCTATTGCACGTACAAGAGGTGTTCGTAAAGCTCTTGGAACAGGTGTAGAGAAAGACGGCAATATCAACAGTGAACCAGTTGGAACAAACGTAGATGGAAAAGCTTCTGCAGTTCAGGATGGTACATTAGAAGCAGGCGGAAAGAAATTTACAGTTCGTGAGTTAGGTTCCCAGGAAATGAAGAACTCTGCAGGTGCTACATGGGATGCTGCTACAGCAGGTAACGCAATCGGTACATGGTCTTCTTCTTTTGGAAAAGACATTGATGTTGTTGTTTCTAACAACGATGGTATGGGAATGTCTATGTTCAATGCATGGTCAAAAGATAACAAAGTTCCTACATTCGGATACGATGCTAACAGCGACGCTGTAGCAGCTATTGCAGAAGGTTACGGCGGAACTATCAGCCAGCATGCAGACGTTCAGGCTTATCTGACACTTCGTGTACTGCGTAATGCATTAGATGGTGTTGATATTGATACAGGTATTGGTACAGCAGATGAAGCTGGAAACGTTTTGAGTGAAAATGAATACAGATATAGTGAAGAAGAACGTTCTTACTATGCATTAAACGTAGCAGTAACAGCAGATAACTATAAAGATTTCACAGATTCTACTAAGACATTTGAAGCAGTATCCAATCAGTTAGATGAAAGTAAATCTCCGAAAAAGAAAGTATGGCTTAACATTTACAATGCTTCTGATAACTTCTTAAGCTCTACATATCAGCCACTGCTTCAGAACTATGATGACCTTCTGAATCTGGATGTTGAATATATCGGTGGTGATGGACAGACAGAGTCCAACATTACAAACCGTCTTGGAAATCCAGGTCAGTATGATGCATTTGCAATCAACATGGTTAAAACAGATAATGCAGCTTCTTACACTGCTTTATTGAATCAGTAAGTCTATTTCAAATCACATGAAAGAGGTTCTGTAGGGAGAAGAAATTCTCCCTACAACCGATTAAGGATATTCAAAATAGTAAGATACAGGAGTAAAAAATATGGCAGATAAGAAAGAGGATATCGTCTTATCGATACGCGATATGAGTAAATCCTTTGGACGAAACCGTGTTCTGGATCACATCAACCTGGATGTGAAAAAGGGAACTGTTATGGGTCTGATGGGTGAAAATGGCGCCGGTAAGTCAACGATGATGAAATGTCTTTTTGGTACTTATCAAAAGGATGACGGAAAAATTTTCCTTGATGGAAAAGAGGTAAGTTTTTCCGGACCCAAGGATGCTCTTGAGAATGGTATTGCAATGGTACACCAGGAGCTGAATCAGTGTCTGGAGAGAAATGTAATTGATAACCTGTTTTTGGGACGATACCCGCGTAATTCTATGGGGGTTATTGATGAGGGCAGAATGAAGAGAGAAGCCTCTGAGCTTTTCCGTAAGTTAGGCATGACAGTAAACCTGACCCAGCCTATGAGAAACATGTCTGTTTCCCAGCGCCAGATGTGTGAAATTGCAAAGGCAATTTCTTATAATTCAAAAGTAATTGTTTTGGATGAGCCAACCTCTTCTCTGAATATTCAGGAGGTAGAGAAGCTGTTTGAAATGATGAGAATGTTGAAAGACCAGGGCATTTCCCTGATTTACATTTCTCATAAAATGGATGAGATTTTTGAAATTTGTGATGAGATTTCCGTACTTCGTGACGGTAACCTGGTTATGACCAAGAGTTCAAAAGATACTAACATGAACGAACTTATTGCAGCTATGGTTGGACGTTCTTTGGAAAACAGATTCCCGCCAGTGGATAATACGCCAAAGGATGTGATTTTGTCTGTTCAGAATCTTTCCACAAAATTTGAGCCTCATTTAAGTGATATTTCCTTTGATGTAAGAGAAGGAGAGATTTTTGGACTGTATGGTCTGGTTGGTGCAGGACGTACAGAGCTTCTGGAGACCATCTTCGGTGTAAGAACCAGAGCAGCGGGACGTGTTTACTTTAATAACCATCTTATGAACTTTAACAGTGCCAAGGAAGCTATGGAACATGGTTTTGCCATGATTACAGAGGAACGAAAGGCAAATGGTCTCTTTTTAAAGAGTGACCTTACCTTTAACACCACCATTGCGAACTTAAATCAGTATAAGTCCGGTATTGCGCTTTCTGATTCCAAGATGATAAAAGCTACAAACAATGAAATCAAAGTCATGCATACAAAATGTATGGGACCGGATGATATGATTACCAGCCTTTCCGGTGGAAATCAGCAGAAAGTTATTTTTGGTAAATGGCTGGAAAGAAATCCAAAAGTATTTATGATGGATGAACCTACCAGAGGTATTGACGTTGGTGCAAAATATGAAATCTATGAACTGATTATTAAAATGGCAAAAGAAGGAAAGACCATTATTGTTGTTTCTTCTGAAATGCCGGAGATTTTAGGTATCACCAACCGTATCGGTGTTATGTCCAACGGACGTCTTTCTGGTATTGTAAATACCAAAGAAACCAATCAGGAAGAACTGTTAAGACTCAGTGCAAAATACCTATAATGAGGGAGTGTAAGAGATATGGCAAATGAAAATAGCAAGATTCTGACTGCAGAACAGGAAGAAAAGCTGCGTCAGCCTATAGATGATCATGTGGGCAAGATTCAGAAAGAAATCGATGGCTTAAGAGCAGACGGAACAGAAAAAGTAGTTGCTCTTCAGAACAGAATTGACGGACTTAAAAGAGACCGCAGTATTTCTAAGGAAGAGAAAGAAGCAGAAATTGCAAAATGCAAAGCAGAATTAGAAAAAGCAAAAGCAGTTGAAGCAAAGAATAAAGATAAAATTTCAAAATTAATTGCAGATGCAGAAAGCTATCTGAAAGAACATTTTGACAAAGATTACTATCAGCCAGTACTGGCAAGCTGCCAGGTAGAAAAGGTGGCTGCAAAAGAAAGATACCAGAAGAGATTAAAAGACCTGGAAAAAGAACACCAGGAAATTCTTTCTAAACTCACAGACCATCAGGAAATTAAAGATGAGAAATATGTTTACAAAAACAGACTTTCCAATGCTAAGATTGAATTAGAAAAAGATCTGCAGCAGATTAAAGACCGCAGACATGCAGCATACAATCACAAATTCCATCTGATTGACCTGCTTCGGTTATCTAAATTTACTTTCCTGGAGTCAAGAGCTCAGAAATGGGAAAACTACAAATATACATTTAACCGCAGAGCTTTCTTACTGCAGAACGGATTGTATATTGCGATTATCATTATCTTTATAGCGCTGTGTATTATTACTCCAATCGTAAAAAATACACCGCTGCTTACTTACAACAATGTATTGAATATTTTACAGCAGGCGTCACCTAGAATGTTCCTTGCTCTTGGTGTTGCAGCGCTGATTCTCCTTGCCGGTACCGACCTTTCTATTGGACGTATGGTTGGTATGGGTATGACAGTAGCAACCATTATTATGCATCAGGGTATTAATACTGGTGGTGTGTTCGGACATATCTTTGACTTTACAGGTATGTCTGTAGTTGGAAGAGTTATTCTGGCGCTGGTTGTTTGTATTGTACTGTGTACATTCTTTACTACCATTGCAGGCTTCTTTACCGCGAAGTTTAAAATGCATCCATTTATTTCTACTATGGCAAACATGCTGGTAATCTTTGGTCTGGTTACTTATGCAACAAAGGGTGTATCCTTTGGTGCCATTGAGCCAACGATTCCAAATATGATTATTCCTAAAGTAAATGGTTTCCCGACCATTATTCTCTGGGCAGTAGCAGCGATTGCGATTGTATGGTTTATCTGGAATAAAACAACCTTTGGTAAAAACCTGTATGCAGTAGGTGGAAACCCGGAAGCAGCAGCAGTATCTGGTATCTCAGTATTTGCTGTAACAGTAGGCGCTTTCGTAATGGCTGGTATCCTTTACGGATTTGGCTCCTGGCTGGAATGTATCCGTATGGTAGGTTCCGGTTCCGCAGCTTATGGACAGGGATGGGAAATGGATGCCATTGCTGCCTGCGTAGTAGGTGGTGTATCCTTCACCGGTGGTATTGGTAAGATTTCAGGCGTTGTAGTAGGTGTATTCATCTTCACAGCACTGACCTATTCTCTTACTATCCTTGGTATTGATACAAACCTGCAGTTCGTATTCTCAGGTATCATTATCCTGGTAGCAGTAACACTTGACTGTCTGAAATACGTTCAGAAGAAATAATTAAACTTTTAAATAAAAAAGAGCTGTTGCGTCTTGGTGCGACAGCTCTTTTTATGTGTTCATTTACTTTTGTTACTCCACTTGTTATAATCAGATTAGACAAATGAAGAGATGAGATGGAGAGGAATCATGGAGCGGTATACATTACTTTTGGTAGATGATGAGGAAGAAGTAGTTCAGATTATTATGAAGAAGATTTCCTGGGAAGAAATCGGATTTTCTGTAATCGGACATGCGAATAACGGGGTAAAAGCCCTTGAGATGGTGGAGGAATACCAGCCGGACGTGGTAATTACAGATATTAAGATGCCCTATATGGATGGCATGGAACTGGCGAAAAGGATAAAAGCCGGTTATCCTGACATTAAGATTTTGTTTTTTACCGGATTTGATGAATTTGAATATGCAAGAGAAGCCATTCATCTGGAGGTGGAGGAATATATTTTAAAGCCTTTAAATGCAGTGGAATTAACAGAGATTTTTGAAAAATTGAAGACCAAGCTGGATCAGGAAATCAGCGAAAAACGAAATGCTGAGATTTTGCAGAAATATTATATGGAATCACTGCCTCTTCTTCAGGTGAATTTTTACTCCACACTGATTGAAGGGCGGCTTAATGAGGAGGAAATCCCCCAATATTTGTCAGACTACCAGATTTCTTTTACAGGACCGTATTATTGCTGTCTGGTGATTCACACCTCTTCTTCTCAAAATGAGGAAGGGATGAGTCCGCAGCTTCTTATTACTTCTGTGCAGAAACAGGCAGAGGAGCGGCTGGAGGAAAAATGGCAGGCCAAAAGTTTTTCTTATCTTGGAAACACAGTACTTTTGGCACAGCTTTCAGACCGCAAGGAAGTTTCAGAGCTTACAGATGAATGTGACCGGTTCTGCAAATATGCCGGACGTATTATTGGAGCTGTAGTCACCATTGGCATTGGACCGGTGTGTGAGAAAATCAGCGAATTATCAGAATCCTATAGTGGAGCCAGGGAGGCAGTTTCCTACCGGGTGTTATATGGAGCCTCCAGGGCCATTAACATGCAGGAAATTGCTCCGAGAGAAATCACCAGACAGGATTTTTCCAATGACACAGAGCTGTCTAATTTGTTTAAAATGATTCGTTTAAGTTCCAGAGAGGATATTTTGGAGGCGGCAGATGCATATTTGAGAAAACTTTCATCTCCGGAAAGGTCCATGCAGCAGCACCATGTGGCAGTGATGGAGCTGGTTAGCGCTTTGTATCGTTTCGGGACAAATCAGGACATTGTGGTGGAAGAACTTTGTGGAGATATTGGAAGTCTTTACGGAAAACTTATGGAAATGGAACCGGAAATGCTTGGAAAATGGCTGAAACAGATAAGCCTTGTGTTTCAGGAGCGAATTATTCATGCCAGATATCAGTCTACCAATTCTTTTATTGTACAGGCAAAGGAGTATGTAAAAAATCATTATAAAGATGAAGATCTTTCTCTGGACAGTGTATGTCAGGAAGTGGGAGTTTCAAATTCTTACTTTTCTACTATTTTTAAAAAAGAAGAGGGAACCTCTTTTATCGGGTATCTTACGGATTATCGTATGGAAAAGGCTTCACGCATGCTGATTGAAACAAAGGAAAAGAGTTATATCATAGCCCGTCAGGTAGGATATACGGACGCCAATTATTTTAGCTATGTTTTTAAGCGGCGCTTTGGAGTATCACCATCGAAATATAGAACGGAGTATGCAAAGCAGTGAAGAGAAAACTATTCCAATATTTAAAAAAATTGAAACCAGGAGAAATTCAGACTACGTTAATGCTGGTGGTTTCTGGTATTTCCCTGGTTACCATGCTCCTTATGGGAATTATTATGTATATGCGGTTTTCAACCTTGTCAAGACAGGAAACCATTGAGAGCTCCAGGAAATTGATGGAACAGACAGGGGAGACTATGGAGGACTATCTGGTAAATATGCGGCAGATTTCCGACGCAGTTTATTACAATGTAGTAAAAGAAAATGACTTTCATGATGCCAGAGAAGAAATTCAAAAGGGCATGAATCTGCTGTATGAGGCAAACCGGGATAAACTCCGTACCATTGCTATTTATAACAGTGATGGCAGCCTCATGGCAGCGGAGCCGGTGGCTACCCAGAAGGAAGATCCGGATGTGACCAGACAGGAATGGTATCAAAGCGCTATGGAAGAGATGGAAAATATTCATTTTTCTACACCTCATATTCAGAATCTTTTCGAGGACAGTACCTTTCGGTACTACTGGGTAATTTCCTCCAGCCGCGTGGTAGAACTTACGGAAAACAGAGACTCTCAAATGGGGGTGCTGCTGGTTGATATGGACTTTTCCAGTATATCCAGGATGATGAACCAGATTAATGAAGTTGGAAACGGACAATACTATTATCTGTGCAACAGTGACGGAGATATTATTTATCATCCAAGACAGATTCAGATTAGTGACGGGATTTCCAGAGAAAACAGTATAAAAGCAGCTTCTTATAAAGATGGTGTATATGATGAAACCTTTGAGGGAACCCAGAGAAAAGTTATTGTAAACACCATTAGTTATACAGGCTGGAAGCTGGTAGGTGTGATTCCATATTCTATTTTTACTCATGAGATGCTGAACATCCGGTATTTTATTGCCATGGTAACGCTTTTGATGGCAATGATGCTTACAATTATTAACCGTGTGGTTGCAGAGCGGATTTCCAGACCTATACGCAAATTAAATCATTCTGTTATGGAATATGAGGCGGGGAAAAAACCGGAGATTTATATTGGAGGTTCCTGGGAAATCCGGCATCTGGGATATTCCATTCAAAGCTCTTATGAGAAAAGTGAGAAACTCATGCAGGAGATTGTATGTGAGCAGAACGAAAGGAGAAAAAGTGAGCTGGATGCACTGCAAAGTCAGATTAATCCCCACTTTTTATACAATGCACTGGATTCCATTACCTGGATGATTGAAGGTGAGAGAAATGATGAAGCCGCGTTTATGATTTCCCAGTTGGCAAAGCTTTTCCGCATTAGTTTGTCTAAGGGACATACCATTATCAGCGTAAAAGATGAACTTCAGCATGCCCAGAGCTATATGAATATTCAGCGGGTACGTTATAAGGATGCATTTTCAGTCACTTTTGATGTAGAGCCGGAACTGGAAAAATACTGCGCTGTGAAGCTGACCTTGCAGCCTATTCTGGAAAATGCCATTAACTATGGCGTAGATCCTATGGATGATTGCGGAGAAATCCGGGTCTGTGTGAGAAAAGAAGGGGAGCTGCTGGTGCTTTCAGTAGAGGATAATGGAATCGGAATGTCTGAGGAAGAGGTTGAACTGCTTCTTACGGATAATAACAGGGTTCCAAAACATGGATCAGGCGTGGGGCTGATTAATATTCATAACCGCCTCCAGATTTTATTTGGAAAGGAATACGGTCTGGTGATTGAGAGTGAACCAGATGAGGGAACTAAAGTATCCATTCAGATACCGGCTATTTTGTATACAGAGGAAAACCGCAAGATTCTGGAGAAAGGTTATCTGTTCAGCAAAGAAGAGATGGAAAAAAGAGAAGTACAGGGGGAGAGCAATGAAAAATAATAAAAGAGTGTTTCTCCTGATTGAAATTATTTTAGGCATTCTGGTGATTGGCATGGCTTCTTTAATGATACGCGAGAAAAACGGGGAAGATTTGGAACGGATTTCTGTAATCATACAAAATTCAGATGACAATCAATGGACTGCATTTCAATATGGGCTGAAAATGGCAGCCGAAGATCAGGGCGTAGAACTGTTTGTAGCAGGAACAGGAGACCGGCTTACTGTAGAAGAGCAGAAAAACCTGATTGAGCAGGAAATTGACAAGGGTGCAGATGGGATTCTGGTGCAGCCGGTTCCAGGGGAAAAATCAAGAAAAATGCTGAAAAAAGTAGAAAAAAAAGTTCCGGTGATGCTTATCGAACAGGGGATTTCAGGAGACAAGGAGGAATCGATCCCCATTACACAGCCTGACCACTATGCCATGGGAATGGCTCTGGGAGAGGAGCTTTTAAAAGATTATAATGGAAATATTGCAGGCAAAACCTATGCTTTTACTGCAGAAAATATGGGGTCTCAGGCAACCACAGAACGTGTCCTGGGCTTTACAGATGCCCTTCAGGGAAGCGGGGCAGAGGTTTTGTGGCAGAGTTCCAAAGATTTGCAGCAGCGACCCAAGGTGGATTTTGTTATTGCTCTGGATAATAACAGCCTGGTACAGGCGGGAGAAGCCGCTGCGTCCAATAACCTCCACGGCGCCCTGATTTACGGAATTGGAAAATCCACAGAGGCAGTTTATTATCTGGATACAGGTGTAGTGGTGTGTCTGGTGGTGCCGGATGAGTTTAACATGGGATACCAGAGTCTAACTGAAATGTCAAAAAAAGTGAAGGGGTCCTTATATCAGTTGCAGGAGAAGGAAATTTCCTATACCATTCTCCGTCAGGACACATTGTTTTCCAAGGAAAACCAGGAACTCCTTTTTACCATGAGTCAGTAGAAAGCAGAGGTAGGGTATGAAGGGAAGAAAAAAGATTGCAGCAGGAATGCTTTGCTGCATGTGCATTTTGGGAGTTAATGGCTGTGGACAGGCAGATTCCGATAATTCCCAGAACGTTTATGTGGGCGTCACCTATTATGACCAAAGTGATATTTTTCTCAATGAGCTTTTGGATTGCTTTAAAAAAGAAATCCAGGATTTGGAGTCAGAAGAAAAGAAAATCAGTGTGACCATTCAAGGGGCAGGTGGCTCTCAGAGAACACAGGACGATCAGGTGAAAGAGCTGATAGATGGAGGGTGTAATGTACTTTGTGTTAATCTGGTGGATCGCACAGACCCTTCGGAAATTATTGACCTGGCAAGGGAAAAACAGGTTCCGATTATTTTCTTTAACAGGGAGCCAGTGGCAGAGGACATGGCTCAGTGGGAGCAATTATATTATGTAGGGGCAAAAGCAGAGGAATCAGGAACCATGCAGGGGGAGATGGCGGCAGAAGCCATCAAAGCCAATCCACAGGTAGACAGAAATAAAGATGGGAAGATTCAATATGTAGTGCTGGAAGGAGAACCAGGGCATCAGGATACCATTATCCGCACAGAAAACGCGGTGGAATCTCTGAAAGCCGAAGGAATTGAACTTGAGAAATTAAGCTATGGTCTGGCTAACTGGAACAGGGCACAGGCGGAAAACCGGATGTCCCAGATGATTAGCCAGTATCAGACCAAAATAGAACTGGTTCTGGCGAACAATGATGAGATGGCCCTTGGCGCTATGGATGCTTATGAGAAATTAAACTATACAGAATCTACGCTGCCTCTGTTCTTTGGGATTGATGGAACCAAGGTGGGGCTGGAAGCAGTGCGGGATTCCCGCCTTTCTGGTACTGTTTATAATGATAAGGAAGGTCAGGCCAAAGCCATGGCAAAGCTGGTGGAAGCCCTGGTAACAGGAAGCGGGATGGAAGATATGGACTTTGAGAATCAGAAATATTTGTATCTGCCGTATGCGAAGGTGACAGAGGAACAGTTGGAGATAGATTAACAAACAATCGTTGTATCCTTTTAAACTGACTGGGTGCAGCGATTTTCATTATAAAAAAGAAAGGGGTGTATGGAACAGATGGAAGACATATATTTTGATTCTTTCTGGTTTCAGTTGCTTAAAAATGATAGTGAGAGAAAAATCTGGCATCCGGAGATAGAAATTATTTTTTTGTTACAGGGAAAGGGAAGGATCTATTTTTCAGATTTAAAGACGGTTTATACTTTAAAAGAAAAAGATATTTTGGTAGTAAATGCTTTTGAAGTGCAGGAATTTGAATTAGATTATAATGGAACCGCTTTATCTTTTATGATTTCTCCGGAATTTGTACAGAATGTGGCTCCAGAATTGTTACGTTACCGGATTAACTGCAGGTCTTTTTTGCATGTAGAAGAAAAGCAGCAAGCTTATAATGTGCTGCGCAGAGATTTGGCAAAAGCTTTCTTAGAATTTTATAAGAAGGAAGCAGAAAATGTATATTTAAAAGGCAGCGTGGCAGCCATCCTTGGGGATTTGGAGCATTATTTTTTGGATAAAAGTCAACTGCTGGAAAATAGTGGAATACAGGCCACTATGAAGACGCTGACTCATTATATTCATGAACATTACAAGGAGCATTTAACTTTGGATGAACTGGCGAAGCATACATATTTGAGTAAAACCTATATTTCACGTTGTTTTTCCAGATGCTTTGGAGTTTCTTTTACTGCATATCTGGATTTACTTCGTCTGACTTTGGCGGTACAGCTCTTAAAAGGTCAGGGAAATCTTACAGACATTGCAGAAGAATGTGGATTTGCTAATGTAAATGCAATGATTCAGGAATTTAAACGGTATCGTGGAATGACTCCAGGTGAATACCGCAGGATGGAAAAGCAGGAAGAAATAAATTTTGGAAACATGGTTGAATGGTCAGAGGGAGAGGAAACCTTTCAGACTTTGACTGTGTATACACAAAATACTTCTTCACAGGAAGAGGAAGTGGAAAAAGTACAGGAAGTAACATTAGATGTATCCAGAAAGAAAGGCCGCCTGTCCAGTCACTGGAAAAGGCTGTTGAATGTTGGATATGCAAAAAGTCTGTCAGACGGGAATATTCAGAAGGAACTTCGCTATCTTCAGAAGAAGATTGGATTTGAATATATCAGAATCAAAGGGGTTTTAGATGATGATATGTGTTTGCTGCGTTTTGATATGAATGGTAAAACAATTTTAAATTATGCTTGTATAGATGAGGGGATTGACCTGATTCTTGCTCTTGGTGCTAAACCGGCATTGGAACTTGGTGCAATGCCGGGGATTATGGCAGAAAATAAAGATTTTTTTTCTATGAGGGGGGAAGTAATTTCAGTTCCTTCTGATTTGGAAAAATGGAAAAATCTGATTCGGCTTTTTATGGAACATCTGGTGAAGCGATATGGGAGAACACAGGTTTCCCGATGGATTTTTTCACCATGGATTTCTCCGGACTTTATTGACCTGGGAATGATGGACAGAGAAAGTTATATCAGTACTTACACAGCTTCTGCAAATATAATCAGAGAGATAGTTCCCAATGCACGACTGACAGGACCGGGAAGTGTTTCTTTTGAAATTTGCTGGCCATGGTTTTTCTCTATGTGCAGAGAACATGACTGTATACCGGACATTATTTCTTTTCGCTCCTATGCCGCTGTAAATGAGCCGGAAGAAGGTATGAAACTTATTGGAAACAATGAAAGTTTTTCTTTTTCTGTAAGCAGGGATGAGGACTTTGTAGCGCATACAGCCGAAAGAATCAGAAACATTCTGTGCAAGGACGGAATGGAGAATACGCCTTTGATTTTGGAGGAGTGGAGTAATAATATCTGGCAGAGGGATTTGTGCAATGATACCTGCTATAAATCTGCCTATCTGTTTAAGAATATTTTGGAAAACAATCAACATTTAAATGCCATGGGATATTTTGCTGTGAATGATCGTTTGGAAGAAGTACCGCCTTCTTCAGAGACGTTTCATGGCGGTTTTGGATTATTTACCCAGAATGATATCCCCAAAAGTGTCTGTCTGGCAATGGAACTTTTGTCAGGTATGGGAGATACACTGCTGGCACAGGGAGAGGGATATCTGGTGTCTGAAAAGCGGGGGGAGATTCAGATATTTTTGTACCATTACTGCCATTATAACCTGCTTTACCGTTACCGACATATGGTTAATATCAGCAAGACAAACAGGGAGGAGGTATTTGTCCACAGAAATCCCAAAGCCTTTTATATCCGCCTTCAGAACCTTCCGGAGAAAGATTATACCATTTGTCGTTATGGGATTACAAAACAGGGAGGCAGCAGTTATGATGCCTGGGTGCGTATGGGAGTGCCCAGCCCATTAAAAGAAGAGGAACGGGAATTGCTGCGGCGTATGGCATATCCGGAATATCACACAGAACAGGTGAAATGTATAGATGGGGAATTAACCATTAAATCGAACCTTTCGCCTCATGATGTATGGCTGATTCGCATATGCACACGGTAAGCATTGTGAAATCATGTCTTTTTTATATAGAAATCATGTCCTGCCTGGAGAATGCAGAAACTTTGACAAAAAAAGAATGGCAAGAAACAGGGGCAAAATGAAAAAGAAATACGATTGAGAAAGCACCTTTGGATTTGTATAATTTATACAAAAGAAAACGTGGAGGTGCTTATAAATGAACAAAAGTACACAAGTAAAAGAAAGCCGCTATGCAGAGAAGATTACAGTCGGTGAAAAAATTGCATACGGCGGAGGGGATTTGGCAAGTAATCTGATTTTGGTCCTCACATCCACCTTTGTTACATTTTTCTACACAGACGCATTGGGATTAAATGCAGGAATTATCGGTACGATTATGCTTTTCTCACGTGTGTTTGATGGTGTAAGTGATATGCTCATGGGATTCGTTATGGACCAGGTAAAATCCAAACGAGGAAAGGCAAGATGCTGGCTTTACTGGCTGGCAATTCCTATTGCACTGGCAACTGTATTAGTATTCCTGGTTCCAAACATTGGTGATACAGGAAAATATATTTTTGTTATCATTACTTACAACCTGGTAACTACCTTCCTGTATACCATGATTAACATTCCGTATGGTGCTCTGACCTCTCTTATGACCAGAGACCAGAACCAGAGAACTGTTATTAACATTTTCCGTATGTTTATGGCACAGGTAGGCTACTTGATTATTAACGCATTTACATTACCACTGATTAATGCAGTTGGCGGTTCTACTGAGCAGAAGAGCTGGATCATTGTTTCTGTTATGTACGGTATTCTGGCAGCAGCCCTGTTCTTCATCTGCTATGCAAAAACAGAAGAGCGTGTTACTATCAGCTCAGAACAGGAAGAAAAAATTTCCTTTGGTGAATCCTTTAAACTGATTATGAAAAATAACTACTGGCTGTTAATCGTAGGTGTTTGGGTATTTACAGCATTGAGTATGGGAATTGGTATGAGTGTTGGTACATACTACGCAAAATATGTTTTGGGAAATGAAAACCTGGCAGGTTTCCTGACCTCTATTGCATTGATTCCTACACTGGTTTGTATGCCATTTGTAGCGCCTTTAAGCCAGAAATACGGAAAACGTAACGTAGTAAAAGGTGTTGGTTCTGCAGCTCTTACAGGAACTTTATTTGCCATGGTTGCAGATACTATCGAATATGGTCAGTGGAAAACCGGAAAGAGAGTGGAAGGTATGCTGTATTCCAGCACAACCTTTGGTGCCAAAATCGGCGCCGGTGTAGGTATGGCAGTATCTATGGGAATCCTGGGAGCAGCAGGATATGTTGGAACAGCAGCTGTACAGACAGAAAGCGCTATGTCAGCTATTACAGGCTTATATCTGTATGCACCGATTCCATTTATGATTGCTCTTCCGATTCTGTATTATTTCTATAAATTGGATAAGATTTATCCGCAGGTAATGGAAGACCTGGAAAAACGCGAAAATGTAGGTAAATAGTAAGACAATAAGGCAGATAAAGAGAGAAAAAGGAGTGGAAGAATTATGTTAAAAACATTTCAGTATGATGAGGTTCCGGTATTAGAAACAACTTCCGGAAAATTAAAAGGATATTTTTATAATGGCAGCTATGTGTTTAAAGGCGTTCCTTATGCTTATGCAGACAGGTTTCAGATGCCGGTTCCTTCCCAGTGGGAAGGGGTCCGGGACGCAAGTTCTTATGGTTTTGTATGTCCATTGATGATGCAGGATACCCCAAGCGCAGAGCTTATGGTTCCTCACCGATACTGGCCAATGGATGAACACTGCCAGAACCTGAACATTTGGACAAAAGAATTGGATAAAGATGCGAAAAAACCAGTTGTTGTATGGCTCCATGGAGGCGGATATTTTGCCGGTTCTTCTATTGAACAGGTGGCATATGACGGACGCAATATGTGTGTAAAGGGCGATGTGGTAGTGGTTTCCATTAACCACAGACTGAATATTTTAGGATATCTGGATTTGTCCCCGTTTGGAGAGAAATATTATAATTCCGGAAATGCCGGACACGCAGACATGGTGGCAGCTTTGCAGTGGGTACATGACAACATTGCGCTCTTTGGCGGAGATCCAGAGAATGTAACCATTTTCGGACAGTCCGGAGGAGGTATGAAGGTTGCAGATTTGATGCAGATTCCTGCAGCAGACGGATTATTCCATAAAGGTCTGATTATGAGCGGTGTTGCAGACGAAGGACTTCTTCCGGCATGTACAGGAACAGGAGAAGCCATTGTTACCGCTATGCTGAAAGAACTGGGGCTGACTGTAGCAGAGGTTGAAACTTTAGAGAACATTCCGTATCCGCAGCTTGTTCAGGCATATATGAAAGTTATGCCTCAGGTAGCAGCAACAGGCGCTTATGTGGGTAACGGCCCGCAGGTAAATGACTGGTACAAAGGAAATCCTCTGCAGTCAGGACTGAGAGAACATGCTTATGACATCCCCATGATGATTGGCTCTGTTTACGGAGAATTTGCTTTTGCACCGCAGATGTTTGACAAAAAGGCGCTTACAGATAAGGAACGCCGTGAGATTGTAAGAAAAGTTTATGGTGAGCATACAGAAGAAATGGAAGAGATTTTTGCAAAAACCTATCCGGGAAAAGACTTCACAGATCTTCTGAATATTGACCGGGCAATGCGTCAGCCTTCCAAGAAACTGGCAGCCCTTCATGCGTCAGGAGAAAAAGCAGGCACTTATCTGTATCAGTTTAACCTAGAGTTCCCGATGATGAATAAAATTGCATGGCATTGTTCCGATATTCCGTTTTTCTTCAACAATACTGAACTGGTAGAAGTATGTGCGATTCCAGGAGTGACAGAAAAACTGGAAGCTCAGATGTTCGGCGCATTTATGAATTTTGCAAAAACCGGCGTGCCAGTACAGCAGGATTTACCGGAATGGAGTTCTGTGACAAAAGAGCAGGAACCGACCATGATTTTTGACAAAGAATGTGAAGTACGAAACAATTTTGATGATTGCCTTCTGGAAAAAGTGGACAGCATTCTGCCTCCGTTTAATCTTATGGCAATGATGGCGGAAACAAATGTACAGCACTAAAGCAAAGGGGAATTTTCATGGCAAAAAAAGAACGAAGAATAGTATTTTCTGTGGGACTTTTGTGCTTGCTGATTTTTACATTTACAGATTTGCAGATTTCTATGGCTGTTGCAACGAAACCAGGATGGGCCAGAGTCTTAGAAGTTATTGGCGAAATTCCCTTTACGATTCTGTCCATTACGGCCTGCGCTTTGTTAATCCGGTTTCGGTCAAAAAAGAATATAACAGTGAGCCTTTTAAGCGCTTTAGGCGCAGGTTTTCTTCTCTTCTTTCTTTCCTATATGGGAGGGTTTATGACCTGGAATTATCTTTCAGACAATCTGGGAGAGATTTCAAAAAGCTGGATTCCTGTCATTGGAATTCTTATGGTAGCAGCAGCAATCTGGCTGGCAATGCAGGTTCCGAAAGCCTGCAAAAGCCAGGCACTGCGGTTTGCGGCAGTTGCGCTTTTGTATTTTATTCTTGTGCTGATTATAATGAATTCTTTAAAGGCAACCTGGGGAAGAATGCGTTTCCGAGAAATGACAGACCCCATTGCAGAATTTACCAGGTGGTATCAGATTGTTCCAAGAGGAGGATTTGATAATGTATATGCATCTTTTCCATCCGGACATTCCATGAATTCAGCAGGCGTCATTTTACTGACTCTTTTGCCGCCGATTATCCCGGCATTAAAAGACAAAGAAAAAGCCTTGCATATTTTTGTTTATATCTGGTGTGCAGTGGTTGGAATCAGCCGGGTATTTATGGGCGCACATTTTGCCAGCGACGTTACCGTGGGAATTTTACTTTCCCTTACCATTTTTGAAGTGCTGCGGACTTTAATTTTCAGAAAAAAACAGGAGGTTTAGACATCAATGGATAGAAAATGGAAAAAAATTGAGAAAGACGGATATGTGATTCTGGATAATGGAAACGGTGTCTGCCTTGGAATCGGAGCAGACAGTGAGGTGCCCATTCTGGAGGTGGACGGTTATGCTTTTAAAGATTTTTTAAGAAGCGGAGAGCTGGCGCCTTATGAAGATTGGCGTCTGACCAGTGAAGAGCGTGCCAGAGATTTGGCAGAACGACTGGAAATTGAAGATATTGCAGGACTGATGCTTTACAGCGCGCACCAGTTGATTCCGGCAAAGGGACCTTTGGCAGCAGCCTTTGGAGGAACCTATGACGGGAAATCCTATGAAGAAAGCGGCGTAAAGCCATGGGAATTAACAGACCAGCAAAAGGAATTTATTGTAAAAGATAAGGTACGCCATGTCTTGATTATGGGACTGGAAAGCACAGAAGCAGCAGTTCGCTGGAATAATAAACTTCAGGCCCTGGCAGAGCAGTCCGGTTTTGGAATTCCTGCAAATAACAGCTCTGACCCACGCCATGGAGCCGGTTCTATGGCAGAGTATATGGGTGTTACCGGAGAACCTATTTCCAAATGGGCGAATGGGATTGGTCTTTCTGCTTCTTTTGACCCGGAGGCAGTGAAGGAATTTGGTGAAATGGGTTCCGCAGAATACAGGGCGCTGGGAATCACCACAGCCCTTTCTCCTCAGATTGATTTAGCCACAGAGCCACGCTGGATGCGGTTGTGTGATACTTTTGGAGAACACACTCAGATGACTATTGATATGACAAAAGCATATTGTGATGGTTTCCAGACCACCAGAGACAGCCAGGATGGCTGGGGAAAAGACAGTGTAAATACCATGGTGAAGCATTTTCCGGGAGGCGGCAGCGGAGAAGCCGGACGTGACGCCCACTATGGATATGGAAAATATGCAGTGTATCCGAGAGAGAATTTCCAGGAGCATTTAAAACCATTTACAAAAGGAGCCTTTGCCCTGAACGGAAAAACAGGAAAAGCCAGCGCAGTGATGCCTTATTATACGATTTCCTATAACACAGACCGGAAAAACGGAGAAAATGTAGGAAACTCTTACAGCAAATATCTGATTCAAGACCTTTTGCGGGAAGAATTGGGATATGAAGGCGTTGTCTGCACAGACTGGGGCATTACCCATGACATTGGAGAAACAGAAGAAACTTTTGCCGGAAAATGCTGGGGTGTGGAACATCTTACAGAGGCAGAGCGCCACTATAAGGCGCTGGAAGCAGGTGTAGACCAGTTCGGTGGCAATAATGATGCGGCGCCTGTGCTGGAGGCTTATGAGATGCTTTGTAAGACCTATGGCAAAGAGGCTGCCACTGCCAGATTCCGCCGTTCTGCATACCGTTTGCTTCTGAATATTTTTCGTACAGGCTTATTTGAAAATCCGTATCTGGATTTGGAAGTTTCTGAGAAAGTGGTTGGCTGTCCGGAATTCATGGAAAAAGGATACCGCTCTCAGCTACGCTCTATTACCATGCTGAAAAATAAAAATCAGACACTTCCTCTTACTCAGGGAAAAGAGCTGAAAGTTTATGTACCAAACCGCTTTATCCGTTCTTATCTGGACTTTATGAGCCACCCGACACCAGAGCAAAACATTACTCCCGCTGGAAAGAAATTGCTGGCAGAGTGCTTCACCGTTGTAGAAACACCGGAAGAAGCTGATGTGGCAGTCTGCTACGCAGAATCTCCTATTTCTGTTGGATACAGTCCAAGTGACAGAGAAAATGGCGGAAATGGCTATGTGCCCATTACCTTGCAGTATCGTCCTTATGAAGCGGTACACGCACGCAAAGAGAGTATTGCGGGAGGTGACCCGTTAGAAGAAAGCCAAAACCGCAGTTATCAGGGGAAATGGAATACCGCAGCCAATGAAGCAGATTTAGATGCTGTGATAGAAACGAAAAAACGAATGGGAGAGAAGCCGGTAATAACAGTTATCAGTGTAAAAAATCCTATGGTTATGAGTGAGATTGAGCCATATTCTGATGCAATCCTGGTAGAATACGGGGTAACACCCCAGGCTGTCATAGATGTTCTGACAGGCGCCTTTACACCGGAGGGATTGTTGCCAATTCAGATGCCGGAAAATATGGAAACCGTAGAAAAACAGCAGGAAGATGTTGCCTTTGACATGGCCTGCTATAAAGATTCAGAGGGCCATGTTTATGATTTTGGGTTTGGATTGAATTATCAGGGTGTTATTAAAGATGAGAGAACCAGGCGTTATACGCGGGAGGATTTAAATGGGAAAGAAGTATGAGGAAAGTCTGCTGTATGCGTTGAAAAACAGACAGAAAATGGAAGAATACCAGGGCGTGCCTCTTCTGGTAAAAAATCTGCCGGATTCTGATGAAAAAGGAGCCATGGATCCAAGACTGTATGAGGATTCTAAGAAAAATCTGAAAATTATGGCATGGATGCCTTCTTTTCTCATGAAAATGGACACTTCAGAAAAAGGCATTGCCAATCTTCGGAAGATGTTTAATGGAGTAAAAAGTGTTCCCTGCGTAGAAGAGAAAATCACCATAGAAAATCGTCTGGTAAAGGCAGAGGACGAATATCAGATTCCTGTCCGCATTTATAAAAAATCTTCTGGAGAAGTGGATACAAAAGCTGTGTTCTATTACATACACGGTGGCGGTTTCTTCGGCGGTTCTCCAGATGTAGTAGAAGAAGCAGTGAAGATGTTTGTAGCAAAAACAGGGCTTGTGGCTGTGTCTGTAGATTACCGCCTGGCACCGGAAAATCCTTATCCTACAGGTCATAAAGATTGCTATCGCGTTCTTCAGTGGATTGGAGAAAATAAGGAATTGTTTGGCGAAGGCGCATACCGGATTTTTGTATCCGGGGACAGCGCAGGAGGAAATCTGGCACAGTATTGCACCACCCGTGATATGGAAGATGGAAAACATCTGATAAAAGGCCAGCTTTTGCTCTATCCAACTCTGAATATGGCTCAGGTGCAGGACGAATATTATAAGCCGGAATTAGAACAGTATGAAATGGCGCCAAAGCAGAAAAGAGGTCTGAAAAAAATGCTTGGCATGTTCGCCGGTATGAGCGGAGGTCTGGAATCTGTTCTGGGAACAAAGGATGTGAAAAACAATTATCTGAATCCCTATACAAAAAATCCGGAAGGAACCCCGCCTACATTCCTGACCGTAGGTGAGCATGATTTTCTGAAAATGGAAACCCTGGGTTACGGAGTGAAACTGCATAAAGCAGGAGTAGAGATAAAAATGGTGCTGTATAAAGGATTTGGACACGCATATATTGATAATATCGGTGTGTATCCTCAGAGTGAAGACTGTATTGATGAAATGGCGAATTTTGTAAGGGAGCATTGTGAAAAAACATTGCGGACAGGTGAAAATTCACTTTTTTCATTCGAATTAAAGTGAATTTTCACTTCATAGATGGAGAAACTGTGAGAAAAGAAGGGGAGATACAGCTTTAAAATGCCAATATCGGCATAACAAAAAAATGTTGTTAAAGCGCTTTAAGAATGTTATGATAAAGAAAAAGGGCGTGAAAATATGAAGAAAAACCTGCAAATTATCAAATGTTTTTTGAGTGTGGCAGCAATTTTGGAAAGAAGATTGTAATTTTGATATTAAGAGGAAGGGGCGTAATGATGCCGACAGTTGAAAAAATATATTTTGCGATTATGAGTGGTGTAAGAGACAAAAATATAAAGTTTTCAGAATTACAAAAATTATTGGAAGTATTAGGTTTTCAATGTAGAATAAAAGGCGATCATTTTATATATTATAAAGAAGGGATAGAAGAAATAATTAATATTCAGCCAGACGGGAATAGGGCAAAGACATATCAGGTAAAGCAGGTTAGGAATATAATTTTGCGATATAAAATGGAGGTATAAAGATGGCTAAATATGAAAGAATTATTTTCTGGTCTGAAGAAGACGGAAGATGGATTGTAGATGTGCCAGAATTGCCAGGGTGTATGGCAGATGGAGCAACTGCTGCAGAAGCGTTGGAAAATGTAGAGAAAATAATAGATGAATGGATTGAAACAGCAACACAACTTGGAAGGAAAATTCCTGAACCGAAAGGGCGCTTAATGTATGCATAACAGGTATGTTCGGTAATGAATAAAGTGAGACAATGAAAACTGTTGTAGAGAGCAAATATCAATGGATATTACTCTCTGCAGCAGTTTTTTCTACCTTTGGGTTAGATTTTTCTATTGTTGGGAGATTTTAGAAGTGCTATACTGACAATATATCCGAAAATTAATACTGATATAAAGGAAGTGCATATACAAATGAAATTTTTTGGAAAGTTTGTACGGGGAAAAGGATTTGCAGCCTTGTTTGCTTTGTTTTCCATGCTTTCTGCTTTTTATGTGTCTGAACGTATGGGAAGACTTTTGGATAGCCTGTTTTCCTGTAATAGCAAGTGGTGGATTCTGACTGCTTTGCTGGTGCTTATGGGATATATGCTTGTGTATATTAAGAGCAAAAAAGAGAAGAAAAAAACCAGAAATCTGTATGAAGTGTGCAGTGTTTTTGTGTGCTTTTTACTGTATCTGGTGATGCTTTTGTGGGTATATGATTTTGTAGATGTGCTGTTTCAGATTAACAAGGATTCTTGTTATATGATTCCTGTTGTTGGTTCAATTCTCATAACCGGGTATGGGTTTTGCCATGCAAAAAAATTGTATATCAGGGAATATGACATTCCTCTGGAGCATTTCCAGAAAGAGAAGAAAATCGTACTTTTAAGTGATATTCATGTAGGGACTTTTGTGGATATCAAACAGTTACGAAAAATTATAGAAATGGTAAATGAGATTCAGGCAGATATGGTTCTGATAGCAGGTGATTTATTTGATGTGGATGCTTTTGACTATTGTAAGAAAGAGGAAATTGCGTCAGAACTTCAAAAATTGCTGCCAAAAGGACAGGTTTATGCAGTGCTGGGAAATCATGATCCTAAAGCAACAACCGGAGAAATGAGAAAGTTTTACAAAGAGGCCGGAATAGAATTTTTGTTGGATGGGTGCATCGAAACAGAGGATTTTGTGTTGGTTGGAAGAGATGACAGCACCACAAATCCAGACAGAAAACCATTATATACATTGCTTCAGAAACAAAATCGAAATAAGCCGGCAATTATTCTTGATCACAATCCAACAGGAATTAAAGAAGCAGTGGAGCAGGAGGCTGCTTTGATTGTATGTGGACATACGCATAAAGGACAGTTTTTTCCGGCAGATGTTTTTACAAAGCTGGCTTATGGAAAACAGGGCTTTTATGGATGTTTTAAGGAGGAGAAGACGCAGAGTGTGGTGTCTTCCGGAGCAGGATATTTTCAGATGCCCATGAGGATTGGGAGTAACAGCGAAATTGTGGTTTTGCATGTTCAGGGAAAATAAAATATGATGATAAAGGAGTAAACGATTATGAACCGAAACGTAAAAGAACTGGTAAAACAAATGACTCTGGAAGAGAAAGCCGGTATGTGTTCCGGCAAGGATTTCTGGCATTTAAAAGGCGTGGAGCGACTGGGAATTCCAGAGGTTATGGTAAGTGATGGACCTCACGGACTGAGAAAACAGGCTGCGGAAGCGGACCATTTAGGGTTAAATGAAAGTATCAAGGCAGTTTGTTTCCCAACAGCCTGCGCGACGGCCTGCTCTTTTGACAGGGAGCTTTTAGAGAAAATGGGTGAGACTCTGGGAGATGAGTGTCAGGCAGAGGATGTTTCTGTGATTTTGGGACCGGCGGTGAACATTAAACGTTCCCCTCTGTGTGGAAGGAACTTTGAATATTTTTCAGAAGACCCTTACCTGGCATCCCAGATGGCTGCAGCCCATATTAAAGGCGTACAGTCTAAGAATGTGGGAACTTCCATTAAACATTTTGCAGCTAACAATCAGGAATACCGAAGAATGTCCTGTTCTTCAGAAATTGATGAACGAACTTTCAGGGAAATTTATCTTGGAGCCTTTGAAACTGCTATTAAAGAAGCAAAACCAGATACGGTTATGTGTTCCTACAATAAAATCAACGGAGAATTTGCTTCTGAAAATCATAGACTGCTGACAGAAATTCTGCGGGATGAATGGGGCTATGAAGGTTATGTCATGTCAGACTGGGGCGCTGTGAATGACAGAGTGAAAGGCCTAAAAGCCGGACTGGAACTGGAAATGCCGGGAGGCAATGGAAACACAGACAGAGAGATTGTGGAAGCAGTAAAAAATGGTACAATGGATGAGCAGATTCTGGATACTGCTGTGGAACGGATTTTAAATATTGTATTTAAATTTGCAGACAACCGCCAAGAGGGAAAATTTGACAGAGAAGAAGATCATAAGCTGGCAGGAAAAATCGCAGCAGAATCTATGGTGCTTCTGAAAAATGAAGGAATTCTGCCTTTGAAAGCACAAGGACAGAAGATTGCCTTTATTGGTAAGTTTGCAGAGAAACCAAGATTCCAGGGTGGTGGAAGCTCTCATATTAATTCGTTCAAAATTACCAGTGCATTGGATGCAGTGAAAGAGGTTGCGGAAGTGACTTATGCACAGGGGTATGATGTGAAAGAGGATAAGATTGACGAAGCTCTGCTTGCAGAAGCTGTGCAGACAGCGAAAGAGGCGGATGTGGCAGTGATTTTTGCCGGACTGCCAGATGCTTTTGAATCCGAAGGCTATGACAGAAGCCATATGAGAATGCCGGATTGCCAGAATATTTTGATTTCCCGGATTGCCCAGGTTCAGAAAAATGTTGTTGTGGTACTTCATAATGGTTCTCCAGTGGAAATGCCTTGGGCAGATGAGGTAAAGGGAATTTTGGAGGCATATCTCTGCGGAGAAGCAGTGGGACAGGCAGAGGTAGACCTGCTGTTTGGAAAAGCAAATCCATGCGGAAAGCTGGCAGAAACTATTCCATACCAGTTATCAGATAATCCTTCTTATCTCTTCTTCCCAGGAGACGGAAGAACCGTAGAATATCGGGAAGGTGTATTTGTGGGATATCGCTATTATGATACAAAGGAAATGCCAGTACGCTACCCATTTGGATATGGTCTGAGTTATACCACCTTTGAATACAGTGATTTGCAGCTTTCAGCAGAAGAAATCAAAGATACAGATACTTTAACCGTATCTTTAAAGGTGAAAAATACAGGAAACATGGCAGGAAAGGAAATTGTTCAGCTTTATGTGGCAGATAAAACAGGAGCAGCAAGCCGCCCGGTGAAGGAACTGAAAAATTTCGTAAAAGTGGAATTGCAGCCAGGAGAAGAGAAAACTGTACAGATGCAGTTGGATAAGAGAAGTTTTGCGTGGTACAACATACAGATTCAGGATTGGTATGCAGCAACAGGGAAGTATGAAATCTTGGCAGCAGCCTCTTCACGGGATATACGTCTTGCCAAAACTGTGAATGTAGTTTCTACCACAGAACTGCCGATATATGTAACCATGAACACTACAATTAGTGAATTGCTGGAAAATTCAAAGACAAAACCGATTATAGAAGATATGTCCTCCAGCCTTATGGAGCACATGGGCGGTTCTCAGGAAGCAGAAGAAGGAAATGCAGCATCCGAAGCTATTACGCCGGAAATGTCTTTGAAAATGATGGAAAATGCGCCTCTGCGTTCCATGAGAAGTTTTATGGGTATGAGTACAGAGGAGATTCAGGAACTTATCCAGAAATTGCAGACAGCGGCAGAAGAGAACTAAAAGAAAAAATAGATACTTATTTGTAATACAGAGAAAGCAGTCCTGCTCAAGGTATATATGCGGAGTAGAGGCTGCTTTTTTGTGTTAAAATATTTTATAGAAATTTTGTTGACAGAACTGAAAAAGCAGATTAAACTGAATTTACACAGAGAATGTACATAGAGAATGTACATAGAGAAAATCATTCCGGTTCAAAGTTGTATCAGAGACAAAATATCTATTCTTGTTTCACATAAATGTGAGACTTCAATATCTAAAATATAATTTTCAGAAGACAGTTCGTCAAAGAATCCTTAGAAATAAAAGCAGAGTAATAAAATAAGCAGGAATACATTGTCTGTGTTATAGGTTTTTGGTATAGTATAAGGAAAGCATTCTCTTAAAATCCTGCGGAAAGGAAAACGGATGGGAAATGAGAGAAAAAAGTGCGTACAAAAGACAAAGAAACAGGCAGCTCAACATGAAGATGCGGCAATGAAGGTGGTTATGCAATATTTTGCGGAAGATTTGCTTCCTTACTGGGGAATTCATGGAAAGGTGAAATCTATCGCGCCGACAGAGTCTGTTTATATTGAAATCCGAAAAGGATATCAGGATATGAATCTGGTTATGGAAGACGGAAGCTGGAAACACTTTGAGTTTCAGAGTTCTAATGAAGGTGTACCGGGATTGAAACACTACTTATGTGCTGTATTCCGGTAAGATTAAGAATCCGGTAACAGAATTTTCAGAAGGTGTAAATACCTATAGGGTGGTTCCTATTATTATGCAGAATGACAATGCAGATATTCTGCTTCAGGAACTGCAGGAAAAGCTCAAAACCGGGGAGAAAATTACCAGAGAAGAATTGCTGCGTCTGGTATTGACTCCACTAATGGGTGGGGAGTCAGTACTGAAAGAACGCATTAAGTCTGCGTATCATATTGTTTCGGAATCTGCGTGTTTAAAAACAGAAGAGAAAAGTAAATTAGAGGCGGTGATTTATGCGATGGCAGATAAGTTTTTGGAATCTGTAGAAATGGAAGAAATTGAGGAGATGATGAAAATGACCAGATTAGGGCAGAAATTGTTTCAAAACGGAGTTGAAGAAGGGGAAGGTATTGGCGCAGAAAAAGCAAAATTAGAAAATGCCAAAAATCTTCTTGATATTTTGACAGTAGAGGTAATTGCAGAACGTATCGGACTTCCTTTGGAAACTGTGCAAAAATTAAAGGAAGAAAGTACAGATAAATAATTCTATAAAGTTCAGGAGCATATCACAAACCATTAAGAGGTTCATGTGATATGCTCTTTTGCTATGGTGCCATTGTACTGTTGCTATCAGTGAACCATTTCTTCATAGAAGCATATATTGTTAAGAGATATGAGTATTAGTGTAAATTTAGGACAGAAAGGAAATCGTGATATATGACATATAGAAAAGAAGATTTTTTTTATCAGACAGCAGGAAAAGGCCGGCTCTATACCCAGGAAGCGCCGATAACAGAGGATAAAATTCTGATGCATTCCTATTATCCCCACAAGGCTGCTATGGTGCAGTCTTATGTGGAAGATGCCTGTGACCGTCTGGACTATGAAGGCAGTTTTATTTATGATGAATATCCGGATAAACAGGAGATTGAACGGGTGTGCCGGGGAATCTGCGAAAAAATAGAGGCGAACAGACAAATGCAGACGTCTGAGAGAAGAAGAGATTCTATGGATTGGGATTTTTTAGGAGAACTGGTAAGTACCTTATTTTGCCAGGAAATGCATTGCAGGAGATGCAGGAGAAATCGGTGCAGAAGATTTTTTTAGGGCTTGCGGTTTTTGAGTAAAACTTTTACAATAGAACTGAACTGCGGGCGTTGCCTGTAAATCAAGGGGAAATATAGAATACAAGGGAGAAATATGACCGAATTAAAGGAATTTTTAGAAAAAAATATAGAAGAAGGTTTTCAGAGGATTCTCATTAGTAATGCCAGAAAAAAAGAAGGGGCATCGAAATTGCAGGTACGTCCTGTACTGTTGAAAGGACAACTGTGGTATCAGGTGACCCGCACAGAGGGAACCAAAGAGATTCACAAAAATTATGGAAAAGAAGAACTGATTTCCTGTCTTTGTACAGAAATGGAGGAAAATTTCCGTCAGCTCCAGTTGGAGAGTGTAAAAGTACGGGGAACAGTTCTGGTGAGCAAAAAAGGCAGAATGAGCATAAAAACAAAAGTGCAGAATGCCCAGGGAAAGAACAGGGAAGATTTTATCCCTATGCTTTCCCATAACCGCAGCAAGCAATATCTTTTACAGGAAGGGGTTCCTGTTCCGTGGCTGGTTGACCTGGGGGTTATGAGCCAGGATGGCAAGGTAAAGCATTCCAGATACGATAAATTTAAGCAGCTTAACCGTTTCCTGGAATTTATGCGGGATATCCTGCCAAAGCTTCCTAAAGACAGAGAGATACGCATTATTGACTTTGGCTGTGGGAAATCTTACCTGACCTTTGCCATGTATTACTATTTAAAGGTGCTGAACCATTATGATATCCGGGTGACAGGGCTGGATCTGAAAGAGGATGTTATTGAACATTGCAGTCATCTGGCAGAAAAATACGGGTATGATAAGCTGGAATTTTTACAGGGAGATATTGCTTCTTATGAGGGCACAGACCAGGTGGATATGGTGGTAACTCTGCATGCCTGTGACACTGCCACAGATTATGCCCTGGCAAAGGCAGTGAAGTGGAATGCTTCTGTCATTTTGTCCGTGCCATGCTGCCAGCATGAGTTAAACAGACAGGTAGAGAATGAAATGTTAGCGCCTGTCCTGGAATATGGTATTTTGAAAGAGCGTTTTGCGGCTCTTCTCACAGACGGACTGCGGGCGCAAATGCTTACCACAGCCGGTTATGACACGCAGATTCTGGAATTTATTGATATGGAACATACACCGAAGAATCTGCTCATACGTGCTGTGAAGAATCCGCAGAGAAAGCAGGATTTGCAGCAGCAGAAAGCATGGAAAGAGTGTGTACAGGCTTTTCATGTGCAGCCGTCTCTTGAGAAATTACTTTTTGAAACAGATAAGGAAGGTTGCAGATGAGGAAGATAATACGCAGAATAATTGTACTCTTCCTGATTTTTATAGGAGGAGTGGCAGGATTTAGCTGTCTTATGAACAGTGAGAATACAGATAACAGAACTGATTTCCAGACTCCGGAAATTCCCTGTATGGCTATGCTTCTTGGGGACACAGAGGTGAACCGTATGTATGGTTATGCCAGAAATATGGAGACTGATTACATGAGAGATACACTGACACCACTGGGAACGGATAAAACTCTGGCTGTCAGTATTACGCCATACGGAAGAGAAATCGAAAGCCTGGTGTATGAAATCAAGTCTTCAGATGGCAGCAAGGTAATTGAGAATAATAAAATTAAAAAATTCCAGGAGCAGGAAGACGGGACCCTAACTGCTGAGTTTACCTTGAAGAAATCTATTCTTATGAATCAGGAATATACTTTGATGTTTACCTTAAACACAGATGCAGGGAGCTGGAATTATTATACCAGAGTGATTCAAAGAGCAGGGCTTAGTACAGAGAAATACGTGGATTTTGTAAACAGTTTTTATCAGAAGGCAGTGAGTCAGGATGAAAAAGGAGATTTAAGCACCTATCTGGAGTCAGATGATTCTCCTGGAAATAACAGTTTTTATGATTTGAATATTCACGCAGGCCTGAACATGGTATCCTGGGGAGATCTGGCGCCGGAAATCAGCAGACCGGGTATTCCTTCTATTAAGGATATTAATGAAAATACAGGAAGTTTGTCCATTACTTATTATATTACAGCAGAGAATGGAGAAGGAGAAATTGAGCGGTATCAGGTAGAGGAATTTTTCAGGATGCGTTATGACCAGACGCGGGTGCGGCTGTTGGATTTTCACCGTTCTGCAAAGCAGATTCTCACCATGGATCAGACCATTGTAGCCGGGGGAAGGCTGAATCTGGGTGTTACAGACAATAATATCCAGTACAAGGCAGATACCAGTGGTAATCTGGTAGCTTTTGTCCAGCAGGGAGATTTGTGGTCTTATAATGTGAAAACCAATAAATTGATTCGGATTTTCAGTTTCCGGGACACTGGAAGTAATGATGAACGAAACGATCATGCGCAGCATGATGTGAAAATTGTCAGGGTGAGTAAAAACGGGGATGTGGACTTTATTTTGTATGGTTATATGAACCGTGGAGACCATGAAGGCGAGGTAGGAACTGCTGTGTATCATTATAATGCAGACCAGAATGTTATTGAGGAAAAGTTTTTCCTGTCCAGTACGAAAGCCTTTGAATTTCTGAAGCAGGATATTGAAGAGTTCGCATATGTAAGTAAAGACGGAAAACTGTATCTTCTTCTTTCCGATACGCTTTATCAGTTCCAAATGGAAGATAAGAGCTATAAGGCTTTACAGGAAGGTATGAAAAAAGACTGCTTCTATGTATCAGAAAACAGCAGATATGCAGCCTGGATGGAGGGAATGGATCCATATAATACCGATAAGATTGTGCTGCTGGATTTGGAAACAGGAAAACAGCAGGAAATCAGCGCTGATGGAGGAACAAAAATCCGGTTATTTGGTTTTATTAATAACGATATGGTTTATGGCCTGGCAAAAGAAGAGGATATCAGGAGAAATGGTGACGAGACGCAGTTTGCCATGTATGAAATCCGCATTCAGAACAGCCAGGGCGAGGTGAAGAAAAGCTACAGCCGGGACGGATATTACATTATGAATGTGCTTTTCCAGGATAATCTTATCCAGTTGGAGCGTGGAAAGAAAGAAGGCGATACCTATACACCTGCAGGCAGCGAACAGATTTTGAATAATGTCCGGGATAAAAAGGATGAAACTTTTTCCGTAGTAATGCTGACTACAGAGCGTCAGGCTAATATTACGGGTATCCAGTTTGCCAAGACAGATGTTCAGGAACCATTGACTACAGAAGCAAAGTTTATGGAAAGCTCCAGAGATAATGTGCTGAATATGGAGCAAAAGGAAACCGGCGAAGAAGCATATTATGTTTACGCCATGGGAAAACTATGGGGGATTTATGAAAATGCAGCCAAAGCAGTACAGGCAGCAGACGAAAATATGGGGGTTGTATTAAATCAGAAGCAGCAGTATATCTGGGAGAGGGGCAATGCAAAGGATCAGGGGGATATTTCCCTGAGTGATATTCCGGAAGCAGTAAAAGCAGCGCCATTAGACCCGAATACGCTAAAGGAAGAGGTAAGAAATATGGGAACTGTGGCAGATCTTACAGGATGTACTCTGGATCAGATTTTGTATGAAATCAGTTATCAGAGGCCGGTCATTACCAGAAGTAAGGATGGACAGGCCAGGGTGATTGTGGGATTTGACCTGTATAATACGTATTTGTATGACCCGCAGACCCAGAAAACCGAACCAATGGGATTAAAAGACAGCAAGAAAACTTTTGAAGAAAATGGGAATGTCTTTCTTTGTTATATGGAAGATATAGAATAAAAATAAGGTAAAACAAAAAGGAGATTTTTAACATGGACGAAAGAATTAAAAAACTGGCAAAAATATTGGTGCATCATTCCTGCAGAGTGCAGAAAGGGGAAAAGGTATATCTTAATTATGTAGGACAAGATACCAAACCTCTGGCAAGACAATTAATGAAAGAAATTTATGAGGCAGGGGGAATTCCATTTCCACATTTCACAGACCCGCAGATGGACAGAGAAATGTTGCTGGGCTGTACAAAGGAACAGTTACAGCTTATGGCAGAAATTGACGGTGCAGAAATGGCTAAGATGGACTGCTATATTGGAATCCGCGGTGGTGACAATGTATCTGAAAAAGCAGATGTGCCTGCAGAAAAGCTGAATCTGTATGAAACCTATTACAGCACACCGGTTCATGGGAATATCCGTGTGCCAAAAACAAAATGGGTGGTTTTGAGATATCCAAACGCATCTATGGCTCAGCTTTCCAATACCAGTCAGGAAGCTTTTGAAGACTTTTATTTTGATGTGTGTACAGTAGATTACGAAAAAATGGCAAAGGCTATGGAGCCATTGGTGAAATATATGGAGCGCACAGACAAAGTAAGAATCACAGGACCTGGCACAGACCTTACGTTTTCTATCAAAGACATTCCGGTGATTCCATGCAGCGGCGAATGTAATATTCCAGATGGAGAAATCTTTACAGCACCAGTAAGAGATTCCATAAACGGAACTTTGACTTATAACACTCCATCTGCATTCCAGGGCTTTACCTATGAAAATATTTCCTTTGAATTTAAGGACGGAAAGATTGTGAAAGCTACAGCCAATGATACAGAGAGAATCAACAAAGTGCTGGATATTGATGAAGGAGCCCGTTATATTGGAGAGTTTGCCATTGGTGTAAATCCAAATGTGCTGTACCCTATGAAGGACACTTTATTTGATGAGAAAATCCAGGGCTCTATCCATATCACTCCGGGCAGATGCTATGAAAACGAGGCGCCAAACGGAAACCATTCAGCTATTCACTGGGATTTGGTGCTGATTCAAAGACCGGAATACGGCGGTGGAGAAATGTACTTTGATGATGTTCTGGTGCGCAAGGACGGACGGTTTGTGGTGCCGGAGTTAGAGGGATTGAATCCGGAGAATTTAATGTAAAGCAGAAGACCTGTGTGAAATCAGCACTTTATCCTTGCACTGAACAGGCCAATGAGATATACTAGAAAGAAATCGGTGTCACGGCACCAGAAATGGCAATAAATCTCAGCATTTGTGCTGATAAAATACAGAGAAGGAGACAGACATATGCAGTTAACAACAGTAAAAGAGATTTACAAAGACACAGAGCAGTATCTGGACAAAGAAATCACTGTAGGCGGCTGGGTGAGAAGCGTCCGGGATTCTAAGACCTTCGGATTCATTGTACTTCATGACGGAAGTTTTTTTGAAACTCTCCAGGTGGTTTACCATGATACCATGGAAAATTTTCAGGAGATTTCTAAATTAAATGTGGGGGCAGCAATTATTGTAAAAGGAACTTTAGTTCCAACACCTCAGGCAAAACAGCCTTTTGAAATCCAGGCAACAGAGATTTCCGTTGAGGGAGATTCTGCAGCAGATTATCCTTTGCAGAAGAAGCGTCATTCCATGGAATATTTGAGAACCATTTCTCATTTAAGACCAAGAACCAATACCTTCCAGGCAGTGTTCCGTGTACGTTCTCTGATTGCTTTTGCAATCCATCAGTTCTTCCAGGAGAGAGGATTTGTATATGTTCATACTCCGCTGATTACAGGAAGTGACTGTGAAGGTGCAGGTGAAATGTTCCAGGTAACCACCATGGACTTAAATGATATTCCGAAAACAGAAGAAGGAAAAGTGGATTTCACACAGGATTTCTTCAGAAAGCCAACCAACCTTACCGTAAGCGGTCAGTTAAATGGTGAAACTTACGCGCAGGCATTCCGTAACATTTATACCTTCGGACCAACCTTCCGAGCAGAAAACTCCAATACAACCCGTCATGCAGCAGAGTTCTGGATGATTGAGCCGGAAATGGCCTTTGCAGACTTAGATGACAACATGGCGCTAGCAGAAAATATGCTGAAATATGTCATCCGCTATGTGCTGGAACATGCGCCGGAAGAAATGAACTTCTTTAACTCTTTCATTGATAAAGGACTTCTGGATAGATTAAACCATGTGTTAAACTCTGAATTTGGCCATGTCACTTACACAGAAGCCATTGAAATTCTGGAAAAAGCAAACGATAAGTTTGATTACAAGGTATATTGGGGCTGTGATTTACAGACAGAGCATGAGAGATACCTGACTGAGCAGGTATACAAACGTCCTGTTTTTGTTACAGACTATCCAAAGGAAATCAAAGCCTTTTATATGAAGCTCAATGAGGATAACAAGACAGTTGCAGCTATGGACTGTCTGGTTCCTGGAATCGGAGAAATCATCGGAGGAAGCCAGAGAGAGGATTCTTATGAGAAGCTTTGTGCAAGAATGGATGAGCTGGGATTGAAAAAAGAAGACTATGACTTCTATTTAGACCTGCGTAAATACGGTTCTACCCGTCATGCTGGTTTTGGTCTGGGCTTTGAGCGCTGCGTAATGTATCTGACAGGTATGCAGAATATTCGTGACGTAATTCCATTCCCAAGAACTGTAAACAATTGTGAATTATAAGAGAGAAAAGGAGTACCATGAGATTTTTCCATATTGCAGATGTTCATTTGGGCATGCAGCCGGACAAAGGCTGTCCCTGGAGTGAGGACAGAAGCCGGGAAATCTGGGAAAGCTTCAAGAAAGTGATACAGCAGGCTGGCAGAGAAAATGCCAGCCTGTTTCTCATTGCAGGAGATTTATTCCACAGACAGCCCCTTACCAGAGAATTAAAAGAAGTAAACGCTCTCTTTGCGTCTATTTCAAAGGTGCAGATTGTTCTGATTGCAGGAAATCATGATTATATCAAAGGAGAGTTACCTTCCAGGCGAATTGCGTGGGCGCCCAATGTGCATTGGCTGGAAGAAGAAAAGCTTGCCTATGTGGATTTCCCGGAACTGAAAACCAGAGTCTGGGGATTTAGCTATTACAGCCGGGAAATTTCCAGTCCTCTTTATGATGAAATAAAGGTGCCAAAAGACAGTCCCATGCCATGGAACATTCTCCTGGCTCATGGAGGGGATGAAAAGCATATTCCTATGAGTGCAGATACTTTTCGCAGGTCTGGTTTTGACTATATTGCTCTGGGTCACATTCATAAGCCGCAGATTCTGGAAGAAAATTATCTGGCGTATCCGGGGTCTCTGGAACCTCTGGACAAAAACGAAACAGGACATCATGGATTTATCAAAGGAGAATGTAGCAAAGATGGCACAAGAATTGCCTTTGTGCCTTATTCTGTGCGGGAGTATAAAAGATTTAAGCTGCAGGTCACAGAAAGAACCACCCAGGTAGCTCTGGAAAATGGGATAGAAAGAATTCTGGAGGAGCATGGAAGGCATCATATTTACACCATTTTTCTGGAAGGAATACGTGGGAAGCATACGGAGTTTCTGCCGGAAAGCTTGAAAAGGCTGGGAAATCTTGTAAGCCTGGAGGACCACACTCACAGAGCTTATTCCATTAGTCAGCTTTTAGAAGAGTATGAGGGCAGTGTACTGGAAGAGTATATTCGGTCTTTTGATATTGAACATCTTACAGAAGAGGAGGAGAAGATTCTCCGTCTTGGTATAGAGGCATTGTTAGAATCAGGGGAGGAACTGCTATGATTATTAATAAGTTGAACCTTAAAAATTTCGGCAGATTTCAAAACGAAGAGCTGATTCTAAAACAGGGAATCAATGTGATTTACGGGGAGAATGAAAGTGGAAAATCTACCATTCACAGCTTCTTGCAGAGTATGCTTTTTGGTATGAAACGTCTGCGTGGACGTGCTTCCAGAACAGATACCTACAATAAATATGCTCCTTGGGAACATGCCGGATGGTATGAGGGAGCTATGACCTTTTCCTGTGGGGAAAAGCGTTTTCGACTGGAACGGAATTTCCAGAAGAACAGAGAAGAGGCTACCTTATTCTGTGAGACAGACGGAGAATTGTTGTCTGTAAAAGACGGGGATCTGGATATGCTTCTTGGAAATATTTCGGAAGTTGTGTATTGTAATACTGTATCGGTGGGACAGGCAAAAAGCACCACACAGGAGGGACTTTATAAGGAACTGCGGGATTATCTGGCAGAATTTCAGGGTTCCGGAGATATGAGCTTTGACCCGGAAAAAGCGGTGGAAATTCTAAAACAAAAGAGAAAATACCAGGAAAAGCAGCAGGAATCTGCAACCAGGAAAAAAGAAAAAGAAGAGGAGCGGCTGGCATATGAAATCAGCCATGAACAGGAAGAAATCCTCAATCTGAAGCAAAAACAGCAAGAGCTTCAGCATCAGGCAGCAAACCTTGCAAGGGAAGAATGTCAAATGCCAAGAGAAATACCGGGCAGGAAGGGGCTGCTCCTTCTGGCGATAGCAGGTTTTCTGGTATTTTCCCTGTTATCCATCTTTGGTAAGACACCCTGGTATATTGCGCTGCTATGCGCGGTCTTTCTGGCAGTAGTATGTTTGCTTCCGTTGTTCTTGCCCGGCACAGCAAAGAGTTCTGCAAAAGATAAAGCACAGCAGAACCATACAGGCAGGGTAAAGATTCAGGAACGACTTAGCATGTTGGAGGAAAATCTGAGAGAGCGTCAGAGAAAGCTGGAGAATCTTCAGGAGGAATATGAGGAAGCCAGAGAGAATCGAGGAGAAATCCTGGTTGCCAGAAAGGAGATTCAAAGTCTTTTAGAAGCAGAGCAGAGAATCAGGGAGGCAACAGCCAGAATGCAGAAAAAGACAGGAGGAACCCTCCAGAAGAAGCTGTCTCAGATTTTTTGCAGTCTTACTAAGGGTAAATATCAGCAGGTTATTCTGGATGAAGATTTTCATATTCATTTGAATCAGGGTGGGAAACTGCTGGCTTTGCATCAGGTGAGCTTTGGTACTATAGAACAGGTTTATCTTGCTTTGCGTCTTGCATGCGGGGGAATTCTCTGCCAGGAGGAAGAATTGCCCCTGGTGCTGGACGAAACCTTTGCCATGTACGATGATAAGCGGCTTTTCAGTACACTAAGGTGGATTTATGAGCATTATTCCCAGGTGCTTATTTTTAGTTGTCATAAAAGGGAAATACAGGCTTTAGAGAGCATGGGGATTCCCTTTCACCTTGTAGAGTTACAGAAACAGGAGGTATGAGAAGATGGGTGAATTCAATCATTTTGACAAAAATGGAAACGCAGTGATGGTAGATGTGTCAGGAAAAGAGCCAACCTACAGAACCGCAGTTGCCCAGGGAAAAATACTGGTATCAGAGGAGATTTTACAAGCGGTTTTAGAACAAAAGGCGAAAAAAGGAGATGTACTGGGAGTGGCCAGAGTGGCAGGAATCATGGCAGTAAAACAGACCTCCTCCATTATTCCCATGTGTCATCCTCTGATGATTCAGAAATGTTCCGTAGACTTTCAGGTGCTTTTGGGAGAACAGGCTATTCAGGCTGTTTGTACTGTAAAAACGGAAGGAAAAACCGGCGTAGAAATGGAAGCGCTCCATGGAGTCAGCGCTGCCCTTCTCACCATTTATGATATGTGTAAAGCTATAGACAAGAAAATGGTGATTCGGGATATTCATTTGGTAGAAAAAACAGGAGGAAAAAGCGGGGATTTCCACTTTTCCTCCCAGAAATAAGTTGTATTTAAGGGCGGGCGCACTCAGAGGCACTGCCCTTTAAAATTTCCAGACCGTGGCCAAGAGCAGGAAGAATACAATCCAGACTTTCCTTCACAGCTTTTGGACTGCCAGGAAGATTAATAATCAGAGTTTGTCCCCGCAGTACAGAAACGCCCCGGCTTAACATAGCACGGTTTGTAATCTGCATGGAATATGCCCGGATAGCTTCTGAAATACCGGGAGCCAGGCGGTCAGAAACAGCAAGAGTGGCTTCCGGGGTGCGGTCACGAAGAGAAAATCCTGTGCCTCCTGTGGTGAGTATCAAATCCACTTTCAAGCGGTCACAAAGATGGATGAGGGTCTCTTCAATGGTTTTCTGCTCATCTGGCAGGATACGCTGGTCAATCACCAGATAATTATCTTGTTCTATGATTTCACGAATCAGAGGCCCGCTTTTGTCCTCCCGTTCTCCCACAGCTCCTTTATCGCTAAGGGTCAGGACAGCAGTGCGGAAACGGTTTCTCTCACCGATGATTGTCAGTTCATCTCCGGTTCGGATGGTACCGCCCTGTATCACCTTTGCAAAAATTCCTTCTTTTGGCATAATGCACTCACCCATAATTTTATAAATCTCACAGTGGGAGTGACATTGCTTTCCAATCTGGGTCATTTCCAGAATTACGTCGTTACACTGGAAAACAGTTCCAACAGGAAGATTCCTGAAATCAAATCCTTCTACCACCAGATTTTCCCCAAAAGCCCCGTCTGTAATCTTTGCCCCTCTTTTTTTGAAATCTTCGATTTTGTCATAAGAGAGAAGGCTTACCTGGCGGTGCCATTTTTCGGCATGGGCATCCTTTTCAATGCCCCAGTCTTCTACAAAAACGGCCTCTTCTACCCTGTGTTTTTGGGTCCCTTTTTTTTCACTGATACAGATTGCTTTTACAATTCCCATAAGTTTTATCCTCCGATTTGTGACATTTTGCGGTGCTCCGGTTCACCTTCCAGAGCAGATAAATAAAAGCGGTGTTCAGAAGGTTTCTGCAGTATAGCACTTTCAATAGCAGAGCGTATTTCTGCCGGTGCAGCTCCATTTCTAAGAAGTTTTTTCAGATTCAGTCCATTTTCATAATAAAGACAGAGCTTTAACATGCCATCAGAAGTCAGACGAATCCGGTTACACTGATGGCAGAATTTACCGTGAACAGCATCAATAAAGCCGATACAGCCACGAAATCCAGGAATCTTTATGTAGTTGGCAGGACCGTTTCCACGCTGCTTCGTAGTAATCTGGTAATTGGGATACAATTCTGCTATCTTGGGTAACAGTTTTTCCCGGCTATAGCCTTCATAGTTTTTGCCAAATCCAATAGGCATAATTTCAATAAAACGCACATCCACTGCATAATCTCTGGCAAGATGGAGCAAATCCGGAAATTCCTTGTCATTGATACCCTTTAAAAGAACTGTGTTGACTTTGGTTCGTATGCCCATCTCCTGACTTTTTACGATATTTTCCAATACACTTTCCAGACCGGTGTGTCCTGTGATTTGCTGAAAGACCTCAGGCTGTAAAGTGTCCAGGCTGATATTAATGCCATCAATGCCAATTTCTTTTAATTCAGGAAGAAATTTACCAAGAAGAATGCCATTGGTTGTAATGGTTACCTGTTCTGTGCAAGGCAGGGCTTTTAACTGTCGCAGGAAATCCATGCAGCCTTTTCGTACAAAGGGCTCCCCTCCTGTAACTTTAAACCTGTGAATGCCAAGCGCGCCCATAGATTCACAGATTTGCAGGATTTCTTCAAAACGGAAGATTTCTTCATGGTCAATAGAAGGCAAAGATTCAGGCATACAATACTGACAGCGGAGATTACAACGGTCTGTCACGGAAATACGGAGATAATTAATGTTTCTCCCGTAAGAATCAATCATATCATAAACCAACCTTTCTAAAATGCTGTTTTTATTATACCAGAGATGCCTTTCAAAGTATATATACAAGAAACGCTGCAACCGGAAGCAATTCTTCCGAAGCAGCGTTTTCTATGAAAGGAGAAACACATATGAAAAAAGAAAAGATTTATCTCTTCATATAATGCATGTAACGCACATCCTGATATTCGTCAAACTTAATCTGCAGGTAGGTCCAGGCCATATGTAGCACAGGTGCAAGACCTGCCAGGAGAATGAAGAGAGTTACCAGACTAATACTCTGGGTTACCTGGTAAATGAAAATCGTGTACAAGACAACAAAAAATGCAATGCTGACTTTAAGAATAGGGATGAGTTTTTCTCTCATAATGGCACCTCCTGACTGAATTATTGTTTCATTTTTGTTTATTATACAATAATAGTCTGTAAATTTCAATGAGAATATTATAAAAAATGTATAATTTTATGCATGGATTTAGAGCGTTGGGAGAAGTAAATAAGTAGGAAATACAAAAGTTAGTTCGATGACCTATGAAAAACAGAGCAAAATAGGTGGGAAGTTCAAAATCTGGTCTTGTGACCTATAAAAAGACAGAGAAAAGTAGGTGGAATCAGGAGGAAGATAGAAAACCACCCATTTTACTCTTAGACCAGGATTTTTGGATATGAAATTTTGTATTTTGCCTTGAAATTCTGACCACTTACGGAAATTTATGAGACAAAAAAACGGGGCATGGTGTAGGATATGGAGTATAAAATTGAGAAAGGGGTACTTCTATGGTTCCTAAAATTTTAGCCTATACAATTTTGAATATAAAATCCTTATTAAAAGATAAAATTTCTTTTATTTGGGCAATTTTATTGCCTATGATTATGTTTCTATTAAATTTTCAAAATATAGAAAGTGAAAAAGATTTCATACCCTGGTGGGTATATATGGTTTTATGCGCTTTTATTTATGGAATAGGTGTCTATACTTTGGAATTAAAGGAGACAGGGTGCTTGCGGACAATTTTTTCCATTCATTATTCGCCAATAGCATTTTTTCTTGGGAATTTAACGACACAGATTATTTTCTCTGTACTAAGTATCCTTATATTTGATATTGTAGCGGGGATTTTAAAACAGTTTTCTATATCTCATTTAATGGTATATAGTTTTGGAACAATCGTTTTATGCATACCATTTGCTTTTTTGGGACATGGAGTGACCTTATTAAAAAGACTTCATGTAAACTCTATTAGAACAATTTCTACAATTCTGATATTCGGAATGTTTTTGTTAGTAGGCAGAGATACCATGTTAAACAGGTATAATCCTTTGTATTGTGTGTCAGATTTAGTCATCAATTATACTATGGAAAAGCTAGCTGGATACTGTATTTTTACAATTTTAGCCTTTATTCTGGGTGGAATTAGTATTTGGCGTTTTGAGCCTAACTCGAACGAAAGGAGATAGCAAAGGTTATGGATAAAGATATTAATATCAAAAATTTAAGACTGCCTTATGTTGAAAAGAATGTGAATTTATGTATAAAAAGAGAATTGAATTATCTAAAAGGTAACAATGGAACAGGTAAAACGTTATTGTTAGATTACATATCAGGTATACGAAAAGATAAGAAAGCTATGATTAGCGGCAATGAAAGTATTCTTTATATTAATCAAAGTATCTTTTTTTCAGACAGACTTTTGTGTGAAGATTTCTTGAAGTTTGTTTACCGAATGGAAGGGAAGATGGCAGAAGTAACAGAATTTGAAAAACATAATGGAGAAAATGTGAAAAAGCTATCGAAAAAGCAATGGGGTATGTTATCAGGAGGGGAACGGAAATTGATATATATCCTTATTCTTATGTCAATCAATAGGGAATGGTATATATTAGATGAACCTTTTGCGTTTTTAGATACCATGAAAAAGAATATGATTTGGGATGTGATTGACAAAAAATTAGCAGAGGGAAAAGGTGTTATTATTGTTTCTCATGAAGATGAACAAGACAGGTTAAAAAATACAGCCCGGATTATTTCTATTTAATCTTGAAATCTTATTTCGGGAATTCTATACTTAAAAAATAATAATCACATAAAAGGAAAGTTGTAGTATGAATGTTGAAATAAAAATTGTAAAAGGTTTGGAGAAACCTTATGCAGTCCTGTATACAAGCCAGCTTAATGAAGAAATAGAAAGGGCAGTTTCTATGTTGGAAACAACCAGTGACGTGATTACAGCAGTCCACAATGAGCGGACCGTTGTGCTAAAGGGAGATGAGATTTACTTAATCCGAATCGAAAATGAAAAGACCGTTATCTATTGTAGAAATAAAAGCTATGTAAGCAAAAAACGTCTGTGTGAATTGGAGAAAGCGTTAAAACCTGATTTTATGAAAATTTCAAAGACCACACTAATAAATTTGAAGTACATAGAAGGTGTGGAAGCGTCTTTTGGAGGAAGCATGTTGTTGATTTTGAAAAACGGATGCAAAGATTATGTTTCCAGAAAATATCTTCCGGATTTAAAGAAATATTTAGGATTATAAGGAGGTTTTACTATATGAAGAAACTTATAGAATTGTCCATAAAAGGGGTAAGCGCTGCCCTGGTTTGTTTTTCCCTGTTTGGCATAGTCTGGAACCTGGTAAATGGAGGGGATTACATCCTGACAGATTATGTATACACAAAAATGGTACTGGGTGCAGTTGTAGTGGGCTTGGGATTTTCCATTCCCGGAATTGTCTATGAAAGTCCAAATCTGCCTTATATCATGAAAATCGTGATTCATATGGGAATCGGCTGCGCCATCTTTTTGGCTACATCCTTTGTGGTAGGATGGATTCCCGTATCTTTTGGTATCAAGGGCTGTGTTGCAGCCATTGCAGCGGAAATTGGAGTGTCCTTTCTCCTGTGGTTTGGATTTTCTCTGTATTACAAAAAGCAGACTCAGAAAATAAATGAGAGGATACAGAATAAATTTTGAAATATGGGATTTCCTGTTATATGAAGCGATGCAAAGTAAAACTGGCAGATTTATGAGAACATGTAAGGGGGGGCGTTTGCCCCCCTTCTGCCTTTCTTTTTCTTATTTTCCCTGTGCCTGATTATGCTTTTGCACCAGCTTATTGATTCTGTCAACCGGATTCAGTAATGTGCTGATGGAACCGTCATGGTTCAGTGTGTCAATAATCAGCGCAATATATTTGCTCATGTCACAGTTTACATAATATGGTTTTGCCAATAATTCTTCTGGCTGATAAACCAGATTTGTAGTAAGCAGTCTGTCAAAGGCGCCCTCTTCATAAGCCTTATCAAAGCGTTCCAGACCGTTGGTGAACAGACCAAAGGTAGAACACATGAAAATCTTGGCAGCGCCGCGTTTTTTCAGCAGTGCGGCAACTTCCAGCATACTGTCACCGGAAGAAATCATATCGTCAATAATAATCATATTCTTGCCGGTTACATCAGCGCCCAGGAATTCATGAGCTACAATGGGGTTTCTGCCATCTACAATAGTAGAATAGTCCCGGCGTTTATAGAACATACCCATATCCACGCCAAGAACGTTTGCCAGGTAAATGGCGCGGCCTGTGCCGCCGGCATCCGGGCTGATAATCATCAGATGGTCACTGTCAATGGCAAGGTCCGGTTCTGCCCGTAAAAGTCCTTTTATAAACTGATATGCAGGCTGAACAGTTTCAAAACCATGGAGTGGGATGGCATTCTGTACTCTTGGGTCATGTGCGTCAAAAGTGATGATGTTATCCACACCCATGTCTGTAAGTTCCTGAAGTGCAAGAGCACAGTCCAGAGATTCCCGGCCTGTTCTCTTGTGCTGGCGGCTTTCATATAAGAATGGCATAATCACATTGACACGTCTTGCTTTTCCGCCTACTGCAGCAATGATTCTCTTTAAATCCTGGAAATGGTCATCCGGTGACATATGGTTTGTGCGTCCGCATACCTTATAGGTCATGGAATAATTGCAGACATCTACCATAATATAAAGGTCATCTCCACGTACAGATTCGCCGAGAATACCTTTGGCTTCTCCGGAACCAAAACGGGGAGCTTTGGAGTCAATGAGATAGGAATCACGCTCATAGTCTTCAAATTTCAGGGAGTCTTTTTCTTCGTGGTCCCGTTCCTTTCTCCACCTGACAATGTAGTCATTTACTTTCTGTCCCATAGCCTGGCAGCTTTTCAGCGGGATAATACCCAGTCGCCCTACAGGGAGCGTTTTTAAAGTGTCTGCGGATGTTGATGCCATTTTTCTTTTCCTCCTAAAAGTTTTTTTTGAATTCTTATGTCATTTCCCACCAGTTTCAGCATAGTATAATTGCTTGTGACTCTGGAAAAAGTTCGTTCTGAATAAGTATTCAGGAAGTCTTCCATAGTCAGGTTGGTAGAAATGATAGTTGCCTTTTTGTTTAAAATTCTTTCATTAATACAGCAAAATAGCTGGGATGAAATAAAACTGTTGGTCAGCTCTGTTCCTAAATCATCAATAATCAGCAAGTCACATTCAAAAATAAAGGACGCCATATCTTCTGATTCTGCATCCTTTTGGAAGGTGTTTTTAGATAACAGGTCAAATAGATCAAAGGCGGTGAAATATAGAACAAAGTAGGAACGATCCAGGAGCTCTTTGGCAATACAATGGGTGAGATAAGTTTTTCCCACACCTGTATCTCCGTATATCAATAAATTATCTTTTGCATGGTCAAAGTTTTGGATAAAATCCCAGGACCTTTCTACCGCCTTTTTGGCAGATTCCAGGGCAGTCATGCCACTGGAGGCATCTGTAAATTCAGGGGAGTAAAAGTCAAAAGAAAAATGCTGGAAGTTCTCTGTATTCAGTATATCCCGTATGTTGGACTGAGTATACAGAAGATCCACTGCTGCTTTACGAAAGCAGGAACATTTTTCCACCTTACCAGGTCCATCCTCCTCTTCGGTGAGAATAAATCCCGTATCTTTGCAAAGGGGACAATCATAGTGAAGTTCCAGATAATTTTCAGGATAACCATGTTGGGTGAGCAGCCGGCTCCGTTCCAGGGCAAGGCGCTGAATTTGAGCAGTAAGATCGAAATCTCCCTCTTTAGAAGCGCCTAACATGAAACGGGCTTTTTGCAGTCCAAGAGAGGCAATCTCCCGGCGGATTTCTGAAAGTCTGGGAATCTCTGCTTCAGCCTTTTGAATGCGTTCATCCTGCTCATGTTTATGTAAAAACTGTTTTTGATTGTAATTGCGCATAAGCGCATCATATTGAAAATTCTTCAGTGGCACGGTTTGCCTCCTTACCTGTTTCATTTTCCAAGAAGTTGTTTTTCCAATTCCGCCATATTGTAATTACGCTGGTGAAAATTGTTAAATTTATTTTTCGGCTGTGCCGGTTTGGGTTTGGAATCCGCTGCTCTGGCAGCTTTTTTCTGCTGGAAGCTCTGATCCAGTGTATCAATGTCAGACAGGTGATGAACCCCTTTCTTGAACCAGCTTTCCAGAATACTGTCTGCATAGGAAAAGCTGGCTTTTCCGGTAGAGAGTACGGTCCGGCTGCAAGCCTCTGAAATAATATCCAGGGTGAATCCGTACTGGTTCATCCAGAGATTCATATACTGGATTTCCTTTTCCAGAGGATTCCTGTTTTTAATACCAAAGGCTCTTAATATAGTAAAATAATTTCGGTTGTAAAGGTTTGTTTCTTCTTTTGCCTGGTTCACTGTGACAATTTTTTGCTCTGCCCAGGCAAGCCCTACCTTTTTAATATAAGCCATGCTGGTGCTTCCCTTGGAAACACAGTATTCAATCAGATATTCCATCAGCTCTGCGGAGAGCCCAACCTCATCATAGAGAAACAGAAGGGTTTCCATATCAGTCGGTGTGAGGGTTTTGCCAAGATACTGCTCTGCAATAAACAAAAGCTGGCGTACCTCATCATTTCCTTTCAGTGCCCTGATTTTATCAGGCGTGAGTGAAGAGGAGACTGTCTCTTTTGGTGGTTCCAGACCTGCGGCTGCTTCCTGTAAGCTGTTCTGGAAGAGGGTTTCCTCTTTGGCAGTAACCGGATAAAATATAACCCTGGTAAGAATCCCTTTGCCATCAAAGGAAACGTCTAAAATCCCTGTTTTTTTCCAGTACCGTAATGCCCTTAGTACGTCTGCTTCTGTACAATTAAAAACGTCTGCAATAGAGGAAAGCTCCAAAAGGGTTTTCTCCTGACAGGCGTGCCTTAGCAGATAGAGATAAATTTTTACAAATTCACCATTTGCGGAAGGCATATAGCCATCCAGGAAACGGTTGGAGATGAACGTGAATTCTCCGGGAAAGCTATTATATACTTCAAACTGTCCCATTTTAAACATCCTTTACATGTATCATTTTCTTTCTCTTGAATCAATTTCAGTATAGCACACAATATCTGAAAAGAGAACTGGATTTTTTTTCGACAGCGAAAAACAGAAGGTGAATAGGGAATGCTGTGGGAAATGTGGATAATGTGGATAAAAAAGTGGACTACTTTTTATTGGAAACCATAAATTGTCGAAAATACAAGGAAAATAGAGGATTTTTAAATGAAATGCTGTCGGTTTATGTCAACTTTCCGAAAGGAAAAAAATCCACATGCTCTGTGGGCAGAACATGTGGATGATTTAGTGGATAATGTGGATAACCTTACAGTCCTAACAGGTTTTCGCCGATTTTATACACATCTCCGGCCCCCATGGTTATCAACACGTCTCCGTGGATACAATTTTCTAATAAAAATGCTTCAATTTCGTCAAAGGTAGGGAAATAATAAGCATCCACACCTTTTTCCAGAAGTAAATCCCGCAAATTAGCAGAAGAGATTCCAAGCGTGTCGGTTTCTCTTGCCGCATAGATATCCGCCAGAATTACTTTATCTGCCAGGGATAAGGCCTGGGCAAATTCCTGCATTAAGGCTTTGGTACGTGTGTAGGTGTGAGGCTGGAATACGCACCAGGTGGTTTTGTGTGGATAATTTTTTGCAGTTTTTAAGGTGGCCTGGATTTCAGTTGGGTGGTGGGCATAATCATCAATCACCGTAACTCCGGCTACCTTTCCTTTGTATTGGAATCTGCGGTCTGTTCCGGAAAAGTGCAGAAGTCCTTTCTGAATAGCAGGCAGGTCAATGCCGATTTTTACGCCCAGGGCAATGGCTGACAGCGCATTGGAAACATTGTGCATACCCGGCACAGATAAGGTAAAGCGGCCAAGGTTTTCCTCACCTTTTATACAGTCAAAGGAAGCATGGGCAAATTTGTCAAATTCAATATTTTCAGCATGGTAATCCGCCTTTTCCTTCAGAGAATAGGTCAGAATCTCACAATCAAGTCCCCGGGTGATTTCTTCTACATTTGGAATATCCTGATTAATAATGAGGGTTCCGTCTGCGGGCAGCAATGCGGCAAAACGGCGGAAAGAATTTCGGATATCCTCTAAATCTTTGAAAAAATCCAGATGGTCAGCATCAATATTGAGGATAATGCTGATTTTTGGGAAAAAGCTTAAAAAGCTGTTGGTGTATTCACAGGCTTCGGTAATAAAGGTCTCAGACTGTCCCACACGGATATTTCCGTGGATTGCAGGAAGGATACCTCCTACGGAGATGGTTGGGTCTGTGTCTGCTTCCAGAAGAATGTGAGAAATCATGGAAGTTGTTGTGGTTTTTCCGTGAGTACCGGATACAGCAATAGGAAGCTGATAATTCTTCATAATCTGTCCCAGAAGCTCTGCCCTGGTAAGCATGGGAAGATTGCGCTCTTTGGCACAGGCATATTCCGGGTTGTCTGGATGAATGGCAGCAGTGTACACTACCAGTTCTACATCGTTTGTAATGTTGGATGCTCTCTGACCAATATAGATTTTGGCTCCTTTTTCTTCTAATTGTCTGGTAAGGTCTGATTCTTTTGCATCAGAACCGGAAACCGGAAAATCTTCTCCCAGGAGGATTTCAGCAAGACCGCTCATGCTGATACCGCCGATTCCAATGAAGTGAATGTGTAATGGTTTATGAAAATCAATCTGATACATATGACAGAATCCTTTCTATATATTATTAGGAAATTACTCTCTTAAATTATAACCAACATTGCAGGAAATGGAAACCCTTTCTTGATAAAAATCCAATATAATGGTTAAAAACAGGTAAAATGTAACAAAAAGTTGTAAAATGTCGAAAAAAATTGTTTAAAATGTTCACTTTTTCCAAAGATTATGGTATAATAAAAAACCATAGATTATACAAGAGGTGATGGCATGATTAAGAAAGAAATGATTGCGATGTTATTAGCCGGTGGACAAGGCAGCAGATTAGGCGTACTTACTGCCAAGGTTGCAAAACCAGCGGTAACATTTGGCGGAAAATACAGGATTATTGATTTTCCCCTTAGTAACTGTATTAATTCAGGCGTAGATACAGTGGGTGTACTGACACAGTACCAGCCTTTGCGGCTGAATACCCATATTGGAATTGGTATTCCATGGGATTTGGATAGAAACGTAGGAGGAGTTTCTATTTTGCCTCCTTATGAGAAGAAAACAAATACAGAATGGTATACTGGTACAGCAAATGCCATTTATCAGAACCTGGCATATATGGAAAATTATAATCCGGATTATGTGTTAATTCTGGGAGGCGACCATATTTACAAGATGGACTATGAGGTTATGCTGGATTTCCACAAAGCGAATAAAGCAGATATTACCGTGGCATGTATGCCGGTCCCATGGGAAGAAGCCTCCAGATTTGGTCTTGCCATTACAGATGAGACCGGAAGAATCACAGAATTTGAGGAAAAACCGGAGAATCCTAAGAGCAATCTGGCTTCTATGGGTATTTATATTTTTAGCTGGCCTGTATTAAAGGAAGCATTGATTGCATTAAAAGACCAGTCCGGTTGTGATTTTGGTAAGCATATTCTTCCTTATTGTAAAGAAAAAGGACAGAGACTCTTTGCTTATGAGTATAATGGCTACTGGAAGGATGTAGGAACTCTGGGGTCTTATTGGGAAGCCAATATGGAGCTGATTGATATTATTCCGGAATTTAATTTATATGAAGAGTTCTGGAAGATTTATACCAAAGGTGATATTATTCCGCCTCAGTATATTGCAGCAGACGCTGTGGTAGAGAAGAGTATTGTGGGAGAGGGAACAGAGATTTACGGAGAGGTACATAATTCTGTAATTGGAGCAGGCGTTACTATTAAGAAAGGCGCTGTTGTCCGGGATTCCATTGTCATGAAACAGGCTGTCATCGGAGAAAATGATGTCATTGACAAAGCCATTATTGCTGAAAACGTTGTGGTAGGAGATAACGTTGTTATGGGTGTGGGAGAAGAGGTTCCAAACAAACTGAAACCAAATGTATATTCCTTCGGACTTGTAACTGTAGGCGAAAATACCGTCATCCCGTCCAATGTAACCATTGGAAAGAACACAGCCATTGTAGGGCAGACCAGCATAGAAGACTATCCGGGAGGGGTTCTGGAAAGCGGTGAAACATTGAATAAGGAAGGTGAGACAGAATGAGAGCAATAGGTATTATTCTTGCCGGCGGCAATAACCATAAAATGAGAGAATTATCACAGAAAAGAGCTATCGCGGCTATGCCCATAGCGGGAAGCTACCGGAGCATTGATTTTGCACTCAGCAACATGTCAAACTCCCATATTCAGAAAGTAGCTGTATTTACACAATATAATGCACGTTCTTTAAATGAGCATTTAAGTTCTTCTAAATGGTGGGATTTCGGAAGAAAGCAGGGAGGACTCTATACCTTTACACCTACCATTACACCGGATAACAGTTTCTGGTATCAGGGAACTGCGGACGCTATGTATCAGAACCTGAATTTCCTGAAATCCAGTCATGAACCGTATGTAGTAATTGCTTCCGGTGATTGTGTGTACAAGCTGGATTACAATAAGGTGCTGGAGTACCACATTGCAAAACGTGCAGATATTACCGTGGTATGTACGGATGTTCATGGGGAAGATGTTACCCGGTTTGGATGTCTGAAGATGAATGAAGACTGCAGGATTGAGGAATTTGATGAGAAACCTATGGTGGCTCAGTCCAATACCATTTCTACCGGTATTTACGTTATCAGAAGACGCCAGTTAATTGAATTAATTGAAAAGTGTGGTCAGGAAGGCCGCCATGATTTTGTAAAGGATATCTTAATTCGTTATAAAAATCTGAAACGAATCTACGGATATAAGATTAATACATATTGGAGCAATATTTCTACAGTGGAATCTTATTATAAGACGAACATGGATTTCCTGAAGCCGGAAATCCGGGATTATTTCTTCCGCCAGTATCCGGGAGTGCAGTCTAAGATTGATGATCTGCCTCCGGCTAAGTATAATCCAGGCGCTGTTGTAAAAAACAGTTTGATTTCCAGCGGATGTATTATTAACGGACAGGTAGAAAATTCTGTACTCTTTAAGAAGGTTTTCGTTGGAAATAATTGTGTTATCAAGAATTCCATTATTTTAAATGATGTCTATCTGGGAGATAATACACATATTGAAAACTGTATCGTAGAAAGCAGAGATACCATCCGGGCAAATTCTTATTTCTGCGGCGAGGAAGGCATTAAAATTGTAATTGAGAAAAATGAACGTTACGTTCTGTAAAAAAGGCTTAAAATACCACTGCATAAGGCGGCAGTAAAGGCAACAAAGGCATGAAAGGGGAAGGTTGTATGAATATCACAGATGTAAGAGTAAGATGCGTAGCAAAAGAGGGAAAAATGAAGGCAGTAGTCTCTATTACTATTGATGAGGAATTTGTGGTTCATGATATCAAGGTCATAGAGGGAGAAAAAGGTTTATTTATTGCTATGCCAAGCCGCAAAGCAACGGACGGGGAATATAGAGATATTGCCCACCCTATTAATTCTGCAACCCGTGAAAGAATACAAAACATTATCCTGGAGAAATATGAACAGGTGTTAGCAGAGGAACCGCTGGAGGAAACGGAATCCTAAGTTGAAAAGAGAAAAGAGACTGTTGCTTTATAGGACAGTCTCTTTTTTGTCGGATAAAATTGCTCTTCTGTATTTAGTAGCTTTGACGCCAGCCGGAGGGGTATTTGTTTTTTACAGTGTTTCCTACTACTTTTCCCCAACCAAGAGGGAAACCTTTGGCGCAGATGAGTTTCCAGCCCTTTTGAGAAGTGCATTCGCCTTCTTCCAGGGAGAAAGTTTCGCCCCTTAAATAGGCAGCCAGCCGGGAGTCCTGAGGGTTTAAACTGATTTTTGAAGCCTGTGGGACATCCTTTAGAGCCATGGCAAGTGACTGGCTTGGTTCAAAACGGTTTTTCTTTAACTCTCCAAGAAAGAGACCATGGCGGAGGAATTTTAAGCCTTTTAAGGAACCTGTGGAGGCAGAGGGAAGGCGGTAAACAAAGCCATTACGTGCTTCAATGCCATTCCAGTCAACAGGTATAGAGAGAGAGGAAAAAAATTCTTCCACAAGTTTCCTTTCTTCTTTTTTTAAGGTACAGGGCATTGGGGCAAAAGGTGCAGATTCCAGTGTCCCTTTTTTTCTGAGGAGCGCCAGAAAATGCCCTTCTCCATCCATATGATGGGGGAAAATGCGGCGGGTTTTCAAAAGGCGCGTATCCCCATTTCCCCACTGGGGATTTCCAGGGGTGAAGCCAGGGTAATCCTCCATGTCCAGTAACTCCATCTCAGGAAACTGTTCCAGTACATAAGAAATCAGGCCTTCATTTTCAACAGGAGAGAAGGTGCAGGTGGAATACATAAGCAGTCCTCCCGGTTTTAGCATGGAGATAGCGTGCTGAATGATTTCCTGTTGCAACTTTCCAAAGTAGTCTGGGCGTTCCTCATTCCAGGTTTTGGCTACCTCAGGGTCTTTGCGAAACATTCCTTCACCAGAGCAGGGGGCATCTACCAGAACCTTGTGGAAAAATTCAGGAAAATACCCAGCCAGACGTTTTGGGGTTTCATTAGTTACCAGAGAGTTTGTTACTCCTGAAAGCTCCAGATTTCGAAGCAGGGCTTTTGCCCGGGAAGCACTGATTTCATTGGCTACAAGAAGTCCTTTTCCCTGAAGTCTGGCAGCCAGCTCAGTGGCTTTTCCTCCCGGGGCAGCACATAAATCCAGAACATATTCGCCAGGAGTGATGTCAAGCCGGCTGGCAGGCGCCATGGCGCTGGACTCCTGGAGATAATACAGCCCGGCAGGATAAAAAGGATGTCTGGAGGGACGGTCTTCTTTCCCATAAAAGAATCCATTGGGAACCCAGGGAATGGGAGCAAGCTGAAATGGGGCAGTCTCAGCAAATTCCTGAGCTGAAAGCTTCAGAGTATTGACTCTGAGACCGAATTTGCGTGGGGAATCATAGCTGTCTAAAAAGGCAGAATACTCTTCTCCCAGCATATCCTTCATACGGGCTAAAAAGGCTGACGGTAATTGTTCCATGGAATGGCTCCTTTCTTTTCATTTGAATTGTTTTGTATAAGGTTTGATGTAACATTTAAAAAAACAGGTGATTTTATACCATTTTGTGAGAAAATGAAAATGCCGAAAAACCCTATGAAATAAGGCTTTCCGGCACTTTTCAAGTCAAATCGAAGCGACGTGATTCGAACACGCGACCTCTGCGTCCCGAACGCAGCGCTCTACCAAACTGAGCCACGCTTCGCTGTTCAACAAATTTCATTATATAGAATGAGACACAAAATGTCAATAAAAATTTTATATTTATTTTATTGACATTTTGTGCATCTGCACATTAAAATTATTTTAGATAATGTGCAGATGCATAGTTTTACGTGGGGAAATGAAAAATGGAAAAAGAGACAACAGATAAACGGATAGAAAAAACCAAGGCGAATATTTTAAATGCCCTGATTGCACTTTCAAAGGAAAAGGAATTAAACGAAATATCCATACGGGAATTGACGGAGGCTGCCCACATTCATAGAAATACTTTTTATCTTCATTATACAGATGTGGATTCTGTCTTAGCTGAAGTGGAAGAAACCATGTGCATCGTGGTTAAGAATATGGCAGAACAGTTTACAGACCAGGAACTTTTAACGCATGTGGGGACTTTGCTGCAGGAGGTATTTCAGTATCTTTATCAGGAGCGGGAGAAATGCGTTCTTATGATGAAGGGGAGAGGGAAGGTTTCCAATGGCAAAATGCTTTTGGAGTCTGTTTTTGAGAAATATCTGCAAAACTTTCCGGTGGAAATAGACAGAGATTCTTTTGAGTTTCAGGCACAGTTTTATTACTGTATTGCAGGTGCATTGGGAGTAATCCGTTATTGGATGGAACATGAATTTCAGGAACCGCCGAAACAGGTTGCGGAGATTACCGGAAAATTATTGCTTCAGGGAATTCAGGGAATTGTCCCAACAAAATAAGGGAAGAAGTTACGGGTTGGAGGAACAGAGGAATGGAAAATACGAAGAAGCATACAGAGGATTTTGTGAAGCTGGAACAGGTGACAAAAGTATATAAAATGGGAGAGGTAGAAATCAGAGCTGTGGATGGCATTGACTTTTCCATTGCAAAAGGGGAATTTGTAGTCATTGTAGGACCAAGTGGAGCCGGAAAAACTACGGTTTTAAATATCCTGGGAGGGATGGACACTGCCACTTCGGGAAGTGTACTGGTGGATAAGAATGATATTGCCAAATACAGTCCCAAGAAGCTTATTGGCTATCGCAGGGATGATATTGGGTTTGTGTTTCAGTTTTATAATCTGATTCCCAATCTTACAGCGCTGGAGAATGTAGAACTGGCGCTTCAGATTTGCAAAAATCCGCTGGATGCTAAAACAGTCCTGGAAGATGTGGGACTTGGAGAGAGACTGAATAATTTTCCGGCACAGCTTTCGGGAGGAGAACAGCAAAGAGTGTCCATAGCCAGGGCTTTAGCAAAGAATCCCAAGCTGCTTTTGTGCGATGAGCCAACAGGCGCTCTGGATTATAATACGGGAAAAGCCATTCTAAAGCTTTTACAGGATACCTGCCGGAAAAAGGGAATGACTGTCATTGTCATTACGCACAACTCAGCCATTGCGCCTATGGCGGATAGGGTGATACATATCAAAAATGGTAAAGTTTCCGGCATGGAAATGAATGAACACCCGGTTCCGGTAGAGACCATTGAATGGTAGGTGTGTGGATATGAAAAAAAGAGCATTAAGAAAAAACTTTTACATGGAAATAAGGAAAAGCCTGGGAAGATTTTTGTCTATTTTCTTTATTGTGGCTATGGGGGTAGCCTTTTTCTCAGGAATCCGGTCAGCAGAGCCGGATATGAGATATTCTGCAGATGCTTATTTTGACCGAAATGACTTTATGGATATTCAGGTTATGGGTACGCTTGGCATTACAGAGGAAGATGTGACAGCCATTGAACAGGTGGAAGGGGTAGAAAAGGCAGAACCGGGATATTCTGCAGATATGTTGGTGGATGTCCACGGAAACCAGAAAATTCTTCATGTATCTTCTGTTTTAGACAGTATGAATGATTATAAGGCAGAGGAAGGAAGAATGCCTGAGAAGTCAGGAGAGTGTCTGATGGATCAGGACTTTGCGGCCTCTGCAGGACTTAAAGTCGGGGATTCTATTACTCTGTTAAGCGGAACCAGGGACCCGCTTACGGATACGCTGCAGACAGATACTTATGAGATTACAGGCCTTGGGAGCAGTGTTTCTTATATTTCCTTTGAGCGTGGCAGCAGTAATATTGGAAACGGGGAAGTCAGTGGATTTCTGACCATATTGCCTGAAGACTTTTCTTTGGAGGTATATACAGAGTGCTATATAACCGCAGAGGGAGCCAAAGAGCTTACCGCCTTTACGCCGGAATATGATAAAAAAGTGGAAACGGTTTTAAAGAACATTGAAGATATTGGAGATTATCAGGGAAAATTAAGGGCTGATTCCATCAGAGAAGAAGCAGGGGAGGAGCTTAAGAAGGCGGAGCAGGAACTGGCGGATGGAAAAGCCAGGGCAGAACAGGAGCTTTCGGATGCATGGAAGCAGATTGGGGATGGAGAACAGGCTCTTGCAGATGGAAAGAGAGAGCTGGCAGCAGGGAAACAGGAACTGGAAGAAGGAAGGAACCAATTATATTCCAGCCAGAAGCAGGTAGATGGGGCATATGCACAGATTCAGGCAGAGGAACAAAAATTAAACCAGGGAAAACAGGAGCTTCAGACTCAGGAGGCACTGCTTCAGCAAAAAGAGCAGGAATATGAGGAGGCACTGGCAAAAGTAGAAGCCGGGGAAGCAGAAATTTCCAGGTTTGATACAGGTTACGCAAGCCTGGAGGCGGGCATCAGACAGATAGAGCAGGGGATTGCACAGGGCATGCAGGCGCTGGAAGCGGCCAGAGGAGAGTATGAGCAAGGGGTGGCAGCGCTGGAAGCAGCCAGAGGACAGGTTGCAGAAATGGAGGAACAGCTAAAGCAGGAAGGGCTTTCAGAAGAGGAGAAGCAGGCGCTTATAAGCCAGATTGAGATTGCTAAAACGCAGATTTCCCAGCAGGAGCAGGTGCTTGCTCAGGCAAAGGTGGCTTTAGAGGAACAGGAAAAGCAATTTTTAGAACAGCAGAAACCTCAGGCAGAGGCTCAACTGGCAGCGCTAAAGGAACAAAAAGCACAATTAGATGCCCAGAAGCCGGAAATTGAAGAGAGCCGGAAAGCGCTGGAAGCAGCCAGAGGACAGTTGGAAGAGCAGAAGCCCCAGTTAGATAAGGCAAAGGCACAACTGCAGGAAGCAAAAAATCAGATTGCATCTGGAGAAGCTCAGCTTGCAGAGGCAAAACAGCAGGCTGCTAAGGGGCAGCAGCAGATTGACAGTGGATGGAGCAAAATTCATGCAGGAGAGCAGGAGATTGAAAAGGGAGAAGCAGAAATTGCGGAAAATGAGAAGAAATTAGAGGATGCCAGAAAGGAATATGAGGAAGGCAAGGCGGAAGCAGAACAGGAAATCCAGGATGGAGAAAACGAAATCAAGGAGGCAAAACAGAAAATAGAAGATATTGAAGATGCAAAATGGTATGTAAATGACCGCAGCATCACTACGGATTATGCCGGATATGGAGATAATGCTGACCGTATGCGCGCCATTGGGGAAGTATTTCCTATTTTGTTCTTTATTGTGGCAGCTCTTATCAGCCTTACAACTATGACCCGCATGGTGGAGGAACAAAGGACAGAAATCGGTACGCTGAAGGCACTGGGATACGGAAAAATGAGCATAGCAGGAAAGTATCTGAATTACGCTATGACTGCAACCATTGGAGGCAGCATTTTCGGAGTACTTTTTGGAGAAAAAATATTTCCGTATATTATTATTACAGCCTATAAGATTATGTATACTCATGTACCGGATGTGGTGATTCCCTATAATATGAAGTATGGAATTTGGGCTACTGTGGCAGCAGCACTGTGTACCGGACTTGCAACCTTGCTGGCCTGCTATAAGGAGCTGGCTGCACAGCCGGCAGTTCTTATGCGCCCTCCTGCACCAAAGCAGGGAAAAAGAGTATTTCTGGAATATCTGCCATTTTTGTGGAAACGGCTTGGCTTTATCTGGAAATCAACTATCCGGAATCTGATTCGCTATAAAAAGCGGTTCTTCATGACGGTTTTTGGAATCGGAGGCTGTATGGCTTTGATGATTGTGGGCTTTGGTCTGAGAGATTCTATTTTTTCCATTGGAACCTTGCAGTATGAGGAACTACAGCTTTATGATGGTATGATTATTTTGAATACAGATGCAGATGAGGAAGACAGGAAAGACCTTGAGACATATCTGGAAGAGGAAAAAGAAATTTCTGCTGTTTCCAAGGGGTATTTAAAGAAAACCAATGTGAAAAAGGGAAATGAGAAAAAAGAAGTCTATCTCTATGCGCCTCTTGATTTAGAGAAAAATAAGGATTTTCTGGTTTATAGAGACAGAAGAACCCACGAAACGTATGAACTGGGTGAAAAGGATGCTATTTTGACAGAAAAGGCAGCCAAAGCGTTGGGAATAAAAAAGGGCAACAAGCTGTCTGTGGAAAGCCAGGATGGAGAATTTACAGAGATTACCATTACCAATATTTGCGAAAACTATATGGAACATTATTTGTATCTTTCTCCTGAACTTTATGAAGAGATTTATGGAAAGCCTGTAGAAGAGAATAATATTTATTTTAAGATGAAGGACTTGGATGAAAAGAAGCTGGGAGCAATAGGAGAGAATATTCTGGAGAAACGGGCGGCTTTGAATGTATCTTATACTTATAACATGGAAGAACGTTTGGATGAGATGCTGGAAAGTCTGGATATTGTTATTGTGGTACTGATTATTTCAGCTGGTCTGCTGGCTTTTGTAGTGCTTTACAATCTGAATAATATCAATATTACAGAGCGTAAGCGGGAGCTGGCTACCATTAAAGTACTTGGCTTTTATGATAATGAGGTATCCGCATATGTATATCGTGAGAATATTCTGCTGACTCTGATTGGGACTGTTGCCGGAGTACTGCTTGGAAGTCTGCTTCACCGCTATGTAATTACCACAGTAGAGATTGACAGTGTGATGTTTACCAGAATTATAGAAAATATCAGCTTTGTATACAGCGCGCTTTTGACCTTTGGATTTTCTGTTTTTGTAAATGTGGTGATGTATTTTAAACTCAAGAAAATTGATATGGTGGAATCCTTGAAAAGTGTGGAATAAAAGAATCCCACAGAAAGGTGCAGGTACAACTGCCTTTCTGTGGGGATTTTTTAGGATATGCCTAATTCTTCTAGGAGCTTTTTCTGATAGGAAGTATCGGAAGCCGCTTTTATAATGTCATCTGTTCTACCAAGTTCTGCAAGCTTTAAAGTCAGAGCATTCAGACGGTCTGTTGCCTGCTGTTGTCCTTCGGCAAGTCCTTCAGCGCGTCCCTCAGCAAGTCCTTCCTGAAGTCCTTTCATACGTCCCTCGGAAAGCCCGCGACTTCGGTTGGCTTCTAATTCATCTTTCATTAATTCTTCTAATGCTTCACATAACATATCTTTCACCTCCTGAAACTGTGTTTTGTTTGCCTGCATAATGATGTTCATTACAGAACGGTATAAAATTTCCTGTTTATGGTTTCCGAAATCCTCCAGCAGTTTTCTTGCCACTTCCTTGTCTTTTAGATGGTCTGTGAGGCTGGAAAGCCATAGATTTTTCTCTGGAGATAGGTAGCGGGTTACAATGATTTGGATTGGTATAAAGTCCCCAAGAATATAATAAATTCCAGCATCCATTTTTTGTATACGGAAACCACGTTTCTTTTTCAGATGTTTCATGAGCTTTCTGGGATAGCCATGGCCGACAAAAGAAATTATCAGTTCCTCAATAGGAATACTGTTTACCCGGCTGACATCTGATTTATAAAAGCAGGCATATCCATAGACTTTATAAAAATCGTCTATATTTAAGTAATCGGTAGGACTTTTGTACTCTATAATGTTGTGCTTACGGAATAGTTTCCCGATATTCTTTTTTACTGGCCGGTTGACCTGTTTTTTGATGATTAAGACATCAATGCCTTTTGGTTTTGTCCCCAGTTGATGTTCGTTTTCAAAGATGAGATTGTCCGCATCTTCCTGAAGTTCAATCTGTGCTCCGGCGTAAAAGGCTGGATGCCATTGGCGCAGAGCAGGGTTTTCTGGTTCTGTTTTGGGCATTTCCATATAAAACCTCCTTTATTCTGTTGTCCAGGAGATTTCTTTTTAGAAAACTCCTGCTTATAGTGGGTATGGAAAGCATGAATTTTCTGAAAAGACAAGGAAGGAACTTCCCTGTTATTGGAAATGAATCAGATATCTAAAATAGATTTTGATAAAATAGAAAATTTGCTTTTTCTCAGTGTACCATAAAGCCTCAGAAACTGCAACAAGTCTGGGACAAATCTTACAAGAACTGTAAGTGTCATTTTCACCTGGTTTCTTTTATAATAAAGGCAGATAGAACAAAAGGAAAGGGGCAGGAAGAATGCAGGACAAATTATTAGAAGTAAAATCATTGAAAAAGATATATGGAAAAAATGAAGGAGCTACCACCGCTTTAAACGGGATTTCTTTTCAGGTATTGGATGGCGAATTTCTGGGGATTATGGGGAGCAGCGGTTCTGGGAAGACAACTTTGCTAAATTGTATTGCCACCATGGTAATGCCTACAGAGGGACATATTTTGTTGAAGCGGGAGGATATCAGTAATTTGAAAGGCAGCCGTCTGGCAAGGTTTCGAGGAAGTCAGGTGGGATATTTGTTTCAGGACTTTGAACTTTTAGACCATATGACAGGGGAAGAAAATATTCTCCTTCCGGCGGAAATCCATAAGCTGAATCGAAAGGAAGTAGAAGAAAGACTAAAGGATTTGGCGGATTATCTGGAAATTGAGGATGTGCTGCAGAAGTTTCCATCTCAGATGTCAGGAGGACAGAAACAAAGGGTGGCCGCTGCCAGAGCTTTGATTGTAAAGCCGGAGATTCTTCTGGCAGATGAGCCAACAGGAGCCCTGGACAGCAAGAATTCCAAACGATTGATGGAAATGCTAAGAGGAATCCGGGATAATTATGGCACAACCATTATGATGGTGACTCATGACCCCAATGCTGCAAGTTTTTGTTCCAGAATTTTATTTATTCAGGATGGAGTGCTGTTTCATGAGCTGAGACGACAGATTCCGGAGGAGAGTCAGAACGACTTTTACAGGAGAATTTTAGAGGTTATGGCTCAACTGGGAGGAGGAAGCGCCAATGTTTTATAGCTTGATTAAACGAAACAGCAGGGCAAACAGAAAAGAAAACAGCATTTATTTTGTTTCTATGATTATTGCCATTATTGCCTTTTATGTAATACTTTCTCTGGAAAATATGGATGTGATACGGTTTATCAAAGACATGGAAAGCGATGCGGTTCATAAGCTTTTGAGTCTGGTTCCTGCATTGTATGTGTTCTCCCTGTGTGTGATTTTCTTCCTGGTATTTTTTACTACCAGATATCAGATGGAGAGGAGAAATCATGAGCTGGGAATGTATCTGATGCTGGGAATGAAGCGAAGCCGGTTGTTTTTTATGCTGATTGCAGAGGATTTGCTAAATACGTTTTTATCTCTTATGATTGGATTACCAATGGCAGTTTTGTTTTCAGAAGTTACCAGTCTGGCAGTGGCAAGAGTAGTGGGAATTGGAATTTTAGGGCACAAATTTACCATTTCCATGACAGGAATTTTGTGGACTGTGGGTGGTCTTTTATTGGTAAAACTTGTGACTTTGGTGATTTTGAGTGGGAGAACCGTACACAAAGAACCAATGGATTTAATGAAAAACAGCGCTGTGGGAAGAGAGAAAAAGCAGAGAAAAACAGAGTCGGTTTCCTGTCTGGTTGCAGGAGTGATGCTTTTGATTGCAGCCTATGGAATCGGACTTGCCGCAAGGGATTTTACACTGATGAGTATGAAACTTTTATTGGGTCTTCTGCTTTGTGGGACAACAGGTACCTTTCTGTTTTTCCAGGGATTGTATCCGTTTTTTAATTATATGATGAAAAAACAAAAGGGAAAACCAGGCCTTGGATCCTTTACATTACGCCAGCTTCAGGAGAGTGTTTTTCTGAAAAATGGTTCCCTGGCAGTGATTTCTCTTTTGGCGCTGATTTCTTTTTGCTGTATGGCCTTTGGAATCTCTTCTGCTTTGACAGAAAAACCGGTGCATCATATGGACTACACCTTTTCCGGAGAAGAGGAAAAGGTGAAAAAAACACTGGAAGAAAGTGGGGTTATGGAGAAATTTCAGGCTTTTTATCCCATGCATACCAGTAATCTGGATACGGATTTGATGGTAAGCGGGGAGCCGGAAAAGGGATTTTATGAGCTGGATTATGAAAATATTCTGCGTGCTTTGAAAGCAGAAAAAGACAGTGAGGGAAAAGAAAATGTGCTTTATGATTTTGAGGAAAATGGATTCCTTTCCTTTCCCCATATTTTGTGTATTTCCGATTATAATGCCTTGTTAAAGGCAGCAGGAGAATCAGAAATTTCTTTAAAAGAAAATGAAATGATGCTCTATGCAAGTTCTGAATTTTCGGTAGGAGGTAAGGCGGAAATCCTGAAAAAGATACTACAGGAGGATTTGAAGGTCTATTTGAACGGAGAACCGTATACGCTAAGCAGAGAACTGGCAGAGTATGATATTGTAACAGATTCAGCCATTACCCTTGCCTATGCGTTGGTTTTGCCGGATGACCTGTTTTGGGAGGCTGTATCGAAAAGAGAGAATAATGTCAGCACCTATTGGAATGGCGTACTAAAGGAAAGTGTAGTCAGGGAGCAGGGCTTGATTCAGGCTATTTCAGAAATCAATCAGGAACTGAACCAGACAGCCTTTGGAGAGCAGACAGAAGTGGCGTATGAAAGTTACGTAGAAAATATTGGTCGGCATTTATTTTACATTATTGCAGAGAGCTATACAACCTTGTACCTGGGAGTGATTTTCCTGGTAATAGCCAACACTGCCCTTGGAACTCAGTATCTGCTGTATCAGAGACAGACAGGGAAACGGTATCAGACTCTTGTGGCTTTAGGAGGCAGTTATGAGGCTCTTTCTAAATCAGGAAGAACACAGATTCGCTGGTATTTCCTTCTGCCGGTTCTGGTAGCCTGTGTCAGCGCTGTATTTGGAATTTTATCTTTTACAGAAGGTTTGCTTTCTTCTTACTTTAAGATGCAGAAGAACCATATTATTTTCGTGGGAATTCTTGTGATTCTTGTGATTTGTGTGGTAGAATATCTGTACATGATGGCTGTTATGCGGGCCAGTGACAGAACCATACGGGAATTGATGAAAAGGAAGAGGGAAGAAGATTAGAGGTGCCAGGATGATACGGATTACCATTGTAGAAGACGAGAGCTTTATGCGGGAAGAATTATCCCTGATTCTTAGGAAGGCTGGATATGAGGTGTATGAAGTTCAGACCTTTCAAAAGACATATGAAGAAATTCTGAAGAGTCATCCGGATTTGGTGCTTCTTGATGTGAACCTTCCGGGGCAGTCCGGTTTTGAAATCTGCAAAAAGTTAAAGGAAAAAAGTCAGTGTCCTGTGATGATTCTTACATCCAGGACACAGTTAAAAGATGAGATTCACGGACTGGAACTGGGGGCGGAGGAATATCTTACAAAACCCTTTCATAAAGAGCGGCTGCTGGCCAGGATTCAAAACCTGCTGCGCCGCTCTAAAGGCTTTTACGAAAGATTTTCTCATATGGAGGATGGAGAGGGATTTTATCTGGATAAGAATACATATACCCTGTTTGTTGATGGACAATCTGCTGTATTGCCGGAGACAGAAGGAAAACTTTTGGAACTGTTGATTCACAAAAAAGGAGAGCTTGTGACCAAGCAGGAATTGTTCCAGGGAGTATGGGGGACAGCAGAATATGTAGATGAAAATATTCTCCAGGTAAACATGACAAGACTCAGGAAATCCCTGAGAGGATTTGGGCTTGAAGGACGGGTTCAAACCATCAGAGGTCAGGGATATTGTCTGGAAAGGAAGAACTATGAGGGAGAAAGGCAGGATTCTGAGAGCGTTATTTTGGGAAAATAAGTGGAAATGTTTCTTATTTGCAGGGCTGGATCTGCTCTGCTTTTGGATTGTATGGCTTATTGATGATAAGAAAGCAGAAGCCCTTGTAATGCTGATTCTGCTGTTTACCGCAGTGCTTTTAACAGGATTTTTTGTTGGTTTATATGGGAAATACTGGAGGAAAAAAGAATATCTGGAAAGTCTTTTAGAAGAAGGAGAAATATGGGAAAAACATCTGGATGCTAAGATGCTTTCTTCCCATGAAATCTATTTGCTGCAGGAGCTGGGAAAGAAACTGCGGGACAGTCAAAGCAGAGAAAAGCAGTTGGAAACAGAGAAAAAAGACCAGAGTGAGTATATAGAAACCTGGGTTCATGAGATGAAAACACCGGTTGCCCTGTGTACTTTGATTCTGGATAACCGCAGGGATGAAATGAGCCGGGAAGTGTATCAGAGAATGCGTCATGTAAATGGAAAACTACAGGAATATGCAGAACAGATTCTCTATTATTCCAGACTGCATTGCGAACATAAGGATTACCTTTTTCAGAGAATTTCCCTGCAGAAATGTGTGGAAAGTGTAGTGGAAGACTATGGATATTTTCTGGAAGAGAAGCAGATAAAGGTAGATTTGAAACTGGGAGATATAGAAGTGCATATAGACAGAAAAGGATTGGAATTTATGCTTGCCCAGATTTTAAGTAACAGTATTACCTATCTGCCTGCAAGTGCTTTGGAAAAGGAAATTGTCTTTGAGGCAGAAGAAAAGGAGAAAGAGATTATCCTTTCGGTCAGAGATAATGGAATTGGGGTAAAGCCTTCCGATTTGCCCTTTGTTTTTGAAAAAGGATTTTCAGGCGATAACCAGGAAGTGAATAAGAAAACTACAGGAATGGGGCTGTATCTGGTAAGAGAAATGGCAAAGAGCCTGAATCTGACCTGTGAAGCCAGGTCAGAATACGGGGAAGGATTTCAGGTGGATATCCGGTTTCCTGTAGTGAGAGAGAGATAAGGAGGAAGACAATGAAATTAGTAATTGTAAGGCATGGAGATCCGGATTATACTATAGATTCCCTTACAGAAAAGGGATGGAAAGAAGCCGGATATCTGGCAGAAAGATTAGAAAAACTAGACGTGAAAGAGTTCTATGTTTCCCCACTGGGAAGGGCAAAAGATACTGCTTCCTGTACACTGAAAAAGGTGGGAAGAACAGCCATTGAAAAGGAGTGGCTCAGGGAGTTTGCCCCCAGAATTAACCGTCCGGACAGAGCAGATAAGAAAACGATTTCCTGGGACTGGCTGCCCCAGGACTGGATGAATCAGGAGAATTTTTTCCATGCAGATCAGTGGTGGAAGTCTCCGGTTTTTCTGGAAGCAGGTGTGAAACAGGAGTATGACTGGGTGATTGAAAACTTTGATAACTTACTTCAGGAACATGGATATGTAAGAGAAGGAAAGTATTACAGTGCAGAGAAAGCCAACAATGATACTCTGGTGTTTTTCTGTCATTTTGGATTGGAGTGCGTGCTTCTCAGTCATCTTTTGAACATTTCTCCTATGGTTTTATGGCACCAGTGTTGTGCAGCGCCTACCGCTGTGACCACAGTTGTGACAGAAGAGAGAAGGAAGGGCATTGCCAGTTTCCGTATGCTTTCTTTTGGGGATATTTCTCATTTGTATGCAAACCAGGAGTCTCCGGCTTTTGCCGCAAGATTCTGTGAAGCCTATGAAAATTCAGAAGAAAGACATGATTAGTGAGAGTGCAGGATGAAAGAGAGAGACTTTGAAGCATTGGAACCTTACCTTCCGGGATTGAAAAAGGAGATGCCGGATTCTTATAGAAAACTGGCAGAAATTATCAAGTGCCAGGCTCTGGAAGTGTGCTGGAAAAATAGTCAGAATGGAGAGAAACAAACCTGTATTCCCTATATGATGAATGATGCCCTGGAGTGCTATCTGATTTTGGGAAATTGCAGGATAACAGGAGCTTATCTGCCTCATTGCAAAGAGAAAACAGAGGCATATCTTACAGAACATAATGGCTCTGTGGGATTGGTGGTAAAGCAGGGAGAAGATAATGTTTTTACCCTGTGGTTTGAGGAGATTACAGAGCATTTAGCGTGTTATCAGTACCATGAAATTGGTCATTTCTGGGTACAGGGAATGGAACAGTGGCGCCAGTTGGTTTATATGATTGGAACCATTTATGATAAGTATGAATATCTAGGAGAGGAAGTCTGTACAGAGAAAGAATTGGAGCTGATTCCTTTGATGGAGTTCGCTCCTTTTCGTGCCTGGTCACCTGTTGGAAATTCCCTGGAAGATTGGTATACAGACACCATTACCGGGGTAGAAACCATGAAGAAAATGGCTCTTCTGACAGGGGAGAAAGGGTTTGCAAAACTGCTGGACAGGTATGAGAAAAAACCTGTTGCCAGGCTGGAGAAGAAGATAGAAAAATTCCTGGCAGGGAAGAACGGGGCTGGTGTTTATCAGGTGATTTACCGGAAGGTTTGTGAAGCTTCCAATGAATATCCCAGAAGAGATTATGGAAAAGAAATGAATGAAAAAATTAAAAGACAGCGGAAGGAAATGATTCATATTCTGGAAGAGAAGGGATTTGCCGGACAATATCCCTGCTTTCGCAGAGGAACCATGCAGGTGATGGCAGTGGAGGAACACCCTTTTACTATTTTTGAGGCGGAAGATTTTGTGTTTCGGATTCAATTTATGGTTTCTGTAAGTTCAAAAGAGAATCAGATTCTTAATTTCGGATTTTTTAAAGGAAGAGGAAACAAAGGCTGGATTGAGAAAAAAATTGAAAATCTGTAAGGAAAAGTGAGATTTTTCATCCATGACAAAGGTATTATAAGTGAAAGGCCTTTTAGGAAACCAACAACATGTGCTTACGGAGAGAGAATTGTGGATGAAACAAAGTTTGTAGAGCTTGTCATAGAGTACAGCGATATGGTTTATCGTCTGGCTCTTCATGACTGCAGGAACCCCCAGGATGCAGAGGATATTATGCAGACTGTTTTTATGAAATTATATACCAGAAAACCGGAGTTTGAGAGTCTGGAACATGGGAAATACTGGCTTTTAAAGGTAACAGCTAATGAATGTAAAAGGCTCTTTGCCTCTTCCTGGAAAAAGAAGACAGATTATCTGGAAACCTTTGGGGAACAGGGAGAAATTCCAGATGATTTTACGGAGAATACCAGGGAAAAGGAACAGAGAGAACTGATTCTGGAAGCGGTTTTCGGATTGCCAAGAAAGTATAGGATGCCGGTTTATCTGTATTATTATGAGGAATATTCAGTGGCAGAAATAGCCGGAATTCTGGGGCGAAATCCTTCTACCATTCAGACACAGCTTGACCGGGCGCGAAGGAAACTGAAAAAGCAGTTAGAGGAGGCTGGATATTATGAATAAATCATTTCCAAAAGAAAAATACCAAGAAATCTGCCGCGGGCTCCAGCCTTCCAGGGAGTCAGTAAGGGAGGTTATTACCATGAAAGAACCGAAAAAATATTCCAGAATCAAACGGAAAACCTTTGTAGGAGCAGCGGCCTGTGTTACCTTGATTTTTTCCTTATCTGTAGGTGTAGTAGCGGCGACAAATGGGGACATTGTACAAAATGCTACCAACCAGCTTATTATCTGGTATGAGAATTTAACCATTGATAAAGAAGCATCTACGCCAAAAGAAACCGTCACCTATACAGAAGACGGAACAGAAATACGTGTGGTACATGGATATGGAGAAAACGGAGAATATTATGTAACCCTGGTTTATCATGCAGACAGCGGCAGACTGGGACTGACCATTGGTGAGGAAGAGTTTGATATCACAGAGGAGCTTCAAAGAAACGGAACCTATACCAAAGAGTATTCCTATGATGGAAGGAACTATAAGGCAATCGTTACAGGAACACCACAGAAGGCAGAACTTACAACAGAAGAGATAGGAAAATAAGAGGATAAAAAATATGAAAAACGGGGCTTTTCCAGGCTCCGTTTTTTGTCTGAACTTGTAAAATACTTTTGAAAATGATAAAATTTTGAAACAAGATTTAATTCTGCGAAGGCTATTGAGAGAGGAGTATATGAGGCAGGGCTTCATAGAGAATAACAATGGATAAATATCAGGTTTTAAAAGAGACGTTTGGTTATACCACATTCCGTCAGGGTCAGGAACGTCTGGTGGACAGCACTCTTTCAGGGCGGGATGTGCTGGGAATTATGCCTACAGGGGCAGGAAAATCTATTTGCTTTCAGGTTCCTGCATTGTTGTTTCCTGGAATCACCATTGTGGTTTCACCTTTGATTTCTCTTATGAAAGATCAGGTGAGTGCATTAAATGCAGCGGGAATTCATGCGGCTTATATTAACAGTTCGCTCACAGAGGGGCAATTTAGAAAAGCAATGGAATTTGCCCGCCAGGGGCGTTACAAGATTATTTACGCTGCGCCGGAGCGGCTTATGACAGAGTCTTTTCTGGCTCTGGCACAGGAGGTTCCCATTTCTATGGTGGCTGTGGATGAAGCCCACTGTATTTCCCAGTGGGGACAGGATTTCCGTCCAAGCTATTTAAAAATCGTAGATTTTATTCAGCAGCTTCCCATGCGTCCTGTTCTGGCAGCCTATACCGCAACAGCAACGAAAGCAGTAAAGGAAGATATTTTGTGCATTTTAGGGCTGAAAAATCCGGATGTACTGGTGACGGGGTATGACCGGAAAAATCTGTATTTTGCAGTGGAGAAGCCGAAAAATAAGACAGAAGCTTTGTTAGAATATCTGAGAAGAAATTCAGAGAAAAGCGGTATTATTTACTGCAATACCAGAAAAACAGTAGAGGAAGTTCACCAGGAACTGGTGCAGGCAGGATATCCGGTCGTGCGGTATCACGCCGGGCTTTCGGAGGAAGAGAAAAAGCAGAACCAGGAAGATTTTATTTATGATGCAGCTCCTATTATGGTGGCAACCAATGCCTTTGGCATGGGAATTGATAAGTCCAATGTGCGGTTTGTCATTCATTATAATATGCCAAAGGATATTGAAAGCTATTATCAGGAGGCAGGAAGAGCAGGCAGAGATGGGGAGCCGGGAGAGTGTATTCTTTATTATGGCGGCCAGGATGTGAAAATGAATGAATTTCTCATTGAGCAGCAGGTAAGCAATGAAGAACTGGGAAGAGAAGAGCAGGAAGTAATCCGGGAACGGAACTATGAGCGCCTTCGGAAAATGACATTCTATTGTTTCACAAATGAGTGCCTCAGAGATTATATTCTTAGGTATTTTGGCGAATATGGAGGAAATTACTGCGGAAATTGCAGAAACTGTCTTACAGAATTTCAGGATGTGGATGTGACAGAAGAAGCAGCCGGAATTCTGAACATGACCCTTTCCAGTGGACAGAGGTATGGCATCCAGGCTGTGATTGATGCGGTACATGGCTCAGACAGCGCAAAAGTGAGGCAGTTCAGGCTTCAGGAGAATCCTTATTATGGAGTGTTAAAGGACAGAACCATTGTGCGCCTTCGTCAGATTTTAAATGATTTGCTGGTAAAAGAATATTTGTGGCTCACACCGGGAGACTATCCGGTGTTAAAACTGGGGGAAAAGGGCAGAGAATTTCTTCAGGAAAAGGACAGCGCACAGGTGTTTTTGAAGCTGCCAAAAGAGCAGGAAAAGGCAGAAACCAAACAAAAAGCTCAGAAGAAACGGTCAGTAGAAGATGTAAAATATCCGGAATTGTTTGAAATTCTTCGGCAATATCGCTATCAAATGGCGCAGAAAGCCCATATCCCCCCTTATATTATCTTTTCAGATAAGACTTTGCGGGAAATGAGTACATATCTGCCAGTGAACCGGGAGGAAATGCTGGCAATTAACGGTGTGGGAAACAGTAAATATGAAAAATATGGAAAAGCCTTTGAAAATCTGATTCAGGAGTTTATTCGCGATAAGAACATAGAAAAGTAACATATCATTTAGGAGGGGAGGCATAAACATATAAAAAGCCCATGGGGTGATACCGTGCAGATTTTAATGTTTTTGTCAGAAATCAGTATCCCTCTTATTTTATTCTATATTGTAGGTTTTGGAATCCTTATGAAATGTAAGGTGTACGAAGAATTTGTAAAAGGTGCCAAAGACGGACTAAGGACAGTGGTAGGAATTTTGCCTACCCTTATTGGTCTTATGGTGGCAGTAGGCGTGCTGAGAGCCTCCGGTTTTCTGGAGATGCTTGGAAAGGTGCTGGGACAGCTTACGGACCCCATAGGATTTCCGGCGGATTTGGTGCCTCTTACTATTGTACGGATGTTTTCTTCCAGCGCAGCTACAGGACTTGTGCTGGATATTTTCCGGGAGTTTGGCACAGATTCCAGAATCGGACTGATTGCGTCCATTATGATGTCATGCACAGAAACTATTTTTTATACGGTTTCTGTGTATTTTATTGCAGCAAAAGTACATAAGACCCGCTATACCATACCGGGAGCCCTGGCGGCTACTGTGGCAGGAATAGGAGTAAGTGTTTTTCTTGCTGGGATTATGCTGTAAAAAACGGTTGACAAAATGTAATGCGTAATGCTAATATGGTAGCACGCTAAAGCGAAGGGGACAGGGATATGAGATATTACGATAAGATTACACCAGATGGAACCAGGGACTTGCTTTTCAGTGAATGTGACCAGCGTTCCCAGGTGACGAAAACTTTAAAGGATTTGTTTGACACTCAGGGGTATCGCAGAGTTATGACACCGGCGCTGGAGTTTTATGATGTGTTTGGGAAAGCTGCCAAGTACCTGCCAAAAGAGACCATGTATAAACTCACGGATGCCAAAGGCAGACTCATGGTGCTGTGCCCGGACTGCACAGTACCTGTTGCCCGGCTTACTGCCACCAGATTAAAGGGTATGCCAAAGCCTATCCGTATTTATTATAACCGGAATATTTACCGGGGCTTTCCTCAGAGGAAGAGCAAGAGTGTGGAAATCAACCAGGTGGGCATTGAACTCATTGGCGGCTCCACTGTGAGAAGTGATTTGGAAGTCATTGAGCTGGCTGCCAGAAGTCTGGAAAAAATCAGTCAGGGCGGTTACAGACTGGAACTTTGCCATATTGGATATTTTAAGGCCATTATGGACAGTCTGGATGCAGATGAGGATACTAAGGAAGAAATCCGGTTTCTTATTGAGCAGAAGAATTATGCAAGTCTTACAGATATTCTTGGTAAGGCGAAGGAGAACAAGGCTGCCCGGGCGCTTCGGAAGCTGCCAGGACTGTTTGGAGGAGAGGAAGTTTTTGAGAAGGCTTATGAGCTGTTTGATGAAAACGGAGCCAGGGAGTGTCTGGATTATCTGAAAAATATATATGAATATCTTCAGGAGTTAGGACTTGGAGATAAGGTGATGATTGATTTGGGGCTGGTGAATCTGGCGGAATATTATACAGGAATTATTTTCAGGGGGTATTGCAATGGAATCGGGGAGCAGATTCTCTCTGGAGGGCGGTATGATAACCTGCTGGGGCAGTTTGGAGAGGATTATGGCTCCATTGGATTTGGGATTAATGTAGATTTAGCCAGCCAGACCGTAAGTCCGGCGCCGGAGTCTGTACCGGAGATTCTGGTTTTTGCCCAAAACCTGGCTCATGTGCCTGCCAGTGTCCATTATAGGAAACAGTTGGAGGAACAGGGGATTTTATCAGAGAACAGTGTTTTTGATACCCTGGAGGAAACCCTGGAATATGCCAGGGAAAAAGGAATCCCGCAGGTACATGTTATAGGGGAGGAAATCAGAGAATATGAGACCAATTAGAATAGCCCTGACTAAAGGGCGGCTGGAAGAGAAAACTGTAGAAATGCTGGAACGTATAGGATATGACTGCACCAGTGTAAGGGAAAAAGGAAGAAAACTGATTTTTCCCATTGGGGATGGCAGTCTGGAATTGGTTCTGGCAAAGGCGGCAGATGTGGTGACCTATGTGGAAACCGGAGTCTGTGATATGGGCGTGGTGGGGAAAGACACCATTATGGAAAAGGGAGGCACCTTTTACGAAATCGCAGATTTGGGCTTTGGAAAATGCAGATTTGCCCTGGCTTCGGTAAAGGGTACGGATGTGTACCGTGGTTATCACACAAGAACCATTGCCAGTAAATATATGAATGTGGCAAAGAGTTTTTTTGAAAGTAAGAACATGGATATTAATCTGGTGAAAATAGAGGGCTCTGTGGAACTGGCGCCTGTTTTGGGACTGGCAGATGCCATTGTGGATATTGTGGAGACAGGCACAACGCTTAAGGAAAACGGGCTGGAGGTCCTGGAAGATATCTGTCCTGTAAGCGCCCGGTTAATTGTAAACATTGCCAGTATGAAATTAAGAAAAGCAGAGATAGAGGAGTTCATTCAAAAGGTAGAAGCAGATGTGAAAAACAGGGGATAGAAAGGGCGTGGAAAGATGTACAAAATACCAGAGCGGTTAAAAAATATGGAAGTGTATGAGCCGGTAACAGGGGATTTTAGAATCCGGCTGGATGCCAATGAGAGTTTTCTGGATTTGCCGGATTTTATTCGGGAAGAAGTAGGAAAAGCAGTATCAGAACTTGATTTCCACCGTTACCCAGATCCCATGGCACAGAAGCTGTGCGAAAAATTCGGCAGTTTTTTTCAGGTGAAACCAGAATTTCTCACTGCGGGGAATGGTTCGGACGAACTGATTTCCCTGATTCTTCTGAACTTTCTGGAAAAAGGAGATACCATGCTTACCATTGCCCCGGATTTTTCCATGTATGAATTTTATGGAAGAGCCATAGGTGCCAGGGTGGAAATAATGGGAAAGGGAGAAGATATGGTGATTTTACCCGAAGAGGTTATTGAGAAGGCAAGGGAAACAAAGGCAAAGGTTGTGATTTTTTCCAATCCCTGTAACCCAACATCTCTTCTGGCAAAGAGGGAAGATATTCTGCAGATGGTGGAGCAAATGGATGCTCTGGTTGTGGTGGATGAGGCTTATATGGATTTTGCAGAGGGTTCGGTACTGTCTGAAATCAAACGTTATGAAAATATCATTGTGCTGAAAACTTTTTCCAAAGCCTTTGGAATGGCAGCCATACGGCTGGGATTTGCGGCGGCAAATGAAAAGCTTACCAGGATTTTAAGAGGGGTAAAATCTCCTTATAATGTAAATGCCATGACCCAGGCAGCAGGCTGTGTGCTTTTGAATCACCCTGACTATCTCAGAGAATGTATAGAAAAAATCCGCAGCTCCAGAGAGGACTTATATGAGAAATTAAAGAAGCTGGAAGACAATAAGCAAGAGATAGAAAAGGTCTATGCCACCAGTACAAACTTTGTTTATCTGAAAGTACAGGGGGCAAAGGAGATTTTTGAAAATTTGCAGAAAGCAGGGATTTCCATAAGGTATATGAAGGGATATCTGCGAATCACAGCAGGTTCCAGGGAAGAGAACCGGGAACTGGTTCTGGCGCTGGATAGATTGCTTTCTTAATATATGGGGGTGGTTTTCATGAGAATGGGACAGATTGAGAGAAATACAAGAGAAACCCGGATTTCCTTATCCTGGAATCTGGACGGAGAGGGAAGGTATGAAGGCTCTTGTGGCGTGGGATTTTTTGACCATATGATGCAGGCTTTGTGTGTACATGGAGGGTTTGATATTCAGCTTTCCATGGAAGGAGACCTTGAGGTGGACTGTCATCACAGTATTGAAGATTTAGGAATTGTCATGGGAATGGCCCTTCATCAGGCATTAGAGGATAAGGCTGGTATCAGGCGCTACGGAAGCTTCTATGTTCCTATGGATGAGGCTTTGGGATTCTGTGCTTTAGATGTAAGCGGAAGAGCTTTTTTGGTTTTTGACACCGAATATGCTAATCCCTCTGTGGGAACTTTGGATTGCTGTATGGTAAAAGAATTTTTCCGTGCGCTGGCATTTCAGGCAGGGCTGACCCTGCATCTGAAAACCTTGTATGGGGAGAATGACCACCATAAAATCGAAGCTTTGTTTAAGGCTTTTGCCCATGCCTTAAAAGAGGCAGTAACCAGAACCGGGGAAGGTGTTCTCTCTTCGAAAGGAGTGTTGTGATGATTGCAGTAATTGATTACGGTGCCGGAAATCTGTTTAGTGTGAAAAATGCTCTGGATTTTCTGGGAGTGGAAAACTGCATGGCAAAAGACAGGGAAATCATTCAAAAGGCAGACGGACTGATTCTGCCGGGGGTTGGGGCATTTCCGGATGCCATGGAAAAACTGAAGGAAAAGGACATGGCGTCAGTTATTTGCGCGGAAGCAGCAAAAAAACCGCTTCTTGGAATCTGCCTGGGGATGCAGCTGCTCTTTGAAAGCAGTTGTGAATTTAAAGAAACCAGGGGACTTGGTTTGATTCCCGGGCGCGTGGTGTCCATAGAGGCGAAAAATCTTAAAATTCCGCACATGGGCTGGAACGATCTGAGGATTCTGCATCCTTGTGCCATGACAGAGGGAATAGAGGAACATACCTATGTATATTTCGTACATTCCTTCCGGGCAGATACAGAGGATGACTATATTTCCTGTTATACAGAATATGGGGAGCAAATACCGGCGCTGGTTCATAAGGGGATGGTGTATGGAACGCAGTATCATCCTGAAAAAAGTGGAGCCAGAGGACTGAAGATGTTGGAGAATTTCGCAAGGTTGGTGGAGAAATGATTATATTACCTGCAATAGATATGAAAGATAAAGCCTGCGTCCGGCTGGTAAAAGGAGATTATAACACTGCCTGTAAGGTGGCAGAGGACCCGTTTGAGACAGCAGAGGCTTTTGCCAGGGCGGGAGCTAAGTGGATTCACATGGTGGATTTGAACGGAGCCAAGGAAGCCTGTCCGGTGAATCAGGATATTTTTGTAAAAGTAGCGGCAGAATCCGGGATGAAAGTAGAACTTGGAGGAGGCATCCGGGATATGAAAACCATAGAATGGTATCTCTCCCAGGGAATTTCCAGAATTATCCTGGGCTCTGCAGCAGTGAAAAATCCAGGACTGGTAAAAGAAGCAGTAAAAGAATTTGGGAGCCGGATTGCTGTGGGGATTGACGCCAGAAATGGCATGGTAGCCACCGAAGGATGGCTGGAGAGCAGTTCTGTACATTATCTGGAGCTGGCTATGGAGATGGAGCAGGCTGGTGTGAAAACCATAATTTATACAGACATTTCCAGAGACGGAACCTTAGAAGGAGTGAATCTGGAACAGTTGGAACACCTAAATCATACTGTGTCCTGTAATATTATTGCCAGCGGAGGGGTGCGCTCCCTGGAAGATATAAAGGCATGCCGGGATTTGGGGCTGTATGGCTGTATCTGCGGCAAGGCTCTTTATTCTGGAAATTTAGATTTAAAGGAAGCTATAGAAAAGGCAGGTGGGTGACATGCTTGCAAAGAGAATTATTCCTTGCCTGGATGTGCGGGACGGCAAGGTGGTAAAAGGTGTAAATTTTGTGGGAATCCGGGAAGTGGGAGACCCTGTGGAATGTGCCATGGAGTATGATCGGCAGGGGGCAGATGAAATTTGTTTTCTGGATATTACTGCCACTTATGAAGGCAGGCGTACCATGGTGGACGTAGTACGAAAGACAGCAGAGCATGTATTTGTTCCTCTGACCGTAGGCGGCGGCATTAGAAGTGTAGAGGACTTTCGGGAAATTTTAAGAGCAGGAGCAGACAAAGTTTCAGTCAATTCCGCAGCAGTAAAGAATCCGGAGCTGATTTCCCAGGCAGCAGAAATCTTTGGGAGCCAGTGTGTGGTAGCTGCCATTGACGCAAAACGTGATGAAAAAGGAAACTTCAAAGTGGTGGTACATGGAGGAAGAAAGGATACAGGGCTTGATGCTGTGGAATGGGCGAAGAGGTGTCAGGAGCTGGGAGCAGGGGAAATCCTGCTGACTTCCATGGATACAGACGGATGCAGAGAAGGATTCGATTTGGAGCTTTTAAGGGCAGTGTGCAGTGTGGTGAGTGTTCCGGTGATTGCCAGTGGCGGGTGCGGCAGGCTGGAGCATTTTTCCCAGGTCTTTGAGGAGACCGGGGCGGATGCGGCTCTGGCGGCTTCTCTCTTTCATTTTCGGGAACTGACAGTACAAGAGGTAAAAGAGCATCTGGCTGAACATGAGATTCCAGTGAGAAGGTGAAAGAGATGATAAATATAGAAGAATATTTTAAGAAAAGTGAGCTGCTTCCGGTTATTGTACAGGAAAAAGACACCGGGGAAGTGCTGATGCTGGCTTATATGAATCAGGAAAGTTTCAAAAAGACTCTGGAAACCGGATATACCTGGTTTTACAGCCGCTCCAGACAGGAATTGTGGAATAAAGGGGCAACCTCCGGGCATGTACAGAAGGTAGTTGACATAAAGGGAGACTGTGACCAGGATACACTGCTGATTACAGTGGTTCAGACAGGGGCGGCCTGTCACACAGGGGCTCACAGTTGCTTTTTCAGGGAAGTATGGAAGGAGAGAGAAGTATGATGGATGTGATGGAAGGGCTGTATCAGGTAGCCCTGGAGAGAAAAGAGAAGAAACAGGAAGGCTCCTATACCTGCTATTTGTTTGAGCAGGGGCTGGACAAGATTTTGAAAAAATGCGGGGAAGAATGCAGTGAGGTGATCATTGCCGCGAAAAACGGAATACCGGAAGACACAGCCAATGAGGTGTGCGATTTGCTTTATCATCTTATTGTGATGTTGGTGGAATCTGGAATTTCTTTGAAAGAAATTGAAGAGATTCTGGAGCAGAGACGGGCAAAAATCGGGAATCTGAAACAATTTCATACCAGTGACCACTGCTCTTAAAAAATAGCCTGTGAAAATTTTCTGGAATGTGGTAAACTGTTTTTGAGGGAACGCATTTTAACAGAACAGAAGGTAAAATATGAAAAAAACAGATAACAGAAAATTTTGGAAAATTTTGGTGTTTATTTTAAAAATTGTGTTGGCAATTCCGGCTGTACTGCTGTTCACCCTGATTCGGTGTCTTCAGTTTTTTCTGAAGGTCTGCGGTACAGTTGTTTCTTTTGTCTGCATTTTGTCCGCTGTGGTAATCTCCATGGGGGCGTTGGTGGAGATTTTGCTGCAGATTCGTGGAAATGGTCCGGGAATTCCGGCAATTATCCTTACCATGGCTGTGGCAGGAGGATTGTTTTATGTGCCGGCAGCAGGAGTGGCTATGGTCATGGTAGTGCTGGAATCTGTCTGTAGCTGGATTTGGAAGTTCTATATGGGAAATTCCCAGAACTGGAAAAGTTTTTATAAGCGTCCGGATTACCAGTGGTCTGCCTTTGAAGATGGATATAAGGGACAGGACACCGATGATTCAGAGTTTCACATTCATTATTTTAAAGGGATTAAGACTACAGAGGAGCTGAAGAAACGTTATAATGCCCTGTTTCGGATTTATCACCCGGACAATGCTTTTGGGGAGGACGAGATTACCCGAAGCATTATGGAAGAATATGACTATTTGAAGAACCGGCTGTCAGAAAAAAATTAACATTGACAAGCCTTGGGAAAAAGCTATAATTAGAAGTAGTGAAAATTATCTCAAAAGTGGAGGAACTTAAAATGAAAGTATTAGTTGAAACATCTGCAAGACATCTGCATTTATCTCAGGAACATCTGGAAATCCTTTTTGGAGCAGGCCATGAATTAACAGTGAAAAAAATGTTAAGCCAGCCAGGACAGTTTGCCTGTGAAGAAAAAGTAGAAGTAGTTGGACCAAAGAGCAGTCTGAAAATGTCTGTTTTAGGACCAGTGAGAAAAGATACACAGGTTGAAATTTCTCTTACAGATGCAAGAAGCATCGGTGTAACTGCTCCTATTCGTGAGTCTGGAGATATCGCAGGTTCCGGCGCTTGTAAATTAGTAGGACCTGCAGGTGAAGTAGAACTGACAGAAGGCGTTATCGCTGCAAAACGTCACGTACATATGACTCCGGAAGACGCTGAAAAAGCAGGCGTTGCTGACAAACAGATTGTAGAACTGGCTATTGAATCTCCAAACGGAAGAAGCCTTACTTTTGGTGATGTAGTAGTTCGTGTAAGCGCTTCTTACGCAACAGCAGCACACATTGATACAGACGAAGCAAATGCTCTGGCTCCTGCAAGAGAATGCTACGGAGAAATGATCGTAAAATAAGAAATCAGAAAATTATGGAAGGGCTGTCGCACTGCGATGGCTCTTTTGTTTTGAGTATCAAAAAATCTCATTGTCTTTCCAGTGAAAATCAGCTATAATAAAGGAATCAGAGTGGAAAAGGGGTGATGAAATGGAGCATTTTGAAGTCTTTCATGATGTTTTGGTAAAGTTGTTTCAGGAGATTATGGATATAGAAGAAAAAGCGTTGATTACTTCAGAGTTTCAGGATATTTCGGTGAATGATATGCATATTATGGAAGCCATTGGGGAGGAAGGCTCCAAAAATATGTCATCTGTAGCCAAACTGTTATCTGTGACAGTTGGAACTCTGACTATAGCCATGAATAACCTGGTGAAAAAAGGTTATGTACACAGGATCAGAAGCGAAGAAGATCGAAGGGTAGTTCTTATTTCTCTTACGGAGAAAGGAAAAGCAGCAAACAGGCATCACAGGAAATTCCACGAAGGCATGATTCAGGCGCTGGTGAAGGATTTAAATGAGCAGGAGCAGGAAATTCTTGTGAAATCCCTGCTGAATCTGAGAACATTTTTTGACTCCTATCAGAAGAAATAAGAGCTGGAACTGTATAAATATTTTTGATTATTATTTTGTATCCCAGCTCTTAGTTGATTGATATCATGGAGTTTCATATTGGAAAAGAAGATATTTTTTTACCACCGGGAAGGGTGCGGGACCGATTTCCAGGATTTTTTGATGAAAATCTTTTAGCTGGAAGTCGGTTCCTTTTTTGTTTTCCACTGTGGTGCGAAGGTCTGTGAAGTTTAAGAAACCAAGGTAATACTTTAAGTAATTAGTAGGATTTTCCACAATGTACTGAAAAATTTCGTGGCATATTTCCTGGGAAGCAATACCAAAGGAGGAGAGGGTGTTGGTAACCTCCTGGAGGGTCCAGCCCTGATAATGAATTCCAATATCCAGAATGGAGTACAGGCACAGACTTATAGAACGGTTTCGGTTTAAAAGTTCCATCACCTGGGGAGAAATGTTCAAAAATTCTGCTCCGTAGCCATAAGCCATGGATTCCACATAGGTAGCCCAACCTTCCACATAGCCGCTGCATCCCAGAAATTCCCGGATAAGGGAGGGCTGTTGTCTGCCAAAATATAAGGTCTGATACAAATGTCCGGGAAATCCTTCATGAGCCAGAGTGGTGAAGAGTTCTGCTTCAGAGACCTGACTGGCGCCATTGATGTAAATAGCATTTGGTGACAAAGTATCTAAGGGTGGAGTGAGATAAAAAGCAGGGCTTGAAAAGTCCTCCATTGCTTTTGGAACTGCTTTTACCTCATAATCAGGGGCTTTCAGAGAAGGAAAATCCCGGGTCATGGTTTGGTTCAAATAAGCAAGCATTTCCTGAGGAGAATAGGTTGTGCTTTGGGTCAGCTTTGCAGCCTTGGAGAACAGAGACGGGTCTTGCTGAAGGAGATTTTGGATTGCCATGGTATCCGCTTTTAGCTGTTCCATAAGCCGTTGCTGAATCTCTGGAATCGGACGGAAATCTCCCACATTATTTTTCAGGAGATACTCATAATACTGGGCGCCATCGGGAAGATGGCAGAGACCTCCCCAATTTTTTCCTGTACCGCAAAGCTTCTCCAAACCTTCTGCCAGATTCTCATAGGCAGGAAATACACATTTTTTTAAAAGCTTTTTATGCATAGACTTATAAGAGTCAGCCTGTTTTTGGGTGATGACTTTCTGCTGTTTCAGGTCTGCAAGCTGTTCTTCAAACATGACATCCAGGAAATTTTCTTCTTTTTGAGAAGAAAAGGCAGTACACTGCTGAATAATGCCTTTGGCACAAGTGTCATTCATAAAAAGTCCCTGAGCAGATTTTTCTTTTTCAAATTCCAGGATGCTGTTGAAATATTCAGGAATACAGGTCAGAAGAGAAAAATAGTCTTGTATATCCTGGGGAACACGGAAAGTATATTCAGCCAAAAGAGCAGGGAGCTGAGCCTGAATCCCAAGATTGGGTCCAAGGGGTTCCTGGAGAAGATAGAAATCAGCAGCAGAAAGCTGCAGGGAAAAATCCAGCCGGAGCATATCGTAAATCATGCGGTTTTCGGAAGATAAATTTTCATAAGAGAAATCTTCCAGCTTTTTTTGCAGAGCGGCTAGTTGTTTACCGCTTTGTTTCAGTACATCAGGCTCCATGGTTCCAAGACTGATGGTGTAATCTTTTATACCGTAATCTTGTGGATACGCCAGAGTATAATGCAGATTCAGGGTATTGGAAGAGAACTCTTCCAGGGCAATCCGGTCTGTAAAACGCTGGAATCTGGCATCTTGAGAAAAAGGATGTCGCAGACAAAAAACAGAAATCCCAAAACACAGAAGCAAAATCAGACCCAGGATGACAAGGTGACGTTTTTTTGATAAAAAGGCTTTCAAGAGAAACTCCTTGGACATTTGAAATCTTTTTACAGTTTATGAAAAAAATGAAGGGGTATGCGTATTTTTCTTGGAAAACTACGGTTCTTTGTGTTAAGATTTCTCTATGTAGGGAAAACTTAGAAACAGGATGTGCAAAAATCCAGGAAGGGGATGTTTATTTGAAGAAGAAGTGGATGCTATTGCTTCTTGCTGCAGCTCTTTTGGGCTGTGGAGGATGCCGGGGACAGGAAGAAGAGCCTGTACCGTTTCCAAAAGAGGAAGAGACTGATGCCAAAGAAGAGGAAATCCAGGAATATCCGGTGGAAATTTCCGGAAATTTATATGATTTTCAATTTGCTATAGACGGAGAAGTAAAAAGCCTTCCATCCAGAATTCAGGAATGGATTAGACAGGGATGGGAATATCCAGAAGAGAAACAAAAAGCTATGTTGGAGACAGATTCTTATATTGAAGGAGAAGTTTTAAAACAGGGAGAAAAGCAGCTTACAGTGGATTTGGTGAATCTGGAGGGAAAGGAAACCCAGGTGATGGACTGCTATGTAGGGGGAATCACGCTGACTTATGAAAAAGACGGAAGCGTCTGTCAGCTTCCAGGAGGCATTACTCTTGGAAAATCATCATTAATCCAGGTAACAGAGGCCTATGGAACGCCAACAGATGAATACAGTGAAAAGGAAGAGCTTTATGTGACCTATGAATTTGGAACGTATAAGAAGGCAGAACTGGTTTTTGACACAGAGGAGGAAATTTTGCAAAAAGCAGTGCTGAAAAATTACAGGGAGCCGGTTTCAGAAGAAGAGGAAATCAGCAGGGAAACCCCGGAAGAAGTGACCGCCTATGAAACGCCTCAGAAACTTACGGAAAATCCGGCGGATTATATTGTCTCTTATGGAAGAGAAATGTATGAGATTCCGGCGCCTGTATCAGAATTTGTGAAGAATGGGTGGAAAATCCAGGAAGAAGGCTCAGATTCTTATGTAAAAGCAGGACGGCATGGGTATGTTACTCTGGAACAGGAAGGTACGGTTTTGTATGCAGTGGTGAAAAATTACAGCAATCAGACAGTTTCCGCAAAGCATGCCTTTGTAACTAAAATTTCCGGTGATTTTGATGTGGTAAAGGTTCCCATTACTATAGGAAAAGGAATTACACTGGGAATGACAGAAGAAAACATGAAGCTATTGCTGGATGGGATTCCCCTGGAAACCCAGAAAGAAGAACAGGGAACTTCCTATTATATATACACAGACAATACGAAGAAAAATTTTATCCGTATTTTCACAGACAAAGACCTGGGGCTCATCCGGGAAATTGAACTGTCCAACAGTCCGGAGCAGCTCACTGCCTACACGCAACAAGCCCCTGAATCCATACCAGAATCACTTCCGCTGGGAGAAGGAAGGTAAAACAAAAAGCACAATGTAATTTTAAAAAATTAAGAAAGAACTATAGTATTGAAAGCATATGGAGAACAGTATTCATGTTCTTCATATGTTTTGGTACTGTAGTTCTTTTTTTGATTTTAGGTTACATAAAAAGGAGATAAAATGTAACCCGCAAAATTACGCAAATTATTGACAGGAAAACGAAGGATTCGGGGCGGAAGTTGTCAGAATATTCACGATTGTAAATTATATACAAAAAAAGTCGAAGTATGTAGAATTACCCACAATTTGTCCTCAAAATTATCCACATGGAAAAACCCTTGAAACAGTGGAAAAGTAAAGTTATACACTAAGTTATCCACATTATCCACAAAAATGTGTGTGGAAGAATGTGATTTACATAATTTGATAAAGAACAAAGGTTTTGTTCATATGTTATAAAAAGGCTTTTTATGGGGAAAAAAGGCGGATTCCCATTGACATTTTAAAAGTCAATTTTTTAACAAGCCCATGCAAAATTCACCGAATTACAGATAAAATTCGTAAAATAATCAGAAAATTAAGGTTTACAATAATATGGTGTAAATTGTAAACGAAAGAATATGTAAAATCTCCATGTTAAATAAGAGATTTTGGGATTTTACATATATTTAACGGTTTTATGGTTGGTGATTTTACAAAACATCTTTATAGTGATGGATGTCAACAAGGAAAACAAAAAATTTAAGGATAAAAAGGAGACTTCTATCATGAAGAAGAAAGTATTAGTAGCAATTTTAATGGGAACTATGGTATTTAGTATGGCAGCATGTGGTGGAAATGATACAAAAAAAGAAGATAGCAATAAAGAAAACTATGGAACAGAGGAAGAAGCCAATGCAGGGGAAAGTTTAGAAGGTGAAATTTCCGTAATTTCCCGTGAAGAGGGTTCCGGAACCAGAGATGCTTTTGTAGAACTTTTTGGTATTCAGGAAGAGATTGACGGAGAAAAAGTAGATATGACTACAGAGGATGCATCTGTAACAAATAGTACCTCTGTTATGATGACAAATGTGGCACAGGATCCATTGGCTATCGGCTATATTTCCCTTGGTTCTTTAGATGAAAGCGTAAAAGCCTTAAAAGTAGACGGAGCAGAAGCTACTACAGAAAATGTAAAGAATGAAAGCTATAAAGTTTCTCGTCCTTTTAACATTGCTACAAAAGAAGGTGTAAGTGATGTGGCACAGGATTTCATTGACTATATTATGAGTGCAGAAGGACAGAAGATTGTAGAGGAAAGCGGTTTTATTGCCATAGCTGAAAATGCAGAAGCCTATGCAGGAACAAAACCATCTGGAAAAATTGTGGTTGGTGGTTCTTCTTCTGTAACACCGGTTATGGAAAAATTAAAAGAAGCTTATTGTGCAATAAATCCAGATGTACAGATTGAACTTCAGGAAAGTGATTCCACAACAGGAATGGAATCTGCATTAAATGGAACATATGATATTGGTATGGCATCCAGAGAATTAAAAGATTCTGAAACAGAAGGCGGACTTACCGGAACTCAGATTGCTTTGGATGGAATTGCGGTTATTGTGAATAAAGAAAATTCACTGTCAGATATTACTGCTGACCAGGTGAAAGACATCTATACCGGAGAAATTACAGACTGGTCTGAACTTCAGTAGTTTAAGAAAGGATAGGAGCAAAGCGCCATGAAAAATGTCAGGGAAAACTTGATGAAATACCTGTTTCTGTTGTGTGCCTGTGTCTCCATTCTGGCAGTTGTCTTAATTTGTGTATTCCTTTTTGCCAATGGTATTCCTGCCATTGGCGAAATTGGTGTCTTTAAGTTTTTGCTGGGTGAGAGATGGAAGCCAGGAAACAATATTTATGGAATCCTTCCTTTTATATTAGGAAGCATTTATGTTACAGCAGGAGCCATTGTGATTGGTGTACCTGTAGGAATTTTTACTGCAGTTTTTATGGCAAGGTTTTGTCCTTCCAAACTGTATCGTTTTATGAAGCCAGCCATTGATTTGCTAGCAGGTATCCCTTCTGTTGTTTATGGATTTTTCGGTATGGTGGTATTAGTGCCCTTTGTACGGGAATTTTTTGGAAGAACCCTGGGATTTGGCGGAAATGGCTCTAGTATGTTTACGGCTTCCGTTATGCTCGGAATTATGATTTTACCAACCATTATAAGTGTGGGAGAATCAGCTATTCGGGCAGTGCCAAATAGCTATTATGAAGGCTCCTTAGCTCTTGGGGCAACTCATGAACGAAGTGTGTTTTTTACGGTGCTTCCGGCAGCGAAATCCGGTATTCTGGCTGGTGTGATTCTGGGAATTGGACGTGCTATTGGCGAGACCATGGCAGTGATTATGATTGCGGGAAATCAGCCTCGTATGCCGAAAGGTCTGTTTAAAGGTGTTCGTACCCTGACTTCCAATATTGTTATGGAAATGGGATATGCCACAGATCTTCACAGAGAAGCTCTTATTGCAACAGCAGTTGTATTGTTTGTATTTATTTTGCTTATTAATCTGTCATTTTCGATTTTAAAAAGGAGGGGCGCAAATGGATGAGGCATTACAGCCCATTAACGTGCAGACAGGAAAACAGCGTTTGAAATCTTATTCTAATAATCCATTTTCTTTGATTCTTGCGGTTTTGGTGGGAGTAAGTGCTCTTCTTACAGTACTTACCTTAGTATTTATTATTGGATATATCCTTATGAAAGGGATTCCAAATCTCAATTTAGATTTATTTCAGTTGGAATATAACTCAGAAAATGTCTCTATGTTTCCTTCTATTATCAACACAGTATGCATGACAGCATTATCTCTTTTGATTGCAGGTCCATTAGGAGTTTTTGCAGCTGTTTATCTGGTAGAATATGCAAAAAAAGGCAATAAATTAGTATCCATTGTTCGTGTTACTGCAGAAACCCTTACAGGCATTCCTTCCATCGTATATGGGTTGTTTGGAATGTTATTTTTTGTAAATGCATTGCATTGGGGATTTTCCATGCTGGCAGGAGCTTTTACCCTTGCTATTATGGTACTTCCAGTCATTATGAGAACTACAGAGGAAGCATTAATGTCTGTGCCAGATATGTACAGGGAAGCTAGTTTTGGATTGGGTGCTGGTAAACTAAGAACAATTTTTGTAGTTATTTTACCATCTGCAGTGCCGGGGATTCTTTCAGGAATTATATTGTCTGTGGGACGTATTGTAGGAGAAACAGCAGCACTGATGTATACAGCCGGTACTGTAGCAGAATTGCCAGCCAGCGTTATGTCTTCCACCAGAACCTTATCGGTTCACATGTATACATTATCCAGAGAAGGACTTTATATTGACCAGGCCTATGCAACTGCTGTGGTGCTGCTTTTGATTGTACTTCTGATTAACTGGATATCAGGAAGAATTGCACGTAAGATTAAGAAAGGATAATGTAAATTAATGAGTAAATTTTCCATTTCAAATTTGGATTTATATTATGATAATGGTGCGTTTAAGGCACTGAAAAATATTAATTTGGAAATTCCGGCAAATGAAATTACTGCGTTTATCGGACCTTCCGGATGTGGAAAATCCACATTGCTAAAATCACTGAATCGTATGAATGACCTGGTAGAAGGATGTAAAATTACAGGAAAGGTACTTTTGGACGGAGAGGATATCTACGGAGATATGAACATTAACCTTCTTCGTAAGAGAGTTGGAATGGTATTTCAGAAACCAAATCCATTTCCAATGAGTATTTATGATAACATTGCTTATGGTCCGAGAACCCACGGAATCCGTTCTAAGGTAAAATTAGATGATATTGTAGAACGTTCTCTTAGAAATGCAGCTATTTGGGATGAAGTAAAGGATCGTCTGAAGTTAAGCGCTCTTGGTATGTCCGGTGGACAGCAGCAGCGTCTTTGTATTGCAAGAGCATTGGCAGTAGAGCCGGAGGTACTTCTTATGGACGAGCCTACTTCTGCCTTGGATCCTATTTCTACTTCTAAGATTGAAGATTTGGCAGAAGAACTTAAGAAGGATTATACTATCGTCATGGTAACTCATAATATGCAGCAGGCGGCCAGAATATCAGATAAAACAGCCTTTTTCCTTTTAGGAGAGGTTATTGAGTATGGAGAGACAGAGCAGATTTTCTCTATGCCGAAAAATAAGAAAACAGAGGATTACATTACAGGGAGGTTTGGCTGATGAGAATGCATTTCGACCAGCAGCTTGAGGAGTTGAATCTGGAGTTGATTAAAATGGGAGCCTTATGTGAGCGTGCTATCCGAAGAGCTGCAGACCAGCTACTAAATGAAAAGGAAAATGAACCACAAGCAGTAGAACGCATAGAGGATGAAATTAATCATAAAGAGCGAGATATTGAAAATCTTTGTATGAAACTGCTTTTGCAGCAGCAGCCAGTGGCAAAAGATTTGAGAATGATTTCTTCAGCCTTGAAGATGATTTCTGATATGGAGCGTATTGGAGATCAGGCTCAGGATATTGCAGATATGTCCAGGTTTGTAAAGGTTCAGGAAATTGCTCATAAGATGAATATCGGGAAGATGGCAGAAGCTACGATTAAAATGGTAACAGAAAGTATCGATTCTTTTGTAAAAAAAGATTTAGATTCTGCAGCAGCAGTGGTAAAATATGATAATGTAGTAGATGATTTATTCCTCAGAGTGAAAACAGAGCTGCCTAAATTATTGCAGCAGGACCCACAGAATGCGGAATATTATATTGACCTGATTATGGTTGCCAAGTATTTTGAGCGCATTGGAGACCATGCGGAGAATATTGCCCAGTGGGTGGAATATTCCATCACCGGCACCCATGATGAGTGAAGTTAGGGGTAAGCAGATGATTTATTTAGTAGAAGATGATGAGAGCATACGGGAACTGGTAGTGTACACCCTGAACAGTCAGGGCATGGAAGCAGAGGGATTTGAAGTGCCTTCAGCATTTTGGAAAGCAGTGGAGAAGCGGGTACCGGATTTAGTGCTTCTGGATATTATGCTTCCGGAAGAAGACGGGCTGGAGATTTTGAAAAAACTCAGGAAGCGAAATGATACCAGACAGCTTCCCATTGCCATGCTGACTGCAAAAGGCAGTGAATATGACACAGTAAAAGGTCTGGACAGCGGTGCAGATGATTATATTCCCAAGCCCTTCCGTATGATGGAGCTGGTATCCAGGGTAAAAGCACTGCTGCGGCGTGCAGGACATATAGAAGAAGAGGAACAGGACTATACCCTTGGCTGTTTGGCTGTTTCCAGACAGCGGCATCAGGTAAAGGTGGACGGTGAAGAAATCGTCCTCACCTTAAAAGAATTTGAAATGCTGCTGCTTTTGATTTCCAATCCGGGGATTGTATTTACCAGAGCGCAGCTTTTGGATAAAATCTGGGGTTATCAGTTTGACGGGGAGAGCCGGACCGTGGATGTGCATATCAGAACACTGAGACAAAAACTTGGAAAAGCAGGGCAATACATTGAAACTGTTCGTGGCATGGGTTACAAGATTGGAGGGGCTTCATGACAAAAAGAATCTTAAAATCCATTCTCCTGGTCAGCGTGATTGTACTTACGGTAAGCTCTGCGCTGACCATGGGAATCCTGTATAATTACTTTGGAAAACAGTTGGTTAAGGAACTGAGAAAGGAAGCCGCTTATCTTGCAATTTCTGTGGAAAAAGAAGGCATGGAAGCTTTTGATTCCCTTCCCCATGAGGCAGAGCGTGTAACCTATATTGACCAGGATGGCAATGTTCTCTTCGACAGCGTGGCAGACGAAAATGCTATGGAAAACCACAGCCAGAGGGAAGAAATCAAAGAAGCGGCAACTAAGGGTCATGGAACCGCAGTGAGAAAATCAGATACTCTTTCCAAAAAGACGCTATATTATGCTCTGCGTCTGGAAGATGGCAGTATTCTCAGAGTTTCCAGTGAGCAGTACAATGTTCCGGGAATCATAGGAGGGATGATTCAGCCGATTTTAATTATGCTGGTGCTGATGGTGATTCTTTCCTATTTCATTGCTTCCCGGTTGTCCGGTAAGATTGTGAATCCGATTAATGCTCTGGATTTGGAGCATCCACAGGATAATCAGACCTATGATGAGATTGCGCCGCTGTTAAGCAAGATTAACCGACAGCAGAAATCCCTGCAGCATGAGATTGCAGAGGCAAAACGCCAGCAGGAAGAATTCTCCATTATTACAGAAAACATGGAAGAAGGTTTTGTGGTGATTGATAATCACACGGAAATCCTTTCTAATAATACCAGCGCTTTGCAGCTTTTGGGAGCAAAACCGGAGAAAGAGAGAAGAAGTGTACTGGCGCTGAACCGAAGTGAAGATTTCCAGAATGCAGTGGAACGTGTATTAAAAGGCCAGCATGTGGTTTCCAACATGGAACTGGCAGGAACCAGCTGTCAGGTAACTGCAAATCCAGTTTATAATGAGAAGCAGGTAACTGGAGCAGTGCTGTTAATTCAGGATGTGACCGAGCGTATGCGGGGAGAGCAGATGCGAAGGGAATTTACAGCCAATGTTTCCCATGAATTAAAAACGCCTTTGACCTCTATTTCCGGATTCGCTGAGATTATCCAGGACGGTTATGTGAAGCCGGAGGACACCAAGAAATTTGCAGGACGTATTTTTAAAGAAGCCCAAAGGCTCATTACTCTGGTAAATGACGTGATTAAAATTTCCCAGTTAGACGAAGGAAAAATGGTTTTTGCAAAAGAAACCGTGGATTTGTATGAAGAAACCAGAGAAATATTTAAGCGTCTGGAACAAAAGGCAGAGGAAGCAGGGGTGCACCTGTATCTCTATGGACAGCACAGAAAGGTTACTACTGTGAAGACAATTCTGGAGGAAATCCTCTTTAATCTCTGTGACAATGGAGTAAAGTACAATAAACAGGGAGGAAGTCTTACTGTAACGATCCAGGGAGAGGAAAAACGTCCGCAGATTCTGGTGGAAGATACAGGAATTGGCATTGCACCGGAAGATAAGAATCGTATTTTTGAGCGGTTCTATCGGGTGGATAAAAGCCATTCCAAAGCAATCGGCGGTACAGGGCTTGGCTTGTCCATTGTAAAACATGGAAGCATGTTCCTGGGGGCGGAAGTGAAGTTAGAAAGTACTGTGGGCGAGGGAAGCAGATTTATTTTGACCCTGCCGGAAGAAACAGAATAAAAAAGAGTGAAAGAAGAGAAAGACTGCAGAAGGATGAAGAGAATCCGGCTGTGGTCTTTTTGCGTTATAGGGTTTTGACAGAAAAACCTCCATGGGTTATACTTCTAGGGAAGACATTGGAAAGGCAGGAAATCTCATGAGATTAAGAAATATACCAGGAGCAAAGGATGCCATTGCTTCCAGCAAATATGTGGTGCAGGAGCCGGAAAAGCAAAAGGGCGCATGGAGTCAGGTGTTTGGAAATCAGAATCCAGTGCATATTGAGGTGGGAATGGGAAAAGGCCGCTTCATAATGGATATGGCAGAAAAACATCCTGAAATCAATTATGTGGGAATTGAAATGTATGACAGCGTGCTTCTGAGAGCTTTGCAGAAAATGGAAGGGCGGGAACATGCAGGCACTTTACCGGAGAATCTGGTTTTCCTCCGTATGGATGCCAGAACCCTTCCCCTTGTTTTTGAAAAAGGCGAAGTAGGAAAAATTTATCTGAATTTCTCAGACCCATGGCCAAAGGAACGCCATGCAAAACGCAGACTTACCTCCAGACAGTTTCTGGAGCGTTATAACCAGATTCTGGCTGCTGACGGAGTAGTAGAGTTTAAGACAGATAACAAAGGCTTGTTTGAATTTTCCCTTGAAGAAGTGGAGGAAGCCGGATGGAAGCTGCTGGGTCACACCTTTGATCTGCACCATGACAGTGCAATGAATGAGGGAAATGTGATGACAGAATATGAGGAAAAATTTTCTTCCATGGGAAATCCTATTTATAAACTCATTGCAGGCAGATAAAAATCCTCCGCATAAGATAAGGTAAACAGGAGGAGTGAATGGAAAATGAAGAAAAAAAGCAGCCTGGAAACCTCAATTATGCAGTGGGCATACCAAAACCGCAAAACAAAAACAAAGGCTTCACAAGTGTTGAAATCCATTGAACAAGTGGAGAAAACGTTGGAAGAGGTGAAGATTAAGAAGAAATAAAGCAAAATATTTATACAGTTCTGGTGAATATGTTAAGTACACTTTGGACTACAGACTCAAAGAGAACGTAAGTCATACAGGAACTGTATAAATATTTTCATATTCTAAAATGTTTCTAAATAAATACAAAAGAAAAAAGAAAAAAACCTTGCATTTTGTAAAACTATCGGTTATAATATTTTTTGCACTAAGGAAATACAACTTCATATAAGCGCCTTTAGCTCAGTTGGTAGAGCAGTAGACTCTTAATCTATTTGTCCAGGGTTCGAGTCCCTGAAGGCGCATTGAAAAGCACTGTTTTTGCAGAATTGATTGCTGCGGGGACGGTGTTTTTTATGTTATAAAGAAAAGGAAGGGAATGGAACGTGAAAGAATTTTTTATAGGAGAAATTATTAAACGGAAAAGGAAAGAGCTTGGATTGACACAGGAGCAGTTATGTGAAGGTATCTGTGAACCATCCACTATTTCCAGAATCGAAAGCGGCAGACAAGTTCCGGCGAAAAATAAACTGGATGCCTTGTTGCAGAGATTAGGATTACCGGGAGAGCGGTATTATGCATTAATGAGCAAAGATGAGATGGAAATATCCAATTTGAAGGAGAAGATTATTTCCTGTAATGTTTTCCATAATTCAATAGAAGGATTACAGAATTTGAAAAAGTTGGAAAAATTAGTGGCAGAGGATGACCACCTTTTAAGGCAGTTTATTTTGAGGTCTAAAATTATTCTTGGACAGTTAGAAGGAGATAAGGTTCGTCTATATACATTTGAAGAAAAGAAAGAACTCTTGTTACAGGCAATTCGCCTTACAGTGCCCAATTTTGATATAGAGGAAATTAACGAAAATCTTTATACAGTGGATGAGATTAAAATCATTAATCAAATGGCACTGAATTATTCTAATGCAGGGCAAGACAAAATTGGGGGCTGTGAAATAACAGCCTCTACGGAAAAAGAGGACTTTTCGTTCAAAATGAACGAAAGGTCCTCTTTTATGTTAAAATTAACTTGCGATGAAAATTTCAACTATAAATTA
>CABJAN010000007.1 GCA_902363515.1 Bacillota bacterium | reverse complement strand
TTATGACACAAAGCAGATGACAGTAGAGGAATTAAAAATACTCATTTGGAGATATTTCCACAGTTACTGGAATAACCGGAGGATCTGCTCTGCCAATGGCGGGCTTCCTCCTATGATAAAACGCAGGAAGTATTATGAAGATTTGGAGCTGGCAGCATAGTCAGTGATATCCTTGAGAGAAATGTGTCAACTAATATTGACAATATCAGGACCAGATAATCTTCTTCTGTCCAATCGTCAATAAAGGGGGCATCCTTTATTATCCATTGTCCATGCTCCCTGCGCCAGCATTTGGTAACTACCTGTCTGCGGATAAAATCCTGGAAGAGAGTACGGTTTATTTCAGGTTCATGTAATGTGCGGTATTCTGTCATAATGTCACCTCTTAAATACTCTTTATGAAAAACAGTTCCATGGGTTGTGCATATTGGGGGATGTCTATGACAAAACCACCACAATCTTTGTATCCCAGTTTTCTGTAAAAATATTGTGCCTGGTCATCTACCTGAGTGGAGGTTAAAAGCATTCCATATCCCTGGGATTTCATGTCGTGTTCCCAATAAGTCATAAGTTTTTTGCCATAACCTTTTCCCTGATGCTGCCAATCAATGAACAACATGGTACAAAAAGGCGTATTATCCCAGAAAAGATTGTAGCGGAGCAGCCAATGGGAATGTGATTCTCCAACAATACATAGCCTCTTTTTTGACTGATCTTATGGTTGAATTCCTGTTCTGACAAATGTTTATCAAGGCGATACCAAAAACCTTTATCTTCTGGCTGTACATATCGAATTTCAAGCATATGATTCCTCCGCTCTGCCCTTTTCAGGAAGGCTTTCCTTTTTATTTTTGATGTTTTCCTGATCTGGCTAGTTGCCTGTTCATGTACTTTGGATTGATGACAAGGATATAAAAAGATGCAACCACTACCAAAAGCAAAGTACCTAAAAAATACAATTTGCTGTAATGTCCAAAGAGGAGAACTGCTACCTGAACAAGGCAATAGAGCAATTCGATTTTCGTATTTTTTCTGTACTGCACAGGGTCTTTTTCATATCTCAAATTTAAACTCATCCAGATTGATACACCAAGTAATGGTAAAAATTTAATTGCCAAATTGAACATTCTAAGAGAGGGAATGTCTGCAACCAGAGAAGGCTGCATGGCAACATTGATACATGCTGCCTGCAATATAATTGCCAGTAAGATTAAGTTGGAACGTAAGATGGGATTTTCGCTTTTTTCGTCCTCTTGTTTTTCTGTAACCAATTCGTCTAAAGAAACACCATAAATAGATGCCAGTGTTATTAAGTTATTGGAATTGGGTACAGTCTGATTATTTTCCCACTTTGTGACTGCCTGTCTGCTTACTCCTACAAGTTCGGCTACTTTTTCCTGGGATAATTTTTTCTTTGTTCTGCATGATTTTAGCTTTTCACCAAGTGTCATATCATCACCTCCAGCCATTATTTTACAGTGAAAAGAGGAGTTTTTCTACCAACTATTATGCAACTATTGGTTGCATAGGAAATTCTGAAACTCTTTTACAAAATTTTCCTGTTCTTCCGTGGTTAAATGATGTAAATAATCATTCTTTTTCCAGTCCTCAATATAGCCGGAAAGAATAGGGCTTTGGCATTCATAGCCTAATTTTTTTGCAAGATGGACTGCAAAATCGTTAAAGGCTGCGCCATTAGCAGTAATGATATTTCCATCTTCAACTACTGGAAGGGGTAAAAAATTTTCTTCTTCTATGAAGTAAAATAAGCTTCTCATTTCCATAAAGAGAGAATCAGTATACTTTTTTCCACGCAGTAATCCCGCGTGTGCTAAAAACAGCGGTGCAGAGCAAATCGCAGCTATGATAAAGTCTGTGTTGTCCTTAAAACTTTTCAGAAAGGTATTTAATTTCTGATTACGAAGTGCCATTCGTATATCACTACAACCAGATAAAAGTAAGCAATCATAGTCTTCTGGTGAAAATTCATCACAGGTTTTTACTGGCATAACAGTAATACCTTCTTCACTTTTTACAACTGTTTTTTCGGTATAAATGATGTCTGTTACAGTATCATATTTCCATCTAAATAAGCGTAGCAGATTTGCAATTTCCTGCAAACTAAATTCAGGATATATTAATAATGCAAGTCTCTTTTTCATGAAGATTCACCTCCAAAACTTCAAGTGTTTTCTACTCCGGATAAATCAGCCTGTCTTCTGAAATATTGGTAAGAACTTCATCCAGATATCTTTTTGCCAGCCAGTTTGCCATGCCAAGATTCATGTCCAGATAGTTACCGCAGTCTTTGGCAGAAGCCCCAGGTACTTCTTCGTGGAAATCCCGAATAAAGGTATACATTTCTGTTATTAATGGCACAATCTCCTTGGATTCATAGTCTCCGGCCAAAAGCAGATAAAACCCTGTTCTGCATCCCATGGGTCCAAAATAAATGGTTTTTGTGCCGAATTCCTTGTGATTGCGGAGAAACGTAGCACCCAGATGTTCTATAGTATGAACTTCTGCGGTGTTCATAACAGGTTCATCATTTGGGGAGGTCATTCGTAGGTCAAAGGTGGTAATAATCTGGTCACCTACAACATCTTTTCTGGATACATAAACTCCTGGTTTTAATTTTATATGGTCAATAGTAAAGCTTGCGATTTTTTCCATGTTAAAAATCTCCTTTTGTTGTTTTTCTTCATTATAAGCATTTCTGTCAGGAGAAGCAAGAAATCTTTCTTTAATTTAATAGTTTCAATGTTTCTGTCAAAGGTATAGTCTTTTTCATAAGCCTGTGCTATAATTCTGTCATAGGATTCCTCTGTAGAACTGGAGGAAATATGAAAAAACGAAAAACATTACAGGATTTGACAATTAAAGATAACTTTCTTTTTGGCGCAGTTATGAGCGTGGAAGAAAACTGTAAGGGATTCCTTGAAATGGTGCTTGGTTTTTCCATTGCACAGGTAGTAGTGAGCAAGGAGAAAAGCATTGTCTACCATCCGGAATACAAAGGTGTCCGTCTGGATATCTACGCGGAAGATGAGAATCATACACATTATAACGTGGAAATGCAGGTGAAGAAAAAGTCAGCTCTTGGAAAACGAAGCCGGTATTACCACAGCCAGATGGTTATGGAGGCGCTGGCAAGCGGGGAGGTTTATGAAACCCTGCCAGATACAGTTGTGATTTTCGTCTGTGACTTTGATCCTTTTGGAGAACGCTTGTATTGCTATACTTTTGGGAATGAGTGCAAGGAGAATAAAAATGTGAAGCTGGATGATGGAAGTTGTACCATCGTTCTGAGTACCAAGGGAGAAAATGAGGAGAAAGTACCGCAAGAACTTGTCAGATTCCTGAAATTTGTGACGGCTGATTTAGGAGAAAGTGAAATGGATTTTCAGGATGAACTGGTGAAACAGTTCCAGGAGACCATTCACAGTATCAAGATAGACCGCGAGATGGGAGAACGCTATATGATTTTTGAAGAAATGCTGCGGGAGGAAAAGCAGGAAGGAAGACTGGAGGGCAGAATCGAGGGGCGAATAGAGGCAACCAGAGAAGCTATTTTAGAACTTCTGGAAGATTTGGGAGAGATTTCGGAAAAACTTCAGGACAGGATTGCAGGCCTGGAAACGTTGGAAGACTTAAAGGCGCTGCACAAACTTGCTGCCAGAGCGGCTTCTTTACAGGCCTTTGAGGAGGATATGGAGAGGTATCTGCAATCCAAAGAAAAATAAAAATTGAAATCAAGTCGGTGGTGCTTTTGTACTGCCAAAACATATCTTGGCGCTGTTGTACAAAATATTGTTTCGTGCGACAGCTCCGTCTATGAAATTCTTGAAATTTAAAACAAGAGTATCTTACTGATTCAGGAAAGATTCAAACAATTAATGGACAGGGGAATCCTATATTTCATGGTGCTGCAACAAAAAAAGATAAAATCAGATTCCTTACTGGGAAGGGTATGAAAAAAAGAAAAAACATGTTATACTTCCAGAAGATTATTGGTAAAATTACCAAATAAGAAAAGAGGTATACACATGGAATTAATAGATAAAATCGAAGCATACTGGACCGGAAGAGCAGAGGGATATTCGGAGGTAAACCAGGGAGAACTGGCAACGAATCAGAGACAGAAATGGACAGAAAACTTGAAAAAACATCTTCCAAAAGGAGAACCGCGAAATGTGAAAGTTTTAGATGTGGGAACAGGTCCCGGATTTTTTGCTATTCTTTTGGCAGAAGCAGGATATCAGGTAACAGCAGTGGACTATACAGAAGAAATGTTAAAAGAAGCCGGGAAAAATGCAGGAGAACTGGCAGAACAGATTACCTGGAAACAGATGGATGCCCAGAAGCTGGACTTTGAGGATGAGACTTTTGATGCTGTGGTATCCAGAAACCTTACCTGGAATCTGGAGAAACCGGAAAAAGCCTATGAGGAATGGATGCGGGTGTTGAAACCAGGAGGAAAAATGCTCAATTATGACGCCAACTGGTATCATCATCTTTTTGATAAAGAAAAGAGAAAAGAATATGAAGAAGACAGGAAGCGGGTGGAAAACCTCCAGATGGAGGATCATTACACTTGTACAGATATTGACGCTATGGAAGAAATCGCAAGAGAAGTACCTTTAAGCCAGATTGCCAGACCCAAGTGGGATTTGGAAACCCTAAAGGCTTTGGGATATGAGAAAAACGAAGTGGAGGAAAATGTCTGGAAGGAAGTCTGGAGCCAGGAAGAGAGGGCAAATTACCAGTCTACGCCTATGTTTTTGATTATCAGTGAGAAGTGACACAGAGGTTGAAGCCTGGAAAAAAACGTGTTAAAATAGAGAACAAGCGAAATGGTAGTTGGAGGACAGAAAGATGATAAACGATAAGAAAGTTTTATTCAGTGGTATGCAGGCAACCGGAAACCTGACTTTGGGAAATTATCTGGGAGCTCTGAAAAACTGGGTAACATTAAGTGATGAATACGAATGCTTTTATAGCGTAGTGGACATGCATTCGATTACAGTACGCCAGGACCCGGCAACCCTGAGAAAAAGAGCCAGAGCTCTTCTGACTTTGTACATTGCGGCAGGATTGGATCCTGAGAAAAACTGTATTTATTACCAGTCCCATGTATCAGGACATGCAGAGCTGGCATGGATTTTAAACTGTTTTACTTACATGGGCGAATTGAGCCGCATGACCCAGTTTAAGGATAAATCAGCAAAACATGCAGATAACATCAATGCGGGTCTTTTTACCTATCCTGTATTGATGGCAGCAGATATTCTGCTGTATCAGGCAGATGTTGTGCCGGTGGGAATTGACCAGATGCAGCATCTGGAGCTGACCCGTGATCTTGCTATCCGGTTTAATAATATTTACGGAGATGTGTTTACTGTACCGGAAGCTTATATCGGCAAAATTGGCGCCAAAATCATGAGTCTCCAGGAGCCTTCCAAGAAGATGTCAAAATCAGATGAAAATCCAAATGGCAGTATTTATCTTATGGATGACCCGGATACTATTATGAGAAAGTGCAAACGTGCAGTGACAGACTCTGAAGCATGTATTGCATACAGACCAGAGCAGCCGGGAATTAAGAACCTGCTGGATATTTACTGTGCCTGCACAGGAAAAACACCGGAAGAGGCAGTAAGAGAATTTGAAGGAAAGGGCTATGGAGAACTGAAACTTGGAGTAGGGGAAGCAGTAGTAAGTGTACTGAAACCTCTTCAGGATGAAGTGGCAAGATTGGAAAAGGATAAGGCATATCTGGATTCCATTATTAAGGAAAATGCTGAGAAAGCTCAGTATTTTGCAAATAAAACCTTGAGAAAGGTACAGCGTAAAGTTGGTTTTCCGGACAGAATCCGGTAAGAGACAGGAGGTGTCTGTTATGACAGTAGAAGAGATTATTTCTGTTTTGGCGATGCAAGAGGAGATTCTGCAGTTTAATCATTTTACCAATGAGGACGCATGGGCGCTTGGAACGCTGCTGGTAGCAGAATCCAAAAGGCTGGATGTGGATACCGCAGTGGAAATCCGTTTGAATAATGGCTATACCGTATTTAAATATGCAGGAAACGGCACTACCTTAAATAATGCGGTCTGGATGGATAAGATGTTTGCCGCTGTGCGCCGCATGGAAAAGAGTACCATGCTGCTGTACAGCGAATTAAAACGAAATGGTGAGAGCATGGAAGAAATCGGCCTGGACGAAAAGGAATATTCCTGTCTGGGCGGAGGTTTCCCCATCCGTGTGGAAGAGGTAGGGGTCATTGGTGTGATTATGGTGACCAATCAGAGTCATTTCCTGAACCATGATATTATTATCAAAGCGCTAAGCAGATATCTTCATGTAGACGAAGTACCGAGAATACGGGCATTGTAAACAAATAAAAAGAGAGGGCTTTGATTATGGAACAAAGAGCGCCTGGAAAGGGGCTGTTAAAAGTTACCGGGATTCTTTTGATAATCGGCGGTGTGTTTTGCATACTCCAGTCAGTTTACAGCTCTGCATTAGTGAGCATGCTCAGTCTTCCCAAAGAGGAGCTTGCACCAAATACAGCGGCTATTTTTCAGGAGATGGGGCTTACAGTACAAAAAGCCCAGCTAAGCGCTGCCACTTCTTCAATCCAGGGAATTTTATATCTGGTTGCCGGGATTTTTGGAGTGCGTAACTGTAATAAAATTGAAAAAACCCAAATTTGTTTTGCATGTGGGATTTTTTTGATAATTTTTGTGCTTTTTAATACCGTGATTGCAGGCGTGATTTCAAAGGTTTGGAGTTCAGCGTTGCTTTCAGGCATAGCTGCATTGACTTTCCCGGTTCTTTATTTTATGGGAGCGTTAAAAAACCGTCAGGCAATGCAGGGAAAGTAAGGCGTAAGCCATACATCCCTGTTGCAGAGAAGAAAGGAAGAGGGTATGGAACACCTGATTAAAGTAGTAGATTTATGCAAGATTTATAATCCGGGTGAAAATGAGGTCCGTGCATTAGACCACATTAATCTGGAAATCAACCGTGGGGAGTTTGTGGCAATTATCGGTCAGTCCGGTTCCGGAAAGTCTACGTTTATGAATATGCTGGGATGTCTGGATATTCCCACATCAGGTAAATATTTCCTGAATGGAACAGATGTATCTACTATGACAGACAGCCAGTTATCCACAGTCAGAAACAAAGAGATTGGGTTTATTTTCCAGGGATTTAATCTGATTGCTAATCTTACGGCAATAGAAAATGTGGAATTGCCGCTGATTTATCGGGGAATTGATAAGAAAACAAGGCGGGAGCTGGCGAAAGAAGCCCTGGAAATGGTGGGACTTGGACACCGCATGGAACATAAGCCTGCAGAAATGTCAGGAGGGCAGCAGCAGAGGGTAGCCATAGCAAGGGCGATTGCTGCAAAACCGCCGGTGATTCTGGCAGATGAGCCCACAGGAAATCTGGATACAGCTTCCAGCAAGGAAATCTTGGATATTTTAAAAGAACTCCATGAAGGCGGCAGAACAGTGATTCTCATTACCCATGATAATGGAATTGCAGAGCAGGCAAAACGTGTGGTGCGCATTATGGATGGGAAAATTGAATCAGATACAGCAAAAGAATGAAAAAATGGCAGGAGGTTCTCTTTTAGGAGAACAGTCCTGCCATATCTTTTGGAAGGGGCATATGAAATTCCATGGGTTTTTGCGTAACAGGATGAGAAAAGGAGAGAGCATAAGAATGCAGCGCTACCCGGTTGATTTTAGAAAAATCAGGATGGTAGAGATAATCTCCTAACAGGGGACAGCCAATATAATCCATGTGAACACGGATTTGATGGGTGCGTCCTGTTTCCAGAGAAAGCTCCACCAGAGCTAGGGAACCTTTGGTTTTTAAGACTTTATAATGGGTGACTGCCCGTTCTCCTTTTTCAAAATCCACACAGCGCTCTATGGCAGAAGCTTCCTTTCTTGCAATGGGAGCGTCAATGGTTCCTGCAAGGGGAGCAGGAATCTGGGATACCACAGCCTGGTAAGTTCTGTGAATCTGGCGCTTTTTCATAGCTGTAGAGAGAATGGATGCGCTCAGCGCATTTTTTGCCAGAATCAGAAGTCCGGTGGTATCCCGGTCCAGCCGATTGATACAGCGGAAAATAAAAGTTTCTCCCTGTTGCTGATAATAATAGGCCATGGCATTTGCCAGGGTATTATCATAATTGTGGATGGAGGGATGCACCGGCATATCAAAGGGTTTGTTTACAACAACTAAATCCTCATCTTCGTAGACAATTTCCGGTTCTATGGGAACTGGAAGAATATTTTCCGATGCATTTTCCTCTACAAGAGTTATTTTCAGGGAATCTCCGGGGAAAAGCTGAGTTCTTACATAAGCCCAGACACCGTTTCGCAGAATTCCATTTTCTGTTTTTTTCAGATGAATAATAATCTGGCGGGAATACCCCTTCTGTTTCAAAAATTCTCCCACCGTGCAAGGTGCATCAGTGGGAGAGATGGTATATTCAAAGATACGATTCATAACCATTCCTTTACTTTGTTTGCTTTAGTTGGCATTGCTTGCCGCGATTTTTACCCGGCTCCACAAATCGCCCATGATTTTTTTCGTCTTTTCATTATACTCAAATACTTCATCTAATTCATTATCTGTTCTTGGAATATAGGCGTTGATGCCTTCATATTCGCCGCCTTCTCCATATAAATCCTCCAGAACCTCCTGATTGGCAGAAGTATAACCCACATAACTGGAGTTATCATAAGCGCCTTCATACTGGGTGGCAAAATTGATATACGCATGAGCCAGTTCCGGATTTTTGGCATTTTTTGGGATGACCATGGCATCAGACCAGAGATTGGTACCTTCCTTTGGAAGGAAATAACCCATGTTTTCGTTTTCACTCATAATATAAGTGGCATCTCCGGAATATATCAATCCCAGAGCTTTTCGTCCCTGCGCCATGTTGTCAATGATTTCGTCTGTTACGATTTCCGGTTCCATGGTTTCTACACAGGTAACCAGCCAGTCATAGGCCTCCTGAATTTCTTTTTCGTTTTCTGTATTCATGGAATAGCCCAGGTTTTTCAGCGCCATCATAAAGGAGTCGCGCTCTGAATCATAGAGGTAAATATCTCCTTTATATTTTTCATTTAAGAAAATTCCGAATCCCTGTTCTTCTAAATCTTTGATATCCACTTTTGTTTTATCATAGACAATCCCAACGGTTCCCCAGAAATAAGGAACAGAATATTCGTTTTCAGGGTCATAGGGAAGCCCTGTTACATCCTTGGAAAGCAGATTCAGACAGTCCAGTCTGGAGTGATCCAGCTTTTGCAGAAGGTTTTCCTGAATCAGACGCTGAATCATGTAATCACTTGGCACCAGCAGGTCATAAGACTCATCATTTGCCACTTTGATATACATCTGTTCATTAGAATCAAAGTTGTCCATAACTACCTTGGCACCGGTTTCTTTTTCAAAGGCTGCGACAATATTTTCACCGGTATATTCTCCCCAGTTGTAGATATGCAAGGTTTGTCCTTCAAAGGGGCGGTCCTGCTTCTGACCGGCAAAACGGATAAAGCACACCACAAGAACCAGGGCGGCAGCAGCCAGGGAAAAGGAAAATACGTGGCTTTTCTTCTTGATGGTATCTTTCTGCCGGCGCTTTGCAGCCAGTACAGGGGCTACATTAATGAGAATCAGGGCAATGGTGATAATCACTACCACCAGGGTGGAAATAGCATTGATACTTGGATTAACACGTTTGCTCATGGTGTACACCATAATGCTTAAATTCTTTATGCCGCCTCCTGTTACGAAATAGGAGATAATAAAATCATCCACAGACATGGTAAAGGCAATTAAAGAGCCGGAGATAATACCGGGAGTAATCTGTGGCACAATGACCTTGGTAAGCGCCTTCCATGGGGTACAGCCAAGGTCCATAGCCGCGTCCGCCAGGTTTGGGTCCAGAGAGCGGATTTTCGGCATCACAGACAGCATGACATAAGGAATACAAAAGGCAATATGCGCCAGCAGCATGGTTACATAGCCCTTTTCAATACGGAAGGTAATAAACAGCAGCATAAAACCAATAGCCGTTACAATTTCCGGATTCATCATAGGCAGATTGTTTACCTGTTCCATAAGTTGCCGCACAATCTTTCTGGATTTGCTCAGACCAATGGCGGCAATGGTACCCACTATGGTAGAAATCAACGTTGCCAGAATCGCTACGCTGAAGGTAGTGGAAAGTGCGGACATCATATCCTGGGATTCCAGCATATGGGCGTACCAGCGCAGGGAAAATCCGGTAAAGTGGGTGAGAGATTTCCCTTCATTAAAGGAAAATACAATCATATATACAATAGGAAGGTAGAAGAAGGCCAGTGTGAGAATCATAAGTATCTTCCCAAAGGGATGTTTTTTCTTTTTCACAGTCTAGTCCTCCTTCCCGCCCTGATTTCTGGTTTCAGCTTTTCTTACTGCCATCATCAGGAGCATCATAATAATTGCCATAATCATGGAAATGGCGCTTCCGAAATTCCATTCTCCTACAGTGATAAACTGGTTTTCAATCATATTACCAATGAGGAAATACTGGCCGCCGCCCAGCAGTTTCGGGATAAAGAAAGAGCTGACAGCAGGCAGAAATACCAGAGTAATACCATTAATCACACCAGGCAGAGACAGAGGCAGGGTCACTTTAAGAAATGCCATGGCAGGACTTGCTCCCAGGTCCGCGCTGGCTTCCAGAAGAGAGTGATCCATTTTGCTAAGAGAAGTCTGTATCTGCAAAATCATAAAGGGAAGGAAGTTATATACCATTCCAAGAAGCACAGCGCCTTCTGTATAGAGAAGTTCTGTGTTTCCAAGTCCAACAAGACTTAATATACGCTGAATCAATCCGCCCTCACTTAGCAGGCCAATCCACGCATAAGTACGCACCAGCATGTTAATCCACATAGGGATTGTGATGCACAGAATCAGAATATTCTGGGTCTTTTCTTTGCTTCTTGCAATAAAGTATGCAATAGGGTAACCCAGAAACAGACAGATAACTGTGGTTTTCAGGGCAATCAGCAGAGAACGCCAGAGAATCAGCAAAAAGTCAGGGTCGGTAAAAAACTTTTTGTAATGCTCAAGAGTAAAGGCAAAGGGGACAATGCTGTTTCCCTGCTCCATCACTGAATAGACAGCAATGAGTCCCATAGGGAGAACCAGCATGAGGATTGCCCATATAATATAAGGCAGGGCAAGCTGCGAAAATTTCTTCATCTTAATATCCCACCTTTGACATAACATGAATATCTTCCGGGAAAAAGGTCAGTCCGACTTCCTGTCCTTCCCTGGAATAGTCTGTGGTATGAATTTTGAATTCCCGTCCTGTTGTCCAGAAGGTGATTTTGTAAACGCCTTCTTTTACATCTTCAGCATCAAAATCGTAATCCACACTTAAATCCACACTCTGATTTTCATCACTTAGTTTCCATGCCTGAGCATTGGCCCAGGTTTTCAGTTCTGTGTCCAGCGCCTGGGATTCCTGGATTTCATCTACGGTTTTAAAGAAGTTAAATGCCATCACAGCTTCATTTGCTTTTTCATTTTTTACAAAGGGCTGGTCTACCACAAAGATGGTGCGCTGAATGCTGGTACCCTTTGCAGTGCTGAAGGTAACCGGATATTCCCCTTCCTGGTTTGTGAGTTCATATTCCACTTTTGCAACAGAAATAAATTCATCACTGGCCACATCCCATGCCTGGGCATTGGAAAGGGCAATGATTTCTTTCTCATCCAGAGCTTCCACATCATCAATGTCCACATAGAAATCATTGGCGCTGATTTTTTCTGTTCCGTCCTCACTGGCCACATCATGATTCCGAATCACACGCATATTGACCGTAACGCTGGTTCCGGGAACCGTTTCTACCATAATTTCATAGTGAACGCCCTTAAACAGAACACTTAGCACCTCACCGGTCATTTTTCCGTCTTTTACATCTACAATATCAATATCCTCAGGACGGATGACCACATCCACCGGTTCATTTTCTTTGAAGCCGAAATCCACACAGTCAAAGGTAATGTCATCAAACCGCACCTTGTAATCCTCTAACATTACTCCGGGGAGAATATTGCTTTCACCAATGAAATTAGCTACAAAGCGGTTGGCAGGCTCATTGTAGATTTCCTGCGGAGTTCCTACCTGCTGAATTTCACCGTTTTTCAGTACCACGATTTTATCAGACATGGTGAGGGCCTCCTCCTGGTCATGAGTAACGAAAATAAAGGTGATGCCAACCTCCTGCTGAATCCGCTTTAACTCATACTGCATTTCTTTTCTCAGTTTCAGGTCAAGAGCAGCCAGGGGTTCGTCTAAGAGCAGAACCTTTGGTTCATTTACCAGGGCTCTTGCAATGGCAACACGCTGCTGCTGTCCACCGGAAAGCAGGGTGGTATTTTTGTTTTCATACCCTTCCAGACCAATGAGTTTTAACATTTTCATGACCTTCTGGTCAATTACATCCTTGCTCATTTTTTTGATTTTCAGCCCAAAGGCAATATTTTCGTATACATTCAGATGAGGGAACAGGGCATATTTCTGGAATACAGTATTTAATTCCCGTTCATAAGGTGGTTTCTGATTGATTTCTTCACCGTCAAAAATAACATCACCTTCATCTGCCTGAAGGAAACCGCCCAGAATACGCAGCAGCGTGGTTTTGCCGCAGCCGCTGGGACCTAACAGGGTAACAAATTCGTTCTCATAAATATCCAGGTTAATTCCCTTGAGAATAACCTGGCCATCAAAACTTTTCACAATATTGCGAAACTCTATGATTTTTTTCTCTTCCATGTGCTTCTCCTTTCCGTAATAAAACCATTATACTAAAGCAGAAAATCATGTCAATATACAATAAGTAAAATCTGGGTATAATACAGGAAATCGGCAGAAAGTCCATTGTATTAAAAAAAAGTTTGTGGTAGAATGTCCCTAGGTATCAGAAACAATAAACAACAGGAGGGTATTGCATAAATGAAAGAAAAGTATGTTGCATATGTGGGAACGTATACCCATGGAAGCAGTATCGGAATCCATTTATATGATGTCAATGTAGAAGAGGGAACACTGACTGAGCGAAAAGTAGTTCCTGTAAACAACTCTTCTCATCTGGCGCGTTCCTTAAACGGGAAATACCTGTACTCCATTGCTGATGAAGGAGTAGCGGTATTTGCTATTGCTCCGGATGGGGATTTGACTTTTATCAATAAAGTAGACATTGACGGTATGCGGGGCTGCCATCTGTCTACAGACGAAGAAGGAAAATATCTCTACGTTGCAGGCTATCATGATGGAAAAGTAACGGTAGTACACATCCATCAGGACGGACGTCTTGGAAGTGTTGTAGACGGTGTATTCCACAGAGGACTTGGCAGTGTGGCAGAACGGAACTTCCGTCCCCATGTAAGCTGTGTACGTCCAACTCCGGATAATAAATATTTGTGTGCAGTAGACAATGGGATTGACCAGATGAAAATTTACCGGGTCAACGCCAGAACCAACCGTCTGGAACTGGTAGACATTTTAAGATGTCAGAGAGAATCAGGGCCAAGACTGATTAAATTCAGCCCGGATGGAAAATATGCATATTTAAATTTTGAGTTAAATAACACCATTCAGGTGTTCCGCTATGACGGTTCCGGTAAGAACCCGGTGTTTGAACTGCTGCAGACAGAGACCACACTGGCTTCTAAAAGAGATCAGGAGCATGATGCTACGTCCGGTATGTGTCTGTCACCGGATGGAAGATATGTTTTCTGTTCTACTGCAGGAGAAGATACGGTGGCAATGTACAAAAGAGATGAAAACACCGGACTTTTGGAGAAACAGTTTATTCTGCCTATCAGTGGCAGTTATCCAAAAGATTTGGACGTATTCCCTGACGGAAAACATCTGGCAGTGGTAAATCACGAATCCAATTCCATTACCACCTTTACCATTGACTATGAGAAGAAGCTGCTGGTTATGAAGGGCAAACCCATGCATGTGGAGACCCCCAACAGCATTATCTTTTCAAAGTGCGAAGTGTAAAGAAGAATTTTTTAGAAAAAAGGAAGTGCAAATTTATGGAAAGCGGGCCTTGTCCTGGGAAACAGAAAGAAATTCAGAAAAAAATAGAATAACATTCCTGCTGACAGGCCCAAACTCCCGGTTTTCTGCCTGTGGCTGGAAATGAAGGGAGAAACCATGATTAGAATATTCAAGACAGTGGATGGAAAGATTCATCAGGTGGATGAAGCCAGCGAAGGCTGCTGGCTGGCGCTTACAGATCCTACTGCAACGGAGATTTTTGAAATTGCCAGGCATTACCACATTGAAATAGATGACTTGAGAGCGCCTCTGGATGAGGAGGAACGTTCCCGTATTGAGGTGGAGGATGACTACACCCTGATTATCGTGGACACACCGGTTCTGGAGGAACGGGGAGAAAAAGACTGGTATGGAACCATTCCTCTGTCAATTATTGTTACAGAAGACATTATCATTACCGTTTGCCTGGAAGATACTTCTGTGCTTGGACGGTTTATGGATGGAAGAGTGCGGAACTTTTACACTTATATGAAGACCAGATTTATTCTGCAGATTCTGTACAAAAATTCCAGTATGTTTCTGCATTATCTGCGTATCATAGATAAGAAAAGCGAAGAGGTAGAGGAAAAGCTGCAGCAGTCTACCAAAAACAAGGAGCTTATAGAGCTTTTGGAGCTGGAGAAATCCCTGGTTTATTTCACCACTTCTCTGCGTTCCAATGAAATTGTACTGGAAAAGCTGCTGAAGGTGGAACGGATTAAACAATATCCTGATGATACGGATCTGCTGGAAGATGTCATCATAGAGAATAAACAGGCGATTGAAATGGCAAATATTTACAGTGGTATTCTGAGTAGTATGGCAGAGACCTTTGCATCCATTGTTTCTAATAACTTAAATATTGTAATGAAGTTTCTGGCAACTGTGACTATTGTAATGTCTATTCCAAACATGATTTTCGGCGCTTACGGAATGAACCTGAATGAAAAGGGAATGCCTTTTTATTCAAGTCCCTACGGATTTACCATTGTGATTGTTCTGTCACTTCTTTTAAGTCTCATAGTGGCGTTTATCTTCTCCAAAAAAGATTTATTTTAAGAAAAGGACTGAGGAGACAATATGAATTTTTTAAACAAAATGGAACGAAAGTTCGGGCGTTATGCAATTCATAATCTTACGAAATACATGATTTTGTGTTATATCATTGGATACGCCCTCCAATATATGCAGGAATTGTTTGAAGTGCCGCTGATTTCTTACCTGTATATGAGCCCTTATCACATCCTTCGTGGAGGGCAGATTTGGAGACTGGTGTCCTGGCTTCTGATTCCGCCGGGCAGTGATAACATTTTCTTTGTTCTGATTATGCTGATGTTCTACTATTCACTGGGAACCACTCTGGAGAGAACCTGGGGAGCATTCCGGTATAATGTGTATGTGCTGGGCGGTATTTTGTGTACCATTATCGGCGCATTTTTACTGTATTTTATTATGGGAGATATTTCCGTATATTACATGCCGGCATTTTCAACTTATTACATCAACCTGTCCATTTTCCTGGCTTTTGCCATGAATTATCCGGACATGGAAGTTTTGTTTATGATGATTATACCTATGAAAATGAAGTACCTGGCATATCTGGATATTGCGTATCTGCTGTATGATATGGTGAAGGGAGACTGGGGACTTCGTACTGTAATCATTGCTTCCTTATTGAACTTTATTATTTATTTCCTGACAACCAGAAACTACAGAAGAATTTCACCAAAAGAAATTCACAGAAGACAGCAGTTTCAAAAGGCTGTTCATCCAAGTATGGCAAATGGTGTGACAAAGCATAAATGCGCTGTGTGCGGAAGAACAGAAAAGGACGGGGAAGACCTGGAATTCAGATTCTGTTCCAAATGTAACGGAAACTATGAATATTGTCAGGAGCATTTGTTTACACATCAACATATAAAATAATGCAGGATACACCACAAAAAACAAGCTGGAGGAAAAGAAAAAATGCGTAGAACCAAAATTGTTTGCACCATGGGACCCAATACAGACAAAAAACCAATTATGGAAGCGCTGGTGAAAAACGGAATGAATGTAGCACGTTTTAACTTCTCTCACGGAGATTATGAGGAACAGCGCAATCGCATGAACCTTTTAAAACGGGTAAGAGAAGAGCAGGATAAACCGGTGGCAATTTTGTTAGATACAAAAGGACCGGAAATCCGTACCGGACTACTGGAAGACCATAAAAAAGTGGTTTTAAAAGAAGGGGAAGAATTTGTTCTCTACACAGAAGAAAGAGTGGGGAATGAAAAAGGCTGCTCCATTACTTATGCAGGATTGGCAGAAGATGTGGAAAAGGGAAACAGGATTCTCATTGATGACGGTCTGATTGGCCTGGAAGTCAGGGATGTTCAGGATAACAGGATTCTCTGCCAGGTTGTAAATGGTGGAGAGCTTGGGGAACGTAAAGGTGTGAATGTTCCCAATGTAAAGGTAAAACTTCCGGCAATCACCCAGAAGGACAGAGAAGACATTGTGTTTGGAATCCAGCAGGAGATTGATTTTATTGCGGCTTCTTTTGTACGAAATGCAGCAGCCATTCGTGAGATTCGTCAGATTCTGGCAGAGCATCATGCAGAGTACATTGAAATTATTGCAAAGATTGAAAATGCAGAAGGCGTGGAGAATATTGATGATATTATTGCAGAAGCAGATGGTATCATGGTAGCCAGGGGAGATTTGGGCGTGGAAATTCCGGCTCAGGAAGTTCCCCATATTCAGAAAATGATTATTAAGAAATGTAATGCAAATTATACACCTGTTATTACAGCTACCCAGATGCTGGATTCCATGATGAGAAATCCCCGTCCTACCAGAGCAGAGGTAGCAGATGTTGCCAATGCCATTTATGACGGTTCTGACGCAATTATGCTTTCAGGAGAAACCGCAGCCGGAAAATATCCGGTGGAAGCCCTGAAGATGATGAGCGGAATTGCTGAAAATACAGAGCAGCATGTGGAATATGATAAATATATCCAGCACAGAACCATGGCAAAAGAAAAAAAGGTTTCCTGCGCTATTGGAATTGCATCGGTGCGTACTGCCAGAAACCTGGAGGCAGCCTGCATCCTCACACCAACTGTGGCGGGAAGAACAGCCCGCATGATTTCCAGCTTCCGTCCGGCTATGCCTATTTATGCGGTTTCACCAAGCGAAGCGGTGATTCACAAAATGCAGTTGTACTGGGGCGTAACACCACTGAAAGGTTATCAGAAGGATACCACAGAAAACATTATTCTAAATGCAGTGGAAACTATTAAGAGAAAACATCTGGTAAAAAAAGGAGAAACCATTGTGGTGACAGCGGGAGATCCGGCTACCAATGTGACAAAGGCAGAAGGGGTAGTAACCAACATGCTCCAGGTGCTGGAAGTTTATTAAAAAACGGTTTTCCAAAATCAAAACTAGAATGACTGACAAAGGAGAATACCATGGAAAAGAAACCATTTGTTACCAAGGAGCAGTTGGAAGAAATCGTAAAAGAATATCCCACTCCTTTTCATTTATATGACGAAAAAGGAATTCGCGAAAATGCAAAAGCCATGAAAGAAGCGTTTTCCTGGAATAAAGGCTTTAAAGAATATTTTGCGGTAAAGGCTACGCCGAATCCTTATTTGATTGATATTTTAAGGGAATATGGCTGCGGCTGCGACTGTTCTTCCTATACAGAGCTGATGTTATCAGAGGCCATTGGCTGTACAGGAGAGGACATTATGTTCTCTTCTAATGACACCCCAAAGGAAGATTTTCAGTATGCCAATGAGCTGGGCGCAATCATTAATCTGGATGATATCACGCATATTGCATTTTTAGAAGAGGCTATTGGAGCAATTCCTAAGAAAATCAGTTGCCGATACAATCCAGGGGGCGTGTTTGAAGTATGTAATGGAATCATGGACAATCCAGGAGATGCCAAATACGGTATGACAGAAGAACAGCTTTTTGAGGCTTTCCGTATTTTGAAAGAAAAAGGAGCAGAAGAATTTGGAATCCATGCATTTCTGGCAAGTAATACAGTAACCAATCAGTATTATCCAATGCTGGCAAAGAACTTGTTTGAGCTGGCAGTGAGACTGGAGAAGGAAACCGGAGCACATGTAAGTTTTATTAATTTGTCAGGCGGTGTAGGTATTCCTTATACACCGGACCAGGAGCCGAATGATATCCGCGCTATTGGACAGGGTGTCAGGGAAACCTATGAAGAAATCCTGGTTCCTGCAGGAATGGGAGAGGTTGCCATTTACACAGAGCTTGGAAGATTTATGATGGGGCCTTATGGTTGTCTGGTAACCAAAGCCATCCATGAAAAACACACCCATAAGGAATATATTGGAGTGGATGCCTGTGCGGTGAACCTTATGCGCCCGGCTATGTATGGGGCATATCACCACATTACAGTTATGGGAAAAGAAAACCAGCCATGTGACCATAAGTATGATGTGACAGGTTCTCTTTGTGAAAACAATGATAAATTCGCAGTGGATCGTATGCTTCCGGAAATCGAGAAAGGAGATTTGCTGGTGATTCATGATACAGGGGCTCATGGATTTTCCATGGGATACAATTATAATGGAAAGCTGAAATCAGCGGAAATCCTGCTAAAAGAAGATGGAAGTACAAAGCTTATCCGAAGAGCAGAGACACCAAAAGATTATTTTGCAACCTTTGATTCTACAGATTTTTATAAAAAACTGAAGCTGTAAAAAGAAATTCGGGGAATTGTAGCTTTTTTTGGAAAAATGCTTGCAATTCTCCGAAACCTATGATAAGATAAATGACGTTGAAGAAAGCATATGCCGGCGTGTCGGAATGGCAGACGAGGCAGACTCAAAATCTGTTGTGGGTAACCACGTGCGGGTTCAAGTCCCGCTGCCGGCAGTAACTAAAAAGCGTTGAAACCTGGTGAACAAAGGTTTCAACGCTTTTTTTGCATAAAACAGAAAAAAAGAGTATTTCGTGAGGTTTCTGTGACATTTGGGTGATACTCTAAAAAGAAAAGGATGTGATACCATGCATGTTTTAGTAGTAGAAGATGATTATTTATTAAATAATACCTTATGTTATAACTTAAATGCCGCCGGATACAAGGTGGATTCGGCGCTATGCAAGCGGGAGGCGGAAAACTATATTGAGAAACAGAAGTATGAATTGATCGTACTGGATGTAAATCTGCCGGATGGTAATGGATTTGATTTCTGCAAGGAGGCAAAGGAGCGTTGCCCGGAGACAGCAGTGATTTTTCTGACTGCAAATGATATGGAAAGCGATATGCTGAAAGGCTATGAACTGGGAGCCGATGATTATGTGATAAAGCCATTTCCTATGAGTGTGTTTCAGAAGAAACTGGCGGCACTACTAAGCCGCATTGCAAAGCAGTCGGAAGAAGATAAGTATGACGATGGAACATTTGCCATTGATTTTAAAGAAATGACCGCTTCATTGGCGGGAAAAGCGTTGGTATTTACTCCGCTGGAATACCGATTGCTTAAAATCTTTACGAAGAATCCGCAAAATGTATTAACCCGTCAGATGCTTTTGGAAAGGTTGTGGGATATTGACGAGAACTTTGTGGATGAACATGCACTGACAGTGGCGGTCAGCAGAGTGAGAAACAAGATTGAGACCAACGGACAGCAGTATATCAAAACGGTCTATGGTATGGGATATATGTGGGTGGGAGGTGTGCAGAAGTGAGAGGGAAAAATCATCTTTCCATCAATCATATCTGCCTCTTCTTAGGACTGGTGTTATGGATGGCAGCCATCGGGAGCAGTATCGCTGTATTGTGGATGACTGAAAATGTAGTTGCTACTTTGTGTGTGCTGGGCTTTGGTGTGTTTGCCTTTGGATGCGGCGTGCTTTTTGTAAGGATTGTCCGGAAAAAACTGGTTATATTTTCCGACCAGCTTTGTGAACTGCTGGACGGGATGATGTCCGGGAAAGAATTTCTGATATTTCCCATCAGGTGAAGACGCCTATCGCAAATCTGAAAATGATCAACAATACCCTGCTGGAGCAGGAGGTTCCGGCACAGAAACAGCAGGAATTTTTGACTGCGCAGAGCAGCCAGTTGGATAAACTGGACTTTCTGATGCAGGCAATGATCAAAACCTCCCGATTGGAAACGGGTGTGATTTCCCTGGAGCAGAGGGAACAGTCGATTTATGAAACGCTGGCGGCAGCGCTGGGCGGTATTTTCTTAAATGCAGAGAAAAAGAAGATTGATGTGCAGGTAGACTGCCCGGAGCAACTGCTGGTTTCCCATGACCGGAAGTGGACGACGGAAGCTTTGTTTAACATTCTGGATAATGCAGTAAAGTACATGGTTCATTATGGATAGTAGTATATTATTTTAACACACAGATACTATTTGCTTCGTATATGCTGGCTTTTCTGTTTGTATTGCTGACAATGCTGATTGGAATTTTATTAAAAAAAGCAAGTAAAACATTTTGAAAGATTTGAAAAATGTCAATTTACCGGGCAAAATTTACAAATTATTTTTTAATGCGGTTTCCCGGACTTGATTAATCTCAGCCTACCTAAATTTATCATTATATGATACAATGATAAAAATCACATGAGGATATGAACTCTAAAATAGTAAAAATGGAGATTATAAATATAGAAATCGAAACAGGAGGCAAATTCGGTGAAGGTAAAAAAACTAACTTTAAACAATTTCATGCTTTTTGAACGTGCTGAGATTGATTGGGGGAAAAATATTAATGTTATTTGCGGAGAAAACAGTACGGGAAAGACAACACTACTGAAAGTTATGTATTCCGTGTTAAAACCTCTTAGCAAAGGAAATAAAGAAGCTATAAATAGAGAGATGGAGGAACAGTTATTCGTAAATAAGCTGCAGGGTGTTTTTCGACCGGACGGAATGAAAATAGGAAGGCTTGTAAGTCGAAAACAGGGAAGCAACCGCACTGATTTCGAAGTTCTTTTGGATAAAAATCAAAAAATAGCGATTGGATTTGGAAATCGTCAGGAAAATCACGCGGATATTAAAATAGATGCATCAAAATTTTCAGGAACGTATGATGTTATTTATATTCCAACAAAAGAAATGATTTCTACAACAGAGCATTTTGCTTCGCTGTATGAGGAATATCATATAGATTTTGAAGAAATGTATTATGATCTGGCAAAGTTATTGGATCGTCCATTATCCAAAGGACCAAATACAAATGAACAAAATGAAGTTTTAAAAAGTTTTGAAGAAATAATGAAAGGGCAGATTGTTCAACGGGATAAAAAATTCTATTTAAAAGTTCGTGGTGAAGGAGAATTTGAAATGGGATTACTCTCTGATGGTTACAGAAAACTGGCAATGATTGTTTATCTGATTTTATCTGGAAGCATGAATAAAAATACAATTCTTTTCTGGGATGAGCCGGAAACGAATATGAATCCGAAAACGATTCGTCCGATTGTTCAGGCGTTGGTTGCGTTAGCTAAAATGGGCGTTCAGATTTTTGTTACAACCCATGATTACTTTGTTCAGCAGGAATTTAATATGCTGACAGTGTATCCAGAATTGAATCCAGAATGTCTTGACATTCGATTTATGTCATTATATCGTGACGGAGAGATGAACGATGTGAAATATGAACTGGAAAAGACAGCATCTGATTTAAAACATAATGCAATTATGCAGGAATTTGATGCAATGTATGACAGAGAACAGGAGTTTATCTATGGTGATTAAAGAAGAAAGTGGATTGAAATTTGGGTTTCCAGATGGGAATTCTGTGGTTAAATTCGATGATACGAAATATTACCGTAATTTGTTCAACGCACTTCCGGAATCTAAAGGAGTAGATTTTATATCAGCAGATAAAGATGTTATTTCCTTTATTGAAGTGAAAAATTGTATAGGGGATGAAGGGAATAATCGTTGGAGAATTGTACCGGATAATCAAAAACGAGATACAACAGCTACAAAGACTGAGGTAAAAGGACGAGAGAGTTTAGATATAGAAGTATCTAAAAAATTGCAATGACATTCGCTGCATTAAGTGGTGCAAGATCCTTTGGTGACAGAAAGGAATCATTGGATGAACTGATTGATACGATTGCCGCTGTATTTTCAGATGAATTTGCAAAGAATAAAATGAAAAAGTATGTTATTTTGTTTTTAGAGGGGAATTTTGGCACCCATACGAATTCCAAAAAGATGATAATGGAGAAATTGCAGAGAAGTATCAGTAAAAAGATGTGTTGGCTTGATTGCAAAGTATCTGTCATAGATTCTTCTACATACAATGAGAAAATCTTTAAGATTGTATCTTAATTGGCATTTTAACAGGGATACTTTAACAGGTGTCTCTTTTTTGAGAAAAATGTCAATTTACTGAACAAAATAGAACAAAAAATAGCAGAACCCAATCCCCTGTCTTGCGTACCATAAAGTAAGAACATGCCAAAAAAGGGAGAGGTAAAATGGCATTAAAAGGAATTGATGTGAGCCGCTGGCAGGGGAACATTGACTGGAAGAAAGTGAAAAGTTCTGGTATAGAGTTTGCCATGATTCGCGGAGGATATGGTGATAACCATGTGGATTCCAGATTTTATGAGAATGCAAAAGGAGCAAATGCAGTAGGGATTCCTATGGGAATCTACTGGTTTTCTTATGCGCTGAATCCGGAAATGGCGCGACAGGAAGCCAGGTATGCGGTGGCTCTTGCAAGACAGTATCCGGTTTTGTGGCCTGTTGCTTATGATTTTGAGTATGATTCTGTAGCCAATGCAGAAAAAAACGGAGTGACCATTACCAGGGCGCTTGCCACTCAGATGGCTAAGACTTTTTGTGAAGAAGTGAAGAAACTGGGCTATACGCCTATGTTTTATGCAAATCTGGAATATCTGGAGAAATATTTTGACCGCAGCCAGCTGCCCTATGATTTGTGGTATGCCCAGTATGCGCCGGCAGCAGATGTGAAGGAGAAGGCAATCTGGCAGTATTCCAGCAAGGGCAGTGTTGCAGGGATTGAGGGAGCAGTGGATTTGAACTATGGTTATAAGGATTACGGAAACGGGGGACAGATTCAGCCGGAACCTGTACCTGCACCGGAAGGAACTACGTTAGAACTGGCGGCTGCTGTGATGCAGGGGAAATACGGAGTAGAGGAAGCCAGGAGAAAAGCTTTAGGCAGCCGCTACGAAGAGGTGCAGAGCTTTATTAATCATATTGCAGGGGCATCCACAGACATACTGGTAAAAGAGGTGCTGCAAGGCAGATATGGAAATGGGAAAATCAGGGAGATTGTACTGGGATCCAGATATCAGGCGGTGCAGAACAGGATTAATGGAGCACAGTATTATACCATTCGCCCCGGTGACACCTTGTCCGGCATTGCCGCAAAATACGGAACCACTTACCAACAGCTTGCCCGGATAAACGGTATTGCAAACCCTGACAAAATTTATGCGGGGCAGAGAATTAAGGTAAAACTTTAAGTTTATTTAACTTTTGTATTCTTTTATTTCGTGCTAAAATAGAGAAATAGAAAGAAGGTAACAGTCATGACAGAGATAAAACAAACAGGTTTAGTGTTAGAAGGCGGAGGAATGCGGGGCGCTTTTACCACGGGAGTGCTGGATTTTTTTCTGGATTCTCTGGATAAAGAGTTTTCCTTTCATTCCTGTTTAGGAGTTTCGGCAGGCGCTATCCATGCCTGCAGCTTTTTGTCCAAACAGAGAAGGCGGGGCTTTGAGACCAACACGGAATATTTGGAAGAAGAACAGTATTGCAGCTTTAAGAATCTGGTGAAAACAGGGGATTTATTTGATGCGGATTTTTGTTATAAGACCATTCCGGATGAACTGAATCCCTACGATTATAAAACTTTTGAAGAGAATCCAACCCGGTTTTATGCAGTGGTAACAAATTGCAGAACCGGGGAGGCAGAGTATAAGCTGATTACAGATATGCACAGGGGGATTTACTATGTACGGGCTTCCGGGTCTCTGCCCCTGGTGTCCAGAACCGTGTGGATTCAGAAGCAGCCATATCTGGATGGCGGTGTGGCGGATTCCATTCCCATTAAGAAATCCGAAGAATTGGGAAATGAGAAAAATGTGGTGGTACTCACCAGGGAACGCGGGTATCAAAAGGGACCAAACAAGTTAATGCCCATGGCATATTTACGCTACCAAAAAGAATTTCCTAATCTGGTCCGTCAGATGAAAAACCGGCATATCCGCTATAATGAGACCCTGAAATATCTTTATGAACAGGAAAAAGAGGGAAAGGTTTTCATTCTGTGTCCAAAAGAACCGGTAGAAATCGGCAGGGTGGAAAAGGATAAGGAAAAATTGGAGAAACTATATAAACAGGGCTATGATACAGCCAGAGAGCAGTACCAGGAATTAAGGTCATTTCTGGGACTTTGAGGCAGAAAAGAGGAAACGTATGGGGATGAAAACATTTGCTGCCATTGATATTGGTTCCTATCATGTGCGCATGGATATTTATGAAATGTCCCAGCAGACAGGAATCCGGCATATTGATACAGTGCAGAGCAGGCTGGAAATGGGAAAGGAAACCTACAGTGACCGGACCATTACCGTAGATACCGCCAAGGAATTGTGCAGGATTTTAAAGAATTTTACAGAGATTATGAAAGAGTATCAGGTGGATGATTACCGTGTATGCGCCACCAGTACCCTTGGAGAAGCGAAAAATGTGTGGATGGTTCTGGGACAGGTTTATCCGAAAACCGGTCTGGAAGTAGAGATTTTAAGCAATTCGGAGCAAAGATTTTATGGCTACAAATCCATTGCGGCTAAGGAGGTCTCTTTTGCCAAGATGATTCAGAAGGGAACAGCCATTATTGAAATCGGCGGTGGAAATGTGCAGGTTTCTCTGTTTGACAAGGATGCGCTGGTTACCACCCAGGATTTTAAAATGGGAAGTCTGAGGGTGAGGGAGATTCTTTATCCTCTGGAAAATGAAACCACTCATTATGAACAGATTGTAGAAGAACTGGTGCACAATCAGATTTTAGGCTTTAAGAAGCTGCATTTAAAAGAGCGCAAGGCAGAGCATATTATTCTCCTGGGGAATACTTTTATTGAGCGGATGCTGGAGAAGCAGGGAAGCCTGCAGGAGAACAGGACAGTAAGTTTTAAGGAGTTTATGGCCGGATATGAATGGGTGATGTCCAGTTCACCGGAGGAGATGTCGGTTTCTCTTGGAATCTCCCTGGATTATGCGGAAAATATGGTTCCTGCGCTGATTATTTACCGGGTGTTTATGGAGGAATTTGGAGCTCAGACCCTGTGGCTTCCGGGAACGCATTTGAATGATGGTATTTCCTATGATTATGCACAGAAGCATAAACTGATTAAAAGTAAGCATAACTTTGAAAATGATATTCTGGTTTCTGCCAGAAATATTGCCAAGCGTTATATGAGCAGCAAAAATCATACAGGGGCAGTCAGCCAGAATGCCCTGGCTATTTTTGACGGAATGAAGAAAATCCACGGTATGGGAAAACGGGAGCGGCTTTTGCTTCAGATTGCCATTTTGCTCCATGACTGTGGAAATTATATTAGTCTCAGCAATGCGTCAGAATGTGCCTATGAAATTATTATGTCCACAGAAATCATAGGGCTTTCTCACCAGGAACAGGAGCTGATTGCCAATGTGGTGCGGTTTATTAAACAGCCTTTTGACTATCAGTGTGGAAGGGATTTCCGCAATGTGGCAAGTAAGAGCTACTATATGACAGCAGCGAAGCTTACAGCAATTATTCGTGTAGCAAATGTGCTGGACCGCAGCCATAAACAGAAAATAGAGGAAATCAGGGCAGTAGTGAAAGACCAGGAATTGATTATGACAGTAACAGCCAGAGAAGATATGACTTTGGAACGTGGGCTTTTGGAAGAACCAGGTGATTTCTTTGAGGAAATTTTTAGCATACGGCCCATTTTAAAGTGCAGGAAGCGGAAATAAAAGGAGGATTTTCCCATGGATTTAAAAGAATATACGAAACCGGAATATTACCGGAACAGGGAACTGAGCTGGATAGGATTTAATGAGCGTGTGCTGTCTGAGGGAAGGGATAAGTCCATACCATTATTTGAGCGGTTGAAATTTCTCAGTATTACAGCATCGAATCTGGATGAGTTTTTTATGATACGTGTGGCGTCTTTAAAGGATATGGTTCATGCAAAGTATACCAAGCCGGATATTGCAGGATTGTCTCCCAAGGAACAACTGGCTATGCTGGCTCCGGTGACCAGAAATCTCATACAGACTCAGTACAGTACCTACAACCGTTCTCTGCTTCCGGCTCTTAGAAAAGCAGGGCTTGTGGTGGTGGAAAGCCATGAAGCTATGACAAAAGAGCAGAAGGCTTTTACCGACCAATATTTTGAGGAGAGCATTTATCCGGTGCTTACGCCCATGGCCATGGATAGTGCAAGACCTTTTCCTCTGGTAAGAAATAAAACCCTGAATATCGGCGCTTTGATTTTAAAAAAGGGGAAAAAGGAGAAGGAAGAGCTGGAATTTGCAACTGTGCAGGTGCCTTCCGTACTTCCGCGGATTGTGGAAATTCCCTGCCAGAAGGAAGGGAAAAAGGCAGTGATTCTCCTGGAAGAGATTATTGAACGAAATATTGGCAAGCTGTTTTTAAGCAATCAGGTGGTGTGCGCCTGTCCTTACCGTATTATCCGAAATGCGGATTTGACCATTGATGAGGATGAGGCAGCAGATTTATTAAGTGAGATTCAGAAACAGATTAAGAAACGTCAGTGGGGAGAAGTCATCCGCCTGGATGTAGACGAAAAAATGGATTCCCGTCTTTTGAAGATTTTAAAAACAGAGTTTCGCATGAAAGAGGAGGACATTTATGCAGTGAATGGCCCTCTGGATTTGACGTTTCTTATGAAAATGTATGGGCTGGAAGGCTTTGAGGAGCTGAAAACACCTGCTTATGTGCCGGCGCCGGTTCCTCAGATGATGACAGAGGAAGATATTTTTACCCAGATTCGCAGACAGGATATTTTGCTTCATCATCCTTATATGACCTTTAAGCCAGTGGTGGATTTTGTGCGCCAGGCTTCCAAAGACCCACAGGTACTTGCCATTAAGCAGACTTTGTACCGGGTCAGCGGAAATTCACCTATTGTGGCAGCTCTTGCTCAGGCAGCAGAAAACGGAAAACAGGTGACCGTGCTGGTAGAGCTAAAGGCCAGATTTGACGAAGAGAACAACATTGTCTGGGCGAAGAAGCTGGAAAAAGCAGGATGCCATGTTATTTATGGCCTTCTTGGGTTAAAGACCCACAGTAAGATTACCCTTGTGGTGCGTAAGGAGGAAGAGGGAATCCGCAGATATGTGCATCTTGGAACCGGGAACTATAATGATTCTACTGCAAAGCTTTATACAGACTGTGGAATTTTGACTTGTTCCGCCAGGATTGGAGAGGATGCTACTGCAGTCTTTAACATGCTTTCCGGTTATTCGGAACCAAGAAGCTGGAATAAGCTGGTGGTAGCTCCCCTTTGGATGCGGAACCGTTTCCTGCATTTAATTGAAATGGAACGGGAGCGGGCTCTGGAAGGGAAAAAAGCCAGAATTGTAGCGAAGATGAACTCCCTGTGTGACCGGGATATTATTGCAGCCTTGTATGCAGCAAGTGCGGCAGGGGTTCAGATTGATTTGATTATCCGGGGCATCTGCTGTCTGAAGGTGGGAATTCCCGGTATCAGTGAGAACATTACAGTACGTTCCATTGTGGGTAATTTCCTGGAACACAGCCGCATCTTTTATTTTTACAGTGACGGAAGAGAACAGATTTTCATGGGAAGTGCGGACTGGATGCCAAGAAATCTGGATAAACGTGTAGAGATTGTATTTCCGGTGGAAGATGAGAAAATCAAAGAAGAGGTCAAACATATTTTGGAGATTCAGCTTGCAGATAATGTGAAGGCACATGTGCTTCAGAAGGATGGAACCTACGAAAAAATCGACAAACGTGGCAAGCAGCTGATAAATTCTCAGGAATATTTCTGTGAGGAAGCAACCAGGCGGGGTATGCTGCCGGAAAATCTTATTCATGACAGGATTTTTGTGCCGGCACAGGCGCCGGAGGAGGCGTAGACATGAAAGCCTCTGTCTGGAAGAAAATAAGAAGTTTTCTGGTGGACTGGGGAAAGCCGGTGGTTTTTGGACTTTTGCTGGCTTTTCTTTGTTCCCAGTTTTTCAGAATTGCGGTGGTAGAGGGAGACAGCATGGAGCCCACTTTGCAGGACGGTCAGGTATTGCTTTTGCAGACTGGTTTTCTAAAGGAAGAGAATCTGAAACGTGGCGATATTATTGTAGCATCTAAGAAAATACCGGAGAAAACACAGATTATTAAGCGGGTGATTGGTCTGCCGGGAGAGCATCTGGAAATTTTGGATAATGAGGTTTACATTAATGGAGAAAAGCTGGAAGAGAACTACCTGGATGAGCCCATGAAAACAGAAAATCTGGATGTGTACATACCAGAAGGCAAGCTGTTTGTCATGGGTGATCACCGGAATGTATCTGCGGACAGCCGCATGGAAGCCATTGGGCTGGTGGATGTGAAAAGAGAAGTGATTGGAAAGTGTCTTTTTTAAAGAGAAGTGTGATGTAAAAAGAATAAGGATACCGTTTACGCTCAGTCTGCGTTCACCTTGAGACTGTAATTTCAAGGCGCAATCGACAGATTCGTCCAAACGGTATCTTTTTTTGTGATTGATTTAATCCTTTTGAACTGTTCGTGCGTTATATATTTTAGGAAGGAGGATTGATGCCATTGAATGATGAAAAATTAATTTTACAGATTCAACGAGGAAATACAGAATATGCAAATGAATTGATAGAAAAGCATTATCCCTCCATTCTTCGTTATTGTACTTGGCATTGCTATAATACAGACCACGCAGAAGATTTAACACAGGAAACATTTTTAAGAGTGTTTCGTGATATTGATTCTTATGAACAACGCGGATCATTTAGAGCTTATTTATACACGATTGCGCATCATTTATGTATTGATGAAAACCGTAAACAAACCACACTGGAACTTGAAGATCATATATCCATAGAAGATAAAAATTTACAGAAAATTGAGGATTGGGATCAGATAAGATATTTACTTAATTTATTAAATTCAGCACAACGGGAAGTTATTATACTTCATTGTGGAGAACAGTTTAGCTTTCGTGAAATTTCGCAAATTCTTGGTATACCTGCGCGAACTGTGCAAAGTCGTGTTAGAGCTGCGCTGATGATATTGAGAAAGGAGAAAAGATAATATGAAAAAACATGAATTGCAGTCTATATTACAAAATGGTCCTGAACCAAAACGATTAAAAGCAACTCAACAGATATGCACTACAATATTAAATCAGCAAAAGCAGTTAAATCTTATACCTGAAGAACGAACAAAATTTTGGCAGTTCCTGTCAGACGTTATGCGACATATAGGCTGGCGTTTATGGATATCTCAGGGAATCGTATTAATATTCATTTGTGCAGGCGTTTTTTCAATTCTTAATACGCCGAATGTTATTTCAATGTTTATACCGTTGTTGATTTTAGCGTGTTTGCCCTCCTTTTATCAAAGTAGCATTTTTGGAATGGGAGAAATTGAAGCAGTCACAAGAGCTTCTGCAGCACAGATTATTTTAGCAAAACTTATATTAGCCGGAGCTGCTCAAATTGTCTGTTTAACGGTAATATGCTGGTTTGCTATTGTTGTTGCAGAATATCCGGTAACACTTATTCAGCTCATTATGTATGTCATTGTTCCGTTTTTAGGATGTTTAATATTGACACTTTGGAATATGAGAAAAAGAGAACGGTACGCAATACAATGCAGTGTTGTATCATGCTTGGGAGTAAGTGCTTTTGCAGGTACGCTTGCACATTGGTTCCCTGCAATTTACGATATTTCTGCAATAGGAGTTTGGTTTATAACATTTGTATTATTTATGGGATTTTTTACAAAAGAAATATCGCTGCTGATAAAAACATGGAAAGAAGGTAAAATGTATGGAGGTATCGCTTGATAAGCTGACAAAACATTACAAATCTAAAATTGCGGTAGATTGTGTTAGTGCTACGATGACACCGGGAGTTTATGGTCTTTTGGGAGCAAACGGTGCAGGCAAAACCACTTTAATGCGTATGTTATGCGGTATTTTGGAACCGACAAGTGGAGATGTTCATTATAATGGACGCAGTATTTTTGAAATGGGAAGTGCATATCGCAATCTTCTGGGGTATCTGCCCCAAGAGTTTGGCTATTATCCAAACTATACGGCACAGGAATTTTTGCTTTATATTTCAGCATTAAAGGGCATTCCCCGTTATAATGCAAAGAAACAATCACGTGCATTGCTTGAAACTGTTGGACTAGAAAATATGGCAACAAAAAAAATTAAAACTTTTTCTGGTGGAATGAAGCAACGACTTGGGATTGCACAGGCTCTATTGAATAATCCGAAGATTTTAGTTTTAGATGAGCCAACAGCAGGTCTTGATCCCAAAGAACGTGTTCGGTTGAGGAATATTTTATCAGATTGGGCAAGTGATAAAATTGTACTACTTTCAACACATATTGTATCAGATATAGAAGCTATTGCAGATGAAGTGTTTTTGATGAAAAAAGGAACCTTTATTCTTCAAGGCTCTATTGAGGAACTTGTGTCATATGCACAGGGAAAAGTATGGGAATTAACTGTACCAGAACATGAATTAAAAAAATGGGAGCTTAAATATACAGTTGCAAATCTTCATCATTCGAATAGAGAGGATGTAACATTAAGGATTATATCCAATGAATGTCCATCTTTGGAAGCTGTGCCATGTAGGGCAACTTTAGAGGATTTATATCTGTCCTTTTTTCCGACAGAAGATGGAGGTGCTGAATAAATGGAATTATTCAAATATGAACATAGAAAACTATGGCGCAGAAAAAGTGTTCAAATAGGTGTGTTGCTTTGCTTTCTCTATATTGTGATTTTCGGTGGATTGCTTTCTTATCAATGGTTTACATTTGGCTCTCAAGATGACTTTACCAGTTCATTTGGAAATAATTTTGATGGATATTCTAATATTCGTCAAAAACAGGAATATGCCAAACAGTGGGAAGGTGATTTAACAGATGAAACTTTACAGGAAATGGTAAAGGATTATCAGGCACAAGTACAGAATGATGAAATTTCCGATTATGAAATGACAGATTGGAAGAGCTTAAATTCATGGGTTAAAATTCTTTGGCCGGAACTTGAAAAGGCAGATGAACCGTATCTTATGATCCGTTATGTTGATCCAACACAATTAACAAATTTTGAAGAACGACGGGAAAAAGCTCTGGAAAATTTTCTTGATATAAATTGGCAGACAGATAAGGAGAAAGAATATTTCTTAAATATGGACGAAGAGGTAGAATTTCCTTTGCAATATCGTTGGACTGAGGGGTGGGCTTTTATTACATCTGATTTTATAAGCGGCTGCGGTGTTGTTTTTGCTATTTTTCTTGCGATCGCGATTGCACCTGCATTTTCGGGAGAGTGGCATAATAATACAAAAGCACTCATTTCAACTACCAAAAACGGTTGGAGGAAATTAGCGGGTATCAAGGTGCTTGTTTCACTCTTATTTGCATTAGAATTATATGCAATTATTGTATTCAGTTCTATTTTTCTGCAAATTGTTTTTTTGGGTACAGGTGGTGCAGATATGCCGATACAGTGCATTAAGTTGATTGCCACTGCGCCTTGGACTGTATTACAGGCAGAAATATATGAGTATGCTTATCTGCTGTTAGCAACGCTTGGATATACGGGTATTATTCTGTTATGTTCGGCGCTTACACGATCCAACTATGCTTCACTTTTGCTTAGTTTAGCAATAGTTTTTGTTCCGATGTCGATTGCACAATTTTTACCACTGTGGGGACAAAAAGTTCTTGAACTTGTCCCGTTTGTAGGTGACCCAACAGATATTTTCCGAACAAATGCGTATAGCCTATTTGGAAAAACGATATGGTCACCATATTTGCTACTTACAATTCCTGTTACTTTAGGAATTGTAAGTTTGCCTTTTGCAATTCGTGTATGGGCTAAACGATCAAAGATATGATATTCGGCCAAACGATGTCCCTATTCGATTCTTTAAGAGCGAAGGCTTTCCAGGACCGTGTATGGAATTTTCAGATTGCCCTTTCCTGTGCCAAGATGGATAAGGGGTTTGTTGCTACCATGAAAATCACTGCCGCCAGAGGATTTTAACTGGTATTTTTCTGCCAGACGTGCCATGGATGTCTGGTCAGAATGTGTGTAGGTAGAATAAAAAACTTCCAGGGCATCCAGATTGGATTTCTTTAGTTCTAAAATCAGTTCTTCCAGTCTTGGCATGGAAAATCTGCACAGTACGGGGTGGGCAAAAACAGCAATACCTCCGCACTGGTGAATCAAGTCAATAGTCTGGGCCGGTGTAACTTCTTCTCTTGGAACATAGCATTTGGCATGGTCACCTAAGTAGCGGTCAAAGGCTTCCCGCATGGAGGGAATTTCACCATTGTCCACCAGAAATCTGGCAAGGTTTGCGCGGGTACAGGTGCTGTTTGGAAAAGCGTTCTGTACAGATTCCATAGAGATGTGAAAGCCTTCTTTTTGAAGAAGGGCAATCATTTTGATATTGCGCCGGGTTCGGGAACTTTGGAATTTAGCCAGAGTCTCCTGAAAACCGGCGTCTTTCCAGTTAAAATCAAGTCCTACAATATGAACACTGCTACCGTTCCAGGTAGAAGAAAATTCAATGCCGGGAACCAGTTCTATATGATTCTTAATCGCTGCCTGTTCTGCTTCTTCTAATCCTGCAGTAGTATCGTGGTCTGTTAGTGCGATTGCTTTTAAATGCTGTTCCTTTGCAAGAGAGAGAAGCTCAGTTGGGGTTAAAGTACCGTCTGAGGCAGTGGAATGTGTATGAAGATCAATCAAAGAGTTCATGTTATATCCTCCGTTTTTGTATAACAAAAAAGGAAATATCCTTCCGAATATTTCCTTAGCAGTTCGTACGGGAATCGAACCCGTGTTTCCGCCGTGAGAGGGCGGCGTCTTAACCGCTTGACCAACGAACCGTGCTTGATTATAATACATCAAACCTTTTTAAATGTCAACACTTTTTTGCAAAAAAATACAAAATAAAAAAGTGTTGACATATAGAACGTATGTTCTGTATAATGAAAGAGAAAAGAAAGATTTGAAAATATCATGGAAATGAGATATGATACAGAAGACCTTATCGTGGGAGAATTTACGGATAAGTGAGAAAGGATAAGTAATATGGCGTGGGAGTTTGTTGTTTTAGACTGGTTTCAAAGTATTCAGAATCCTGTACTTACAAGTATATTAAAGTTTGTCACCATGCTGGGAGAGGCCGGATGGTTTTGGATTCTTCTGGGAGTGCTTCTTTTATGCTCCAGAAAATACAGACCTTGTGGTGTAGCAGTGCTTCTGGCGCTTTTGCTGGATCTTGTTTTGGCAAATATTATTCTGAAGCCTCTGGTGGCAAGACCAAGACCCTGCTGGGTTCGTGACACCGTAGAAATGCTGGTGCGGGTTCCGAAAGATTATTCGTTCCCTTCAGGACATACCATGGCTTCTTTTGCGGCGGCAGGAGCTTTATATTTTACAAAGCGTACCTGGGGATGCTGGGCAATGGTTCTGGCTTTTTTTATGGGGATTTCCCGTTTGTACTTTTATGTACATTTTCCGACAGATGTTCTGGCAGGACTGTTTTTGGGACTGCTGTGCGGATACCTGGGAGCGCTTTTTATGAAAAAAGCAGGCAATACAAAATTTGGAAAGTTATATAAGGAAGGATAGAAACATGGCGAAGAAAAATGTCTATGATGCCAGCAGCATTACTGTGCTGGAAGGTCTGGAGGCTGTGAGAAAACGTCCGGGAATGTATATAGGAAGTGTTTCACGCAAAGGACTGAATCATTTGATTTATGAAATTGTGGATAATGCAGTGGATGAACATCTGGCTGGATTCTGTAAGAATATCAGGGTAACTCTGGAAAAGGACGGTTCCGCAACCATTGAGGATGATGGAAGGGGAATCCCTGTGGGAATGCATGAAAAGGGTGTCTCCGCAGAACGCTTGGTTTTCACCACCCTGCATGCAGGTGGAAAGTTTGATGATTCGGTATATAAGACCAGCGGAGGTCTTCATGGAGTGGGATCTTCGGTAGTAAATGCCTTGTCCTCTTATCTGGATATTAAAATCAGCACAGGAGGATATGTGCATCATGACCATTATGAGAGAGGAAATCCAACAATAGAATTAGAGGATGGACTTTTGCCGAAGCTGGGAAGAACCAAGGCAACAGGGACTTTGGTGAATTTTCTTCCGGACCCGGAGATTTTTGAGAAAACCTGGTTTTCTTCTACGGAAATCAAAAGCAGGCTGCATGAGACTTCTTACCTGAATCCGGAACTTACCATTCTGTTTGAGGATAAGAGACAGCCGGAAGAGGAACGGATTGTTTTTCAGGAACCAGAGGGAATCGTGGGCTTTATCAAAGACCTGAATAAGAAAAGTGAAGCAGTGCATGACCCGGTTTATTTTAAAGGGGAGTGCGACGGAATTACCGTAGAGGCGGCATTTCAATATGTGAATGAATTTCGGGAGAATGTTCTGGGATTTTGCAATAACATCTATAACTCAGAAGGCGGAACCCATCTTACGGGATTTAAGACCACCTTTACCTCTGTAATGAACACCTATGCAAGAGAGCTGGGAATTTTAAAAGAAAAGGATTCAAATTTTACCGGCGCAGATGTGAGAAATGGCATGACAGCAGTGGTTTCCATTAAGCATCCGGCGCCACGATTTGAAGGACAGACCAAGACCAAGCTGGATAATCAGGATGCAGCCAAAGCTGTGGGAAAGGTAACAGGGGAAGAGATTGTTCTTTATTTTGACAGGAATCTGGAAACTTTGAAAAATATTCTGGCATGTGCAGAGAAGTCGGCAAAAATCAGAAAAACAGAAGAGAAGGCCAAGACCAATCTTTTGACAAAGCAGAAATATTCTTTTGACTCTAACGGAAAGCTGGCAAACTGTGAAAAAAGGGATCCTTCTTTATGTGAAATTTTTATTGTAGAGGGAGATTCTGCAGGAGGAAGTGCCAAAACAGCCAGAGACAGAAGTTTTCAGGCAATTTTACCTATCCGGGGTAAAATTCTTAACGTAGAGAAGGCCAGCATTGACAAGGTACTGGCAAATGCAGAGATTAAGACCATGATTAATGCCTTTGGATGTGGGTTCTCAGAAGGCTATGGAAATGATTTTGATATTGCAAAACTCAGATATAACAAAATTATTATTATGGCAGATGCGGATGTGGATGGGGCTCATATTTCTACCTTGCTGCTGACACTGTTTTACCGCTTTATGCCAGAGCTTATTTATGAAGGGCATGTGTATATTGCCATGCCTCCTTTGTACAAGGCTATGCCATCCAAAGGAAAAGAAGAATATCTCTATGATGATAAAGCTCTGGAGCGTTACAGAAAAACGCACAAGGGTTCGTTCACCCTGCAAAGATATAAAGGTCTGGGTGAAATGGATGCAGACCAGTTGTGGGAAACTACATTAAATCCAGAAACCAGGATGCTGCGTCTGGTGGAAATTGAGGATGCCAGAATGGCGTCAGAGGTAACTGAAATTCTCATGGGAACGGAAGTACCTCCCAGAAAAGCATTTATTTATGAACATGCACAAGATGCAGAATTAGATATATAAGAGGTGCAGTATGGCAGAAATACAAGATCATATTATCAGAACAGAATATTCGGAAATTATGCAGAAATCCTACATTGATTATGCCATGAGTGTTATTATCGCCAGGGCGCTTCCTGATGTAAGAGACGGGTTAAAGCCTGTTCAGAGGAGAACATTGTACGATATGTATGAGCTGGGAATCCGGTATGACAGACCGTATCGTAAATGTGCCCGTATTGTAGGAGATACTATGGGTAAATATCATCCTCATGGGGACAGTTCAATTTATGACGCCCTGGTGGTTATGGCTCAGGAATTTAAGAAGGGACAGCCCCTGGTGGACGGACATGGAAATTTTGGTTCCATTGAAGGCGACGGGGCAGCGGCTATGCGATACACAGAAGCCAGACTGCAGAAAATCACTCAGGAAGTCTATTTAAGCGATATGGATAAGAATGTGGTGGATTTTGTACCAAATTTTGATGAGACGGAGAAGGAACCAGAGGTACTTCCGGTACGGATTCCCAATCTTCTGGTTAATGGCGCAGACGGAATTGCAGTTGGAATGGCTACCAGTATTCCGCCTCACAATCTGGGGGAAGTGATTGACAGCGTTATTGCCTATATGAAAAATAATGATATTACGGTTCAGGAGCTTATGCACTTTCTTAAAGGACCGGACTTTCCTACAGGGGGTCTGGTGGTAAATAAGGATGATTTGCTCTCCATCTATGAATCTGGAACTGGCAAGATAAAACTCAGGGGAAAAGTGGAGGTTGAGAAGGGAAAGAATGGAAAAAATCTTCTGGTCATCACAGAAATCCCATACACCATGGTGGGAGCCAATATCGGGAAGTTTTTAAATGATGTTGCCTCTCTGGTAGAGACCAAGAAAACCACAGATATTGTAGATATTTCCAATCAGTCTTCCAAGGAAGGTATCCGCATTGTTCTGGAACTGAAAAAAGGCGCGGATGTGGAAAATCTCAAGAACATGCTGTATAAAAAGACCAGATTGGAAGATACTTTTGGTGTGAATATGCTGGCTGTTGCAGAGGGCAGGCCGGAGACCCTGGGACTCAGGCAGATTATTGAGCATCATGTGGATTTTCAGTTTGACGTTGCCACCAGAAAGTATCAGAATCTGCTGAAAAAGGAACAGGAAAACAGGGAAGTGCAGGAAGGTCTGATAAAAGCCTGTGATGTCATTGATTTGATTATTGAGATTTTAAGAGGAAGTAAGAGCAGGGAACAGGTGAAAAACTGTCTCATAAAAGGTGAAACAGAGGGAATCCGGTTTAAGACCAAGACCAGCCAGAAGCAGGCGCAGAAATTGCATTTTACAGAGCGCCAGGCTTTGGCAATTCTGGATATGCGGTTGTATAAACTGATAGGTCTGGAAATAGAGACTCTGATGCAGGAACATGAAGAAACCATGAAACGGATCGCAACATATGAAGATATTCTGGCAAATTATGATTCCATGGCGGCTGTGATTATAGAAGATTTAAAGAAGATTAAAAGAGAATACGCGAAACCAAGACGTACTGTTGTAGAGAATGCGGCAGAGGCGGTCTATGAAGAAAAGAAAATAGAAGAAATGGAAGTGGTATTCTTAATGGATCGTTTTGGGTATGCCAGAACCATAGATAAAAACACCTATGAGAGAAACAAGGAGGCAGCAGACAGCGAAAATAAATATGTATTCTCCTGTATGAATACAGATAAAATCTGTCTTTTTACAGATTCAGGAAGAATGCATAGCATCAAGGTGCTGGATCTGCCTTTTGGAAAACTCAGGGATAAGGGAACACCGGTGGATAATGTGAGCAATTATGACAGCGCACAGGAACAAATTGTTTATGTGGGATGTCTGGCTGGCATTAAGGAAGGAAGGTTGTGTTTTGTTACTGCAAAAGGTATGGTAAAGCTGGTAGCAGGCAGTGAGTTTGATGTATCTAAAAGAACCATAGCGGCTACAAAGCTGGGAGAAGAGGATACTGTAATCCTGGTGCAAAATGCAGAACCCATGGAGCATCTGGTTATTCAGACAAGGGATGGTTACTTCTTGAAGTTTTTAAAAGAAGAGATACCAGAGAAAAAGAAAACAGCGCTGGGTGTCAGGGGGATACGTATGAGTGAGAAGGATCTGGTGGAACATGCATATATGCTGGAAAACAGAACAGAGTATGAGATTGAGTACAAAAATAAAAAGGTGGTTTTAAATAAACTGAAACTGGCAAAACGGGATACAAAAGGCACAAAAATCCGTGTTTGACAGATAAGGAAGGCAGGGATGATGTGGAAGTCAAAAGGAAGATAAAACAAAGTATTCTGGTGCTTCTTTTGCTTCTTGGCCTGTGTGGATGCAGAATGGAGGATATACCGGGAGTGGGAAATCTCTCTGGGGTTGAGACAGAGAGCACAGTTACACAGCAGCAGGCAGATTTGTATTATGGATATCAGACCTTGTCAGAAGAAGAAAAACAGGTATACAGACAGCTTATGGCAGGCCTGGAAGCCTTTGAGAAAGAAATCAGAGTAGGTCCCATTGCCAAAGACAGACTGGAAGCTGTGGCAAATATGGTTATGACAGACCACCCGGAATATTTCTGGACAGAAGGAGGATTCCGGTATTACGAAGAAACCTGGCCAGGGGGCGGCACCGCAGGTATGAAGGTGCTTCCTGACTATCTTATGAGCCAGGAGGCAGCAGCTCAGGTAAAGACAGAAATCGAAGCCACAGCAAAGGAATGGCTTTCGGGAATCCCTTCTGATGCAGATACTTATGAAAAAATCAAGTATGTATATGAGACTTTAATTCATAAGGTGGATTATAATGAAACCAGCCCGAATAATCAGAATATCCAAAGCGTTTTTCTGGGAAAAAGCAGTGTCTGCATGGGATATGCCAAGGCAACACAGTATCTTTTGAACCAGATGGGAATCTTTTGTACATTAGTAACAGGTACGGTTACCAATGGCAGTGAGGCAGGACATGCGTGGAACCTGGTGAAAATTCAGGATGCTTATTATTATGTAGATACCACCTGGGGAACCCCCGGATATTCAGCTGCAGAAGCTTCTGGAGTGGACATCTTTTACAGCTACCTGTGCTGCAATGACAAGATGCTAAAGCCCACTCACAAGGCAGATGGAACCATTCCGCTTCCTGTTTGTGAAGATGACAGCTACAATTATTATAAAAGAAAAGGCTGCTGGTATGAAGGCTATGACAGAAATCAGATGTATCAGGAACTGCTGCAGACGGTAAGCGCAGAAGCCCATACCACAGAACTGTGTTTTGCTTCCAGGGAAGCCTATGACCAGGCAGTGGCAGATATGGTAAATGGAACTTTGCTTCAGGAAGTGGTTCAGAATACAGGAAATTTATCTCCGGGTCAGCAGGTTTCCTGGCAGATTTATTATGGCGGATGGGATAATTTACTGATTATTGTGTGGAATTAAAAGGGAACAGAGAAAAAGGGGCTTGCATGTTTGGCAGAATAGTGCTATCCTTAAAGAGAACTTGATAATTACGATAGCATAAGAGTGGGCCAGACGGTCCACTCTTATCGTTTGTGTACCCTTTCTCAAAAGGGCAATTTTTGGAAAGAAGGTGAGAGCATGAGCAAAAGGGAGACTTATGAACAGAAAGCAGAAGCCCTGATTACCCCCATTGTGGAGGCACATGGGTTTGAACTGGTGGATGTGGAGTATGTAAAAGAGGGAAGTAATTATTATCTGAGAGCTTATATTGATAAGCCACAGGGAATTACTGTGGATGACTGTGAGGTTGTCAGCAGGGCTTTTTCACAGAAACTGGATGAAGAGGATTTTATTGAAGAAGCATATATCATGGAAGTGAGCTCACCGGGACTTGGCAGACCTTTGAAAAAAGAGAAGGACTACAAAAGAAGCATGGGCAAAGAACTGGAAATCCGTACCTACCGGGCGGTGAATCGGGAAAAGGAATTTTATGGTATTTTAACTGCATATGATGAAAACAGTGTGACGATTGATTGCGAGGGAGAGGAAAAAACCTTCCAGAAGTCGGATATTGCGCTGATTCGTCTTGCCTTTGATTTTTAAGAACCTTTAGACGATTTGTATATTTAGGAGGAAAGTGAAACATGAATACAGAATTATTAGAAGCGCTGAATATTCTGGAAAAAGAAAAATCTATCAGCAAGGACACACTGCTTGAGGCCATTGAGCAATCTCTGATTCAGGCATGCAAAAACCATTTTGGGAAAGCAGATAACATTAAAGTAAACATTAATCCACAGACCTGTGATTTCAGCGTGTTTGCAGAGAAGACAGTAGTGGAAGAGGTGCAGGACCCGGTGACAGAAATCAGCCTTGCAGATGCCAGAATGATGCATTCCCAGTACACTCTGGGAGATGTGGTAAACGTGGAAGTGAAATCAAAACAGTTCGGACGTATTGCTACCCAGAATGCAAAGAACGTGATTCTTCAGAAAATCCGCGAAGAAGAGAGAAAAGTGATTTTCAATCAGTATTACGGAAAAGAGAGAGACATTGTTACTGGTATTGTCCAGAGAAGCATGGGAAGAAATTATAGTATTAATCTTGGAAAAGCAGATGCAGTGCTTACAGAAAACGAGCAGGTAAAAACAGAAGTATTCCAGCCTACAGAGAGAATTAAGTTATACATTCTGGAAGTAAAAGATACGCCGAAAGGTCCTAAGATTCTGGTTTCCAGAACACATCCGGAACTGGTAAAACGTCTTTTTGAGGCAGAGGTTACAGAGGTAAAGGACGGAACAGTAGAAATTAAGAGCATTGCCAGAGAGGCAGGTTCCCGTACTAAGATTGCAGTATGGAGCAATGATCCGGATGTAGATCCTGTAGGTGCCTGTGTTGGTATGAATGGCGCAAGGGTAAATTCCATTGTGGAAGAGCTGCGCGGAGAAAAAATTGATATTATTAACTGGAGTGATAATCCGGCGCTTCTGATTGAGAATGCGTTAAGTCCTGCAAAGGTTATTTCTGTTTTGGCTGATCCGGATGAAAAGACCGCTATGGTTATTGTACCGGACTTCCAGCTTTCACTTGCCATTGGTAAGGAAGGACAGAATGCAAGACTGGCTGCCAGACTTACAGGATATAAGATTGATATTAAGAGCGAATCCCAGGCAAGAGAAGCAGGAGAACTGAATCTCTATGAAGAGGAAGCTTATGAAGCACCTCAAGGTGGGGAAGAAGCGGAACAACTGCAGGAAGAACCGGAGTTCTCCATGGAAGAACAGGCAGAAGAACAAACGGAAGAGTAAGGTGGACATATGGGTACAGTTCGTAAAATTCCAATGCGCAAATGCGTAGGATGTGGAGAAATGAAAAGCAAAAAAGAAATGATGCGGGTGCTGAAAACCACAGAGGATGAAATTATCCTGGATGCTACGGGCAGAAAAAACGGAAGAGGTGCCTATCTGTGTTTTCAAAAATCCTGTCTTTTGCAGGCAATAAAAAATAAAGGACTGGAGCGTTCCCTGAAAATGGCAATTCCAAAGTCTGTGTATGAAAACCTGGAAAAGGAGTTTGAGAATCTTGAACATTCGTAAAGAATTATCCCTTATCGGTCTTGCAGCAAAGGCCGGAAAGGTAGTAAGCGGTGAGTTTGCTACTGAAAAAGCAGTGAAAGGCAGAACCGCTTATCTGGTTTTGATTGCAGAGGATGCGTCAGAAAATACCAGAAAAAAATTTCGTGATATGTGTACGTATTATAAAGTGCCTTTTTATAACATTGGTTCAAAGGAGGAATTGGGAACAGCCATAGGAAAAGAGTATCGTGCCTGTATAGCAGTGACACAGGAACAGTTCGCTGTGGCGATGAAAAAGAAGCTGGATGATATGGGACATCAGGACAAAAAGGAGGGCAATATATGTCAACAATCAGAGTTTATGAACTCGCAAAGGAAGTAAACAAAACAAACAAAGAGGTTTTAGATTTCTTAAAATCTCAGCACATAGAGTTAACAAGCCACATGAGCAATGTAGAAAATGCCCACGCAGATATGGTAAGAGCAAATTTCAAAAAAAGTTCTGCCACAGTTCAGGAAGAAAATGGAAAAAACGGGGATGGGGAGAAGCCTAAGAAGAAGTTAATTCAGGTATTCCGTCCTCAGAATGCAAGCCATGGCCAGGAGCGTAAGCAGAAACCCCAGCGCCAGGCAAATACCAATACAGAACAGAAAAATGAAGAAAAACGCCAGGGAAACCGTCAGGGCGAAAACAGAGGTACGCAAGATTCTATGAGACAAGAAAATAAAAATAATCGTTCTAATAACAACCGTTCAAACAATAATCACAACGGGGAAAACCGCCAGAACCGTCAGCAGCAGGGACGTTATAACAACAACGGAGAGAACCGTCAGGGAGGCCGCTATAACAACAACGGAGAAAACCGTCAGGGAGGCCGCTATAATAATAACGGAGAAAACCGCCAGGGAGGCCGCTATAATAATAACGGAGAAAACCGTCAGGGAAACCGTTATAATAATCAAAACGGAGAAAACCGCCAGAATCGTCAGCAGCAGGGGCGTCCCGGAAATCGTTTTGGCAATAATAACGGAGAGGGACGTCAGGGAGAACGTTCGAATAACCGTTTCCAGGGGAATAACGGGGAACGTTCCAACAACCGTTTTGGAGGCAGAAACGAAGGAAGGCCAGGAGATTCCAGAAGAGAACAGGGCGGAAAGTTTGACGCACCAAATCTGGAGTTTGTAGAGAAAGACAGCCGCAAAGCAAACAGAGAAAATAAGAAAAAAGATAACAGAAGAGATGAGTACCAGAATCAGGGCAAACGTCCAAATCAGGGCGGACGCCGTCAGACTCAGAAAATTCCAAAAGCAATGCAGCTTCAGAAGCCTGTTACACATCCAAAGGAAGAAAAGAAGGAAGAGGTAAAGGAAATTACACTTCCGGAAAAAATGACCATCCGCGAACTGGCAGATAAGATGAAGATGCAGCCATCTGTAATTGTGAAAAAATTATTTATGGAAGGCGTCATGGTTACGGTAAACCATGAAATCGACTTTGAAAAAGCCCAGGAAATTGCCATGGATTATGATATCATTGCCGAGCAGGAAGAAAAGGTGGATGTTATTGAAGAACTGTTAAGAGAAGAAGAAGAACCGGAAGATACCTTAGTAACCAGACCACCGGTTGTCTGTGTTATGGGTCACGTTGACCATGGTAAAACTTCTCTTTTGGACTATATCAGAAAAAGCCATGTAACAGACAGAGAGGCTGGTGGTATTACACAGCATATCGGCGCTTATATGGTAAGTGTAGGCGGACAGAAGATTACCTTCCTGGACACACCGGGACATGAGGCGTTTACTGCTATGCGTATGCGTGGTGCCAATGCTACAGACATTGCTATTTTAGTGGTAGCGGCAGATGATGGTGTGATGCCACAGACAGTAGAAGCTATTAACCATGCCAAGGCAGCAGGGGTGGAAATTATTGTTGCCATTAACAAAATTGATAAGCCAAGTGCAAACATTGAGAGAGTAAAACAGGAATTATCAGAATACGAACTGATTCCGGAAGACTGGGGCGGAAGTACCGTATTTGCACCGGTTTCTGCTCATACAGGAGAAGGTATTGACAACCTTCTGGAAATGATTCTTCTTACTGCAGAAGTATCAGAGCTTAAAGCAAATCCAAACAGAAAAGCAAGAGGTCTGGTAATCGAAGCGGAGCTGGATAAAGGAAAAGGTCCGGTTGCGACCATCTTAGTACAGAAGGGTACTTTAAAAGTTGGAGATTTTATTGCAGCAGGAGCATGCTCAGGCAGGGTTCGTGCAATGATTGACGATAAGGGCAGAAGAGTCAAAGAAGCAGGTCCGTCTACTCCGGTAGAAATCCTGGGATTAAGTGATGTGCCAAATGCAGGAGAAATCCTGGTAGTAACAGACAATGACAAGGAAGCGAAGAACTTTGCAGCTACCTTTGTTTCTGAGAATAAGAACCGTCTGCTGGAAGAAACAAAAGCAAAAATGTCTCTGGATGATTTGTTCAGCCAGATTCAGGCAGGAAATCTGAAAGAGCTGCCTCTGATTGTCAAAGCAGACGTTCAGGGTTCCGTGGAAGCGGTAAAACAGAGTCTTGTAAAACTGTCTAATGAAGAAGTAGTAGTAAAAGTCATTCATGGGGGCGTAGGAGCCATCAATGAGTCTGACGTAACGCTGGCAAGTGCATCCAATGCCATTATCATTGGATTTAATGTCCGTCCGGATGCTACTGCAAAATCTGTGGCAGAACAGGAAGGTGTAGATTTACGTCTTTACAGAGTTATTTACCAGGCCATCGAAGATGTGGAAGCTGCTATGAAAGGTATGCTGGATCCTGTCTTTGAAGAGAAAGTTCTGGGTCATGCAGAAGTACGTCAGATTTTCAAGGCTTCCGGCGTAGGCAATATTGCCGGTTCCTATGTTTTAGACGGTGTATTCCAGAGAAACTGTCAGGTTCGTATTACCAGAGACGGAGAACAGATTTTTGAAGGAGCTCTGGCTTCTCTGAAACGTTTCAAAGATGATGTAAAAGAAGTAAAGGCTGGATATGAATGTGGTCTTGTGTTTGAAGATTTCAACGATATTAAGGAAGAAGACCGCGTAGAAGCATATACCATGGTAGAAGTTCCAAGATAGGAACAGACAGAGAGGATAGTATGAGAAAAAACAGTATTAAAAACACCCGGGTGAATGCAGAGGTTCAACATGAGCTGGCAAATCTCATCCGGGAGGGCATTAAAGATCCCCGCATCCATCCTATGACCTCTGTAACAGGTGTGGAGGTTGCGCCGGATTTAAAAACTTGCAGGGCATATATCAGTGTTTTAGGGGATGACGAGGCGAAGAAGAATACCATTGCAGGACTGAAAAATGCAGAGGGTTATATTCGCAGACAGCTTGCAAAAAGTATAAACCTGAGAAACACTCCGGAAATTCGTTTTATACTGGACGAATCCATCGAGTATGGTGTTACCATGTCAAAACTCATTGACCAGGTCACCAGAAAAGAGGAGGTGCAGGAAGATGGAGAAGATAGCCAATGAATTAAAGGGAATAAATACAGTTGCCATTGCCGGACATGTGCGTCCGGATGGTGACTGCGTTGGTTCCTGTATGGGATTGTACCTTTATTTGAAAGAAAATTATCCGGATATTGCAGCAGATGTATATCTGGAACAGCCGGGAGCGCAGTTTTCCTTTCTGTCCTGTTTTGAGGAAATCAAAACGGTTTATCAGACAGGAAAGGTGTATGATTTGTTGATTACCCTGGATGTCAGCGATAAGAATCGCATTGGGGTTGCAGAAGAAGCTTACGAAACTGCCAAAAAAAGGGTGTGTATTGATCATCATATCAGCAACCGGGGACTTGGGGATGTAAATGAAATCCGTCCGGATGCCAGTTCAACCTGTGAGGTTTTATACACACTTTTAGAAGAAGAAAAGGTTTCAAAAGCAGTGGCAGAGGCTATTTATACAGGAATGGTTCACGATACCGGAGTATTTCAATATTCCTGTACATCACCGGAGACCATGCGTATTGCGGCAAAGCTCATGGAAAAGGGCATTCCGTTTACAAAAATTGTGGAGGAATCCTTCTATGAGAAAACCTATGTGCAGAATCAGATTCTGGGCAGATGTCTCATGGAGAGTATTCTCCTTATGGATGGAAAATGTGTCATCGGAGTTGTGAAAAAGAAGATGATGGATTTCTATCACGTAGAGCCTAAGGACTTAGATGGCATTGTTCAGCAGCTTCGCATTATTAAAGGCGTAGAAGTGGCAATTTTCATTTATGAAGTAAAGCCCCAGGAATTTAAAGTGAGTCTGCGCTCAAAAGGAAAGGTGAATGTCAATGAAGTGGCATCTTATTTTGGAGGCGGCGGTCATGTTCTGGCGGCTGGCTGTACCTTCCACGGGTCAGTTTATGATGTCATGAATAATCTGCTGGAAATTATAGAAAAACAATTAGTAGAAGAGTGAGAAACATTCATGCTAAACGGAATCATTAATGTATATAAAGAAAAAGGCTACACATCTCATGATGTGGTAGCAAAACTGCGCGGAATTTTAAAGCAGAAGAAAATCGGGCATACAGGAACTCTGGATCCGGATGCAGAAGGGGTGCTTCCTGTGTGTCTTGGAAAAGGAACAAAGCTTTGTTCCATGCTGACAGATAAGCGAAAAACCTATGAGGCAGTGCTGCATCTGGGAATCACAACGGATACCCAGGATAAGTCAGGAAGGATTCTAAAGGAAACTTTGGTCTCCTGTACAGACGAGGAAGTCAGGGCATGTATGGAGAGCTTTCTGGGAGAACAGATGCAGATTCCTCCCATGTATTCTGCGCTGAAAGTCCAGGGGAAGAAATTATATGAGCTGGCAAGAGAAGGCATAGAAATTGAGCGTAAGCCAAGACCGGTAACTTTTTATGACATACAGCTTCAGGAAATTTCACTGCCCTATGTAACCTTTTCTGTCACCTGTTCCAAAGGAACTTATATCCGTACTTTGTGTTATGATATTGGGGAAAAACTGGGCTGCGGAGGTTGTATGGACAAACTCCTTCGAACCCAGGTAGACCGGTTTCATCTTTCTGACAGTCTGAAACTTTCAGAGATTGAAGCTCTGGCAAAAGAGGGACGGATTTTGGAACGGATTGTTACAGTGGAAGAAATGTTTTCTCATCTGCCGGCTTATGAAACAGAGCCCAGATTGGATAAATTACTGGAAAACGGAAACCCGGTTCCTGACAGGAAGCAGCAGAGGTTTCAAAGGGTAAGGATGTATACCAGTACCCATGTTTTTGTTGGGATTTATGCGTATCAGGAGGAGACGCGCCAGTATAAGCCGGAACGGATTTTCTGTACCCCGGAGGATTTCCGGCATAATAAGGAGAAATTATGATTTATACAACACAGATTCCTCATGTAAAAGCTCCTTGGAAAAGTGCAGTAACCCTGGGGAAATTTGACGGACTTCACAGAGGCCATCAGAAATTAATCGAATGTATACAAGCGCATAAACAGAAACAGTGGAGAACCGTGGTGTTTACTTTTGATGTTCCCCCAAGAAGTCATATGCTGCATATGCCGCCTAAGTTTCTTCTGACCTATGAAGAACGAAGAGAACTGGCAGAAGCATTTGGCGTGGATATTCTGGCAGAATGTCCTTTTACAGATGAACTGATGCATATGGAGCCAGAGCAGTTTGTGAAGGAATATTTAGTTGACAGGCTTCAGACCGGGTTTGTGGCAGTTGGCCCGGATTTCCGGTTTGGCTATGAACGCAGGGGAAATCCCAGGATGCTGGCTGAACTTGGGGAAATTTATGGCTTTCAGGTACAGGTTCTGGAGAAGGAAAAAGATGGAAATCTAGATATCAGCAGTACCTATATAAGAGAAGAACTGGAAAAAGGCAATATGGAAAAGGTAAATGACTTGCTTGGATATCCTTACTTTACCAGGGGAGAGATTGTCCACGGGCGGCAGCTTGGAAGAACTATTGGGATTCCTACTGCAAATCTCATTCCTCCAAAGGTGAAAAAACTTCCCCCAAATGGGGTTTATATTACCCAGTCTTTGATTGGAAACCGTGTTTATCAGGGAATCACCAATGTAGGATATAAACCAACTGTGAAAGAAAACTTTTTGGGGGTTGAGACCTATCTCTTTGCCTGCAATGAGGACTTATACGGACAAGAGGCTGAGGTGCGTTTTTACAAATATTTAAGACCAGAGAAAAAATTTGCATCTTTGGAAGAATTAAAGAAACAGTTGGACAGGGATGTAGAAACAGGTCGAAGTTTTTTTGAAAAATAATATGGACAAGCAGGGAAACATTCGTTATGCTTAAAGTAAGGACGGGTGGCAGCCTGTCCGTCTTATTACGAAGGAGAAAAACATGAGTATAGAAAACATATTGTCGCTGGTTGGAGGGCTTGGACTGTTTTTATATGGTATGACGGTCATGAGTGACAGCATAGAGAAAGCAGCAGGAGCAAAGATGAGGGGGTTCCTGGCTTTCTTTACCAAGAACCGATTTATCGGAATGCTGTTTGGAATGTTGTTTTGTGCTATTGTACAGTCTTCCAGCGCCACTACGGTTATGGTAGTCAGCTTTGTAAACGCAGGCCTTATGAACCTGGTTCAGGCGGCTGGAATTATTATGGGAGCCAATGTAGGTACTACCATTACGTCCCAGCTTGTGGCCTTTAATCTGTCACAGGCAGCGCCGGTGTTCCTCATTTGCGGTGTTGTGGTTACCATGTTCTGCAAGAATCAGAAAATCAAACAGGTTGGGGAAGTCATTGTGGGCTTTGGTGTGCTTTTCATGGGTCTGTCTCTAATGTCAGGAAGCATGGAAGGGATGAAAGAGTCCCCCTTTGTAGTGGATCTCCTTGCCGGACTGAATAATCCCCTTTTAGGAATTTTGATTGGTTTTGTGGTTACTGCAATTATCCAGAGCTCTTCTGTAACGGTCAGCATCGTACTTTTAATGGCACAGCAAGGATTGCTTCCTCTGTGGATTTGTTTTTACATTATTCTGGGATGTAATATCGGTTCCTGTACCACAGCGCTTCTGGCAAGTGTCAGCGGCAACAAAGACGCAAAACGCGCAGCAATGATTCACTTCTTGTTTAATGTAATAGGAACTATCGTGATTGCTGTGATTCTGTTGGTTGGTGAAAATTGGATTGAAGCGGGAATCCGTCAGATTTCCGGCAATAACGTAGGAAGATGTGTGGCAAATGCCCATACCTTCTTTAAAGTCTTCCAGTTGATCATTTTGTTCCCATTTGCACAGTGGCTTGTAAAGCTTACTTATCTGTTTATTCCGGATAGGGGAACAGAGAAGAAGAAAGAAGGCTTTCAGTTGGAGTACATAGGCCCTTCCAGCGTATTCTCACCAAGTACAGCAGTTGTGGAAGTGACAAAAGAGCTGGACCGCATGGCAAATCTGGCGGCTACCAATCTTACAAGAGCCATGAATGCCCTGATTACTCTGGATGAGCAGGAGATTCAAAAGGTCTATGAAACAGAAAAAAATATAAATTACATGAATCATGCCATTACAAACTATCTGGTAAGCATTAACCAGAGCAGTCTGCCTATTGATGATATTAAGAATATCGGCGGATTGTTCCACGTAGTCAATGATATTGAAAGAATCGGGGATCATGCGGAAAATGTGGCAGATTCTGCTGTGACAAGAAAAGAAAAAAACATTCAGTTTAGCCAGGAGGCTCAAAGTGAGCTTTCCAGGATGCTGGACAGTGTTATCCGGATTATGCAGTATTCCATGGATATGTTTTCCCAAAATGACCGGAAGCACTTGCAGGAAATTCTGGAGCTGGAGGACCGCATTGACCAGATGGAGCGGGATATGCAGGAATCCCATGTACAGCGTCTGACCAGGAATCAGTGTACCCCTGAGGCTGGTATGATTTTTTCTGATTTGATTTCAGGATTGGAAAGAGTGGCAGATCATGCCACCAACATTGCTTTTTCCATTCTGGATGAAGAGCCGGAAGAGCTTTCCGGTTTCCATACCACAGGAAATACAAAATAACAAAAACCATACAACAAATACAAAAGATGAGGTTGCTGCAAAAAGCGCGCCGGAAAATCCGGCAGACATTGCAGCAGCCTCTTTACGTTTTTTAACAGAAAACTTTTGTAAAGGAGTATAGGATGCAGAAATTAAAACAGCGGTTACAGCATAAACGGATTTTTGGTATGGGAGGGATTCTGGCAGGTATTTTGGCTTTTACCGGAACTGTTTACGGTGCGCCGGAGGAAATGCCGGAAGAAAATCAGGTGGCATATGCAGAAGTTTCCACTTGCTTAAATATCCGGGAAGGCGCGGGAATGGAATACCCAGTAATTGCCCGGCTTCCCAAAGACGGATATTGTGAGGTCAAAAAGGAAGAGGGCGCGTGGTGTTATATTGAGTCAGAAGAAATAGAAGGGTATGTGTACAAATCATATCTGGAAACAGGTATGAATCAGGAAACTTATTTAAGACGTACAGGCAGAGAAGAACCTGTCTATGCATACAAAGTAGAAAACGTAGAAATGAATACAGCCGGAAAAGGACAGGAGATTGCCGACTTTGCACTGCAATTTGTGGGCAATCCCTATGTTTGGGGCGGAACCAGTCTGACAAGCGGCGCAGACTGCTCCGGCTTTGTCCAGAGTGTATACAGAAATTTTGGGATTTCTCTGCCAAGAGTTGCAGCAGATCAGGCACAGGCAGGAACCAGAGTGTCCCTGGAACAGCTTCAGACAGGGGATTTGATTTTTTACGCAGATGGAGGAGCTATTTACCATGTGGTCTTATATCTTGGAAACGGACAAGTTGTACATGCCAGCAGCGCTGCTACGGGTATTAAAATATCTCCGGTAAACTGGCAGAATGCTGTCTGGGGCGTTCGGCTTATATAAAGAAGGAAAATCAGAAAGAGTCTTTACAACCTACGGTTCCTGTGGTATACTCAGAACGTTGAGAACAGCCATGGTTCAGAAACAGGAATCTCCAACCATTTCTTAATCACTGGCGATTTCCAACAGAGAGATGATAAAAAATTAATGGAGGAAACAAACATGATTTCTAAAGAAAAGAAACAGGCTATTATGGCAGAATATGCAAGAACACCAGGTGACACAGGTTCACCGGAAGTACAGGTTGCTGTTTTAACAGCCAGAATCCAGGAGCTCACAGAGCACTTAAAGAACAACCACAAAGATCATCATTCCAGAAGAGGTCTTCTGAAAATGGTAGGTCAGAGACGTGGATTACTTGCATATCTGAAGAAAACTGATATTGAAAGATACCGTGCTTTAATTGAGCGTTTAGGTCTTAGAAAATAATCAGAACCAGGAGACGGGGCGGGAAAATTTCCGCCCTGTTTTTCACGAAGAAGGCATTTTCAAAAGGGCAGAAGAATTCTGGTACCGAGACCACTGAAAAGCGTATTTGTCCAAAGTGCTTTTTTCAGTTGTTTCGGACAGAAAGAAAAAACATTGCTTTTTAGAAGCATGCCATAAGAATGAAAAGGAGAAAAAATATGTACAAGAGTTTTTCAATGAATCTGGCAGGCAGAACCCTGACCGTAGATATCGGACGTGTGGCAAAACAGGCCAATGGCGCAGCGTTTATGCATTATGGAGACACTACCCTTTTGTGTACTGCAACTGCATCCGATAAACCAAGAGAAGGAATTGATTTCTTCCCATTAAGTGTGGAATACGAAGAAAAAATGTATGCTGTAGGAAAAATTCCGGGAGGATTTAATAAAAGAGAAGGAAAAGCAAGTGAACATGCAATCCTAACATCCCGTGTCATTGATCGTCCTATGCGTCCGTTATTCCCAAAGGATTACAGAAATGACGTAACTTTAAACAATATGGTTATGGCAGTTGACCCGGAATGTAACCCGGAAGTAGTAGCTATGATTGGTTCTTCTATTGCTACCTGCATCTCTGATATTCCTTTTGACGGTCCATGTGCTGCAACCCAGATTGGTATGGTAAACGGAGAATTTGTAGTGAACCCATCCCTGGCACAGAAGGAAATCTCTGATTTACAGCTTACTGTTGCATCTACCAGAGAAAAAGTCATTATGATTGAAGCTGGCGCTAATGAGATTCCGGAAGATAAGATGATTGAAGCAATCTTCAAGGCTCATGAAGTAAATCAGGAAATCATTGTTTTTATTGATACCATTGTTGCAGAATGCGGAAAAGAAAAACATGCTTATGAAAGCTGTGCTGTTCCGGAAGAATTATTTGCAGCAATCAAAGAGATTGTAACACCGGAAGAAATGGAAGAAGCTGTTTTCACAGATGAAAAACAGGTTCGTGAGGAAAACATCCGTCAGATTACAGAAAAATTAGAAGAAGCATTTGCCGAAAATGAAGAATGGCTGGCAGTTCTTGGTGAAGCTGTATACCAGTATCAGAAAAAGACGGTTCGTAAGATGATTTTAAAAGATCACAAACGTCCGGACGGAAGAGCAATCACACAGATTCGTCCTCTGGCAGCAGAAACAGATATTGTACCAAGAGTTCATGGTTCTGCCATGTTTACAAGAGGACAGACTCAGATTTGTACTATTACTACTCTGGCTCCATTATCAGAAGCACAGAGACTGGATGGACTGGATGAGTTTGAAGTAAGCAAACGCTATATGCACCACTATAATTTCCCATCCTACTCTGTAGGTGAGACAAAACCATCCAGAGGACCGGGACGCCGTGAAATCGGTCATGGAGCGTTGGCTGAGAGAGCTTTGGTTCCAGTGATTCCTGGAGTAGAAGAGTTCCCATATGCTATCCGTACTGTATCTGAGACTTTTGAATCCAATGGTTCTACTTCTCAGGCTAGTATCTGCGCATCTACCATGTCTCTTATGGCAGCAGGCGTGCCAATTAAGAAACCGGTAGCTGGTATTTCCTGTGGTCTGGTAACAGGGGAAACAGATGATGATTATCTGGTACTCACTGATATCCAGGGTCTGGAAGACTTCTTCGGAGACATGGACTTTAAGGTGGCTGGTACTCATGACGGTATTACAGCAATCCAGATGGATATTAAAATTCACGGTTTGACAAGACAGATTATTGAAGAAGCTATTGCCAGAACCAAAGAAGCAAGAGAATACATCCTGACAGAAGTAATGGAAAAATGTATTGCCGAACCGCGCAAAACTGTGAGCAAATATGCTCCAAAGATTGTTCAGATTCAGATTGACCCTGAAAAAATCGGCGATGTAGTAGGACAGAGAGGTAAAACCATCAATGCCATTATTGACGAAACAGGTGTAAAGATTGATATTGATGACAGCGGTGCAGTTTCTGTATGTGGTACTGACCAGCAGATGATGGACAAAGCCATTGAATATATTAAAACTATTACCACAGATTTTGAAGAAGGACAGATTTTCACAGGAAAAGTAATCAGCATCAAAGAATTTGGCGCATTCCTGGAATTTGCTCCTGGAAAAGAAGGAATGGTTCACATTTCTAAAATTGCCAAAGAAAGAATCAACAAAGTAGAAGATGTTCTTTCCCTTGGAGATGTAGTAAAAGTAGTATGCCTTGGAAAAGATAAAATGGGACGCATCAGCTTCAGCATGAAAGACGTTCAGGAAGAAGCATAAAAAGATAAATTAGGAAGAGAGGGGTTATTGCATTAAGCAGCATTTCAGAATATTGGTACATTCGCCGGAACTGTATCAATATTCCTGATCTGTATTTAATGCATTAACTCTTTTTGTTTAAGAGACGAAGAGGTGACATACATGCGGTATCACAATATTACGAAAGAAGATATGTTAAACGGAGACGGACTTCGGGTGGTACTTTGGGTAGCGGGATGCAGCCATGGGTGTAAAGGATGCCAGAATCCCATTACCTGGGATCCAAAAGGCGGTCTGGAATTTGATGAGACTGCCAAAGAGGAAATTTATGAGCAGATGGGAAAATCTTATGTAGCAGGAATTACTTTTTCAGGAGGAGACCCTCTCTATCGGGGCAATCGCCTGGAAGTTACTGCCTTTGCAAAAGAATTAAAAGAAAAATATCCAAAGAAAACCATCTGGCTGTATACCGGGTATTTTTGGGAAGAAATACAGGATTTGGAGATTCTGTCCTATTTGGATGTTGTGGTAGATGGAAAATTTATTCTGGAACAAAGGGATGTTTCCCTGAAATGGAAGGGAAGCACAAACCAGAGAGTGGTTGATGTGAAAAAATCATTAGAAGCAGGCAGTGTGGTGCTGCACGATTAGGAGGAATTATGAAACGGATTGCAAAATTTCATAAGGTAAGTGAAGAACAATTTTTAGAAGGCTGGAAGGATGCTTTTCCAGGCACAGAGGAAGCAACCATCAAAAGCATTTATGAAAATATTAAGCTGCCCAAAAGAGCTACTGCAGGAAGCGCTGGCTATGACTTTTTCAGCCCTGTGGATTTTGAACTGAAACCAGGGGAAACACTGAAAATGCCAACCGGTATCCGGGCAGAAATGGAACTTGGATGGGTCTTAAAGATTTATCCGAGAAGCGGTCTTGGGTTTAAATATCGTTTGCAGTTAAATAATACGGTAGGAATTATTGACAGCGACTATTTTTATTCAGACAATGAGGGTCACATTTTTATAAAAATTACCAATGATTCCAATGAAGGAAAAACGGTAAATGTGGCTGCCGGAACCGGATTTGCCCAAGGGATTTTCCTGGAATACGGCATTACGGAAGATGATGATGCCACAGCAGTGAGAAATGGCGGTTTAGGAAGTACAACTAAAAAGTAAGGGGCAGTTGCACGAAAGACATATAGAGAATATTTATACATTTCCAGCTCAGCCTGCGCTCCCTTTGAACCTGTAGTCTCAAAGGGTACTCGGCAAATTCGCCGGAACTGTATAAATATTCCGAAATGTTATGTCATCATACGACAGTCCCTTACTTTTCAGCTTCACTATTTATCCTCTTCGGAAAGTTCTGTTTCGCTTTTCAGGTTTGCGATGAAGTCATGGAAGGCTTCTGCTGCTGCCATGTACTCATCTTCCCGTTCAATATTGGTGATAACCGGGTTATCATTTTCTTCTGCATAGCGGAACAGATAGGTTTCGCCTGTAGTATTTTTCCCATCTTTGTTTAAAGGAACTAACGCAATGTATTCCCCAAATTCTTCCACCGGGAAAGTGGTTAAAACAGCACATTCTAAAACAGAATCATCGTCCAGTGTTAATTTAATGGTTGGGTTTGGAACATTTGGAATGGTTCCCTGATTTTGTCCTCCGGCGCTGGAGCAGTTGGCTGTACAGGATGCACAATCACTTGGATTGCAGCTTTCTAAATTTGCTGTATAAGTTTCGTCACTCATATTTGACCTCTTTCTTCTATATGTAATAGTTTTTCTTTCTGTATTTTATCAGATACCAGGGGGGAATGCAACCTCTGGCAGGAAGAAAGCGTTTGCAATTTCATACTGAGACACGTATAATAAACATACAATGAGGGATGAAAAGGAGGGGAAGCATTGAAGAAGAATACATCACATTTATTAAAACGGGCAGCACATTTCAAGGCGATTCTTACGGGAGAGGGCTTTCTGGTGGGAATTGTAGCAGGAATTGTGGTGCTTCTCTATAGAGTTGTTCTGGAATATGCAGGAAAAGGCATGGAATGGGTGCTGGGATATGCAAGAACCTATCCGGTGATTGCTGGTCTCTGGTTTTTTGTTTTGTTTGCCATGGCCTGTATCGTAGGAAAGTTAGTGAAGTATGAACCTATGATCTCAGGAAGCGGGATTCCACAGGTAGAAGGGGAAATGATGGGAAAACTGGATCAGGTTTGGTGGAAGGTTCTTCCGGCAAAATTTTTAGGTGGATTTCTTTCTTTGTTTTCCGGACTTTCTCTTGGGCGGGAGGGTCCGTCTATTCAGATTGGAGCTATGGCAGGAAAAGCAGTGTCTAAAGCTTTGGACAGAGAGAAAACAGAGGAGAAATATCTTCTTACCTGCGGAGCCAGCGCCGGATTGGCAGCGGCTTTTCATGCGCCTCTTGCCGGAGTAATGTTTTCTCTGGAAGAAATTCACAAGAACTTTTCCGTGTCTGTGCTGATTTCCGTTATGACAGCCTCCATTACAGCAGACTACATTTCCAGTCAGTTTATGGGATTTGACTCTGTATTTCAGTTTGATATTGGACTGGAGGTGGAGCCACAGTATTATTGGCACATTGTGATTCTGGGAATTTTACTGGGGCTATTAGGCGCTTTTTATAATAAAATGACCTTGTGGGTACAGGGACTTTATAAGAAAAACAAGAGCTTAAACGAAACCACCAGACTGCTGATTCCGTTTCTTCTGGCAGGTGTGCTGGGTCTTGTGATGCCGGAAATTCTGGGAAGTGGTCACCATCTCATTGACCAGGCAGCCAGCGGCAGCATGGTGCTTCCGGCACTGTTATTTTTGCTGGCAGCGAAATTTTTATTTTCCCTGATTTGCTTTGGTTCCGGAGCGCCTGGGGGCATCTTCTTCCCACTGCTGGTTCTGGGAGCCTTAATTGGAGGGGCTTACAGCACCTTTGCAGCAGAGTTTCTGGGGCTGGATGCCTCTTATATCAGCAATTTTGTACTCCTTGCCATGGCAGGATATTTTACCGCTATTGTGAGAGCGCCTATTACAGGAATTATTCTGATTTTTGAAATGACAGGGCAGGTGAGCCAGATGCTTTCCATGTCTCTGGTAGCTATTGTGGCTTACCTTACTGCAACTGCTGTGAAATCAGAACCCATTTATGAAAGCCTTCTGGGAAACCTGTTAAGGAGCAAGGGCATACAGGTGTGTGAAGAGCGGGGAGAAAAGGTATTACAGGAATTTGTGATTGCCCATGGAAGTCCTCTGGAAAATCAGACTGTAAGCCAGGAGGACTGGCCTGTAAGCTGCCTTTTGGTGGCAGTGAGGCGAAACGCCACAGAATTAATTCCAAAAGGAAAAACACAGCTTATGGCAGGAGATGTACTGGTGGTGCTTTCCAATGAACAGGATGTGCCGGAAGTTTACGATTATATGGAAAAGAGATGCAAAGAATCATAAAAATAAAAGAAAAGAGGTGCCCGTTTGGAGACAAGAATACAGGCAGCTTCTGGGAATACAACGTATCCGGGAGTAAAAAAGACAAAAGAAGGATATGAATTTACATTAGAATTATCACGGGGAAAGGAAGCCGCTCTGCTATTGTATCAAAAGAAAAACAGAGAAATCCAGACCATAGAGATTCCTTTTCCAGAAGAAAGCAGGAGGGGAAATCTGGTCTCCCTGCTTATAAAAGGACTTTCCAAGGGAGAAATTTGTTATAACTACCGTATTGATGGAGAAATTTATCAGGATACCTGTGCCAGAGCGCTGAAAAATGTACCGCCCTTTGGCGTCCACATGGAAATCGGTGAAGAACCGAAGATGTGCGGTGTGATTCAGGAGAAGGATTTTTCCTGGACAGACAGGGATTTTGTACCGAAGCCTTTCAGTGAGTCAGTGCTTTATAAATTACAGGTGCGTAGTTTTACCATGCATAGAAGTTCCGGTGTACGGAAAAAAGGAACCTTTCAGGGAATAGAACAGAAAATTCCTTATTTTCAGGAGCTTGGTGTCACAGGAATTTTGCTGATGCCAGCATATGAGTATCAGGAAATTGTAAAGTCCAAAACAAGACAGGGAAAATATCCTCAGGCAGAAGAGAAGCGAAGAGAAGAAAAGACAAAAATCAATGTATGGGGGTATACGGGAGAGGCCTTTTACTATGTACCAAAAGCCGGATTCAGTGGCTCCCAGAATCCGGTGCAGGAATTTTGCCATATGGTAAATGCCCTTCATGAGGCAGGGCTGGAATGTCTGATGGAATTTTATTTTGATCACACTATGGAACCGGCGAAAATGCTGGATATTGTGCGCTACTGGAAGCTAAAATACCATGTTGACGGATTCCGCATTATTGGTAATGTGTGTCAGGAATTGTTCCTAAAAGACCCGCTGCTGTCAGAAACCAAGCTGTTATTTGGATTTCTGGACGGAGAACGGATTTATGGAAACAAGGAACCGGATTATAAAAATGGCGCGGAATATAACGAAGGCTTTTACTATGGTATGCGCCATATGTTAAAAGGAGACGAAAATACAGCAGAGGAATTTTTGTTCCGCAGCAGGAGAAATCCCAGACAGTACGGGGTCATTAATTACATGGCAGATCAGGATGGAATGACCATGATGGACATGGTTTCTTATGAAGAACGCCACAATGAGGAAAATGGAGAAAACAACCAGGATGGAAAAGAGTACAACTGCACCTGGAACTGTGGGGCAGAAGGGCCTACCAGAAGAAAGGAAATTACCAGACTTCGTCTGCAGCAGCTGAAAAATGCTTTTGGGCTTTTGCTGTTCAGCCAGGGAACGCCCATGATTTTTCAGGGAGATGAGTGGGGACAAACCCAGAAGGGAAATAACAATGCCTGGTGTCAGGATAATGAACTCACCTGGATTAACTGGAATCAGAGAAAAACCAGAGAGGAATTATTTACTTTTGTAAAACAGGCCATTGCCTTTCGCAAAAAGGAGAAAATCCTCCATTTAGAACAGGAGCTAAAGGGAACGGATTACAGAGCTTTGGGCTATCCGGATGTATCCTGCCACACCAGCCAGGCGTGGTTTGTATCCAAAGATCCGGGGCTTCGGCATCTGGGGATGATGTATTGCAAGGATTACTGCGACAGACCAGGTGAATTTTTGTTTTTTGCCTGGAATTTTCACTGGATGTCTCATGAAATTGCTCTGCCCGGAGCGCCTGAGGAGATTTGCTGGACGGTGAAAGCCCGTACAGATGAGGAAAACCAGGGAGGATTTTTAGAGGAGGGGGTTCTGGTGCAGGAAAAGAGTATCCAGGTACCGCCCAGAACATTAATCATATTAACAGGAAAGCAGGATGAAACATTATGGGGATCTGGCAGCATTTTAAAACGATTACAAGGCACAAGCTTTTAGTGATGAAGTATTGTTTCCGAATAGGACTTTATAAACAGGGATTGCTTCATGACTTGTCTAAGTATTCCTGGACCGAATTTTCTGTGGGATGCAAATATTACCAGGGAAACAGAAGTCCCAATAATGCAGAGCGGGAAGCCACAGGACTTTCTACTGCCTGGATTCATCATTATGGAAGAAACAAGCATCATTTTGAGCACTGGGTAGATTACGGTATCCACTGTGATACGGTTATCCACGGAGTACCCATGCCGAGAAAATATATTGCAGAGATGGTGGCAGACCGCATCAGCGCATCCAGGAATTATCATCCTGATACCTATACAGATGAGGCGCCCCTGGCATATTTTCTTCGCAGCAAAGACAAGCTCTGGTTTGTGCATGAGGACACCAACCGGGATTTGGAATTTCTGCTCAGGATGCTGGCAGATAAGGGGGAAAAGGAAACACTGAACTATATGAAGCATGTATATCTGAAAGGAATGTAAGTATGAGTAATGTACAGATTGCAGAATTGCTGCAATGGATTAAGAATCTGTGGGGATTGATTCCCAAACATTATCTGATTGTCCTGTATTTTGGAGGAACGGTCTTTGCCTTTTTAAACTGTTTTATGGGATACCGTTTGAGGAAGGTCTGGGGATGTATCCTGGGAATTCTCATAGGTGGAGGAGCCGGCGCGGCGGCAGGGTATTTTCTTTTGCAGGATAAAATGATGGCGATTTTATGTGCAGCAGGAGGAGCCCTGATTTTGGGACTTCTGGCATGGCTTTTGTACAAATTCGGAATTTTTTTCATGTGTACAGGTCTGGTTTATTTCCTGGTGGTCTCTTTTTTCCAGGAACCAACTATGACGCAGCATATGATTGCTCTGGTAGCCGGTATTTTTGCCGCAACCCTGGCTCTTGGCTATGAAGCGCAGATGATGATTGGAATTACTGCTGTCTGCGGTGGTATCGGCGGTATTCATCTTCTTATGAAAATGCTGGAAAAAGATGCGGGAGCCGGAGAACTGATTTTGGGAATAATTATGGCTGCCATTGGTATTGCAGTACAGGCGGCTCCCTTTATGAGGGGAAAAGACTGGGAAGCATCCCTGTTCCACCGCCCGCAAAAGAAGAGAGGACCGGGGCACCTGGCAAAAAGAAAAAAGAAAGTGGTAAAGAAAACCAAAGTTACCCATGTAAAAAAGAGCAGAGAAGAGGAAAAACCGGAAGAAAAAAGAAAATCTGCAAAAAAGAACCAGGAAAAGGTGCAGACAGAGGCAGAAACCAGAGAAGAACTGCAAAAAACCCAGGAATATACAGTAGGGCAAAAGCAGTACGAAAAGTCAAAACCAAGTCAGAGCCTTTATCCGGGAAGCGGCATAGGAATTGATCTGGACGATTTAAACCGGGAATTATCCCAGGAAATCCAGAAGATTTATGAGGATGAGCAGCAGGAATAATTCGTTTCTTTAAAAAGCCTTAACTTTTTAAGATTTATCTTTTTCCCAAATTTATTCCTTACATGATATCTTTATCTTGTAAGGAGGGAGAAGTATGATAACATTTTTGAAGAAAATACATACATTAGAAAAAAATTTTGATAGAAAAGCTGAAAAGTTTGCCTGCTGTCACCCCTATCTTTCGTTTGCAGCTATGTTTGTTGCAATGCCTATGTTTGTCCTCACAACCGTGTGCCTGGGAAGTATGGCAGTTATAGTTCCTGTTTCCTGGATTTTGGACTTCTTTATATAATCTTAATACGTGTTAAAATATCTTTATACGGATTTTATCGTGCTTATGGAATAATTAAGACTACATAAAGATATGGAGGCAGGTACATAGGATATGATACAATCCGGTAAAAAAATTAAAAGTCATTTTTCATCATTCAGAATCATAAGCTTTGGTTTTGTAATGGTTATTCTCATAGGATGTTTTCTGCTGATGCTGCCTATTTCTACGGCAGGATCAGGGGGCGCATCCTTTTTAGATGCTCTTTTTACATCTACTTCAGCAGTATGTGTAACAGGGCTGGTGCTCCACGATACAGCAACCTACTGGTCCACCTTCGGACAGGTAGTAATTATGCTGCTGATTCAGATTGGAGGTATGGGGGTGGTGACTGTAGCAATTTCCATTGCTATGGTATCAGGACGTAAAATCGGCCTCATGCAGAGAAGCACCATGCAGGAGGCTATTGCAGCCCCTCATGTGGGAGGGATTGTCCGGCTGACAGGATTTATTTTAAAAACTGCCATGCTCATAGAGGCTGTTGGCGTGGCTGTGATGGCTCCGGTTTTCTGCAAAGAATTTGGTTTCTTCCGGGGAATCTGGTATGCTCTGTTTCATTCGGTTTCTGCATTTTGCAATGCAGGGTTTGACCTTATGGGGATAAACAGCCCCTTTTCCTCTCTCACAGCCTATGCGGGACATCCGGTGATAAATCTGGCAATTATGTTTTTGATTGTTTCCGGCGGTATTGGTTTTCTGACCTGGGATGATATCCGTTCCCATACCTGGCATCTGAAAAAATACAGGATGCAAAGTAAGGTGATTCTTTCGGTTACAGGGGCATTGATTGTAGTACCGGCACTGTATTTCTATTTTATGGAGTTTTCGGGCAGCCAGTGGGAAGAATTCTCCACAGGAGAGCGTATTCTTGCGTCCTTTTTCCAGTCAGTGACCCCAAGGACAGCCGGGTTTAATACCGTAGATTTAACGAAACTGACAGAAGCAGGTCTGGCAATTATGATTGTGCTTATGCTTACCGGAGGTTCACCCGGTTCCACTGCAGGAGGTATGAAAACCACTACTGTGGCAGTTATGATTTCTTCGGCCATTTCTGTATTCCAAAGAAGAGAAAGCGCTCACATGTATGGCAGGAGAATACCACAGGAAGCGGTCCGCAATGCGGCAACCATTCTGATGATGTATCTGAGTCTGTTTTTTATGGGAGGACTGGCAATTAGCTGTATAGAAAAGCTGCCTATGCTGCCATGTCTGTTTGAAACAGCCTCAGCCATTGGAACGGTAGGACTGTCTCTTGGCATTACGCCTCAGCTTGGTATAATATCCAGGATTATTTTGATTTTGCTGATGTTTTTTGGCAGAGTCGGCGGACTGACCCTGGTATTTGCCGCATTTTCCATTACACATAAAAATGTATCAAAACTTCCTCAGGAAAAAATTACAGTAGGATAAAGGAGCAGAAAATGAAATCAATTTTATTAATCGGTCTGGGAAGATTCGGAAGACATGTTGCAATGAAATTAAATGAACTGCGTCATCAGGTTATGGCAGTAGATATACAGGAAGAGCGGGTAGAAGAGGTTCTTCCCTTTGTCACCAACGCACAGATCGGAGACAGTACCAACGAAGAATTTATGGAGTCTTTAGGCGTGCGAAACTTTGATGTGTGTATTGTGGCCATTGGGGATAACTTCCAGAGTTCTCTGGAAACCACTGCCCTGTTAAAAGAACTGGGGGCGGAGCTGGTGGTGGCCAGAGCAGCCAGGGATGTACACGCAAAGTTTTTGCTTAGAAATGGAGCAGATGAAATCGTTTATCCGGAGAAACAACTGGCATCCTGGACTGCCATCCGTTATAGTTCAGACCACATTTTTGATTATGTGCAGCTTGACGACGGCTATGCCATTTTTGAGGTTTCCGTGCCAGAGGAATGGGACGGGAAAACCATAGGGGGCATGGATATACGAAGAAAGTATAATGTAAATATTATGGCAGTGAAAAGAGAAGGAAAGCTGAATCCCAATATCTCTTCCCAGACCATGCTCTCTGGTAAGGATGTGCTTTTAGTACTGGGAAGTCATAAAGATATTCAGAAATGTTTCCATATTTAACGGGGAAAGAAACATGAAGCAGAAAAAAAGCATTTTAAACACTGGCAGAAGTTTATTCGCCCTTTCGTTTGGGGATATCTGGAAAAGTATCCTGATTTTAGTTCTTGCTACACTGATTGGTTTTTTCTTTTACGGATGCGGATTTACAGAAGCTAATATTATTGCAGTGTATATTTTAGGCGTGCTGATTATCTCTGTAGTAACCACGCACAGGGCATATAGTCTCATTGCGTCTTTGGTCAGTGTGCTGATTTTTAATTTTTTCTTTACTTATCCGAAATTTACCTTTTTAGCCTATGACCAGGGCTATCCGGTGACCTTTCTCATTATGTTTATTGTGGCATTTATTACCGGCTCTCTGGCAATCCGTCTGAAAAACACGGCCAGTCAGGCAACCAGGGCTGCTTATAGAACCCAGATTCTTTTTGATACCAATCAGATGATGCAGCAGGCTCAGGACAGGAATCAGATTATCACAGCAATGGCAAATCAGTTGGGAAAGCTTCTGGGGAAGAATATTATTGTTTATCTGGAGCAGGAGGGTAATCTGGGAGAACCTCATTTATTCTGGCAGGAGGGAAAGGAAGAGAATCAGTCCTGTACTGGGGAAAAAGAAAGACAGGTTGCACAGTGGGTATGGGAACATAACCGGCGGGCAGGGGCTTTTACCAGGAATTTTCCGGAGTGTCAGTGCCTGTATCTGGCTATCCGCATTAATGAGCAGGTGTATGGTGTGGTAGGAATTGTCATGGAAGATTCCCGTATGGATGATTTTGTAAACAGTATTGTCCTGTCTATTTTAGGAGAGTGTGCCCTGGCTCTGGAAAGTGAGAAAAATGCCAGGGAAAAGGAAGAGGCAGCTATTCTGGCTAAAAATGAGCAGCTACGTGCCAACCTGCTGCGTGCCATTTCTCATGATCTGCGCACACCACTTACTTCTATTTCAGGAAATGCCAGCAATCTTATGGCAAATGGAAAAGAGTTTGATGAAGAGACAAAAATGGGAATCTATACCGATATTTATGATGATTCTATGTGGCTCATTAATCTGGTGGAGAATCTTCTTTCAGTAACCAGAATTGAGAAAGGACGTATGAATCTGAAGGCTTCCGCAGAGCTTGTAGATGAAGTGATTATGGAAGCTTTGCGCCATGTGAACCGTAAGAGCGTGGAACACACCATTACAGTAAGCAGTGAGGAGGAATTCCTTCTGGTAAAGGTGGATGCCCGTCTTATGGTGCAGACTATTATTAATATTGTGGACAATGCCATTAAATATACGCCGCCTGGTTCAGAGATTTGGATTCACACCAGGCAGAAGGAAAACCTGGTGGAAATTCAGATTGCAGACAATGGACCAGGAATCCCGGATGAAGTGAAAGCCCATGTATTTGAAATGTTTTACAGTGGGGCAAACAAAGTGGCAGACAGCAGAAGAAGCCTGGGACTTGGGTTGTCTTTGTGCAAGTCCATTATCAATGCTCATGAAGGAGAGATTACCGTTTCTGATAATCAGCCTCATGGAACTATTTTTACCATTACATTACCAGCAGGGGAGGTACAACTACATGAATAAAAATCTGATTTTAGTAGTAGAAGATGACGCGCCGGTGAGAAATCTTATTACAACCACCTTGAAAACCCATGATTACCGATACCTTACAGCGCCAAGCGGGGAAACTGCCATTGTGGAGGCTTCTTCTCACAATCCGGACATTATGCTGCTGGATTTGGGGCTGCCGGATATGGATGGAATAGAAGTCATCAAAAAGGTGCGGACCTGGTCCAATATGCCGATTATTGTAATCAGTGCCAGAAGTGAGGATACAGATAAAATTGACGCGTTGGATGCAGGCGCAGATGATTATCTGACAAAACCCTTTTCCGTAGAAGAACTGCTGGCAAGACTGCGGGTAACGCAGAGGAGGTTAGCCATGATGCAGGGAGAGGTACAGATAGAGTCTGCTATTTTCCAAAATGGAAGTCTCAGGATTGATTATGCAGCAGGATGTGCTTATCTGGATGGGGAAGAACTTCACTTGACGCCCATAGAATATAAGTTGTTAAGTCTTCTGTCCAAAAATGTGGGAAAGGTTTTGACCCATACGTTTATTACACAGAAAATATGGGGCAGCAGTTGGGACAATGATGTGGCATCTCTGAGAGTGTTCATGGCAACACTCAGGAAGAAAATAGAGAAACAGCCCAATGCGCCTCAGTATATTCAGACCCATATCGGGGTAGGATACCGTATGTTAAAAGTAGAGTAGCGCCATATGGCCTACTCTACTTTTTATACCAAATCTTATAAAACCGGAGCCAGAAGTACCTTTCCGGTTCCGCGGTAAACATTTACCAGACCTTCTCCAGAGGCGGCAGAACCAATGAGTGTTTTGCCGGAGCGTTCTACGGTAAAGTCCAGACTTCCGCTCCAGGCAATAGCCATATTGCCATCTATCTTTAACACATCATCCTGCAGGGAAATTTCCACCAGCTCTTCTTTGGGACAGGGAGATTCCAGGCAGACCACACCATTTCCCACAATACCCAGGTTAAAGAGACCTTCATTTCCGGCAACAGCAGAAGAAAGATTGGAACGCATGACCGCTTTGTGTTTGAGGCTGGAATCACAGGCCAGAAACAGACCGTCATCTAAGACAATGGAGCCATTCCAGTCTTCTAAATCCAGAAGGAGCAGATGCTTGTAGGTTGGTTCTAAAACCAGGATTCCCTCTCCTGTATATTCTGGCTTGATTGCCGACTCTCCGGTAACCTTTCCGCGAACTGCCTTGCCGAATAAGTCCCCAACACCTTTTAAACCGGTAGTGGCATGTACATTGCCCACCATCCACTGCATGGCTCCTGCCTGAACCGTAACGTTGGCTTTGCTGGTGTCACAGATTACCTGACGCTTCCGCACATTCATGGCATTACAGAAATAGGCGGTCTGTGCATCCGAAGGTGTAACACTTAAATCTCTAAGGTATTCAATCACCGTAAAAGGCCCCAGCTTGGAAAGCACCTGAATGTCATCGTTGCTGGTAAAATTTGAAATATGAAACATGAAAATCCCCCTTTCATTTCTCCTGAAATCTATCATATGTACTGATTATACAAAAAGGCATGAAAAAATACAACTGTATTTGTGAGGAAATGGATTGACTTCAAATTTTAGAATTATTATAATTTTTTCAGAACTAAATAGGAGGACACAATATGTTATCGCGTTATAGTGTAAAAAAACCGTACACCGTGGTGGTGGCAGTGGTTCTTGTGCTGATTTTGGGAGTGGTATCCTTCACAAAAATGAACACAGATTTGCTGCCAAGTATGGATATGCCCTATGCCATGGTTATGACCACCTACCCGGGAGCAAGTCCTGAGACCGTAGAACAGACGGTTACCAGACCCATTGAACAAAGTATGGCTACAGTAAGCAATATTACGAATGTAAGCTCTGTTTCCAGTGAGAATGCTTCGGTTGTTATTCTGGAATTTTCCGAAGATGCAAATATGGATTCCGTTACACTGGAGATGCGGGAAAATCTGGATCAGATAAAGGGATACTGGGATGAAAGCGTTGGAAATCCCATGATTATGAAATTAAATCCAGATATGCTGCCTGTTTTTGTAGCGGCAGTGGATATGGATGGTCTTACTGCGCCCCAGACCACAGATTATGTGGAGAATCATATTCTGCAGGAAATGGAAAGCATTGCCGGGGTGGCAAGAGTCAGCGTTTCCGGTGGCGTAACAGAACAGATTCGTGTGGAACTTCAGCAAGATAAAATTGATGGGGTAAACCAAAAGGTACAAGATGCCATCAATGGAAAATTTGCAGGAGAAGAGCAGAAACTTCAGGATGCCCAGAAACAGTTGGAAGAAGGCCAGGCGCAGTTAGAAAGCGGCAGGCAGCAGTTGGAGAGCGGACAGCAGGCTGCGGCAGGGCAGATTGGACAGGGAAGCGCCCAGTTAAGTCAGGCAAAGGAACAAATGCAGGCAGGATTACAGGAAATTTCTGCCCAGCTTCAGACTCTGGAAGAAAAACAGGCAGAACTGGAGAAACAGGGAGAGGTACTGACTGCCTCCAGAGCTCCAATAGAAGCCATGTTAAAAGAACTGACAGCAGCCAAAAATGAATATTATCAGGCTGCAGCAGGGAAGCAGGAACTGGAAAACACCATTGCACAGTTGGAAACTCAGATTGCCACAGCAACAGAAAGCATTGCCCAGTTAGAAAGCCAGTTGGAACAGGCACAGACGCCGGAGGAGCAGCAGGAGCTGCAAAATGCCATTGGGAAAATGAACGCCCAGTTAGACAGTCTCAACATGGCAAAAACAGAAGCCCAGGCCCAACTGCAAACCTTAAATGAAGGTCTTGCGCTTATGGATATCGAGGTAATTAATAAGGGAATTGAAGAGGCAAACAGCGGGCTTTCTCAAATTGCCCAGGCCCAGGCTCAGCTAGATGCGGGACTGGCTCAGATTACCCAGGGAAAAGAGAAACTTAATCAGGCCAGAGAACAACTGGAATCCGGAAAAAGCCAGATGTCTGCAGCAGAAGTGCAACTGGAGACCCAGAAGATTTTAGCAGCAGTACAGATGAGCTCTGCAGCAGCGAAAATAGAAGTAAGCACCTCCCAGATGCAGGCAGCGCAAAGCCAGATTGATGCGGGAAAAGAACAATTAGATGCAGCAAAGGAACAGATTCAGGAACAGACAGATTTACATACTATTCTTACACAGGACATGATTAAAGGAATTCTGGCAGCAGAAAACTTTGCAATGCCTGCAGGCTATGTCCAGGAAGACAAAGAAGATTATCTGGTCCGGGTGGGAGAAAAGGTTCAGGATGTAGATACGTTAAAAGACCTGGTGATTCTGGATTTAGGGCTGGAAGGTCTGGATCCCATTAAGCTTTCTGATGTAGCAGAGATTCAGGTGACGGATGATTCCTCTGAAGTTTATGCAGTTATTAATGGCAATCCCGGGGTTATGCTCACCATTGAGAAGCAGACCGGATATTCCACAGGAGAGGTAACAGACAAAATTTTAGACCGTATGGAGAGCCTGGAACAAGAAGAAAAGGGACTGCATTTTACAACGTTGATGGATCAGGGGATTTATATTGACATGGTAATTCAATCGGTTATGCAGAACATGATTTACGGAGGCATTCTGGCTGTTCTCATCCTGTTTGTATTTCTTCGAAGTGTCCGTCCCACCTTTGTGATTGCCTGCTCCATTCCTATTAGCGTTGTAGCAGCGCTGGTCATGATGTATTTTTCAGGGGTTACCTTAAACATTATTTCCCTTTCCGGCCTGGCTCTTGGGGTGGGAATGCTGGTAGATAACTCCATTGTTGTAATTGAAAATATTTACCGTATGCGTAATGAAGGTGTTCCGGCCAGAAAAGCGGCTATTGAAGGCGCAAAGCAGGTGGCAGGAGCCATTACTTCTTCCACCCTCACAACGGTCTGTGTGTTTGCTCCCATTGTCTTTACAGAGGGGATTACCAGGCAGCTTTTTGTGGAGATGGGACTGACTATTGCTTACTCTCTGGCAGCAAGCCTGCTTGTGGCGCTGACTGTGGTGCCCATGATGTCTGCAGGACTGCTGCAGAAAACAGAAGAAAAGCAGTCCAGATTCCTGGATAAACTACAGGAAGGCTACAGTCAGCTCATTTTAAAAGCGCTGCATCATAAAACCTGGGTACTTTTGGGAGCTTTAGGCTTGTTCCTTTTAAGCGCTGTTCTTTCCATCAGCAAAGGAACAGAATTTTTCCCATCCATGGAAAGCACCCAGGTGACCATGACCATTACCACAGAAAAGGGAATCCCTCTGGAAGAGACAGCAGCCAAATCCAATGAAGTGATGGAGAAGATTTCAGATATCAAAGATATTGAATCCATAGGTGCTATGGCTTCCGGTTCCTCTATGATGTCGGGAGAAAGTAATACCAATACAGTCACCATGTATCTGGTGCTGAAAGAGGAAAAAACACTGAACAATGCCCAACTGGAAAAAGAAATCAAAAAACGCACGAAGGACGTGAAAGACTGTGAAATCCAGATTTCTACGGACTCCATGGACATGAGCGCCCTGGGAGGCAGCGGCATCAATATTCAAATCAGTGGAAAAGAATTGGATGAGCTGCAGAGCATTGCAAAAGATCTGGCAAAGAAACTGGAGGGCATCAAAGGAACCCAGAATGTCAGTGATGGCCTGGAGGATGCAGATGCTGAGTATGAAGTCATTGTAAATAAAGAAAAAGCCATGGAATATAATCTTACGGTAGCACAGGTGTTCCAGGCTATTAATAAAGAACTGGCAGAGGCAGCATCTGCAACCACTATTTCTACAGCAGCTAAGGACTATGAGGTTTATGTAGAGAGCGATGCAAAAGAAACCATGACAAGAGAATCCATTGGAAAAATCCCAGTGGAATATACAGACAGCGAAGGCAAAAAGGGAGAGGTTCTGGTAGGAGAGCTTGCGGAATTTAAAGATTCCTTTACGCCCCAGGCGATTACAAGGGAAGACCAGAGCCGCTATGTGTCTGTGTCCGCAGAAATTGCCACTGGCTATAATATTGGTCTGGTAAGCCAGAAGGTTCAGAAGATGCTGGATGATTACCATATGCCGGAAGGCTATCGTGGACAGATGACAGGAGAGGATGAAACTATCAACGAAGCTATGGGACAGCTCATGCTTATGCTGGTATTGGCGCTGGTATTTATGTATTTGATTATGGTAGCTCAGTTCCAGTCCCTGCTGTCACCATTTATTATCATGTTTACCATTCCCCTGGCGTTTACCGGAGGATTTCTGGGACTTTTGCTGACCGGAAAGCCTGTCAGCATTATTGCCATGATTGGTTTTGTCATGCTTTCTGGCATTATTGTAAATAACGGAATCGTGCTGGTAGATTATATTAATCAGATGCGAAAAGAAGGTATGGAGAAATATGCAGCCATTGCCAAGGCTGGAAAAGACCGCCTGCGCCCCATTATTATGACAGCCCTGACCACAGTGCTGGGTCTGGTTACCATGGCTATGGGACTTGGCATGGGAGGCGATATGGTACAGCCAATGGCTATTGTTACCATCGGAGGACTCCTTTACGGAACCCTTCTGACCTTGTTCGTAGTACCATGTATCTATGATATTTTAAATCATAAGAGTTATCAGAAAGATGAAAAACGGTTAGAGGATAAAGAATAAAAAATGTAGAAAAAGCATGAATGCTATGCCAGAAGAAAAACGGGCAAAGCACTCATGCTTTTTAAATATTATTTTCTGGATGCAAATACGGGAAGTCCGTCTGTTCCCAGAGGAATTTCCACACTGCCCTGAATCAGTGGAAGGGCATAAGCAAAGAATTTTTCTGTTACATCAGAAGCATCTTCGGAAATCCATTCCAGAGGAACCGTTTTCTCCTGGTTGCAGATTGCATTTACATCTTCCAGCCCAAGAGTCATGCGGTAAGGAAGATTGGAGGTTCTTACATAGGAAACCATTTTACCTGTTTCACCTTTTAAGGCAGCTCTTACACCAAATTCTCCTGCCATCACAGCTTCCCTCTGGTCTGTGGCTGACATCATGGAAGCAGAGCAGCGCTGGCTTACGTTTAATTCAACAGAGCGGGCTTTTACACCAAGACGATTTCTCACCAGATTTTCCAGGTATTTGCCGCAGCCAGCCAGCATTTTGTGACCAAAGGTGTCGGTTCCTACACTATTATCATACTCACAGATAAAAGTACCTTCCTGATCATGGATTCCCTCAGATACACAGACAATGACATTTGGATTTTTTTCAAAGCAGGTTTCCACTTTTGCAAGGAAAGCTTCCTGGTCAAAATCTGTTTCCGGAAGATAAATCAGCAGAGGATTATCCCCAACGTGTTTTCTGGCAAGTGCGCTGGCAGCAGTAAGCCATCCTGCATGACGTCCCATAATTTCCACAATAGTTACAGATTTTGTTTCATATACATTGGCATCAATGACAATTTCTCTTACTGTAGATGCCACATATCTGGCAGCGCTTCCGAAACCAGGTGTATGGTCTGTGAGAACCAGGTCATTGTCAATGGTTTTGGGTTCTCCGATAATACGGATAGAACTTCCGGTTTTTTCTGCATATCTTGATAATTTACTTACAGTATCCATGGAATCATTTCCGCCGATATAGAAGAAATATCCAATGCCCAGATCTTCAAACTTCTGGAAAAGGAGGGGATATACAGGATCCTCCAGATTTTCCGGAAGCTTATAGCGGCAGGAGCCAAGATAAGCGCCTGGAGTGGTTTTTAATTTTTCTAATTCCTGTCCCGGAAGGGCTTCTTCAAAACTAAGAACACGTCCTGCCAGAAAACCTTCAATGCCATTTACCATACCATATACAGTACCAATAGAAGGCTGGCGCAATCCTTCTGATACAACGCCATATAAACTGCTGTTAATGACTGCGGTTGGTCCGCCGGACTGGCCTACAATTAAATTATTCATACTCATAGAAATCACTGTATTCCTTTCTTGAATCATATTCTTGCTCTTTATTCTACCATGAAATTGTAGGAATTGCATTAAGAAATACTTGCCTGGCACAGAAAATGTGTTATAATGAATGTAAACTTTAAATTGGAGGTCATTATTATGTTAGTATCAGCAGCAGAAATGTTAAAAAAAGCAAAAGCAGGACATTATGCAGTAGGTCAGTTCAATATCAATAATATGGAGTGGACAAAAGCAGCCCTGCTTACAGCAGAAGAATGCAAATCCCCAATTATCTTAGGTGTTTCTGAAGGTGCAGGAAAATATATGTGCGGATTTAAAACCGTTGCAGATATGGTAAAAGCTATGATTGAGGAATTAAACATTACCGTTCCGGTTGCTCTTCACTTAGACCACGGTACATATGACGGATGCTACAAATGCATCAAAGCTGGTTTCTCATCTATTATGTTCGATGGTTCTCATTATCCAATCGAAGAGAACGTTGCAAAAACAAGAGAATTAGCGGGTGTGTGCAAAGGTCTTGGACTTTCTCTGGAAGCTGAAGTTGGTTCTATTGGCGGAGAAGAAGACGGTGTTGTAGGTATGGGCGAATGTGCAGATCCAAAGGAATGCAAGATGATTGCTGACTTAGGCGTTGATATGCTGGCAGCAGGTATCGGAAACATTCATGGAAAATATCCTGAAAACTGGGGCGGACTTCGCTTTGACGTTCTGGACAACATCCAGAAATTAACAGGTGAAATGCCATTAGTTCTTCACGGCGGTACAGGAATCCCTGCAGACATGATTAAAAAAGCCATTGATTTAGGCGTATCCAAAATCAATGTAAATACAGAATGCCAGTTATCTTTCGCTGCAGCTACACGTGAATACATTGAAGCCGGAAAAGACAACGAGGGCAAAGGATATGACCCACGTAAATTATTAAAACCAGGATTTGACGCAATCTGCGCTACAATCAAAGAAAAAATGGAACTCTTCGGTTCTGTTGGAAAAGCATTTGAATAAAAAAAGAAAGACAAAAACGGGGCTGCGCTATGAAGCAGCCCCATTTTTATCATCAGAGATTTGAAAAAGGTAAGAGGAGGATAGAAAATCATGGTAATACGCAGGGCACAGCAACAGGATATGGAACGGATTAATGAACTTTTAATGCAAGTATGCCTGGTTCATCACAGGGGCAGACCAGATTTATTTCAGTATGGACAGAAAAAATATACAGACGCACAATTAGCGGAAATTATTCAGGACGATAACAGGCCTGTTTTTGTGGCAGTGGATGAGAAGAATAAGGTTCTTGGATATGCCTTTTGCATTTTCAAGCAGTTTTTGAATCACAATATTATGACAGACATCAAAACCTTGTATATTGATGATTTATGTGTGGATGAAGCGCTAAGAGGACAACATATCGGGAAAACCCTTTATGAGGAAGTGCTGAAATTTGCAAAAGCAGAAGGTTGTTATAATGTGACTCTGAATGTGTGGAGCTGTAATGAAAGCGCACAGAAGTTCTACGAATCCTGCGGCTTGAAACCACAGAAAGTGGGGATGGAGACGATTTTGTAGAATTAGAGTTTACGAATCATTTGTACCATGGGCTGTTGAGAATATATGGAGGGATTTAATTCCTGAAAGTGGTTGTTTTTATAGAATTGAATCAGTTTTGTGTGATTGGAACACTCAATCATCATGTAACGGCCTCCTACAACGTCAACAGCAGATTGGATAATATCATAGGCAAAAGAAAGTAGTTTTTCGCCGGATAAAGAGGAGTTTGGCACATTAGAATTCCTGGAAAGCTGTCCAATAAGATAGCAGGGAAAAGCATTGACAGGGAATCCATGTAGCTTGGCACTGAAGCCATCTAATTCCTTTCGGAGACGGTTGGAAAAATCAGGAGATAAGGATAAAACTTTTAGTGCAATAGAAATGTAACCATAAATGATAAGAGGGGAAGAACAGAAAGAATTTTCTAATTGTTCTTTGCTGCAGACCAGATATGTGCGGGCTTTTCCTAACTTTTCAAAAGTAACAGCTTTTGTTAAAAGAAAATCCTCAATATCTTTATCTTTTGTACAACAAAAAGAGGATAAAATTTCTTGTATTTCAGCTTCTCTGTTTGTCTTGGTAATTAATGTTTTGAGTGGGATAAGAACTGGCTTAATAATTTTTCACTCCGATCTCGTTCTTGTGCTGTATAAGAAGTTTGAGAAATTGGTGCAGCAAGTGAGTCATCCAATTCCAGCTTTAAAAAATTTCTTATAGATACTGGGTCTGTTAATACAAATTCTTTTTCAAAAACAGATGTTGACATATTATTTTGCTCCTTTCTTTTTTTAAATTATATAATGAATTTGAGACAAGCGCAATAGCTTATAAAAATTTCATTTTTTCATCATGTTCCCCATTCTCTTAGCATAACATGAACAAAACCCTGAAAGGCGTCCTGTTATGTCTCAGTTTATACATATGCTCCAGAGTTTTGTCTGGGGTCCTGGAATGCTGATTTTCTTTTTGGCAACGGGTATCCGTTTTACTATAAAATCCGGTTTTTTTCAGCTTACCGGTATTCGGATATGGCTGGGAAATACCCTTGGGGTTCTCTTTCGGAAACAAGAAGTGCGAAAGACCGGAGAAGCCCATGCCATGTCACAGTTCCAATCTTTTTGTACTGCTCTTGCCGCAACTCTTGGAACCGGAAATATTACAGGTGTTGCTACAGCCCTGGTGTTTGGAGGTCCGGGAGCAATTTTCTGGATGTGGGTGTCTGCTTTCTTTGGCATGATGACCAATTATGCAGAGAATTATCTGGGAATTCAGTACCGCTATCAGGATGAACATGGCAGATGGGTAGGAGGAGCCATGGTTTATATGGAGCGGGGGCTTGGATGTAAGCCACTGGCAGTGGCGTTCGCCCTGTGCTGCCTTGGGGCTTCTCTTGGTATGGGAAACATGGTTCAGGGAAATGCCATGGCAAAAGGTTTGGAACATGCTTTTCATGTGTCTCCCTTTGTTTCCGGAGTTCTGTGTACCATAGGCGTTGCTGTGGTGGTGACAGGCGGGATGAAACGGATTGCCGGACTTACGGAGAAACTGGTACCTTTCATGGCAGTGCTGTATCTGGGCGGCGCCATAGGGGTACTTTTTGTTTTTCGAAAAGAGATTCCGGGAGCCTTTGCATTGATTTTTTCAGAGGCCTTTGGACTGCGCCAGGCAGCAGGAGGCGTGGCAGGCTATGGTGTGGGGCAGGCTGTCCGTATGGGGATTGCCAGAGGGATTTTTTCCAATGAAGCCGGGCTTGGTTCTTCTGTTATGGCTCATGCACAGTCGGATGTAAAGGAGCCGGAAATTCAGGGGATGTGGGGGATTTTAGAAATTTTTATTGATACCATGGTGGTTTGTACCATCACAGCGCTGGTTATTTTAGTCAGTGGTGTTTATGAGCCGGAAGTCTTTCAAAATCACATTGCAAACGGGCTGGAAGCTATTGATGGAACCACTCTTACAGGGATGGCATTTGGAAGGGTAATTCCTTATGGAGAGCAGATTTTGGCAATATCAACGGTGCTTTTTGCCTTTGCTACCATTGTGGGCTGGTCTTATTTTGGAGAGCAGACGGCATATTATCTTGGTAAGGAAAAAGGGGCGCAAACCTATCGTCTGGTGTATAGTCTGCTTACCCTTCCTGGGTGTATGCTGGCGCCGCAGATGATATGGGAATTGTCTGATGTATTAAATGGAATGATGGCAATTCCCAATCTCATAGCCTTATTTTTTCTTGGAAAACAGGTACAGTATGGAAAAAGAAAAACATAACACACAGTTACTTTTTTTGCCTGAAAGTTAAAATCCCTTCACTTGTGAAAACGAGATTTTTCCTGTATTCTGTAAGTAAGAAGAAAAGCTTTTCTCTTGAATAAAACAAAGAGAGGAATTTAATATGAAAACAGGAGAATTAATCCGTAGTTTGCGGAAAGAGAAAAAATTGACACAGGAACAGGTGGCTGATTTGCTGGGAGTATCTGCGCCGGCAGTGAACAAGTGGGAGAATGGCAATTCGATGCCCGACGTGATGCTGTTAGCCCCTCTGGCAAGACTTTTGGGCACAGATGTGAATACACTTTTGAATTTTCAGGAGGAATTAAGCGAGGAAGAAATCGGAGGTCTTGCCAATGAAATTTCCATGAAACTTATTAAAGAAAAGTATGAAGAAGCCTTTGCCATGGGGGAGGAATATCTTCATAAATATCCTGGTTGCGGACAGCTTTACCTGAACCTTGGAGGTATTTACAATGGGGCGGCTGTGATGGCAGGTGAAACCAATAAAAAGTGGAGGGAAACCTTTATAAAAAAGGGGCAGGAACTTTTGGACTATGCGGCAAAAAGCCCGGAGAGAGCAGTGTCAGACACAGCAATTTATTATAATGTTTTAAATGCCATAAACCAGGAAAAGTTTCAAAAAGCAGAAGATTTATTAAGCCAGCTTCCGGAAAACTATATCAAAAAAGAGGATATTTATCCGGGATTTTATATGCGTCAGGAAAAGTATGAAGAGGCAAAAGAATGTCTGGAAATGAAGATGCTAAAGGAAGGGGCAGGGCTGATGACAAGTATAGATATGTATGTACTTACCTGCTTAAAACTGGGGAAACAGGAACGTGCCAAACAGATTGGGCAAATATATTATCAAATAGCAAGTATGTTGAAAATCCCTGGAGTAAATCCATATAGCGCGCTTCTGACCCTGGCTTTGGAAGGAAGAAAAACAGAAGAGACCTGGAAACTTCTGGAGCAGTTTTTGGCATTTTTCATGAATCCGGAGAATGCAAAATACGAAAAAAGTATTCTTTTTCAAGAGATAGAGCGGAGCGAAAAGCAAGAAGCAGGAGAAATTCAAAAAAGTTATGGGGTGCTTCTGGAGCGTGTCCTGGATAATGTGGAGAAGGGAGAAGATGGGGCGTTTTTAAGAGAAGATGAGCGGTTTGAGGAACGGATGAACCGGTTAAAAGAAATGTGTAAGTAGGAAGGAAAGGGCTGTTGCATAGTGCAATGGCCTTTTTCTATACCGTCTTTTCTGTTCTACAGTGACAGAACAGGGGATTCGTGATAGAATAGAAAAGCAGAAAATGGAAGAAGGGATGGAATAGTAAGAAAGAAATGGAATTAAGTATATTGCTATTGGGACAAATGTTGTCCATGATGCTCATGATTTTGATGGGATTTGCGGCAGTAAAAACGAAACTTGTAAAAAGCAGTCAAAGTTCGGTGATTTCTGCCCTGACCTTGTACATTATTGTACCCTGTGTGGTCATTGACAGTTTTCAGATTGAATTTTCAGCGGAAAAAATGAAGGGGCTTCTTCTGGCAGCCGGATTTGCAGTGCTGATGCATGTGCTGTTTATTGTTGTAGTAGGGCTTCTGGGAAAGAAATGGAACATGAGTCCTATTGAAAAGGCCTCTGTGATTTATTCTAACGGAGGAAATATTATTATTCCTTTGGTTTCTGCTTTGCTGGGACAGGAACAGGTTTTTTACTGTTGCGCTTTTATTATGGTGCAGACTTTTTTCTTCTGGACTCATACCGTAGGCTTAATTGGAGGAAAGTCTCAGGTAAGTGTGAAAAAAATTTTGGGAAATCCCAATGTTATTGCTATTGCCATAGGGCTTATTTTGTTTTTTACCAATACAAAACTGCCGGGAGTCCTGGGAGATACCGTGTCTTCTATGGGAGGCATTGTAGGCCCTGTGTGTATGCTGATGATTGGAATGATTATGGCGGCTGCGGATTTAAAAAGCGTTTTTTTATCAGGGAGAAACTGGCTGGTCTGTGCAGGGCGGCTGCTGTTTTGTCCGGCTTTGATGATACTGGTTTTATGGATTTCCAAAGTTACAGTGACCATTCCCTTTGCAAAAGATGTGCTGCTCATTCTGTTTCTGGCAATCGCAGCTCCGGTGGCAGCAACGGTAACCCAGATGGCAAGTCTGTTTCATAACCATGAAGAACAGGCAGGAGCAGTGAACGTGATGTCAGTGATTTTAAGCATTCTTACCATGCCGGTTATGGTGGCATTTTATCAGAAAATTTTATAGAAAAAAGAGGATAGAAATCATGAATTATCGTATGGATATTCAATATGATGGAACCAGATACGGAGGCTGGCAAAAGCAAAAAGATACAGATAATACCATTCAGGGAAAGATAGAAGATGTGCTGTCTAAAATGTGTGGAAAACAGGTGTCTGTTCAGGGAGCAGGGCGCACAGATGCGGGTGTGCATGCCAAAGGACAGGTGGCAAATGCTTTGTTTGAAACAGAGAAAACCTGCGAAGAAATCTGTGCATATCTCAATTATTATCTGCCGGAAGATATTGAGATTGTAAGAGTGACAGAGGCACAAGAGCGATTTCACAGCCGCCTAAATGCCAGAGAAAAAGTGTACTGTTATCGCATTGCAGCAGGAATTCACAAGAATGTTTTTGAGCGGAAATATCAATGTCCTCTTCACGAAAATCTGGATGTAAATGCCATGAGAAAAGCGGCAAAAATCCTGGAAGGAACCCATGATTTTAAGAGTTTTTGCTCTAACAAAAAGATGAAGAAATCTTCGGTTCGGACGATTTACAACATCGAAATTCAGGAACTTTCACAGGAAATTATACTTACCTTTACAGGGAACGGATTTTTATATAATATGGTAAGGATTCTGGTGGGAACCTTAATTGAAGTAGGACGGGGAGAGAGAAAGCCGGATACCATGGAAGAAATTTTAAATGGATGTGACAGAGGACTGGCAGGTTTTACTGCTCCGGCAAGGGGGCTGACCTTGCTGGAAGTCCGATATGAAAACAAAGATTGATAAGGAAGAGAGGAAGAAATCATGGAAGAAACCATGCAGGAAAAAATGGAACGGGAAATAAGGGAGAGCATGGAGCGGTTATACCCTAAAGCTCCGGACCATTTGTACAGCAGAATGCAGGTGGAGTTTTATTCCTGTAATTATGAAAAAAAGAGTGTCACCCTTCGTTTCCCCATTCAGAGCTGGGAACTGAATCATATGGCAACCATGCATGGAGGTCTCATTGCGGCAGCCATTGACACTACCTGTGGGGTGATTGTACGTAGTGTGAGTAAAAATCAGATTATTCCTACCATTAACTTAAATATAAATTATCTGTCTCCTGGAATGGCTCAGGATGCTTTGCTGGTAACTGCACAGACAGACCGCGCAGGACAACGTATCTGCAGTGTGCATGCGCAGTGCCATTCCCAGAAAACAGGACAGCTTATTGCTACGGCCACTGCAAACTTTATGATTGCCGGAAGCTGAGAAAAAAATCCTTTGAAAAAGAAAATTTTTATGGTAGTATAGTTTCTAGAATAAAAACAGATGGAGGAACAGGCGTGGAAAAAGAGACTGTGAAAGAAACCGTAGTTTCAAAAAACTTTATTGAACAGATTATTGAAAAAGACCTGGAAGAGGGAAAATATGAGGAAATTTGTACCAGATTTCCACCGGAACCAAATGGCTATCTGCACATTGGACATGCAAAATCTATTTTATTAAATTATGGGCTGGCACAGAAATATCATGGAAAGTTTAACATGCGTTTTGACGATACCAATCCTACAAAAGAAAAGGTAGAGTTTGTGGAATCTATTAAAGCAGATATTAAATGGCTTGGCGCAGACTGGGAGGACCGCCTCTATTTTGCGTCCAATTATTTTGAGCAGATGTATGAAGCAGCAGTAAAGCTGATTAAGAAAGGAAAAGCCTTTGTCTGCGACCTGACAGCAGAGGAAATCAGAGAATATAGAGGAACTCTGACAGAGCCTGGAAAAGAAAGCCCATACAGAAACAGAAGTGTGGAAGAAAACCTGGAATTGTTTGAAAAAATGAAAAACGGAGAGTTTGAAGACGGAAGTAAGGTACTTCGCGCTAAAATTGATATGGCATCTCCTAACATTAATATGAGAGACCCGGTTATTTACCGCGTGGCACATATGACCCACCACAACACAGGAGATAAGTGGTGTATTTACCCAATGTATGACTTCGCTCATCCTATTGAAGATGCCATTGAAGGTGTTACCCACTCTATCTGTACCCTGGAGTTTGAAGACCACAGACCATTGTATGACTGGGTGGTAAGAGAACTGGAATATGCACATCCACCGAAACAGATTGAGTTTGCAAAACTGTATCTTACCAACGTGGTGACAGGAAAAAGATATATTAAAAAACTGGTAGAAGACGGTATTGTAGATGGCTGGGATGATCCACGTCTGGTCTCTATTGCAGCACTTAGAAGACGTGGATTTACACCGGAATCCATTCAGAAATTTGTGGAACTGTGCGGTGTTTCCAAGGCAAACAGCTCTGTAGATTATGCTATGCTGGAATATTGTATCCGGGAAGATTTGAAGATGAAAGCGCCTCGTATGATGGCAATTTTAGACCCTGTGAAGGTAGTGATTGACAACTATCCGGAAGGTGAAATGGAGTATCTGGAAGTACCAAATAACATGGAAAATCCAGAACTTGGTTCCAGACAGGTTCCTTTTGGAAGAGAGTTGTATATTGAACGGGAAGACTTTATGGAAGTGCCTGTGAAGAAGTATAAACGTCTGTATCCGGACAATGAAGTACGTCTTATGAATGCATATTTTGTTACCTGTACCGGTGTGGAAAAGGATGAAGAAGGCAATGTTACTGTGATTCATTGTACTTATGATCCTGCTTCAAAAGGAGGAAACTCTCCGGATGGCAGAAAGGTCAAAGGAACCATTCACTGGGTATGCGCAGACACTGCTGTGAAGGCGGAATGTCGTCTGTATGAGAACATTGTAGACGAAGAAAAAGGTGTTTATAACAAGGAGGATGGAAGTCTGAACCTGAATCCAAACTCTCTTACGGTTGTGAAGGATTGTATGGTGGAACCGGAACTTGGCAAAGCAGAAGCCTATGACCGATTCCAGTTTGTAAGAAACGGATTTTTCTGTGCAGACTGTCATGACAGCAAACCAGGAAGCCCGGTATTTAACAGAATTGTATCCTTAAAAAGTTCCTTTAAATTAAAATAAACAGGGGAAGAACCATGCAGGAATTTATGATTCCCTTAGATTCAAAATCAGAAGTTCCGCTGTATGAACAGGTCTGTGAATATGTGAAGACAGAGATTCAGCAGGGGCACTTAAAGGCAGGAGAAAAGCTGCCTTCCTCCAGAATGCTGGCAAAGAGTCTTTCTATCAGCAGAAGCACTGCAGAACTGTCTTATGACCAGTTGGTTTCTGAGGGATATCTGGAAGCAGTACCATGTAAAGGGTACTATGTTTGTAATATCCAGGGACTGTATACGTTTTGTAAAAAGTCTGCAATGGATAACAAAATTTTAAAGCAGGAAGAGGATAAGGCAAGGTCAGATTATGACTTTGCCTTAAATGGTATTGACGCCAGGAGCTTTCCTTATAATACCTGGCAGAAATTATCCAGAAGAGTTTTAAAAGAGGCGGACAGTAATCTTTTCCAGCTTGGAAATCCCTGGGGAGAGCCGGGATTTCGACAGGAAATCGCAGATTATCTGTACCAGGCAAGAGGGGTTCATTGCAGTGCAGAGCAGATTCTCATTGGCGCCGGAAACGATTATCTTTTAATGCTTCTTGGAACTATTCTGGATAGAAATAAGAAGATTATTATGGAAGATCCAACTTATCTTACTGCCTATTATGACTTTCTTCACATGGGATTTCAGGTAAAAACTGTAGGGCAGGATGGCAGCGGACTGAACGTTATGGAGCTGGAACATACAGACGGTGAGATTGTTTATGTAATGCCTTCCCATCAATTTCCCATGGGAACTGTGATGCCTTTAAGCAGACGTATGGAGCTGCTATCCTGGGCAGGAAAGCAGGAGGGAAGATACATTATTGAAGACGATTATGACAGTGAATTCCGCTATAAAGGAAAGCCCATTCCGGCCTTAAAGGGCTTTGATAACCATGATTGTGTGATTTATATGGGGACGTTTTCCAAGTCCCTGGCGCCTTCTATACGAGTAAGCTATATGGTGCTTCCTGTAAAACTCATGAAGCAGTACCAGAATCAGAAACATCCGTTTTCGGTAACGGTTTCCAGGGTGGATCAGAAGATATTGGAACTCTTCTTACAGGAGGGATATTACCAGCGGCATTTAAATAAAATGCGTGGAATTTATAAGAGTAAACACGATTTTCTTTTGAAATATTTAAAGGAAGAAATGGCAGAAATCTGTCAGGTGTCAGGAGAGTATGCAGGGGTACATCTGGTGCTTGCCTTTTGCAATGGGCTGACAGAACAGGAAGCAGTGATAAGAGCAAAACAGGCTGGAATCCTGGTATATGGACTGTCAGAATACTGCATTTCAGGGAATCCCAAAACATCTCAAAAAGTCCTTCTGGGCTATGCCTGTATGAGCGAAAAAGAACTTTCACAGGCCATAAAAATCTTAAAAAAAGTCTGGGAAAAAAGTAATCCTTGACTTTTTATGACAAATCAAGTACACTGTAAACACGTTAGGGGAGCTGGTGAAGTCCGGCTGAGAATAAAACCGATTCGTTTTAGACCCATATACCTGATCCGGGTAATGCCGGCGTAGGAATCATAGAGGAAGATATTATAAGGCTTAGACTAATCCATTATAATATGATTGTGATAGTTACTCCTGTCAGGTAGACCCTAACAGGAGTTTTTTTATTTTAAAAATAATCCATAGGAGGAAGAAAGCATGAACGCAAGTGTAGCAATTCAGTCTTTACCGGCTGCAGCAGATGATGAAGAATTAATCCGTATTGTTGATGAGGTTATTGCCTATATTAAAAGTACGGGAAACAACTATTATGTAGGACCTTTTGAGACCACCATTGAGGGAGATTATGATGAACTGATGGACATTGTAAAGGAGTGTCAGCACATTGCAGTGAAGGCAGGAGCCCCTTCTGTGGCAGCTTATATTAAAGTGAGCTACAAACCGGAAGGAGATGTACTTACCATTGAAAGAAAAGTCACGAAGCATCACCAGTAAATTCTGGACTTTTTCCGCTCTGGCAGGGATTTTGATTTTATGGCAGGCAGTATCATGGGCAGGTCTGGTGCCTCATTATATGCTGCCGTCTCCGGTAGATGTGGTAAAGGCTTTTTTTGCGGATTTCGGCCTTTTGATGCAGCATGCCAGAGTGACTCTGGCAGAGGCTGCTCTTGGGTTGTTTTTCGGTGTGACAGTGGGAGCTTTTATGGCAGTGATTATGGAACGCTTTGAGAAGGTTTATCAGGCATTTTATCCTTTGATTGTACTGACTCAGACAGTTCCTACAGTAGCTATTGCGCCGCTTCTGGTGCTCTGGTTTGGATATGAAATGCTGCCCAAGGTGATTTTAATTGTAATCGTAACCTTTTTCCCCATTACCGTAGGACTATTAGATGGATTTAAGTCTGCAGACCAGGATATGATTCGTCTTATGCGTTCCATGGGAGCCGGAAATCTGCAGATTTTCCGTTGTATCAAACTGCCTGGAGCTATGAGCCATTTCTTTGCCAGTCTGCGTATTTCTGTATCCTACTCTGTAGTAGGAGCTGTGATTTCAGAATGGCTTGGGGGATTTGAAGGTCTGGGTGTTTACATGACAAGAGTAAAAAAAGCATTCTCTTATGACAAGATGTTTGCAGTGATTTTTTTGATTTCCATTATCAGTTTGCTGCTGATGAATCTGGTAGATATTCTGCAGAAGAAAGTCATGCCATGGGAGCATGTGAAATAACAGAAAGGTGGACAAAAGAGGATGAAAAAGAAAATTGCGGCAGTTCTTTTATGCGCAAGTATGGTATTTTCCATGGCAGCCTGTGGGGAAAAACCAGCAGAAAAAGAAGGCGAAACAGCAAAGAAAGAACAGGAAAAAATTACCTTTGTACTGGACTGGACACCAAATACCAACCATACTGGTTTGTACGTGGCACAGGATCAGGGATATTTTGAAGAGGAAGGCCTGGAAGTGGAAATTGTGCAGCCGCCTGAGGATGGAGCAGATGCTTTGGTAGCTTCCGGTAAGGCGCAGTTTGGCGTGTCTTTTCAGGATTCCATGGCGCCGGGGGTTGCCGGAGAAAATGCCCTTCCAACTACAGCAGTAGCAGCTTTGATCCAGCATAATACCTCCGGAATTATTTCCAGAAAAGGGGAAGGCATGGATACTCCCAAGGGCATGGAAGGAAAAAAATATGCTACCTGGGATGCACCTGTGGAAAAAGCAATGGTTAAAAATGTAGTGGAACAGGACGGTGGAGACTTCAGTAAAGTAGAGATGATTCCAAGTACGGTTACCGATGAAGTTTCTGCTTTAAAATCAAACTCTGTAGATGCAATCTGGGTCTTTTATGCCTGGGCCGGAGTAGCCACAGAGGTAGCGGGACTGGAAACAGATTACTTTGCGTTTAAAGATATCAATCCGGTATTTGACTATTATACTCCTGTGGTGATTGCCAACAATTCCTTCCTGGAAGAGAAACCGGAAACTGCAAAAGCCTTTTTAAAAGCTTTGAAAAAAGGATATGAATTTGCCATAGAAAAGCCGGAAGAAGCAGCAGAAATTCTCTGTGAAGCTTCACCGGAATTAGACAAAGATCTGGTTTTGGCAAGCCAGGAATACTTAAAAGACGAGTACAAAGCAGAGGTAGAACAGTGGGGATATATTGATCCTGCCAGATGGAATGCATTCTATCAGTGGCTCAATGAAAATGGTCTGTCAGAGACAGAAATTCCCGAAAATGCAGGGTTCTCCAATGAGTATCTGCCAAAGTAAGAGAGGTTGGAGGAACAATGGCACAATTAAAGGTTTCACATATTTCCAAGGCTTTTGATGACCAGGAAATTTTAAAAGATGTGACTTTGGAACTTCGTGACAACGAACTGGTGAGCCTTCTGGGAGTCAGCGGAGGAGGAAAAACAACGCTGTTTAATGTGATTTCCGGTCTGTTAAAACCAGAAGAAGGCCAGGTGTTTCTGGATGGAAAAGACATTACCGGACAGCCCGGAAATGTGAGCTATATGCTGCAAAAAGATTTACTCCTTCCCTATCGCACCATAGAAGACAATGTGGCGCTGCCTCTTATTATTAAGGGAGAACAAAAGAAAGAAGCCAGAAAAAAAGCCTGTTCTTATTTTCCGGAATTTGGACTGGAAGGAACAGAAAAAAAGTATCCAAGCCAGCTTTCCGGAGGGATGCGCCAAAGGGCAGCTCTTTTGCGGACCTATATGTTTTCAGACAAAATAGCCCTTCTGGATGAACCCTTTTCTGCCCTGGACACTCTGACAAAAAGCGCCATGCACAAATGGTATTTAAAGGTCATGGAACAGATTCATTTGTCTACGATTTTTATTACCCATGATATTGATGAGGCGATTCTTTTGTCTGACCGGATTTACCTGCTCACAGGACAGCCGGGAAGTATTACCGCAGAAATCAAAATCCGTGAGCCAAAACCAAGGCGGGAGGATTTTAACCTGACGCCGGAATTTCTGGAGTATAAGAGGCAGATTTTAGAAGAACTGGGACAACTGGAATAGTGCTGAAAATTCTGCAAAAAAGTATAGAAATCGTTCCTATATTTCTATGGTATTCTTGTATATAATAAGAGTATCAAAGTACGTGTACAGGAGGTAGGAACATGGCAGGAAAAGCAGCAGAATATGTAAAATATTATAAGAATACGGACGGTCCGGTGATTGCAAGCGTAAGCAGGAAAGTCATAGAACAGGATGGCCTTTATTTCAAAGATTTAGACGGAAGCGGCCAGATGAAGCCTTTTGATGACTGGAGACTGCCCGCGAAAACCAGAGCTTTGGCCTATGTAAAAGAGCTGACAGTTGAGGAAAAGATTGCGCAGCTCTTTATTTCTGACTGGAGAATGGGAAAATATCCGGTTCCAGGCTCCAGCATGGAAACCCAGGAGCTGATTTTAGATGAAAGCGGCACTTTAGATGAAGGAGAGTTTACAGGAAAAACCATTTTTGGAGAACAGCATTTACCGGGAACCTCAACTTTGCTAAAAGAATGGTTCTCCCGTCATTTGATTTTGCGGGCAAATGCTACTGCAGAGGATATGACAGACTGGATGAACCAGCTTCATGCGGTGGCAGAGGAATGTCAGCATTTTATTCCTGTTAGCGTGGCTTCTAATTCCAGGAATGAAAATGGAGAAGTGGTGTTCGGAATGAACGATGCGGCAGGAGTGTTTGCTACGTGGCCGGGAACTCTGGGGATTGCAGCAGCGGTTAAAGGTGCAGGAATTGAACTTATAGACCGCTTTGCAGACTGTGTGAAAAGAGAGTGGAATGCCTGTGGATTGAGAAAGGGCTATATGTATATGGCGGATATTATGACAGACCCAAGATGGCAGCGCTCTTATGGTACATTTGGAGAAGATCCGGAACTGGTATGTGAAATTATGGAACACCTGATTCCGGGAATACAGGGAAGCAAAGAAGGAGTTACAGAAAATGGTGTAGCTATGACAACCAAACATTTTCCGGGAGGCGGAGCAAGAGAAAATGGATTTGATCCTCACTATGCTGCAGGGCAGTGGAATGTTTATGCCACAGAAGATTCTTTGCAGAAATATCATATTCCGGCCTTTCAGGCTGCAGTAAAGAACCATACTTCTTCCATTATGCCTTATTATTCCAAGCCATCTGCCCAAAAGAGCAAAAAACAGCAGGATTGTCTGGGAAATGTTATGGAATTTGAGCCATATGGTTTTGCTTATAACCGTCCGTTTATTCAGAATATGCTGCGGGAACAGATTGGATTTGAAGGATATATTAATTCAGATACAGGAATTGCCCATAATATGTGCTGGGGCGTAGAAATGCTGGATATTCCGGAGCGAATTGGCTTTGCTGTGAATCATGCCGGTGTGGATATTATCAGTGGTTTGTTTGATAATGAGGCCGGAATGGAGGCCTACCGCAGAGGAAAAAATGATTATTATGATACCCATCCGGTACCAAAAGGATTTACCAAAGAGCAGTTGGTGCTTACAGATGAAGCCTTGGACAGGGCTGTAACAAGAACCCTGACAGAGCTGTTTCAGCTTGGAATGTTTGAGAATCCTTACCGTGATGCCCAAAAGGCAAAAGAAGTAACAACAGCAAGGGAAGACTGGGAAGAGGCTGAAAAAGTCCATCGCCAGAGTGTTGTTTTACTGAAAAATAATAACATCTTGCCATTAACAAAAGAAAAGCTGACGGGGAAGAAAGTGTATGCAGAGGCATTTCAGAAAGATGCGAAAAAAGCGGGACAGGCTACGAAAGCACTGAGGGAAATGCTTGGAAATGTAACCTTGACGGAGAACCCAGAGGAAGCTGACTTTGCCATTTTTATGGTGTCACCATCAAGTGGAGAATATTTCAATGCCACACCAGGATATCTGGAATTGGATATCTGTGAGGAAAAAGAAGTCTGCAATGTAGATGAAGAAGGAAAACCGGAGAAAGAAACACACAAAGAAACTACATTGCATGGTCTGGGAAGATTACGTGAAATTGCCAAAATAGTTCACCAAAGAGGTGGAAAAGTCATTGCAAATATTAACTTTACCCTGGCCTGGGAAGTAGGAAATATTGAAGCCCTGGCAGATGTGCTTCTGGCTGGATTTGATACGTATCCAGAGGCAACTTTAGATGTAATCTTCGGCAATTTTGCACCTGTAGGTAAGCTGCCTGTTACATTGCCAAAGGATGATTCTGTACTGGCAGTAAATGAAAACGGGGTATGTGTAAGCCCTAATGATGTTCCCGGATATGACAAAGATATTTATATGCCAGAGGATATGAAGGATGAAAATGGAAAAGCCTATGCTTACCGGGATATGGCAGGAAATTATTATGAATTAAACTTTGGATTAAGCTACTAAAAAGAAAACTATTGCATAGGGACGCATATCGGGAAGTGTATAGTGCTTCCCGATTGCTGTTTATGATATGCAACAGTTTTCTTTTTCAATTATGATATGAAATGATAGTTGTAATGCTTCTATAATCAGATTTCCATGATTTTTCCAATGCTTTCATCGTATCTGCAGTATTTTCCGTTTGCAGAAATGAAAGGAGAATAAGTTTTGGTGCGGACATTTTTTACGTATACAACGTGTGTGGCAATCATGTAGACAAGAGAAAATTTTTCATTGAGACTGGAAATCCATTTGTAAACTTTTTTGCTCTTGTCTGAGAGAATCAATTCATAGCCGCCTTCACAGGGCTCCAGGCTGAAATAGGACTTTTCTTTTTTGCCGGAAGAAGAAAATACCTGGTGATAGATGTATTCAGAAAAATGTTTCTTTACAAAGGCTTCAAAATTCTTTTTTTCATACACCTGTCTGGAAACTTCATCCGTAATCTTGTCACCACGTTCAATACGGATTTTTAATACTTTTAAAATTTCAATAGCATCATTGATAAAGCTCAAGCTGTTGTATTCCATGGTTTCCAGGAGAAAAGAAATCAGCTCTTTTGACAAAATATCGTCAGATTTTGCCTGTTCAAATAATTGGTTATCCATAACGTATCCTCGTCCTTTTTTTGGTTATTCTGTTTTTTCGGTATCTTCGTTTTCTGTAGTTTCCTGTGTTTCTTCCTCTTCTTCAAACAGTGCTTCGGCAGCTTCTTCTGCTTTTTCCACGGTTTCTTTTACCGTGTCTTCTACTGCATCAGCAGCCTCACTGGCAGCTTCACTGACAGCTTCGGTTAAGTCTTCTTCTTCAAAAATATCATCATCTACAAAATCATCGGTATGCTCTTTTACCTTGCTTACAGCTTCATCTACAGACTGTTCTACCACTTCTTTGAGTTTGGAAGCAACATGGACAGCAGAGGCCGCAGTTTCTTTGAGATTATCCTGGAAATCTGCGAATTCTTCCTGCAGACCTGGATTTTCTTCTTTCTTTTTCTTGAAATAATAAATTGCTGCACCGGCAGCAGCTCCAAGAGCGCTGACGCCTAAAAGTTTTTTACTGAAACTTCCCATAATTTTAATTCCTTTCCGAAATATGTTTTTTATATAGTGAGTAATGATTGATATATTCTCCATTATAATCCTTTTTAGGAGGAGAAGGGAAGGGGTTTTGAGAAAATTTTATAAAAACTTATGGTTGCATAGAAAATAAAGTGAGGCTATACTAAATACAGAAAAGGAGAGCAGCAGAACATGAAGAATATCATACTTGCAAGTGCATCTCCCAGAAGACGGGAGTTATTAGAAAGAGCAGGGATTCCATTTACCGTGTGTCCAGGCCAAGGGGAAGAACAGATTACCGTATCGGATCCGGCAGAGGTGGTAGAGGAATTGTCTGAGCAAAAGGCCAGGGAAGTGTTTTTGAAAACAGAGGGAGATATACTGGTAATCGGAGCAGATACAGTAGTGGCTGTCAATGGGAAAATCCTGGGAAAGCCAAAAGATCAGGAAGAGGCCAGGCAGATGCTGAGAAGTATTCAGGGAGGCAGCCATGAGGTATATACAGGAGTTACCCTTCTGGACAGGGAAGAGGGACAGGAGAGACAGCGGACGTTTCATGTGATGACAAAGGTAGTGTTTTATCCTATGTCTGAGGAAGAAATTCAGCGCTATGTGGATACCAAAGAGCCGATGGATAAAGCTGGAGCCTATGGAATACAGGGAAAGGCCGGAATTTTTGTCAGGGAAATCCATGGAGATTATAACAATGTGGTAGGACTTCCGGCAGCGCGTTTGTATCAGGAATTAAAAGAGATGGGGATAAACCCCGGAAAGTGGTGAAAAATGTATAAAGCATGTATTTTTGATTTAGACGGAACCATTGCAGATACGGTGGAATCTATTGCCTATGTGGGAAATAAAACTTTAAAAGAGTTTGGCCTGCCACCCATTCCGGTAAAAGATTATAATTTCTATGCAGGAGATGGGGCGGACGAACTGGTACGCAGGATGCTGGCTGCTGTGCCGGGCGGAGATGAGGCAGATTATGATGCGGTGCGTGTGCTGTACCGCAAATGGTTTGGAGAGAATCCCTTTTACCATGTAAAACCTTTTGAGGGGATTGTGGCATTGCTGGAAGGGCTAAAGCAGCAGGGACTTAAAATTGCGGTATTTTCTAACAAACCCCATGAGGCTGCCGTAGAAGTGGTACATAAAATTTTCGGAGAGCAGATGTTTCATAAGGTTCAGGGACAGACAGCAGAGATTCCCAGAAAACCATCGCCTCTTGGGGCTTTGGCTATTGCCAGAGAATTTGGAGTAAAACCAGAGGAATGTCTGTATTGTGGAGATACTAATACGGATATGGACACCGGAAAGGCAGCGGGGATGTTGACCATTGGGGTTACCTGGGGCTTTCGTCCGCGGACAGAGCTGGAAGAACATGAGGCAGATGTGATTGTTGACAAGCCGCAGGAAATTCTGGATATTGCCAGAAGGGGCAGATAACAGGCATGACAGCAGGAAGCACTGCATAAGCATACAACAAGAAAACAAGGAGGAAGAGAAGCTATGTATGAGTATAGTGAAGAATGTATTTTAACCTTTTTAAAAAATCAGGGACAGCTATTTGCAGAGCCGGTAGCAGAGACCGAAGAGGAAGCAGAGGCTTTTCTGGAAGACTGTATGGCAGCAGTGGTAGATTCCCTGGAAGAAGTAAGAGACTATTTTGAAGAAAACGGAATGGATGTGGATGGCATGTCCCTGGAAGAACTGGAAGATGCCAGCGAAGTGTTTGCTTTGCCGGGAGGACAATATCTCATTGTGGAGGGATAAAGATGGAAAAAGAAGAAAACAAAAGCTCCCGTTTCTGGGACAAACGTTCAAAAGTGTTTGATGAACAAGTGCTTTCTGTGTATGAAAATGCCTATAAGAAAACCATTAAGCGTTCTATTCCTTTTTTGAAACCAGAGGACACCATGCTGGAAATAGGATGTGGTACGGGAAACGCGACTATTCCTTTGTCCCAATATGTGAAGAAAATTACAGCCATTGATATTTCAGAAGAGATGATGCTAAAGGCAGCAGAAAAGGCAAAGGAGGAAGGAAGAGAAAACATTACCTTCCGTCAGAAGGATTTGCTGGAACTTGATATAGAACAAGAGAGCTATGATGTAGTAGCCGCCTATAATGTGCTGTTGTATATGAAGAATCAGGAAAAAGTGCTGGAGAAAATTTACGACATCCTGAAACCGGGCGGCGTCTTTCTTTCTGCAACGGATTGTCTGGGAAGAAATCTGTCCAAAGAATCTGTGAGAAAGTTCTGGAAATCCAAGCTGCATCTTATGCCTTATGTTTCTTTTGATACACCGGTAGGACTGATGCGGAAAATTCAGAGAAAAGGATTTTTAGTTATTGAGATCGTAAATCTTCACAGAAATCCACCAAACATTTTTATTGTGGCTCAGAAAATTGAGAAAAAGTAAGAGTTTATAAAAACTTTAGAAAGTTTATAAAAGTTTGTTAGCACTCATCTTATATGAGTGCTAATTTTATCTTGACTTTTCTGTTTCAGGGTATTAATATAAGTCTCAGATGAGAAAAATAAAAACCTAGAAATAGAAAAAGGAGATGTATTTATCATGGCCAGCAAGCGTGGTACTTTATCAATTAACAGCGACAATATTCTTCCAATTATTAAAAAATGGATGTATTCTGATCACGATATTTTCTTTCGTGAACTGATTTCTAATGGTTGTGATGCCATTACCAAACTGAAAAAACTGGAAGTTATGGGAGAATATTCTTTCCCGGAAAATCATAAAAATAAAATTCAGGTTATCGTAAACCCGGAAGAAAAGACCTTGAAATTTATTGATACTGGTCTTGGTATGACTGCAGATGAAGTAGAAGAGTATATTACTCAGATTGCATTTTCAGGCGCTACCCAGTTCCTGGAAAAATACAAAGATAAAACAAATGAAGATCAGATTATCGGACATTTTGGTCTGGGATTCTATTCCGCATTTATGGTAGCAGATGAGGTTCAGATTGATACTCTTTCTTACAAAGAAGATGCAACACCAGTTCACTGGTCCAGTGATGGCGGCACAGAATATGAAATCGGTGATGGAAACAGAACCGAAGTAGGTACAGAGATTACCCTGTTCTTAAATGAAGAGAGCGTAGAATTTGCCAATGAATATCGTGCAAGAGAAATCATTGAGAAATACTGTTCCTTTATGCCTGTGGAAATCTTTTTATCCAAGGCAAACGCACCTCAGGAATATGAGACCATTGAAGAGTCTGAATTAAAAGAAGACGATGTAGTAGTGGAACATATTCATGAAGATGCAAAAACAGAGGAAAAAGAGAACGAAAACGGTGAAAAAGAAGTTGTAGAAACTTCCCCTGCAAAAGAAATGGTGAAAATCCATAAACGTCCGGTTTCTTTAAGCGATACCAATCCTCTGTGGATGAAACATCCAAACGAATGTACAGAGGAAGAATACAAAGATTTCTACCGCAAAGTATTCATGGATTACAAAGAGCCATTGTTCTGGATTCACCTGAATATGGACTATCCATTTAACTTAAAAGGTATTTTGTACTTCCCGAAAATTAATATGGAATATGAATCCATTGAGGGAACCATAAAATTATATAACAATCAGGTGTTTATTGCAGACAACATCAAAGAAGTGATTCCTGAATTTTTGATGCTGTTAAAAGGTGTCATTGACTGTCCGGATCTGCCTCTGAACGTATCCAGAAGCGCTCTGCAGAACGATGGTTTTGTGAAGAAAATCTCTGATTACATCAGCAAGAAGGTAGCAGACAAGCTTTCCGGTATGTGCAAGACAGACAGAGAAAATTATGAAAAATACTGGGATGATATCAGCCCATTTATTAAATTCGGCTGCATCAAAGACAGCAAGTTTTCTGAGAGAATGATGGATTACATCCTGTACAAAAATATTGATGGAAAATACCTGACCTTAGAGGACTGCATCAAAGAAAATGCAAAAGAAACACCGGAAGATCAGGAAGTAGTGACAGAGGAAGACAAGGAAGAAGTTCTGGAGGAAGCAAAAGAAGAAGCCAAGAAAGAACCAGAAAAAACACCTGTCTATTATGTCACAGACGAAGTACAGCAGAGCCAGTACATTAATATGTTCAAGGAACAGGGACAGGATGCCGTGATTCTGAAACATAACATTGATTCTGCTTTTATCTCTCATGTAGAACAGATGAAAGAGAATGTGAAATTCCTCCGCATTGATGCTGATGTGAATGAAGCAGTCAAAGAAGATGGAAAAAATCTGGAAGAAGAGACAAAAACACTTTCCGAAGTATTTAAGAAAGCTCTGAACAAAGACAATCTGACCGTAAAAGTGGAAAGTCTGAAAAACGAAAACGTTTCTTCCATGATGACCATTTCTGAGGAAAACCGCCGTATGCAGGAAATGATGAAAATGTATAACATGTATGGTATGGATCCATCCATGTTCGGCGGACAGGAGACACTGGTACTGAATGCCAACAACAAACTGGTTCAGTATGTGCTGGAAAATAAAGACGGAGAAACTACGAAGGTACTCTGTGAACAGCTCTATGACCTGGCGCTTATCAGCCACAGACAGCTGACACCGGAAGAAATGACAAAATTCGTTGCAAGAAGTAATGAGATCATGATGATGCTGGCGAAATAAACAGTATGAAGGAAAAATAGAAGAAGTGAATGGGAGAAAAGGAGATGCACAGGCTGATATTGCTTGTGGGTCTCCTTTTTTGCAGTTTATAAAGAAATGGAAATGATTTCTTCATAGGTGAAATTGCTTCCAAGTTTCTGTTAGGAGGTATAAGAATGTCAGAATGGGATAAATTGATAACACGTATATGCAATTTATCGAAAGACATCCGGTTTGATGAGTTATGGAAGGTATGGGAAAGCTATAGATACGAAATGAATGCACCAAGAAGTGGGAGCAGTCATTATACTTTTTGTAGAAAGTGAGGCGAAGAATGATGAAGACGCTGAATGATTATATGGCAATGTCCTATCGTATGGAAATTGTAGACGATAAGGAAGAAGGCGGCTTTTATGGGGATTAGATATAAGATATCCACTGTTCGTTTTTAATATTCTGTAAATTTATTTATATAAAAGAAAAAGAATGACATAATTTAATGGAGATGTTATAATTCTTACAACAACAAAATCTAACAAAAGGAAAAATAGTCACAACAAGAAGTATATGGAATATAAAGCAAAATACAATCCCAATAAGCCTCAAATTTCTTTTATGAACTACAGCGGTATGTATATAAATACTGTATGGGAAACAGTTTTTTTACTTACGGGAATTGGAGTGTTGTTTATTGGAATCCTGCTTAAATTTGCTGGTCTCTAAAACGTGGGGAAAGGGTTTCATAAATAATTTTTTAAACAGGAAGGGGGTACGCCATGCATCACAAAATTTTTTTAAAGCAAATGAAGCGTAGCAAAAAAACAATTCTGTATCTGTTACTGCTGTTTGCTGTAACTGCCTTTTTTGCCACAAGTGTAAATCTGTACCAGAACAGCATTCACAATCTGAAAGTTTCGGAGGAGACCTTTTCAACCCTGGCAGTTACAGAAATTTATGGAGAGGTGGACAAATACGGAGAACTGGCAGAGCCAAACAGTGAGGAACACATTGGCTATCAGGCTGTTGGGGTGAAAGGCTATGATGTTCGTGACATTCTTGACAGTGAAGCAGTGGAAAGTTATGATCTGCGAAGTCATTACGGGGCTTACATAGAAGGACATCCGGCTATGGAGTATGGCTATGAACAAGATGTGAACTCAGGTGAAAAAACAGATATCTGGTTCACACGGAGCAACAATGTCATCCGGTTTAAGATTCAGGGGGCGGAACCGGTTGCGCTGGAGTATAACCCGGATGAATCTTATACCTGGGGATGGCGCCCATTCTATCTGGAGATTCTGGAGGATGCTGCCGGCTTTTCCTCCTATCCGGATTATCTGCCCTATAACCATTTTGGATTTGACAAGGAGGAATGGGCTGAACATGAGGAAGATATCAAAGAACTGAATCAGACGGATGATACAGACAAACTGATTTTTTACCCGGATGTAGAGTATATTGTGATTCTTGGCTCTCGTATATCCTGGGGTAGGATAGGGAGAGCCGGAACCTGGGAATATCTGGACAGGGGCTTGTATGACGATCAGTTTGCTTTTGCCAAACCGGTTCAGGATTATACCTCTATCTGTTATCTGTCTGACCTATGACGGTTCCAGGGAAGAGAGAACGTATGAGGAAAGCGCTTCTCCTTTTCCCATTCAGCGGGTAGAAGACGTGGAGAAGAATCCGGAACTGAAAGCGTATTTTGAGGACATTTGGCAGGACATCAGCATACAGCAGTACACCCACAACGTAGTTGCGACCAATGACGTCACCTCTGTCCCTGCCTTTCATCTTGGCAGCGCTGCTCTAACGGAGGGTAGGCTTATTACCCAGGAGGAGTATGAAAAAGGTGCAAAAGTCTGCCTGGTCAGTGAAGAGATGGTAAAAAATCAAAAATGGAAGATTGGGGACAAGCTGAAGATGAAGCTGTTTGAAAGTGAATATATCCCGGGTTATGACCGGAATCTCTATGACCAGCCTATTTATGATGCAGAGGAAACGCCTTTTGTAGAGGAAGGGGAGTATGAAATCGTAGGCATTTATTCCAGGTATCCTACGGTTGGGAATACGGAACTTGCGTCAAATACCTTAGAAATATTGCCCTATAACATTTACATTCCAACCAAATCCATTTCCAAAGAAAGAGAGCCGGAAGAACTTCTGATTCATACGCTTTATGAAGAGGGGAAAGCCATATGGGATGCCAAAGCAGAACCCAAAGATGGGAGCGAAAAGCTCTGCCTGACAACAGGAGAAGTGTCAGAGGGGATTCTGTATACCAATGCCCTGGGAGGACCCAGTCGTATTACTGTTACAGAAGCTGTTTATGAACAGTTAAAACAGGAAGGGTATCAGATTCATTTGCGGCTGCCGGATGTGATAGAGGAGCAGGGGACTGCGGATAATGTAGTTGGTTATCTTCCGGGAAAAGACCATACCAAGGCGGTTGTCCTGGGAGCAAACCTTGATGGGGCAGGCCAGTGTGGACCGCTTCTGATGCCCGGCGCTTACAACAATACCTCCGGGGTGGCAACGCTTTTGCAAACTGCCAGATGGCTGGCAGCGTCCGATGAACTGCCCTGTGATGTTATTTTCGCTGCCTTTAATACAGAGGATAACAGGGAAAAAGGTTCTTCAGCACTGTCTGAGTATATAGAAAAGCAGTATACACAGATTCGCATGGTAAACTTAAAATGCCTTGGCTGGAAAGATCAGCCATTGACCGTTTACGGTGCAGATTCGGAAGGGGATTTGCGAAAAAGTCTTGCCGGTGGGCTTGGTGTCCAATATGCAGACATGGATGTGGGTGGAGATGAAGCAGCATTTCGTGAAGAAAATATGAGCAGCGTGGTTCTTATCCAGGACGCCTGTCTGAATAAACAGGAAGTTTCCGCTGTGTTACACTCTGTTCATGACGTCCCGGAAAATCTGGATTTTACCATGCTGGATGAGACTGCCAAAAAGCTGGCGGCATGGGTTATTGAGCGTGGGGATGAGCCGCTGGTGTCTTATGTGGTGTATTGGTAAGAGGTATTAGGGGAATAGTAATGTGTAAGGAGATGTTGCAGAAGAAAATGATTAAGGAGGTGTACACTTGTGGCAGAGAATCAAAATGTTGAATGGAAAGAATTGTGGAAGGATGAGTACCTTAAATGGATATGCGGATTTGCAAATGCACAGGGCGGAAAGATTTATATTGGAAAAAAGGATGATGGCACAGTAATAGGATTGCAAGACAGCAAAAAATTGTTGGAGGATATCCCAAACAAAGTACGAGATGTTCTTGGGATTATTGTAGATGTGAATTTGCTGACAGAAGATGGAAAAGACTATATTGAAATTAGAGTGAATTCAAACAGTTATCCTGTCAATTATAAAGGGGAATATCATTATCGGAGCGGAAGTACAAAGCAGCAATTAAAAGGACAGGCACTCAATCAATTTCTGCTGCAAAAAACCGGAATTACATGGGATAGTGTTCCGATTCAAGGTGTGACAATAGAAGATTTGAGAAATGATAGTTTTGATATTTTCAGGGAACAGGCGGTTCGTAGCAAACGAATTGACAAGAAAGATATTGATGCCTCAAATGAACAGTTGCTTGATAGCCTTAATTTGCTTGAAAATAATCATTTGAAAAGAGCGGCTATTTTGCTATTTCATCATAATCCGGAAAAGTGGATACCGGGAGAATACATCAAGATTGGTTATTTTGAATCGGATTCTGAACTGCGTTATCAGGATGAAATTCACGGTTCATTAATTTCGCAGGCAGATAAAGGTTGATCTCATTTTTACGAAATATTTAAAGGCAGACATTTCGTATCAAGGAGTAACAAGAGTAGAAACCTACCCTTTTCCGAAAGAAGCAATTAGGGAAGCTGTTTTTAATGCTATCGCACACAAATTTTATGGCGCATTAATTCCAATTCAAATCAGTGTGTATGCGATCGGATTTATATTGCGAATGATTGTATTTTCCCAGAAGATTGGACAATCAATGATTTAATGGGAAAACATCGTTCAAGACCTTATAATCCTTTGATTGCCAATACATTTTTTAGAGCTGGTTTTATCGAAGCATGGGGACGTGGAATCGAAAAAATCAAAGATAGCTGCAAAGAAGCCGGAAATCCTATGCCAGAATATACGATTAAGCGTGAGGAAATTATGGTTATGTTCAAGAACTTGGTTAGTAACACTGACCAAGCTACTAACCAAGCTAACCAAGATGATAATAACTCAGTGATAGTTCGTATTTTACAGGTGATTGAAGCAGAGCCAAGATTGTCTCAGAAAAAAATTGCTAATGTTATTGGAGAAAAATACAGTACAGTAAAGTATTATATGGAATCCATGAAAAAATCTGGAGTAATTAAGAGAGAGGGTTCCAGTCAAAAAGGAAAATGGATTATCTTGTGATGCAACTTCACATAATGTTGCTCACCCCTTCCAGGGTCAACAGCTTCACTTTTTTGTCCATTCCTCCTGCATACCCTGTGAGATTTCCATTGGTTCCCACCACCCGGTGGCAGGGAACCAGAATGGAAATCTTATTATGCCCTACAGCTCCGCCCACGGCCTGGGCAGACATATGGGGAATACCTCTTTGCAGGGCAATCTGTTTTGCAATTTCCCCGTAAGTCATGGTTTTTCCATAGGGAATGGAGCATAAGATTTCCCACACAGCTTTCTGAAAATTAGTTCCTATAAAGTGAAAAGGGACGGTGAAATCCGGCTCTTTTCCGGAAAAGTAAATGGTGAGCCAGCGTTTCGTATCTTCAAAAACAGGGAGCTCTTTTTCCTCATAAGGCTCCTTCAGACCCTGGGCAAAGTATTTCTGTTCCTCAAACCAGATACCGGTTAATCCCATATCATCTGCTGATAAAAGGAGTTTTCCAAGTAGTGATTCGTAATGACTGATATACTGCATAGCGATTCCTCCCAGTGATAATTGTTTTTATGTATCCAAACCTTTTTTAAACTGCAGCATCATTTCTCTGGTCAGGCTCACATCATAATCCTCATAAGGGATGTCTTTTCGTTCAAACCATTCTGCCACAGCCAGTTCTGTTTCATCCAGGGTAATCTGGTCATCCCCGTCTAAATCACAGTAAAATCCGGACAAAAGACTGCCGGAGAGGGCCCAGGGCTGGCTTTTATAATAGCGGATATTTTTTACTTTCAGACCGACTTCTTCCATGACCTCCCGTTTGACAGTTTCCTCCAGTGTTTCCCCGATTTCTGCAAATCCGGCAATAAGGGCGTACCTTGTGTGGTTTCTGCCGGCATATTTGGAAAGCAGCAGTTTTTCACCGTTTCTTACGCCTACAATCACTGCCGGAGAGATCCTGGGATACTGGGTGTTTCCGCATACAGGACACAGGAGCATCCGTTCTTTTTGGTCATGGACATTTTCATGACCGCAGGCACCACAAAAACGGTGCTTCTGATACCAGGTGAACAGATGAAAGCCTGTAATCAGGGCAAAGGCCTGTTCCTTTGGTTCAAAGCTGCGAAATACAGAGATATCAGAAAAAGAAAACTCTGGCGTCCAGGAAGGCTGGAAATCAGGAACCAGATAATACCGGGTTTCATCTATGGAAAACAGATAAATATAGTTTTTGTAAATTTCCGGCTGTGCTTTTGCAGCATCCCAAAAGGTGGGGAAGGAGAGTGTCTCCTTCGCTGTATTTGCCAGAACTTCGTGGTTCTGATAATGCAAAATATAGTCCTTTTCTGTTGGGGGAACCGGTTGATATTCATTGTGAAAAACATGGTTTCCTAAATCTTGTATCATATGTATACCTCACATTTCTTCTGTAAACTATAAATTTTGATAGGGAATCTTCTGTTGTTTGAAGAATTTTTGGATTAAGTCATCCCACACATGGTCCAGGGTTTTGTCCAGGGTAAAGGTTTTCAGGGAGGTCCCTGTGGTGCAGGTGAGATGGGTGCCATCGTATTGAAAGTTTACGAAAAGCCCGAAAATATCTTCGGTAGTAAGCCCAAGAGGATGATCCTGCAACAGTTTTTCCACATTTTTTCTGGAGAGAAGGAATACAATTTTAAAGTGAAGAGGTGTTTTCTTCCCTTTCATAATGGAAAAGCAGAAGGGTTTTACATCTTTCCAGAGGGCATAGTTTCTTCCCTCCAAAGCCAGGGCTTCTTTTTCTTCTGTATCAAAAAAATCAGGCTGCAAAGAGCCGGTAAGATTGTAGGTGATAGAGGTTGTAACAGATGCTTCGGACAGCCAGAAGGGGTCAAAAGCAGCGCCAATCAACAGTTTTGACATAAAGTCTTTAATATCTAATATTTGCAATGCAATCATGGTGAGATACTCCTCAATTTTAAAGATAAGAACAGTATAAACGAAAAGCAAAAAAAATCCTAGACTTTTCCTGGAAAAACCTTTTCAAACCCTTTGTTTTGTGTTATTATAAGACATAGTATTAAAAACTACATAAAGAGGTTGTGAAAAATGAGTTATAAAATTGTAATAGATAGTTGTGGAGAATTATTAGAAAGATGGAAAGAGGATGAGAGAATCGAAAGCATTCCTCTTACGTTGACTGTAGAAGGTGAAGATATTGTAGATGATGAAACCTTTAACCAGGCAGAATTTTTACAGAAGATAGCAGACAGCCCTAATTGCCCAAAATCTTCCTGCCCTTCACCGGAACGTTATATGCAGGCTTATGACTGTGGAGCAGACCATGTGTATGCAGTGACACTTTCTGCAAATTTAAGCGGTTCTTACAACAGCGCAGTATTGGGAAAAAATCTTTTGCTGGATGAGAAACCGGGACACAAGATTCATGTGTTTGATTCCCGCTCTGCATCTGTAGGGGAGTCTCTCATTGCCCTGAAGATTGAGGAATGTGAGAACCAGGGGATGGAGTTTGAACAGGTAGTAGAGACAGTAGAAGCCTATATTGAATCTCAGAACACCTATTTTGTCTTGGAAAATCTGGAGACTCTTAGAAAGAACGGAAGACTGAGTAATCTGAAGGCGTTTGTGGCGTCTGCCTTGAAAATCAAACCGATTATGGGTTCTACACCAGAAGGAACCATTGTTCAGTTAGACCAGGCCAGGGGCATTAATAAGGCGCTGATGAAAATGGTGGATTACGTTGCAGAAGGCGCAAAGGACAGTGAAAATAAGGTACTGGCAATCAGTCACTGTAATTGTCCGGAGAGAGCTGAGATTGTAAAAGAAGCAATTTTAAAGAGAATTTCTGTTAAAGATGTGGTGGTTCTGGACACTGCAGGAGTCAGCAGCATGTATGCCAATGACGGGGGAATTATTGTTGTAATCTAAATTTTTGAGAAATTGTTGACAAATTATGACAAATCCTTTATATTGAATACGCTATGGGATATAAAGTTCATTAAAAGTTCCATGCAAATCTTTCTTTGACCATCCGAAAGGATTAAGGCCATACGGACAGCCGGGTCAACTGCCGACTGGCAACTGCGGTTGCCTTATTGATTGAGTTAGAAGCTCAAATTTTATAAGTTGCAAACTTTATATTTTGTGTGAGAAGCACATCAACTTGTGAAACGGTCAATAAGAGTAGTAAAAGTAAGATATTTGCTATATAGACTCTGAACTTTCAAATTCCATTTTTGTATGCCTGTTTTCTTTTCCGGGAGACAGGATAGCTGGCAGGCATAGACAAAAAATGAAATATGGCGGACGAATCAAAACATGAGTGATGTGGAAACGCGTTGCTTGTGTTTTTTTATTTTCCATAAAAAGGAAGACTGGGATATGGGAGAAAAATTAAAATTATATGGGTTTAATAATCTGACCAAGGCGTTAAGCTTTAACATTTATGATGTATGTTATGCAAAGACTGCCAGGGAGCAGAAAGAATATATTGCCTATATTGATGAAGAGTACAATGCCGGAAGGCTTACCGTAATACTGAGCAATCTGGCCAAGATGATTGGGGCCAGGATTCTGAATCTTTCCAAACAGGATTATGACCCTCAGGGGGCTTCGGTAACCTTGCTGATTGCAGAGGAGCCTGTGATTCCGGTGGGAAGTGTTCAGACAGCCCATCTGGATAAAAGCCACATTACCGTACATACTTATCCGGAATACCATCCAGAGACGTGTCTGGCAACCTTCCGGGTGGATATTGATGTGGCAACTTGCGGGAAAATCACCCCGCTTTCCACCCTGGACTATCTGATTTCTTCTTTTGATTCAGATATTATTACCATGGATTACCGGGTGCGGGGCTTTACCAGGGATGTAAATGGGGCAAAGCTGTTTATGGACCACAACATCAATTCTATTCAGGAATACATTGATCCGGTTACCCTGGCAGAATATGAGGCTGTGGATGTGAATGTGAAGGAAGTGAATTTATTTCACACCAAGATGATGCGAAGGGAGATTGAACTGGAGAATTATCTGTTCCATACAGAGCTTCAGGCGCTGTCCCCGGACATAAGAATGGAGATTACAGAAAATCTCAGGCGGGAAATGCAGGAGATTTTCAGCGGAAAAAATATATATTAAAGAGGAGGGACAAGAACATGGAGAAGTTATCCCAGCAGCAGGCGCCCATTTATGAGGCGTTGGAAGAACTGCGGAAAATGAGAGTGGTTCCTTTTGATGTGCCGGGACACAAACGGGGCAGAGGAAACCCGGAGCTTACCCGTCTTTTGGGAGAACGGTGCATGAATATGGATGTAAATTCTATGAAGCCTCTGGATAATCTCTGCCATCCGGTTTCTGTCATTGCTCAGGCAGAGCAGTTGGCAGCAGAGGCTTTTCATGCAGCTCATGCCTTTTTAATGGTGGGAGGCACAACCTCTTCGGTACAGAGCATGATTTTATCTGTGGCGAAACGGGGAGAAAAGATTATTTTGCCAAGGAATGTACACCGCAGTGTGATTGGAGCCATGGTGCTATGCGGGGCTGTTCCTGTTTATGTGAATCCCCAGTGTAATGAACGTCTTGGCATTCCTCTTGGAATGCGGGTGGAGGATGTGAAAAAGGCTATGGAGGAGCATCCTGACGCCAAGGCTGTTTTAGTGAACAATCCTACCTATTATGGTATTTGTTCAGACTTGAAAGCTATTGTAAAACTGGCTCATGATCATGGCATGTACTGTCTGGCAGATGAGGCTCATGGAACCCATTTTTATTTTTCGGACAAGCTTCCTGTTTCGGCTATGGAAGCAGGGGCAGATATGGCGGCAGTGTCCATGCACAAATCCGGAGGAAGCCTGACACAAAGCTCTCTGCTTTTGATTGGGCCGGGAATGTCCCAGGGGCATGTGCGTCAGATTATTAACCTGACCCAAACCACCAGCGGTTCTTATCTTCTCATGTCCAGTTTGGATATTTCCAGACGAAATCTGGCATTAAGAGGTAGGGAAACCTTTGAAAAGGTTATGGAAATGGCAGAATATGCCAGAAATGAGATTAATGAAATACCTGGATTTTACGCGTTTTCCAGAGAAATGATCAATGGGGACAGCGTCTATGATTTTGACGTAACGAAATTGTCAGTACATACCCTGGATGTGGGGCTGGCCGGCATAGAGGTCTATGACCTTTTGCGGGATGAATATGATATTCAGATTGAATTTGGAGATTTTGGAAATATTCTGGCTTATTTGTCCATTGGAGACAGAATCCGGGATATTGAGCGGCTGGTTTCTTCCCTGTCTGAGATTTCCAGGAGATTTGGCAGGGAAAAAGTAGATTTAATGACCCAGGAATATGTGACGCCTCAGGTGGCGGTTTCTCCTCAGGATGCTTTTTATGCCCAGAAGGAATCTTTGCCTCTTAAGGAGACAGCAGGGCGAATCTGCAGTGAATTTGTTATGTGCTATCCCCCCGGCATTCCCATTCTGGCGCCGGGAGAGCGCATTACAAAAGAGATTGTGGAGCATATACAGTATGCCCTGGAAAAAGGATGTACCATTACCGGGCCGGAGGATTCGGAGATTACCAGATTAAATGTGCTGAAAGGAGAGAAAGATGGAACTTTGGTTTTCTGAAAAACAGACAAAAAACGTGAAATTGTCCATTCGGGTGGAGCGGCAGCTCTACAGCGGACAGTCGGAGTTTCAGCGCATTGATGTGTTTGAATCTCCAGAGTTTGGCAGATTTCTCACCCTGGACGGATACATGATGCTTACGGAAAAAGATGAATTTATTTACCATGAAATGATGGTTCACATTCCCATGGCAGTTCATCCAAAGGTAGAGAAAGTGCTGATTATCGGAGCCGGAGACGGGGGAGTTATCCGGGAACTGGCATCCTATCCGGAAATCAGACACATGGATTTAGTGGAAATTGATGAAATGGTAGTGCAGGTGTGCAAAGAGTATCTGCCCAAGACTTCCTGTTGTCTGGACGATGAAAAGGTTCATATTCATTATGAGGACGGACTGAAATATATCCGGCGGTGCAAAAATGAGTATGATTTGATTATTGTGGATTCTACAGACCCCTTTGGACCTGGGGAGGGATTGTTTACCAGAGAGTTTTATGGGAACTGTTATAAAGCGCTGAAGGAAGACGGAATTATGGTGAATCAGCATGAAAGTCCTTTTTATGAGGAGGATGCAAGAGCTTGTCAGAAGGCCCACAGAAATATTACGGAATCTTTCCCAATCAGCAAGGTCTACCAGGCTCATATTCCTACCTATCCTTCAGGACACTGGCTCTTTGGATTTGCCTCTAAGAAGTACCACCCTTTGAGGGATTTAAGGGAGCAGGAATGGAATGCAAGGGGGCTGAAAACCCATTACTATACCACCACCTTGCATAAAGGAGCTTTTTACATACCAGCCTATGTGGAGGAGTTATTGAAACATGTTGAAAAAGAATGTTGAGACCTTTTTAGAATGTAATAAAACGTATAAGGAAGCAGAGATTGTGCTGTTTGGAGCGCCTTTTGATTCCACTACTTCTTTCCGTCCGGGAACCCGGTTTGGCAGCAGCGCTATCCGTCATGAATCTTTTGGACTGGAGAGCTACAGCCCTTATCAGGACAAGGATTTGATAGATAGCAAGATCATGGATTCCGGGGATTTGGAACTGTGCTTTGGAAATACAAAGAAGGTGCTTTCGGATATTAAACGCCGTACAGAGGGGATTTTAAAGGATGGAAAGCTGCCTTTTATGCTGGGGGGAGAACATTTAGTCACCCTGGGCGCTGTGCAGGCAGTGGCAAAGAAGTATGAGGACTTGCACATCATTCATTTTGATGCGCATGGAGATTTAAGAGAGGATTATCTGGGGGAGAAGCTGTCCCATGCCTGTGTGATAAAGCGGTGCTGGGAGCTGGTGGGAGATAACCGGATTTTCCAGTTTGGCATCCGCTCCGGAGACCGGGAGGAATTTCGCTGGGGCAGGGAGCATGTGTGTACCAGGAAATTTGATTTTCAGGGACTTCGGGAAGTTTTGGAACAATTACAGGGAAAACCGGTGTATTTTACCCTGGATTTAGATGTACTGGACCCTTCCGTATTTCCGGGAACCGGAACACCGGAGCCGGGCGGGGTAAGCTTTGACCAGTTGCGGCAGGCAGCCACCCTGGTATGTGAAAAAGCCAAAATCGTAGGCTGTGATGTCAATGAATTAAGTCCCCATTATGACGCCAGCGGAGCTTCTACTGCAGTGGCCTGCAAAATCGTAAGAGAGATGCTGCTGGCTTTGGATAAATAAAAAAGAAAAACAGGAGGAATGTAAAAATGGGAAAAGCGTTAATTATCGGATGTGGAGGAGTGGCTTCTGTAGCCATTCACAAATGTTGCCAGAACAGTGAGGTATTTGAGGAAATCTGTATTGCCAGCCGCACGGTATCAAAATGCGATGTATTAAAGGAAAAACTTCAGGGCACAACCAAAACAAAAATCACAACCGCGCAGGTAGATGCGGATAAGGTGGAAGAGTTAATTGCTTTAATTGAAAAGGAAAAACCAGATGTGGTGCTGAACCTTGCGCTGCCTTATCAGGATCTTACCATTATGGATGCCTGCCTGGCTACCAAAACCCATTATATTGACACTGCCAATTATGAGCCGGAAGATACTGCAAAGTTTGAATATAGCTGGCAGTGGGCTTACAGAGAAAAATTTGAAAAAGCGGGAATCACAGCTCTTTTAGGAAGCGGCTTTGACCCAGGTGTTACCGGAGTATTTTGCGCTTATGCTCTGAAACATGAGTTTGATGAAATTAATTACATTGATATTCTGGACTGCAATGGAGGAGACCACGGTTATCCTTTTGCCACAAACTTTAATCCGGAAATTAATATCCGCGAAGTATCTGCAAAAGGCTCTTACTGGGAAGACGGACATTGGGTGGAAACAGAGCCAATGGAAATTAAGAGAGTTTATAATTTTGAGGAAGTGGGAGAAAAAGACATGTATCTCCTTCACCATGAAGAAATTGAAAGCCTTGCCCTGAATATGCCGGGCATTAAGAGAATCCGTTTCTTCATGACTTTTGGTCAGAGCTACCTGACTCATTTGAAATGTCTGGAAAATGTGGGGATGACTTCCATTGAGCCTATTCTGTTTGAAGGAAAAGAAATTGTTCCTCTGCAGTTTTTAAAGGCTGTGCTTCCGGATCCTGCATCCTTGGGACCACGCACTAAGGGAAAAACCAACATTGGCTGTATTTTCCAGGGCAAAAAGGATGGCAAAGAAAAGACTTATTATCTCTATAATATCTGCGACCATGAATCCTGCTATAAGGAAGTTGGCTCTCAGGCAGTAGCTTACACTACCGGAGTGCCTGCCATGATTGGTGCTATGATGGTCATGACCGGAAAATGGAACAAACCAGGAGTACATAATATTGAAGAGTTTGATCCGGATCCATTTATGGATGCCTTAAATACCTGGGGACTTCCATGGAGAGAGTCTCATAAACCGGTGCTGGTGGACTAATGGCAGGGGAGAAAAAAGCCGGGTTTTCCACACCATATTTTCTGGTGGATGAAAACCGGCTGCTGCATAATCTGGAAATTTTAAAACAGGTGTCACAACAGGCAGAATGTAAGATTTTACTGGCGCAGAAAGCTTTTTCCATGTTTTCTGTGTATCCTCTTTTACGGAAATATCTGGCAGGAACCACAGCCAGCGGCCTGTATGAGGCCAGACTGGGCTATGAGGAATTTGGAAAGGAAACCCATGTGTTTTCTCCTGCCTATACAGAGGAGGAATTTCAGGGGCTTTTGCAGTATGCAGACCACATGATTTTCAATTCGCCTAAGCAGGTGCGAAAGTTTGCACAGCGGGCAAAAGCAGCAGGAAAAGAGGTGGGACTTCGGGTTAATCCAGAGTGTTCCACCCAGGAGGGACATGCCATTTATGATCCCTGTTCCCCAGGCTCAAGGCTTGGAACAACTCTTGGGAATTTTGAAGAAGAACTGGTTTCCATGCTGGATGGGCTTCATTTCCATACCTTGTGTGAGCAGGGGGCAGATGCCCTGGAAATCACCTTACAGGCAGTGGAGGAAAAATTTGGCAAGTATCTGTATAGAATGAAGTGGCTGAATCTGGGAGGCGGACACCACATTACCAGAGAAGATTATGACGTTTCGGGATTGATTGCCATGATACAGAGGCTTCGCAGGAAATATGGGATTGAAGTTTACCTGGAACCGGGAGAGGCAGTGGTGTTAAATGCAGGATTTCTGGTTTCCACAGTTCTGGAAACCATGAAAAATGGAATGGACATTGCCATCCTGGATACCTCTGCGGCCTGCCATATGCCGGATGTTCTGGAAATGCCTTATCGTCCCCCTGTAAAAGACAGCGCCATGCCGGGGGAAAAGCCTTATACTGTGCGCCTTGCCGGGCCTACCTGTCTGGCAGGGGATGTGATTGGAGATTATTCCTTTGACCAGCCTTTAAAAGAAGGAGACCAGGTGGTGCTGGAAGATATGGCCCTTTACACCATGGTGAAAACCAATACCTTTAACGGCATGCCTTTGCCAGATTTGGTGTGGAGAGATAAAAATGGTGTTATGAGCCTGGTAAAAAGATTTGCATATGAAGATTTCAAGGGAAGACTTTCCTGAGAAATTTCTTTGGGAGACTGCAGGGCAGTTTCCCTTTTTTTCTTTTTGCATATGGTAAAAGAAAAAGGCATTTGAGATTTTGTTGAAAACAAGTTTAAATAGATTTGCAGTTTTTGGCGGTGATATGCGCCAGGTATATCTTGCAGAATGTTTGGCGGAAAAAGGATATGAAGTGGTTGTTTATGGTTTGTGTGAAAGCTGTAAGCATCTGAAAATCAGGGAGGCATCTTCTCTGGAAGCTGCCTTGGAATATGCAGAAGCAGTGGCAGCCCCGGTTCCTTTTTCCAAAGGGCTGTCGCTTATATCGGAAGAAAAACTTCTTAAAACTTTAAAACCGGGAACCTGGTTTTTCTCAGGAGGGATTTCTGCCGGATTTTGCACACAGGCAGAGAAAAAAGGAATCCAATGTGTGGATTATTTAAAAGATGAGAGCGTGGCAATGAAAAATACCCTTGCAGCCGCAGAGGGAATTCTGGCAGAAGCTATTATCAGAAGTCCCAGAAATCTTTTGGGAAGTACCTGTCTGGTTCTTGGCTACGGAAGGTGTGGCAGCACGTTGGTGTCCTATTTAAAAGGGATTTCCTGCCATGTGCTGGTGTATGAAAAACAGGAAAAAGAAGCTGCTAGGGCAGATATTCGGGCAGACCAGGTAATAAGACCAGGTGAGCTTGCCATGGCTTTGCAGGAATCAGATTTTATTTTCAATACCATTCCGGCCATGGTTTTGCCAAAAGCTCTGCTTGGCTATGTAAGAAGGGATGCCTTGATTCTGGATATGGCTTCCGCGCCGGGAGGTGTGGATTATGAGGCGTGCAAAGAGCTGGGGATTTCGGCAGCTTTGCTCCCTGGACTTCCGGGGAAATATGCGCCCGCATCTTCTGCTGAGATTCTGGCAGAAAAAATAGAGAGAACTCTGTAAAAATAGAAGTGAAAGGGAAATTTGGAGGGAGAGTATATGGAACTCAAAGGAAAGAAAATCGGAGTGGCTTTCACAGGCTCCTTTTGTACCTATAAACGCGTATTTACGGAATTGGAAAATCTGGTTCAGGAGGGCGCCATAGTACAGACCATTTTTTCAGATGCTTCCCAGACCATTGACAGCCGGTTTGGAAAAGCAGAGGATTTTGTAAAAGAAGCAGAACGCATGACCGGAAATCCACCTATGCGGACCATTGCTCAGGCAGAGCCCATTGGACCGGGAAGCCTTCTGGATTTGCTGATGATTCTGCCTTGTACCGGAAATACTATTGCAAAGCTGGCAAACGGTATTACAGACACTCCGGTACTCATGGCAGCCAAGGCTCATCTTAGAAATGAAAAGCCCCTGCTGCTGTCTATTTCCACCAATGATGCCCTGGGCATGAATATGAAAAATATAGGACTTTTATTAAATGCAAAACATGTCTATTTTGTTCCATTTGGACAGGACAATGCCCAAAAGAAACCCAATTCTATGATTGCTCATACGGAACTTCTGATTCCTGCGGCCAAAGCAGCGCTGGAGGGAAAACAATATCAGCCAGTCATTCAGTGAAAAGGAGAATGTTATGAACGCTATTGCAGGATTTTGCAGCCATAAGGCTGTCTATGACCAGGAAGAGAAAAAGTGGAGCGCTGTACTGGAATCCATGAATCAGGTGCAAAAAAGAAGAGAATCGGGAAAGACGAACATCTGCCTGAAAAAACACTGTGGCATGACAGGATATGAAGACATCTGTCCCTGTATTCTGGCTATGGATGGAAGTCTTTACAATGCACCAGAGCTTCGCAAAGAACTGAAAGCCATGGGAGCGGTTTTTAAAACTACTAAGGACTGGGAGGTCATGGTTCAGGCGTATCTGCATTTTGGAGAAAAGTTTGTTGACAGACTTAATGGAAGCTTTGCAGCAGCTCTGTGGGATGCCAGGAAGGAAACTCTGTTTTTGTTTCGGGACAGAGTGGGAACAAAACCGCTTTTTTACACACGAAAAGGAGAAACCCTGGTGTATGCTTCGGAAATCAAAGGTTTGTTTTCCTATCCAGGAATCAGAGCAAAACTGGATGAACAGGGACTTTGTGAAATCTTTGCCCTGGGTCCGGCCAGAACTTACGGAAAAGGCGTTTTCAAAGACATTATGGAAGTGCTTCCGGGACATTATATGACCTTTTGTGGCGGTGTTTTAAAGGAACACCCTTACTGGAAGCTGGAAAGCCATGTTCATAAGGATTCTTATGAAATGACGGTGGAAAAAACAGCCTGGCTCTTGGAAGACGCAGTAAAGAGGCAAATGTGTGGAGAAACTTCGGTGTGTACGTTTTTGTCCGGCGGGGTGGACAGCAGCCTGGTGACTGCCATTTGTGCCAGGGAACTGGAAAAACAGGGAAAGGTTCTGGATACTTTTTCTTTTGATTTTGAAGGAAATCAGAAATACTTCCAGTCCAATGCTTTTCAGCCCAGTCAGGATAGACCCTGGGTGGAAAAAATGGTACAGAAATTCCACACCAACCATGTGTTTCTGGAATGTGACAATGAAAACCTGTTAGAAAATTTATATGAGGCAGTAGATGCCAGAGACCTGCCCTGTATGGCAGATGTGGAATCCTCCATGCTGTATTTTTGCAGAAAAGTGGCAGAGCATAGTAAGATAGCTCTTACAGGAGAATGTGCAGATGAAATTTTTGGCGGCTATCCCTGGTTTCACAAGGAAGAGGCCCTGAACACCCAGGCATTTCCCTGGTCTTTTGATATGAAGGTGCGTCAGACCTTGTTATCCGAAGACGTGATTCAGGGGCTTCCTATGGAGGAATATGCAAGGGCTGCTTATGACAGGACGGTTTTGGAAACTCCTGCTTTGGAAGGGGAGACAGGAGTAGAGAAAAGAAGAAGAGAAATGGCATATTTGAATCTGAGATGGTTTATGGCAACGCTGATGGACCGTATGGACCGCACCAGCTCCAGCGTGGGGCTGGATGCCAGAGTGCCTTTTGCGGATTACAGAATCATAGAATATATCTGGAACGTGCCCTGGGCCATGAAATGCAGAGGCGGAGTGAAAGGACTGCTGCGCCATGCAGGAGAGGGAAAAGTGCCGGAAGAGGTACTGTGGAGGAAAAAAAGCCCTTATCCCAAAACCTATCATCCCCAGTATGAGCGCATGTTGGGAGAGGCGCTGAAAGAGGTTCTGGCAACCAAAGATGCGCCGGTGAAACAGTTTCTGGATAAGGAGAAAGTAAAACGCTTTCTGGATAGTCCCAAGGACTACGGGAAGCCCTGGTACGGCCAGCTTATGGCAGGCCCCCAGATGCTGGCGTATATGCTCCAGGTGAATTACTGGATGGAGACGTATGGGGTGGAAGTGGTGTAAAAGGTTTCGTAAAAGGGGCTACTGCTTCACGATTGATGAATTGTTAAAGCAACAGCCCCCTATGATTTTTTTAGGAAAATGTTGTTTCATGATTATTCCGAAATTCCGAAGGAGGAAGTCCAGTCTGCTTTTTAAACAGCCTGCTAAAATACAAAGGATTTTCATACCCTACAATGGCAGCTACATCAGCAACAGAGTATGTGGTAGTCCGGAGCAGGGTTTTGGCATTTGTGATCCGCAGATTTAAGATATACTGCATGGGAGTTACACCATTGTAACGTTTAAAGCTGCGGATAAACCAGCAGGTGCTTATGTGTCTGGATTGGGCATAATCTTCTATGGAGAGGTCTTCGGCAAAATGTTCGTTGAAAAACTGCGTAGCATCTTCCATTTCTTTTTGAAGAAGACGGTTTTGTGCAGTGCCTACAGGAGCCTGCCGGCTGATAAGCAGAAACAACTCCCTAAGAAGGATAGACATGTATTCTTCATAATGGGGTTTAGTAAGTTGTAGTTCTTTGATCATTTTCCGAAAGATTTGGTGATATTCCGGGTGATTTCCGGTTTGCATTATTCTGCCTGATTCAAATAAACCATATTCCTTTAAAATATTTTTTACATTGTTCCCGGTAAAATGAACCCAGTACACTTCTGTCTGATCTGTACCATAATAAACATATCTCTGCATTTCTCTGGGCCGGTATAAAATCATGTGTCCGGCTTCTATAATCTCTTCCTTATCATCAAAAAAGAAATGTCCCTTTCCGGAAGCAACATAAAGCAGTTGATAATCAATCCTTCCCCTTGGCCGGTAGGTAGGAAGTTTGGGCTGGTGGATTAAACGATAGGTTCCGCAGCTTCCCACAACCAAAGGTCTGCTTTTATCTTTAAAATCCTGCAACGAATGGTGCAGATAACCGGAGTTGATATACATAAAAGAGTCCTCCTTTTCGGAAAGTGTTCTTTGTTATGGGAGATTATATCATTTTGTGCATATTTTGTCCAATGGAGTTTATGGACGAAACATGTAAAAAGAGCGTAAAATATAGTTAAAACAAAGGAAAAATAAGAGAAAATGAGGAGGAACGTATTGTGATTGTGCCAAAACACTATGAGGACTTAAATATAGTGCATGAAAACACCATGCCATACAGAGCCTATTATATCCCGGCGTCCCACGATATGGGCGCATTGGTGGAAGACCGGTTTTCTTCGGACCGCATGATGGCGCTGAATGGGAAATGGCAGTTTCGGTACTTCAGCAGTATTTATGATGTGCAGGAGAAATTTTACCAACCGGATTATGACTGCAGCAGTTTTGTGGAAGCAGAGGTGCCGGGAGTCTGGCAGAATTATGGTTATGATAGCCACCAGTATACCAATGTAAGGTATCCGATTCCTTTGGATCCGCCTTATGTACCACAGGAAAATCCCTGTGGAGCGTATGTGCGTAAATTCTACTATGAAAAATCAGAAGATGCTCCAAAAGCATATTTGAATTTTGAGGGTGTGGATTCCTGCTTTTATGTATGGATCAATGGGAAGTATGTGGGATACAGCCAGGTTTCCCACGCCACCAGTGAGTTTGATGTGACAGAGGTTCTGGTAAATGGAGAGAATACGCTGGCGGTTTTGGTTCTGAAATGGTGTGACGGCACCTATCTGGAAGATCAGGATAAATTCCGTATGAGCGGGATTTTCAGGGATGTATATCTTTTAAACCGTCCGGCAAATGTGGTATATGACTATTTTACTACAACAGAAATTCAGGAAGACCAGGCAGTGATTACTGTACAGGCAAAGTATCAGGGACAGGCAGTTCCTACAACATTAACCTTATATGATGCAGAGAAACAGAAAATTGCCTCCCAGATGTTCCGGGAAGAAGCAGGGGATTTTTACACCCATAAGGCAGTCTTTACCGTAAAAAATGCAAAGCTGTGGAATTCGGAGCAGCCTTATTTATATACTCTGGTAATGGAAACAGAGGGAGAGGTTCTTACAGACCGGATCGGGATCCGGGAGATCTGCGTGAAAGATGCGGTTCTCTATGTAAACGGTACAGATATTAAATTCAAGGGCGTGAACCGCCATGACTCCGATCCGATGACCGGGTTTGTCATTGGGCTGGACCAGATGAAAAAGGATCTGCAGATGATGAAAGAGAGCAACTTTAATGCAGTCCGCAGCAGCCATTATCCCAATGCGCCTTATTTTTATCAGTTATGTGACGAGTACGGATTTTTTGTGATTGCAGAGGCGGATAATGAAAGTCATGGAACCCAGTCCCAGTATTTAAAAGATTCCAGCTGGGAAAATGTAAGCCAGAGGTGGAATGAACGGATTGCCGATAACCCGGATTTCATACCGGCTACCCTGGACCGTACCAGACTTTGCGTACACAGGGAGAAAAACCGCCCCAGTGTTGTTGTCTGGTCTATGGGAAATGAATGCGGCTATGGCTGCACCTTTGAGGAAGCTTTAAAATGGACGAAAGAATTTGACAAAACAAGGCTGACCTGTTATGAAAGCTCTTTTTACCGGAGCAAAAAAAGAACATACGATTACAGCAACATTGATATTTTCAGCAGAATGTATCCTTCCCTGGAAGAAATCCGGGACTATATGGAACAGAAGCCGGATAAACCATTCCTTTTGATTGAATACTGCCATGCTATGGGGAATGGACCGGGGGATCTGGAGGATTATTTCCAGATAATCAATCAATATGACCAGCTTTGTGGAGGCTTTGTGTGGGAATGGTGTGACCATGGGGTGTACCAGGGACAGGCTGCCAATGGAAAAGAGAAGTATTTTTATGGCAGCGACTTTGGAGAAGAAGTCCATGACGGCAATTTCTGTATGGACGGGCTGGTCTATCCGGATCGGACACCTCATACCGGACTTTTGGAATATCAGAATGTGTACCGTCCGGCAAGAGTGGTATCCTTCCGGCAGGAAACCGGGGAACTGTGCCTGAAAAATTATATGAATTATCTGGATTTAAAAGAGTATCTTTCTCTGAGTTTTGAAGTGACCTGTGATGGGAAAAGACTGGAAAAGGGAGAAGCAGAACTGAAGGAGTCCATACTGCCGGGGCAGACAGGAAGCCTCTTTTTGGACATTGCGGTTCCGGAATGCGGAAAGTGCTACTTGAAGGTATCTTATCATTTAAAACAGGGAAATGCCCTTGTTGTTCTGGGAAGTGTGCTGGGATTTGATGAAATTCTGCTGGAAAATAAAGATGGAAGAAATCAGCAGGCAGTTTCGTTGTTGGAGTGCAGAAAAGAAAAGGCTGTGTCCATGCAGGTGTTGGAAACGGATCGGTTCCTTACCATTGAAACAGAGAAGTTTACATATCGCTACAGTAAACTTTTCGGATTGTTTGAACAGCTACAGTTGCATGGAGAGGAACTGCTGGCTGCACCAATGGAAGTAAACATCTGGCGGGCGCCCACAGACAATGACAGGAAAATTAAGCTGGAATGGATGGCAGCAGGATATGACCGGAGCAGAACCAGAGCCTATGCTACAACATGGGAAACAAACGGTGAAAGCGTTACGATTTACAGTACCATGTCTGTAGCAGCAGTAGCTCTTCAAAGGGTTCTGGATATGGAAGCTCAGTGGAATATCAGTGCAGCAGGAGAAATTACGGTAACCATGCAGGTGAAAAAGAATATGGAATTTCCCCAGCTTCCAAGGTTTGGGCTTCGGTTATTTTTAAAGGAAGAATATGAAGGATTGAAATTCTATGGACTGGGGCCTCACGAAAGTTATGTGGATAAGCACAGGTCCTGCAGTCATGGTCTTTATGAAACAACGGTAGCAGAGCAGCATGAGGATTATCTGCGCCCACAGGAAAACGGAAGCCATACAGACTGTGATTATATGATGATAGAAAGAGAAGATCGGACTTTTGCGGCTGTAGCACCAGAACCATTTGCCTTCAATGTGTCTTATTATACCCAGGAAGAACTGACAGAAAAGGCACACAATTTTGAACTGGAAAAGTCCGGCAATACGGTTGTCTGTCTGGATTATGCACAGAATGGGATTGGCTCTAATAGCTGCGGACCGGAGCTTCGGAAAGAGTACCGGTTAGATCAGGAAACCTTTACGTTTGAGATGAAGCTTTTATTTGGGAAGGAATGGTAAGAGCACATGAATGAGAAAAAATATTTAAAATGGTATAACAAAGTGGGATATGGCTCCGGGGATATTGCAGGGAACGTGGTTTATGCGTTCCTGTCCTCCTTTGTCATGATTTATTTAACTAATACAGTAGGGTTAAACCCCGGAATTATCGGAACCCTGATTGCAGTATCGAAATTATTTGACGGGGTTACGGATGTATTCTTTGGCTCTCTGATTGATAAGACCAAAAGCAGACTGGGGAAGGCAAGGCCCTGGATGCTGTATGGCTATATTGGCTGTGCGGTAACACTGGTGGCTATTTTTGCCATTCCTGCGAATATGGGTGAGTTTGCCCAGTATGCCTGGTTTTTTATTGCCTATACCCTGTTAAATGCAGTTTTTTACACAGCCAACAACATCGCTTATTCTGCTTTGACAGCTCTGGTGACAAAAAACAGCAAGGAACGGGTGCAGATGGGATCCTATCGCTTTATCTTTGCGTTTTCAACCAGTCTTTTGATCCAGTCCCTGACCATTGGATTTGTGGAATGGATGGGCGGCGGAGCTGCCGGCTGGAGAATGGTTGCCATTATTTATGCAGTCATTGGACTTGTAGTGAATACCATTTCCGTATTTTCCGTAAAGGAACTGCCGGAAGAAGAGTTAAATGATGGAAATGCGTCCGGAACAGAGGAAAAATATTCCCTGATTGATGCTGGAAAGCTGTTGTTTACAAATAAGTATTATGTCATGATCTGTGCTACTTATATTTTGCAGCAGATTTATACCGCTATGTTAAATATGGGTATTTATTATATGACCTATATTCTGTTTAATGAAAATCTGTACGGTGTATTTTCCTGGGCCATTAATATCCCTCTGATTATTGCACTGCTGGTCACACCGGTTTTAGTAGAAAAATGGAAGGGTATGTATAAACTGAATTTGACCGGATATGTGATTGGAACCATTGGAAGAGCCCTGGTCGTAGTAGCCGGTTATCTGGGAAGTGTGCCTTTGATGCTTTTATTTACCAGTATTGCAGCCTTTGGTATGGGACCCTGGCAGGGAGATATGAATGCAGTGATTGCTTCCTGTTCAGAATATACGTATCTGACAAAGAAGAAAAGAGTAGATGGAACCATGTATTCCTGTACTTCCCTTGGTATTAAGCTGGGTGGCGGAATTGGAATTGCCATTACCGGCTGGCTTCTGGACCTCAGCGGTTTTGACGGAACCCTGGCGGTGCAGAGTGATTCCTGTATCCAGATGCTTCAGATTATGTATCTTTGGGTTCCGGTAGTGATTACGCTTATTATCACATTTATCATGTCCAAAATGAATGTGGAACGTGCCAATGAGAAACTCCTGCAGGAGCAGGCGCTTAAAGAGGAAGATGATAATTGGTACAGGTAAAATAAGCAGCATAGAAATTCATCACTTTTTCTAAATAATGGATTAGTTTTTTCATTTTCGGTAGCCTCCTTTCCTGATTTCTGGCTTTATTATAGCGTATCCGGGGAAGGAGTGCATGCCAAATGAAAAAAAGAAACAGCCAAATCTTGAAGGGAAGAGGGAAAAAGAATGCAGCCATCTTACGAAGAGAAAACAGAAAAGTTCAGTATGATAAGGAAAAAACCGCATCACGTTCCCCCGCATCTTCATAATGCCATAGAACTGGTATATGTAACAAAAGGGGAGCTGGAGCTTGGCATTGGTTATGAACTGTATCACATGGAAAAAGGGGACTTTGCAGTGGTTTTCCCGGATTTAATCCACCATTATCAGGTATTTTCCAAAGGAAACAACGAAGTGTATCAGTTTTATGCTTCCCTGGAACTTAGTGGACCGTTTATGACTTTGCTGCAGAAAAAATGTCCGGAAAGTCCAGTGATGAAAAAAGCAGATCTTCCGTATGAAATCAGAAATTCTCTGGAATGTCTGATTCGTATGGGAGAAGTCAATGAAATCGTGGGGCAGGCTTATTTACAGATTATGTTGTATCAGTGCAGCAAGCTGTTTCAATTTATAGAAAAAGACAATATGGGGAGTCATGATCTGATATATACTGTTATGACGTATCTGTTATCCCACTTTCAGGAAGAACTAACACTTGGAAGTGTGGCAGAAGCCCTTGGGATCAATAAGTTTGCCTTATCCAAAGTTTTTTCCGGTGTCTTTCATACGAATTTTAATCAGTATTTGAATGAAATCCGGCTGAACTATGCGTCCTCTCTGCTGGAAAATACAGATAAAAGGATTACGGATGTTTATCTGGAAGCCGGGTTTGAAAGCCAGAGGACGTTTAACCGGGCGTTTCAGCAGAAGTATGGGAGGACACCTAGTGAATACCGGAGAAAAATACGGAGAACCGGATGAGAGAGAAGAAATTTTGACACATTCCGGCTCAGTATAAGTCTGCTTTGAGCTGAAATGTGTCAAAATAATGGTGCTATTTTTTAGAGTCGTTCTTTTAAAATCTCCATCAAACGTTCTGCCGCAGATTCCGCAGGAATATTCTCTGAAAAAGTCTTATCTCTGGAAACCACTTCTAACTGATTTTGTTTCAGATTTCTTGGGCTTACTATAACTCTTAGAGGCACACCCAGCAAATCAGCGTCTGAGAACATCACGCCAGCCCGCACAGTCCGGTCATCGTAGATGACTTCCACGCCTTTTTTCAAAAGTTCTTCGTAAAGCTGGTCGGCAAAGACCTTTACCTGCGCATCATCTGAGCGGACTGCACACAAGTGAATCTGCCAGGGTGCAATGGACATAGGCCAGATAGGACCGTATTCATCATGATGGGCTTCGCACACTGCGGCAGCCAGACGGCCAACACCGATTCCATAACATCCCATAACAGGGTACTGTGTTTTGCCATTTTCATCAATATAAGTCATATTCATGGATCTGGTATACTTGGTTCCAAGCTGAAAGATATTTCCTACTTCAATTCCACGGGAAATGGTAATGGATGGTTTACCGCAGTGTGGACAAATGCCACCTTCCTGAATTTTGGCAAAATCATGATATGCTGCATCCGGAAGTTCCCGTTCCATATCCAATCCGGTATAATGATATTCTTCTTGGTTGGCGCCACAGGAAAGATTTTTTACGCCCTCTAAGGAGCGGTCATAGAGAATCACTGCCTTGCCATTTATCTGTAAATTGTAAGGCCCAATATAACCGGCATGAAGGCCTGATTCCGGGGTAATGACTGCAGGATGGATTTCTTCTTTCAGATAATTGGTAAGCTTGGTTTCATTTACCTCTAAATCCCCGCGAATGAACAAAACAACGTAGCTGTCATCTGCGTTTTTCTGATAAACCACAGCTTTGCAGGATTGCTCTTTTGGACTGTGAAGAAATTCGCAAACCTCCTCAATGGTGTGAATATCCGGGGTATGAACCAGAGCTAATGGTTCAGATGTTTTACAGGATTTTTTTGGAAGAATATTTTCTGCTGCTTCCATATTAGCGCAATATCCACAATCCGGGCAGATGGCAATGGAATCTTCTCCAATGGGAGTGAGGAGCATAAATTCATGGGAAACGTTGCCGCCCATCATACCGGAATCAGAAGCCACAGCAATGACTTCCGGCAGTCCTACCCTTTTATAAATCCGGTGGTAAGCCTTAAGACAGCGTTGATAATAAGTTTCCAGATCTTCCTGGCTAGTGTGAAAGGAATAAGCATCCTTCATAGTAAATTCCCGGACACGAATCAGTCCGGCTCTTGGACGGGCTTCATCTCTGAATTTAGTCTGAATCTGATAAATCATAAAAGGATATTTAGTATAACTCTGGGCATATTCCCGTACCAGATGAACTGCAGCCTCTTCGTGGGTCATACCAAGAACCAGAGAACTGTTGTTGCGGTCCCGGAAACGCATAAGTTCTTTTCCCACACTTTCATATCGTCCGGATTCTTCCCATAAAGAGCCGGGAAGAACTACAGGAAACTGCACTTCCTGTCCGTCTATGGCTTCCATTTCCTGCCGGATAATTTCCTCAATTTTATGTGTGATTCTCCGCAGAGGAGTGTAGGAAGAATAAATGCCATTTGCCACATATTTCATATAGCCGCCCCGAATCATCAGGGCATGGCTGTCTACCACGCAGTCAGAGGGTTTTTCTTTAAAGCGATCCCCTACAAGTTTTTCCAGTTTCATATGTTTTACCTCCTAAATGTAAAATAAAAAACGCCCCAAGCCAAAACAATCAGCTTAGGGCGAACAAGCTACAAGTCCGCGGTACCACCTAAATTCGGAATTCATCCGCACTCTTATACAGGCTCAAAGACGGGTTGGGTATCTCTTCCATGAAGGCTTTCACCAGCCGCCTTCTCTCTGTGATTTCCGGGACACTTACTATTTCTTGTCACAGCCTTTTTTATTTAACTGGCATTAGGATAGCACAGGTTTTTTGGAATGTCAATTTTTTTATAGCTGACAGACAGGTTGAGGTGGAAGATTGGAAGAAATTGTTGTATAATCCTTTTGACAACAAAGAACTTGAGGAGGACAACATGATATCGTTATTGCTTGGAATTATTTATCTTTCTTTTATCAGCCTGGGATTGCCGGATGCGCTTCTTGGCTCTGCCTGGCCTACCATGTATGGGGAATTTTCCGTTCCGGTTTCTTATGCGGGAATTATTTCCATGATTATTGCCCTGGGAACCGTTGTTTCCAGTTTACAAAGTGACCGGCTCACCAGAAAACTGGGAACCGGCAAGGTAACTGCCATCAGCGTTGCCATGACCGCAGCAGCTCTTTTTGGATTTTCTTTTAGCCATTCCTTCTGGATGCTTTGTCTGTGGGCAATTCCTTACGGACTGGGTGCAGGAAGTGTGGATGCGTCTTTGAATAATTATGTGGCGTTGCACTATGAAAGCCGCCATATGAGCTGGCTGCATTGCATGTGGGGTGTGGGAGCTTCTCTGGGGCCTTATATTATGGGATTTGCATTAACAGGAGGAAAGACCTGGAATGCAGGATACCGCTGGATTGGCATGCTGCAGGTGGTGCTTACTGTGATTTTGCTTCTCAGCCTTCCCATGTGGAAGGGTAGAAAGGCAGGAGGGGAACAGGGAAAAGGAGAGGAAGCAGACAAAATTCTTTCTCTGCCGGAAATTATCCGTATTCCCGGAGCAAAAGAGGTTCTGATTTGTTTCTTTTGTTATTGCGCAGTGGAGCAGACAGCAGGTTTGTGGGCCAGCAGTTATCTGGTTTTGTACAAAGGCATGGCAGCGGAAACAGCGGCTGGTTTTGCCAGTATGTTCTACATTGGCATTACCCTTGGAAGGGCAGCCAGCGGTTTTATGACTATAAAATTCAATGATACTCAGATGATACGTCTGGGGCTGGGAACTATTGCCCTTGGAATTGTGGTGATGCTCATCCCCATGGGGGCAAATCTTTCTGTGGCAGGTCTGATTCTCATTGGTCTGGGATGCGCGCCGGTTTACCCTTGTGTCATCCATTCCACGCCGGCCCACTTTGGAGCAGATAAATCCCAGGCTATTATTGGAGTGCAGATGGCTATGGCCTATGTGGGAACCTGTGTCATGCCGCCCTTATTCGGCATTATAGCCAATCATATCAGCGTGGCGCTGCTGCCGGTATATCTGCTGATTTTGCTGGTTCTTATGACCATGATGCATGAAGAATTGAATAAAAAAACAAAATGATAAAAGAAAAGGAGTTTTGAATATGCCAGTATTTGATTTTAGTAATGTCTCTAACACGGAAAAAGAGGCAGAATGTACTTACATAACCTTTCCGTCTAATGAGCCGGAGGCCACACCGGAAATGCCTATCTTGATTTTGGATAATCAGAAGCAGAAATGGCCACATCATTCCTGTGGTTTTTTTACCAATCCTAATCAAAGGACTTCCTTTGAATTTCAGGAAGAGGAAGGAAATCCAACAGGAGATATTCTTCAGATGGATTCCAGATTTGTAAGCCTTATAAGATGGCTGGGAGAGCATCATATTAATGTGCGCCTTTCCGGGGAGAACCAGGAGAGAGGGTATGCAGTATATAAAATCCGGGAAATCGCTTTTGGCGGGGGCACCAAACTTTCTGCAGAAGACGGATTTCTGCAATTTATGATTGAGCGGCTTTTAGCCAGCAATGCTCCTGTAGAAGATGTGGGAGAAGAGGACGAAGAAGAGCTGGGGGATGAGATGAAGCTTACCAGTTTGCAGAGTATTACCGATTTTATGACTTGTGCGGGACGCACTTTGCCAGATAATATCCGGCTCTGGGCAAGAAGAAATCTGGCAGTGGCACGTTCTAATGAAGTTTCCCAGGAGGAACGCCGCCATGCCCAGAGAGCCCTTTCTATTATGATGAATATTCAGTGGAAGAACAATTATTTTGGCTCCATTGACCCAAAAGAAGCCAGAAGGATTCTGGATGAGGAACTGTATGGCATGGAGCGGGTGAAACAGAGAATTATTGAAACCATTATTCAGATTAACCGTACCCATACATTGCCTGCCTATGGACTTTTGCTGGTGGGACCTGCAGGAACGGGAAAATCACAGATTGCCTATGCAGTGGCGCGGATTTTGAAACTGCCATGGACAACGTTGGATATGAGTTCCATCAATGACCCGGAACAGCTTACCGGAAGCTCCAGGGTGTATGCCAACGCAAAACCGGGCATTATTATGGAGGCTTTTTCTATGGCAGGGGCTTCCAGCCTGGTATTTATTATTAATGAGTTAGATAAGGCTGCCGCTGGAAAAGGAAACGGAAATCCTGCAGATGTGCTGCTGACCCTTTTGGATAATTTGGGCTTTACCGATAACTACATGGAATGTATGATTCCAACTGTAGGTGTTTATCCCATTGCCACAGCCAATGATAAAGAGCAGATTAGCGCGCCTTTGATGTCCAGATTTGCGGTGATTGATATTCCAGACTATACACCGGAAGAAAAGAAAATCATTTTTTCCAGATTCTCTCTTCCAAAAGTATTAAAACGCATGGGAATGAAGGAATCGGAATGTGTAGTGACAGAAGAAGCCCTGGATGCAGTGATTGAAAAATATCAGGATACCTCAGGAATCCGGGATCTGGAGCAGGCAGCAGAGCATATTGCGGCCAATGCCCTGTATCAGATTGAGGCAGAGCATGTGGCACAGGTAGTATTTAACAAAGAAATGATAAAAGAATTATTGGGATAAAAAGTTTACACAAAAAACAAGCAATGTGATAAAATGAATATAGTACACGCCGGTGGCGAATAAAAAGAAAGAAGAGGACACAAAATGAAAATAGCAGTAACTTATGACAATGGAAACGTATTTCAGCATTTTGGAAAAACAGAGTATTTCAAATTATATGAAGTGGAAGATAACAAAGTGGTTTCCAGCGAAGTAATGAGTTCCAACGGAACAGGACATGGAGCTCTGGCAGGACTTTTAGCAGAGCGTTCTGTAGAGGTATTGATCTGCGGAGGCCTTGGAGGAGGCGCTCAGGCTGCTCTTGCGGAAGCCGGCATTGAAGTATGCTCAGGAGCAAAAGGGGATACAGACCAGGCAGTAGAAGCCTATTTGAAGGGTGAACTGGTATCTACCGGAGTAAACTGTGATCATCATCACGAAGAAGGTCATAGCTGTGGCAATCATGAAGACGGACATAGCTGTGGAGGCAACTGCGGAGGCGGATGTGGCTCAAAACAGCCGGAACTTACTGGACGTAATGTTGGAAAAATCTGCCGCACTCATTATAAAGGAACTTTTAATGATGGAACACAGTTTGATTCTTCTTACGACAGAGGGGAACCACTGGAATTTACCTGTGGAGCAGGTCAGATGATTCGCGGCTTTGACGCAGCAGTGGCTGATATGGAAGTTGGTCAGGTTGTAGACGTTCACCTGATGCCAGAAGAAGCCTATGGTATGCCAAATCCAAATGCAATTTTTACAGTGGAAATCGCAGAACTTGCAGGTTCCGAAGACCTGGAACCAGGACAGCAGGTATATCTCACCAACCAGATGGGACAGCCATTCCCTGTGAAAGTAACTGCAAAGGATGAGACAACCATTACCTTTGACGCTAATCATGAAATGGCAGGAAAAGAATTGAATTTCCGCATTGAACTGGTGGAAGTAAAATAAAAAAGAGAACGATAAAGAAGAGGAGACTGCCTGGTGGGTGTGGGAGAGACATTTTACCAGGCAGTTTTTGTAAATAAGGTGATTTTTATCAACCAATTTCAACACAGGAGGTAAGGATTATGTTAGAAGCAGGAACAAAAGCGCCGGATTTTGAATTACCGGATCAAAATGGACAGATGCACAAGTTAAGTGATTATGCTGGTAAGAAAGTTATTTTATATTTTTATCCAAGAGACAACACACCCGGATGTACGAAACAGGCCTGTGGTTTTTCTGAAAGATATCCCCAGTTTACAGAAAAAGGTGCGGTCATTCTGGGAGTGAGCAAAGATTCCGTTGCTTCCCATAAAAAGTTTGAGGAGAAGTACGGATTGGCGTTCACCCTGCTTTCTGATACAGATCGAAAGGTAATTGAAGCCTATGATGTCTGGAAAGAAAAGAAGAACTACGGGAAAGTGTCCATGGGTGTGGTGCGGACCACCTACCTTATTGATGAAGAAGGAGTCATCATAAAAAGCAATGATAAAGTGAAGGCGGCAGAGGATCCGGAGAGGATGCTGCAGGAGTTGGGGTGACATGCCGGTAACGTAATTGTATCTGGGAAAAGAACTTTGGAAGCTTCTGAAAGTTATGCAAAGCAGAATAAAAGAGTCTGTGTACTTAATTTTGCTTCTGCAACTAATCCAGGTGGTGGGATGTGGACGTAATCACATGTGTAGCACCAAATTTAAGAACAATACCTCATAATCGAGTGAATCCCAATACCGGCAAGAAAGCAGATATTTCTTATCAGGAATTAAAAAACTGCACAGGAGTAGAAATTCAAAGAATTTTGAGGTGGCGGTTGCAAATAAGGCAGAGGTATTGCTTCTGGGAGCATTCGGATGTGGAGCCTTTCGGTCCCCCCCCGGAAATTTTTGATGTGATTGAGTATGCAGTTTATCACACAGGATGTGAAACAGCAAATTATGAGGCGTTTAGGGATGCTAGGGGGCGTTTTTTGTAGAATGGGGGAAGAGTGTTTATCATTGGCTGAATGGGCTTTGTATGGAGCCATACGTTTATAAAGGATGATGCCCGGATAGTCAGCAGACCTTCCGAGCATCAATTTTTTCAAAAAATTATTCTGTTTTGATTTTTGATTTTTTGCCGGAAAAAGCAATTCCAAGTTTGAGTATATTGGTAATGCCAAGCTCAGACATTTCTGAATCATACCGTTTTGTATCAATCTGATCTAACGCATCTTTAGCGAGTTTATCAAGTATATCTGAATCCAGATTGCTTCCCCATTTAAATTCCATAATGATACCTGGATATTTTGAAGTTTTCGGGAATAGGGAGATATCGTATCTGCCATCTCCGGATTCACGGTTGGATTTAATCTTGTACTGGTTATCCATCAAAGCAATGAGACCTAGGATTAAACCGTGGTAAAATCCTTCGGAACCGCCATCGTAGAAACTGATGGATTTATCCATATATTCACCAATGGCTTTTTGTAATTTCACAAAGTCGCCAATATAAAGACTCTCAGCAATCTTATTAGCAGTTGTTCTTGTAATAGCGCCAACCTGTAATAAGTGAGAGAGAATTTCACTCTTATAAACAGCGGAGATTTCTCTGTTTGGAATGGATACTTCGCATAAATAGGAACCATCCGGTTGAAGCTCTTTCTTTGAAATCCTGAGGTATCCGGCTACTAAAAGTAAACTATAAATATTGCCAGGATCTTCGGAAAGTGCACGATAAACAACATTCTGATCTATTCTTGCAACAACACTATCACCTTGTAACAGAGCATGGAGACGCTCTGTAATATCATCAGTTACAACTTTTAACACATCGTCAAGAATCTCGTTATTTCCGGTATTCACCCAATAAGCTTGTGGAACACAGTTCTTTGATACGTAATTGATTACGGACCAGGGATTATAGATTTCTTCATTTCCGAAAAGATATCCATCATACCAATTCTTTAGTTCTTCTTCTTTATCAAGAAGGTTATAGTATTCAAGCATTTCATGTACTTCTTGGTGAGTGAATCCAAAGAATTGATCATATTCAGAATCCATAATGGAATTCACATTTAAATTATTAAGTCCGCTGAAAATGCTTTCTTGTGCGATTCTAAGGATACCGGTGAGAAACCCATAAGAAAGGTTCTTGTTATCTTTGAATGCACCAGAGAAGAAATTTCTCATAAATCCAATGATTTCATCGTAGAAATCTTTTGAATAACCTTCCTGGATCGGTGTATCATATTCATCAATAATAATGATTGGTGCTATAGCATAGTGCTTTTTCAACATTAGTGAAAGTTTTTCGAGTGCAGAAGTAAGATCTACTTCTGATGCGGTTCCATTAAGAATTCTTAAAAAATATTCTTTTTCGTACTGAGCAAGTTTATCGCTGTTAAGAAGTATCTGATGTCTTCCAAATTCTGCCTGCAAAAGTTCTTTTATTTTATCAAGTGTTATTTCCCAGGAGTCAAATTTTACATCTTTAAAAGTAAGGAAAATAACAGGATATTTTCCCTGATGGTCGCGATATGTCTTACCACATTTCCATATATTCGTTCCAACAAAATATTTGCTTGTATCCTCATCTGAAATTTCAAAAAATGTTCTGAGCATATCCATGTTCAAAGTTTTACCAAAACGTCGGGGTCTGGTGAATAAAGAAACAAGAGGTTTCTGGTCAAGAAATTCTTTTATCATTAAAGTTTTATCCACATAGTAATATTGTGACTGGGCTCGTGCGTAATCGGATATTCCTATTGGAAGAGCCTTGAGAACTTTAGGCTCCATAGATGTAGTATATTCGCCAGAGGTGATGCGACCATCAATTGGTTTTTCTGCATCATCCGGAATCTTCCAGATGCCTTTTACTTTCATTGCGCCTTTAATTTTTCCTTGTTTGCATAAACTATTTACTGAACGTATAGAAAGACTCCATTCAACTGCTTTTTCCTTACATGTCATCATCATTTAACAACTCCAATCATTATAAGAATTAACATCTCTTTCGCATATCATACAATATAATTCGCAGAATATCAATAAAACTTTTGATATTCTGCGAATTGAATAATACATATTACGAATGACATTGCGAAATGATTATACTTTTTAGGTTTATAGATTGTTAAATATGGGATTTAATAAAAAATTATATATGTCTTTTTGACTATCTTTTTATATCCTCTTAAATGTCCGCAAAGCCTTATTTTATAGGCTCTACGGGCATTTTTCTTTTGTGGTAAACCTCACATATCTAGGTCTATCTTCTTATATTTTCCCTGTCAATCGTGGTTAAAATCGTGGTAAATACTTCTATGCGATTAGACGCTGAACCTCTGATTTTGCGGTATCTATGGACGCATGAGCGTACCAGTTCATTGTGATATTGATATTTGAATGTCCCATGATATACTGTAAATCTTTCGGGTTCATGTTTTTGCTTGCCAGTCTTGTGCAGAATGTATGGCGTAGTGTATGCGGTGTGATATGTGGCAAGAGATTGTCCTTGTGGTGCTTGTTGTATTTCTTTACCATACGGATAAATAAGGCGTTGTAATCAATCGCAACTTTGGGCTTACCCTTATGATTGACAAACAGGAAATTGCTCCGTCCGTCTATCACAAACGGTTCTGCCTTTGAGCGTTTCTTTATAACCCGTTGAAATGCCTGTATTGTTTCTCTGCTTAATGGCACTTGCCTTATTCCGCTCTTTGTTTTAGGCGTTTCAATATAATAGCCCTGTTCCTTGCTCTTTAGTAACTGGTGGTCGATAATCACAACTTCATTCTTGAAATCAATATCGGCTACTGTCAGTCCGCACAGTTCCGAGATACGAAGTCCTGTTTTTAACAGTATCAGCACATCATCATAATGCTTGTGATAAACATTGTCTGCCTTAATAAATGACAATAAGGCTTGTTCCTGTTCCTCTGTCAATGCGACTTTTTCTTTGGTATCATTTTCTATGACTTCACTTAACTTAAAATCAAAAGGATTCTTCCTTACACAATCGTCTTGTATGGCGATATAGAATGACGCTTTTAATGAGCGTTTATGGTTGTTAATGGTGTTATAGGAAAAGCCTTTGTCTTTCATGCGTAACGCCCATTCCTTAGCGTCAGAGGGTTTTATCGTATCAATGCTCCTAGCACCTAACTTGTCCTCTTTCAATAACCGCATGAGCTGTTCCCGTTGTTTCTGTGTGCTTTTCTTCACATTTGCCCTCTGTGCGTTCTGTTTGGCGTAGAGTTGGCAAAGCGTCATTTTCTTGCCTGTGCTGTCGATACCGTCCTCAATATCCCGTCTTATCTGCTGTTCCATTTCACGAAGTGAGGGCTTTTCCCGTTTTCCCTTTGGTGTCGGGTCTGTGGGTGTCAATCTCCAAGCATACACATATTTTGTGTTTCCAAATGCGTCCACATATTTATATAAGTATTTTCCGTCTGTTCGTTGGCTCAGAATAACCAGTTTGATGATGAGGACGAGTAACTTTTTTCCTCTTTGTGAGAAGATACAGCAAACAAAAAGCCCAGTAAAGAGTGCATAGCACCACCAATGGTGGCAAGGCTCTTGACAGGACTTTTTCTTTTCTGTGCTTGGTATTCAAGAGGAAGAAAGAAAAAGTATGTATTTTCAATGCAGAAAATATTTAAAGGATATGCTGATTTTTATTGTGGCGGATATATGGAACTGTTATAATATGGATATGAAGAAAAAGATAAATTAAAAATTCAAGGAGAAACTAAAATGATTGTATTTTGGATAATCGGAATTTTGTTTTTAATCGTAGGCTTAATAGTTAGTGTTCCTAATCTTATTAAATTCATCAAATGCAAGGAACATACAACCGGTAAAATTGTAAGTATTGATAGTTCATCAAATGGAAATGCCAGAGCAGTATATGAATATATCGTATCTAGCAGCAAATATACAAATAAAACAAACTGGACTCCACATCATATATTTCATCTTGATGGAGAGTGTCATGTTATTTATGATAAGAATAATCCAGATTATTCTTATATCAAGCAAAGTGGACAATATATTCGTTGTATTGTAGGTATACTTTTTGCAATGATTGGAATAGGTGTATTGTTACTGGGGATATTTCTTATTACTGTCTTATAGCGGTACAATGTTTTTTGCTTTGATGATTTTTTAGAAAGTGTGAGGTGCTTATTTATGAGAAAGAAAAATTTTTTATTTATAGTTGCAATGGTGTTTATACTTATGTTATCAGGGTGTGGTAAGAGTTCAACTTCTGAACCAATCACTACCACTAAGTTTAAAACTATAATGGAAGAAAAAGGGTTGGAAGTTACAGATAAAACAGATAGTGCAAAAGACCATTCTTATCAAGAAATATATGTTGCCGTAGATGAAGAAAAATATTCATTTGAGTATTATTTTATGAAAAATGAAAAATCAGCAACTAATGTGTATAAATATGCAGTTGATAATCTAAATAAAACATATAAAGAGAATAATTCTGCTAAAATTACAGAAAATGAAAACAATACCCAATCGGTCTATGATGTTACGGCTTCTGATTACCATTGTAAAGTTATAAAAAAAGAAAATACTGTTTTATATGTGACTGCTTATCCCGAATATAAGGAAGATGCAGAGAAACTTGTAAAGGAATTAGGATATTAGTAATTAAGAAAACATGGGAGTTACGCAATAAATTTGTAGTATCTCCCATGTTTTTTGAATATCATATCAAGGCTCATTCAATCGTGGTAAATTCGTGGTAAAATGAGTGTTTTCTGTACTTCAAAATGCTTGAAAGTGTAGTGTTTATGCGATTAAACAGAAATCAGATATAAAATTTCAAAAGAATTCTATTATCTCGGAAGGATGACTTCAACTGGATTTGTAAAAGAATTTACAATGCCAAATACTGATAAAACTGCAGTTGAAATTGAATGGGCATTGGATACGCCGGTGCGTGAGGATATTTACGAATACATTGTGAATGGATAATGGAATGATAGGAGATAGCATGAAAACAATTAGAGTAGTAGCGGCGATCATTATTGACGATAGCAAAGTGTTTGCAACTCAGCGCGGATACGGTGAATTCAAAGATGGCTGGGAATTTCCGGGAGGAAAGATTGATGCGGGTGAAACACCCGAGGAAGCACTTGTCAGAGAGATAAAAGAAGAGTTAGATACGGAAGTCGAGGTGGGTAAATTATTAGATACAGTTGAGTATGACTATCCAAACTTTCATTTATCAATGGATTGCTTTATTTGTAAAATCAAATCAGGAGACTTGGTCTTAAAAGAGCATGAAGCAGCAGCTTGGTTGACAAAAGATACTTTGTATAGTGTAGATTGGTTGCCTGCGGATCAGGGGCTGATTCTGAATATAGAAAAATTATTGTAATTCATATTTTAGCAGAGATATAAAGCTTTTCTCTAAAAGAATTACGTGGAAAGCAGGAAAGATGATTGTAAGCCCTGACTTCCGTCCTTTCTCTCAAAACATAGTCCTCAGGAGTCTGAGAGAATACAGTTCTGAAAAAGATTTTCGATTTCTTTTTCAGAGAGAAACAGAGAGTCAAGATTTGTTGATTTGGTAGCTTTTTAAGCTCTAAATCTCATGCTAATACCCGCCACAGCTCAAACCTTGTGGCGGGCATACTCCCCTACAGCAACTGATAAAGCCTCGCCTTTTCCTCGATTTTAATCTCCCCTCGATTCAAAGAAATATAGTCGCCTTTTGCCAGCTGTTTCAGAATTCTGCTCACTGCTTCCCTGGCGCTGCCGATGGTTTTTGCAATCTCCTCATGGGTCATGGTAATGCTGTAGGTGTTTTGCTTTGCGGATTCATCCAGCAAAAAGGAAGCAACTCTTTGAGTCAGGCTTAAGAACATCATCTGCTGCAATGCCTCTACCACGTCTGAAAAGCGCTTGGCAGCTTCTTTGTAAATGAAGTTTTCCACATACACATTTTCGTCCTGAAGTTTGGATAAAACCCAGGCGGGTACCAGAAGAAGGCGGGTATCTGTCTGCGCCTCCATTTCCACATCAAAGGTAATGGCAGACAGAATACAGGAAGCCGCCAATACGCAAACGTCTCCCTGGCGAAGCCGGTAAATGGTAACTTCTTTTCCTTCGTCAGATAACAGATAGGTGCGGAGGGTTCCCTCTAACACCATCATCATTCCCAGACACTGGGTACCTCCGGAATAAACAGCGTCACCTGCCTGATATTCCATAATTTTTGAATTTTGTACCACAAGTTCTCTTTCTGATTCCTGAAGTCGATTCCAAAATGACAAATTCTTTAAAAGTTCTTCTATTTTTTCCTTCATTTTCATCCCTGCCTTGTAATTTTTATCATTTGCTTTTACAATATTCTCATGAGGACAAATTTTGTTTGCCGCCTGTGCTCATATAACAGATACAAAGGAGTTTTTCCATGAAAAGAAATGTAAAACGCAGTTTTTTGCTATTCATAATTCTTCTTATAATAGTGTCTCCGATTCTCTTGCTTAACTTGCAAAAGACTTATGCGGTACGGGTTGCCTGCGTGGGAGATAGCATTACTTACGGAGCCAAAATTGAAGATAAATTTCTGAATTCTTATCCAGCACAGTTACAGCAATTGCTGGGAGGGCGGTACTTGGTAGAAAATTTTGGCGCCAGTGGACATACTTTGCAAAAGGATGCCAATTTTTCTTATTGGAATCACCCCAATTTCAAAAAAAGCAGTGATTTCCAGCCGGATGTTATTTTTCTTATGCTGGGTACCAATGATACGAAACCCTATAACTGGACTGGTACTGAAAATTTTCTTTCAGATTTGGAAGCTTTAGTAAGTCATTACCAGAACCTGGACAGCAATCCTGAAATTTATCTTATGACACCCGCTACAGTGTTCACAGGATATTTTAAGCTGAAAGACCATTATAAAATGCAGGCAGATGTGGCAGATATCATTTCCAATGCCATACTTTCTTTTGGAAAGGAGCATAATCTCCCGGTTATTGATATCCACGAAGCAACCAGAAATCACCCGGAATACTTTCTTTTAGACGGGGTGCATCCGGACAGTGCAGGTGCATCTGCCATTGCCAGAGAGGTCTATCAGACCTTTTGCAGGCAACATTAAAATACTTATATAAGGTGTTCTTTTCTAAGGTATTTTAGAAGTGCTTCACAGCCTTCTTTTACATCTTCATAAGTTACATCAAAATTTCCAGTATACCAGGGGTCTGCGATGGCTCTTGGAAACTGGGTAAAATCCAGAAGCATGTGAATTTTTTTCTCCGGGTCTTTGCCCGCAATCCGCAGCATGTTTCGGATATTCCATTCATCCATTCCAATGAGATAATCATATTCCTGATAATCCTGCCTGGTCATCTGCGTTGCCCGGTGGGGAAGAACGGGAATCCCTACTTGACGGAGCTTGTTGATGGTTCCATAGTGTGGAGGATTTCCGATTTCTTCCCTGCTGGTGGCAGCAGAATCAATGTGGAATTTGTTTGTTAAATTGGCCTGGTTTATCATGTCCTGGAAGACAAATTGAGCCATGGTGCTGCGGCAAATATTGCCGTGGCAAATGAATAATACTTTAATCATCTTTTTATATCTCCATTTAAGTCTTGTATTTCTTCTCAAACGCTTGATATTTCAGGGTTTTCCGACTTTTGAGTTTTCCTTTCTTTTCAAGGTATCTTCTCAAATCTTCTCGTATTTTCTTGTGTTTTTCCCTGCAATCTTGGTAAATCCATTGGTAAAGCAAGCGTCCTTACCAACGAGCTTTTTTAACTATTCGCTATCCGATATACTTCTTCCTTTGCATCATCAAAATTCACATGGGTGTAAGTGTTCAAGGTTACACTGATGTCTGCGTGACCCATGATATACTGCAAGGTTTTCGGATTCATCCCAGATTTTGCCATATTAGAGCAAAAGGTGTGCCTGCATACATGAGGGGTAACTTTCGGCATCTGGATACGGTAAATTTTATTGTATTTCTGAATAATATGCTCCAGATACTTTTCCCAGTGAAGGGCAACCATCGGCATATCGTTTTTATCCAGAAACAAAAATCCTGCATATCCTTCCACCATCGGTTCAACTTTTGGTGTCTTGCGGTTGGCAATGATTCTGCGAAAACACGCTGCGACAGCTTCCGTCATCGGCACATAGCGGATGCCTTTATCTGTTTTTGGTTCTTCAATTACATACTGCATCTGTGCAGTACGCTGTAACTGATGGTCTACCTTGATACGCATTTCTCCAAACTCGATTTCTGAAACCGTCAGCCCACAGAACTCTGAGATACGAAGCCCTGTGTGAAAAAGAATATAGATTGCATCATAGTATCTGCTGAAATGTTTATCTTCCTGAATAAACTTCAGTAAATCTCTCTGCTGCTTTCGGGTAATCGCTTCTCTGGTAACAGAATCATTGACAATGACGGATGCAAGTTCAAATTCAAATGGATTTTTACGGAGCAGGTCATCATCTACTGCCATCTGAAATGCCGGTCTGAGAACTCCCCTGATAGAATGAATCGAACTGTATCCCCGTCCATCAATCTGCTGGAGCTTAATTAACCATGCCTTTGCATCTGACAAACGCACCTTATCAATTCGCAGATTCCCAAAACTCTCTTTTTTCAGCATATTGATGACCGTTTTATATCCGGCAACCGTATTGTGACGAACTCCTGTTTTCAATGAAATGTACTTTTCTACCAGTTCCAAAACAGTATAGTTGCCACCGTTGGTTACGATACGGTCAAACAAATCCGCTTCAATCTGTTTTTCTTTCTCACGCAGGGAAGGCTCCCGCTTCTTCCCTTTTGGCATTGGGTCATTCTTGTCCAAACGCCAACTGTATACATTTTTCTCTTTTCCGTCCTCATCAATATAGCGGAACCGATACCTCCCATCCTTACGCTGGTACTCGCCCTCTCGCAAAATCCGATTACGGTTATCTCGTCTTTTCTCACTCATCGTGAACTCTCCTTTCAAAAAAAGAGAGCCAGACTTGCACTCTTATCATAGCACAAATCCGGCTCTCCGCATAGTTATATCATGTGAAATTGGTAAATCTGTCAGCTCTGTTTACACAGCCGTAGCCTGATCCAGATACCTCTCAAATTTCTCACGCTTAATGAGGGCACGATTGCCGTTCATCACATAAAAATCCTCATTGGGATGTGTGTCAATAAGCGTTCTCAATTTTCCTTCGCCGATATGATAATATCTGGCTGCTTCCTCAATGGTAAGCGTATATCTACGCCACACCGGAATATCCGAGTAATTTTTTCCTTCTATATTCATCTTATTATTTGCCATAGGCAGTTATCCTCCATACATGAAAATAGCCAGACAGAGGGTGTCGGCAACGAAGTCCGGCAACGGGCTTCAAAAGACCTTGCAAACAATCTCAGTCTGGCATTACTTACTATTTATACTTTTCTTTTATTTTTCTGTTGTTTTGGTTGTTATAAGGGAGAAAAGCCCGCAGTTATGGGATTTCCCCCGGCAACCGGCTCGGCAACGGGATAGCAACAGGGGTGCAACGGGCTGTCCTTTTCAGAATGGAAGCTCCATCTGTTCTGCGACCTCCACAAAACCGTCCATCGTTTTTTCAGACGGGTTGCCGGAGTCCGTTGCCGGGTTTTCACGCTCCCAGCCCTTTTGTCTGCCATATTCGGAAAACATTCTTGGGTTCGGGAAGTACCGCCAGCCGGTAATGCACTGGTTCATAATCTCGTTGATTTCCCGGATTTCCCATTGCTTCGGCTCGTCAAAGGTGTGGTTCAAGGCTTCCTTGTAAAGCTGCTTGGAACAGACCATGCTCCCGGTGTACTTATCAAGATACGCCTGTATCATTCCGGCTTTGGTGTCCTCCGGCATAAAATCCCGCTGGTGTTCTTTGAGATACCGTTGCATGGTGGGGCTGAAAGCCAGCTTGAATCTGCCGCTTCGGTAAATCTCCATAGCTTCTGCCCACATCTGCTCGATATAGGCTCTGGAAGCGGCTTCGTCCTCCAAAATGTGAACCTCGGCTTGCTCCGGGTACACCATGACGGGGATAAAGCGGCGGTTGCCGGAACGGTCAAGGGGCAGGAAGTCAAGGGCATTGGAAGTGCCGCCAAACACGCACTGACGGGGGCGGTCTGCCGGGTGGGTTTCATAGGGTATCTTGTAAACTTCTTTCTGCCGGCTTAAAAATGACTTGATTTCCTCAATGCTCTTGGCATTGGCGGTTGCCATCATTTCCGACATTTCGATAATCCAGTGACCTTGCAGCTTGCGGTACACATTGTCATCATCCAGCTTCCGCAAATCATCGGAGAACCACTCGTCCCGGACTGCCAGCAGGCGGAAGAAGGTGGACTTGCCAGCCCCCTGACCGCCTACCAGACAGAGCATGATTTCAAACTTGCACCCCGGCTGAAAGGCTCGTGAGATTGCACCCAGCAGGAACAGCTTCAACGCTTCATAGGTGTAATCATCTGCGTCAGCCCCCAGAAAATGCCGCAGGCAGAAACGGATTCGTTCTGTCCCGTCCCACACAAGGGCACTTAAATAGTCCCGGATGGGATGGTACTTGTTTTCATTTGCCACAATCCCGATGGCGTTATCAATCTTTTTCTCATTGGTAAGCCCGTAGGTTTCTTCCAGATAAAGAAGCAGATACTTCATATCCGTATCGTTCAGGGCAGTGTTTTCTCTGTGGAAGCCGATGGGCTTTATGATGTCCTTGCGGTCAGTCAGGATGTTGTATGCGATAGCCCCGGAAAGCAGAGGGTCACACTGGAATACGGTCAGGCAGTTCCGTATGCTCTGACGGACACCGCCTTTCTCGGTAGTTTCCAGCCCCGCCTTGATTTCCTCAATGCTCTGGGGCGGCTGCATGGCGTTCATGGTATTTTTTAGTTCTTGCTGCGTCTGCGGCTGCAAGCTCTGCCATTCGCTGTTCAAGCTGTATCACATCCTTTCCGTAGTCCATAATCAAAGCCGCTTTTTCCTCCGTTTCCCCAAAGAGCAGCACATCCAGCAGATATTCCACTTGGTCTTGCTTCTGTAAGGCTTCCACAAACCGGGGATGAAAGGCTTCCTCCGGGGAGTGCGGGGCATATTCCTTTCTCCATGCCCGGAGCAGGTGGAGATAGTCGGCAAGAATACGGAAGCAGCGTTTCTTTGCTTCCTGAAACTGTTCCTCCGGGGATTTCTGCCGGGGCTTGGGCTTTTTTGCCTTTCCCGGCGGCTTCCAGTCCTCATAGGAAAGCCCAAAGTCCTGTGCCAGTTGTACAGCGGCTTCTTTCTTTCCCAGCCCATACAGGGCGGCGGCAAAATCAATCACATCCCCATCCGCACCGCAGCCGAAGCAGTGGTAACGCCGATCCAGCTTCATGCTTGGGGTTTTATCGTTATGGAACGGGCAGCAAGCCATCCCGTTCCGACCTATACGGATTCCATAATGCTCCGCAGCCTGTCTTGTTGTGACGGACTGCTTCACAGCTTCAAATACATTCAAATCTATCCCTCCTTGAAAATAAGAAAAGCACCTGACATTCTCTGATTGAAAATGGCAAGTGCCTGTTAAAGTTCCATATCCTGTTGTCGGTGTTTCGCCTGTGCCGGGGCGGTTCTTTGTGCTTTTTTCTCGTCTGCCTTATCCTGTAAGACTTCCTTGATGGGCTGCTTCTTGGGCGGCTCTTTGCTTTCCTCTGTGCCGGGTGTGGCTTTCCGTACCCAGTAGCGGATGTCCCGCAGCTTCTTCAAATCCTCCTGTACCTCGGTCAGTGGTACTTTCAGCTCTGCGATTTCGCTGAGAAGCGTTTCCTGCTCCTCTTGCAGCTCCTTTTGGGTACTGTCCTTATCATCTGGGTGCTTGGCAAGGTAGGCAGCGGCTTTCGCATACCGGGCAACCTCCGGGTGTTCCTGTTTGAATTTCTCCTTTGTTTTCTTAAAAAATATCTTCTGGTACTTCTCATAGACAGGCTTACATTCCTTGCAGTCTGTCCGGCTGGCAAGAATCCCGTCAATCACTTTGCTTCGGGCTTCCTTTGGCTTCATCTGATTGCGGTAATCTGCGGCTGATTTCCCGGAAGATTCCAGAAATGCTTCTAAGTCCTCCACAGTGGAAAGCCCCTTTTGCCGGAGATAGGACAGGGATTCGCTGACTGCCTTTAAGTCCTGTGAAGTCCCCCGGTTTTGTCCAGCCCTTGTCCAGTCCTTCCGTTCTTCCTTGCGTATCTCCATATACTTCATCAGCAGATTGGGAAGAAGTGTCGCTTCCTCCGCCGCTTTTTGTGCAAGCAGCTCTTTCCGTTTTTCGCCCAGCTCGGTAATCCAGCCTTTGAGGTTTTGGATAAGCTGCCGGATGGACTTCATCAGACTGTTGGCGGCTCTGATTTCCCGGTTCAGGTTGCCGATATTCGTCTGGATACCACGCTTTTCCATCTGCCGGACAGCAGCCCCCTCATGGACAGTAGGGACAACATCAAGCCCCTGTCTGGCATAGGAACGCAAGTCCACACGCTCCGGGCGGTTATTAGCTTCCAGATAGCGGTTCTGGATAACCTCCCATTCATGCCGCCAGATTTCACAATACTTCTGGTCGTTCCAGTCAACCGTATCCTCCTTGTGACTTTTCCACCTGCCGGACGGCAGCTTTATCCGTTCCCCGTTTTCATCAAGGTCATAAACCTTGCGGCTCTTGGGAAGCCATTTTCCATGTTCGTCCATTGCCCTCATAGTGAGCAGGACATGGGCGTGGGGGTTGTGTCCCGGCGGATGGGGGTCATGGATGGCAAAGTCAGCAATCATGCCTTTGGAAACAAACTGCTGTTCACAAAACTCCCGGACAAGGACAGCGTACTGGTCAGGCGGTATCTCTCTGGGGATGGTAAGCACCCACCGCCTTGCAAGCTGGGAGTTCCATTGTTTCTCCACCGCTTCGGCGGCGTTCCATAGAGTATTGCGGTCTGCATACGACCGTGGGGCATTTGCCGGGAGCAGGATTTCATTGTGGACGATGCCACGCTTTTCCGGGTAGTGCTTCACTTGCTGGTCGTATTCACAGAACAGCTTTTCGCCACTCTGGTAAGCAGCGGCGGCAACCGCAGACTGTCGCTGGCTGCGCTGCACAATCGTGATTTCATTGTGTGGACAGGGCATTTCGTGTCCCTCCTTTCTACGCTTGGTGGATGGGGTGGCGTTTTACCACCTCATTTTGGGCAAAAAAAAGCAGGAGACCTTTTTTCAGATTTCCTGCTCGGTGTGCCGCTGTGTGGGCGGCGGGTATTTAGTTGTAAAAGTTCGGGGCAAGTTGACCCGATGTGTGTGGAATAACAAACTGGGAATTATTTAATTCTCTGTGTACCTAATTGTAATTGTTCAACTGCTATTTTTGCTTTATTGTCATCTTCCTTTTGAAGATTTTCTATTTCTGAACTCCGAATAGTCAAAATGATTTCGTCCCCCACCTGTAAATCATCAAGTGTTATATCTATAACATCTTGTGTATCATAATTACAATAAATCATAGGAATTTGGGAACAATCAATAAGGCAATCATCCCCTAAAACACCTTCTTCTCCGCTATCTTTTGTGGTTATGATTTTATTTTCTTTATCAATTTCTGTTATTATCGCATTGACACCTAAAGTAAGTGGTTCGTTTGTTTGTTGTCCAGAACACGCAACTAAAGTAAACGCACAAATGAATATACATAATGCCATTATCATTTTTTTCATCATAAGTTCCTCCAAATTCCGATTTGTTGTCATCTTCATTATACTTCATTGGCTATCGAAAAGATAGCATATTTTATGAAACTTGTCGGCTGGGAACAGCTTGCAAGGCAAGGTGTCCCCAGATGGCAAGTCCACAAAAGGGTAGCTGGCGGCAGCCAGCGCAGGGGAAGCGTAGCGTCCCCTGTTTGATTTGGAGCAGACCATGACTGCGGAAGCCAACATTCTGTCGGCTGCTGCGGCATTCGCCGAGTGAATATGCAAGCATATTCGTTCGGCTCATTGCTCGCACAAATCACAGCCCTCCGGCGAGGAGCCTTCGGAGAACGCAATGCACCAACCTCTGGGTGGTGTATAATTGCGCCCTTAGTAAACTAAGGGGTTTCCGGCTTCTCCCGTTCCAGCAGTTTTTTCAATAGTTCCTGCGTGTCCTGCCTGTGAAAAATGAGTTTCAACAACAGCATGACATCATCATCTGTCAGGCGTTCCGGCTCTTGCAGAAAACTTTCCAGCATACCGCCACGGGTACAGAGCCGGTGCGTCCGTTCCTTTCGGGTAAGCTGCTTCAACTGGTGCTGCAATACCTTTTCATCATTGATGGCTTTCCGCAGTTTCTTTTCGCTTTTCTCCAGCTCCCAGTTTAGCTTTTCCAGCTTTGAGGTATCAGGCAAGGGCAGCGTCCTCCTTTCCCGGTATCAGCACATAAATCCTGTTTGGCTCTCCAACGCCCTGACGCACCCGCATGATCAGTCCGGCGGTTTCCAGTTCATTCAGAGAACGCTTGACCGTCATGGGGCTGCGGGACAGGACTGCGGCAATGGCTGTGACAGGGAAGCAGACAAACAGGATTCCGTTCTCGTCCTCTTGCCCTTTGGATAGCATAGCGTCCAGCATCCGGCAGTACATGACCTTTGCGGTGCTGCTAACTGGAAATCCTGTCAACGCTCTGGGAAATGGCATACATGGCGGCAGTGGTGTGTCTATCGTCATAAATTCAAAATTCATTCTGTGTGTTCCTCCTTTTTCTTTCCTCGTTTGGATAAATAACGGGGGCAGTCAATCACAACCGCCCGGAAGCTCTGCTTGCACCCATGCTGGCATTTCCGGCATAATTCGTTGTAAGTGACACGCCCCCGGTCATTGAGGTAAAAGGAAAGCTCATACTTCCTCTTTTTGCTCATTCTCGGCATATTGCGCTTCCTCCCGTTTTAGTGTATGGTTTCGGGGCGATTTTCGGCAAAATTACAGCCATAGAGCCGCCTAAAATCTCCCGAAGTATCAGCGATAGGGTAGACTGTCCCCCTATCAGATTGTCGTGTTTCGGTATCATTTCGGTGTCAGTTCGCCAGTTCTCCCCGGTGTCGTTCCTCCCCTGAATCTCACAGCGGCGTATCGCTCCCTTTGGTACGCTCGTTTCGGTCAGGGTTCCTCCACATCCCTGCCAAAAGTCATGGCGCTACATCGCCGGGGAAGCATATCCCACACAGGCTGGTCATTCGATTGGAATAATCCATCGATGAACTACCTGTATCATAGAACATTTTTGTGCCCTGTGCCGTATGTCCACAAAGTAGGAATTAAGGGTAAAAATCAGAAATTTCCACGATTGCGGAAATAGTATGTTATAATAAATCCAGCGGACATATATGCCGCTGGAAAGGGGCTGAACCTTATGAAGTGCAATGTTTCCATTCCCGAAAGAATGAAAGATTTACGGGTGGAGCGTCATTTAAGTTTGGAAGAACTGGAAGCTGCCGTTGGCATTTCAAAATCTGCTCTCGGAAGTTATGAATCAACAGAGGGCTGCAAGGAAATCAACCACGGAAGTATCTTAAAACTGGCAGACTTTTATCAGGTGTCCACCGATTATCTGCTTTGCAGGACAGACAACCGCAATCCAGAAAATATAGAACTTACGGAGCTGCATATCAATGATGAAGTTGTGGAACTTCTGAAAAGCGAACGCTTCAACAACCGGCTGCTGTGTGAGATTATCTCCCATGAAAAATTCCGGGAACTGCTGGCAGACGCAGAAATCTATGTGGACGGGATAGCAACCATGCGTTTCCATGACATGAACAGTTCGCTGGCTGCTGTGCGGGCTATGATACTGGAAGCACATCCCGAAGCGGCGGCAGACCGGGCAATCAAAGTATTGGAAGCCTGTCAGGTAGAGGAAGAAGATTTTTTCTGCCATGTGACACATAAAACATGGGACACCATTCTCCATGACATACGCAAGGCACACGAAAATGACAGTGAAAGTGCGCCGGATACCACGCCCGCCGATGAGCTAATCCGGGAAGTCCAAAAGGCTATGCAATCGCCGGGGGACAGGGTGCAGCAATTTACAGAGATATTCTGCAAGGCGTTCCAGCTTAAATATAAGCGGCTCTCGGAAGAAGAACGCACCACCTTGAAAAAGCTGTTCCGCAAGTCCCCGCTTATCAAACACTCCGGCATGAATTTCCGGCGCAGACCTTGGAAATGAAAACTGCCGTTGTGGGAATGGGTGTTCCTACAACGGCAGCGTCTTTTATTCGCCGGTATATGCAATTTCTATTTCATAGCTGCCATCCTCATAGTAAGTGTGGAAAGCATAGTCCCCGATTTGCAAGTCCCCTTCTGTGACAGGGCAAAAGGTCTTTTCCTCTGCGTCATAAATCACAGCTTCGTCTATAAATTCATCTTCAACAATAGTCAGGATTTCCCGGATACAATCATCACAAAAATGTGTTTTCATTTTGTGGGCGCTCACAATGCCCCGTCCCCGGTCAATGGAAGCGGTAGCGCTGCCGCTATTGGGATTTGACATCATCATTAAGTGAGCTTCGCTGATTTCATCATATCCAGAGGTAATCATTGTGCTGCCTCTTTCCCGTTGGCTCTCAATCGGCTCGGTATTATCGAATATTTCCAACCCATAGGCTGCACCGGTATTTAGGAAAACCAGATTGACACGCTCCGGTAGCTCCCGTTCCAGACAGCAACCGTCAGCCGTATTCGGGACATAGCGGATAAGGTTTTCAACATCCTGTCCATACTGGCTGTACACCAAATCATGCCGGATGGTTTGAGCAATTTCCTCATATTCATCATCAGTGGCGGTTGCCATGTAAGTAACAACTGTCCCTAAAAATTCTTCCATATCTTTCTGGTTTTGATGGTTCGTCCATATATTCCCGGCTATAATACCGATTGAGAAAAGTCCAAATGTAGCAACCCCTATCATAAAACCGCCATAAAGCAGGGAACGCTTGTCATGCTGGCTTAAATGTTTTTTATTCATGTCCAGTTCATCATCTTCCCAGAAATCCAGCCAACAGTCCCGCATTTTTCTCCATATATTCTTCATATCCGTACCCTCCAATAAGCCACAAGCTAATATCTTATAGTCTAACAGAAGCTATTGAAAACGGCAATCATATTATAGTCTTAAAGAGTACAAAATGATAACTGATAGCTAATAAATAGATAGGTGGGACTATGGAAAAGAACGGATTAGGAAAGCGTATCAACGCAGTAAGGAAAGACCGGGGCTTAACTGCTGACCGTCTTTCGGAAATGTGCAATATCAACGCTACTTATCTCCGGCAGATTGAGGGCGGCGTAAAAATGCCCAGCCTGTCGGTATTCACAGACATTTGCAAGGCTCTGAAAATCTCGCCTGATTATCTTCTACAAGACGAACTGGAAGAAAACGAAATCAGTACTATCCGGGAAATAGAAGCACTCTGGAAAGATACTTCTCCCAGCAAACAGGAGCTTGCATTTGCCATGATAAAAGCGGTGTTGGAGTATAAGGAATAACAGAACAGCCAGCCGGAATCGGCTGGCTGAATCTCTTTCATGGATAAGTTTATCTGTCCGATAAACTGGGATTTATTTATCTCTTCTAAAACTCTCCACAAGCATCATAATGATACCAAATGCAATACAAATTACACATAGGATAAGAGGAAACATCATTTTCATTTCAATAACTGTTGACATTAAGCGACCAGTCTCTGTAACCCATTCATTTACAAGACTATTGCTTGCGGAAACAAGTATTGCTAATGCCCATATTGAGCCGACCAATGATAAAAAACCACCTGCTACTATTTTCTTCATTTTATTTACCTCCAAATTCAAGTTTGTCATAATCATTCTACCATATCGTTATGAATAAATCATCTCATGCAAAATAATTTCTTCTGCCCGGTTATGGATGTTATTACATCGTTGTACCCATTCCATTTGACAGGTACGCTTTAATTCCTCTGTCACGCCCTCGGTAGCTTTCATCTGCTCCATGATAGTGTCTAATCGTTCCTGTGCCTGTTCGTTCAGGTCTGCAAGGTATGTCCATAACTCCCCGGTCAGTGTCAATGTGTTCAATTTGACTGGGTGGACTTCTCTTAAATATTCCCGGTGCATCCGTCCGTACTTTCCGATAGGGCGGTGTTCCTCCGGCAGATTCAAATCTGGGATGTAGTAATCTTCAATCAAAGTGTAATGCAGCCCATTCTTTTCATCGTAAATGTTTTTCTTCAATTCACTCATATTTTTAATCTCCTCATTCTGGCTTGTTTTTTGCAAGTCTGACTCTCCAGAAATATTGGTAAATCATTGGTAAATTTGAGAGTTGAACACAAGAACTACTATTTATAGAAGTATTTAAGACGATTTAAGACTTTTTATTCTGAACAGTAAATCCTGCCGTGGCATACGAATAATACTTTTATCATTTTCTTATATCTCCTAAATCTTGATATTTCTTTGTATTTCAATGGCTTTTCACAATCTTACCATTTTTTATACATTTTTACAATTTTTATTGCAAGGACTATGTTTGAAAAATTAATTTGATATTGTATACAAAATCATTTGAAGGTATAATATCAATATGTATAATTTGAAAATATTATCGCAGATGAGGAACGGACTATGCGGAAATCAGAGATAAACGAGATAAATGAATTTTTTAATAGCTTAGGTATTGATAATGAGATGCTGAGTCAGATGGCATCCAGCTATACAGAAAACTTTATGATACAGGGAGAAGAGACCACAAAACTGGAAGAAATCTTAAAACGGGCTCCGGAATCCCTACTGGATTGGATTCTGGAAAACTGGCAGGAAGAAGTAGATGCAGAGGTTTCCTGTGAAAATAAAGAACGTACTGTATATGATGTGATTACGGAATCTTTTCAAAAAGAATTGATTTTTCTTGATAAAGAAGATGTGGAAGTCATGTTAAGGGCAATGAACGGACATCCATTATCAGCAGTACAAATGGCAGCTTTGCAGGATAATTATTGTCATAAGGGCTGGGTTTTTATGTTTTGTAAGGATGAAAAATGTAGCTTTGTTGTGCCAGATGAAATACGGGAAATGATGATTACAGGTTTAAAGGATGAAAAAACGCAAAGCTTACTTGGGCTGATTACAGGGGTGCGCCTTACCTTACGTGCGTGTATGAATTTGTTTGGTGTGGTGGAGAAGAAAAAAGTGCTTCAGATTGCAGTGGACAAAATGTTTAAATATTCGGATTTATCAGAGGAAGAGCAAAAAGAACTGGCATGGCTATCTGAAAAAGCAGAAGAGGCCCTTCAGCTTCTTTGTCAGCGCGAAGAGGGAGGATTTTGGTGTGAAGAAGATTGGATTATTAGTGAGGCCTTTGAAAGCCGGAGAGAATACAAAGATTTTCTGAAACAAGTATCAGGACAGGAATACTACATACCTAACCATAAAGAGATTTATTCATATGCGGAGCATATGGTAAATATGGAAAATCCATGTTATAAGAAGATGGTTAAGGATTTAACAGGACTTATGAAAAATAAGGTACGGGCAGATAATCTGATGCTTGAGCTGGAATACAGGACAGTACAAGATGATTTTCAGGCAAAAGATATCATGAAGCTGCTGTTTACAAGAGGTATTACATTTTCTAGTAAGAGAAGTGAAGAAAATTTTGCTACAAATTGCAGCCAATGGGTATACACAGTGCGAAAATGGAGTAACAGAGGATTTACAGATAAGGAACTTGGCAGACAGAAAAAAGAAGTGAGTTTTTTTGTGGCACCAGAACAGATATTAAAAGATGTACAAACTCCGAAGATTCAAAAGAAAATAGGAAGAAATGACCCTTGTCCCTGTGGTAGTGGTAAAAAATATAAAAAGTGCTGCGGAAAATAATCTATGAAAGAAGAAATAAAAATATGTTTCAGGCTTTACCAGGGAACTGTCGGCCAGTGATGAGACTCTTGATTGGGATTTGAGCAATGAAGAGTCCACGCTTATTTCCAATGAAAATGGAGCTGGAAAGTCTATCCTTCTGGAAGCAATTTGAATTTCCATATAAAAGAATACGCATATACTGTAATGTCCACTGCCAGCAATTTTTCCGCTGGCAGTGTTTTTCTCTAAACAAGCCATTACTGATGTCTTTTGAAATAATATTTCTGTAAAAGTGAGATTGCTCCATATAAAAGAATGGCAATTACGCACAGAATTACAATAGCCATAATCATGGTAGTAAGCTGGAAAATCTGGCTGGAATAAATAATCAAATATCCAAGCCCCTGCTTGCTTCCAATCATTTCTCCAATAACAATTCCTATAAGAGACAATCCAATATTTACTTTCATAATACTTAGAATCAGTGGAACTGAAGCGGGAAGAACGACTTTGAATAAAGCGTCTTTTTTTGTGCCGCCCAGGGTGCGGATGAGTTTGAGCTTATCTGGATCGGTTTCGCAAAAACCGGTGTACAGGTTTAAAATCGCGCCGAAAATCGCTACCGAAATTCCCGCAAGAATAATGGTTTTCATATTGCTTCCCAGCCACACAATCAATAGGGGCGCCAGAGCAGATTTTGGCAGGCTGTTAAGAACTACAAGATAAGGTTCCAGCACTGCGGAAAGCCTTGGAAAAGCCCAGAGAAGCACCGCAATGGCAATGCCAAGAACCGTTACCAGGAAGAAACTTACAAGGGTTTCTGTAAGGGTAATTGCTATGTGCCCGGTGAGGCTGCCGTCTTGAAGCATTTCCACCATTTTTTTCAAAATTTGCGAGGGACTGGAAAAGATAAAAGAGTCAATGATGCCAAAGCGTGCGGTAAATTCCCACAAGCCAAGAAACAAAAACAGCAGTAAAATGCGGGCAATTTGAATCAGACATAAATTGCGTTTTAAAGCTTTAAGGTAATGTTTTTGTTCTTTGGAAACAGAAGGAAAATCAGACATGAAGATTCAGCTCCTTCCAGATTTCATTAAAATACTTTTTAAACTCCGGCGCATTGCGGCAGGCCATGGGGGTGCGGTTTTCCATTTCAAATTCCACAGGAATTATTTTTTGTACAGTGGCTGGGCGTTTGCTGAAAACGAGAACCCGGTCTGCCATACTCACAGCTTCTGAAATATCATGAGTCACTAAAATCGCAGTTTTCCCTTCCTGGCGGATAATGGTTCCAATATCATCGCTGACAGACAATCTGGTTTGATAGTCCAGTGCAGAAAAAGGCTCATCCAGAAGGAGAAGATCCGGTTCTAATGCCAGGGTACGGATAAGCGCGGCCCTTTGGCGCATTCCACCGGATAACTGGGAGGGTCTGGAGCCTTTGAACTTATCCAGACCATAATTTTCCAGAAGGTTATCCACCCGTTCTTTACTTTTGGGAGTAATACGTTTTTGAATTTCCAGTCCTAAAAGCATGTTACTGTAAATGGTACGCCATTCAAAGAGATGGTCTTTTTGCAGCATGTAGCCAATGTTGGTTGCAGACTCTGCCAGCGGTTTTTCATTTAAAAGAAGCTCACCGCCGGAAGGCTTTAACAGTCCGCAAAGCATATCTAAAAAAGTGGACTTCCCACATCCCGATGGCCCCACAATAGCCACAAATTCTCCGGGAAATACAGAGAAAGATATATGAGAAAGAGCCGGAGTTTCACCGGCTTTGGTATGGTAGGTATAGCTGACGTCCTGAACTTTTAACAGAGGTTGGTTCATAGTGAAGCTCCTTTCCAGAATTTTCATATCATACAGTATCATATGAAAAGAAAATGAAATTTGCCAAATAAAAACATTGACACAGGACTACTATGTGGTACAATATAGTTAAGATACTACTTGGCAGAACAAGGTAGAAAGAGAAATAAAGAAGGTGATGGACGGATGTATGACAAATCTCAGATGATGAGGGGGACCTTGGAAGGCTGTATTCTGAAGATTATCAGCGTAGAAACTACTTATGGTTATGAGATTGTTATGAAGCTACAGGACTTTGGATTTGAGGATATGAAAGAAGGAACCATTTACCCTCTGCTGGTAAGGTTGCAAAAGAAAAAAATGATTTCCTCCGAATTTCGCCCTTCCCCTCTTGGACCAAGCCGGAAATATTATTCTCTTACAGAAGCAGGACAGGAGCAATTAAGAGAATTTGAAAGCTGTTGGAGAAGCGTGTCGGATACAGTAGAGTCGATTTTGATGATGTAAGAGAAACGAGGTGGGGCAAATGAAGAAAAATATCTGGAAGCAGTTAAAAAAGCAGAACGATGGAAGACAGTTGAATCTGGAGGTGCCAGATCAGAAATATATTGATAAAGTGACAGCCTATGCAATCAATCAGGGAGTAGGCATGATGGAGACCGAGATTATCCGGAAAGATTTGATTGGAATAGGATTTGAGGCAAAAAAGGAAGGAGAACTTTTGGAACAAAGGTTGGGAGATGTGGGGGAATTTGCGCGAGAGCTGGTAGATGCCGGAAAAGCTGAAAACAGGAAAGAGGAAAAGTATTATTTTATGAAAAGTGTTGGGCTTTGGTATCTTGTGTTAGCTTCCAGTGCGCTTTTGCTGGTTTTGTTTATGAATACATTGGAATTATTAAGAGGACAGATGAACCTGGGAGTATTTGTTTATGCATTGATATTATTCCCCTGGATTTTTTACGAGAACAATGGAAGAATACATACCATTTTGGAGAGTAAAAATTTCTGACGGGTGTTATGTTGTGCTGTTTCTTCTTGGAGTTGTCCTTTATTGGTATGGAAAAAAGAAATTTACAGAAATCACAGAACAGGTAGCTAACGAACAGCATATAGAGTTTTGAAACGATTGGGGTGGCAAATATGAAGAAAAATTTATTGCAGCAATTAACAGAAGCAAACAATCTGGATGAGTTGAATCTGGGACTGGACATGACAGATATCCAATATATCCGAAGTGTCACAGCGTATGCTGTAAACCAGGGTGTGGGACTGATGGAGGCAGAAATCATCCGAAAAGACCTGATTGGCATGGCAGGAGAAGCAAAAAAAGAAGGAGAATTATTGAACCAACGTCTGGGAGATGTAAAGGAGTTTGCAAAAGACCTGGCAACAGAAGGAAAGCGTGGGAATAGAAAAGACCGATTTTATTCTTCTTTGGAAACGGTAGGACTTATCTACCTGTTAGGCGGTTTGGTGGTATTTGTTATGTATTTTCTTATTGGAGAGATGGAAGCCCTGGAAAGTGGTTTCTTTAATCTTATGTATCTGATATGGCTGCTTCTTTTTCCATGGCTAATAGCTCTTTGGAATTTGTGCATGTATGGACGCTTTGCACTTATGAGAAAGTTTGAAACTGTTTTTTCATTGATTTCAGTGATATTACTCATGCTTCCGTCCATTTTGTTTCGTTACATATGGAGAGATGCTATGCCATTTTCAAAGATGATACTTTCCCACTGGGTATTCCTTATTATTGCCGGTTTAGGCGGGGTATTATACTGGTATGGAAAGATAAAGTTTAACGCCATGATAGAAGAATGTGCCAGACAGCATCATTTAAAAATCGGAAAATAATCAGCAGGAGTGAGACACATGTTAATACAGATTGTAGAAGACGACTTTGCATTAAGCAATGGAATCCGGCTGGCGCTTTCCCAGCCGGGGACAGAGTTTTTTCAGGACAGGGAAGTGCAGGAGGCACAAAACAGTTTTCAGAAACAGGTTCCGGATTTGATTATTCTGGATATTAATCTGCCGGATAAAAGCGGATACGAATATCTCACCTGGGTAAAGAATCAGAGCAGCACGCCGGTACTGATTCTCACTGCCCTGGATATGGAAATTGATGAAGTGACAGGCTTGAACCTGGGAGCAGATGATTATATGACAAAGCCCTTTAGCCTGGCTGTACTGCGGGCAAGAATAGAAAATCTTTTGCGCCGGACAGGCAGGAGAAAGACAGCAGTTTATGAAATAGATGATTTGTTTCTGGATTTTGACAGGCTGTTGTTTCGGAAAGGAAAGACAGAGCTATCTCTTGGAAAAAATGAGCAGAAACTGCTCCGTCTGTTTCTGGAAAACAAAGGAAGAGTGCTTACCAGAGAACTTCTCACAGAACGTATCTGGGCAGATGGAGGGGAATATGTGGATGAAAATGCCCTGTCTGTTACCATGAACCGTTTGCGGACAAAATTGGAAAAAGGCAATTCTGTGAAATACATTCACACCATTTACGGGCAGGGATATTTGTGGAAGCGCGAAGAGGAAAACTTATGATTGGTACAGGAAAAGTTCTCAGACGTCTCAATGAAATGCTGGACAGCGCCCTGGATGGGAGTTTTGAGGAATATCATTATGATGAGACAGAATTATCAAAAATAGAGACAAAATGGAACCGTTTTCTCAGTTCTTCCAGTTTAGCCAGGAAGAATATAGAGAAAGAAAAAGCGAATCTTCAGAGACTGGTATCGGATATTTCTCATCAGACCAAAACTCCGGTAGCCAATATGAAGCTGTATGCAGAACTTTTAGAAGAGGGAATTGCCAGGGAAAATCCAGACAGGGAGCAAATGCTTTTCATGGCAGGAGAAATGAAGAAACAGGCAGAACGTCTGGAGTTTTTGATGCAGGCGCTTACCAAAATGTCCAGACTGGAAACTAATCTTGTGACGGTACAGCCAGAGAAGCAGTCTGTAGAACCTTTGATTTTTCAGGCTGTGGCGCAGATAAAACCTAAGGCAGAGGCATGTGAGATTGATGTTAAAATACAGGGAAATCAGAAAATAACAGCCTGCTATGACAAGAAATGGAGCATAGAAGCCCTGTATAATCTTCTGGATAATGCAGTGAAATATTCTCCCAAGGGAAGTCAGGTAACCCTTCACGTTCAGGAATATTCCATGTATTGTGAAATTTGCGTGGAAGACAGAGGAATAGGAATGACAGAAGAGGAAATTCCAAAGGTATTTCAGCGATTTTACAGGGGCAAGCAGGTACAGCAAAAACCGGGAGTAGGAATCGGCTTATATCTGGTCAGAGAAATTGTAAAGAAGCAAAAGGGATATGTGAAAATCAAATCACAGCCGGGAAAAGGTTCCCGGATTTCCCTGTTTCTTCCCAAAGATTAATACAGGGACAGAAAATCTTTCAAAAGTGTTAGATTTGCGTAATTTTCTGGAAAGAATCTCATGCTATACTAAGGACAGTAAAGGAAAGCTGTCCTTTTTTGCTTTAGGTAGGAAATGAAATTTCCTATCAAACAAAAAGGATGGTGGAAGGGAGAAATGCATATGGCTGTTTTAAAAACAATCAATTTGAAAAAATATTATGGAACAGGAGAAAACCAGGTGAAGGCCCTGGATGATGTAAATTTAGAAATTGAGAGAGGGGAATTTGTTGCCATTGTGGGCAGTTCCGGAAGCGGAAAATCCACACTTTTACATATGCTGGGAGGTTTGGATTATCCAACAGAAGGGAAAGTTCTGGTGGATAACAAAGATATTTTCCGTTTAAAAGAAGATGAACTTTGCATTTTCCGCAGGAGAAAAATCGGGTTTGTTTTTCAAAGCTATAACCTGGTTCCTGTGTTAAATGTGTATGAAAATATTGTATTGCCTGTTGAGTTAGATGGAAACAAGGTAGATAAAGAATATACAAAAGAAGTCATTCACATTTTGGGACTGGATGCAAAGCTGGAGCATCTGCCCAGTCAGTTATCCGGTGGTCAGCAGCAGAGAGTTGCCATTGCCAGGGCGCTGATTACAAAGCCATCCATTTTGCTGGCCGATGAACCAACAGGGAACCTGGATTCCCGGACAAGTCAGGATGTTTTGGGACTTTTAAAAGTCACCAGTGAACAGTTTGGCCAGACCATGGTGATGATTACCCACAATGAAGAAATTGCCCAGATGGCAGACCGTATTGTCCGCATTGAAGATGGAAAACTTGCAGAGGATGGTGAGACCTATGAATAAGGTGAAAAATAAGAAAATTGTCCGTAAAATTGCAGACCGAACCTTACAGGCAAAAAAGAGCAGGAATCTTATCGGAATTCTGGCGATTGTACTCACCTCTGTTTTGTTTACTGCAGTGTTTACCATTGGGGGCAGTCTGGTAAAAAAACAGCAGGAAGAAACCATGCGTCAGGTAGGCGGCTCTGCCCATGCAGGATATAAATATCTGACCAAGAAAGAGTATGATACTGTAAAAAAGGATAAAAAGCTAAAGGCTGTTTCCGGCAGGATTGTGGTGGGAGATGCAGTGAATGGGGAATTTTTGAAGCTGCCAACAGAAATTGGATATTATGAAGATTTAGAAGCAAAGTGGAGTTTTTGTTATCCTGAGGTTGGTCACATGCCTCAAAAAGAGGATGAACTGGTGACCAGTGATCTGGTCTTAAAAGCTCTGGGGATTCCCTGCCAGGTGGGAGAAAAAGTGCCTGTAAAAGTTGATGTGAACGGAACCGTATATGAGAAAACCTTTACTCTCAGCGGATATTTCAAAGGAGATGCCATTTCTATGGCACAGGTCATGGCAGTGTCAAAAGAATTTCAGGAAAAAGCAGCTCCACAGCAGACTGAATCCAGAATGAAAGGCAGCGGGGATACGGGATTTTCAGCAGGATATTACATGGTAGATTTTTATTTTCCTTTCAGCTTTTCTCTGGAGAAGCAGGTAGAGGCTCTTACAAAAAGATGCGGTTTCCCGGAAACGGCCAGCGTTGGAGTAAACTGGGCCTATCTGGGACAGGATTTAGAAGTGGGAACGGTCCTGGGAATTCTGGGAATGATGCTTATGGTTGGATTTGCCGGCTATTTGCTGATTTATAACGTGTTTTATATTAATGTTTATGCGGATATCCGTTATTATGGGCTGTTGAAAACAGTAGGAACAACTACAAAACAATTAAAACGTATGATTCGGCGCCAGGCATATATGCTCTCTGCCATTGGCATTCCCATAGGAATGCTTCTGGGAGCTGTTGTGGGAATGGTACTTCTTCCCGTAATTATGAATCATCTGACCTTTGCAGCTTCCACCACAAGTACTGTACAGTGGAATCCATGGATTTTCCTTTGGTCAGGGCTTTTCTCCCTGATCACAGTGCGGATAAGCTGCCAGAAGCCGGGAACCATTGCTTCCAAAGTTTCCCCTATTGAGGCAGTGCGTTTTACAGAAGGACAGAATCTGGCATTTCAAAGAAAGAAAAAAGGGAAAAAGAAGAGAAAGACCAGAACGGTCTCACCCACTGCCATGGCGGCAGCTAATTTAGGCAGGAATAAAAAGAAACTGTGCATTGTAGTGGCATCTCTTTCTCTGAGTCTTATTTTAGTCAATACGGTGTATAGTCTGATTCGCGGATTTAATATGGACCAGTTTGCACAGAACAGAACCTTGAGTGACTATATGGTATTTGATGCCAGTCTGGATTCATTTACAGTCTCAGGAACACAGGTATTGGATGGGGTTACAAAGGAATTTCAGAATGACCTGAAAAAACAAAAAGGTGTTACCGAAGTGAGAGGAATTTATATCAAGGAATTAGAAGGGATTCTGTCAGAAGAGGAGTTTGGGGAATTTGATAAAAAGATTATTCAAAATCCAGAGGTAGAAGCTAATTTAAAAGAACTTTTCAAAGAAGAATACGAAACTGCAATGGAAGGGTATAAAGCCAATCATTCCATTGGTACAGTAAAATATTATGGCATTGACCAGATGATTTTTGATAAAATGGAATCCTTTATGGGAAAATTGGATTGGGAAGCTTTTTCCAGTGGGAAGTATGTCATTGCCACAGGTTATTTGTCTAATGAACACCAGCTGATAGTTCCCTATCATGAACCAGGGGAAAAAGTCATCTTAAAAAATGAAAAGGGAGAAAGCAAAGAATATGAGGTTCTGGCAGTCTCTGAAATCCCTTATGCAGTCAGTACCCAGAGCTATGGTGTTTTTGACTGTACTTACATTCTTCCAAATGGGGAATTTCAGGAATTGTTTGGCCCCAGACAGCCCATGCGTCTGCTGTTTAATGTAGAGAAGGAACAGGAAAAAGCTGTGGAAGCATGGGTAGAGCATTATTGTACTGTGACAAATTCAAATCTGCAGTATATTTCCAAATCCAGTATTGCAAAAGAATTTTCAGGCTTGAAAAACATGTATGTCATGATTGGAGGCATGCTGGCATTTATTTTAGCCCTAATCGGAATTTTGAATTTCTTGAATACCATGGCAGCATCTATTCTCTCCAGAAAACAGGAATTTGCAGCCCTGGAAGCAGTGGGAATGACCGGAAGACAGCTAAAAACCATGCTGTGTACAGAAGGAATTTATTATGCAGCAGGTACCATGGTGATTGCAGTATTTGTTTCTGTGATTTTAAACCTTACGGTTCTCAGGGGATTAGAGAACACCTTCTTTTTCTTTAAAAATCACTTCACCTTGCTGCCCCTGGTTTTGTGCATCGTGCCATTGCTTTTGGTGGTGCTGGCAGTTCCTATTTTGGGATATCAGAATATCCGCAGACAAAGCGTGGTGGAAAGGATGCGGGAAGGGGAAGTGTAGGAAAGATCAACTTTTCAATCAAAAATCAATCGTAAATCTTTACGATTGGTTTTTTGCGCGTTTCTGCATATAATACCTGACTTTGGTATCAGACATTAAAAAATGGCGTTAGTTTATAAAAAATCAGCAGACTACTGTAATGCAACAATTATAGTTCTGCTGATTTTTCTTGTTTATATTTTGTATTTC
>CABJAN010000006.1 GCA_902363515.1 Bacillota bacterium | reverse complement strand
CGGTATAAATATGCGCGAAACAGAATGATATCATCTAGCGGTACTTCGTACCGTTAAAAATGGAATAGCCGTTCCGCAGTAGCGGAACTGGCATTCCGTTTGAGCGTAATTTGCATGATCCAGACTCACCCATTATTCCTATAAACTCCCCTTCCTTGATTTCAAAACTAATTCGATCTATAGCTTTTGTAACATTTCCAGAACTTTCATAATATTTCTCTATATTATCCATTTTTATAAATGCACTCATCATAAATACACCTCTAATAATTTATTTAGAATTACATTCTATTACAATTTTTTCATCACAAATATTCAATACTCTTTTATCATGGGATACTATAATGAATATATGATCTTTTTTTTCTTTTTCCAATAAATGAACCAATCTCTTTACAGTTTCAACATCCAAACCATTTGTAGGTTCATCCATTATTTTTACTGTACAATTTTTTTGAAAATTTCTAACTAATTCCAATTTTTGCATTTCACCACCGGAACAATGAATAATATTATCTTCTTGAATTATATTGGAATCAATATCTAATGAAAACAATTCCAGTATTTTTTTTTCTTTAATAACATCATAATTCTCAATTCCAAAATGCAAATATTCTTTCGGGGAAATGTTAATTCTCTCAATCTGTTGACTCAAAAAAGCAATCTCTCTTTTTCTAACTTCTTCACAGTTTAGTGTTTTTATATTTTTATTATCATAATATATATTACCTGTGTATTTTTCAGGATATAATCCAACTATAACATCTAATAATGTTGATTTCCCAACACCATTTTCCCCAACTATCCCATAAATCTTTCCTTTTTCAAATTTTGCAGAAAGATTTTTAAATAATACCTTTTCCCCATATGAAAATGATACTTTTTCTAAATTTATACTTTCAATTGGTAGCTTATCTTCTGTCACCCCCTTGTTCTGCTCAATACAATTGTAACACTCCGATAAAACCTTATTCATACGATCAAGAGCTACTCTTACTTTGGGATAGTCTCCTGAAAAATCTATAACATCTGTCGCTGCGGATAAAATCATATTAACGTAGCTCGTTATAATAGTAAAATATCCTATGGATATTTTACCACTTATAACATTATATCCACCTATTGCAAGCACCATTAAATAACAAAATACCATTATAAGCCGATTGATGTTTGCAAAAAGATATTGAATTTTTACTTGCCCAATAGCACCCTTCAGCATTCTTCTAAATGATATGGCAAATCTATCTTCCATTTCTTTTGAGACACTATTTTCTTTAACAAACCGAATACAACGAATTTGCTCCATTCCCTTTGCTGTATATTCATTCCCTGCCATTTTATACTCTTGCTCATTTTGATACATTCTATTTTCTAATTTCTTATATACAACAAAATATATCGGAATTGTCACAATAATAATTATTCCCAATAATATGTCCGCTTTTATAACAAACAGGGCGCTAATTACAAGTAAAATTATATTATATGTAAAATCCGGAAGCCCATTTAATAAAAATCCACTAATTGTTGCTGCATCTCCAGTAATTTGATCTGTCAAGAAAGCTGCATCTTTATTCTGAAAAAATGTCAAAGAACTTTTATATATCGTTTGAAATATCTTATTACATAATTTATATAAAAATGTATTATTTAACTTTGTCATAAAATATGTCATACCAAATTCCAACATAATCGAAAATATATTCAAAAATGCAATAGCTACGACAAATACCATAATTGCAGAATGTTTATCGACTAAAGAATCAATATATATACCGCTAACATAAGGAACAATAAGTTGTAATATCATTGTACAAACAGTTATACAAATATAGGCAATAATAGTCTTTTTTAAATTTATTATTTCATTTTTTAAAAGTTTTTTAATATCCATTCTTTCTCCATTTATCAAATAGTTACAGGCCAATGCCCCTTATGAAACATTGACCTATAAGTTTTTTCTATTATTTATTTCCCAATTATATGATAGAAGCATGTATATTTTTTGCAACCCTTAGTATGGCATGATGCTTTTCTTGTTGCTTCTAATGGTTCTGATAATACTTCCATTATTATTGACCTCCGCTTTCTTTCATTGACCTTTATTTACCAAAAATATGGTAAAAACATGTATATTTTTTACAACCTTTTGTATGACAAGCTTTTGCACTTGTTGCCATTACTGGGCCATTTAATACTTCCATATACTTTCATCCCTTCCTGTCAAATTTTCTCATATTCTGTCATATTATAAAATATCAGCAGGATATATCTCCAATATGTTTTGAGAAATTTTCATTTGATTTATTTACCAAAAATATGATAAAAACATGTGTATTTTTTACAGCCTTTTGCATGACAAGCTTTTGCACTTGCTGCCATTACTGGACCATTTAATACTTCCATTAAAATTACCTCCTTGTAGTATTTTTCATAAAGTAATTAATTTCCATACCAGCAAACTTTTCCTCTATGATTTTCTCCTTTATGTATCTTTTTAGCTAACTTCTTAATAAGTTCTTCTAATCCTTCAGCACCTGTATTATATACTGGACAGGTATAATTACAAGAATCCGAACTACATTTCCGAGTCGCAGGTTGCACTAAAATTTTCATGATGCATTCCCCTTTCCTGTTTCAATACAGCATCTGCATATGCCTGCATAAACTCACCGACATTATAACGATACTGCTCACATAATTGATTATTTTCTATTCTGCTATGAGGACATCCCCCAAAACATATTGGCATAAATTTACATCTACTACATACGGCATCTTCTGTTGGATCATAAAGCATATATTCTGCCAGTACCTTTTGTGTTTGAGCTGCACTAACCTGCATTTTTTTTGTTGATTCCACCCAATCTCGAACCGTTCCAATTCGTCTATCCATAACGCCTACATCGCTCCAGCATTTATATATATTGCCTTGTGCATCTATAACGTAGCCTTGTGCATAATCCGCACCACAGTAATTTCCCATTGGCTTAGGATATAAAGATGCCAACGGCATATCGTTCTTCAGCCAAAAATTCAAATTAAATTCTGAATATTTCTCAGAAGACATACATGTACAATTTGAGCATGAGCCATTTGTTGCTGTAACTAATCCAAGATAGCAAAAAACGTCTTCATATATTCCCTTTCTTTTAAGTTCATCAACAACTGCCTGTACTTCATTCTGATTTTCTTTGTCAACATTGATGCGGATAGCAATTCCGATTTTCCCGTGAATTTTATCCAAATTATCCACAATTTTTTCGTATGTACCTCCTCCATTTGCTAAAGGACGTCTTGAATTGTGAATCTTAGCATCTCCATCCAACGTTATCTGAGCATCAGTTATATCCAAGTCCAATAGTTTGTTACACACGTCCTCAGTCAACAAATATCCATTTGTAATAATACTTGCTGAATATTCGATATCAAATCGTTTGCAAATCTTCTTAAACTTCTTTGTCAATCTTTCTATTGGAGAAATAGCTAATAATGGCTCTCCACCATACCATGTAACAACCAACTTTTCCAAATGAGACGCTTCTTGTTCCACCATTTTACATATGTTTTCTTCTGTGTCTTCCGACATATGACCATTGCTATAGTGCCCACTTTCAAAACAATATGTACATCTGAAATTACATGCCATTGTCGGTGTAATCGTTAATGATAAAACAGATGTATCATATCTTGAATTAAGCATCCGAATTTTTATATCCTTTTTTTCATCAAAATCATCTTCAATTAAAAAGCCACAATATTTAAGTTCCTCCAAAAACTTCTCATCTGATATTTCTATTCCAGTTTCAATAAACTGTACAAATTCCTTGTGATGTTTTGCTTCCATATGTGCTAAACTTCCGGTTCGCATATTATAATATAAAGCATCTCCATTTCCATTTTTATTTTCAATAACGTAATTATAATATGATGGTTTCATAATTTATCTTTCCTTTCCATAATGTATATTTCTTCTGAAAAATATATCTGTTATTATAAAATAAACAATATATACCGTAAGTATCCACAAAAGAGACAGCCAAATATAACGCACGAATGATGTACGTAATCCTGTATCAAGTATAAACTGAGTGCTTATTTTTACTGATATAAGCCATCCCGGAACAAGCGAAATTACCAAAGGAATTAAGTAATCTATCGCTAATTGCTTATGAATAATAATATCAATCTCCTTTTGAGTCATTCCAATTTTCATCAGCAATTCATACCGTTTTTTATTTACTTTTGTTGTACTCATCAAATGTGCAGCTAAAAGTGAGATAGCAACACAGAGGAATACAAGGCTAACATAAGCAAAAGGAAATAACACTGCTGTAACTGTAGATTTTAAGGTTATTTCTACCTCTTTTTTTGCCAATACCGGACTTGTATACAAGATACTATGATTGCTTCCATAATGAAAATTTCCACCATAATCATCTAATTTTTCAGTAATATCCTCCGTTACAGGTCTTTTTGTTGTAGCTGCCATTACAGAATAATATGGAGTCATATTATCAACAATTTCATCTGGAAGAACTAAAATGTAATCTGCTCCATTATGTCCATTTTGTTCAAAATCAACAGTACATATCTTTTTACAATGTAATTTATCGTTTTCACATGTAATTACTCTATTGCGAATAGCATCCGACAATTCAGGTTCCAGCCTCCGCTTGATTTGAAGCACATATTCATCTTTATTCAATGTAATCTCTTTTTCGCCGATCATTTTCAATAAATAATTATAATCACTTAGTTTTATATAAGTATCATATTTATAATAAACATCAAAATCTTCTTCCATTTTCAATTTATTTTCATCAAATTCCCCTTCCTTATTTGTAAGTTCATTGCCGAAAAAGTTTAAGTTGGTATATAACCACTCATTCATATAACTACTTTGATTTTCATAAATAACATATTCATGATACATCTGCATTCCAACAGAATCTCTTAATATATCTTTTTCTTTCTGGAAATCCAAATTTGGATTCTCATGATATATCATAAAATCATAAGGGTATTCTGTATCAATTTGTTTATTTTCATAATCTGTATACATCATAGCAATTGAACTACCAATTATTGAAATCATCAAAAGGAAGGCTACAAAAAAAATCACTTTTTTTATAGATTTTATTTCTGCCCCTACCGATTTCCAGATAAACAAACGATTTCCAGACAAAATCCACTTTCTTGTTACATGTGCTTTTATTTCTTCTTTTCTCTCGGTGATTTTTTCTAATTCACAAAGCTGGCGGATAGTTGAATTTAAAAATTTTTTCCTTATTTTGACCAATGCAATTCCGTAACAAAAAAAATATATTAGAGCGGTCAATATAACTGCTTGAAAATAGAAATTCATTTCAATTACATAATCCAGTCGAAACATTCGATAAAAAATAACCATCAAAAAATGTTTCAGTAATTCTCCCGCTGCTACTCCCAAAACAAATGCTGCAAGAGCCATTAATATTGTTTCTTTTGTGTAATTTTTAAATATTTCTTTTTGTTTAAGTCCAAACAGCATATAAAGAGACATTTCTTTGCTACGATATTTAAACGACTGACGCATCATATAAAAAATCAGCCAAATCATTACAGCAACAATAAAAATTGTTACAAATCCGATTAAAACATCCATAACAAAACTTTGTTCACATATTTGCTGGACGTCCTTTGAAAAAAGCATTGAATCAAACGCAAACATCAAAGCCTCTATTAATATCATAGTAAAAAAATATACTGGTTCTCTTGCTATGTTTTCCTTAACATTACGGTATGTTAATCCAGTTAAACTTAACATATTCACCCTTCTTCTTTTATCCTATCTTTGTTGACAGCACCATTATATCAGTAACATAATGAAAGTCCTATTGATTTTTCTTACCTCAATCTTACATTTTTGTCACTTTATCTGACTATATTGAAAGTAAATTTAATAGCTGTAAATTCTCCATAAATAGACTCTGCTTTAATATCTATATCCAACTTTTTACATAATTTATAGACTAGATACAATCCCATACCCGTAGACTTTTCATTTTCTCTTCCATTGCTTCCAGTAAACCCCTTATCAAAAATTCTTGGCAACTCTTCTTTTTTTATCCCTTTACCATTATCTAATATTTTTAAAAGTATTTTGCCATTCTCTCTTTTTACACTCATAATTATTTTGGCATCTTTTTCTTTTTTATACTTAATTGCGTTCAACAATACTTGTGTAATCATGAAAACAAGCCATTTTTCATCGCCATAAACATATATATCCTTATCGCATTTTAGCTCTACTGCTACGGAACTGTTCATCACAACAGTACGATTTTTATTAACTGCCCTCGAAAGGACCTTCCACATATTTAATTTCTGTATCAGATAATCCTTATATATCTGTTCAGATCTGGCATAATATAAAGCACGATCTATATCATTTTCAATCCTACTAAGTTCTATATTCAAATCTCTTTTTTATTCTAAATTATTTTGAATTCTATTTTCTAACATTAAGTGTATAGAAGTAATTGGTGTTTTCACCTCATGAATCCATTGTTCTATATAATCCTCATATTCTTTCTGTTCATCTTCCATTTTATGTATTTCTTCAATCGCACTACTTCCGATTTTTCTTAATAGTTCTTGATATATCCGATCCTCTATTTCATAAGAAACGGGTAAAAGTTCTGCAATTAACCAAGGTTCATTCAGATCTTTTACCCGCTTTTCAATTATGTCAAAGTATCTTTTTTTTCTATACCAATCCATCAAATATTTCTTCATTGTCATACCTGTAACAACTATTCCTATCAAAAATATCACACTGAAAGTATTTCCAATAATATATAAAAACTCCAGCATAATAAAAAGTACAAAAAATGTACCCAGTATTTCTGTAATCTTGTTTAGAAAATAATCTTTAAAGCTCATCATTTTCATCCATCCTTATTTTAATATTTTTACTTTAAATTCCCCAAAATTTGTCATTTCCATTTTGTTTTTTCCTGTAAAATATACCCCATTCCTCTCTTTGTTTGTATTACATTATATACCCCAATACTTTCTAGTTTATTTCTAATTCTTTTAATATTCACACTTAATGTATTATCATCAACAAAACTCTCATTATCCCACAAATCATTCATCAAATCCTCCCTTGATACAACTTCGCCTTTATGCTCAAAGAAATAACGTAGAATATGCAATTCATTTTTTGATAACTCCACTACCTTCTGGTAATGTTTCAACTTCGCAGCGACTACATCCAACTCTAAATCCTCAAACGAAAGTATATTCTCACTCCTTTTTGTAGTCCTTCTCAGTACTGCTGAAATATGGGCCAATAGCACTGCCGGTCGATATGGTTTCTCAATAAAATCATCTCCTCCACTCAACATACATTCTAATTCAGCTGCCGATGAATTTTGTGAAGTAACAAAGATAATGGGAACCTCTGATAACATACGTATTTGTGAACACAACATAATCCCATCTACAGACGGTAACGAAATATCTAATAAAATCAAATCTGGTTTAACATCTTCTATTTCTTCTGGAATAGACGTAAACTTTTTGGCAATTGTTGTCCTATATCCTTGATTTTCAAGCAATACCTTCAATTCTCTTTGAACCGTCAAATCATCATCTACTACATAAATATGGTACATTTTTCTCTCCTGCCTAATCAAGCATCATTATTTCTTGGTACATTCAACATCTGTTTTTCATAGTAACGCATTTTTCATATTATAGCATTTCATTTTAATACACTCAATAAAAATAGTTACATAATTAAATTGAAAAATATTTTTATTATCTGCTTTTTTCTCAATTCCAGTTCAATTTCCCCTCAATGTCTTTTACCTCCAACTTTCGTATGCTTATCTCACAGCAAAGCAGTACCACACCGGTACAACCTGCTGAATCAATCAATACGAAAACGGAGGTATTTTTTATGCGAGAACTTAGAAACACAAAAATCATTGCTGTAGATCACGGCTACGGCAACATGAAAACAGCAAACACCGTCACACCAACCGGAATCAAAGCCTATGAAACAGAACCCATCTTCACCGGGAATATTCTGGAATATAACGGCATTTACTACCGGATTGGCGAAGGACACAAAGAATTTATCCCGGATAAAGCTATGGACGAAGAATATTATCTTCTGACTCTCATGGCGATTGCAAGGGAACTGAATGTCTTTTCTATCCGTGAAGCAGACGTTCACCTGGCTGCTGGGCTTCCTCTGACATGGATCAGAAACCAGAGAGAAGATTTCCGTTCTTATCTGCTCCAGAATCCAGAAGTCCATTACCGATTTAACAGCAAAGAGTATCATCTCCGTTTTGTGGGATGCAGCCTTTACCCACAGGGATATCCGGCTATCGTAAACCGACTTGGAGATTTCAAGGGGACAAATCTTCTTGCAGATATCGGAAACGGAACCATGAACATTCTGTATATCAATAATAAGAAAGCTCAGGAAAGTCGGTGCTGGACAGAAAAGTTCGGCGTAAACCAATGTATGATTGCCGCTAAAAACGCTGTTCTGGACAAATTCGGAGTAAAGATTGAGGAATCCACCGTAGAGCAGATTCTACGTTTTGGAACCGCTGACATTTCAGCGCCTTATCTGGATTGTATTACTGCTGTTGCCAGACAGTATGTCACAGATATTTTTGCCACACTCCGCAAATATGAATACAATCCTGACCTGATGCGCCTGTATGTGGTCGGAGGCGGTGGATGCCTGATCCGTAACTTTGGAGCGTATGACAAATCACGAGTTAGCATCCTTGATGATATCTGTGCCACTGCCAAAGGTTATGAAGCTCTGGCTTATATGAGCCTGAAAAGGAGGGGATAAGCCATGCAGAACCATATCCGCAACACAAACCTGCGATTTAATCTGGACAAAGACCAGCAGCGGAAAGCCTGGGAATATTTACAGACGATGGACAGACAGAATTTTAAATCTTACAGCCAGGTAATCTCCCTTGCACTGGTCGATTATTTTGACCGCTACTACCGCACTCAGGCTGATCCCTATCTGGAAACAAGGGAACGGGAAGAACTTTTTGTGAAACAGATTGTAGAAGCAGTGGAACACAGCCTGAAACAGTCATTGCCGATTTTTCTGTCCGGGCTGACTGCAGGCATGTTGGAAAGGGAATCCCCCATCAGGGTGCCCTTTCCAGCTCCTAAAAAAGAACAGCCGGATCGTGATATAGACTGGGATTTCCTTGAAGAATAAACCATTGTGATTGGAGGTGAACACATGACGGACTTTCTGACAGCAGACACAAGCCTGCCATCTTATATGATGTTTCCCCGTTTTCTTCTGGACATGGAAATAAACGAAACTGCCAAAATGCTTTATATGATCCTGCTCGACCGTGCAAGGCTTTCCCAGAAAAATGAGGGCTGGTCAGATACAAATGGTCATGTGTTCCTCTACTTTACGATTGAAGCACTGGCAGAAGTTCTCCACAAAAGCCAGATGACGGTAAAAACTGCTCTGGCAGTACTGGAAAAACAAGAGCTTATCTTCCGAAAACGGCAGGGACCCGGACACCCTAATCGGATCTATGTAAAAATCCCGAAAGAAACCCTCAGCAATACAGACAGAATTCTCTCCTCAAGACAGACAGAAAACTGTCCTATTGACAGACAGGATTCTTTCCCTGATACAGACAGAAAACTGTCCAGTAATAAGAAAGAGATAAAAAAGAACCATTTAACAATAAGAGGGAGTAAAGAGCCACGCTCACCCTATGGAACATTTCAAAATGTTTTTCTGTCAGAGACGGAGCTGGAAGATATCCGGCAGACAATCCCTGACTGGCAGGACTATATGGAACGCTTATCCGGTTATATGGCTTCTACCGGAAAGCAATACCAAAACCATGCAGCTACCATCATCCGTTGGGCAAGACAGGATCATCCTGTTTCCCGGCAACGAAATTATGAAAGTGAGGAATACGAAACATTATGACAACATTTACAGAAAAACCAACAGCTATCACACCAAACAGAGAGCTTCAGTCTGATGAATATTTTAACGAAACAGATCACCTGATCTACTGTTCCAAATGCAATACGCCAAGACAGTGCAGGCATGAATTACAGGGAAAGGTTCTTATTCCTTCCATCCGCTGTAAGTGCCAGCAGAAGATCTTTGAACAGGAGGAAGCCCAGAGAAAACTTCATGAAAAGCAAATGGAAATAGAGCATCTCAAAACCAGTGGCTTACAGGACAAATCACTTTATGACTACACCTTTGCCAAAGATAACGGCATCAATCCGGAAATGAAACTTGCACACAATTATGTAAGTAACTGGGAAGAGATGAAAGCAAACGCTTCCGGACTTCTCATCTGGGGCGATGTCGGTACTGGAAAATCTTTCTTTGCAGGTTGCATTGCCAATGCCCTTCTGGAAAAAGGCATCCCGGTACTGATGACCAACTTTTCCCGGATTCTTAATACCCTTACCGGAATGCATTTTGAAGACAGGAATCAGTTCATCCACAGCTTAAACCGCTACAGCCTTCTGATCATTGATGACCTCGGAATTGAACGGAACTCTGACTTTGCACTGGAACAGGTTTTCAATGTGATTGACAGCCGTTACCGCAGTAAAAAGCCCCTGATTATAACAACCAATCTCACTTTATCAGAGCTGAAGAACGCCGCTGATATCGCACACAAGCGAATTTATGACCGGATTCTGGAGAGATGTGTTCCCATCCGTATCAATAACCGGAATATCCGTCAAGACAATGCAACAGCTAATTTAAAAAAAACGAAAAAAATTCTGTTAGATAATCACACTTCAAACCAGAGTTGAAACAAAGCAGCATCGCACAATAACTATTTTTCACTGACAGTAGTACTACTTTCTTTTCTTATTTATCACCAGAGACATGCCACTGTCAGTTATCTAAAACTATAGTACTAAACCACAAGATTTTAAAACTAAATCGCCCGGATACGGGCATAAAAAGGAGGTGCCAGATATGGCAAATAAAAGAATTATGACACCAGAAGAAAAAGTGCTTTTACAGGCAAAACACAGACTGGAAGAAATCGAAGCAAGAAACCGTAAAAAGGAACGTAATGCCAGAACACGCAGATTGATTCAAGAAGGAGCGATTCTGGAAAGCATTGCTCCACATATTAAAGAAATGGATTTAGATACCCTAAAGCGGGAGCTGATGCTCCGGCTAAGAGGAATGTAAATACACAAGTTCTACTCCCGAAGGGCGCACTTACTCACCACCCGATAAATCGGGCGGTGGTATCCCCTACGGGGCCCGTGCGCTCTGCCGAGGGCTATCCGCTGTTGCAGGCAACATCGAAAGGGGGTGCCAGATATGGCAATTTATCATATGCAAGCCAAGGTCGTCAGCCGTGGTTCCGGGCGGTCTGCTGTCGTTGCATCTGCTTATATGAGCTGTAGCCGCATGTACAATGATTACGATGGCATCCAGCATGACTACACCCGAAAACATGGACTGATCTATCAGGAAGTAATGCTTCCCCCTATGGCTCCGCCTGAATGGAAAAACCGGGAACAACTCTGGAATGCTGTAGAAGCTGCTGAAAAAACAAAAGACAGCCGACTGGCAAGAGAATTTGTTGTCGCACTCCCTATTGAGTTGGATAAAGACAGCAATCTTTCTCTTCTTCAGAATTTTATCCAAAAGAATTTTGTAGATATGGGAATGTGTGCCGATTTCGCCATTCACGATACAGATGGTCACAATCCCCATGCACACATTCTACTTACTGTCCGTCCATTAAACGAAAACGGAACATGGCAATACAAAACAGAAAAAGAATACCTTTGTGTAAAAGACGGGGAAGAAAAGGGATTTACTGCTTCTGAATTTAAGGATGCTCAGAAAGAGGGCTGGGAAAAACAGTATCGTTATAAAGCAGGGAAAAAGAAAGTATATCTAACTCCCTCGGCAGCACAGGAGAAAGGTTATGAACGTATCGACAAACATCCAAAAAGCACCCGGTATGGCAGACAAAACCCGATTTCCGAACAATGGAACAGTGAGGAACAGCTCTGCCTCTGGAGAGCAAACTGGGCAAATGCCGTAAATAAAATGCTTGCCCTTAATCAGATAAATGCCGCCATTGATCACCGCAGTTTTGCAGCTCAGGGAATCACTGAACAGCCAACCATCCACGAAGGCTACATTGCCCAGAATATGGAAAAGAAAGGCATGATAGCTGACCGGTGTGAAATCAACCGTCAGATTCGTGCGGATAACAGAATACTACGGGAATTAAAAGCACAGATAAAAAAATTGGCGCAAGCTGTAGAAAAGTCTATTCCGGTAATTGCAGAAACATTGGAAGAAATCCGCAATCATATGATTTTTACACAATATCATTTACTTCATAATGAGATGCAAAAAGAAGTGATCCATGACTGGATGCAGCACTTTCGTCCTATCCTGAATCAATATGATACCATTAAGAAAAAACTCAAAGCAAAAGTTACTGAAAAGAAAGAACTACATGTGCAAAAAAATAAAACCAGTATTCTGAATCCTTTGCAGCATATCAAGTTAAATCAGCAGCTTACAACCATAACAGAAGAAATCGAGGAACTGAAATCTGCCAAAGAACAGCTGCTGTTTCAGGCTGAATGTTCCACAGATAAAGATATGACGAGCCTTTCCAATAAATATAACCAGATGGATAAGAATCTGGATATTCTCGATTCTCAAGATATGGCTCTCAAAGAGCAGCTTGAAAAAGATGCTGTAGCTTTCCAAGAGGAAAAATTCCGTCCTAAACCAGAGCAATATACAGAATTACTGGATGCCAGAATCCAGATACGCCCTACTTTCCGAGATAAACTGATTGAGCAACTCAAAGGTACTTTTGGTGAATATTATGACTATCACTATCGTGATATTGCAACTAATGAAGTAGATTATCTCAATGTTGAAGATCCTGATGTTTTCTCCCATCGTGCCTGGGAACTTGAATATCAGAGAAAACAAGCGATGCGACGAAATCAGCCTGTCCGGACTAAGAAAAAATCACATGATATAGAATTGTAATTCGATTCTTCTTTGAACCCGTACAAACACAAAGAGCTGAACAAATAGGAGTTTTCGTCCTACCTGTTCAGCTCTTTGTTTACCTGTAAATCAATTCTTTCAACACAATCTCTTCCGCCGCATTTCGGATATTATTTACCATTCCTACCCAAGCCACCTGGTCACGGGCTTTCATTTCTTCTGTAATACCTTGCCTCTTCATCATCTGACGTACCAGAATATCCATCTTCTCCTGTGTTTCGTCGTCCACAGCATTCAGATGTTCTGTCAGTCTGTCTTCCAACATATACAGCGAATACATTGCCGGACGATACTCTTTCAGATACGTTTTCCGCATTATTCCATATTTCCCATAATGCGGTTCTTCATCTGTACTGACAAGATTCGGATAGTAAATTCCGTCCGCACCAAGTGTGTAGGTTCCACCCATTTTTTCAAATGTGCTTTTCATGTGTTACTCCTCCTTGAAATCAGCGATTTCCTTAAATCATCGCAAAATATTTCAGGGCAGCCTTGATAGCTTCTTCCTTCTCTTTCGGGCATTGTGGCACTCTTGCATTTTCTGATTTTGGAAGGTTATAATTTTCTCCCACTTCAATTCCACATTTGCGTTTTACCTGAGAAATATATAAACTTGAAACCTTCAAGCCAAATTCTTTCAGCACATAATCTTTAATTTCCTGATAGGTTGCTTTCAACTCAGCACTGGTTGCATCCAGTTCGTCTAAGTCTAAGTCGATCTCTATCGTATCATCTGGTTTTTGTTGGGACAAAAGAACTACCGTCTCGTCGTGCATCTCATTGGGTAGGAAATAAACAGAATCATCTCCCTCGCCTTTTTCTTCTCCATCCCCATGGAAACCAATGCTATCATAAAAGGTTCCATCTACGTCTAACGGCACTTTAAAACGGACATTTCGTACCCATCGACCGTTTGCCTGTCGTTTTGGGAATAGCTCTACTTTATCCAGTACAAGTCCCATCAACTGTTTTATTCGATTCTCTGGAATTTCTTCCATGTATCGCACGATTGCATCCAGCAATTCATAATACTGTTCAGCAGTAAAGGTCTGTTTTTGCATATTCTCAATGGCAATGTTATTTCGCAGTAAATCTGCATCCAACTTTGCCAGCTTTTCGGTCAATTCCCGTACAACACCCATATAATCCTCAAAAAGAGTATCATATAATTCATCATCCACATCCATGTTTCCGATTTTATCCAACATTTTCTTTTTTCGGATTTCCAGCTTCTTCTTCGTATCTTCCAGACGTACTTTCTCTGCCATCAACTCATCCAGAGAACCGTCTTCCTTTCCACCAGCCCGTTGTGCAATCCTACGTTTAAATTCTTCATCATTCAAAGCATATTTTACAATGCTGATAACCTCTGCATTGACAATATCCTGTCGGATATGGGTTTTGTAGGTACAAAAATGTCCTTCCACCTTGATACGATTTTTACACTTATAATACCACATATCCTTGTAAAAATCATCGGAACCAGCCTTTTTCTTGCGATTGACTACCCCATACATCTTCGCTCCGCACTCTGGACATCGCAACAAGCCCGATAGGATATGACAATGCCCTGTATCATGGACTTTATCATACTTCACGCCTGTTACCAGCCGTTTTGCATGGGCTTTCTGCCATAATTCCTCGGATACAATAGCTTCATGTATTCCCTGATACAGCTCATAGGCATCTTCTGCCTGTTTTACCACATGATATTCATTGCGTTTTCCTTCGATTTTCTCGGTCTTTCGTCGTCCGTATGCGATTTTTCCCATGTACACAGGATTATCTAATACCAGTTTCACAAAATTAGAGCTAATCGTAGATAGTGTTCCATTCTGGCGTACTTCTTTTGTATAACCATGGTCATTTAGCCATTTTGCCACAGAGTTACATCCCATATCCGTATTGGCAAATTTATCAAAGATAATCCGAACCAGCTCCGCTTCTTTTTCGTTTATCTCAAGCACTTTCCCTCGTTCCCCGTCACGAGGTACTAATGTATAACCATACGGAGCAAAACCACCATTCCATCTACCATCACGGGCTTTCTGCCTACGCCCAGCCATCGTCTGCTCATGGATATTTTCACGTTCAATCTCTGCTACCGCAGCCACTACGGAAATCATCAACTTTCCAGCAGCTCCGGCACTATCAATGTTATCTTCCACACAATACAGATTCACTCCATAATCTTCCATGAATTGCAAACTATTTAACGTATCTGCTGCATTTCGCCCGAATCGTGAAAGTTTAAAGACCAGCACATAATCCACTTCATCTTTTCCAGATTGAATATCTGCAAGCATCCGCTGGAACTCTGGTCTTCCAGTCACGTTTTTTCCTGATTTACCTTCATCACTGTACGTCCCGACCACTTTCATGCCCCTGTGTATGGCTTCTTTCTCTAATCGCTCCTTTTGAGCTTCCAGAGAATAGCCATCTACCTGTATCCCTGTGGATACCCTTGTGTATAGATAACACCTTAGTTTTTTTGCCATTTTCCTACCCACTTTCATCGTAAATTATATAACGTGCTTTTATTATATAGCGTTTTCTTTCATTTATCAATATCTTTCAAAATATAAAATGCCGCAAGGCGGCATCGGGTGAATCTATGATTATATAATTTTCTTTACAAGGAGGATTCACTATGAAACTTACAGAAATGAGCAAAACAACTTTATTAGCAAACATTTATCCTATTCTTCATCCACAATTACATTCTGATGCTGTATCTGTCCGTATGCAGGGTATGGAAGATATTGAAATGGGATTCCGTTTTAATTTGTCTGATACCAAAATCGGAGTAGTCACTAAACAACTGTTGGAAACCTATTGTATTACGATTGAGGAACTAATCCATGCAATCAATACAAATCATTACGAATATCAATTCCAAACATTAAGTGAAATGCTCGGTCTTCCAGCTGAATTAGAAAATGGTATGTTCCCAATATATGTTCTGACGAATAAGCAAAAGTTCTACGGAGCCGGTGCGTTCTGTGTAAAAAGCATTGTACATGATGTAGTGGAAACTCTGAAATGCGATATATTCATTTTCCCATCGTCAAAACACGAACTTCTTATTGTTCCTGCAAAACAATGCGGAATTTCCACAAGAGAACTGACACAAATGGTACACCAAATCAATCAGAATACAGTAGAACCAGAAGACCGTCTATCAGACAACATATACCATTTATGTTACAAAACTGGAATCTTATCAACCATTTATTACACCGAATAAAGGAGAAAAGAGATTATGAATAAATACATGGAAGAATTAACAGAACTCTTACAGACAGGATTAGAAAAATATGCCACCTCTGAAAAATATCGCGACCTATTGCATGTTATGAGCCTGTTCCATAATTATAGTGCAAATAACTGCCTGTTGATTGCTCTGCAATGCCCTCATGCATCTTATGTTGCCGGATATACAAGCTGGCGTAATAATTTCCATCGGCAGGTGAGGAAGGGCGAAAAAGCAATACGCATCATTTCTCCTGTGAAATACAAGAAGAAAAACGAAGAAGATGAGGAAGAAGAGCGTATCGGCTTCAAATCTGCATCTGTCTTTGATATTTCCTCTACCTATCAGATTCCAGACATGGAACCTGTCACAATCGGAGTGGAGGATTTACAGGGACGCGTTGAGAATTACAAAGATTTCCTTCATGCGTTCCAGTCTATTTCTCCTGTTCCTGTGGATTTCCGATTGTTCGATGGGGATGCAAGGGGATATTACAGTGATGCAGAGAAAATCATTGTGATACAGGATGGAATGACGGAAAGACAAAGCGTAAAAACTTTGGTACATGAAATTGCTCACGCTATGTTACATACGAAGGAAAAGCTACAAGAATGTAAGAAAGACCGTAAACAAAAGGAATTAGAAGCCGAATCTGTCGCTTACATTGTCTGTAAACATTATGGATTTGACAGTGAAGATTACTCTTTTCCGTACATTGTAGGCTGGGTCGGTACTGGATTTCAGGATATTCTGAAAGAATCCATGACCGTCATACAGAAAACAGCCGACCAGATTATTATTGGTGTAAATAAATATTTTGAAAAATAATAAGAACTGATACAGAATTGATAAAACCGACATTCCAAAAGAGTGTCGGTTTTATTTTTTCCATACAAGAAAAATACTTTACCTGAAAATCCGCTTGTACACTAGGAAATCTGAAAGGGTAAAGATTTTACAGAAAAAGGTAAAGACCCATATTTACCGTAAAACCCTGATGTACACTGGGAAAAGTGTAAAAGTAAAGAAGTAAAGACTTTTTTATAATTCTATCCTACAAGAATATATTTAAGACAATATAATACATAAAGTATTGATTTATATTATATTTTCTAACTATTAACTTAAAAATATTCTTTACTTCTTTACTTTTTATAAATTTCCCTTACTACGACTGTAGTTACGGGTAAAGACTTCCGTAAATTTTCTTTACCACTTTTTCCTGTAAAATGCGAAAATCCAGTCCCCAAGCGGACTTTCAGGGAAAGAATAAATCTTTCCCTGAATCCTAAAAACATCTATATGAACTTTAAAACCTTAAAAGAAAGGGCTTATTGGCATTTCTCTAGGCTCTGTATCGTGCATGGATAACATTTCCTGCATCTGCTGTAATTCCCTTGCCCGTCTTGCTTTCTCCCTATTTTCGCTTAACTCATCCAGTTCGTTTGCGTAAGGACTTAACTTCGCCCTACGCTCCATATCAAATTTCTTATAAAGATTCTCAAAAGTCTGTCTGACTGGCTTATTTCTCCGCTGGCTCTCCCTGTCTAAGAAATCCAGAAAATCATCCTCCATCATATTTTCCTGCTGTAAAACAGAGCGGCAAATATCTGCAACTTTATAGGACTTTTGGAGCATCCCGTCTGCATCAGCCCGCATTTTTTTAACCGCATTTCTCTCTTCAACCAGAGCTTTCATCTGAGTTTGCAGATTTGCTTTTTCCTGTTCAAAGTCTGCCTGCTGGCACTCAAAGACTCTCATGTTATCAGCAAGCTGTTCGTGTGTTTCCACTGCCTTTTCCTGAACTTCTTTCATTAATCTCGCAAGTTCATCAACTTTGTATTGTTCAATTCTCAATTTTTCTTCCTCCTTCTGTAACTGTTCTTTTCTTTGACTAAGTTCCTTTAATTGGTCTGGGGTCAATCCCTGCTGGTGCCATTCCCCATTTTTATCATAATACCCTGCCAACTGTTGCTCGATTGGCTTATTTTCCTGTTGGATATCGTACCCTTTTTCATTCAATGCCTTTCTCATTTTTCGATGCATCCCTGCAAGTTCTTTTGGATTTCTGAAAAATTTCGTTTGTGAGATAGCACATTTGACTTTTCCATTGTCTTTCTTTTTCTCCATACATGGAACAAAAATCACATGAACATGAACGTTAGTTTCATCCCTATGTATCGAGAACCCTACAATATTATTTTCTCCAAACATTCCCTCTAAAATTTCTATTACATCCCAGTACCAATAATCTCTATGGTTCTCTATCATCTCTGTATCCATCTGTATAACGATTGGACGGGCAATCACTGTATCATTTTTCCCAACTTTTGCGATTCTGGCTCCATGCTCTTTTGCGTATTGGATTCGCCTTTTCACTGCACCCGACATATCTTTTGATTGCTGTGTTTTCTCCCATAACCCTAATTCATTTCTAAAGAAAGATTCATTTTCTAGTGTTAATTCAGCATTGATATCCAAGTTTGTATGATTTACCTCACAACCATTTCGTCTATCAGTCTCCCGGTCGATATGACGGATATATCCTTCGATGCCACCATATCCCGTTTTACTCGTTTTTGTACTCGCATAACGCCCTGATTCGTGTATCTTCACACTTGCATCAAACGATAAATATCCGATTTTCTTCACCTCCCTTTTGTTCTATCCGTTATATATATTATATAACTTTGTTAAATTTTTGTCAATCTTTTTAGTGTGATTTCTACGGGACAAATTGTCCCGTTGGCTATTTCTTCCTTAATATATCTTCTTTGCGTATGTTTTACTGTATTTTCTTTCCGTCTTTTCGTCTTCTCTGTCAGAAGTGTTTCTGTTTCCCCGATAGTGTATCTCTTTTCCCTTTTCAATCTATCTCTCCGCATGGTTGTAGCAAAATACAACGACCGCTATGCTCTTTCTCGTTATATTTTGCAAAAGAGGCTTCGCCCCTCTTGACTCCCTTTTCTCACCTCTCCGGTGAGAATCAATTTTCCATCTCCACGCTGTAAAATTGAAAAAATCATGTTACATAAATGGGTATATACCTTTCCCATAATATATCACATGATTTTCCTATTCTATGCTCCATGTTATGACCAAACCATGTCACATAAAATTCCCATAGTATGACCATAGCATGTTACATAGTTTTCCTTTTCCCGGATGTTCTTCTCATGCTCATAGTGTAAAAAAATTACGGGTGCAAAAATGAAAAGGAGGATTTTAAACATGACATTACAAGAAATCTATGAAACCTGGAGCAATCAGACACCCGATAACGAAGATGTATTAGAAAAACTTGATGAAATGGCACTTCATTTTCCTGTACCACCGGGAGAGGATATGACCGAAGACCAACAAAAAGAATATTTTTCAAACACATTTTATATTCCTTATTTACTTCCTTATGTAAGAAGTGTAGAGCGGCAAGCCTTTATTGCTGCCTTCAAACAAGCGTTTCAACTTTTTACGGAACTTCTGAAAGAATAAGAAAAAATAGCCTTTGTCCTATCACTCAACGATAAAACAAAGGCTATTCTCCCAAATCTGTATCATCATATATGATTCTAACAACTTTCTCAATCGGTACTTGCAAAATTTTGCATAGCATTTCGATTGTGTTAAGCGTAACATTACGGTTCTGCTTTAGAGAATCCAATGTCCCTTTAGAAAAGTTATAATCACGAATCAGAGCATAAGTTGATACATTTTTTTCTTTCATGGTTTCCCATAATGGGCTGTAATCAATCATAGGCACTCTCCTTTTATAAGTAGAGTATAAATTACAGCCCTACCCTCTTGAAATCCCCGACATATCGGGTATAATATAATGTATGTTCCCGATATTACGGGTATGCAAACATCTTACAAAAAGAAAGGAGACAATCATTATGAAACTCAAACAAGTCAGAGCATTATTAGCGGCTCTTGCACTTGTGGTTGGCACTGCCCTTTGCATTTCAACCGTCACATGGGCAAAGAGCTTAAACCCAGACCCCATTTCCATCATTAACGAGCAAGGCGAAATTGTAGAATCTACTGTTCAATCCGACAGAACCCTTTACTTCGGTTCCACAGTCGAACAGGACATCACAAAAACTATCTTACAGAAACTCTGTACAGCAGATGCCATCAAGAAAGACAGCTTAACAGCAAAAGATGTCAGCATCACACTCAAATCCGAACTCGTCTTTGACGAAGAGAAAAATGAGTTCGTAGAATCTGAGAATGACATCAAAGATGTGATGACCGTCAAAGATGACGAAATCACATTCAGCAAAACAGGATTCTTCTTAGCAGAGGTCAGCATCAAAGATGACAAATGTAACGTTATCTTTGACATTGATGATAAAGTCTTAGCTTACGCAGACTTAAACGACTGGGTACTTTCAAACAAAACATCCAATCCTGATTTCTCTGTGAAATTTGATTCCAAAGAAATCAAATCTGTGAAATACGATGACTCTAAAGTCAAAGTTGGGACAGACGGAAAATATGTTCTCACTTACACCATCACAGATGCCAAAGACCATGTCGTAAAGAAAGACGTTCTGGTAACCGTTGGCGACAAGAAAGTCGTAAACGAACTCTCTGAAAAAGGAGTTTGGGTTGCAAATGGAAAAACAGTTGCCGGAAACAGCAGCACAACAAAACCAGTTGTAAAACCTGAGAACAAACCGAACAAACCAAGTAAGCCAAGTAAACCAGAGAACTCTGGAAATCAGAACCCATCTGTTCCAAACAGACCGGAAAAACCGGAAAATCCGGACAAACCTGAAAAACCAGAAAAGCCACAGCATGTTCATACATTCGGTGACTGGCAGGTAAAGAAACCAGCTACCTGTGAAAAGACAGGTCTTAAAGAAAGATTCTGTACAGACACAGATTGCAACAAGAAAGAAATCAGAAAGATTCCTGCTCTCGGACATGACCTCAAAGAAACGGTTATCACAGAACCTACTTGCGGTACTGCTGGTTCAAAAGAAATCACATGTTCCCGTTGCGGTTTCAACAAAGTAACAGAAATTCCTGCAACAGGCAACCACGCTTACGGTGACTGGGTTATCGTCAAAGAAGCTACTTGTACCGAAGAAGGTTTAAGAACACAGACTTGTGCTAACTGTGGTGATGTGAAGAAAGAAGTTCTTCCGAAAGCAGACCACACATGGAATGAAGGCGAAGTTAGTAAACAGCCTACTTGTACAGAAGATGGAATCAAGACATTCACATGTACGGTTTGTGGTGATGCCAAAACAGAAGTCATTACTGCTACAGGTCATGCTTGGTCAGAATGGGAAGTCAAAACTCCTGCAACTTGTGAAACAGAAGGTCTGGAAGAAAGACATTGCACAAACGAAGGTTGTACAGAGGTAGAATCCAAAGTGATTCCTGCTCTGGGACATGACCTCAAAGAGGAAATCGTAAAAGAGCCTACTTGTGGTGAAACAGGTCTCAAGAATGTAACATGTTCTCGTTGTGATTACAAAGAAGAAAACGTAGAGATTCCTGCTACTGGAGAACACAAATTCGGTGAATGGATTGTTACCAAAGAACCTTCTTGCGGAAATGCCGGAGAAGAAACACGTACTTGTGACGTATGTTATCATACAGAAACAAGACCTATCGCCCCTGTTGCAGAGCATAAATGGAATGAAGGCGAAATCACAAAACAGCCTACTTGTACCGAAGATGGTTCAAGATTATTCACATGTACGGTTTGTGGTGATACCAAAACAGAAGTGATTCCAGCTCTTGGTCATGCTTGGTCAGACTGGGATATCAAAGATTCTACCTGTGGACAGGAAGGCGAAAAGACTCGTCACTGTACACGTACAGGATGTACAGCAACCGAAACGGTTAAGATTCCAGCAAGTGAAAACCACAACTGGAATGACGGTGTTGTAACAAAAGAAGCTACTTGTACCGAACAAGGTGAAGTAACTTACACATGTAACGATTGTGGTCATACAAAAGTAGAAAAGACTCCTGCTCTTGGTCATGACTTAAAAGAAGTGATTCTCAAACAGCCTACATGTAGTGAATCCGGTTTAAAAGCTATGGTATGCCAGCGTCCGGGCTGTGACCATAAAGAAAATGAAGTTTCTATTCCGGCTACAGGTGAGCATCACTGGGATGAAGGTGTCGTAACGAAACAGCCTACATGTATCACAAAAGGTGAGAAGACTTATACCTGTGAACACTGTGGTGAAAAGAGATACGAAGAAATCGGCTTAATCGACCATCTCTGGGAAGAAATCTGGGAAAAGGGACCAGATAAGACAGTAACAGAAGTACACGCATTCTGTGGCGGATGTGGAAAAGATTTCGGACCGGGTCCTGAAGGAGCTCAAGCTGCTCTTGAACATACCATGATGGACTTCAATGATGGTTGCTCTAACTATTATGCTGACGAAGTAACCGTCACGATTCCGGGCGAAGACATCTTAGTTGGACATAAATGCAAAATGTGTGGTAAAAAAGATTACTAAAATAATCTTTCCTCTCCTACTCGCCTAAAAACGGGTAGGAGAATATTTTTTAAAGAAATACTACCTATACCCCCTACATTCAAAAGAATCGCAAAGGAGATTTAAACATTATGAAACACATGATAAAAAATATGATACAATCAAAAGGAGGATACTCATATGTCAAATCAAAACCAAAATATAAATCAAGAAAAATTTGACCAGTTTGTAGAAAAACTTTACAGCATGGGTTATGGTCCAGAACTGGAAGAACAAGAAACCAACGAAGATATTATCAACATGCTGGAAAAACACCATTTACATGAGCAAGATTTTGATTTTCCAGAAGGAAATTGGGAAAATTTCAAAGACTCTGTATTAGCCGGAAAATATGACGCTGAATTAGAGTTTGATGACAATTCAAGTTCTATGAAAGAAATTATCAAACGATATTTAAAGGGAGAATGCACATTAGATATCAACATGTCTCAGGAAACATGGTTGCGAATGAGAAAAGAAGCATTACAGGAGATATACAATGAAAACGAAAATACCAAAAAGACAATTTGATTCATTAAAAAGAAATTTCGAAAAATTCATCAAAGATTCTACACAAATAGATATTTCATGGGATTCCGAAGCTAACTGTGGAGAAGGTTTTATCCAAATTCCAAATACAATATCTCTCGGAAATAGAGAACTCACAAACCGTTTCCCATTTCATTTAATACCCATTCAATATGTCATAAGTTGTATTGTTGCTGGTTGTCATGAACAAAGACACTATCAGCAACAAACACAACTTTTCCAACAAAAACAACCATCCGAAATAGAGAAATATATGGCTCTAAGTCGTATGGTTTGCAGCTACAATGAAGATTTTTATTTATACCCTGACAATTATCGAAATATGCCACATGAAATTGATGCAGAAAAACAAGGTATACAAACAACTTATCAGTTTTTAGTAAAAACTCTGCCCACCTTTTCACCTCAAGAATGTGAACTCTTATTATTAAATTATATACAGAATAAATTAGAAAAACACCAAAACAATCGCACACAATATTATATTTCGAACAAGAAATATCACTCACTAACAGAAGTATACCAAGCCTTTGATGAAGCTATGCAACGGTCTTTAGATACACCATATAATTACTACAACTCCGAAAACATAGAGACCGATAAACGCAAAACAGCAGAAATAATTACAAACGAACAAAAAATTCGCAACTATATAAAAACACATGATAATATCACACAAAGAAAAACCGGGCGTAGCTTTCTAAATGAACAATATTGCAAACTTCAAACTGGTCCACAATGCATGAAAATGTTAGGTTCCATTACAAACCATATCATTCCTAATTGTAAAGAGGACATTCCAATTCTTGCAAATATGGATTTATCCCCCAAAAATATCATCGGAATTTCTTTACCAAATAATCCGGAAGATATAAATATTCAAGAAATTCAACAAATACGACTAAAAGACGACCCATATTACAAACAACTTGCTGAAATGGAAGCCAAATATAATCTCAGTTCTAATTCACAAAGATGTGACCGTACAACAGATTTAGAACAATATGAAAAATTATTAGAAACACCTTCTGAAAAAGATGAGTCTCTTGATTATTCTCTATAATACTACTCGTCTAAAAAGCGGGTAGGAGAATATTTTTTTCTAAATACAACACCAAATACTAAATAAATATAAGGGGCGGATACGCCCATAAAACATACCCCTATAGGGGCATGTGCGAGAGAGAGTGTGAGAATTAGTAGATAAGCTATCAAAAACATTGATATATCAATGAAGAAGTCTTAACGAATATCGTTTTGAAATAAAATTCGTAATGTTTACATTTTCGTATGTGAAGGAGATGATTCTTAACAAGTGTTGTTTTGAAATGTAAACAGGATATCCGATAGCTTATCGAACATTCGTATTGACTAAATTTTCGTATTTGAAGGAGGTCGTTCTTATGAAGAACACAAAGAAAATCATTGCGATGACTATCGCATTCATCATGACTGGTGTCATGCTTGCAGGATGTGGCAACGGAGTTGACCACAAGGATTATATGAAAGATAGTGACTCTGTCACTGCTTCTGTCGACAAGGATGTCGAAAAGGACTCTGATAAGAAGTCTGAGACTGCTGATAAGGCAGATACAGACAAGAAGGACGAGGCTCAGTCTGAGACTGAGAAGAAAACTGACTCTGCTGACAAAGCCGATAAGGACAGCACAGCTGAGACTGAGAATCAGTCTAACAACAACTCTTCTGCTGATAACAGTTCCAATACTGGAAACAGTGGGAATGCTGGTAACAGTAACAGTGGTTCTGTGAACAAGCCAAATACAGGCTCTGGTAACAGCAATACTGGTAATAACGGCAACCATAATGGTTCTGTGAACAAGCCTTCTAAGCCATCTGATGGAAATAACAGTGGCAACTCTGGCAATAACGGCAACCACAATGGTAATAACAAACCTGCCGAAAAGCCTTCTGAGCCTGAAAAGCCTGCACCTCATGTGCATAGCTATCAAGTCGTAAGCTCTACCAAAGGAGATTGCTCTCATGCTGGTACTGTAACTAAGAAGTGCTCTTGTGGCAAGACCATTACAGAAACTGGTTCCTATGGAGACCATAACATGGTTCATCATGATGCTCAAGGACACGACGTCACTGATTATGAAGTTCACGCATTCTGTGGTGGATGCGGAAAGGACTTCGGTGCTGGTCCTGCTGGAGCTCAAGCTGCTCTTGAACATACCATGATGGACTTCAATGATGGTTGCTCTAACTATTATGCTGACGAAATTGCTGTTGGTTCCCACTGGGAAGAAACCAGTCCTGCATACGATGAGTGTAGCATTTGCGGTAAACGCTAATTGCTTCGTTGCTTAACAGCCACTTCCCCTACCCAATTCGGGTAGGGGATATTTTTTCTACAAAATAGAAATACTACAAATAAAATAGGCGTTGCATCCGCAACGCCAAATCACACAACATAAAAAAGCAAATAATATATCCGTTCATTTGCTTAACACATTTCTTTACTTGAATCAAGTCATTCTCGTAATAACCTCCAATAAATACAACTCATGTGCAACAGATAAAATATTTATATTTCCTTCTGAAATAGCAAAATACAATTCAGATGCAAAATTGTCTAAATATTGTCCATGATTGACCAAACTATTATCAGGCACTTTAATACCTTTATCGAATTTTGAAATTAAAATTTTTCTTTCTTCACCGCTCTTTTTTTCATCAACCATAGCCAAAAAGAATGCTCTTAACATCGAAAGCCCTACTGTAATTGCCAAAGATTCATTGACAGCGATGTATTTCTCATGTTTCTTAATAAAACGCATAGGTTTTACAGAAGCAATCGCAATCATATAACAAGCCACTACTTTATGCCTATCTATTTTCCCCCTTTGGTCCTGCATATAATTATTTTTACAATACCTATTCAACTGCACATATTTATCCCATATTTCTTCTTTCCAATTTGGAATCAACTCAAGAGAATCTTTGTATACATCACAATAATTACAAATTTCCTTTTCTATCAATTCATTACAAATATATAAATAACTTTCCCTATCTGGATGTCTTTCATTCATATTATTTACCACAATATTCCTTATTTATACCATTTGTCAACTTCAAATAACTTGTAATATTTTGTATTGACATATCTGAATTTGCCAAACGTCCTGCATAATAAGTATCTGCTGTAAAGTTATTTGAATCAATAATATGTTTCCATTTCAAACTATTTTCTTTTTTGGTTCTACGATATTGATGTAATCGAAACTTACTATATAAAAAACCAAAAAAAGCAAAAAGAATAATAAATACAGTTATAAATACTAAATTTTCAGCCATCTATACCACCATCCTCTTTTTCGATATTTACTTTGTAATCACTCCATATTACATATATTGAAATTGAAACCAATATTATCCCTAAAATTTTAAAAATTATGTGATTCATCCATTGATACATACCTAACAAAGCTAATATAGAATATATGATTGCCACCAAAGCACAAACACATATTATCATTGATTCCTTTTTTACAGTTTTAGTATACAATCTATTATCGGTCATTGGATAAAAATCATATATATTATTGACAGCTTGAACCAGAATTGCAATATAACACGATTTATCATCAAATAATGAAGCTACAATACTAATACCAAAAGAAAACACAAGAACCATAATTTTCCAAAACGCTTCTTGTGACGAAGAATAAATACACTCTTTCCTATCTCCCATATATTGTATCCGTACTTTCTATATTTTATCTTCCACAAATATCCAAACAAAGCAATATTCACTTGCTTTCATCTCATTGTAGTAAAAAGTCATCTTTTTTATATAATATGCTATTTTTCCAAATGATAATATTTTACATTACATTTTAAGCATCTTTTATTCCTATAATACTAAATCATTATTCTACAGTCAATAATATTTATTAAAAATGTTCATAATATATGAAGATACTCATAAAGAAAAGGGGCTATTATCAGCCCCTTTCATAACTCTTCTTTATTTCCAATTGTGATATTTCAATCTGTACCATCCTAGCGAGAATAAGAAAAAATATTAACTATTTTTTTCTCTTACGTTTCATAACGACTGCTCCAACTCCCGTCAGACCAGCCATTCCACCAACCAATGGTAAGAATGTCATGAAATCTGTAAATCCACCTGTGCTCGGAGCTTCGAATGTCGCATGGTTACTAATTTCGTATTCTACATCAAATAAGAAATATTTTCCTTCCGTAGGGTCTTTCTCTGAAAGTTTACTCTTATCAATATTATACTTCTTAATATCCTCGTCTGTAATTCTTCTTGGCAGTTCAATCACAATTGGGTCTTTCAGAAGATTTTTGCCATCCTTCGTTTTAATCTCTGTTACTGTATATCGGTCAGGATACAAGTCTTCCCAAACCACATATCCATCTGAGCCAGAAGTCTTTGTAGAAACAATTTCACCTTTACTATTCATCAAGGTAAATGTGGCTCCAGCTAACGGATTTCCGTTCTCATCAACTTTACGAATACGAATTTTATTGGGATGTGGTTTATTTTCACCTTTGTATTTATTACCACCATGAATGGCAACACCAGACTTATTATCTACAATCTGTGTAACATATTTTTCCTTTGCAGAAAAGATATTTCCATGTTCATCCGTAAACTTACCATCAATGTCATAACCCGGAGCTGATTTTGTTTCTTGGATAGAGATTGTACCAAGTGGAAGAACCGGCATACCACCAAAATAATACAAATCATCACTTAATTCATCTACTAAATACTCTTCCGTCAAACCAGCCATGTATTTCTTTGTCTTTTCATTCCACTTAACCTCAATCACCCATTTACGCTTTGCTGTAGAGTTATATGAATCATAATCTGGCAAATTACTCTTTGTAAAATAATCATCATAGTAGCAAATTGTAAACTGTGTTCCGGCAAGCGGTGGAATCGTTGGTGTTTCTGGTCCATTCCAAGTCTTTGTAATCTCAATACCCATAGGGTCATTCAAATGCGGTTCTTTTGATGTAATCTTTGCTTTCGGATTTGCTTCTGTAACGCTGATTGTTTTATACTTCCCGTTTGACATCTCAGGGTCTAACTCAAACCCTTTTGAAGGAGTTATCTCCTGTACATAATATGTTCCAAAAGGCAGCTTATCAGCTTTTGCATGTCCATTCTCATCCGTAGTCATACGTTTCCAAGGAGCACCTGTACAACTTGAATCTTTCCAGATTCCATATACAGCTCCGGCAAGAGAATAGCATTTATTTCCATCTGTAATCGGTTTGTGGTTAGATACTTTTTCCAGTTCTCCTTCTCCTGTCTTCGGTGGCTCACTGGAAGTCTTCCTATTCTGAATAGCAGTCTGTCCACCCACTACTGTATAAGTATACGTGTTCGGGTCTAAATCATACCCCGGAGACGCTTTCGTTTCTTTGACGTAATAGGTTCCAACACCCAGTTCCGTATCTCCTGTAGCAGCATAACCTTTATCATCTGTGGTAATTGAAGTAACCGGATTTCCTGAACAGCTTGCGTTATCCCAAATACCATACACAGCACCTTTTAAACTGTAGTTCGAATTTCCATTTGTAATTGTGGTATCCTTAGATTGCTTTTGGATACTCAATCCACCGTTAGGTAAATCCAACTTCACAGTTAATCCAATGGTCTGATAACCAAAATACCATCCCGGATGACTTGGGTCCGGTGTAGGCGTATACCACCCATCTCTCTTAAATTCAATCGTGAACATTGCAGTACCATTTCCAACAGATGTACATCTAGCAGTATAATTACCACTTGTACCAGCAACTTCATTCGCAGCACCATGCCAAGTACAATAAAATCCATCAATGGTCATATCTTGTAAAATACCACTACCAAAAGATACACTCCAACTTGCTCCACTGCCATTCGCTCCATTGGGATAATTACCACGGATAATCGTAGCTCTACCTGAATAAGTCTGTCCTACTTCTGGCATACCGTTCAAACCAGCAGTCTGAATTCCTTCTTCATCACTCATAGCCAACAATCCATCATAAATGTTTGTACCCTTCTCCGCAACAACATTCACTTTATTTAAAGTAGGCTCCATTCCTTTTCGAATATGGTTTTCCAAACAATTATCATCACAAAGTACACTTTCCAAATACAAAGATTCTGATACAATATCAAATCTCGGAACGTCATTTTCTGAAACAGATGTTTCCGCATAAATATTCATTTCTTGCATAGCATCTAATACAAAAGAAATATTTCGGATTCCATCTACAACGTCTGATTCTATTTCTGGAACAGGAGTATCCAAGACTTTCTTTCCTTCCTTATCTGTAACAGAAACTGTATCTAATTTCGTATACATCGGTGCTAATACTTCTACTTGACACCCTGTCATTGGAACATCTTCTGTAATAACTTCATCCGTTGCAGACATTTTCTTTACAAAAGACCCATCTAAATTGGAAAAGATAATTTCAGCTTTCCCCTTTACATCAATAGTAACAGGAAAAACTTCACCTGTATCCTCAATCGGCTTTACATCCGGTTTTTCTCCATTACCTTCTACTGTATCTTCTCCTGAGCCACCAAATCCTGTCTCATAAATCATTCCCTGATTCAGTACCTCAGAAACCTTATCCAGTCCATTCTTAGACACATATCCAGTAAACAATGCGGTTGCCTCAGATGTAGATTCTGCTACTACATTATAATCTACGGTCGCACCAAAGTTTGAAGTCTCTAAACGACTTCCGTCTTCTTTTGCAGCACCAATGATATAAGCAGACTCTACAGAACCCGGTACATAGTCCACAACGTCTACACCATCATTACCAGCAGCTCCGATAACAGTAATTCCGGCATCTACTGCTTTCTGGATTTCGGATTTTAATACAGACGTAGAAAGTGTTGTACGAGCATATAAGGACAAGTTAATCATATCCACGTTCTCGCTGATTGCATATTCCATTGCCGCTACCAGAGAAGAAATCGTTCCGAAACCATTACTATTCATGGCTCTGATAGATAAAATTTTCGCATCTGGATTTTGACTTACAATTGCCTGTAACATAGCATCACCATGTTCCGTTGACGTTTCTGGTTCCTCAATCACAGATACACGGTCAATCACATTTGCAGACTCTCCTACACCTGTATCAATCAGTGCAATCACATTCCCGTCTTGAGATACCGTGATTTCTTCTGAATCAGAAGTATCGGACATGATAGTGTTTAACGTATCAATTGGATTTTCCGTTTCAGAAATCGTTAACGCATCTTTCGATACGATAATCTCTTCTGTATCCTCTTTCTCACCAGCCGCTTCTACGGGCATGTCAGGTTCTACAGACAAAGACAGATTTTTAAAATATGTGTAAGCGTTCATACAAAATCAATATGTTTACCAAAAATCCGCTTGTACATTAGAAAATCTGATACAGTAAAGATTTTTACAGAAAAGGTAAAGAACCGTATTTACCTTAAAACCTTGATATACACGGGGAAAAGTGTAAAAGTAAAGCAGTAAAGACTTTCTTACAAATCTATCCTACAAGAATATATAATTGACAATATAATACAGAAAGTATTGTTTTATAATATATTTTCTAACTATTAACTTAAAAATATTCTTTACTTCTTTACTTTTTATAGATTTCCCTTACTACACCTGTAGTTACGGGTAAAGACTTCTCAAAATTTTCTTTACAGCTTTTTCCTGTAAAATGCGAAAAACCAGTCCCCAAGCGGACTTTCAGGGAAAGAGTAATTCTTTCCCTGAAAACCACTATATTGTATATAACAATTATTCTTTATGGGGTTACTCTTACAATACCATTGTATCCTGATTTGAAAGCAGGATGACACCGCTTTTCAATATCGTGACTTCCCATCGCATTAGGATTCATCCATTCCTGTAAATCATATTCTGCAATCAGCGGTTCTGCCTTATCCATCTTTTGACTTGGCTTGTAAACTTTGTCTTTTCCTTCACAAATCCAATCAGGATATTCCTTCAATCGAATAAGTAATTCTTTTTTAAAAGTTTGTGAACCTTTCACTTCTCCTTTTCCACCAGCATTCTTAACGTACCACGCTCGGTAGAGGTCATACAAGAATGTAAATGGAACCACATCCCAGACCAATTGATGCATGATTTCAGACATGAACTGGCGTACAGGGTCATTGAATTCTTTGTATTCATTCAAGGCATCCTGACACGCTTTTGGAGTATCAAGTTCATAATAGTTCATATTTAAAACTTTATAGACAACATATTCAAGAACGTCCTTTCTGTGAATATAATCATCTTTAATATATCTACGCTCTATCCCTGTAAAACATTTGGTAAACGGAACGAACAATTGTCTTCTGTAAAATGAGTCTGAGTGGTCTTTTACCTTCGGCATAGAGTTCAAACATTGCACCATAAATCCTTTGAACTGTACAGAAATCACGCTTTGGTGCTTTCTATTAACAGATAATACATCATGCGTCACTACGGCTTTTAAATTTGCAGCCTTGTCAATATATGTACCAACATCATTTTCATCCACAATAATTGCAGAAGCATGAAGCAATGGTTCCAATTTGAAATCCTGACTAAAATCTGACAGTGGAATAGAAACACATGTTCCATTTCCACATACCGCTCTATATAAGGCACAGAGACTGCCTTTTCCATTGGAACCAGATTCCGAATAAAACCATGCAGATTTATCCCATGAAACATTTGGTCGGATAATCGCCCCCATGATTTGCCATAAAACATTTACAATTTCAGGGTCATCAGATAAATCAGCCATCCAGCTTTCCACATCCCAATCTGTTCCATCATCTGGATTATGAATTGTAACATTTTGAGCAAGCGGATTGTAATTCACTCTGGATTTTGATGTAAAAATATATTCCGGCGAAAATGGCATCAAGCGTTTCGTTCTATAATCAAAAATCCCGTTATTTACAGGGACTAAATCTCTGTTATTACACCGTTGTTTTCTAGGTGCTAATCTTCTTAAATGCCGGAAATATTCTCTTTGTTCATAGGCATTCATTCCATAGCAGTATTGATTTCCAATGTTCTCAAAATTTTTTTCATCAACAACATAAATGCCTTCATTTTCTCCATCGTATTGGTAAATAGCCAACGGACTGGTATTTGCATTCGAACTTTCCCCTGCACCATTTGTCATATCAAGGGAAATGACAGGATACAAAGTTGCTGTAATAGCGGCAACCTGTACCGGAATTAACCTGTCCATGATTCTCCATTTTTCCGCCTTTTCCTTAACAGTATTTTCAAGGTCAAAGGCGGATTTCATTTGGTCTAAAATATCAGCTTTAATATCTTCAGGACTCGGTAAATTCTTAATATCTAATTGTGCTAAATATGCACATGTTACTTCATTAATTGTATCTTCTTTTGTTCTTGCCATAGTTATAATATCCTTTCTTTTTTAATTTTTCGTTATAGCTTCTAAGTACGCTTTCCATCTCTCTTAAATTCTTCCATCCGAACACACATTCCAGAACTTCCAGAAGGTTATCATCCAGATAATTTCGGATAAAGCCAAGGTCTTCCGACAATGGCAAAATCAGGTCATAATCTAAGCAAAACTCACGCACAGCATAATAATTCGCACATAAGAAATCTAAATAATCTTCTCTGCCAAATTGAAAGTTATTATTGTTCATATAGATAGCTCCTTTCCTAGATTTTTTGTCTGTTGACAGTTTCAGTATGCCACAGATTCTTTTTGACTGCTCCCCATCCTTATTGACTGTTTCGTATAAGGAACGTGTATATTTTTGTTATCTTTTCACATTTTACCATTGTATTTTGCTTCTCTTTTTATCTATTTTGCATATTCCCACCACCTTTATCGACTCAATCACACATAGGGCATTCACTACCCCTGAGCCTACGTCATGAATCATCCACTTTATAGTCCTCATGCTATTTAACTTTGTATAGCAAAAAGGCACAGTAAACAAAATCCCTGATACAAAAGCATCAAGGACTTCTTCACTATGCCTAAAAAGATAACAAAAAAGGACATATCATATATACACAAAGATACTCTTGTATCATTTGTAAATATACGATACGCCCCAATAATTCAAAAAATTATGGCTTGTAAAAGTTGCCAATGCACGCAACCCCAATTAGAACATGAATATAAGCAAACGCATCTTCCATCCAAGTCTAACCGCCACCAGTTCTCTTTATTTTCAGCGTTATGAGAAACTGGCTCAAAATTTTATCTCATTTGATAAAATTGATATTTACAGCATTCGATATTCTGTTTTACAAGCCATACTATAACATCGTTTTTTCAGAAAATCAAGACCCAAAATATTTTTTCACTATCTCTTATATCATTCTAAAGTGTTTAAACGCCTTTAAAATCACCTTTTCCTTCTCAGGCGGACAATTCGGCACATGAGCTTTATTTTCGCCTATATTGTAATTCTGACGCTTCTCAAAGCCACATTTCTCTTTTATCTGTGCTACATAAAGAGAAGATACGGACATTCCATATTCTGCCTTTATCCATTCCTTTATTTCCCGATACGTTGCATTGCCTTTCATGCCCTGTAAATACGTATCATCTTCTGGCTCATAATCCACATACGCATATACCATATCCTCGGTGGATTTTTTCCTACCCAACAAGACAACCGTCTCAACGGTATTACCTTTTTCCCACAAGAGCCGCCTTACCTCTTGACCATCCCGATATATTGGGAAATTAAACTCTATCGACTTCAAAGGCTGCCCTGACTCCCCATTTGGATATATCTGAATTTCTTTTATAAGATAAGTAATAAGGCTTTTCTTTTCCTCGTCACTTATTATATCATAAAGCTTTCCGAAATTCAGCATAAGCTTGTAAATATTGTCCAGAGTGATTGTTTCCATTTCGATAGAACTTTTTCTCAGCTTTGCATCTTCAATCCGTTCTTCCAACTCTACAATCGTATCATACAAGGCATCAAGTCTTAAAGTCATGTCGTGGATTTTCCTTTCTCTGAAACGAGCATCAATAGGCAGATTATCAATCTCTCGTTCCAGACGGGCTTTATTCAAATCTACTTCTTTCAGCTTACTCTCGTAATTGGCAAGTTCCTTATCAATAGCTGTTGTATCGGTCTGTACGCCAATACGCTTTTCAATCTCTTTTGCAAAATACTTATCGCTTACCAATTCCTTAACAGCTTCAATTACAAGTGGCTCAATATCTGTTTTTCTTAGCGATGCTTTATAATCACAATGATGTCCTCGCTCCTGCTTATTTCTACCACAAATATAATAGTAAACCTCTTTGTATGTGCCGTCTTTATTTGTCCAAGCGTGTTTGTTCGTATACATTGAACTTCCACAAAGGGGACACTTTAATATCCCCGTCAAAAGGTGTGACCTATCCTTACCGATTTTGGATGGCTGTTTAATTCCTGTTGCCATACGCTTTGCGTGAACCTTTTGCCACAATTCCTCGCTGATAATGCCTTCATGTTGTCCATCTTCCAGAATGTAATCCTCTGCATGAACCTGCTTATATTCATTTTTTGTACCTTTTACCTTTTCTCGTGTTCTTCTGCCATAAGCAATCTTTCCACAATAAACAGGATTGTCTAATATCAACCGTATAAAATGGCTACTCCATGTTTCTAACGTTCCATTCTGACGAGGTATCTTTTTTATTCCTTGCAGATTAAGATATTTTGCTACTCCGCCAAGCCCTACGTCTGAATTGGCAAACTTATCAAATATAATTCGGATTGCTTCAGCTTCGGTTTCTTCTATTAAGAGCTGATTGTCTTTCAGATAATATCCATACGGAGCAAAACCGCCGTTCCAACCTCCCTGTCTTGCTTTTTCTTTGCGTCCGTTCATTGTCTGTTCAATGATATTTTCTCTTTCAATTTCTGCAACCGCAGATAATACAGAAATTAAAAGTTTTCCGCTTGTCTGTGATGAGTCAATACCTTCCTCAATACAAATAAGATTTATTCCATACGACTGTACAAACTCCAATGAATTTAGAATATCTGCCGCATTTCTTCCAAATCGTGAAAGTTTATAAACCAGAATATAATCTATCTCCAATCCGTTTTTTATATCGGAAAGCATCTTCTTAAAAGCAGGTCTCCCCTCAATAGATTTTCCCGATTTACCCGCATCTTCGTATATACCAACAATCTCCATTTCCTCTCTGTCAGCAAATCGTTTCAGGCTATTCTTCTGCCCTTCAAGGCTATATCCGTCCACCTGCATTTCAGTACTTACTCTCGGATACAGGACACATTTCTTTCCTTCTCTGTTCATCGTACCACCTCCATAATTTTATAGGGAAATGTGATATGTAAGGCTGCGTAGCTTACGCAGCACAATCCAATTCTTGCAAAACTGTCTTTCCGTATTTTTCAACTATCTGCACCATAACATTGATAAATGAATTAAATACTTCGCTTTCATCTTTCATCTGTTCATTTTGCAATTCTGAATTTTGGATATAGTTTTCATTTCCCATAATGAGTACCTCCGCTATAAAACAAGCGGCTGTACTCTAAATTATAGAAATACAGCCGCATTTTTACCAATGTGCAAATTTATCGTTCTCGTCCCTTTTACACATCTGTTGCCTTCGTTTTCTCCAATGCAACACTAATGGCAAGAGCCTTATCAACCCTTGCCACTATATTGTCTGGTATCATTCCCAAATACTGCTTTAGTCGCTGCTTATCAATCGTTCTTACCTGTTCAAGCAAAATGATTGAGTTCTTATCCAAACCTTCAAAATCATTGATTAAAGTGTGTGTCGGCAATTTTGCTTTAGTGTGTATTCGGCTTGTGATGGGTGCGACAATGACCGTAGGGCTATGCTTATTGCCGACATCGTTTGAAATGATAAGTACAGGTCTTGTTCCGCCTTGCTCCGAGCCGATAACGGGATTTAGATTTGCGTAGTAAATATCTCCACGCTTGATTTTTCTTTCCATTATGTTTGACCTCCCAGATTTATTTAGGCAGGTATGTTCTGCCTATGTAGGCAGCCAAACAAAAGGAAGTATTTAAGGTCGGGAGAGTATAAACAAAATCTCTGTTCTTATGACTGCCTTTCGTTTGGCTGAATATGATAGGAGCATTTCAATTTGTCCTCGACACCCCGAAATGCTATGGGAAGTCGCCAAACGGTCAGCAGCGAACTGACACCACGGGAGTTCCACCCCAACTGTCGGTCTGACAGAGCCGCCCTCATTGCCTGCGACGGTTTTATCACGCTCGGACTGTGACTGGACGGGAGTATCATTATCCTCTTTGTGGGTTATGGCGAAATCGGGAGCTACCCGATTTTTTGAGTCGGTAAGATTGGCTCACCACCTTTCAATCGCTCGCTGCCTGTCGGCAGGTCTTGGCGTACCGCTGCACACGCTTATGCTCATCACAATCACAAAGAGAAAGTATTTGGCGAATGGGTATTCTCTTGTCAAGGAACGCCCCCCGTTTTCGCCACACAAAGGAAAACAGGGTAAGAGGTTTTTGTCCTCTCACCCTGTAGCCCGTGGGAATATTCGATTTTCCCCTCTACTCAAAAAACTTTTTTAATTTTTCTTTGAGCCTGTCCATTCGTCTGTAAACAGCTTTTTCAGTAATATTCAGACACACCGCAATTTCACGGCTTGAATATCCTTGTATCTTCATCAAAGCAATCTGCAATGTAAGCCTGTCTACCTTAATCAAGATTTGATATAGGCATTGATTTTCAATGCTGTCCAGAAAATCCTCAACCGTCTTCACTTCGGGTTGCGTAGTATCTTCGGCAAGTTCATCAAGATATGTACCTGTATCCTGCACTCGCTGATAATACCGTCTGTCGGAATTAAAAATCGCCCAATCGTGAATACGGAGTTTTTCTATATCGTCCTCATTAACGCCTAAGTTTCGCAACTGCTTTTCCTCGGCTTCTTTCCAGAGCCGCCATTTCTTTTCTTCTTTGGCTTTGTTGTATGCCATATTGTTTCCTCCAATCTGAATTTTTTTGAAAATCCAGATTGGCAGGCGGAGAACGACAACCAACGCAAGAAGTAGCCTTGTTCTGTGTTAAGACATTTTTCGACAAACAAAAAGCCGCAAAGGTACTAAGACCTCTACGGCAATAAGCGTAAGCATATCTATAATCAAGAGATGTAATCTCTACTTGTAAAATGTAAGAGTGCCACGAGTGAGTGATGATTTTTTCTAAAAGATAATCTTCACTCCACTGTGACACTCCGTAAATAGTAGCTGCTTCTGATGAGCAGCATTGCGGTCATATTCGACCATCGCATAAAAAAATTCCTCCAAACTCGAAAATGGGTTCGGAGGGAAGTTGAATTTTCGTCTGGGCGTGTTTATACTGCCCACCAAAGCACCGTTTTTTTATTTGATGGGCTTGCTTCATATTGATTTTAAAGCTTATCTTACTTGATGTTTTGAAAATGCCTTATGGGAAATGATTGAACCTATTACTACTAAAGCAATCGCAACAGGAATAGACCATACTGCATAAAGCATACCATTGTGCATTTGTTCAACAGACATTATGGAAATATACTGTGAATAGAAAAGGGGCATCAGCACAATAATTCGATATAATGCACTTGTTTCAGAGATAGGAAGCATTATCGGTATCACATGAATAGCTGCTGAAATTACAAACGCTATCATTTGACTTTTACAAACAGCAGACAGAATTAAAACTATTCCTGTTACACTGATTGCACTCATAAACGCCAACAGGATTTGATACTTTAATACTGTTCCGCAAGTAATATTAAACGGAATATACCCTTCTAAAAAATCTATTGGAGCAAAAAGGATAGAGCAGTCCAGCCCCTCTGTTCCATAAATAGCAACCGCAATAAGCAAATTGAAAATAACAACCAAAGTCGTTATGAAAACGGCTGAAAGTAAACTTGCTAATACTTTTGCTGTGGCACATTTTGTCTTTCCGTATTTACTTGTCAAAATAATGTTATCCACTCCACCATACTCGCCAGAGAAAACAGGAGCAATTAGCAAAATAATTACTAATGAAAGGACAATAAAAATCTTCGCCATATTTTGGCTTGTACTAAGCCAACCGTTTACATACCCAACTTTTATTTCTTTATCGCCAAATACATCTGCTACGCTTAACCCGTTCCAATTTCCATCTATATCAGCAAAATGGGAGAATACAGAAGACTGCAAAGCATTTTGATAAATGTATTTTGCGTTCATTCCATGTAAATCTTGAGTAGGCTTAAACTCAGACATCATCTGCTGTACTTTATTGTCAGTTAACTTTCCCTCATACTTCAATGCAATTTGCTTATCAATTTCTACCGCAGCTTTTCCAGTTTCCTCTGCACCGTTTCCGTCAAATGCGTACATACTGTGAAGCGTGGAAAAAGACAGTATCAAGGACAATAGTAATACGGCAGCAACAGAAATAACCGCAAAGCGTTTTGTCAATATTTTTCGTAATTCAAACTTGATTAGATTTTTCATTATTCGTTCACTCCTTTAAAATAGAATAGATACAAATCCTCTAATGTAGGTTCTACCTTTATCGCATTTTCCATAGGCGACTGTTCAGAAATCACACGCAGAACCGTACAATTATTTTCAATGTTTCGCAAATTGCTTATATTCAGAGTTTCAGAATATTGCTCCGCACGACTGGTCGGAACTGTACATTCCCATACCTGTCCGTCAATTTCTGTGGTAATTTCCTGCGTTTTTCCAAAATGGAGAATCTGACCGTCTTTCATCATAATAATGTCCTCAGCAATAAACTCGACATCAGAAACAATGTGCGTAGAGAGAATAACTATTCTATCTTTAGAAAATGCACTAATCAGATTACGAAAACGGACACGCTCTTTTGGGTCAAGACCTGCTGTCGGCTCATCTAAAATTAAGATGCGTGGATTATTCAACATCGCCTGTGCAATACCTAAACGTTGTTTCATACCACCAGAGAAAGTTTTGATTTTGAGATTTCTTTTCTCTGCTAAGTCAACAGCTTCCAACAATTCTGTTGCTTTCTTATGAGCTTGTTTTTCACTCAGTCCTTTTAATGCCGCAACATACATAAGGAAATCCCAAGCTGTAAAGTCTGGATAATATCCAAACTGTTGCGGTAAATATCCCAATAAATTACGGTACTTCTCTCCGAGTACAGATATGTTTTTCCCATCCAAAGTAATTTTCCCAGAGGTCGGTGTCTGAATATCGCAGAGTAACCGCATAAGGGTAGTTTTTCCCGCACCATTTGCACCAAGCAAACCGTAAACGCCATTTGATAATGAGAGGTTCAAATGGTTTACGGCTGTTTTTGAGCCATATTGCTTTGTTAGTTGAATTGCTTTAAGTTCCATATCAAAAACTCCTTTCGTCTTAGGGAGCAAAAAAATACTCTCCATGTGTTTACATAGAGAGTATAGAATGCAATTTTCTACTTTTTATCTACTAATCGAGAGATTTGAAAAAAGCAGTCACTTTTGCTCCGATTGAGCAATTTTCAATTTTCAGATAACCACCGTGATGTTCACATAAAATTTTACAGATATACAGCCCAAGTCCGAAATGCTCAGAGTGATTTTCTTCTTCCGTAAAATATGGATTGGTTGCTTTGCTTAAAATATTTTTTGAAAAGCCACATCCATTGTCTGAAACAGAGAGATAAAAGCCATCATTATTACTTGTGTAAGTGATGTTTACCTTTGATGTTGCGTATCGGATTGCATTTGAAATCAAATTATTATTAACTTGTGAAACAAAAGTATAATCAATGCCAATAGGAATATCGGAAATGTTATTTTGAATAGAAAGAGTTTTTCCACTTTGCTCACACAAAATTCTTGCACTATCAGCTATTGCGGTCACATAACCGCTTATATTAGACTTGTCACTTATGGGTTGAGCATCTTCTAAACGACGCAAGTGGCTCATACTATCAACATATCTTTCCAAACGGAAAATATGTTTTCCCATTGTTACAGCGGTGCTTTTGGTTATTGGGTCATGGTTGGACTGTAAAATTTCATTATACCCTTTTAATACGGTAAGTGGAGTACGTAAATCGTGAGCAAAAGCAGCATTAAGTTGTTTTCGTTCTTCCATTTGCCGCCACATTTCAGAGAAATTATTAGCAAGGGTAAAACGCATTGTTTCAAATGATGAACACAATTCTCCTAATTCATCTTTGCTGTCATATTTAATTGAGAAGTTTAAATTATTATTAGAAATCATTTCAGAAGCGGCTTTTAATTCTGTAAGCGGTTTTTTTAACTTGTTTCTATAGAATAACAAGGTCGCCGTAATAATACATAACGCTGAATAAATCGGAGTTGCAATTATTGGGGCAACTTCACATATTGAAAGTAACCGTTGGTCTTTTTCAGACATTGCAACAGGTGCAACTCCAATATAATTGCCATCACCGAGTCTTTCTCCATTTTCATTTGTTAAATAATATTTTTCTCCTGTTGGGGGATATTTGCTTTCAATCGTTTTTGTAGCATTATTGCACAAAGTGGCTGTTCCTGCACTTAATAGAATGGCAAGAATTACAAACGCTGAGATATAAAGTATTATACTTTTTCGCAATGACAGGTTACACCACATTTTCTTTATCTTATCCACTTATATCCACACCCCCAAACTGTTTCAATATAAGATTTATTTGTGTATGCTGCAATTTTTGTTCGTATTCTGCGAATATGCTCGGCAACAACACTACTATCTCCCTCACTGTCATATCCCCAAACTCTTTCATAAATTCTCTCTTTATCAAAAACTTGTCCTGCGTTTTGAGATAATAACTCAACAATGTCAAATTCTTTTTTTACAAGACCAATAGTTTGGTTCTGTATATAAACAGTTCTTTCAGAGTAGTCAATTAAAAGTTCTCCTGAAAACTTAACTTTTGTATTCGTTTGATGTCGTTCTTCTCTTCTTAAATGTGCCTGCACTCTGGCTTCAAGTTCAACAAGAGAAAACGGCTTAACAATATAATCATCACCACCTACGGAAAATCCTTGTACCTTATCATTTTCTTCAATACGGGCAGTTAAAAAGAGTATAGGGCAAGAAACATAATCCCTAATTTTCTTGCAGACTTCAATCCCATCAAGCTTCGGCATATTTATATCTAATAAGATTATATCTGGTTGTAATTCTGCTAATTTGAGGGTTTCTACTCCATTATAAGCAGAAAAGACCTCATAGCCCTTGCTTCTAAAAAATCCTGTAAGCATTTCAACTATATCAACTTCATCATCGGAAATTAAAATCCTGTACCTCACATATAACACCTCCATAATAAACACTAACGAAAAATTTTCAATTTTTCATCAACTTTTTTCTTGCATCAGCAGGCTTTTCAGCATTTTTCGGAATAAGCCACACACGGTTAATATTCATAACCCCCTCAATACGGTTTCCTTTACAAAGTCTTTGTACCCATCTTAACGATACATTCCACTTTTCAGCGGCTTCCTGTGCTGTCATATATTCAAACATATCTGACCTCCTAAGGTGTACTGTATATATTATAGCCGTTTAAACGAACAGTATCAAGTGTGCAATTATGAACTTTGACCGCCTGTAATAAGAGATTTTATATCCTAATATCAGAGATTTCAAACCGTTCTATAAGAACTCACATTTCTGTAAAATATAATAGTAGTATTTTGCAGATACAAGGTGGTGAGTTTATGGACACAAGAAACAATGATTTTGACTTCGATTTTACACCGATAGGACAGGCAATCAAGAAAGCAAGGACAGCAAAAAGTATGACCAGAGAGCAGCTTGCTCGTATTCTAGATTATGACCCAAGACATCTTCAAGCGATTGAAAATGAAGGACAAAAGCCAAGTCTAGAGCTGTTCATTCAGCTTGTGACAATGTTCGGTGTATCGGTTGATGAATACATATTCCCAGATAATGAGGTCAAAAGAAGTTCCGTCCGCAGACGCTTAGACGCAGAACTCGACAAACTAAACGATAAAGAGCTGTCCATAGTTGAAGCAACTGTCAGCGGACTATGTAAGGCAAAAGAGCCAGAGGAATAAACCTCTGGTTTTTCTTTTGCCCATTTTTAATAGGCAGGAACACCGTAACCATAGATGGAGCTGCTTCCAACCGTATATTGCTTTTGTCTGCAAGCATCGCCAGAATTACCCTCCACGGTGTAAACGACACCGTTTTCGCATTTCTCCACAATGCCTACATGGTCGGTTTCTCCGTCGCCTTCCCAATCAAAGAAAATAATATCGCCTGCCTGCGGCTCGTAGTTTCTGTCTTTCCATTGTCCGTTACCCTTAAACCAATTTGAGCCGTCCACGCAGCCTGCGAATTTCGGGATAATCCCGCTTTCGATATAACCACACTGGTCGGCACACCACGATACGAAGCAGGCACACCATTCTACACGCCCATCAAAGCCATACCAACTCCAATAAGGCTGACCGCCCTCATTTCCGAGCTGTGTCAAAGCGACCTCTACAATGGCTTGGTTGCTGCCGCTTGTGAACGCCCGTCCATACGGATAATAGCGTAACACATGGGCGGGGTACTGTGTGTCGCCGTATTTTTCCCACCCTAACCGCTGTGCCTGCATGGTGGAAAACTCTACCGCATTGGCGTAGGAATAACCGCCGTAGTTGGTTTTCGCCCATGAGATATACCCATTGCCGAAGTTATAGCCCTGCAAGGCGAGCTTGATACGCTCCATGTCAATCGGGTTTTCCACCTCGGCAGAGATAAGGGCGGCTTTCAGCTCCTGCACGCCGCACTGGATGGAATACTCTGGGTCTTGTATCCCGTTCGGCTCATGGGGATACCTTGTGTTAAAGCTGCCCTCCGCCGCCTGCATGGGGTCAAGCCCACGCCCGCCAGACTCCTGCATCATCACCGCCTTGATAAGCTCCACATATTCGGGGATGCCGTACTGCTTAGCGTATTTCTGTATCAACGGCGTGTAGGCTTCCACCTCCGCACTGACGGGGGTATAGGAAGTGCTTTCGCTTCCTCCCCCAAATAAGGACACGGCACATCCGAGTAGGACAACAATCAAGATAATCACGACGGCAATCCAGCCGCCTGCGATTAAAGCGGAAATCAGAGCCTTTGTTCCTGCAATAATCGCCTTGACCGCAACTATAGTGGCTCTGACCGTAGCTTTTGTTGCTTCAGCGGTTGCCTTTGCGGTGGCTTTTGCCGCCTGTGCTGCCTTTTGGGCAGTTTTCGCAGAAGCCTTTGCCGCTGCATGTGCCGTTTTTACCGAGGTTTCCGTCGTTTTGATTGCCGCCTTAGAAGTTGCCTGTGCGGTTTTAATTCCCTTTTCGGTAGTCTTGACTGTTCCCTTAGCAGTTGTTTTCACCGCTTTTTCTGCATTTCGGGCTGTGCTCTTAATCATTTTTTGCCCCTGCTGTCGGGTCTTTATCAACTGCGATTTTGCTGTCTGAGAAACATCGGGGGCAGAGGAACGGCTTGCAGCCCCGTGACGGATCTGCAAGCCGTGTTGTTCTGACATATTCTGTGCTGCTTTCTGTTCTGCGGCTTTGACAGCCCGACTTTGCTTGAAATCGGTTATTTTATCTTTTGCCTTACCGATATTCTCCTGCGTTGTCTTGACTGCCTTTTGCCCCTGCTTATTGAACTGGTGGACACCTTCGTCCTTTGCACGGTCTGCCGCAAAAGAAATCCTGTCCGCAGCATATTCTGTGGCAGAGTTTTCATCAGCGTAATATCCCTGTTCCGCTTTTTCCTTTATCCCCACATAGGCAGACTTCATACGCTCACTGGCTATGGCGGCTTTATCTATGGTCTTTATCGTACCTTTGACCGCATCTCTGGTTTTTATATCAGCCATAGAAAACCTCCTTTCCCAGAGAATTTGCGTTCAAATCAGCCGACCTTTTTTGCCACTACAACGAGCCTGCCGTTCTGTGCGGAGTATTCGCAGGTGGAAAGGGTAATGAGCCTGTCGCCGTATCCAGCGGTCACACCTGTATCATACAAAGCAAGCTCCTTGCACTTCCCGATATAGGAATTAAAATCTTCCTCATTCTCCGCATCAACAAAGTCGTAGTATCGGAAGCCCTCAGAGCTGTACGCCACAGTCTTAAATACAGCGACGATTTCATACTCTGCCTGCTCTGTGAGGGTATCAAACTGAATATTCTTGTGTTCCTCATAAAAGCTCTTGGACTTGTAATCCTCCAACGCTCCAAACATCTTGCCGCCCTTAATGTGATGACCGTAGATAACCAGATTGTCACTTTCAGCAATATCGCAATTCTCCTGCACATAAGGCGTTCCTAAATCGCTGTACTCTTTTTCAAAATTGTGCTTCAGATAAAAATTCGGATTGTTCCTGCTCTGCATCACAGGATAATTGATTGTCGTGCCGGCAATGGAAATCCAACCGACCATATCCTCATTCTGTAAATACAATTCCTGATACTTGGCAAGCACATCTTCCCCCTCGCTGACAGGGGCATCGTCTGGCACGGTTTCATCCGTGGGAGCCTGCTCTACCATCTCGGCAATCTCCTCAAAGGCTTCCGTCTGCTCGTCCACCTCTGCATAGTAATGATAAATGCGGAAGCCGCAAAAAGCCGCCGTACCTAACAGGCACACGGCGGCTACAACACAGATAATAGATTTATAATTCTTCATAGGCTTTTCCTTTCTTATCTTGAAATTTCCGTCTGTTTTCTGGGAGCAGGAAGCTCCCTGCAATATTCGGGGTATCTGACCTTGATACCCTCCATAAAGTAGGGAGCAAACTCACAGCAAAACAACTCCTCTGGCGTGAAATACCGTTCCCGCCCTTCCTCTGCATACCCGTTCCAAAGGTTAAAAGCAAGATGGCAGACCTTGACTGTTCCGCTTGTCTGCCAGCCGCCGTGCATACCCTCTGGCTCGATGCAGTCCTCCTTGAAATTGAACATCTGGTTGATGTTCGCCCTCGTTTCCGAAGCGATACCCATCACATAGAAAAATGCCCTGTGATAACAGTCGTTCACTCTGCATTTCATCATATTTTCCAGAAAGAAATCACGGTGAGCCGTATCACGGAATTTAATATCAGCCATAAAAGACCTCCTTTCTTAGACCTCACCGAACTTGGTCGTCATCAACTTGTAAAGCTCGGTATTGCGTGGGAACTTGTTTACAAACGGCACAAGGGAGCTGCCAACTTTGAGTAATCCCTGTCCTGCACCGACATTCGTGATATAACTCATCTGAAGGTCGGAGATATTAAGGAGCTTGGCAAGCTCAAGTCTGTCCGTAGATGCTTGGTTAAGCATAATGATAAATTCGCTGTTAGCAAGCATCGTCCTTGCCGTATGGCTCTGCAAAAGGTCGTCTACATTCTGCGTAATACCCGTACAGTACGCACCGTATTTACGCACACGCTTCCAGAGGGTAAAGAGGAAGTTTGCAGAGTATTCGTGCTGAAAGAGCAAATAGATTTCATCAATGAAAATAAAGGTATTTCTGCCTTTGGCTCTGTTCTGCGTGATACGGTTTAAGATACTGTCAAGCACCACAAGCATACCGATAGGCTGTAACTGCTTACCCAAATCCAGAATGTCATAGCAGATAAGGCGGCTGTGGGTATCCACATTGGTATGCTTGGCAAAGGTGTTGAGAGAGCCATCTGTAAATAATTCGATAGCAAGGGCGATTTCCTGTGCTTCTGGTTCGTTCTGTTTAAGAAGTTCCTCACGGAAGTCCTGCAAGGTTGGCGGCGTTCCCATATAGTTGCCCTGCTGATAGTAGCGGTACACGCTTGCCGTACATCGGTCAATAATGGATTTCTGCTTTGCTCCCAAGTTCGTGCCGCCGATGAGCTGTTCGCAAAGGGATAAAATAAACTCCGATTTCAGAATGACAGGGTTTGCACCGTCACCGTAATCGGAGTTCATATCCATAGCATTGATGTGATTTTCACTTGTCGCAGAGATATGAATAACCTCTCCCTGCATTGCTTTAACAAGCGGGGAATATTCACGCTCTGGGTCAATGATGATTATATCGGCATTAGGGTCGGTCAGAATGATATTCGTCATTTCTTCCTTTGCAGTAAAGGATTTTCCTGCACCCGACACACCGAGAATAAAGGAATTGCCGTTAAGGAGCTGCCTGCGGTTGGCGATAATCATATTTTTGCTGATGACATTCTGACCGTAATACACACCATTTTCGTGGTAGATTTCCTGCACTCGGAACGGGATAAACACTGCAAGGCTCTCTGTTGTGAGGGTACGCAGGGCATCTATCTTCCGTACACCAAATGGCAGAGCTGTATTCAATCCGTCCATCTGCTGATATTTCAGCACCGCAAACTGGCACAAATGCTTTCTTGCGGTAGTCAAGAGAGCTTCTGTATCATTGTCGAGCTGCTCTTTGGTATCTGCCGTATGCACCATCGTCAGCACAGCAAACATCATTCTCTGGTCACGGGTCGTCAAATCGTCCAGAAATTCCTTGCTTTCCTTTCGCTGCTGTTCCAAGTCATAAGGAATAACGGCAGAAAAATTGTTGTTCTGGTTCTGCTTCCTCTGCCAATTCGTGATATTGGTTTCCACACCAAGCAGACGGTTTTCCACCTCCCGCACGGCTTCATCTGTGGGAACAGGGATAATGTCAACGGACAGCATCATATTCCTGTTCAGCTCACAAAGCTCCGCCACCATACTGTCCTTGATATATGCCGCATACTCTCTGAGAAAAATCACACGCCCATATCTGTCACCCATTCTGAAGCAGTCGCTCTCAAATTCAAAGGTATCGGGACAGATAAAATCCTTGAAATCGTGACCTTTCCGCATCGTCTGGGTAATATCGAAGTGGAACGCTGTTTCTTCTCCTGTACGGTAGAAGTCGTGGAAGATACGCAGCTTGTCGCCTGCGTCCAGTTCCACACATTTCGACCCCAGACGGTTAAAGTGGGCGATAAGGTCAGCACCCACACGGGCGAAGTAGTTTCGGGCTTCCTCAATATTCTTCTTGCAGACGGATACGGTTACATACTTATCCTGTACGATGGAATTAGCCCCTGTCGCCTTATCCAGAAGCATTTTGTTATATTCCTTACGGTACTTATCCAGACCGTCATCAGCCATTGGGATTAAAATAGTCTGTTCAAAATCAGCTTTGTTCAAGCGACGGTTGTTGATAGTGATTTTCGTGGTCGCACCGCTGTCAAGGGAATTAAGAAGCTCCGAGTATTCAAGGAACATTGCTTCCTTATCCTCACGGCTTGCCACGGCATAGTTTATATCCTCAAATTTAAAGGTCTTTGCGTACTTGTTCCTGCCGACAAGGAATATGCCGTCATCCCAGATTGTCTTAATCGGGATAACATTCTGTACCGACTTCGGCACAACAAACTTTTCCCTGTCCTGCTTGAACAGATTTTTAAGAGTTCTCAGCATTGTTTACCTCCTTGCTGCGTTTCGCTTTTTTCTTTTTCGTTTTCTTTGGTTTCGGTGTCCTGCCTTTCTGCTTTTTCCGTACTGTCGGCAACCCTTTTTCATGGGCTTCAATGGTCGGCTTCATCGTTTCGTAATAGAGATTATCTGGCAGGAACATCAGCTTTTTCGGCATCAGAAATTCCGATTTAATCCACGCCCAGACAAACTGCTCTGCGGTCATACCGTTGTATTTGATAAAGCCCATAGCCGCAAAGGGGAATGCACCTAAGATACAAACCCAACTGAGGGTTTCCGTACCAAACCGTGGACGAAGAATGAAATACAAACCCACCGCCACGCCGCAGGCAAGGACAGAAAAAATGAACTGTCTGAGGGACAGTCCAAAAAACATACTCTCCGTATAATTACGGATTTCCTTATTTATCTTTACTTCCAATCATAGCACCTCCCTTACAAGCCCATCATTTCTCTTACAACACGGTCTGCCATTTTGACCGCACCGACAAGGACGAGCATATTGAACACAAGCTCCCCGATATAGCTCCATACCATTGTAACCGCCGCAGCATCAGGATTGACCACAGGCGGAGAAGAAGCAAACAGGGAAAAGATAATGCAGGCAAGCACGATAACCGCACCTTCAAGACACACGGCGGCATAGCTCTTAATGAAGCTCTTGCCAACGCTCTGGCTCGGCTCTCCCGCAAAAGCGGAAAGGGGTACGGGTGCAATGGCAGTATAGATATACAGCTTGAAAAACCTGCCGTATACCGACATAATCATAATGAATGACAGCACCGTGATAAACAGCCCGCCTATCAGCGTGACCGCCCATAGCGGGATACTCTCAAAAAATCCGCAGTCTTCAACGGCTGTCACGATTTCCTGCGGCAACACCGTCTGCTGTGCCGAGCCAAATCCTGCAGCATTCATAATCGTGGAAATCATACCTTGCACAATCTTAAACAGTGCCATCATCAGTTCTAATCCATAGGTCACTGCACCTTTGGCAATGGCAAAGCGGATAAACAGTTTCAACGCCTGCTCTGGTCGCTTGACTTCTGCAAAATTTCCACAGGTTCTCATTACACCCACAACAAAGAACAGCACGAGCAGGGCAAGTCCGATAGCCTGCACTGCACCGTGAATATCCACGATGACATTCCATATCGTGCCGCCCTTAAAATTCTCTGGGGATTGAGTAATGAGCTGCCATATCTCGGCTAATTTCTCATTCCAAGTGTTTAGGGCGTTCTCTAAATTCTGTACCACCCAGTTATCAGACATTTGACCACCTCCTTGATGATATTAGATAACGGGAGCGAGTTCCGCACTCGGCGGATCTGCTCCCGTTATCTTTTTGTGTCAGTCTGTTATCTTAGCCTGTGATAAGAGTCAAGATTTCCTTTGCGAAGGTAATGACAACGCCGCCTGCAAGGGTCAAAAAGCCGTTAGCCCTCTGGGACGGGTCGTGGGATTTGAGGGAAAGACCAATCTGCACGATACCAAAGCCGAGCATAATCATACCAACAGCCCTCACCAGACCGAAAATGAAATCGGACAGATTGTTGACTACCTGAATGGGGTCATTGGCAGCAAAGGCGGTTACGGAAGTACCAAGCACAAATGTCATTGCCATAACAGCCATACAGTAATAGCGGAAGCCTTTCTTAACCTTTCCAGTCATCGGCAGCTTCGTGGTTTTCTTGTTCTCATTCTTCTTAAAAAGTTTCATAGGGTAAATCCTCCTTATAAATTGAATATTTCTTCCAAGTCCTCATCGGACAGAAGCTCATAGGAAGTGCTGACAGCTGTCACGCTCACGGCGTTATCTGGAATATCACTGTCAAACACAAGAGTTGCGACAGCCTGCGTAGGCTCTCCGTGGATATACGGCGGTTGCCCTCCGTCAGCCGTCAGCTTCACATTCGGGTGCTTCAAGATGTCATACTTGAAGTCCATAACGGGGCGTTCTCCACGCACAAAAAGAAGTGCGTATCGGTTATCAAGCATACGCACTTCGTCTGGGGTCATCAGCTCACGCCCCGAAATCTGATAATTTGTTGAATAGTTACCACTCCGCCCAGAGCTTTTCCCGTAGGTGTTAGTATCAATGGTTTCCTTGCCCAAAAGTTCTGACACATATTTGTGGGTGCTTTGCTCGTTGCCGCCCAAATACAGAAACTCATCGCAGTTGCCGACAATGCTTTCCCATTGCTTTTCAAAAAGGGCTTTGAGCTGTGCCAGATTTTGCAGGATAATGGATACCGATACCCCTCTGGAACGCATAACAGACAGGATTTTATCAAAGTCATCAGGCAATGAAACATTCGCAAATTCGTCCATTATAAAATGGCAATGCACAGGCAGGCTTCCGCCGTACTTGTGGTCTGCAAGATAAAAAAGCTGCTGAAAGAGCTGGGTATAAAGGATACTGACAAGGAAATTAAAGCTCGTGTCGTTGTCTGGTATCAGAGCGAACAGAGCGACCTTCTTTTCTCCCAGACTTGGCAGGTCAAGCTCATCGGTGGCGGTAAGCCCTGCAAGGCTCTCCAGATTGAATTTTTCAAGCCTTGCGGCAAGGGTTATCTGGATACTCTTTAAGGTCTTTGCACTACCAGAGTGGTAATCCCTGTAATACTTGAGGGCGATATGCTCTGGGTTTACCATTTCCAGACGGTCAAACAGCTCGTCCAGAGGGCTTACATAGCTGTCATCGTCCTCTCGGACTTCGCCTGCACGGAGCAGCTCCATAACCATCGGGAAATTCTGCTCGTCTGACGGTGCTTCATATTTCAGATAGAACACCAGAGCCAGAAGCAGCATACTTGCCGCCGTATCCCAGAACGGGTCTTGCGACTGTGAGCCTTTCGGCGTGGTCGCTTTAAACAAATTTGTTACCAACCTCTGAACATCGTTATCGTTCCGCAGATAGACAAAAGGATTGTAACAATGACTGCGGTGCATATTGATAAGGTCAAGTACACGCACCTCATAGCCTTTATTTTCCAACAGACCGCCGATGTCACGGACGATTTCGCCCTTTGGATCGAGTATTACAAAAGATGTGTTGCACTGCATAGCATTTGGCTTGCAGAAAAACCTTGTTTTACCCGCACCAGAGCCACCACATACTAAAATGTTCAGATTCCTGCGGTGTTTTTTCCCGTCCAACCCGATACGGACATTCTGGGTCAAGAGCTTATTAGCTGACGGGTCTTTATCTCGGTACTTCTTATTCAAAGCACCTGCGTTGCCCCATTTCGCAGAGCCGTGTTCCTCACGCCTGCGGTAATTCCTGCGTGTAGAGAAATAAACGCCGATGCCCATAGCGTAGGCAAGCAAAAAAATAAGGACAGTCTTTACGCTGTCCTCACACATCGTTATTTCAAGCGGATTGCCCATCGCCACGGGTATACCTCGGATAATCTCTACAAGACCGCCGCTGACATAGGGTGCTGTCAGCAGGGCAAGCCATACAACAGGAAGTATGCCGCAAACAGTAAGGATTAGGCTCGTTTTCTGGTCATCGTTCCTCATTACACCTGCAATGCACGACCTTAACCTTTTTTGTCGGAGCGTGTGCCACCTTACTTATCAGCTCGTCAACAGGCTCGGTGGGGCGTTCCTCCTGTAACTGCCTTGTACGCAGGGTGTTTAAGGCGTTGATGACGATATTCTTATCGTACTTATCAAGTGCGATATGGTATCGTTCCTCTCTCATAGTCTGCACCTCCGATTAGCGTTCCTGCTCTTTGTTCTTTGCAGGCTTGTTCTTCTCCATACTCTTATACATATCGCTCTGGATTTCGCCCAGAACATCACGCATCGTGCCAAGCTCTCCTTTGAACGCCTGCGTATCCATTTCCGCATACTCTCTGGGAAGTCTGGAAAAGTCAAAACCTCTGGTATCCACGCCGTAACGAGAGCTTACCATATAGGCAACGCAGAAGGAGTTGAAATCGGAAACATCACGGCTCTCGTTGTACTTAAAGTCATAGACCGCCGCCGACACTTCTTTTGCCATACTCACGAACAGCACTTCCTCGGAAAGCCCCTTCTTGACAAAAATGGTCTGCTGAGAGCTGTCATAATAGGCAGGCAGTTCAAGCTCATCGACAGGAACACAGGGTACAGGGCTTGCATCAATCAGAGCCGACACAAGCTCACGCATGGATTTCGGCTCCTGTTCCTGCTGCCTGTCCTTTGCCGAGGTTTCAGAAATGTCATAAACCACTTTGGCATTGTAGGAGATACCCTTTGTCCCGTCCTCACGGGTGTATTCCTTGCTCGGCTCAAGAATAATGATTTTTTGTGCATCCTTGTTCACATAGACACGGCTCGCTTTCCATTTGCTGTACTCTTTAAGCTGCGTTGCTTCGGGCATCTGTGCTGACACCAGAATAGCGTTAGCCACGGAGTAACGGTCAAAGCGACCCTGCACATCAAGATACTGACGGAAGCTGTCTCCGCTTGCCATCATTTCAAAGCAGGTATTGTCAATCAGCTCATAGGCTTCTTTCCGCTGTGCCTGCTTTGCGGCAGCCCATTCCTCTTTATCAAAAGGTCTGTTGCCGCCGCTGAATACATCATAAATACTCATAGCTGTTTACCTCGTTTCTTTGGATTTTGGTTTCTTTTTCTTTCTCTGGGGCTGTTTATGCTCCGTTTTCCCGTTAGCACTTTTCGCCCTGTCGGAAGCTCCGCTTTTGTCCAGGGCGGAAGTGCCAATCTCTGCTTCCTGCTCCTTGCGGCTCTCCTTGATTTTCCGCAGTTCCTCTCTGACAGAAGGTTTCTCCTTAGTCATAGTAGCCCCCTCTGCGGACTTCTTTGGCTGCTCTGAGGTAGGCTCGGACTGAGGGGATTTTTCTGTCTTTGCCACCGAGGGGTTTGGGGCGTTTTCCTCCTTCTGGACGGGCTTGCCCATAAGCTCGTCAAGCAGCTTGTCTTTCTCCGCCTTTTCCTGCACACCAATCTCTGGCTCTGGCTGACCGTCCTTTGCATCTTTGGATTTCTCGGCTTCCGTCACAATAGAAGCGGTATCCACCGAAGCAAGATTAAAGCGTTCCACGATGCGGCTGATTTTCGATGCGTCCTCGGCACGGGCGATGACATCGACCTCCGCATTGTGGTCTTTGTTTTTCCTGTCTGTGAGGACACAGTAAAGCACACCGTATTTTTTTGCTTCCTGCGTGAACTTCTTTAAGTCGTCACTTTTGACGGTAAAGACTTTCAGCTCCTTGCCAGAACGGAGCATACTTGTCAGCCTTGCTTTGCCTTTGGTTTTCTTTTCTTCTTTGAGAATGGAATACAACAGGATAGCGATGTTCTTCGCACCTGCACCTGTGATTTTGGCAGCGACCTCAAAACCCTCCAAGCTCATTCGGACGATTTGTTCTGCCGCTTCGCCGCCTGTGTTCATTCTTCATCAGCTCCTTTCTTTGCTGTTCTTTTTCGTCTGCCCGTATCGTCTGCAATTTTTCTTTGAGGGTATCACTACGGGCAGCGATGCCCTCGCACATTCTGACCTCCTTTCGGATAATTTTCAGCCGTCCCGAAATATCGGAAAGCTCCGCCTTGACCGCTTCCTTTTCTTCACCGCTTATCCTGCGGGATTTGGAGTAAAGCTCCTTTCGCTTCTGAAGCAGGGCAGACATCTCCGTTTCCAGAGAGCCTTTATATGAACAAAGCTGCTCCGCCGTATCAATGTGATTGTGGCAAAGCAACCTTGTTTCCAGTGTGATGGCTTCCATCTTCATAAGGTCGTCCTTTAGGAGATAATGAAGCCGTGCATAATTTTGTTTTCTGCCTTTTGGCAGGATACCGAGCTTGTAGCAGTAATGGAGATACAGCCCACGCAAGCCGCCCATTTTCTTGGCGTTCTTCAATGAGCCTTTGACCCGATAGACCTTGACCTGCGGCTGTGGCTCTGAAAAGCTCTGGAATTTGACCGCATAGGAATTTTCGCTGATACGCTCCATAATCCTGTCATTGGTGTATTCCTCTCCAAGCTTATAAAGCCGCTTGGGTCTTTGCCAGCCCTTGCCGATAATCGTCCAATACTTGCGGTTGGGGTCAAAGTTTATGCGGTAACCCATTTCTGCCAACTGGCGGTCAAAGTCTTTCAGCGTAAATGATTTGCTGATAGCTTCATCCACCGCTTGTCTGGCAACATTATCCCTCGTGGGTCGCCCCTGCTTTTCGGCTTGGTAAAGGGCGTAGGGCTTTTTCTTGCCGCTTGGGTGTTCGATGACAGACAAGGCGTACTCACGGCAAAGCTCATCGGAACGCTGACGGAGCAGCCGCAGATTTGCTTTGTTGTCGTGGTAGTGCATACCGTCCGCAAAAGAAACAGAGTTCACGACAAAGTGATTATGCAGGCAGTCGGTATTTAGGTGGGTGGCGACAATGACCTGAAACCTGTCGCCCCACATTCGCTCGGCAAGTTTAACGCCGACCTCGTGTGCCTGCTCTGGCGTAACCTCACCGTGCTTGAAGCTCTGGAAACCGTGATAGCAGACAATCTCACTCGTGTCGCTCCATCCCGCTTTGGTAATCATCATTTCATCTCTGGCGGTGGTCGGGTCACAATTTACACCTGTGACAAAGAAACGCTGCTCGGTCTTATTCTTATTAGTAGCGTACTCCATTACATCGACCATCGCCTGCAGGTCGACTTCGGTGTATTTGGGATTGGCGGTCTTTGCAGGATTTTCGGCATAGTCGATTGGATGGTCGAGCCTGCCACGCACATCCCATATCTCGCAGACCGCCATTACGATGACCTGCGTGGAAGCAGATACCTTTTGCGAATGTCAATCTGAAATTCGTGCCACTTCCTTGCTTCCTCACGGAGCATCGGGGTATCCACAAAGCCGAGGGCGTTTGCCTTAACCGCAAGCTGATTGATACGGTTGCCAATAGCGGACAGCTCACGCATCATTTTATAGAACTCTGGGTCGGGCTTTTCGCAGAGCTGATAGCCCCTTACCATTTCTCTTAAAAAGGCTTCTTTTGAGCGACCCGATTTCCGCACAAGCTCATTAAGGTGTTCGGCTTCCTCCTCAGTCAGACGGAAAAGTATCTGCACATTTCTTTTTCGCATTGTCCTCTTCCTTTCTCTCGGAAAGTCTGTTTATCTGCAAGCAGCACATACACACAACGCCGAACAGACCGCCGAGCATTGTGCCGATAATGAAAAATAAGAACTCACTCATTCTTGAACTCCTTTCTGTTCTCACGGGGTATTAGGGGCTGCCCCCTAACAAGCGAATTTGGCTAACCAAATTCAGTGCTTGGTAAGACTTAATCTTCGCACTCGTCCTCGTACACACATTCTCCGCATACGGGGCAGAAGTACGGACATTCCGAACAATCCTCATACTCAAGACAGGCGTCCTCGTCCTCATTGTCCTCGCAACCGTCCGTCAAAGACTCGGTAATGTCGGCTTCGCCGCAGACAAAATCGTCGTCGGTAAAGTCGATAAGGTCGGTATCGAAAAGGACGATTTCGGTCTTTTTCTTTGCTTCTTCGGGGCTGTCCGCATAGACGGAGATAGTCTTTTCATAGTGTCCTCGCAGGGTTACATCATACTTTTTCATTGGGTAAATTCCTCACTTTCGTTCTTAAAATTGATTTGGTTTGTTGGCTTTGGGGCAAATAATTCAGCGGACAATCAACGGGCATCACTCCTTTCACGGCTCGTCTTTTGCTGTTCCATACCTAAATAGGACAATAAAAAATCGTTGAAGTCCTTGCCGACAGGCGGAGGGTCATCAACGATTTCATAGTCTTTTTTGAGCAGTTCTTTCAATGCAGCGGTACAAAGCCGACCTGTTTTGTCATTGTCCAAATGCAAAATGATGGTCTTGATATGCGGATTTTCTTTCAAAAATGTGGTCAGAGCAATCGGCACTTTGCTGTCCTGTATCTCTTTCTTGGGCTGATACACGCCCGACAAAGAGAGCAGATTTTCTTTTCGGTAGTCCTTGCCCTCGCATTTGAGGTAGGTGGCATAGGACAATAAATCAATGGCGGCTTCAAACAAATGCACCGTGTCTGTCGGCTCTTTCGCCAACAGTCGGAACGAATACCGCTTATCGCTGCCCGATGCGTCCTGCTTAAAAGTGCTTCCGAGGGTACTGCGGCAGGCAGCATACTTGGGTGTTCCGCTTTCGTCTTTGCCAACAAAAACAGCGTTGTGGTACTCGGCACTCTCAAAAATCGTACAGTCCGCAACGCAGTCCTGTATGAGCTGATAGTCAATGCCACGCCCGAAAAGGTACTGTATCACTCTGTCGCAGTTCTTAAATCTGTTCGGTAGTAACAGCTCTTTCGGCTCGTCTTTCTTTGGAGCAGGGGGCGGCGGTATCCAATGACCGACCTCGCCTGTGAGCTGTTGCACGGCTTCCACAAAGGAATACTCCTTGACCTTGATGAGATAATCAAGGGCGGAAACGCCGCCGAAACCTCTCGACCACCAATACCATTTGCCGTTGGAAATCTTCAAGCTGTCGTGTTCTCTGGTACAGTAAACATTACCTGCCACACGCCTTAGATTACTCGGCTCATAGTGCTGCAAATAAGTCAGCAAGTCCATTTGCCGTGCCTGCTCAATCACGGCAGGGTCAAGCTGAACATAGGGTCTGTTGCTTCTCAATTGGTAAAATCACCTCCTTAAAATGGAAAAAGCCGAGGGATTTTCCTTTAAATGAAAATCTCTCGGCTATGTAAAACAGTATATAACCTTATTCAGTTGTAATTTCCTTAGCTATTTTCAAAGTCAAAAACTGCTCTTTTGCATTTTTAACAGCATCGAATTTATTATCCCATTCTTCACGAATTTTTGATTTTTCTAATACCTCTTGAAGTGTATAATCATCAAAATATTCGATTTCCTTTGAAGAATAGTATTCCTTGCAATAATGCGAATAAAGAGAAATTATTGCATCTTTGCATTCATCTGGCTCGCAATCGGGGTCGAAATTTTTTAATGCCCTTTCTAAATCATTGGACAAATAATGCAGGTCTGGGGGATAATCATAATAAACAATTTCTCCATCATATTCCATAGGAACGGGCTTGACTTCTATTTGATTTTTCTTCAGCTTGTACTCAAAATATGAAAATAATATAGCAGCTTTGACATAAATATCACTATAAGTGCTGACCTCTTTATAAGCAACCAAAAGCAACATCAATTTTTTTGCTTCATTCTTGCTCATATATCGTGTACTATACTCCTTGGAAATCTCGCATAATGAATTGTAATTTTGCCGAGTATATCCGTCTTTTAGCAATCTAACTATTGGATAGATAACTGACATTTTTAAGTTGTTCCTATTGCCTTTATGATAATAAACTGCTGAAATTATCAATGATACTATTCCCGATAACACAACGGTTATCATAGTAAAGCAGTTTGAATACCAATTTGTATCAAACCATTCTTTAAAGCTCATCTATTTTATTACCTCATTTCTTTTAATTTAGATTTTTTCGTGTCACCAATTATACCACAAAGACATATTATTTTCCACCTCTCGGCTATGTAAAAGACGGCATCAGCTTCACGCCAACGCCGCCTTTTTCTTCGGTCAGTCCGTTATAAAATTCCTGCTTTTTTGAGATACCCTACACTATCATAGCAACCACGAAAATAGACGGACTGCATTTCCAAGTCTGTGAGCTTGTTTTTCAGCTCCATTACCTCAATGAGAGCCGCACATTCTTCCTCGGTCAGCTCCGCAGATTTCTCCATATCAAACACGCCGAACACCTTTGGATATTTTTCATACAATTTCTTGATTTTGACTTGTACGGCACGGTATTCCTCGTTTTCTTTCGGGAGCTTCGCTATGACAGAGCTGAGATACTCATTAAAAATATTGCTGTGGACATCTACAAATGTTTCAAATCTGAACTCGCCAGACACCTTTACCACCTCCGCTGTTTGCTAATCTACACCTATTATAATGCCCAGATTTCCACAATACAAATGTGCAAACGGTGTTACCGTTCCAAATTCTTATTTTTTCTTTCGGGCGGCTCGTCGCCCTGTTCTGGCTCGGTATCAATGGCAGAGGGGTCTTTTTCGTCCAGATTCAGCTCGATGTTAAGGGCGTTCAGCCTGTCGGTTTTCTCTTTCAGCTCCTCCTCAAAGGCGAATGGCTTTTCCACCTCAACCTTTGCGTTTTCAAGCTGTGCGACAGTTTCCTCCTTTCTGGTCTTTGCGGCTTCAAGTTTGACAGGGAGCTTTGACAACTCATTCTCAATTCGGGTCAGATTTCCGAGAGCATCAGAGCCTAACTCAACCTTATGCCTGCACTTTCCGCAGAGGTTTAAGCAATAATGGGAATTGATTGTGTCATAATAAACCTCCAACTGAAAGCCACGGTAGCTGCCGATTTCAGTCGGCTGTGACAGCGGATGCTCCTTACAAATAGCAAGCAGCATTTGTCCTGCATCGGCTTTTTCGGTGTAGGTCACGCCCTGCAAGGTCATCGGGCAGAACTTATCCTCGCCCTGCGGCTTGTGCTGTTCAGCAAGTGCGGTATCTGCTTCATAGCCTGTAATGCGTTCCTCATACTCCTTAATCAGCTTTGGGAATTGCTGTAAGATTCTGTCCTCAAGGTCGTAATGCTCGGACAGATAGCTCTGTTTCAGCACTCGGAGCTTCGATACCTGTATATCCAAGTCCATTTTTTCCTTGAAACGCTCATCGCCTGTGGCAAGCATTTTAACCTCTGCAAAGGATAAAGCAACCTCGTCCACATCTTCGGCAGAACGGACAGGGCTTTTGCTCGTCATTATCTGGCTGATAAATTTCTGCTTGCTCTCCACTAACTGATAGAGATATGCGTCAAAGGTCTGCTCTGTAACATAGCGGTAAACCTCAACCTCTAGGAACATATTGCCTTGCCTTTCGATACGCCCCTGTCTTTGTTCAAGGTCAGAGGGTCGCCACGGACAATCCAAATTGTGAATGGCGATAAGGCGGTCTTGGACATTTGTGCCTGCTCCCATTTTCGGGGTAGAGCCGAGTAACACACGGACTTCGCCGCTTCGTACCTTTGCAAACAGCTCCTTTTTCTGTGCGTCCGTGGTCGCTTCGTGGATAAATCGTACCTGTTCGGCAGGAATACCTCGCTCGGTGAGCTTCCCCCGAATATCATCATAAATATTAAAGCTGCCGTCATTTTTCGGAGTGGAGAGGTCGCAGAACACAAGCTGCGTTGCTTTCGTGTCGGCGTGTTCCTCCAAGATACGATAGACATTATCCACGCAGGCATTGACCTTGCTGTCGGGGTCATCGGGCAGCATCGGGTCAATCATTCTCTGGTCGAGTGCAAGTTTTCGCCCGTCATTCGTGATTTTGAGCATATTGTCGATGTTCGGCTCAACAGCTCTGGCACGGACTTTCTCGGCTCGCTTGGCAAGGTTGGCGACCATTTCTGTCTGTATCTCGCTCGGCTTGGTCTTGATATTGTGGTAATTGACCTTTGGAACGGGGAGCTTCAACATATCGGCGGTTTGAATGTCCGCAACCTCTCGGAACATCTGCATAAGCTCTGGCAGGTTATAAAATTTTGCAAATCTCGTCTTAGCACGGTAGTTCGTACCCTCTGGAGCAAGCTCCAGAGCCGTGACCGTTTCTCCAAAAGTCGAAGCCCAACTGTCAAAATGCTGCAAGCCGTTCTGCATCAGCGTGTCGTACTGCAAGTACCTTTGAACAGAATACAGCTCCACCATTGAGTTTGAAACAGGCGTCCCCGTTGCAAATATCGTACCTCGGTTGCCTGTGATTTCGTCCAGATAGCGACATTTCATAAATAAGTCGGAGCTTTTCTGTGCTTCGGTCTGAGCAATACCGCCGACATTTCTCATCTTGGTGTAGAGGTACAAGTTTTTATAAAAATGGCTCTCGTCAATGAACAGGCGGTCAACGCCCAATTCCTCAAAGTCAATCACGCTGTCCTTACGCTTGGTGTCGTTGAGCCTGTCGAGCTTCGCTTGGATAGACTTTCTGGTTTTCATTAACTGCTTGACCGTAAACTGTTCACCGTGGGATTTTTGAATATCGTCAATACCACGCTCAATATCGTCAAGCTGTTCTTGGAGCATATTGTACTGCCGTTCAAGGCTCATCGGTATTTTTTCAAACTGACTATGCCCGATGATGACCGCATCGTAATCGCCTGTGGCAATTCTGCCGCAGAACTTTTTACGGTTGGCGGTTTCAAAATCCTGCTTTCTTGCCACTAAAATGTTGGCACTCGGATACAATCGCAGATACTCGGAAGCCCATTGACAGACAAGGTGGTTTGGTACAACAAACATAGATTTTTGGCAGAGTCCGAGTCGCTTGCTTTCTTGTGCTGCGGCGACCATTTCAAAGGTTTTGCCTGCACCGACCTTGTGTGCAAGGAGCGTGTTGCCGCCGTAAAGGATATGGGCAATCGCATTGACTTGGTGAGGTCGGAGCGTGATTTCTGGGCTGATACCGCCGAAAGTGATATGACTGCCGTCATACTCACGGGGTCGGACAGAGTTAAAAGTATCGTTGTAGGAACGGACAAGACGGTTTCTGCGTTCTGGGTCTTTCCATATCCAATCTTGAAACGCCTGCTTGATTACTTCCTGCTTTGCCTGTGCTGCCGTGGTTTCCTTATGGTTAAATACCGCTTTTCGGTTGCCGTGTTCGTCCAGAACATAGTCAAAGATACGCACATCACGCAGATTCAGCGTGTCCTCGATAATACGATAGGCGGAAGCCCTCTTTGTACCGTAGGTGCTGTCCGCCTTGACATTTCCGTAATCGGAACTCTTATTCTCTATAAACCAGTCGCCGTTTATCGCCGTATAGCGTACCCTGATTCTGCCTGCCGCATAGCTCGATGGGGTCAGCAGCTCTATAACAAACCGCTGAATATCCTCCTGCGGTATCCAAGTAGCACCAAGCCGCACGGAGATTTCGCCCGCACTCAAATCCTTTGGAATAACCTTTTTGAGTGCTTCGGCGTTGATTATAAGTTCTGGGTCTGTCTTTGCCGCCGTTTCTGCAATCACAAGTTTATTGCGGACATTGCCAGACAGGTATTCGTCTGCGGTCACATATTTTGCAGGCTCGGATTGGGGTATTTTAAAGATAACGCCCTGTAAATCACGGATTAGCTCCGCCTGTTCCTTGCCTGTCAGCTTCGCCATAAACGGCAAATCCACACAGGCTTTTTCTCCGATGGAGATTGCAAGGGCTTCGCTTGCCGTTTCCACGGAAGTCACGGCACGGTGGGGCTTGATAGTCCTCTTGGAGAACATATCGGCTTTCCGTTTGAAATTGCCCTCGTCGTCAAGCACCTCCAGAGAGCATAAAAGGAAGTAGCTCTCGTCCGAAGCAAACGCCAGATAGTTCCCTCGGCTGTTGATTAGACCGTACTTTGCTGTGTAGGCGTCGTACAGACGGTTAAGGTTTTCCTGCTCGGTGCGTATGAGTTCCTCTGGATAGTCCTCGGTCTGGTATGCTATGAGCTTCCGCACACAATCCCTAATTTCCACCAAGCCCTTAACACGGCTCTCGGCGGTCATTGAAAGATTGGCAGGTGTCATCACATCGTTTTCACGGAAATAGACCTTGCCGTTTACCAGAGTGTAAGAAAAGTTTTTAACGCTGGGGTCGGCAGGAATAACCTCGTCCTGCTCGTCGGAGATTTCGTCAATCTCATACTCGGGGATTTCTCCGTTAATGTTCTGCACGGCTTCGTGAAGCAGCTCGGCAAGAGGAATATCCTTTTTTGCTTTACAGGCTGCGTCCATTTTGCCGAAGCGTGTGCTTTCCATTACCATATTGCCAAGCACCATTTCGGGGTGTTCGACAAAATAGCTGTTCATCGTAACGCCGTTTTCGTCCGTATCAAGGTGTACCCAATCTGACTCGATGTCGATTACCCGGTCACGCTTCTGCAAAATGAGAATATCACTTGTGACCTCTGTGCCTGCGTTTGCTCTGAAGGTGTTGTCGGGCAGACGGATTGCTCCTAACAGCTCTGCTCTCTGGGCGATATATTTCCGCACCTCTGGGCTTGCTTTATCCATCGTACCCTTAGAGGTAATGAACATCACCACGCCGCCGGCACGGACTTTATCCAATGCCTTTGCAAAAAAGAAATCGTGTATGAGGAATTTTTGGGCGTTGTATCGGCTGTCGTTTACCTTAAAATCGCCAAACGGCACATTGCCAAGCACCACATCGAAGTGGTCATCTGGGAGCTTTGTTTTTTCAAAGCCCTCAATGGCGATATTCGCTTTCTGGTAGAGCTGCTTTGCAATCCTGCCTGTCAATGAGTCGATTTCTACACCGTGGAGCTTTGATTTTGCCATACTGTCGGGAAGCAGACCAAAGAAATTGCCTGTACCGCAGGACGGCTCCAAGATGTTGCCCTCGGAAAAGCCCAGACGGTCAAGTGCTTCATACATTGCCTTGATAACAACAGGCGGCGTATAAAAGGCAGTCAGCGTGGACTCTTTTGCGGCACGGTATTCCTCTGGGGAGAGAGTCACATACAGCTCCTTAAATTCATTTGCCCAAGCCGCATTGTTTTCATCAAACGCCATAGACAGACCGCCCCAACCCACATATCCTGCAAGTATTTTCTGTTCTTCGGGTGTGGCAAGACGGTTTTCGATTTCAAGGTCGTGCAAGAGATTGACCGCCGCCATATTCGCCTTGAACTTTTCCTTTGCTCCGCCAATGCCCAAAGTATCCTCGGTAATGCGGTAGTTGTTGCGGTCTGCGGTAACGGCAGGGGCTTTTTCTTTTTCGGGAAGCGGCTCTGCCTGTTCCTGTGCGTCTAACCATTCACGGACACGGGTAATCTTCTCCACACGGTTAATCGGGAAGCCTACCTCGTTCTGGAATGTGATGTCACGCATAGAAACATCACCGCTGATTTTACCAACGCTTTCAATGACATAACGGCGATTATCAAGCGTGATTTCCTTGCCGATGAGGTCAGAATTGTCCTGCTCTGGGGCAGGCTCTACGCCTTGCTTTGCCCGTTCCGCATACAGCCATTCCTCGGCTTCCTTATCTGCCACGGTCTTTCTGACTTTCAAAAGTCCTGCTTCGGCTTGCTCCTCGGTAGGATAAGTCAACAATTTGCCGTAATCATCGGCATAGTATTCCTCTCGAATGTTATCCCAGATAGCGTAGGCATCTTCGGGGTCGGGAAACGCATCGGAAGTCATTGTAACCTCAAAGCGTTCCTCTGGCGGCTCGGTTTCGCTTTCCGCAGCAACCTGTTCAGCGTATGCAATCATCTCGTCAACGGACGATTTTTCTTCGGGTACTCTAAACCAGTCGCTTTCGGTAGCCATAATCTCGGCAAGGAGCGTTTCATCCTCTTTCGTTAGCTCGGTGTGCTGCTCCAGATAGGGAATGAACTTCTCACGCCCGAAACACAAACTCTCCATCTTCTCTCGGTAGTAGTCCTCGCCCTGCTTTTTCCACTCTGGGATAAAAGGGCAGTTCGGGGATAGGCAGTAATCATAGTAATTTTTGATATGGGCAATCAAATCGCCCTCACCGTCGCCAATGTCAAACCGTCCGTCATAGTGGATGTCCTCTCCGTCAACAACAGCGGAAATCTCAAAATCGGTCTTGTGATACCAACCGATATTTTTATCGCCCTCACGCTCACGGTGCTGTTTTTCATCCAAAACGCCGAGGAGCTTGTTTCCAAGAGCAAAGCTCAAATTGGTAAAGCGGTCATTGAACTCCTTATCATAAAAGGCAGGGTGTTCCGAAAAGCTGATAGAAAAATCCAAGCTGTCGGGCTTTTCCTCGGATAGTGTTTCTGTTTTATGCTTCTCGGTAACAACCACTTTCAAATGGTCGTTTGCGGAGTTTTCTTTCAGCTTTTCTTCAAGGTCGCCACGACTAAACTCTTTACCGAACAGAGGAAACTCGACATTTTGCAGAGAAACGCTATCCTCGGAAATTGTCATTATCTCATACTGATACGCATCAATATACACCACATCGCCCTCGTGATAGAGGTAGTGCAGAGGATGCAGCTCTAAAAGCTCCTGTCCGAAGCTCCACGCATTACTGCGGCTGAAAACATCACTTGTTTTCCATTGTATGGATTTCAAAAAATCAATGAGCTGTTGAACGGTGGCAGGGTCAGACAAATGCTGCTCCATTTGCTCGGCAGTTACATTTTCAAGGTCTGTGCGTTCCACATTGGCAAGCAAGTCTTTCTCATATCTATCCAAGTCACGAATGAAATCGGACAAACGCAAAGCAAGGGTATCTCGTTTATCAGCAGGGGGCAAATCACGCTTTGAGTCAATAAAGACCTGTCGCCGTATCTTCCTTTGGGTGTCAATCTCATATTGCGGAGCTTCGACCTTTTCCAGATAGTCGGCGTAATGTTCTTCCTCCTTTGGATTGAGATAGCATTTATTCTTCACTATCAACTCACGCAAGCGTTTTTCAACCTTTGACCAAGGGAGAAGTACATCGGGTTCGGTATATGAACCGTGCTTTTCTATGGCAATACCTTTTCCACTAAACCAAGCACCGCCCTGTGTACCGTCTGGATAGAAATGCGTACCGCCGCCGATACCATATTCCTTTTTAAGAAATTCAATATTTTTCTTGCTATCCTCGTGCTTCCAGAACTGACGATAAATACGGTACTTGCCGTCTTGAAAACCGCTTCCCTTTACCAGAACAGAGTCAATATCCTCCTGTGAAACGGAAAAAGCAGAGGACTTTTCTTCCTCTGCTTCAACCATCATTTCAATCTGTTCATCCACTGTGGGGAGATTGGCTCTGACCTCATCTTCGTTGGCAATGCTTACTTGTAAATCAGTTCGGTCAAGATGACCTCCTCCGCTTGACTGCGGATATTGTTCATCATTCCTACCCACTGCATCGGTGCTTTCTCTTTCAGCTCCTCCGTCACGCCCTGTTCCTCGGAGAGCTGCTTCGTCAGAAGCTCCAATCTCTGGAGTGCGGTCTGTTCGGTCTGGTAGAGATGTTCGTTCAATTTGCCCGATGTCAGCAGATTGAGATAAGTCACTCGCTTGTTCTGCTCCAGATAATTCCTGTGCATCATAGCGTATCTGCCAAGCTGAAGTTCTGGCTCTGTCGGTAATGTTAGGTCGGGAATAAGGTAATCCCCCTGTTTCGTGTAAGTGATTTCGCTCATTATCGTTGCTCCTTTCGGGTTGTTTTCTGCCCTTATCATACTGATTTCGGACTGTTGATGCAAAGGTGCGATTTTGGTTTTTCTCTGCAATTTGCACATTTCGGACGGTCTGGGAAATCTCTCGGAGTACCATTTCGGAAATATCGCTTGTGGCAAGTCCGATAGCGTTTATCGTGGCAGGGGTATTAAAATTGATAATGTCCGAAAAATCTTCGGTTTCAAAATACTCTCCTGTATCCAGACCGCAACGGCTCATCAGCATAAAAGCTACGCTGTTCACCGCAAGCCGCTTATAGATAACATCAACATTGAAGTCGTCAAGTTCCTCTAAAAAGCTGTCCTTCGTACACTCTTTAAGCTGTGCCAGATAATCGGGCAAATTGTCCTCAACGGCGTTTTTAGCGGTCTGCATAAGAGCTTCGTCCAAATCGTTACCCTCTAAATCTCCAAACCTGTCGGAGAGCCGTTCAATGACCGCCTGCTCGTATCGCTCATTCATCTGCCATATCGGAACAGGGCGGCTGTTATAATATCCCTCGTGGGTATCGGAAACATCAAAGTAATATTTGAGGGTATTCCTGCGACCTTTCGTATCAAACACCGCTATTCCACGGCTGTCCTTATTTACCCAACGCTTAAACTGTTTGTTCCAAGTTTCAAGCGTGGTTACAGCAGTAGCGTCGGGGCGTTGAGCGAAAATCAAGAGCTGCTCATCAAAGCGGCACTTATAATTTCGGCAGGCAGAGGATAGAAAGTTCTGCCACGCCTGCGGATTCCTCGAAACCGCAGCACCTGTACGCTGATACAGTTCTGTAATTAGCTGATACTTCGCAGCCATATTTTCGTACACCTCCTTATCGTCTTAAATCTTTATATCTGTGCTTTTTCATTCCGCACCACCGCCCAGAAAGGAAATGACCTTGTTCGCCTTGATACTCTTTTGCAGGTCGTTGATAATGGTAATGTCCGCAACCGTGATGCCCTGCATAGAGAGAATATCATCCATTGTCATTGCGGAAATCTCTTTTTCATCGGTAAAGCCAGCTTCAAAAATCTTGTTCAAGACCTTAATTGCTTTTTGATTTACAGCCATTTTCTCAATCCTCCTTATCGTTCTAAATTCTTATGCTTCGGTGCTTTGACCGCCTGCGGCTCAGCAAGTATCGGCTCATAGGTCGCACCGTTTTTCTCCATACGCTCGGCAAACTCGCAGATATGATAGAGGTAATTGCCGACTTCGGTATGATACTCGTCGATATAACGGCAGGTGTGTTCCGACTTTTCGCCCCAAGCAGAGGTAACACGAATTTTGCCGCCGTCTGGAATACGAAACAGCTCCTTGTAATGAGAGTCAATAAAACGGATACCTTTTTCTGCATTGCCGATATGCTTGTCGAGCCATTCCTTGACATAGCAATAGCAGTAAAAATTATAGTCGCCCTTTGTGGGATTTAAGCGGAGCAGATAGGCATACTTTTCGGTATCCACTCGTAAGCCGTACTCGGTGCAGTAGTTTCCCTTAAAGGCACTATCGGGGAAACGCCTTGCATACTCGCTCATAGCAGGGCGATTTTGTAACAGCCCATATTCGGGAGAACGCAGGGCGTTGATAACCTCGTCAAGCTCTGTCTTAAATTCGTCTGTTTTCCATTGCGGTCTGTGGTCGTTCCAAGTGGTATAAAATCCATAACCGCCAGAGTCGAAGTCGCCACGAAGATGACCGATATTGCCTGTCTGTCCTGTTATCTGCATACTCTGGGAATAGGTGTATTTCCATTCATTCGGTGCAATCGCCCGTATCTCCATATCAGCGTTCCTCCTTACTGTGGGGTTTCTTTGCCTTTTCCTGTTTCTTGATTGCGGCAACCGCTTCCTTTGCCCAATCGGGCATTTTCTCTGGTTTGATAACGCCAAGCACATCGTACCTTTCCCATCTGGCACGCTTACCGTCTGCAAGGCAAGTACCGAATACCGCCTGACCTCTGCCGCCAATTGCACCGTGTCCGCCGTCCACCAATACAAGCTGATAGGCGGAGTGCTGATATTCATAGCGGTTAAGCTCTGCATTGATAACCACCACCTTGCCAACAATGCTCTCATTTCGGTTATCAGGAATACAATCCTCTGTGGTAAACGGGGTCATATCAAAATCAAATCGGGATTGTTCCTCTTTGACGACTTCAATCTGTGCCTGCACTCGGTCAGTAAATATCTGCATTGCTTCCAGATAATCGTCTGTACCGACACCCTCTGTCGGCCACGCTGCTGACAGAGGGTTGTCATAGGTGCAGTAGCAGACCATAAAGGGATATTTGTCTGCTTCGTTTACACCGAAAACAACCTCTTTTTTGCCGATATGGATACTCTGTTTGACCTCATAATCGCCAAGCATACGCTTTTCTTCATTCTCCATCGGGTTGCTCCTTTCTTTGTTTTTTCTCTTTCTGCTCGTCTAAAATCTTTCGGATACAGACATCGCAGAAAATAATAGACCCGTCCTTGTATCGGGGATAAGGACAGGTCGTACAGTCATATATTTTCTTTTTATCGCTCACGGTCATCACGCTGCCTTTGCTTTTTCTGGGGCTGATTGTACGGCATATTACACTCGGTTTTATACCGTTCATTCAGTTTTTCTCTGGCAGAGGACAGCTCATTGCAGTAATAGCCCCAGAAATATTCCTTGCCGTTTTTACAATACCAACAGACATACGGATTAGGAGCTTTTGGGTTATGACCGATGACAAGCTCGTTACTCCCGATAGTACAGCTCTCGATAATTTCATAACCGCCGTTTATGCGTTTTTCTTCGTTCATAAGCACCTCTCATTCTTTGGCGTACTTGCGGTACGCCTTTTCGCCTGCGGCACGGAGCTTCTGAACACGACTGCTTCCCATAAGCTCTGGAAACTCCGCTTGCAGCTTCCGCCGTGTCCTGCCCACGCTCTCAATGCTCGGAAGCCCAAGATAACGGTATTGCAGCATTACCTCTGCAAAGGGCATTGCCCCTGTGTCTTTCAAACAGGTATTGCACACCTTTAGATACAACAGCATATCGTCATTTCTGGCTTCCTCGTCCTTTTCCAGAATAGCTTTCACTTTGCCCTCAATGGTTTTGAGATTTCTCATCGTACACCTCCATATAAATAGGAAAAGGGCGGCTCGTTGTGGCAAGCCGCCCCGTTCCTGCGAAATCGGGTTACTTCTTCTTCCTATTTCGGATATTGAGCCAAATACAAGCTCCGATGATAAACGCCACAAGAACTATGGCAACAATCGTTTTAGCGTCCATTCCTTAATCCTCCTTTTTCTTTCTGTTCTTAAAGCCGATAAAGCCAAGCACTCCTGCACCTGCAAGGGAAACAGCCGCAAGGCTTACCCACAAGCCCAGATTAAAGTCGTCGCCCGTTTTCGGGGTATCTCTGAACTCGTTGTGCATCTGGACAATCGTGGTCGCACCGACCTTGATAGTGAGCTGTTTGTCGGCAGGGAGAATATATCCTGCGGAAGCCTTGTCGCTTACCTCGGATACGGTGTATTCGCCAATTCTCAAATCCTCAACGAAGATTTCGCCGTTTCGGTCAGTTGTAAAGGTCTTGTCATAACCGTTTACGCCTGTTACTCGGAAAGAGAAGCCCTCAACCTTGCCGTCGGAAGATGTTTTGACAATTTTGAGAGAGCCTGTCTGTGCGGCGTTCACAAAGCCTTTTCCTGCTTCATTTTCTACCACATAGGTCTTGCCGTTTTCCTCAATGGATACGGTATAGACATTTTCATCAAGTACGAAGCCTGTCGGAGCTGCCTTTTCACGGACAAAATATTTGCCGTAGCGGAGTTCCTTCATCTGGTAGATACCGCCGTCAAGCTCGGTCATTTCTCCAAGCAGCTCATCGTCCTTATCAAACTCGCCGTTTCCGTTGGTATCGGCAAATACCTCAAAGACAGCACCAGAGAGCTTGTTGTCTGGATAATCCTTATCCACCTTTGTCAGCTCAATGCTGCCCTTAATGAAGTAGTTGATAAGCTCGATTTCCACAACCTCGTCCACCTTGCCGATAGTAACGGCGATTTCTTCTTCGGATAGTACAAAGCCTTTCGGACTTTCGATTTCACGGATTATCCAAGTACCATAGGGCACTTTGGCAAAAGAAAAACTACCGTCATCTTTTGATGTGGTAGTCTGGATAGCATTTTCTTTTGTAAATTCCTCTGTGCCTGCCTTAAAGATACCGATGACCGCACCGCCTAACGCCTTGCCGTCCTCATCTGATTTCTTACCGCTGACAGAGCCGTAAATGAGTTTGTTCTCAATGGCTTCGCCGTCATTTGCTGTGATGTGGACGGTTGCAGTGTCCTGTCCTTGATATTCAAAGGTTACAGGGTATTTCTGGTCGCTTATGATATATGCGGAGTTGGTGGAGATTTCTTTGACATAGTAGCTGCCAAACGGTAAATCGGTTGCCGCCTTGCCATAGCCGTTCTCGTCAAAGGAGATAATCTCAATCAAGCCGTCGGCAGGGATTACCGTGCCGTCTGCGGCAACAATATCCTTTTCCGCATACAAGCCAAAGGTTACATCAAAGATTTCTCCATTATTGTCGATACCGTAATTTTTATCCACCTCAAGGCTCTTAGTAAGGTCGATTCCCACACGCTGACGCTCGTTATAGAAGCTCGTTGCCGTTTCGGTAACAGCCATATTCTGACCTGCATAAACAAGCTCGACAGAGTGGATTTCATCATTCAGCACCATTCCAAACGGAGCTGTGATTTCCTTGACCTCATATTTTCCGAGGTATAATTCCTTTGATTTTGCCGTACCGTCTGCACCTGTGGTAACGGTATCCACAACCTCGCCTTTGGAAGCTCGGAGCGTTCCGTCCAAAGTGTAAATATCTTCGGCGGCGGTAATCTCATAAACTGCACCCTCAAGACCGCTTACTGCAAAAATCGGCTGATACAGACCGTTATTCTCGGATACGGAGCTGAACACCTCGCCAGATTTGGAAACAGTAATCGTGCCTTTCTGTGCCAGATTGGAGCGTACCACCTCAATGACAGTAATGCCGCTTTCTTCGGTGGAATCGGATTGCTCCACATCAAAATAGACAGGCTCGGAATCTAAGACATAGCCATACGGAGCTTGCACCTCTACAAGAGAATAGCCCTTGCCGTATTCCAAAGTCTGCGGCGTGATGAGATAACCGTCTGCTGTGGTATAAAAGGTGTCGATGGTCGTTACTTCGGGGTAAGTGAATGTCATTGTGATGAGGTTTCCATTCGGGTCATAAAGCTGAAAGCCTGCACCTGCATACGGAATGGTGTTGCCTGTTTCCGCATCTTTCTTGACAATCTTGATATAGCTTTCAAAGTTGGCGTTGTTGATTAGGAAACGGTAGGTCTGACCGTCGGCACTGATAAACACATCAAAGTCCTTCATCAGCTCACGCCCATCCCAACCAGAGGTCTGGTGGACGGTGTAGATACCGTAAGGCATATCCTTTGTCTGGGCAAAGCCGTTCTCATCGCAAGTGAGGACATCACGCTCGGTTTCCTTTGCATTTTCAAAGCTTCCTGCCGATTTCAGATAGACCTCAAAGGTAGCCCCGACTTCGGGCGTTTCAATTTGGGTTTCGCCGTCATCGGTGTGCTTGATAATAGCGATATTGCCTTTGATAACCTGCTCATTTACATCATTGGCGGTAGAGTTATATTCCACGGTATAAAGCTCTGGCTCTGCTCCTACCTTGTGGATGGTCGGGTCAAGCAAATATCCCTCGGACGGGCTGATTTCTCGGATAGTCCAGTCATCACCGCAGACATAATACTCTGTGGTAAACTGACCGTTGTTGTCTGTGGCGTAGGTGTCAATCAGTTCTTCGCCCTTGTAAATGCCGTAAACCGCACCTGCAAGAGAAGCGTCGCCCTGTTCCGTTCCCGTTTCCACATCGGATTTTGTCACGGTCACATTGAACTTTTTGAGTACATTGACAAAGGTACGGCTCGTTACCTTTTCCCATTCAATCGGTGCTGTCTGGGATGCAGGAACGACATAGCGGATAGCCGTATCCACTTCCTCAACCACATACGGCGTATCTCCGCTGATAAGGACATCAGAGAATTTCGCCACACCCTTTGCGTCGGTCACGGCATATTCGTCAACAGGCAAGCCGCTTAAAGATGTTCCGTAAAGGTGGAACTTCACACCCTCTACCAGATTGTCCTCGGAATTTTTGATAACCTCCAGAGAGCCACGCTTCAAGGTGTTGTTGAAGTTTACCGTGGTCGTTTTTCCACCAATAAGGGTTACAGTCTGGGATTTCTGCGGTTCGTAACGGTCAATGGACTGTTCGGTAATGGTATAGGTGGCAGGGAATAAGCCTTCCACGGTAATATTTCCGTCTTTGTCTGTCGTTACGGTCTTGTTGAAGTTATCGCCCTTGATATTAAACTGAATACCGCCGACAACGCCGTCCTCGGAAGTCTTTTTCAGGGCAATCGTGCCTGTCGGCGTTTCAATATTGAGATATGCGACAACCGTATCGGCGTTCTCAACGCCCGTTACCAAATCCTGCAAGTTCGGGTCGCCGTAAGCAATCATCTTTGCACTGTCGCTGACTGTCGGCACGCCGTTTCGCTTTGCCGTGATACGGACAGAGCCAGAAACGGCAACGGCAGAGCTGATTGTCAGCTTATCGCCAGACCTTGACACCTTTACATTTCCGTCAGAGCTTGAAAAGCTGTAATCGGAAAGGACACTGTTTTTATCGGTCAGCGTGATACTGTACTTTCCGTCCTTATAGGCAAGCTCTTTGGTAATATCATTTTTACCGCCCGACATAAAGCTCGGAATGGTGTTATGCTCACTCAGCAGCGAAACAATCTGGTCATAGGCAGCCTTTGCTCCGCTGTTGGGATAATTTGAGCCGAAGTGCAGGCTGTATGCCTTTGTACTGTTCTGCTGATATGAGCCTGTGGCTTCACGGCAGCCTGTTACAAACTCCCATACAAGAGTCTGTGTCGCAAGCCATTTTTCATCATCACTGCCCGACAGATGACTGCGGTTACCCTGATACCCATAGAGCAGGGCAAGTCCAACCGCCTTTTTCTGGTTTGTGGAAAGGGCGTTCCAAGTATCTGAGGAAGCCTTTTTCAAGGTGTTTCCCGTTTTCAGCGGTACGCCCGGCTGAATACAGAACGCATTTTCTCCGTCCACAAACATACGGTATTTGTATTTTCCCGTACCGCCTGCGGTATAGCCGTCAAAGACAGCACTTGAATTGTATCTCATCGTATTGCCGCTGCTGTCATAGGTGTGGGTAAAAGAAATCGTGCCTATATCGCCCGCAGCAAACGCCGTTGTCGCAGGCAAAACGGACAATGCCGTGACCGCAGCCATAAGAGCAACCGCAGCCTTTTTGAATAATCTACGAAATTTCATCGTTTACCTCCTGTTATTGTTGAGTTGAATTTACCTTACTAACCGAAAAAAGCCGCCTGTTGGCAGCTCATATATTTTCTTTTTTCGGATAGTTACTGGTAGTAGTTAGGGGGAGAGGTGTGGAGAGGGGGAAGCCGAAAATATGGCTATCCACCGTAAACAGGCAGACCTCGCCCTCGGTGTGTGGCTATCGTTCACGGTCTTTGCTCCGCTGCAAATGGCGGTTGTAAAACTCCAACGCTTTCACAACAAAGTCCGATTCCTGCCCTCTGGGAATAGACTTGGGGATGAGCTTGATTATCCGTTCATCACGAAAGGCAGGCTTCTCCCTCTGGTTTGGTTTTTCCTCCTCCATAATGGATTGAATAACCTCGTCCGTGAGCTTATCATCCTGCATAAACTTCTTCATTTTGATAGCCTGTGCAAGTGACGGGGTAGCGTCGCTGTACTCCATCGCTTCAAGCAGAGTGTATTGCTGCTCTTCGGGCAGATAAGAGATTTCCACCGCAGGACGAAAAGCAATCTGCCTGTCATCGACCATTTGCAGAATTTCGGGAACAAGCTCGGTAAGGCGGATATAGCGGCGTATCTGGTCTTTGCTTTCTCCTACAAGTTCGCCCAATTCTTCATCGGAACGACCTTTCGGTAAATTAGTCGCCAATGGCGACGCATTTTCTTTCGGGGGTCTGCCTGCTTGCCGCTTCATTGCTTCAAGCCGCATTTTATAGGCAAAGGCTTTCTCACTCGGTAGAATCGTTGACCTCTGCAAGTTGCTCTCCACCATTACAATAATGGCTTCATCACGGCTTAAATCCTTAACCTCGCATTTCAGCGTTTCCAATCCTGCAAGCTCACACGCCTTTTTCCGCCTGTGTCCGCTGATAAGCTCATACCGTCCGTCCTCTTTGAGCCGAACAGTCGCAGGGGTCATTACACCATTTCGTTTAATACTATCGACAAGCTGCTCCATATCCTCGTCTATGAAAACCTTAAACGGGTGGTCTGGGAACTCGTCAATTTCTGAAATGGGAATATCCCTTATCTTACTGAGCTTCGCTTCTTCACGGCTCTGGTCTGTTTCAAACAGGTCATCGTAAGCGGTCAGCTCGATTTTTGTTTCTTTGCTTCTCGCCAATGTCTGCCACCTCCTTTCCGAACTGCTCATAAGCTGCGGCAACCTTTCCGTTTTTGTCATAAGCGAAAATGCTTTTTCCCTCTGCCGTGGCTTCAACTGCACGGATGGAGTGCGGTATCTGGGCATCAAAGACTTTGATGTTCTGACCGTATACACTCTTTACCAATGCAGTCACTTCCTTAGAAATGTTGGTGCGTGGCATTACCATCGTCATTAAGATACCGTCAATCCGCAGGTGGGGGTTGATTTGCCGCCTGACTTTTGACACGGAGCGTAGCAACAGCTCCAGACCTTTCGCTGAAAGATAATGCGGCTGCGTGGGGATAATCACGCTATCAGCCGCCGCTAATGCGTTGATTGTCAACATCCCCAAGCTCGGCATACAGTCGATAAGCACATAATCATAATTCTTTTTAACCTCGCTCATACAGGTCTTTAGAACACGCTCACGGCTAATAGCGTTAATAAGCCTTACTTCCAGACCAGACAGCTCAATGTTAGAGGGTAACAAGTCAACGCCCTCACCGTGGTGCAGGATACCGTTCTGAACATCTATGGGATTATCGTCAATGATGTCCTGCATAATGGTGGCAAGGGAGATGGGTAAATCGTCTGGTCGTGGATAGCCAAGCGACATTGTAAGGTTAGCCTGTGCATCCGCATCGACAAGCAGAACTTTCTTTCCCTGCTGTGCCAAGCTCACGCCCAGATTGACCGCCGTTGTTGTCTTGCCGACACCGCCTTTCTGATTGGTCAGAGCAATTACTTTGCAATTTGACATTTGTGCGTCCTCCTTTCGCATAGATTTAGCCGCTTTGTCAAGGCGGCTATGTAAGAGTAGCAGAGAAAGCAGAACGCAAAAAAACCGCCTACTCTTAGTAAGTTAAGAATAAGCGGCTCAGATGATTTGTACTTTATACATATTCAATTCTCAGCTTCTTGACAGGTGCGTTTGCGACCTTAAATATAAGTTCGTCAACGCAGTCTGCATATCTGCCTTGCTGTATAAGCTGATTTTTCAGCTCTACAAGGCTATGTAATAAGGTTGTCTTTTGGCGACTATCCAGATATATGTGATATGTTTGCTCTCTCATAAACAGCACCTCCGTTTCTGGTTTCATTATATATAGAAGCCCAAAACTGTTCAAAGGTGCAAATTTGAGCGAAAAAAAATAAGCGTACCACTATTTCTAATGATACGCTTATCCGTTTAGATTACCTCAAAATACTTCAAAGCATCTTTGATTGCTTCTACTTTTTCCGCTGTTGGATGTTTTCTCGGATTTTTTAATTCCTCTACCGCATTTGGAGCATCATACATCGGCAAACCTAAATCTCTCTTAACCTCTGCGATATATGCGGTATGTACTTTGAAGCCATACTTCGCTTCTATGTACTCCTTTATCATTTTGTAGGTGACTCGCTCTTTCGGCTTATAGGCTTCTGCTCTTTCAGCGATTGCTTTTAACGGAACTTTACCCTCACCCTCGCCAAACTCCACTTTTATGTTGATATGACTGTCTGGCTTTTTGTGGGAAAGCAGTACTACCGTCTCGACATGCACCGTCTGACAAAACTGGTCTACACAGCACACTTTTTCCACTCTATATCCTTTCTCCAAAAACATCTCCAAATCTCTTGCCAAGCTAGTAGGTTTGCAGGAAATATAAACCATTTTCTCCACCCCATACTCTAGAATCTTAGGCAATGCCTTGGAATGAATACCATCTCTTGGTGGGTCCAACACAATAAAATCCGGCTTCTCCTGAATCTCATCCAATACCTTTAGTACATCTCCCGCAATAAACCTACAATTTCCGATTCCATTTAATCTGGCATTTTCCTCAGCTGCTAAAACAGCTTCCTCTACGATTTCCACTCCAATGACTTCTTTTGCCACTGCTGCCAAAATTTGAGAAATAGTTCCTGTGCCGCTGTACAAGTCAAAGACAGTCATATCCTTTGTATCGCCAATATACTCTCGTGCTGTTTCATAGAGTACTTCAGCTCCATAGGAATTTGGTTGAAAAAAGGAAAACGGTGTAATTTTAAATCTTAGCCCCAAAATTTCCTCGTAAAAATAATCTTTTCCATATAGGATTCTCATTTCATCACTTTTAACCACATCAGAAAGAGCATCATTAATAATATGCAGAAATCCTACTATTTTTCCTTCCAACGTTAAACTCAACAACCGATCCTTCAATTCCTCAAAATCAGCTTCCACCTGGCTGGTAGTTACCAGATTCACCAAAATCTCCCCTGTAGTATTTCCTCTCCTCAAAAGTAAGTGTCTTAAAAATCCTACATGCTGCATTTTGTGATAATAATCATAGCCTTGTTCCTGGCAATATTCCAGCACGCACTTCAAAATCTCATTCATGTCCTGATGAACTAATTTGCAATCCAGAGCATTTAATACATCATAGGTACTTCCTTTTTTATGTAAACCGAGTGTTAAAGGACCATCTTTATATGCATCTCCAAAAGAAAATTCCATTTTATTCCGGTAAGCAAATTCTCTTGGGCTTCCCTTAATTCCCTCAAAGATATAATCCGGATTCCCCTGTTCATCTACCTGTCCGCCTGCCTTTACAGCCTGATCTATAAGACTTTGAATCTGCTTTGCCTTCATTTCCAACTGATTTTCATAGGACATGGTCTGGTACATGCATCCTCCACACTCTGGAAAAATGCTGCATACTGGTTTCCTTGTTTCCAAGTAGGAATGTTCTAAAACTTCCAAAAGTCTTCCTTCCACTTTGCTGCCCTTCTTTTTATTAATCATGAATTTGACATGCTGACCTGGCATTCCATTTTTTACAATAACCTTTTTATCTTCTATCTGAACAATTCCCTTATTAGGAAACTCCACTCTTTCAATGATTCCCTGATAAATCTCACCTTTTTTCAATGCAATATTCCTTTCTCTTTGAGTCTATTTTACAGAAAAAGAAGCTCCGGTTTCCCGAAGCTCCCTATTGGCTTTTCCATTCCCTACATACAGCTTTATAATTCTATCATGGTTGCCAGATTATTCCTGACCTTCTTTTTCCTCATCTTCATCTTCAAAATAGTCATCGAAATCATCATCGAAGTCCTCTTCAAAATCTTCCAGATAATCCGGTGTGAAGAAACGGTAAACTGCATATGCGATTCCTGCTACTGCTGCCACAGCCCCAATAATTGCCAGTACCCATAATACAGTATTTTTATTTCTTTCATCTTCTTTTTTCTGTAATGCTGTAATTAAATCCTCGATACGATTCATATGTCCTGCACCATCCTCTCTTTTTACAGATTCCCTGCAAACTCATTCTTGAAAGCTGTTGTGCGTTGGTTTTGCCTCTGCAAATACGAAGCACCAACTCACTCTTTATGCTATTATACCACTGAACCTGGAATTTTACTATCCTTTCTTCATATTTTCTAAAAACTTTAGAAAATATTTTTCCTTAGATTTTTTTCAATTTTGCAAAAGATGCAAACATTTTCTTGATACCTACTTTATCAAAATTCACGGTAACCTCATAGTCTCGCCCACCTTCAACGATAGCAGTCACCACACCTGTTCCAAATTTTATATGCTTTACTGTGTCTCCCACAGTATAGTCCAATCCATCTGCCTTTTTCACTTCAAACTGCTTTGGCACAAATGCCGGCTGCTTAAATGCCTGTTTCATCTGGCGGAAGGAAGTTGGCATGGGAATATCCATAGGTTTCTTCTCCTGAAACTCTCTTCCTAACTCCACAAGTTCTCTTGGAATTTCCTTAATAAATCTGGAAACTTTATTATATTGAGTCTCTCCACGAATCATACGCTGTTGGGCACAAGTCAAAGTCAAATCTTTCATTGCCCTGGTAATTCCCACATAACACAGCCTTCGTTCTTCCTCAATTTCTGTAGGGTCATCGGAAGTAATGGTCATATAACTTGGGAACATGCCATCTTCCATTCCAGCCAGATATACGAAAGGAAATTCCAGTCCTTTTGCACTATGCAAAGTCATTAAAAGTACCTGATTATCATCCCCATCCACAGAATCAATATCCGCTACCAGTGCTACCTCTTCTAAAAATCCTGACAGGGTCGGCTCCTCATTTTCTTCCTCATAGGACACCACTTTTGTAATTAACTCGTCAATGTTTTCGATTCTAGCTTCTGCCTCCTCGGTTCCCTCTGCTTCCAGTTCTTTTACATAGCCTGTGCTTTCAATAATATCTTTTAAAAGCTCAGAAGGAGATAAATACTCAGCCTTACTTCTCAAAGTCTGAATAAAGGTTACAAAAGGCTCCACCTTTGTTGCTGCTCGCCCAAGAGTAGAAATTGCATTGGCTTCTTTTAAAGCCTCATAAAAGCTCATGCCCATGCTTACTGCATAATCCTGAACTCTAGTAAGGGTAGTCGCTCCGATTCCTCTCTTTGGAACATTAATAATACGCCGTACCGCCAAATCATCTCTGGCATTATCTACGGTTTTTAAATATGCAAGTAAGTCTTTGATTTCCTTTCTGGCATAGAAGTTTACTCCGCCTACTAATTTATACGGAATATTTGCCATAAGGAATTTCTCTTCAAAAAGACGGGACTGAGCATTTGTCCTGTATAAAATGGCAATATCCCGATACTGGGCATCCTTCTCCCTCACCTTCTTACTAATATCCCCTACAATATATTCTGCTTCTTCATAGGCATTCATAAACTGACGGAAGTGCAGCTTTTCTCCTTCTTCATTTTCCGTCCAAAGGGTCTTTCTCTTACGCTCCATATTATTTTGAATAACCTGATTTGCCGCATTTAAAATGTTCTGTGTAGAACGGTAATTCTGCTCCAGCCTTACCACCTTTGCATCTGGAAATACATTCTCAAATCCCAAAATATTGCCAATATTGGCTCCACGGAATTTATAAATAGACTGGTCATCATCTCCCACAACACAAAGATTCTTATATTTTTCCGCCAGGAGGCTAACAAACTTAAACTGAGCAGTGTTAGTATCCTGGTACTCATCCACCATAATATATTTAAACCGTTCCTGGAAATATTCCAATACATCCGGGCATGCTTGGAACAATTCCACTGTTTTCATAATCAAATCATCAAAATCCAATGCATTATTCTTTTTTAGCTCTTTCTGGTATTCTTTATATGCCAGAGCTATTTTTCGCTTAGAGAAGTCCCCCATAACCTTCAGCTCATATTCCTCTGGACCAATCAACTCATCCTTTGCGCTGGAAATAGCCGCCATAATGGATCTTTCCTTATAAATCTTTGTATCAATATCAAGCCGTTTGCAAATATCCTTCATCAAAGTTTTTTGATCATCTGTATCATAAATTGTAAAATTCGTGTCAAAACCCAGACGGTCAATAAAACGACGAAGCATACGGACACAGCTGGAATGAAACGTAGATACCCATATGCTCTCAGAACCAAATCCTACAATCTTATCCACTCTTTCTCTCATCTCTCCTGCTGCTTTATTGGTAAAAGTAATGGCCATAATATTCCATGGATTTACCCCTTTTTCTTCTATCAAATAAGCAATTCTATGAGTCAGTACTCTGGTTTTTCCTGAACCAGCACCTGCCAGAATCAGTACCGGACCTTCTGTATGAAAAACTGCTTCTTGCTGCTGTGTATTTAATGTATCGTAGATACTCATAAATTCTTTTTCCTCCAAAACATTTGTTCTTACACTATACCATTGTAGAAAGAATAACGCAAGTAACTTTACAAATAGTATTAAAAACTATATAATAGGGAATAGAGGTGATAAAACATGACTATAGACACAAAAGACATTTTAAACAGCATTTTAAACAGCATTTCCAGAATTGATTATATCAAAACAGAGGAAATACCAAATATAGATTTATATATGGACCAAGTGACTACTTTTATGGAGGAACATTTAGCAGCTTCCAAGCGACATCCGGAAGATAAAATTCTTACGAAAACCATGATTAATAATTATGCCAAGAATCGTCTGCTTCCGCCACCAACAAAAAAGAAATATTCCAAAGAGCATCTGCTTATCTTAACCTTTATTTATTACTTTAAAAATATTTTATCCATTAATGATATCCAAGTACTTTTGACTCCTCTTACGGAAAAATATTTTTCCCAGGAAAATGATATCAAACTTACAGATATCTATGAAGAAATTATGAATCTGGAGCTTTCTCAAATTGAACCATTGGCTAAGGATGTTACCAGAAAATTCAAAAAATCTCAGGAATCCTTTTCAGATATAAACAGGGAAGAAAGTGAATTCCTACAAAAATTCGCTTTTATCTGTATGCTCAGTTTTGATGTTTATATAAAAAAGCAAGTCATTGAACAACTGATTGACCATATGTCAGATCCCACAAACTAATTTCCTACAAAAAAGAAGCCGTCACACATGAAAATGCATATAGGGAGTTGAATGTAATACTCTTCCCTATATACATTTTGTGTAACAGCTTCTTTTTGTCTAACAGACAGGTTCTTATTTTTCCTGCTCTTCCATTCTCTCAAATACCATGTCATATCCGTCATTTCCGTAATTCAGGCTTCTGTTTACACGGCTGATGGTTGCTGTGGATGCTCCTGTTTTTTCTGAAATTTCCAAATAAGTTCTTTTCTCTTTCAGCATCTTAGCAACTTCAAAACGCTGGGATAAAGACAAAATCTCATTCACAGTACAAACATCTTCAAAAAACAAATAACATTCTTCTCTGTTTTTCAAGCTGAGAATTGCATCAAACAAGGAATCAACTGCTTCTGTGTGAATCTTCTTACTCATAGTCAAAATCTCCTTAACATTGTAATATACACCCCGTAACAGACCATTTCCGAATCGCTCTGGCACATTACCACTTTATCGGTTATATCTTCCATTACTATAATACATATTAACACAGTAAATTTTTGAAGTAAAGAAGAGTCTTGTCATTTTTCTACTTTATCTGTAAAATTTTTATAAATTTTTACAGTTCATCAAGAATCTTCCTTGCTTCCCGAACTCTTTTTTCACTGGTACGCCAAATTTCATATTCACTTACAGATGCAATACCCATACTCACATCCTGTTTCCGGTAACGCATTTCGCTTTCCATAGAAATTTTCCCTGACATATGATAGGCTTTTGCTTTTGTCTTTTCTGCCAGCACAGGAAGCACAGATGCATCTACACCTCCTCCAACGAGAATTTCTGTTTCTCCCTGTGCTTTTTCCACTAGTTCTTTTAAAAGTTCTACTCCATCTATACAGGTATTTTTCTGTCCTGAGGTTAAGATGGTACTAATTCCGAGTTCCTTTGCCTCTTCCAGTGTCACAAAGGGATCTTTACACATATCAAATGCCCGATGTAAGGTAACCGGCATCCCCTTGGCTTCCTCTATAAACTCCTTCATCTGCTCCAGATTCAATGTCCCATCTGGTTTCATAGCTCCAATAACGATTCCATCTGCACCAAGATTGACAAAACTCTTGATTTCTTCTTTTAAGATTTCCTGCTCAAAATCCGTATAACAGAAATCACCGAATCTAGGTCGTAATAAGACACGAATTTGAATATCTACCTGTTCTCTGATTTTCCGGTAGAGTGCCTGTGAGGGAGACAAACCACCTATCACAAGAGCACTACACAGTTCAATCCGATCTGCACCGCCTTTTTTTGCAGCAATGGCAGATTCCACAGAGTCCACACAGCATTCTAATGTATATCCCATAAACCCTCCTGTAAAACAAAATCAACCACTAGATAGCACATAAGGAAATGCATTCCTGCATTTCCTTATGCTTTGCTTATATTATGTAGTTCTTATTTACATAATTTCTTGAATTCGTCTGCAACATGCTGTACCTGTGTTCCAATGATAACCTGTACGCTTGTTTTTCCTGGACGGATAACTCCTGCAACACCTGCAGATTTAATTACGCTTTCATCAACTAATGTATTATCTTTTATTTCCAGACGAAGTCTTGTAATACAGTTGTCGATAGAAGTAATGTTTTCTTTTCCGCCTAAACCTTCTAAGACAATTCTTGCAACTTCTGTAAAGTCATTGTTTGCTAATACTACTTTTGTTTCATCTGTATCATCATCTTCTCTACCTGGTGTTTTTAAATTAAACTTTGTGATAGCGAAACGGAATACCACGTAGAAAATAATGAATGCTGCAATACCAAGTGGAATAATCATCCATGTTTTTTCAGCTGCTGGCAGGGAAGCAGAGAATAATAAGTCTGTTGCACCTGCTGAGAAGGAAAATCCTGCACGGAATCCTAATAAAGCAGTTACAGTTACGAAAATACCGTATAATAATGCATAAACTACATATAAACCTGGTGCCAGGAACATGAAACCAAATTCAAATGGTTCTGTAACACCACAAAGGAAAGCACAGAAAGCAGCGGATCCTACAAGACCGATGGCTACTTTTTTCTTATTGCTTTTTGCTGTGTGAACCATAGCTAAAGCTGCACCTGGAACACCGAACATCATACATGGGAAGAATCCTGACATGTACATACCAAGGCTCCAGTCCACATCTGCAGATGTCATACCTGCCCAGAATTTCTGTAAGTCACCAAGACCGATGGTATCAAACCAGAATACATTGTTTAATGCGTGATGTAATCCGGTTGGAATTAACAGACGGTTTAAGAATGCATAGATACCAGCACCTACTGCATCTAACTTAACAATAGACTGACCTATTGAAACTAATCCCCCAAAAATAATTGGCCATACAAACAGTAAAATTGCGGATACAACGATGGAAACAACACCTGCGATGATTGCAACACAACGTTTTCCGCTGAAGAATGCAAGGAAGTTCGGAAGTTTTGTTCCTTTGAACTTGTTGTAGCAGGTTGCACCAATAATACCGGCAAGAATACCAATAAATGGGTTCTCAATTTTCTGGAATGCAATAAACTTAGCGGTTCCTTCTTCCAGAGTCATCAGGGTTCCAACAACACCTGTAGACAACAACGTTGTCATCATCAGCCAGGAAGCTAAAGCTGCAAGAGCTGCTGTACCATCATTGTCATCTGCCATACCAACACCGACACCAATAACAAATAAGAGCGCCATATTGTCAATCAACGCTGAACCAGCTTTGATCAGGAAAAATCCTATGGTATAAGCCGTACCACTTGCAACATAACCATTTACTTCCCCCGCCATAGCCGCCGGAGCAAGTGCATAACCGATACCCATAAGGATACCGCAAATAGGTAAGCATGCTACTGGAAGCATTAAGGCTTTACCTAATTTCTGAAGATATTTCATCATAATTTTTTCCTCCTTTTTCTTTTTCTCTTTCTTATGTGAAATCTTCTTTTATATAAAAGCCTGTTTTACAGACTCATATACCTGTATTATTTTGTAACAGTCAAAACTTCATCCAGTACCTTTACGGTCTTTCCAGCAGATGCCTGAATTTCACTGTAATCTGATGTATTGCAGATTACCATTGGCACGATAGTGTCAAGTCCTGCTTCCTTAATCGCTTCAATATCAAATTCCAGAAGAAGATCTCCCGCTTTTACTTTATCTCCTGCCGCAACATGTGCTGTAAAGGGTTCTCCCTTTAACGTAACCGTATCAAGCCCAATGTGAATCAGAATTTCAATTCCACTATCTGATGTCATGGAAATAGCATGTTTTGTATCGAATACCATCTCAATGGTACCATCAACAGGAGCTACTGCTCTTCCTACAGAAGGAATAATCGCAACACCTTTTCCTAAAATTTCCTCTCCGAAAGTAGGGTCACTTACTTTTGAAAGTTCCACTGCTTCGCCCTCAACAGGTGCTCCTAATACTTCTCCTTTTTTCTTACCAAATCCTAATTTTTCTTTTAATGAACCAAACATAATGCTCTCCTCTTTACTCCATTTCTCTTACAATCTTTCTCAGTTTCAGAATCATAGACGGTGCTACAGAAAGTTCATCCACCCCCATGCGTACAAAGGTCTCTGTAAGCTCCAGATCCGCACCCAGTTCTCCACAGATACCAGCCCACTTTCCTGCCTTGTGTGCATTATCTACCACCATCTGAATCATTTTTAATACTGCTTTGTGATGCGGATTATAGAATGCATCCAGTTTTTCATTCTGACGGTCAATTGCAAGTGTATATTGTGTAAGATCGTTTGTTCCAATACTGAAGAAATCAACCAGTTCTGCAAGTTCATCACTGATCATTACTGCAGCCGGTGTTTCAATCATAATTCCCTCTTCTACATCCTTGTATGGAATCTCACAATCACGCAATTCCTTCTTTACTTCTTGTACAATTTCCTGAATCTTCTTCACTTCTTCTACCGATGTAATCATTGGATACATAATTGCAATCTGTCCATAATTGGAGGCTCTGAAAATCGCACGAAGCTGAGTTTTAAAAATATCTGTTTGAGTCAGGCAAATGCGAATTGCACGATAACCAAGCGCCGGATTTTCTTCTTTTCCAAGATTTAAGTAATCTGCCTGTTTGTCTGCACCGATATCCAGAGTACGGATAATCACCTTTTTTCCGGCCATATTCTGTGCAGCCTGCTTGTATGCCTGGAACTGTTCTTCTTCGCTTGGAAGCTCATTTCTTCCAATGTAGAGGAATTCGCTTCTGAACAGCCCGATGCCGCCGGCATCATTTTCAAGGACATATCCCACATCAGCAGCACTGCCGATATTGGCATAAAGTTCTATTTTTTTTCCACTAAGAGTAATGTTCTCTTTTCCTTTTAATTCCAGCAGAAGGTTTCTTTTTTCATTTTCTTCATCCAGTTTTTTCTGGGCTTTTGCCTTCACTTCTTCTTCCGGGCAAAGAATAAATTCTCCAGTAAAACCGTCTACCACAGCTTCTGTCCCTGTCTGCATGTCTTCCAGATTCATTTCCACACCGATCAAAGCCGGAATGTTCATCATACGTGCAAGAATTGCGGTATGGGAATTGGTAGAACCATGAACAGTAACAAAGGCAAGAATTTTTTCCTTGTCCATCTGCACAGTTTCACTTGGTGTAAGATCATCTGCCACCACAATCACCGGCTCTGTAAAATCCAGGCCATTGTCTCCATTGCCAGCAAGATTCTGAACCAGGCGTTCTGAAATATCCTTAATATCCACTGCACGGGCTTTCATGTAATCATCATCCATGCTGGCGAACATCTCTGAAAAACTGTCTCCTGTTGAAGCTACTGCATATTCTGCATTGACCTCTTGTGTGCGGATGACATTTTCAATTGCTTCGTTAAAATCCAAATCCTCCAGCATCATCTGATGTACTTCAAAGATTGCTGCACTGGCTTCTCCTACCTCTTTCACAGCTTTGTCATACAGTTTTCCAAGCTGCTCAATAGCCTGTGCTTTTGCAGCCTCTACCCGCTGCAGTTCTGCATCTACATCTTCGATTTTGACACGTTTTACTACATTTTCTGTTTTACGAAGGACAGCAATCTTACCAAGTGCAATTCCTTTATATACTGCTTTTCCTATCAAAGTTTCCATATCTGTTTCCCGCCGCCTTTATAAATTTGCTTCAAAAAACGCTTTCATTCCCTGTAAAGATGCATCTTCATCTCCGCCTTCTACAGCAACTTCTACTGTCTGTCCGCATTTTACGGCTAAAGACATCACTGCCATCAGGCGTGATACATCTGCTGACTTTCCATCTTCTTTTCTAGTGATGGTAACTTTACTATCATAATTCTTTACTTCTTTTACAAGCATTCCTGCTGGTCTTGCGTGAATTCCTAATTCGTCTTTAATTGTGTACTCAAATGTTTTCATAATCTCTTCTCCTTACCTCATTTTGATAATATATTTTACTGATTATAAATCAGCAGTTACCGTATATTTACAATAGTCTGAATATGCACTGCGAAAAATCCAACTTCTTTTTCCGAAATCGGAGCTTTCATTTTTTCAAACACATACAGGCAGACCTTTCTTGACACTTCCCATGCTTTCGGATAATTCTTCTGCACAAACTCATTCAGCTCAATATTAATATCTTCCCCTGTTTTGATGCGGTCAATCATATAATACAAGTGGCTCATCAGACGGATACCTCCAAGTGATTCCCGACTGATCGTCTGTTTTAGCATGTTTTCTACCATCAACAAACATTCATCAATGGTCTGTGTGATTTTCAAGGTTTCTGTTACATGCTCATCTGACAATCCAGAATGGATGTGTAAGGCTATAAATCCAACCTCATCATCTGAAATTTGATATCCGGTCATTTTCTCTACACTGTCCCTGCAATTGAGAACAACCGTATACTCTCTTCCAAACAAGGCTTTAATATCTGCAATAAAAGGATTCGGTATATGAATTTTTTCTTTTTCCCTCTTTGCAGCAAACGCAATATGGTCTGCAAGCGGCAATAAAATATCTGGATTAATGGAATCAAAAATTTCTTCTGCTTCTTCGATAATTTTACCTGCAGCTTCTAAAAAAACAGGATCAATTCCCTTCACTACATTTAAACCTGATTCTTCGTTTTCTTTGGATGCCAACGTAAACACTCTTGCACCCTTGATTGTCTGAAATCGATCTCCTGCCTTCTTTCCAAATCCAATTCCTTTTCCAAGCAAAATCCGTTCCCCGTCGTCATAGCTGGCAAGAAATGCGTTATTATTTAACACTTTTATAATCTGATACATAACCCAAGAATCCCCTCTAGACAAAAAACACAAAGTTTTTTCACACAAAAAAAGCATAAACATATTCTGTATATACTCTATCACAAAGATAGAGAAACGGAATAGTTCATGCCTGCCTGACAGTAACACACTATTTTCTGTGATTTCGTTTAAACATACTATATACTACACAACTCTATTTCGTCAAGTTGTATTTTTAACCTAAAAATCCCCTCATAATTTGTCTATAATGTACAAATCCCAGAACCAATCTTGCAAAACAAAATTGTAATTCTGGGATTTTCTGTATCTTAAATTTTTCTTTTATTTATGGAGGCAACACACCAAAAGAGCTGCCACAAAATAGCACCTTTTGGTGTGTTGATATTACCATTAGAGAATCTGACTAAATAAATCCTTTACTGTAGGATAAATTTTTGCAAATTTCTGATACTTTTCTTCATATTTTGCTGCCAGTTCTGGTTCCGGCTCGACTGTATCAATTACTTTTACAATTTTCGCTGCCGCATCTTCTACAGAAGCAAACTCTCCGTTTGCCACAGCTGCCAGCATTGCTCCGCCTAACGCCGGACCTTCTTCAGACTCGATGACATCCACCTTAATATTCAGAATATTAGCAATCATCTTTTTCCACAGAGGGCTTTTGGCTCCGCCGCCGCAGATTTTCGTTCTCTCGATTTTAATTCCCAGTGCCTTGGCAACCTCAAAAGAATCACGAATTGCAAAAGCTACACCTTCCAGCACAGCTTGGGTCATATCTGCCCTAGTGCTGTCCATAGTAAGTCCAATGAAAGTTCCTCTTGCATTTGGATTATTATGTGGAGAACGCTCACCCATGAGATATGGCAGGAAAAACACATTGTTTTCTCCTAATTTCTCAATTTTTTCCTGTTCACCAACATAATCTTTAGTTCCAATAATTTCGTCCATCCACCATTTATTGCAAGACGCTGCACTTAACATACATCCCATCAAATGATAATTTCCATCTGCATGGGCAAAGGCATGAAGCGCATTATTAGGATCTACTCCAAATTCCTTGCTGGAAATAAAAATGGTTCCGCTGGTTCCAAGAGAGATATTACACATACCATCTCCCACAGTTCCTGTTCCAACTGCGGCTGCTGCATTATCTCCTGCTCCTGCTACGATTTTACAGGAAGCCGGAATTCCCAGTTCTTCTGCCAATTCCGGTTTCAAAGTACCCACTGTTTCATAGCTTTCAAATAATTTTGGCATCTGCTCTTCTTTGATTCCGCAGATATCCAACATTTCTTTAGACCAACAACGATTCTTTACATCCAAAAGCAACATACCGGAGGCATCTGACATATCACAGCAATGAGTACCAGACAATTTATATGCCAAATAATCCTTTGGCAACATAATTTTCTTAATCCTCTTAAAGTTCTCTGACTCGTTTTCTCTCACCCAAAGAATTTTGGGCGCTGTAAAACCTGCAAAAGCAATATTAGCTGTATATTTCGATAATGTTTCTTTCCCGATTACCTGATTCAGATAATCGGTTTCTTTTACGGTTCTGCCGTCATTCCACAAAATTGCTGGACGAATCACTTCATCATTCTCATCTAAAATAACAAGTCCATGCATCTGTCCACCAAAACTGATTCCAGCCACCTGACTCTTATCACAATCTGCAATCAGTTCTTTGATGCCCTCCAGACTCTGGCTCCACCAGTCTTCCGGTTTCTGTTCTGACCAACCTGGATGTGGAAATGCCAGTGGATATTCTCTGGATACAATTTTCTGAATCTTGCCTTCTCCATCCATAAGAAGCAATTTCACAGCAGAAGTTCCTAAATCAACACCTATGTATAACATGGTTTTCTCCTTTTCCCTTAAGCAAATGGATTTTCTGTTGGGTATAAGGTTCCCTTTGGCTGATTGTAGTTAATTTCATCAACTTCTACACCCAAATATTTGAATACTTCGTACAGCGCTTTTCCAAAATGTCCAAAAGCAACAGCTCCATGGTGTGGATAATTCTTCTCTACTAATACATGGCGATAGAAACGTCCCATTTCTGGAATTGCAAAGATACCAATACCGCCAAAGCTCTGTGTTGCCACTGGAAGAACTTCACCCTGTGCAATGTAAGCCCGAAGCTTGCAATCTGCTGTACTCTGAAGACGATAGAAAGTAATTTCACCTGGGACAATATCACCTTCCAGTGTACCCTGTGTAACTTCTTCTGGCAGAGTTCTTGCCATAATCATCTGATATTTCATAGAACATGCTGTCAGCTTGCTTGCTGCCGTATTTCCACAATGGAATCCCATGAAGGTTTCTTTCTGGTCATAGTTGTAATGACCTTTAATGTCATTGTCATAAATATGAGCAGGTACTGTATTATTAATATCCAACAGAGTAACTGTATCCTGGCTAATAACAGTTCCGATGTACTCACTTAAAGTTCCCCAGATATCTACTTCACAGGAAACTGGAATACCTCTATCTGTAAGACGGCTGTTTACATAGCATGGAACAAATCCAAACTGTGTCTGGAATGCTGGCCAGCATTTTGTTGTAAGTGTCACATATTTTCTGCAGCCTTTGTGTGCTTCTACCCAGTCTAACAGAGTGATTTCGTACTGTGCTAATTTAGGCAGAATTTCTGGTTTCATATTTCCTTCGCCAAGCTCTGCTTCCATTTCTTTTACTACATCTGGAATACGTGGGTCATCTGCATGTTTATTAAATGCTTCAAATAAGTCTAATTCAGAGTTTTCTTCGATTTCTACCCCTAAATCATACAGTCTCTTAATTGGCGCATTACATGCCAGGAAGTTTGTTGGACGTGGTCCAAAGCTGATGATTTTCAGGTTTCTTACTGCAACTAATGCTCTTGCGATTGGAGCAAATTCATGAATCATTTCAGCAACTTCTTCTGCTGTTCCAACTGGATATTCCGGGATGTATGCTTTTAAATTACGCAGTTTTAAGTTGTAGCTTGCATTTAACATACCGCAATATGCATCTCCACGTCCCTGTACCAGGTCGCCTTCTTCTGCTGCAGCCACTACCATAGATGGACCATGGAATACTTTTACCAGCATGGTTTCTTCTGTTTCCGGTCCAAAGTTTCCAAGATAAACAACCTGTGCATTGCAGCCTGCCTCTCTTAATTCTTTGGCAGCTTTTAACATATCTGTTTCGCTTTCTACAACAGTCTGGCATTCATAGATTTCTCCGTTGAAGTTTTTCTTGTATGCTTCTACAACTGCTTTTCTTCTGTTTTCAGACAGTGACATTGGGAAACAGTCACGGCTTACTGCTACAATACCTAATTTTAATTCTGGCATATTTGATAAATTCATCTTTTTTCCTCCTGCGTTTTCGCTTTTTTATTTTTTATTCTACAGATAAATTCTCACCTTTGAGTCCTTCAAAAGCTCCTTCAATTTTTGCATCTTTATGTGCAATGAGCCATTTATTTCTGGCAAACAGTAATTTATCTTCTTCTGTGTTATTCTGGCGCTGTGGCGCCTCTGTGTTAGTTCCTTTTGGAAGAATAACTGCTGTACAGAACTTATTTCCGTCTACGCTGCATGGCGCATAGTGAAGGGTGGTTGCATAAACCTCCACAACAGTTCCTGCCGGTACCAGAAATGCTTCCATTTTTGCGGTTTCATAAGTACCGTCTCCCTCAATGTCCTGTTCTCTTCCTAAAATCAGAATCAGGTCTGTCAGCGCCACATTGACCTCTGAATCTCTGTGGTACTCTACTGCATTTAAGAACACATTACTTCCATTGCAGTAACCAATCTGGATGGGCATTCCCCCATACAAACTGTATGCGATTTTGTCTGCACATGCACAGGCTTCCAGCTTTTCGTCAGAAGCAACATAAATCACATCATCCGGCTTTGGAGTTTCCTTTAAAACCTCCAGAAGCTCAGACACGTCCAGGCCTTCAATCACTCTTCCGTAAGTATAAAATTCCCGGTCAGCAACATTCAAAATTTTCATCACGTCCTAAACCTCCTCACTTAGTTTAGTCATTAAACTATATGTTTATGCTACCATTTGCATAGAAAAAAATCAAGTTGTTTTTTTGAAAAATATGTTGTAATTTTGTACAAAAAAAGAGAAGCATCATAGGGCATAATTCCCATAATACAGTCCTTGACTGCCATAAAAACCATTGATAGAATAGGAACATCAAATAAAAGGGGAGGAAGCACTATGGATAATGAAGGACTCCAGAAATCAACTATAACTTCATATGAACAAAGAGAAATTCTTTTTTATAAAACTGACAATGGTGATGTACGTGTCCAGATTCTTCTGTATCAGGAAAATCTTTGGTTAACACAGGGTAAAATGGCAGAACTTTTTGATGTACAAAAATCTGCTATTTCCAAACACTTAAAAAATATTTTTGAATCCGGTGAATTAGAACAAGATTCAGTTGTTTCCATTTTGGAAACAACTGCTACAGATGGCAAGAACTACTCTGTTAAATATTATAATCTTGATGCTATCATTGCTGTTGGATATCGTGTCAATTCCAAAAAAGCTACCATGTTTCGTATTTGGGCTAACCGCATTTTAAAAGAATTCATTATCAAAGGATATGTGATGGATGATGAACGTTTAAAGGAACCAGAAAACTATTTTGGAAAAGACTATTTTGAAGAACAGTTAGAACGCATTCGAGATATTCGTTCCAGTGAACGCCGCTTCTATCAAAAAATCACAGATATATATTCACAATGCAGTGCTGATTATGATGTACATAGCCCAATTACAAAAACTTTTTTTGCAACTGTACAAAATAAATTACATTATGCAGTCACTCATCAGACAGCTGCAGAGCTTATTTATGACAGAGCCGACAGCCAGAAACCTAATATGGGACTTACAACCTGGAAAAATGCACCTGAAGGACGTATTCGCAAGGCAGATGTAACGGTTGCCAAAAACTATCTCAATGAAGTTGAAATACGCAATCTCAATGAAATTGTGACAATGTATTTAGATTATGCTGAACGCCAGGCGCGGCGCGGCAATATTATGTATATGAAAGATTGGATTGAACGTTTAGACGCTTTCCTGCAATTCAATGAGGAAGATGTATTAAAAGATAAAGGAAAAGTTACTGCTGCAATTGCAAAAGCCTTTGCGGAAAATGAATTTGAACAATACAGGATAATCCGGGACAAGCAATATCAAAGTGATTTTGACCGTCTCATTGCAGATGTTAGTGTAGAGCAATCCATTGATAAAAAATAAGTTTTGTTTTATGGAAAATGATTTTAGTTCTGTCCTGATATCTTCCAGAACTAAAATCATTTTCCATATTATCTCTATTTTGCTTCAGAAATAGTAATATCTTTCCCGAAATATTTCTCTGAAAGCTCCTTCAAACTGCCATCATTGCGAAGCATCTGCAGCTTTGTCTCCAGCTCATCTTTCATCAAGTTATACTTCTTTGTAAAAACAGCAATCTTGGTATCTTCTCCCGTAATTCCTGTCTGCTCCTTCACAGACGCAAGATCTGCATATACCGTGGTATGGTCATAATGAGTCTCATTCCAATCAGCAAGTGCCACCGCGGAAATCACACAGTCATACAAATCTCCATCCAGGGATTTCAGCAGATTTTCTTCAGAAGTATCTACAATTTCCAGTTCCAGCTTCATCTTATCTGCCAGCATCTGCGCCAGTTCCACCTCAAAACCTTCCGGTTTGCTGGTTTCCTCAGACAAATAACACATGCCCGGAATCTGAAGATTCATTCCTACCTTTAGAATCCCCTGTTCTATGGGCTTTGCTTCTCTTAATTCCAGTTCTCCACAGGCTGTCAGGCTTATGAGCAGCGCCATACATACCAGCATGAAAATTCCTTTTTTCTTCTTTCTCATCTCTACCATCCGTTCCCTTTCCCAGAGTGATTTCTTTCTTTTCACCTTACCATGTGCGACTATTTTTGTCAAAGGATTCCTTTTCTTGCTCTTGTAAAAGAAATTTTCAGATGGTATGATAGGAAGAAAGAAAATCCTTGCAAAAGAAAGGTCTAGAAATGAACAACTGGAACGGAAAACCCTATTATTCCTTTGACTATATGTTAAAAGAACGCTTTTCAGGAAAAGTATATAAGGTAGCCTTAAACGGTGGTATGACCTGCCCGAACCGGGACGGTACTCTTGGAAACCGGGGCTGTATCTTTTGCAGCGCCGGAGGATCCGGAGATTTTGCCGGGGATAAACAGGATACCATTACCACGCAAATCGAAAAACAGGCTGCCAGACTTCGTGAGAAACGCAATGCTTCCAGCTTTATTGCCTACTTTCAGGCATATACCAACACCTATGCTCCTGTGGAATATCTCAGGCGCATTTTTACAGAGGCACTTTCTCACCCGGATGTGGTAGCGCTTTCCATTGGAACGCGTCCGGACTGCCTTGGAGAAGATATCCTAAATCTGCTGGAAGAACTAAATCAGAAGAAACCTGTATGGGTTGAACTGGGACTTCAGACCATGCATGAAAAAACAGCTGCTTATATCCGCCGGGGCTACCCTCTTTCCTGTTTTGAAGAAGCAGTGAAAGAGCTTCGCAAACGGAATCTGGAAGTGATTGTCCACACCATTCTGGGACTGCCAGGAGAAACAAAAGAAGATATCCTGGAAACCATGCATTATCTCAATCACAGAAATATCCAGGGCATCAAATTACAGCTTCTCCATGCGTTAAAAAATACTGATTTAGCAAAAGACTATCTGGACGGAAAATTTTCTGTGTACACCATGGAAGAATATATCAATCTGGTAATAGATTGTCTGGAACACTTGTCACCTGAAATTGTAATTCACCGCCTGACCGGTGACGGACCAAAAGACCTGCTCCTTGCGCCAACCTGGAGCAGTGCAAAAAAAACGGTACTAAATACCTTGCACCATGAATGTAAAATCAGAGGTGCCTATCAGGGAAAACAATATAAGGAGGATTAAACTATGTCAGAACCTCTTACACTTTATAAACTGATTATCCTTTACATGCTGGAAAAGGTAGATTTTCCCCTTACCAATGCTCAGATTTCCGGCTTTGTACTGGACAAAGGCTACACAAATTATTTTCATTTGCAGCAGGCAATTTCTGAATTAATTGATGCCTCACTGATTCAGGATAAAACGGTACGGAATACTTCCTATTACGAAATCACAGACCAGGGAAAACAGACTCTCACCTATTTTGAAGACCAGATTTCAGATGGGATTAAAAAAGATATTTCTGAGTTTTTTAAAGAAAATACTGTGCGGATGCGGGAAGAATTATCTGCTGTTGCTGATTATTTCAAAAGCGAAACAGAAGGCTATCATGTGCGCTGCCAGCTAAAACGGGAACATTTCACCATGGTAGATTTAACCATTGCAGTTCCAACAGAAGATGCAGCCGCTGCTGTATGCATGAACTGGAAAAACAAAAGCCAGGATATCTACGAAAATTTAATTGATTTACTTCTATAAAAAAGAAGCGGACTCATCCAAGTATATCCGAATCGGAATGTACTCTTAAACTCAGTCTGCGCTCACTTTGAGCCTGTAGTCTCAAAGCGTGCTCAACAAATTCGTTTAAGAGTGCATTCCGATTCTCTTTTATAGCTCGGTGAATCGCCCTGCTTTTTTATTCTAAGATTGTGTCTAATAGTTGTTTTGTATAAGACTCCTTTGGATGCTGGAATAGTTCTTCTGTCTTTCCTTCTTCCAGGATTTTTCCGTCTTTCATGATCAGGAGTCTATCACACATCTGGTACACCACGTTTAAATCGTGAGAAATGAAGAGAATGGAGAGCTGCATTTCTTCCTGAAGTTTTACCATCAATTCCATAATCTGTCTCTGTATGGTCACGTCCAATGCTGACACCGGTTCATCTGCAATGATGAATTTTGAGCCTTGTATCAAAGCTGCTGCTATACTCACCCTCTGTCTTTGTCCACCGCTTAGTTCTCTTGGATAACGTTTCAGTTGTTCCTGGCTTAAGCCTACACGCTCTGCCATCTCCAATACTTGTTTCCTGCGCTCTTCCTTTGGTATTTTCTGCATCCGAAGAGGCTCCTCTAAAATCCAGGAGATTTTCTTACTGGGATTTAAGGAAGAAGCCGGGTCCTGGAAAATCATCTGTGGATTCTGAGTTTCATGGTGAATTTCCCCCTGACTGGGCTTCAAAAACCCAAGAATTACTTTGGATAAGGTGGATTTTCCACATCCACTCTCTCCTACAAGCCCCAGAATCTCATTTTCTTTTACTTCCAGGGAAATATCCTTCAGCACCTGTCTCCCCTGCTTCTCATCCGTATAGGCAGCGCTTACATGTCTGACTTCTAAAATGTTCTTCATGTGTGATTTCCCCCTTTTCTTCTGCGAAGGGAAGTTCTTCGGGTAGGAATGGCTGCTAACAGCTTTTTGGTATATTCTTCCTGTGGCTTTTCAAAAACCTGAGAAACAGGCCCTTCTTCCACAATTTCTCCCTGATTCATCACAATAACTCTGGAACAGAGTTTGCGGATCACGCCTAAATCATGGGAAATAAACAAAATCCCCGTCCCATGTTTTTCATTGATTTTCTTCATCAGTTTCAAAATCTGAGCCTGAATAGTCACATCCAATGCAGTCGTAGGTTCATCTGCTATCAAAAGCCTTGGCTCCGTAGTCAAAGCGGCTGCAATCATAACTCTCTGCCGCATTCCTCCTGATAACTGATGTGGATATTGTTTCCAAAGAGTCTCAGGATCATGCAATTCTGCTTCTTCCATAATTGCCAGAGCTTTTTCCTTCCGCTCTATGGCGCTCATCTTGGTATGCAGCTTCATGCCTTCCTCAATCTGTGTTCCTATGGTCAGTACGGGATTTAAAGAGGTCATAGGCTCCTGAAAAATCATGCTGATTTCTTTGCCCCTGATTTTTTCCATCTCTTTTAATGGCAATTCAGCCAGATTTTTTCCCTGAAATAAAATTTCTCCGGAGGCAATCCGCTCCTGTTTTTTCAAAAGTCTCAGGATGGAAAGAGCTGTCTGAGTTTTCCCGGAACCGGATTCTCCCACAATTCCCAGAATTTCTCCAGGCTCCATGGAAAACGATATTCCTTTAGTTACCTGCGTCGGCGGTATGGTATCCAGGAATTCCAGCTTCAGATTTCTTACTTCCAATAATTTCATCTTACTTCCCACCTCCCTTCTTTAACAGTCCGTCACCTATAAGAGAACAGCCAAGCGCCAGAAGTATTACCGCCAGCCCCGGAAAAATTGCGCACCAGGGCGCGCTCATAAGATAGGTCTGGGATTCTGATAACATTCTTCCAAGAGAAGCATCTGGAGGCTGCACACCGATTCCCAGATAACTCATTCCAGCCTCTGCCAGCACCGCATTATTAAATCCAATGGCTGCCATGGACAATACTGCTGGCAAAACGTTTGGAAATATATGCACAAACATAATCCGTATGTGAGACGCCCCCATAAGCCTGGCGCTTTTCACATAATCCATTTCCTTCTGGCTTAGAAATTCGCTTCTGGTAATTCTGGCAAAACTAGGTACAAAGACCACTGCCAACGCTAAAATCACATTATATTTCCCTGGTCCCAGAATGCTGATAAAAACCAAAGCCAGAAGAATATGTGGAAAGGAAAACAGTACATCATTTACCCGCATAAGAACTTCATCTGCCCATCCGCCAAAGTACCCGGTAAAAGCACCTATGAAAATGCCAATACCTCCTCCCAAAATCACCGTAGCCGCTGCCACAAAAAAGGTGGTTCCTGTACCTTTTAAAACCCTGCTGAACACATCTCTTCCAAAATGGTCACACCCAAACAAATGAGCCAGAGAAGGAGCTGCAAATTTTGCACTTCCATTCATGGAATCCGGGTCATAGGGTGTAAAAAAGATTCCCACAAGAAGAAGAATGACCATAAAAAGGGTAATGGAAGCACCCAGAATCAATTCATAATTTTTCTGTTTTTTCTTCATGTTCCTTCCCCTTTCATTTCTTGATGCGAATTCTTGGGTCAATCTTGCCATACAGCACATCCACCACAAAATTAATCAATATCACAAACGCAGCAATCAGCACCATAATCCCCTGTACTACCGGATAATCCCGGTTGGAAATGGAAGAAATCAGCAAACTGCCAAGACCTGGTATGGTAAATACCTGCTCTATAATAATGCTGTTAGCCATAATATCTGCAATAGCCATTCCCCAAAAAGTAAGTACTGGAAGCAAGGCATTCTTCAGTACATGACCATACAACACTCTAGAGGTTCCATTTCCTCTGGCATAAGCAGTACGAACATAATCTGCATGCATTTGTGACAGTACAGAACTTCTCAGCATTTTCACTCCCATAGCACACCTTGGAAGGGCAATGGCAATAGCCGGAGCAATTAAATATCCCAGAAATCCCCAGAAATTTTGGCTGGCAGATACGTAAGCTCCTGGGGTAAACCAATGCAGGATCAGACCAAATACATAGGTAAGCACAATGCCAATGAAAAATCCTGGAACAGACATCACAAACTGATTCAACACCACCAGAATCCTATCAACTATCATTCCTTCATGCCTGGCTGAAAAAATTCCAAGAGGAACAGAAATTACTAGCATGATCAAAAAAGCCAATAGGGTCAACATCATTGTCACTGGTATTTTATCCTGAATCAAATCACTTACAGGCATGGAATAGCTAAAAGATTCTCCCATATTCCCAGTAAAAAAATTCCCAAGCCAGCTTGCATAACGCACAAGCACCGGCTTATCCAACCCCATTTCTTTCTGTAAAGCTTCCACTTGTTCCTTGGTAGCCTCTGTTCCTAATCTGGATCTGGCCGCATCTCCTGGAATAACAGAAAAGGCCAGAAAAGACAGGAAGGAGACAATTAACAATGTTATAATGAGAGTTCCTATTTTTTTAATCACATATTTCATCTTCCGTCTTTCTCCTTTTCTGCTTCTCTTATTCTGCTGTTTTATAAATTTTTGCCATATCCTGCACATAGAGAGGATAGAACACATATCCTCCATAACCTTTTCTTAAAACCACCTCTGCTGCCATATCCTGAATATACACATTTGCAGCATCTTCGCTTAAAAGTGTTTCCATCTCCTTATAAAGCTGAATCTGTTCGCTGTCATCCACACTTTTACGCACCTGTTCATAGAGTGTGTCATATTCTGTATTTTTATAATTGATAAAATTCTTATCTGATTCTGAACAGAATCTCTCCAAAAGAGCGCTTCCGCTTAAATAAGCCGCATCCACACCTACCACAGTTGACTGGAATTTGCGGTCTGCATACACATCACTTAACCAGCTATCCCACTCAATCAGCTGAATTTCAGCCTGGATTCCCACCTGTTTTAGCTGTTCTGCCAAAACCTGAGCTGTATCAATATGCTGCTGGTAATTATTAGGCACTGTGATGGTCATTTCAAAACCATCCGGATATCCTGCCTCTTTTAAAAGTTTTTTTGCCTTTTCAATATCCTGAGGATAGCGCTCTGCCAGTTCCGGCATATAATACTTCTCAAAAGCCGGAAACATACTGCTTCCGATAATGGTTCCCTTGCCATCTGCCATCATATCCAGTACTTCCTGACGGTTCACTGCGTAGCACATAGCCTGACGCACCTTCACATCATCAAAAGGCTTCTGGGCATTATTCAGATACAGCGCCTGAACCAGATTCATACCACCTTCCAAAATAGTCAGATTAGGATCATCTTTCACCTGGGCAGACTGTGTGGAATTTACCCTTGGATAAAGGTCAATGGAGCCACCCTTTAAGCCCGTTACAATGGCATTACTGTCTCCTACCACCTTAAAAGTCACATCATCCAGGTATGCCTGATTTTCAGTGTCCCAGTAATCCCCAAATTTCTCAATCACAATATTTTCCTGAGGAGAACGTGACACATAGGAAAAAGGTCCTGTTCCCACAGGCTGTTTGTCTAAATCCTTGGCATGTTCCGGAACGATTGCCACAATCAAATATGCCAGAAACTCTGTATCTGGTTCTTTCAAAGTAATCTGTACGGTTTTCTCATCTGGAATCTCCACTTTCTCCACATTAGAAAACGCCGCTACCAGCGGAGTCCCATCCCCGTTGATACCGGCGCAGCGTTCAATCGAATATTTTACATCCTGTGCAGTCACTGTACTTCCGTCATGAAACTTTACATTTTCCCTAAGCGCAAAGGTATAAACCTTACCATCTGCTGAAATTTCATGGCTCTTAGCCACTGCATCTTTGTAATTTCCTTCTTCATCAGGCTTTACTAAGCCTTCATAAATGTTGAATAGGACTTCTTTGGTTCCTGCCGCTACCGATTTGTGTGGGTCAAGACTATCCTCTAAATCCTGAGGAATTCCTACTACAATGGAACCACCCATAACTGGTTCCCCTGTTGCTTCCTGAGAACGATTGTCCGTCTGAGATTCCTTTTGCCCGTCCTTTTTGTCTTGACATCCGCCAAGTACAAGAGTAAGAGCCATTAACAAAAGCAAGGTCTTTATATTTCTTCCTTTTTTCATAATATCTCCTTTACATCCATGTTCTCTCATTATGCAATTGTCAAAGTTATTGTAGCGAAGGGATAGGGAAAATGCAAGTATCTTTTGAAAAACATATGAATACGGAAACAATTTTTTTAGAAAATAAGACTCTTGGGAATTCCAAGAATAGAATGGAAATATTGTAAGGACGAATATTGATATCTTCTGGTAGACTAAGAGACTGCCGCACTAAATACACATCAAAATAATTGATATATTCTTATTTTGTACGTCAGCCTCTATTTTCATCTCTTCGGTCAATTTCTGGCACAAATATGCAATTGACTTTTTAAACATTTTTCTTCCAGCAATCCAGGGATATTTTTTAGTAAATATGATGAATTTACAAATTCACTTCATAATTTTCTTCAGCTCATCCATAAAAGTGTCCACATCTTTAAATTCTCTGTATACAGACGCAAATCTTACATATGCCACTGCATCCAGGTCTTTCAGTTTATCCATAACAATTTCCCCAATTAAAGCGCTTGGGATTTCCTTTTCTTCCCGGTTAAATACCTCTGTTTCAATTTCATCCATCAGGCTTTCAATTCTTTCCACAGAAACAGGTCTCTTATAGCAGGCCCTGGTAATTCCATCCTGAATTTTCCTCCGCTCATACTGTTCCCTGCTTTGATCTTTCTTAATCACGGTCAAAGGAATGGTCTCAATCTTTTCATAGGTAGTAAACCTTTTTCCACATTCATCGCACTGGCGTCTTCTTCTGATAGAGTTATTATCCGGAACCGGCCTGGAATCAATGACTCTGGTATTTTCCTGATTGCAAAAGGGACATTTCATAACAAAGTCCTCCTGTGTGTTTTTTGTTTACATAAAGTTTACTACAGTCCCTTGCAATCAGTCAACATTTTTCCTGGAATTTCCTGTTCCTCCTGTGATTCTATTGACGTTTCCTGACAGAACCGCTACAATATTTCTTACAACAAAAAGGAGGACACAAACATGAATTCCTACATGGATTATATTTTAACTCAGTTAAAAAGCCTGACAGCTATTGACAGCCCTTCCGGTTACACCAAAGAGGTGACGGATTATCTGATTTCTGAATACAAAAGTCTGGGCTATGCACCGAAAAAAACGGTAAAAGGCGGTGTTTTAGTAGACCTTGGCGGAGCAGATAAGGAAAACGCCCTGTTTATGGAAGCCCACGTAGACACTCTTGGGGCTATGGTAGCTGAAATCAAAGAAAACGGACGTCTTCGTCTCACTCCGCTTGGAGGTTTAAACGCCAACAATGCAGAAGCGGAAAACTGCAGAATCCACACACGCTTTCATGGGACCTATGAAGGCACCATGCAGCTTACTGATGCTTCTATTCACGTAAATGGAAAATACAATGACACTTCCAGATCCTTTGATGTCATGGAGGTTCTGATTGACGAAAAAGTTTCTTCAAAAAAAGATGTGGAAGCTCTTGGAATTATGGCAGGAGATGTGGTCTGCTTTGACCCCCGCACCACCATTACCAGAAGCGGATATTTAAAAAGCCGTTTCCTGGATGATAAATTAAGCGCTGCCATTCTCATGGGATATGCAAAATATTTAAAAGATGAAAATGTCTGCCCAAAAAGAACCCTGTATCAGCATTTTACTGTTTACGAAGAAGTGGGACATGGTGGTTCTGCTTCTATTCCGGAAGGCGTTACCGAAGTATTATCCGTAGACATGGGCTGTGTCGGCCAGGGACTTTCCTGTAAGGAACATCAGGTTTCTATTTGTGCAAAGGACAGTGGCGGTCCTTACAATTATGATGTAGTAACCAGCCTTATTGAAACAGCTAAACGGGAAAACCTGGATTTTGCAGTGGATATTTATCCACACTATGGCTCTGATGCAGAGGCGGCTCTGCGTTCCGGATATGATGTACGCCACGGACTTATCGGACCAGGTGTATATGCTTCCCATGGTTATGAGAGAAGTCATGTAGACGGAGCCAAAAACACTTTTCTCTTATTAAAAGGATATTTGGGATAAGGATGATTTAAAGTTTCTTAAGAGATTTTCCACTTTTTTTAGAAACCAGACATAATTTACTCACATTTCCACTTTATAATAAATCTTGGATAGTTGATAAACCACTCACTATCTCCCCCCTCAAGATGAAAAGGGCACCACAGAAATTTGTTTCTGTGATGCCTCTTTTCTATTTTTATGAAATTCTTCTGACTTTCTTTCCCACACCTGATATTTTGTGAATGGTCTTCTGCGGAATTTCAAACACCAGAATAATGCCAAGAACCATGGCAATGGCAATTCCCAGGGTTTCCCTTCCGTAGAACAGGCTCAACTCATGATTTTCCAAAATCGTATAGTAAATGGTCCGGTAAACTCCGATTCCCGGCACCTCCGGAAAAATCCCTGCAATCAAAAACAGAGTCACCGGACATTTTCTTACGGTACTTCCGATTCTGGACGCCAGGGTAATAAACACCGTTGCCAAAAAGTTTGCCTCAATCGTTCCCATATGCAGCTCGTGAATCAGCCCCCAGCAAATCAGCCAGCCGGCACCTCCGATAAAGCCGCAGAGTGGATAATGCTCCCTTGGAACAGAAAACAAAATTGAAAATCCTATGGTTCCCACACATGCTGCCGCAAACTGCAGCAATCCGTCTATTATCACAAGATAATCCTCCCTGTAAATCGAAAATATAAGATGTACATCATCCCAACACCAAGAGAAACACCAAGAGCCACCATCAAGGCATCTAAGAACCGCACACCGCCCCCTATATAGTTCCCCTCCGCAAAATCCCGTATGGCATTTACCAGGGAAACTCCTGGCACCAGAGGCATAATAGAACCAACCAGAATAGTTCCGGGCGCATGGCCAAGCCCCATATTATAAAAAAGCACAGAAAACAGGGACACAGAAAATCCTCCTATGAGGTTTACCACGATTTTAGATGTTTCTTTTTCCCTTTTCTGAAGAAGGGTCAATATCACATAAAGCAAAAATCCAGACAAAAAGGCTGCCAGCATATCCGTCAGATGCCCGCCTAAAATATAACAAAAACCACCGGAACCAACTCCTGCTGCCAGCATCTTGGTCAAGGTTTTCTTCTCCGGCATGGTCTTAATCCTCTCTAATTGCAAGACAGCCTCCTGGGGCGTATACTTTCCCTCTGCAATTTCTCTGGAAAGCTGATTCACCGCTGCAATCCTGTGCAATTTTGCACTTTGAATGGGAATATGCTTTACACTGGCATAAATTTCCCCTTCCTGATTCTCAGCAGTAATAAAAATTCCTGTACTTAACACAAAAGAATTAAATTTCTCAATTCCATATGCTTTGGCAATCCGTTTCATGGTTTCTTCCACGCGGAAAATTTCTGCCCCTGCATCCAGCAAAATACGTCCAGCCTCCATAGCCAAATCCAATACCTTTTTGTCTTGATTTTCCATTCTGCATCTCCTACGCTTTCACCGTATTATCTGAAAATAGTGAAAAATAACATCACTACAACACCAAGTGCAATCCGGTACCAGCCAAAAGCCTTAAAATCATGCTTCTTAATGTAACCCATAAGGAATTTAATTGCCAGAATAGATACCAGGAATGATACCACAGTTCCAACTCCCAGAATTACAGCCTCCCACTGGGTAAAATGAAAACCAAATTTTACAATTTTTAATAAACTTGCTCCAAACATAACCGGAATAGCAAGGAAAAAGGTATATTCTGCCGCTACTGTTCTGGAAGCTCCCAGCAAAATTCCTCCGATAATGGTAGCGCCGGAGCGTGAAGTTCCCGGAATCAAAGCCAGCACCTGGAAAATACCAATATAAAGAGCCATTTTCCAGGAAATATCAGCAATGGAGTTTACCTTCACAGTCCGTTTTGCATTGTAATCCTCTACCATTAAAAACAGCACACCATATACAATAAGCATGACAGCCACTACAAACCAGTTATTAAAGGTTTTTTCAATAAAATCATCAAATGGCAGTCCAATCAGAATAGCAGGCAGGCAGGATACCATAATTTTAAACCACATAACCATTTTCTCAATATTCACAAAGCGGCATAAAACTCCTGCTGTCTTCTCTATTTTTGTCACGTTTACTCTCTGCTTCTTCTTGTTCTGGAAAGGCCAGATTTTATTCCAATATAAAACCACTACAGCCAGAATCGCACCTAACTGAATAACTACCATGAACATTTCCCAGAATTCTTTGGATACATCCAGCTTCACAAATTCTTCTACCAGAATCAGATGGCCGGTACTGCTGATAGGAAGCCACTCTGTAATTCCTTCCACAATACCCAGAAAAATAACTTTTAGTAATTCAATAAAATCCATGTTCTACTCCTCTTAATAATTTATAGTTCCATGAAAAGTATACCTCAAAGCCACCATTGCTGCAACATTCAAAAAAATTTAAATTTTTTTGAAATTTAGTGTTGACATTTTTCAAGTTATCGTGTAATATATGTCTTGTGCTTGAGAGAGCACAGAACTTCATAAGAAATGCAGGAGTGGCGGAATTGGCAGACGCGCAGGCTTCAGGTGCCTGTGGTAGCAATATCGTGTGGGTTCAAGTCCCATCTCCTGCATCTTTTTTTGTTTAGACTCTTTTTTCTTAAATCTTCCTCACGAAAAACAATCCGTAAATTCATCTTCCAGAAAATTTTTATACTTCTTTTTTAATATCCGATTTTTTATTTTCTAAATCTACTAAATTCCTTGCTTACTAATTTTTCCAGTTAGTCCTATAAAATAGATTTAGATAAAAAACTACCATTTTTTATTTGTTAATGCTTAAAATTCATAAACATTGCTCACCAGATACACATTTTAGTCATTATACCCAAAAAAAATAATATTCTTCTATATTTTTAGTTATAATAAACAATACATATATTGACATTCACTATCAAAAATGATATCATACAATCAAAACAATACTTTTTAAATCATATTCAAAAAAATTATTTCAACTCTACTTACTGTTATGATTCTAACAACGTCTTTAAGTGTACCAGTTTTGGCCAGTGATACACATAAAACAGAAGGTAATTCCATATCAAATGATATTTTTGAAGCAACGGAATTTACAGTAGAAACAAACGGTTATGTTGAGCATATTATTATTAACGAAAACAGAGAGATTTTTGTTAATGGTAGAAATATAACAACCATTACTTCGACAACAAATAACAATATTGGTATTATGTCTCTTTCCGAAGACTGGATAAAAGCAGGTACAGAAGAATACCATTATAATTTAGGTGGTTTGTCGGTTTCAGCTGCAGTTGGTATATAAAAAAAACTTGGTAAAACAGCCGCTATTTCGACATTAGAGAAAGTACTTGGTGCAGCAGGTGCTTTGGCAGGCGCATATGTGTTAGATGGTGTGTATATCCGCGATGTTAGAACGACATGGTACAGAAATATTGATAGACCTGGACGCCCAGAAATGAAACAAACTCATGATGTTTCATTAGTAGTATTTGGAATCACAGTTTTAACTTTCTGATTTTCAAAAAACAATGCTATAGAAAGTGATATTATGACTCAAAAACAACAACAATTATATCATGCTTTAGTAACACTAAGTATTCTTTTGATAATTATTGTACCTGTACAAATCAAAGTATTCTGGTACAGCTTAAGAATCATAGTATTATCCACTATCATTCTATTTTTAAAATATATGGCAAAAAGTACAGATATGGAAAGCAGGTACAGAATAACCTTCAAATCATATTTTTGGCTTGGGATTTTAATATACCTTATATACCGTCAATATTCTGTGACTAATATCCTATATCTAAGTATCCTTTTCATTGGATACATCAGTGTTTTGGGAATTAGTTTCGTATATGGCAAAAAAATAAAATGGAGCAATTCATCTATCTTTTTAGTTATTGAAAGCGGACTGCTTGCTTTTATGATATTTGATATGTTTCACTGATACAGAACTGGAACTTTTATGGAAAGCAGGGTAGCTCATTGACTGCCCTGCTTCTCTTTTTATCCATTCACTTCCAGCATAGGAAGCTCCTGCCCTCTTAAGAGAATCCTTGGACCTCCTGTGTGCTGAATATATTCTTTTGTAATAATCACTTGTCCGATGCTATCATCTTTTGGAATTTCATACATAATATCCAGCATGTATTCTTCCAGAATAGCCCGAAGGGCTCTGGCTCCTGTATGCTTTTCCATTGCCATCTCTGCTATCGCTTCCAAAGCTCCGTCTTCAAATTCCAGCTTTACTTCATCCAGAGCCAAAAGCTTCTGATATTGTTTTAAAATAGCATTCTTAGGCTCTTTCAGAATCTGTACCAGCATATCTGCGCTTAAACCGCTTAAAGAGAAAATAATCGGCAAACGTCCCAGAAATTCCGGAATCATACCAAACTTTTTCAAGTCTTCTACAGTCACTTTTTCCAAAAGCGCAGGATCCTGATCGTATTTGTCCTTTAAATCTGCCTGGAAACCAATAGAAGCTGTTTTATTCAGACGTTCCTTAATGATTTCTTCCAAGTCAGGAAAGGCTCCGCCGCAAATAAACAGGATATTCTTGGTATTTACTGTTGTGAGAGGCACCATAGCGTTTTTGCTGTTAGCGCCTACCGGCACTTCAATCTCACTTCCCTCCAACAGCTTCAGCATTCCCTGCTGTACCGCTTCTCCGCTGACATCCCTTTGATTGGTGTTCTTCTTCTTGGCAATCTTGTCAATTTCGTCAATGAAAATGATTCCATGCTCTGCACGCTCTACATCATTGTCTGCTGCTGCCAGAAGCTTGCTTACCACGCTTTCAATGTCATCGCCAATGTAGCCCGCCTCTGTAAGAGAAGTAGCATCCGTAATAGCAAGCGGCACATCCAGAAGTCTGGCCAGGGTTTTTACCATATAAGTTTTACCGCTTCCTGTAGGTCCAATCATCAGCATATTGGATTTTTCAATTTCCACATCATCTGTCATGTCCGCAAAGACACGTTTATAGTGGTTATACACGCCTACAGACATTACCTTTTTTGCATGCTCCTGCCCGATTACATATTCATCCAGGCTTGCCTTGATTTTATGAGGCGCCGGAATACTTTTAATATCAAAAACCTTTGGAGCCACTTTTTCTTTGGGCTGCTCCTGCTTCTTTTTGATTTTCTGTTTCTTTGGAATCTGATTCTGAAGAGAGGATAAGTCAATCATGCTGATATTTGGCATGTTTGGAATATTTCTCATCAATTCGTCATAATTAATGTTGCTGTTATTCATGGTATCAAAACTTCTCTGCATACAGTCTGTGCAGATATGAATATTCCCCGGCAGCTCAATCATTTTCCCTGCTTTGCTCTCAGGGCGTCTGCACATAAAGCAGACTTTTTCATATTCGTCCTTTTTTTCTTCCTTCTGATTCTCAGAAGTTTCAGAAGGATTCGTTGTCTCTAATAAATCTTTTTCGTCTGACATTTTTATTCCTGCTTTCTCTATGTTTTCTTCCTGAAAAACTACTTGTGGGTATCTTATCACAAATCCTGTGGTGTCACAAGTAAACTTTTTATAAATGGAGTGCAAAAAGAAAGCTGCGACACTGGACGCATTTTGGAAGGCAGGTATCCTTCCAGCTCAGCCTGCGTTCCCTTTGAGCCTGTAGGCTCAAAGCGTACTCGTCACATTCGCCGGAATAATACCTGCCTTCCGAAATACTGTCTATCCCACAACTTTCATTTTTCTATTTCTTATCTGCCTGGTCTGGCTTGTGTATTGTTCTGAGCATCTTTCTTGGAACCAAGTTCTACGGTTACGGTCTGTTCTTTGTATTCCCCGCCATCAGCTCTGGCAATCACGAAATCAATTTTTTCTCCTGCTTCGTAGTATGCCAGTTGACTTTGAAGATTATCTGCTGATTCTACTGTTGTTCCATCAATTTTCAGAATAATATCTCCTGCCTGAATCCCTGCTTTTGCTGCCGGTCCATCTTCTTCCACACTGTCTACATAAACACCAAGAGGCATATTATAATACTCAGATGCATCAGAGGTCACATTTTTCAGTCGAACACCCATATAAGCTGCTTTATTTTCATCTTCTACTAAATCTCTGGTTTTCTTACTCATCAGTTCATCCAGAATTGGCTGTGCTTTAGAAATTGGAATGGCAAATCCCATACCTTCTACTTCATCTGCTGCAATCTTGGCAGAGTTGATTCCCACCAGTTCTCCCTTCATATTCAGAAGTGCGCCGCCACTGTTTCCAGGGTTAATTGCCGCATCGGTCTGAATAAAAGTGCTGTCTGCGTTTTCAGAGCTTACCTGCTTATTTAAGGCGCTGACATAACCACTGGTTACAGACTGACCATATCCCAGAGCATTTCCAATAGCCACTACCTGTTCTCCCATAGTAAGAGAATCAGAATCACCGATTGTTGCCACTTTAATCTCACTTAACACATCTTCCGGAATATCCTCCAGTTTTACTGCAACAACTGCCAGGTCATTGTCAGAATCTGTACCTTTGATTTTGGCTTCTACTGCATTTTCCAAAGCTGCAGCAGATTCAGGGCTATCTGGTGTACCGCCTTCTGCGCTAGTATCTGTAAGCATATTGGAACCAGCTACCGTACCATCCTGGTTTGTAAAGCATACGGTAATGGCATTTGTATCTTTGACTACATGGTTATTGGTAGCAATCAGAAGTTCTGTGTCATTCTGTCCTACAATGATTCCGGAACCATTGCTCTGGCCTTCATATTGCTGTGTTCCAAATCCAAAATAGTTTGGAATCTCCTGGACACTGATTCCTGTAATGGACACCATAGCTGGCATGGCATTGGCCGCTACTTCTGACACGCTGTTTCCATAAGCTGTATTCTTACTTACCGATGTTGTATTCTGGGAAGTTGTTTTTGTATTCTCAACCTGTGTATTCTGTTTCTTTGGAAGCAGTTGGTTACCAGTATACGTTACTCCCAGAAAGACGGAACCTGCTACCAATCCAAAAACGGCTGCTGTTGCTGCTGCAATTCCCAGCTTTTTCCCCATTCCGGACTGTGTATTTTTCTTATCTTTTTTCTTCTTCTCTTTCTTCACCGGTTCAGGCGGAATCTGGGAAGAAAATTGATAAGACTGATACGGAGCCCTCTGGTTCTGATTTTCACTATGTTGATTTTCCTGATTCTGACTTTCCTGACTAAAGTTTTGTGTATTTTCTTTTTGTGGACCTGTATAGGTTCTTGTAAAAGATTCCGGCTCTTCGCCTTCTTTTTTCGTTTCTCCTGCCTTTCTGTAAGAAAATGCATAAGAAGAACTCTCAGTCTGCTGTGTTTCCTGTTCTGCATGCTGTTCTTCTGCGTGGTTCTCTACAGGATTCTGCATATTTTTCTCTGTGTTCTCTGTTTCCTCTGGTTTCTTCTCCGGGTCATTTCCCAAATCATATCTATTATATTCTTCACTCATGATGATACTTCCTTTCTAAAATGAATCTTTGTTCTTTTTCTCTTTTCTGAAACCTAGTTTATCAGTGAATTGTGTTGAAATTGTGATAAAAAAGAAAAGAAAAGGTGAACACCTGAAAGATTTTATCCCTGTTTCCAATACGCCCGGTTCATGGTCAGTTTCTCTACCAGCCACCGGGGAATTCTTCGATAATGCTGTCCTGCCTTGTACCCCAGAAATTTAAAACCGCTTGCCAGGATTAAGTCAGGAATCAGCCAGGGCTTTTTCTGTTTCAGTAGATAGGAAGCGGTCTGTTTCACCAGTCGGATACCTTCACTTTCCGAAGAAACTCCTGCAAAAATTTCCGGATGGTCTGTCTGGGAAACTGCCAGATCAAAATTCCTCTGGAATTGCTGAATATAATTATAATTATGGGAATGAACAACTTGTGCATCTGCTGCATAAGCAATGCCATATCCATCCTGAATCATGTGCGCCGCCAGAATCATATCCTCATTAAAAATGGTTTTGGTAACAAATCCTCCTTCTTTTTCATATGCGCTTCTTCTATAGGCCGCACATACGTTGGAACAAAAGTACGTCTTAATCCCCAGTTCAGGCAAATCTTCTCTCCGTTTCACCCTGCTTCTTGCTGGATAATTAAAGCTTCTTGTATACCGTTCTATGAATTTGCAGTCTTCTGAAGGAAGCTGTCTCCCGTAAGCTCCTCCAATGCTGTCATCTGCAAAAGGTTTAACCAGGCATTCTATCACTTTGTTATTTGCAGGTGCTGCATCCTGTGTAAAAAACACCAGCAAATCTGTATCTGCCATAGCCGCTCCCATAGCCCTGGTTCTTCCGTGATCAAATTCTTCCTTCGTAATATGATGAACCTCTGCCTGCTGGATTCCCTCTATCAAGGCATCCTTCCAGTAGCAGGCTTCTGTATTCAAAATCAGTATTTTTTCAATGGGATAGGTCTGATTTTTTAATTCCTTCACCAATTTCCGAAATTTCCCATCTGGTTTATAGGTTGGAATAATTACTGTTACTGTCATTTACTACACTCCTGTCTAAAAGAAAGAATGCAGGAATTCTGCCTTAACAAAGTTCCTGCATGTTTCTTTAATATTCATAGTTATCTGTTTCATCCTGATCTTCCGTATCACCGGACGGGTCTACAATGAGATACTGGCTCTTTTCTGGTACTGAGGCATTTCCGAATCCTGTCTTATTTGCCATAAATTCACTTCTGGTAAAGACTGTTTCTGATGGAATATAATCTTTATCATCAAATAAGAACTCATGAAGATATTTCACATTGGTTGCCAGCGTAGTGGGAATCAGACAATCCAGACCGGTTACCGGTTTCGTAACCTCTGCTCCCATAGCATAGTCTAATGGAAATCCTATATTTTCTGTCAGTTTATAAGACAACAATCCTGAACCCAGTTTTACCAGTTCAGATTTTGAAAAGTTTGTTTCTACCAGAGGGAACACTCTGTCCACTACTTTGTTTAAGGTAGTCAGGTTTGATTTTTTTGCTTTATCCGCCATTAAATTTAAAATATATCGCTGTCTCTGTGTTCTTCCCATATCCATGGAAGCTGTCTTGCGAATCCTGCAATACGAAGTAACCTGAATTCCATTTAAATGATATGTACCAATGATTTTACTCTGATCCTCCGGAACAGGTGGTTCTTCAATCGGTGTATAGTCCCCTCCAGTCTGTTCTGAGGTTCCGACACAGTAATTATTGGTATGCACAATTTCTTCGTAACTCATGTCTACGTCCAGACCGCCTAAACAGTCTACTGCTTCCGAAAGAGCTGCAAAATCCACAGTAATGTAATTCTGAATGTCCAAATCTAAGTTGGTATTTAACATGGAAACAGCAGCAACCGGGCCGCCTCTTAAATAAGCTGAATTGCACTTATTATAAATTCCATTGCCATTTTCATCCTCTGCTACTCTAAGATAAGTATCCCTGTACAAAGAAACCAGCTTAATTTCCTTGGTATCGTTATTAATACTTGCAATAATAATGGTATCACTGTTATTTTCATTGATACCAAACAGCGCTACATTGGTGTATCCGCTTAGGACTTCACTTCCTGACACGCTCTCATTCATTTCCACCTGAATTTTTTCGCCATTTTCCGCAGTATCATCCTTGAAATTCAGTTGTTCCATTTTCTTATGTAGCTGGGTGTAGGCAAACAGCACTCCCACCAGCAAAATCAACACTACAATTTCTACGCCGAATAACACCTTTCTTCCTACGTGCCTGTTCTTTTTTTTCATCTTAGACATATTTTTCCCCTTTGCTTTTTAGTAAGCATTCTTGTTAATAAAACCTTTAAAAACAGTCAAAAACAGTATTTTTATATCCAGTCCTAAAGTCCAGTTTTCAATATAGTATAAATCGTACTCAATTCTTTTTTTAATAGAGGTATTTCCTCTGTAACCATTGACCTGAGCCCACCCGGTCATCCCTGGACGTACCTGGTGCTTAATCATGTATCTTGGAATTTCTTCCTTGAATTTTTCCACAAAAAACGGACGCTCAGGTCTTGGCCCTACCAGACTCATTTCACCTTTTAGAATATTAAACAACTGAGGCAGTTCATCAATACTGGTCTTACGCATGAATTTTCCAAAATTGGTTACACGCGGATCATCTTTTACTGTCCATTTTGTTTTTTCCTTGTCCGGCGCCTGTACATCCATGGAGCGGAATTTATACATCATAAAGGTGCGGTTATGAAGCCCCACCCGCTCCTGTTTAAAAATCAATGGTCCCGGTGAAGTGAGTTTAATCATAATAGCAGAAAACAGCATCACCGGTGAAAACAAAATAATAGCACAGATTGCCCCTGCAATATCCATAGCTCTCTTAATAGCCGCATAAAAGGTATTGGTAAGAGGCACATGACGGATATTTATAACCGGCAGCCCTAAAATATCTTCTGTATATGGCTTTGTAGGGATTACGCGGTTGTAATCAGGAATAAACTTGGTATGTACTCCTGATTTTTCACAGAGGTTTACAATTTCTTCCAGACGGGAATACTCACTCAGGCCTAAGGTAATGGCAATTTCATCCAACCGGTTTTCCGGCAAAATCACCATAAGATTATCAATGCGCCCAATGACCTTGATTCCCCTGTATTCTGTTCCTGCCTCTATATTGTCATCCAGAATCCCCCTGATTTTGTAGCCCCATTGGGGATTTTCCAGAATCCGGTCAATATATTCCTCTGCCGCCCTGCTGTATCCCACCAGAACAATATGCTTCAGATTATATCCCTTTCTTCGGATATCTCTAAGGAAATACCGGATGAGATTCCTGGCGATTGTTTCCAGAATCACATTTAAAACGTAAAAATAAAACAGCATCCATCTGGAAAAATCAATCATTTTTATCAGGTACAGAACGCCCAGGATAAGGGCAATTCCCACGGTATTGGCTTTTACAATATTCCACAGCTCCAGACGCCGCCCCTGAACGCGCTTCGGTGTATACAGACTAAACAGGTTGTATAACAGCAGATACACAGCCACAATGCACACCATGGCAAACATATAGGTGCGAAACGGAAGCTTTCCATCATCATTCTTCAGTATTTGAAATTTAATCACCCATGCCATCACATAGGAAATTACAATAACAAAAGCATCTATCACCACTTGAAGCCTGTTAAAATGCTTTTGGTTTTCTTTAATCAAGGTCTTATCACCCTCTATTTTTTATTTCATAATTTCTTAGAATATAGCACAATCCTGTGAAAAGTGCAATTCTGTTCTTTTGTTTTTCTTTATCAGCCTCTATTTTTTAAGAAATTTTATGATATTTTTATAGAGTTCCCACTGATTCCTAAAATATGTCCCCGGCCTTCTGATTTTCACTTTTTTATCCGGATGCTCCTTCGATAAAAGGATTCCATTCTTAATACCTGCCAGATATTCTCTTCCAAAGCCTTTCGTTGCAAAAAACAGGGCTTTACAGCTAAAGCCAAGAAGCAGCAGAGGAAAATTCCAGATAATCTGAAGAAGGGGCATGTTTTTATAAATTAAATATACATTATTTCTGGAAGAATAGCGTACTTTAAAAAGGTTATATCTGGAACCGCTGGTACCGCTTCCTGCATGATAAACCCTGGCTTTTGGACAAAACCAGTTTTCATATCCATACAGTCTCGCTCTGTATCCCACATCCAGATCCTCTAAATAGGCAAAATGTGCCTCATCAAAATATCCGATTTCATCCAAAATTTTTCGACTGTAAATAGCCGCTCCTGCACAGGAGGAAAAAATTTGTTTTTCTTTGGTATAGTTTACTTCGGGTCTTCCTTTTCCGTCTGCAAAAGCCCAGCCTAAAGCACAGTAATAATTTCCACCGTCATCCATTTTACTTTTATCAGAAAGCTGCATCATTTTTCCCTGGCAGGAACAGGCATTTGGATGGCGTTTCATTGCTGCTGCCAGATTCTTTATAAAATATTTTTCTGCTATGGTATCGTTATTCAGCAGCAAAACATAAGGGCTTTTGGACGCCCGGATTCCCGCATTCACACCTCCGCAAAATCCGGTATTTTCCGGCAGGGCGATCAGCCTTACCCAGGGATAATATTCCTGTAGGTATTCCACACTTCCATCCTCAGAACCATTATCTACCAAAATCACTTCAAAATCTCGATATACCTGTCTTGCCATGGCATCCAGGCAGTTTTTTAAATATTTTTTTCCGTTATAATTCGGAATAATCACAGAAACTTCGCACATGGTATTCTAAGCCTTTCCATCCTTTGGTTTCAAAGAATAATTCCATTTGGAAAGAGATAAATTTTTATTGTAATAAGGGTCTCCCTTTTTCAAAAGGTCCTCCCATCTGCACCGCATAAATTCAATTTCTGACTGGAACCGTCTTACTTTCTCTTTGCTGTCCTCGGTTCCTCTGCTTTTGGACTCGTAATGATACAATTCCACATAAGGATTGTAAACCACAAGGTAACCAAGCTGCCGCACTCTGAGGCAAAAGTCCACATCATTAAAAGCCACAGCAAGCTCTTCTTCAAAACCATGAACCTGTTCAAAAATGCTGCGCTTTACCATCATACAGGCTGCTGTCACTGCACTTAAATCCTGGATAATGGAAGCTTTGTGCATATAGCCGGAGCGTTCCCGGTCCATGTCCACAAACATATGTCCTGCAATTCCACCAATGCCAATAACCGTACCGGCATGCTGAATGGTGTTATTTCCATAGTAAAGCTTCGCTCCCACGATTCCAGTGTCTTTTCTCTGACAAAAGCCCAGCATTTCTTCTATCCATTCCGGAGTAATGATTTCCGTATCATTATTCAAAAATAATAAATATTCTCCCTTTGCCTTGCCTGCTGCATAATTATTAATAGCAGAATAATTAAAGGGATACTTCCATCTCAAAAGCCGCACCCTGGGATTCTGAGAAAGTTTTTTATAATAATCAAAAATTTCACTGCTGGTACTGTTATTCTCCACAATAAGGATTTCAAAATTTTTGTAAGTGGATTTCGTCAAAATGGAATTCACGCATTTTTCCAAATCTTCCCTGGCGTCCTTATTTGGAATAATAATAGAAACCAGCGGATTTCCCTGAACCGGATACGTAACCCGGTAAAACCCATAGTCTTTGGTATGGCTCACCTTTCCTTTTAACCCACAGCGTTTTAGATTGGCTTCCACTGCCCGCTTACCGGCTTCAAAGGCATAGAGCTTGCTGTCCGGATTATCTGCGGTTGAGGACTGATGGGTTCTCCAGTGATATAAAATTTCCGGTATGTGATGAATGTGTTTTGCCTGCTCCACACATCGGAAAATAAAATCATGGTCCTGTGCCCCGTCAAAAGCAGCCAGAAAGCCTCCTATCTGCTCTACCAGTGTTCTCTTTGCCACAAAAAAATGACAGATGTAATTATTAGAACGCAGCAAATCCAGATTAAAATCCGGCTTTAAATGAGGCTGGAAATGCTCCAGGCTATCTCCTCTTACCTTGTCCTCATCTGTATACAATACATCAATATCCGGTTCCTTTTCTAATGCTGCCGCTATTTCATACAATGCATTAGGCGCCAGCAGATCATCATGATCCAGAAGTCCCACAAAATCGCCGGAAGCCATTGCAAAAGCCTGATTGGTATTTTCTGCGATTCCCATATTTTTTTCCAGTTTTTTCCACCTGATTCTGGAATCTCTGGCCGCATATTCTTTGAGTACATACTCCATGGATGCATTCTCAGGACTGGCATCTGCAATGCAAAGTTCCCAGTTTTCATAAGTCTGCTCTAAAAGAGAATCCATCATCTGACACAAAAACTTCTCCGGCGTCTGATATGCCGGTACAACAACACTGATTTTAGGAGCATACTTCCATTTTCTTTTCTTTTGCTTTTCCAGTTCTTCCCTGGTAGGTACGTAAGCTTCATACCAGGGACCATAGGGAACTTCTTCTGGTTCAAACCGTTCATGCAGCCGCACCCAGAATTCTTTTGGTCCATAATGCTTCAGATAACGCAACCCTTTTTGTATGGTATAAGGGGATAACCGGCCAAGAAGCCTTCCCCATTGAATTTTTCCATTGGGCATTTCTATACACCTGCCTTAACTTTCCAATTTGTTCTTGCATCCTTTTATCTCTGCGTACACGCAGGGCTCTGCAAGGCTCATTTTACCATATTTTTTGTTTAAAGAAAACCTTTAATGTGTTATACTGGAATTATCTGCATGAAAGGAGATAAACTATTGAAACAGAAACACCCTATTTTAAAACTATTGTGCCCTTTTCTGGCGCTTCTATTACTCTTACAGACTCCCATTTCGGTGTCTGCAAAAACCTTTCCAAAAAGCTGGCCACAGGCTCCGGAGATTTCCAATGAAACGGGAATTTTAATGGAAGCTGCTACCGGACAAGTGCTTTTTGACAAAGGCATGGATGAAGTCCGTTATCCTGCCAGCACTACCAAGGTTATGACCGCCTTACTGATTTTGGAAAATATTGAGGATTTAAGTGAAGTAATTACCTTTACAGATGTAATTACACCGGATTTAGAACCAGGCAACTCTACCATTGATGCCAAGGTTGGAGAACAGCTTACGGTAGAACAATGTCTCTATGCCATTATGCTTGCTTCTGCCAATGAAGTCTGTACCCAGATGGCTGTCCGGGTAGCTGGTTCTGTAAGTAATTTTACAGCCATGATGAATGAACGTGCCGCAGAACTGGGATGCGAAAACACCCATTTTGTGAATGCCAATGGCCTTCCTGATCCGAATCACTATACCACTGCCCATGATTTGGCAAAAATTCTGGCTGCCGCAGTAGCAAATGAGGATTTCTGTAAGATTTCCGGTGCTTCTGCTTATACCATTCCGCCTACTAACATGACCGCTTCTGCCAGAAACCTGTCTAATACCAATGCTCTTATCGCAGAGGGGGATTCCCATTATGAAGGCGTTCTTGCCGGAAAGACAGGCCACACAGAAGCTGCCAGAAACACCCTGGTTACAGCCGCCAGACGGGACAATATGACTCTGATTTGTGTTGTCATGCGTTCTGAGGGAAAAGACCGCTTCACAGACACCACAGCGCTTTTTGACTATGGTTTTAATAATTTTCATATGGAGCCTGTGTACTGGATGGATGAAGAGAATCCGGCAGGATATGCAGTGCTGCCAAAAGATGTCTCTCCTGGCAGTCTTGCAATCAAGGAAGAGGACAGCCCTGATCTTCGTACCAGAACCTATTCCTATCAGGGAAGTGAAATCCTGAAGGTTTATGCCTCTCTTCCCATGGAAGTAAAAACCAGAACCACCTCAGATATGTCTCTGGTAAAAACAGGAGTATCCGAAATTCAGATCGGTTCTCCTATTATCTTCCCAGTGATGATGGTGATTCTGGCTGTGCTGGTTGTGATTCTAATTGTGGTGATTGTAAAGGCAGTGTTGGATTCTAAAAAGCCAAAAAAGAAGAAAAAAAGAAAAGTGAACTGAAAATAGCAAAACAAAAAATGCAGCACCTTCACACCGTTTCATCAAATCTGTCTGGTACGCTTTGAGACTTCACTCAAGGCGAACACAGACAGAGCGTGAACGGTATGAAGGTGCTGCATTTGCGTCTAGTGGATAGCTTTTCTATTCGCAGTCATAAAATTTCAAAATATCCTGCTCCAGACTCTTCCAGTCGCGAACTCCCGCTGTTTCCAAACCTCCCTGATATAAGGTTTCTCTCAATACCGGATCTGTACTGATTCTTTGGATTGCAGCAAGCCCTGCTTCCAGGTCTCCACATGGATAGAGCAGACAGTTTTTCCCGTCAACCAGGTATTCCTGATTTCCATCATTTGGCACAACTACTGCATAACCTCCCGTTGCCATCATTTCCAATGGCGGATAGGAAAAGCTTTCCAGAAAGCTGGTTTTTAGCAGAATATGGCACTGACGGTATATCTCTGCTACTTCACTAAACGGTATCTTATGAAGAAATTTATCCACATGATACCATTCCTTAGGCTCTGCATTATAGGACATATACCAGATTTCATATTTGCTGTGATCCAGTTGGTTGGTAATACGAAAGCTTTCATCTACATTTTTATAATAAACGCCGCAGTCTCCTTCAATAAGAATTCTGATTTTTCCTGAAAAATCCCTCTTTACAGGTTGATAGTTTTCTGTATGGATTCCATTTGGCAAATATCTGGCTTCCTGTTCATAATCCTCTTTCAGCCATTTTTCACACCACTTGGAAATAGTCAAAAACTGCACATCCACTTTGGGCGAATATTTCTGGTTTGCTTCAAGTCGCAAAGGATCCATCGGTTCATAAAAATTGGTTTCAAAATTCTGTACCAGATAATATCGCTGTCCGATATTAGAATATCCCTCCAAGAATTTTACTGTGGACCACATAGTTGCAACTGCCTTATCAAAGTGTCCACAAATAATGCTTTCCCTGCTTGGCAATACCGGGAATTTAATTCCCTGAAATTCACACCAGGTACTGTCATCAATATCATCATTAATAATAGTAACATCATATCCATGTTCCCGAAGCACCTTGCAATGCTCAAAAGCCACCATAATACCGCCGCTGATATTTAAAGCAGGCAATACCATTGCAATATTGGGAACATACATACTCTTAATAAATTTCATAAGAGGGAATCCTGTATACAATGTTACACAATGCACTTTGCAGTAATCATAGGCTGCTTTGGCAATACACTCTCTTTTCTGCGTATCTACTATCAGAGCTTCCAGGCCTTCGTACCATTCCTCACAGGTATTTGCCAGAATTCCTGTTTTATTATGCTCAATCATCCTTTTAAAAGCGCCCAGATTGCTTGCAATCGTCGGTACACGGACTAATGCTGCCTCCACCCATTTATTCTCTGATTTTGCTTCATTAAAAATACTCTCTTCTAATGGAGCCAGATTAATGTCCATAGATGCAATCATTTCAGGAAGTTTCTTCCAGTCAGCAAAAGGATGGGCAATTACCCTCTCTTTAAAAGCTTCAAATTCCTTAGGAATATCCAGGATTCCGGCAATATGAAGTTCCGTTTGTGGGTATTTTTCCATGATTTTTGCAACTGCAGGCTGGATTAAAATAAAATCATCGTTGTGGGTAATACTTCCACTGAAATACCCTAATTTTACTGTTTTTCTGCCTTCCGCTTTTTTCTCAGCTACCGCTTTTTCATAAGCCTCTTCTGAAAGCTTGAGCATTTCCTCAGATGCAGTATTTCGGTTAATAAAAACCTTTGGTACATAATGTTTTAATTCTTCTGCCATACCTTCTGTTGTTGTAATGGCAGCGTCACACATTTTCAGTACCTTTTGCATATTGCGGACACCTTCGTCATATCCTTTTCGTTCTTCTGGTGACATGGTATCCAGATATTTAATGGTGTCCGTATATTTTGTATCAATAACCAAGTCATCAATATCATAAATGACTGTTTTATTCAATTCTTTGGCCAGTCGTATAAATTCTCCCAGTTCTTCTGTATAAGGACATCTGAAAATCACAAAAGCTCTGTAATTTCTCACCTGCTCTATACTCAGATGCAAATAAAAGTTTTCATCACAGTCAATATTGTTTGCCTTAAGCTGCTCCATCTGATGCTGTACCCTGTAGCGTGGCGGATGGGGCAGTGTGTTATAATCACAGCCATTAATAAATAACACGTCTTTATAAATTTTTCCTATATATTTCAACTGCTGTTTTCTGATTTTTGCTGTATGAATATAACTTACTGTTTTTCTGGCAACACCTGTAACGCCTTCCTCTTTCAATGCTTTTAAAGTTTTTCTTCCAAGAGAACCTATTCCTTCCATTGATTACCTCCTATACTATCCGCAATATCTTCCACAGTGGATGATAACATTGTTCTTGGTCAAACTGCTGACTCCAAACAGTTATAAACCGGTTTCTCTCTTCTTCTTTCTTCTCCTCCATGAGTTCTTGTCCGATAAAACGAATCTGGGCAAAACATGTCCAAACATTGTTCTTCCCTTTTTCCATTCCTCTTAAACAAAAGTCCATATCCTCATAACCTTTACAAGCATTTGCAAACCCCTGAAGCTCTCTCCATACTTTCTTTGAAAACATCATGCATGCTGCTGAAACCCCCGTTGTCTCTCTCACATGGCAAAGCAAAGCTTCATAGCCAATATCTGCTCTGGTATCATGCTCACACAAAAGCCGCAATCCTGTTTTCGTTTCTCTATCTAATGCAATTCCCGCATATGCAATTCTGTCATCTTTGTAATACATTTTAGGACCAACTGCACATACATCCTCTCTTTGACTGAACATCAGCATTTCTTTTATCCAGTTTTTTTCTATCGGCCTGCATCTAGTGTCAAAAAGCAGCAGTATTTCCCCTTGTGCTTCTTTCACCGCCTGATTCCAGTTCCAGGCTTTACTTTTTTCTTTATCCAAAGAAATCCTGTGAAGACTGATTCCGTCCCGAAGGCTGATTTCTAAATCCTTCTCTGCAAAATAAAGCAGTTCCAGATTTTTATAGTCTGTGTTTTCTTCTAAATTTCTGATACATGCTTCCAGTTCTTCCAGGTTCTCTGTTCCATGCAAAATCAAAGATACCTTAAATTCTTCTTTCAGTTCATAGGTAATTCGATAAATCGTCTGAAAAGGCAGGTTGCTGGCTGCTTTGCCATTCTCCCCTGTCCTTATAAGCTGTTGATCAATAGCCCGGATGGCAGAATCTACTGCATAGAGTTTTGTTCCTAAATCCTTTGACACAGAATTATCATGAACCCGCCAGTAATACAAAACCTTTGGAATATGTGTAATCCTGGTAGTTTTTTCGGTCAAACGCAGAACCATATCATGATCCTGGCTTCCATCACATTCCTTACGGTAAAATTCCTGTTCACCCTCCAGCAGTCTCTTATGAAATACTGTAAAGTGACAAATATAATTGTGGGAACGCAGATCATCCTTTCCAAATCCTGGTTTCAGATTAAACATCAGAGGATCTTGAATTTCTTCAATTTTCCCCGAAAATTTCACCTCATCTGTATATAAGAATTCTGCTCCGGTTTCTTCTATTGCGTTCATAACCTCATATAAAGCGCTTGGATGAAGCAAATCATCATGATCCAGCAATCCAAAATATTCTCCCGTTGCAAGTTGAATACATGCATTGGTATTTTCAGAAATCCCCTTGTTTTCCGGCAAAGAATAATATACAATCCTTGAATCCTGCTCTGCTCTCTTTTGACAGATTTTTCCTACATACTCATGTTCTTTGTCACTGCCATCTGCCAGACACAATTCCCAGTTTCCATAGGTCTGCTTTTCCATAGAATCTAAAAGTTCAATCAGAAAGTTTCTGGGCGTATTATAAAGAGGTGTAATAATACTAAACTTTATACTATTTTCAAACTTTCTTTTTCTCTGTGCCTCCAGTTCCTCTTCTGGAACTATATGAGCTGCCTGTACAGTTTTTATTCCAGGTCTCTTATGGTAACGTTTATTTTCCAGTCTTTTGATAAAAGATCCAGTTCCATAATCCCTGTAAATCTGAACTGCATTTTTCGCTTTTTGCATGATACGTTTCATATTTTCCACACGATTTCCTTTCTGCCATATTCCACTCTGTAGTTCTCTTACTTGAAAAGATTATACAAAAATCTCATAAACAAAATTACATACAGTGTAAATATCAAAAAAACACAGAAGGTTTCCACATCAAAACGATGGGTAACTGTTTTTAAAATCAATGTTCCGTTTTCTACCTTTTCCCCTGCTACAGTCAAAGAGGTATTCTCTTCCTTTACCTGCTCATAGGAAAATCCCGCTCCGGAAGTTTCCCCAAGGGGTACATTGGTATATACTGAAAATTCAAAAGGTACTTCTTTACAATTTTCTACACGGTCAAAAGAGAACTCAAAAAACTTGCTGTTTTTAATTTCTTTTCCTTCCACCTCTCCTGAGGCAACCACCACTCCTGTAGAAAGATTTTTTAAATGATACTGTAACTTCGTATTCTCTGCGGAGTTAAAAACCGTACTTTTAATCCGGATGCCATCCAGATGCTCTTCTTCGCATACAAACTCCTGCTGCACACCTAACTGGGTTAAAACTCCTGTATTAGAATACGCAGAGGGGTCTATTTCCTTATTATAAATGTTATGAACCTTTGCTATGTGTGCGTAGAAAAAAGCAAACACAATCAGCAATATTATTCCCAGAATACTCTTCATTCTTTTTTTCATATTTTCCACCTACTTATGATTGTCTGTAAATTTCTCCTACTTCCATAGCATCTCCCATCATTTTCAGTCTGCCCTTTTCCAGCCAGACCACCTTGGAACACAAGCTCTGAACCTGGTCAATACTGTGAGACACAAACAAAATGGTAGTTCCGGCTTCCTTCATTTTTCGAATCCTTGCCTCACACTTTGTCTGGAAATGAAAATCACCTACAGACAGCACTTCATCCACAATCAGAATATCCGGCTGTCCAATGGTGGCAATTGCAAAGGCTAATCTGGAAATCATACCGGAGGAAAAATTCTTCACAGGAATATTCATGAAATCCTTTAATTCTGAAAATTCTACAATGTCATCATAATACTCATTCATCTGTTCCTTGGAATATCCCAGAATCGCACCGTTCAGGTAAATATTCTCTCCTGCTGTCAGGTCATAGTCAAATCCTGCTCCCAGTTCAATCAGCGGAGCTACATTTCCCCGAACAATCACACTTCCTTTTGTTGGCTTCAAAACACCTGCAATAATTTTCAGCATGGTACTTTTCCCGCTTCCGTTCAGTCCAATAAGACCTAAGGAATCTCCTTTTTCCAGAGAAAAAGAGATATCATTCAGCGCCCAAAATTCATTGTAGGATATCTGTTTCTTCAACGTCTTAATAAAGTATTCTTTAAAACTATCAAATTTTTCTGATGCCAGATTAAATTTCATGGAAACCTGCTGGACTTCCACAATCGGCTTATTCTCCATGGCACATTCTCCCCTATAAGTTTAAAATAAAATCATCCTGTTTTTTATAAAAAACAATCAGTCCTATCACCATTGCCAGGATTGCTTCTATGCCTCCAATCAGCAGATTCATCCCCCCCGGAATACTATTGTTCAGCATGGTATCCCGGAACATAATCAGATAATTGGTAATAGGATTTGCCAATACCACATATTTCATCCACTGAGGCAAAATAGACATGGGATAAATAACAGGTGTCAGATACATTAACGCTGTAATAAACACAGAATAAAAATGCATAATATCCCGGAACTTTACCACTACCGCAGAAAGAAACAATGAAACTCCCAGAGAAAACATCACCAGAAGCGCCAGTGGAATAAAAGATAACAGTGCGGTCCAGTGAAGCTCTGCCCTTGTAGCTACCATCACAAACAACAGGGCAGTAAAGGCAGCCATAAGATTGATAAAACTGGACACAACTCTTGATACTACAAAAAGATATTTAGGTACATACACTTTTTTTATCAAGGGAGCATTAAAAATAATAGCACCCATGGCATTATTGGTAGAATCTGAATAAAAGTTAAAAATAACCTGTCCGCTTAAAAGATAAAGTGGAAAATTTTCAATGTCGAACTTAAACAGATTTGAAAATACAATAGATAATACAATCATCATCAGCAAAGGATTTAATAAGGTCCACAAAACACCCATAATGGATCTTCTGTATTTTATTTTAATATCCCTTGACACCAACTCATTAAGCAGTGGCCTGAATCTTTTAAAATTTTCTATATACGTTGACAAGACGCACCTCCATAGACTATTTGGATTCACATTTTTCATTTAGTTTACACCATTTAATGCCAGAAATCAACTAACAGTCAAATCATTTCCATCAGTCTCTCCACCAAAAACACTGCCCCACAGGAAAATAAGGCCACAGTCACCAGACTTTTTTTCTTAAAAGCCAGCAAAATTGCTACTGCAAATCCTGCGAATCCGGAAACCACAGACGCAGTGGCATATAAAATTGCCGGAAATGTCATGGCTGCCAGACAGGCATATGGAATATAATACAAAAATGACCGGACATACACATTGGTAATTTTTTTCTGAATCAGTGTTAAAGGAAGCATGCGAATCAAATACGTAACACCAGCCATTACAAAAATATATGCATAAATCATTCCTCACCCTCCTTTAGCGGAAACAGCACAGCGCCCACAGCAGCCGCTGCTACTGTACAAATAATAATCATAAAGCCGGAAGATACCTGTCTTAGTACAGGCAGATAATAAAAGGCACAACTAAGGAGCAACGCAATCAGCACCACTGTTCGCACTTCCTTATGTTCTTTTGCCGGCGGTACTACAATGGCAATAAACATTCCATACAAGGCCACACCCAGGGCGCTGATAACTGTTCCTGGAAGTAAGGTACTTGCCACAGCTCCTGCCAGGGTACCGCCTACCCATCCTAACACCGGCAGAAGAATCAGACCATATAAATACTTTGCCCCAACGGTGCCAGGCTTTGAACTTGCCACCGCAAAAATTTCATCTGTATTGCCATAAGCAATCAACAGGCGGCTTCTCATCTTTACTGAATCATCTAATTTCTGTGAAAGAGAAACTGACATTAAGGCATAACGGATGTTTACCACCAACTGAGTCAATGCCATCTCCATCAAGGAAGCATTTGAAACAATCACCGTAAGTCCGGCAAACTGTCCTGCAGAAGTCAGGTTCAAAAGAGAAATCAGCACTGCATGAAACGGAGAAATTCCACTTTGCACTGCCATCATTCCAAAAGTAAAACTCACTGAAAAATATCCCACTGCAATGGGAATACCATCCCGTATTCCCCGCTGCATTTTATTATGTATCATAACCTCTTCTCCTCAAGTTTTGTCAAAGAAAAAGGACTATCGCCGGAAAACAATAGTCCTCTTCGTTTATTCCCCCAGTCCACTTTCTATGGCCTCAACCAGAGTTTTCAGGGCAAGTTCTTCATCTTCCCCTTCACAGAACAGCTCAATCTCATCTCCACATTTTACACAGGCTCCCAGCACGCTGAGAACACTCTTGGCATTTGCTGTTCCTCCCGCAAACCGGAAACTGACCAGAGATTTAAACTTCATTGCCTCTTTACAAAGATTACCTGCCGGCCTTAGATGAAGCCCCGTAGGATTTTTCACTGTTACTTTTTGACTGGTCATTTTATCACTCCTTATTCATTTCCATCTCTTATTCTGCTTTTGCAACTAATTTTACTTTTACTGAGATTTCATCTACCAGTTCATATCCCTCCGGCAAAGTAACAGTCACAGGAACTGTGTGCTCCCCTGCCTTGTAATCTTTTAAATTAATCTTCATCTGTACAGATTCCGGGCTCAGATTATCTAAATCTTCCTCCTTGCCTTTTAACCGGGCAGTTATCTTATCCTGTTCAAATACCAGGTCTAAATCCGCCGGTACATTTTCGGTCTGAATCTGCGCCGCTGACAATTCATAATCCCGACTATTATAAGGAAGAATTTTCACAGTTGCAATGACAGAACTATTCAGATCCCTTACCAGCTTTGTATCCTCTGGAAGAAGCTCAGAGATATCAATATTGACTTCAAAATCAGAAGATTGTCCTGTAACATCAATAAGATTTCCGGGAATTTCCACTGTATTTCCTTCCTCTGTCAATTTCTGCAAGGCCTCATCTGTTCCGGCAATGCTGATAGTATCCGGCACCAGTTTGATATCATCTACCTGATATCCATATTTTGGACTTCCGCTGTAATCTGCTTTCACAGCAATCTTATTTTGTATTTTCCAAAACTGCGCATCAATCTTAATCTTATTATCACGAATATCTTTCAAATCCAGGTAAGACAACTGTTTTTCCGAAAGTTCATCCTGATTCTTATCATAAATCCGAAGTTCTGAGGCAATTTCCACATTGCTCTCTTTCCGGTTTGTAACGTCTGCCATTGCTACCACACGGTCAATTTTATTTACAATGGATGCCGGACCTGATATGGTCACTTTCTCTGGATTTGCCTTTAATACGCCCACTTCATAATTCTTATCGGGAACTGTATCACCCGTATTAACTGCTATCGTCTTTTCTACGCTGGTCTGTTCTTCAATATCCACCTGAATATTCCCAGGTGTTACAGAAATATCACTCTCTTCAACGCCTTCACAGGTCACCTTCACAGGAACCATACGTGGTGTAGTGTCCATGGAAACAATCTGGGTCATATCTGCTACTGCCTGAAAGTCTTCTCGCTCCAGACCTTTCACCACAGATTCTCTTCCTTTTACCTTTACATTTACCGTGTCCTGTCCATCAATTAATAACGGAATCTCCAGATTACTGGCAAGGTACGACTCGTTGACAATGGTAACCGGAATTCTGGTAATGATTCTCACCAGCATAGGATCCTGCACATTCTTTACAACAACCCATATTAGAATGGCAATCAGCAAAGAAAGAATCTTCAGGGTAGATTTATTCATTAGACTTTTCTTCATTCTTCACCAATCCCTTCCATAACTTCCGTTTTACTTTCTGTTTTTCCTGTTTTGGCTTGTTCTGCTCCTCTTCCAGAATCTTCTTCAATTCTTCTTTTGTTACACCAACCTGAAGTTTTCCATTACTTGCAACAGAAACCCTTCCGGTCTCCTCGGAAACAATAATTGTCAGGGAATCGCTTACTTCACTGATTCCCACTCCTGCCCTGTGCCTGGTTCCCAGATTCTTATTCAGACTTAAATTATCTGACAGGGGAAGATAACAGGTTGCCGCCACAACACGGTCTCCCCGAATAATTACCGCTCCGTCATGCAAAGGTGTGTTATGCTCAAAAATGTTAATGAGCAACTGACTGCTTACCAGAGAATCCAGATAAATTCCCGTTCTTGCATATTCATTTAAGATAGTCTCTTCTTCAATGACAATCAGGGCACCTGTTTTCACTGCGCCCATTTCAAAACTGGCTCTTACAATTTCATTAGCTGTTCTGTCACTAAATCTTCCTTCCGGCTCTTTCTTACTGTTGTCAAAAGGGATGAACGTACTCACAATCTTTTTATGTCCAAGTTCCTCTAAGGCTTTTCTAAGCTCCGGCTGGAAAATAACCAGAACTGCTGTTATGGCATATCCGCCGGCAGTATAAACCAGCCACAAGATTGTGTTCATCTGGAACAAATATGCTAAAAAAATAAACACAAACACAGTCAAAATTCCCTTTAACAGAGAATATGCTCTTGTATTTCGAATCCAAAGCATAAACTGATAGACAAATACTGCAATCAGCAAGATTTCTATAATATCATTCCATCGAATCGTTTCCAGAGATGAGAACGCGCTGAAATAACTTTCTGCGAAATCAAAAATCTTACCCATAGTTCCATCTCCCCTTCCCTTTTACTTTATTGCTGTTATTTTATAGATACTATTAACTTTTATAAATCCTTCAAAGATTCTTCTAACTGTTTCTCAAAATCAAAGTTTTCTTCGTGAACCCGTTCTACCGGGCTTACTTCTTCCTGCTCCTGTTCCTCTTTTCTATCATAATCAGAGGAAATAGTCTTAATACTTTTTTCCTTCTGCGCTACAACTGACTTTGGAACAGCTTTTACATAATATACATACTCATCATCCTCGAACTGTGTATGTTCACTTCTGGAATAATCCACTCCCAGCACTGCAAATTCTGTAACAAGTCCCAGCAAGACTGCCGCAACTGCTGATAAAATAACGCCTCCCATATTAATATGAATATTCAGGAACATTCCTCCCAGTACCATAATCACAAGATAGGTTACTGCACCGGCTCCATTGGCAACTCTCCAGGAATAATCAAAGGAGCATCTGGAAATCATATATACAATTACCGTTACTACCACAAATGCCAGAATTGTCAGCCACATTTCCTGATTCTTCATAATGCCGTCCAGAAGAATTTGCAATTTCTGAACAAGCTCTGTCTCTTTTCCCTGTAAAACCGTGCTTTTTTCTTTCACAACTTTCATGAAATAATATAACAGTACGCCGCAGCTTGCAGGTACCGCACAGGCAGGAGTTCTCAAAAGCCCTCCAAGTACAGGAACAACCGCCGGAATTTTAAAGGTAAATGCAACAGGGGTAAAAACCAATGCCGCATTATCCTGGGCTGTGAATCTTAAAAATAAAATAATCAAAAGTATGAGAAAGACAAGAGCAAATCCTGCCACTTCAATACCTACTGCATAGCAATGGGCTACAATCAGCAGACATCCTATAACTGCCATGGTATTTACCGGCAATATAGCACAGACAATAGCCAGAATTAATACTACAAAAATATTGTCTATCTTTTCCATCATACCCATGCTGCTGTTAATTCCCTGGAACAGAAGAAACGCCAGCAAAAATTTGCCAACAGAAAGCAGCAACACATCATGTTCACTGTAAAATTCTTTGATTTTTTGTTTTAATTCCAATAATGCTGTCATGAGGGTTCCTTCCTTCCTGTAATCTTACCGTTTCTGCGTTCTTCTCTGTCATAAAACTTCTTCATCTGTGTCAATCCCTTATAATATCCCTGAATCCCTTCCTGGGCTCTGGCATATTTTACAGAACTATAAATATAAGTAAGAATACTGTAACCGATTAACATCACCACATAAAGACCAATTACCTTTAATACAAATAAGGCAAGATTCATTTTATGAACGTTTTCCATTAAATACTCACTTTTATAACCCAGATAAATCATCAGAAGAATCCCATAGCCGATAGTTGTCAAAAAAAAGTTCTTTATCAATGCAAGACCAATATAATCACTTCTGTAATAATTGCTCACTGCAAGGTGTTCTCTTCCTGCTCCTGATTCATACAAGGCTAATTTATGCATTTTTTTAATTTTCTGATTATTAAGCATAAAAGACCCCTTTTCTCTTTTTCCTTTAGAAAGACAAATACTTCTTTCCTCTGTGTATACATATTGCATTATAGCATACCATCTGGAAGTGAATCAAGACCTTTCAGGCATCTGTTCCAATCCCAACTGTAAGAAAATACACCTTTTCTGCGCCTGCCTTTTTCAGAACCTTTGCAGCAGAATCTATGGTTGCCCCGGTTGTATAAATATCATCCACCAGAAGAATGTTCTTCCAGGGGAGTTTCCTCTTCACTTCAAAAGCATGTTCCAGATTCTTCTTCCTCTCTCTGTACCCTAAATCCTTTTGTGGATTCGTATAAACAGTTCTCAGCAATGTTTTTGTATCTGTTTTTAGTCCAAGTTCTTTCCCAAGAGCAGATGCAATAATCTCTGCCTGATTGTAACCACGTTTTGCCATTTTCTTTTTGTGAAGCGGAATCGGAATGATAATTTGAGGATTCCAACATCTGATTTGATTTTTAGAATAATATGCTGCCAGTTGTCCATAAAAGACACCATATTCTTGACGGTTTCCATATTTCAGTTGAAACAAAGATTCCCGAAGAACTGAACCATAGGTAAAAATTCCAATCCCCTGGTCAAAATAATGTGTTGTTTTACAGTTTTCACAATATTCCTGTTCCCCATGGGCAAGGGGTTTGGAACATTTATAACATCTTGGCCCTGTAATGGGTTTTAATTTATCTCTGCAAGTTGTGCAGATTCGTTGACCCACAGGCACTGCAATGTCATGACACACTGGACAGCGCCTTGGGTACAAAATGTTCAAAAATGTTTCAATTACTTTTTTCAATAAGTCTCCTTTATCCTTAAATCCAAAGTTGTATACCGGCTTTGCTCCATACGGTTATTTTCCATTTCTTCAAAAGTTTTCTCATCTCCCACCAGAGTTACACATTTACGCGCCCTGGTAACTGCCGTATACAAAAGATTCCGGTTCATTAACATCTTAGGGCCTCCAAGCAGTGGAATAATTACTGCCGGATACTCGCTGCCCTGAGCCTTATGAATGGTAATGGCATAAGCAAGTTCCAGCTCATCTAACTGCTTAAAAGAATATTCCACAAACTTTCTCTCGTCAAATTCTACGGTAAGGGTCTCTGCAAAAGTATTGATTTCCCTTAAAATTCCTGTATCTCCATTAAAAACTCCCACACCTTTTTCTGCAGGTATGCCATACAGCCCACGGATTTCCCACTCAATCTGATAGTTATTCTTAATCTGCATGACCTTGTCTCCTTCCCGAAACAGGCCTGAACCGTGTTCTCTTTCCGTTTTCCCAGGTTCCGGAGGATTGAGATACTGCTGCAAAATCCTGTTCAGCCGTTCCACGCCCAAAAGACCCTTCCGCATGGGAGTCAATACCTGAATATCATAAGGCTGAGCATCCACAAACTTAGGCAGCTTCTTCTGAATCAGGGTAATGACTACGCTGATAATCACATTTGCGTCATACCGTTTCAGAAAAAAGAAGTCCATACTTTTATTATCCAGCACCACCGGCACGCCCTCATTAATTTTGTGGGCGTTGACCACAATATCGCTTTGAGACGCCTGACGGAAAATTTTCGTCAGTTCCACTACAGGAAATGCTCCCGAATGAATAATATCTTTTAATACACTGCCCGGTCCCACACTTGGAAGCTGATTTACATCTCCTACCAGAATCAGCCTGGTCCCTGTAACAACAGCAGAAAGAAGGGCATGCATGAGAAAAATATCCACCATGGACATTTCATCAATAATAATCACATCTGCTTCCAGTGGATTTTGAGCATTGCGTTCAAAATGAACACCTGCAGAAGACTCTTCCGGCACACCGGACAATTCCAGTAAACGGTGGATAGTCTTTGCTTCATATCCGGTTGCCTCAGTCATACGCTTTGCTGCTCTTCCTGTAGGCGCTGCCAGATAAATATCCAGCCCTTCCATCTCAAAATAGCGGATAATGGCATTAATGGTTGTTGTCTTTCCTGTACCGGGGCCTCCTGTAATCACCAGTAATCCGTTTTTCACAGCTTCTGTGATTGCCATCTGCTGTTTTTCATCCAAATCAATTTTTTCTGCTCTCTGAATCCGTTTGATTTTTTCCCCAATCACCGATTCATCTGCAGTATCCTGAACATTCAGCTCATGAAGCATCTGGGCAGTATGCAGTTCAATCTGGTAATACTGACTGGCATAAACTACCTGCTGCTTCCCCTGTCTGTCTGATACAATCTCTTTTATTACAATCTTCCGGTCAATGGCTAAATCCGTAAGGTGCTTCTCCATATAATCTGCCTGTACTCCAAGAAGCTGCTGCGCTCTTTCTAAAAGCAGATTCTTAGGCAGATATACGTGTCCCTCTGCGGTAGCCAGAAGTAATATGTACAAAAGGCCGCTTCGGATTCGATAGTCCGAATCCGTATGGATACCAATTCTAGCCGCAATTTCATCTGCAATCTTAAAGCCGATTCCATTAATATCCTCTGCCATTTTGTAGGGATTTTCCTTCAGGATACGGTACATGTCCTGTTTGTATTGCTGATAAATCTTAACTCCCAGAGTCTGAGAAATCCCATATTGCTGAAGAAACATCATAGCCTTTCTCATATCCGCCTTTTCTTCCACCTGCTCTGCAATCTCTCTTGCCTTACGGTCGCTGATTCCTTTCACCTCTGCCAGACGTTCCGGTTCTTCTTCAATGATACGCAGAGTATCATCTCCAAATTTTCTCACAATTCTGGCTGCAAGAGCAGCTCCTATACCCTTAATCGCTCCTGAACCAAGATAGCGTTCCATGGCAAAAGAATCCTGTGGAATCACTGTTTCATAAGAATATATGGTAAATTGGCGGCCATAGGAAGGATGTTCTGTGTATTTTCCCTTCCCACGAATATTCTCACCCTCACTAAGTGTCTGAAACGTGCCTACACAAGTCAGTTCTTCACCATCTACAACAAGACTGGCAACCGTATATCCATTATCCTGATTGCGGTATATAATATGATCTACATACCCTTCGATTGTTTCTTCCACATCTGTTCCTCTCAATCCTTTATCCTTATATTCCCTACAGTTTACCGTTCATCTTACTCATAAGCTCCATATATTGTCCGGTTCCTACTGCCACAGCAAGTGCCGGCTCTTCTGCCACAATGGTATTAATGCCGGTCTCCTCTTCAATCAGTTCCTCCAGACCACCTAAAAGAGCGCCGCCTCCAGTAAGTACAATTCCTCTCTCTGCCACATCTGCTGCCAGCTCAGGAGGTGTTTTCTCCAAAATGCTGTGAATCGTCTCCATAATCTGAGCAGATGCATCCGTAAGTGCCTCTTTGATTTCCTCTGAGGACAGGGTCACACTTTTAGGAAGTCCCGTAACCGTATCTCTGCCTTTTACTTCCATGGTCTTTGCCTGAGGAGTAGAATACACTGTTCCGATTTGAATTTTAATATCCTCTGCAGTACGCTCCCCAATCATTAAATTATGCTTTTTGCGAACATAACGCATAATAGCCTCATCAAAATTATCTCCTGCCACTTTGATAGAAGTCGCTACTACGGTTCCTCCTAACGAAATCACCGCTACATCCGTAGTTCCTCCCCCAATATCTACAATCATATTTCCAAAGGGTCTTGTAATATCGATTCCTGCACCAATAGCTGCCGCAATGGGTTCTTCGATAATAGAAACCTCTCTGGCTCCCGCCTGATAAGTAGCCTCCTCTACTGCTTTTTTCTCTACTTCCGTAATCCCGCTTGGCGCACAAATACTAATGCGCGGTTTCCGAAAAGCACGTTTTCCGATTGCTTTTGAAATGAAATATTTCAGCATTTTTTCTGTAACTTCATAATCAGAGATAACACCCTGTCTCAGAGGCCGTACAGCTACTATATTCCCTGGCGTTCTTCCAATCATCTGACGTGCCTCTTCTCCTACAGCTCTGATTTTATTATTATCTTTATCGTATGCCACCACAGACGGTTCTTTTAGAACAATGCCTTTTCCTTTTGCATATACAAGGATACTGGCTGTTCCCAAATCAATTCCTATATCTGATGCTGCCATGAAAAATACCCCTTTCCTGAACCTCGTTACTATTATATACAACTTCCCCTCCCTTGAAAAGGGGCAATCATCTCAAATATTTTGACACATATTGACCTGTATAGGATACAGGATTCGCCGCAATTTCCTCCGGTGTTCCTTTTGCAATGACAGTTCCGCCTTTGTCTCCACCTTCCGGACCAATATCAATAATATAGTCTGCTGTTTTTATCACATCCAGATTATGTTCAATGACTACCACAGTATTTCCGCCTTCTGAAAGCCTCTGGAGAATCTCAATAAGCTTGTGAACATCTGCAAAATGAAGCCCTGTGGTTGGCTCATCCAGAATATAAATGGTTTTACCTGTACTTCTTTTGCTAAGCTCTGTAGCCAGTTTGATTCGCTGAGCTTCTCCTCCGGAAAGTTCTGTAGAAGGCTGACCCAGACGAATATAAGAAAGCCCCACATCATAAAGGGTCTGTATCTTTCTCTTAATAGACGGAACATGGTCAAAAAATTTCAGTGCTTCTTCTACTGTCATATTCAGCACATCATAAATACTCTTTCCCTTGTATTTCACCTCCAGAGTCTCCCTGTTATACCGTTTTCCATGGCAGACTTCACAGGGAACATACACATCCGGAAGAAAGTGCATCTCAATTTTCAAAATCCCATCACCGCTGCAGGCTTCACAACGTCCACCTTTTACATTAAAGCTGAATCTGCCCTTCTTATATCCCCTGGCCTTGGCGTCTGCAGTAGCTGCAAATAAATCGCGAATCTGGTCAAAAACTCCTGTATACGTTGCCGGATTAGAACGTGGTGTCCTTCCAATAGGGGACTGGTCAATATCAATGACCTTATCTAATTGCTCGGTTCCTTCAATACATTTATGTTTTCCGGGAATGATTCTGGCACGGTTCAGTTTTCTCGCCAGGCTCTTATACAGAACCTCATTTACCAGAGAACTTTTCCCGGAACCGGAGACACCTGTTACACAAGTCATGATTCCCAGGGGGATTTTCACATCAATATTTTTCAGGTTATTCTCGGCTGCCTTACGAATTGTCAGATACCCTGTGGGTTTTCTTCTTACCGCCGGCACAGGAATCTTGATTTTTCCGCTTAAATACTGGCCTGTAATAGAATTGGGATTCTCCATAATTTCTTCCGCAGTACCAATGGCAACTAATTCTCCTCCATGCTCTCCTGCCCCTGGACCAATATCCACCACACAATCTGCCTCTCTCATAGTGTCTTCATCATGCTCAACCACAATCAGGGTATTTCCCAGATCCCGCAGGTGCTTCAACGTAGCTAACAGTTTATCATTATCCCTCTGGTGAAGACCAATACTGGGTTCATCCAAAATGTATGCCACTCCTACCAGTCCGGAACCAATCTGTGTAGCCAGACGGATTCGCTGAGCCTCACCTCCCGAAAGAGTTCCTGTAGCTCTTGCAAGAGTCAGGTAATCCAGCCCTACATTCACCAGAAATCCCACTCTCGCCCTGATTTCCTTTAATACCTGCTCCCCAATTAATTCCTGGGTTTTCGTCAATTTCAAATTCATAAGATATTCCTGAAGGCTGCTCACAGACATCGTGGTCACTTCATGAATATTTTTATCCCCTACCGTAACCGCCAGAGCTTCCGGTTTCAGCCTCTGTCCTTTACAGGAAGGGCAGGGAGTAATCCGCATAAAGGTCTCATATTCCTGCTTCATAGTATCAGAGCCGGTTTCTCTGTAGCGTCTTTCCACATTTTTAATAATTCCCTCAAAGGCCACATCATAGACGCCCTCTCCTCTCTGCCCCTTGTAATGTACCTTTACTTCCTTTCCTCCTGTTCCGTGAATCAAAATATCCTGGATTTTCTGCGGATACTGCTCAAAAGGTGTATCCAGATCAAATCCATATTCTGCTGCCAGGGCATCCAGAATAGCCCTTGTAAAGCTGCCTTTTTCTGCACAGGACTGCCATCCCATAACCACAATGGCTCCCTGGGAAATACTCAGGCTTCTGTCCGGTATCATTAAATCAATATCAAACTCCATACGGTAGCCAAGTCCAAAACAGGAAGGACATGCTCCAAAAGGATTGTTAAAGGAAAAGCTTCTGGGTTCAATCTCGTCAATGCTGATTCCACAGTCTGGACATGCAAAGCTCTGGCTGAAGTTAATCTGGTTTCCATCCATGGTGTCCACCACAAGACGCCCCTCCGCAAGATTCAAAACCGTTTCAATGGAATCTGTAAGCCTCTTCTCAATGCCCTCCTTTACAATCAGACGGTCTACAACAATCTCAATATTATGTTTAATATTTTTGTCCAGCTTAATCTCTTCGCTTAATTCATAGAGATTTCCATCAATCTGCACCCTTACATACCCGCTTTTTCTGGCCTGTTCCAGAAGTTTTGCATGGGTACCCTTTCTCCCGCGCACCACCGGCGCCAAAAGCTGTATTTTTGTCCGTTCAGGTAATGACATAATATGATCTACCATCTGATCCACAGTTTGCTTCTTAATCTCCCTGCCACATTTAGGACAGTGAGGGATTCCGATTCTGGCGTATAAAAGACGGAAGTAATCATAAATCTCTGTCACTGTTCCCACTGTGGAACGTGGATTCCTGTTGGTTGATTTCTGGTCAATGGAAATGGCAGGGGAAAGCCCCTCAATGCTCTCTACATCCGGTTTCTCCATCTGTCCCAAAAACTGGCGGGCATAAGAAGATAAGGATTCCATATATCTCCTCTGGCCTTCAGCATAAATGGTATCAAAAGCCAGAGAGCTCTTACCGGAACCACTAAGCCCGGTTAAAACCACCAGCTCATTTCTTGGTATATCCACATCCAGATTCTTCAAATTATTTTCATTTGCGCCACGAATTTTAATAAACTGTCTTGCCTGCATTTTCACTGCCATATGATTTCCTCTTTCTGTAACAAATTTAAGCTCTTTGAAGCTCAAGCGTAATTGTTCTTAGCTTTCTCTTTTGAGAAATGTTTTATTCTGAATTTATGTTATTCTTATCTTATCACAACTTTTTTAAATTTGCAAACATATGTTCTGATTTTTTATCATTTTCATGATAAAGATAAAACTGCCAGTTCTTCAATATAAACTGGCAGTTTTATCTTTTATGCGCCTTTGCTCTCCTGTTTATTCAAAGAGCAAATATACTGCATAATATCTCTTCTTGTAACAATTCCTATAAAATTTTTCTGATCATCCACAACCGGAACAAAATTCTGCTGCATTGCTTTTTCCAGAAGATTTTCCATATTGGAATCCACACGAATGGGTGCGTAATCATTCCTTCTCTTAAAAGATGCAATGGGCACTTCTTCTGCCCCTTTCAAGTCTAATTCTCCCCGGTCCTTTAATCCCCACAATAAGTCGCCTTCTGTAATGGTTCCTGCATATTTCCCGCGCTCCGTAATAATAGGAATGCAGGAATATTTGTGATATTCCATCTTCTCCAATACCTGTCTCAGGCTATATGTATCATAAATATAAGCAACATCTTCCTTGGGGGTAAGGAAAAACAAAATGTTCATACATATTCCTCCCCGTCTGTTTTTCTTCTTTCTATTCTGCCACAATAAGCCTTATAAATCCAGAAGAAAACCATTAAACTTTATTAAAATTCCATAAATTCACAGCATGTCTTTTTATTTATCAAACAAAAACTCAGACAACACCAGATTGCTCACCAGAATTCCTTCTTCCGACAAAAAAATCCTGTCTTTATGTTCTTTTAGCATTCCATTTTCCAGGCATTTGTGCAGCGCCTTTTCATAAACCATGTCCATTTCCCTGCCAAAAGTTCTGTAAAATTCTTTTTTGGACACGCCTCTGGTTTTGCGAAGTCCCAAAAACATAAACTCTTCCATCTGTCTTGGCTCTTCCAGAAATTCTACCTCTTCCCGCATGGTTTTGGGCTGTCCGCAGCGTTCCAGATAAGTTTTCATGTCTCTGGTATTGCTCATACGAATATTTCTCACCATAGAAGCAGCCCCAGGCCCAAGCCCCAGATAATCTTTCCGCTCCCAGTATTTCAGATTGTGTCTGGATTCATAGCCCGGTTTTGCATAATTAGAGATTTCATACTGCTCATAGCCCGCTTCCTTTAACAGTTTTCCCGTAAGAATATAGATATCCCTGCTGGTTTCCTCCCCCGGCAAACATTCCGGATGCTCTGCATATTTTTCATAAAAAGGAGTCCCCTCCTCTAAAATCAACTGATATACAGAAATATGCTCTGGATTTAAATCAATGGCCTGTCTCAGTTCCTCTTCCCAGGATTCCAGGGTCTGACCTGGTATGGAAGAAATCAAATCAATGCTGATATTGTCAAATCCTTCCTGTCTTGCCAGTTCATAAGAATGAAGAAATTCTTCATAGGTATGAATGCGGCCCAGCAGCCTCAGATTTTCATTTTTCACAGACTGAAGTCCAATACTCAGGCGGTTTACACCAGCCCGTTTATAGGATTTTAGCTTTTCCTCTGTCACAGTTCCCGGGTTCATTTCTACTGTAATCTCCGGCTTTTTCTCCAGCCAGAACACCTTAGAAACTGCCCCCAGAATCCGTTCCATCTGTTCTCCTGGTAAAATAGAAGGCGTCCCGCCGCCCAAAAATACAGTAGAAACCTTGTATCCTTTGGCAAATGCTTCATAGCTTTCTATTTCACGAATCAGACTTTGCACATAGTTCTCCTGTTCTTCCCTGGTTCCCTTCCAGGAAAGGAAATCACAGTATCCGCACTTTTTCATGCAAAATGGTATATGCAGATATAGCCCTAAATCATTTCTCATAAAAACCGTCCCCGCCTTTTTTATTTATCGTCTAATTTCAAGACACTCATAAACGCCTTCTGTGGAATTTCCACATTTCCAATCTGGCGCATACGCTTCTTTCCTTCCTTCTGTTTCTCCAGAAGTTTTCTCTTACGGGAAATATCACCACCGTAACATTTTGCTAGTACGTCCTTACGCATAGCTCTTACCGTCTCTCTGGCAATAATTTTACTTCCCACTGCTGCCTGAATGGGAATTTCAAAAAGCTGTCTTGGAATTTCTTCTTTCAGCTTCTCACACATTTTTCTTCCTCTCTCATAGGCAGAATCTGCAAATACAATAAAGGAAAGGGCATCTACTTCTTCTTTATTTACCAGAATATCCAGTTTCACCAGATTGCTCTGCTCATAGCCCAGCATCTCATAGTCAAAGGACGCATACCCTCTGGAACGGGATTTCAGAGCATCAAAGAAATCATAAATAATTTCATTTAAAGGTAAATGATAATGGAGCAGCGCTCTGGTGGTTTCCATGTACTCCATGCCCTGATACTGGCCTCTTCTCTCCTGGCACAAATCCATGATAGGACCAATAAACTCTGTTGTCACCATAATTTCAGCCTTTACCATAGGCTCTTCCATGTATTCGATTTCCGATGGGTCCGGAAGATTGGATGGATTGGTCAAATCAATGACTTCTCCATTGGTCTTATGCACTTTGTAAACAACTCCCGGAGCTGTAGTAACCAAATCCAGATTATACTCTCTTTCCAGACGCTCCTGGATAATCTCCAAATGTAAAAGTCCCAAAAATCCACAGCGGAATCCAAAGCCCAGAGCCACAGATGTTTCCGGTTCAAAAAACAGGGAAGCATCATTTAACTGCAATTTTTCCAATGCATCTCTTAAATCCTGATACTTTGCTCCATCTGCCGGATAAACACCGCAGAACACCATAGGATTTACCTTTTTGTACCCCGGCAGAGGCTCCGCACATGGATTGTCCGCATCGGTAATGGTATCACCCACCCGGGTATCCTGTACATTTTTAATGCTGGCTGTGACATAGCCAACCATACCTGCGGAAAGCTCCTCACAGGGAATAAACTGGCCTGCACCGAAATATCCAACTTCCACTGCTTCTTCCACCGCACCGGTTGCCATCATACGAAGTTTGGTTCCTTTTCGCACAGTACCTTCTTTCACACGGCAGAATACAATAACCCCTTTGTAAGAATCATAAATAGAATCAAAAATCAATGCCTGCAATGGATTATCCGGATTTCCCTGTGGCGCCGGAATTTTCTGTACGATCTGTTCTAAAACATCCTCAATATTCAGGCCGTTTTTGGCAGAAATCAGCGGCGCGTCCTGGGCTTCAATTCCAATAACATCCTCAATTTCGTTAATCACACGCTCCGGGTCTGCACTTGGCAAATCAATTTTATTAATTACCGGAAAAACATCTAAATCATGGTCCAGAGCCAGATATACATTGGCAAGGGTCTGCGCCTCAATTCCCTGGGCAGCATCCACAACTAAAATCGCCCCGTCACAGGCGGCAAGGCTTCGTGATACCTCATAGTTAAAGTCTACATGTCCCGGTGTGTCAATTAAATTAAAAATATATTCTTCTCCGTCTTTTGCTTTATATACAATACGGACTGCCTGAGATTTAATGGTGATTCCCCTCTCACGCTCCAAATCCATGTTATCCAGAACCTGAGACTGCATTTCCCTGGCTGTCAAAAGCCCCGTTTTCTCAATAATGCGGTCTGCCAGAGTGGATTTTCCATGGTCAATATGGGCAATAATACAAAAATTACGGATTTTGCTCTGATCGATTGACGGCATATAAATTCCTCCTAGTCGCTGTAATCGTGATATTTAATTTTAATGATTCAGCCAGGCGCCAAATTTAAAAATGACTGCGTCATGTTCACATGTAAGCAGTTGTTTCTGTCTGTGGCTTAATGACTGAATCGTTTCCTTTATTTTCAGACATACATATTTAGTATAGCACGAAGAAAAGAAGATACGCAAGAAATTAATCTTGCGTATCTTTTGATTTTTTCAAAGATGTATTATATTCTTCAATGATACACGCATGTTCTTTGCTCTTTTTGTCATAGGAAATTCCCACTAATAAAATATTTCCAGTATAGTCAGCAACTGACTGCACATAATTCTTATCCTTAATCTGCTGCAATGCTGTAGTTGCTTTTTTATTCCACTTTAATTCAACAAGCAGCGCTGGTATCTCTTCTGCATACTCCGGTTTTGGTAAAAATACGTAATCTGCAAATCCCCTGCCTGTAGGCATTTCCCGTATAGGTATAAAGTAATATTGCATAGCTGACAAATAGGCAATCGTCAAAACACTGCTTAAAGAATTCTCATCATTATATTGAATTGCAGAGGCAAACTGTGTATGAATCTTTTCTACCTTCTCTGCCACTGTATCGCAGTCCATATCAAGTGTTGCTTCTAATAATTCTTTGGATTCCCTTTGAAATGCAATCAATTCATTCCATCTTCTGTCTTTTGTCGCAACCACAAACTCCTGTCGGATTTCTTCATTTGGAATAAAAGCCCTTCCTCTTTTCTGGTCATATGCCAGATATCCCATATGAATTAACAGAGTAATCACGTCATCTTTATTTTGAAAGGAAACCATATCGTTCTGAAACGTATTAATATCTACTTCCACCGATGCTCCCGAAAGCATTTGAATAATTGCTGTCCGCAAACCATCAAAGTTCATATTAATAAGTGGCTGAATGGAAATATAAGTACCCGTTTTTGACCAATAACTCTGATATTCTCCCCGCATCATAACACTTACAACTGCTTTGGGATTGTAAACATGCTCATTTCCCAAAAGGTATCCATCATACCAGTGCTTTACCTTCTCAAAATCCATAGAATATTTCTCACACAAACTTCTCACTTCTTCTTCTGTAAATCCAATATACGAAGCAAAATTCGCAGGAGTCAACATCGTGTATTCTTCAAAATTGTTTAGGGCAGACTGAGTCCGAACCTTTTTTATTGGAAGAATACCTGTCAAATAGGCTAAATGCAAAAATTTTGTAGGCTCAGTTCCTTTAAATAAGCCTCTGAGGAAATCAATATATTCTTCCTGTACTTTTAGATTCGCAGCCTCATCACGAATCAACACATCCCACTCATCTATGATAATCACAAATTTATGTCCTGTCTTCTGAGTAATATCAGCTAAAGCACCACCCAATGTATTTTTCTTTGAAAAAGGAACATCTGGAAACTCTTCTTTAAGTTCACATAATACTTTTTGGGTAATATAAGAAACTGTTTTTTCTGCACTTCCTGCATCCATACAACACCACTGTACGTCCAGATGAATCACATCATGTTTATTAAGGTGTTCTTCATATAACTTTGTCTTACTTATATTTTTCCCTTCAAAAAGTTGTTTGGAATCGCAGCCTCTACTGTAATAAGCCGCCAGCATATTAGCAGTAATTGATTTTCCAAAACGCCTTGGGCGGCTATTACATATCAAAGCCTGATTTGTATCCATAACCCGGTTCGTATATTCAATTAACCCTGTCTTATCAACGTATATTTCTGAATTCAAAGCAACCTGAAAAGCTGTGTTATCAGGATTCACAAATTTCCCCATAATTCAAATACTCCTTTCCAGACTAACAGTGTATGAAACACCAGCTTCTATTCCCTATACTCTGATTCTAAGTCAAACCTGATTTTTATGCAAGTCATACATCACTTTTTTGTGTCCATGACTTCTCCATAACTCCTCCCTGTATCTCATAAATCTCATCCGCTATTTCATCATAAATTTTGTTATGGCTGATAACCAGAATACATTTTTTCTTCTTAATCCTTCCCAGTTCCTCTGCAAAATTCTGCTCCGTCTTATCATCCAGATTGCTTCCCGGTTCATCCAGAAGCATGAACTGGCTATCTCTAAATAAAATCCTTGCAAGAAATATTTTTTGCTTTTCTCCCAGGGATAGATTTTCCGGCTTCGTGATTACTTCTTTGTCTGCCGGAGGCAAATGCAGAAGCTCCTCTATTTTTTCATAACTTCCAGGTTCCGCTTCCTGGCCGCACAGCACGTTTTCCCTGACTGTTCCGGGGAAAATAAAGTTTGGATAAAACAGGTAGCTGAAATGGTTTCTATATTTTGATGGAATCTGAATCTCTCCGTTTACCTCAATCTGCATCTGTTCTTCTGCAAACACACCTGACAGAATATGAAACAGTGTAGATTTCCCACATCCGTTTTCTCCTTTTATCAGAATCAATCCAGGTTCTTCTACTGAAAATTCTGGGATTTTGTACAAAACAGACCGGTCTGCCCGGTGTAAGGTAACATTTCTAATCAGAATTTCTCCCCCTTCACTGCTTGGAAGTTTTTCCTCCTGTTCCGGCATTTCAACAAACTCTCTGGCACGTTTGAAATTCGTTTTCTGGCTCATAAGGTCTGCCTGTACCATAGCAATATCACCTAATGGTGCGAACAAATAGACAATAAGCTGTAATACAAATAACAGTGTGCCAAGGCTCATCTGTGCATTTACAACCAGATTTCCTCCCACAATTAAAATCAGAAGCGGCGCCAGGGTTGTAATAAATTTAGGCAGCTCCATAGTAAATAGCAGAAAGAAATGCTTCTTATTCTGGGTCTTATAAAATTTGGATAAGGTATTTTGATACCGTTTTAACATATAGTCCCAGGAATCATTTAAGCCGATACTCACCTTTTGATTCAGGATAATATCCACCTCTCTCTGCCACGCATCCAGATTTTTCCGCTCTTCACTGACCAGACTTTGCAGTTTTCCTTTGTTTAGATAACTGGACACCAGATACAATGGTGCCATAAGAAGTGCAATCATTCCAAGTCCATAATGTGTGCGGAAAATCAAAAAAATTACCACCAGCAGTTCAATAAAATCTACGGGTACACAGATGAGATAATTTGCCAGAGTATAAACTGGAGTCATGTCATTGATGACATTAAAAATCTTACTTTTCGGTTCCTTTTCATAAGCCGGAGCCTGGCATTTTGAAATCTTTTTAGCAATTTCCATACGGTAATCTTCTGCAACACGATTTACATATACCTGGCTCATATACTTAGAAAAATAGAACTGAAATACATGAATGGCAACGCATGCCAATATCACAAAAACGACCCAGGCATAGGGAATTGTCTTTCCTTTTTCTATCATTTCATCTGTCAGATATAGGGTAAAAAATGACGGAATAAGCATAAACAAAAAAGTCATAAGTTCCAGGCAAATTCGCCCAAGACGAACCCTTAACGGAATTTCTACAATACAAAGTTCTGACGTTTTCAACATACGGTTATCCTCCCTCTATACATACAAAATATTCTTATATAGATAGAACGGATGAACAAGGAAAAATGTTGAAAAAATCCTCTTTTTCTTTCACAATATCAGAAAAAGAGGATTGTCTATTTTTTATGTGATTTTCCATGCAGTCTGAGTAACGGAAGAATACAAATTCTCATTATCAAGCCACTATGAATCATGTACAGACTATAGCATTTTTTCATTTATCTCGTTCATAAATGGCAGCCTACGTACTAATCTATTTATCCCCATAACAAAAGATATCAGTAAATACCCCAAACCACATAGAAAAAAAGGAAAGATTGAATCTGACACTTGAGTAATGATGCCACCTAAAAGAGAGCCCAACAGAGCTGCTACTGCCATTAAACTTAAATTTACGGTATTTACTCTTCCAATCATATTTGCAGATGGAAGTTGTTGAAATAAAGTTCCGAAAATAATATTAGTAACTCCAAGTGCATTCATTGCTACAATCATAAATATCACACCGGCTACGGGAATTTGTTTAACCAACAGTGTCATTAAGACCCAGGATGTTCCCCCATATAGGAATAAAATGGTAATAAGTTTTCCAACTGCAAAATGTTTTACTAAAAAACTGCTAATCATAGAACCGCTGATGGAGCCTACTGCAAAAAATGTTAATACCAGGCCATAACCTATAGCTGAACCAAATACTTCTGATGAGAATGCGGGCAAATTTACTAACATTATGGCATACAATAAGTTAAGCCCTACCAAAGGAATAATCAATGACAATATTGTCCTGTTTCTTATAAACATCAATCCACTTTTTAAATCCTTTAAATAGGAACACCAGTATTCTTTTAAATCAGCTTTTCTCTCATCTGCTTTTACCTTAAATTGATTTTCTACTTCCACAGATTGTTTTCTGACTAACATTGCACTACGTAAAATAAACAGTGCTACCAAAAGAGCCAACAGATTAATCGTACTATTTATCAACAAAATTTCCTGTATACTCAAAACAACCAAAAGTACTCCTGATATTGCATTAAACAATAAATCAATTCCAGTATTTGTCATTGAAAGGATAGAATTAGCAGTAACCAGTTCATCTTTACCTACTATAGCAGGTACTACTACATTATGTATGGAATAAGTTATTCTCGATGTCAAGTTAAATAGCGGTATGCTGAATACCAAAATCCACACATTAAGCATATTACCTAAAGAAAAAAAACACAAACCTGTTATCACGAAAAATGCAATACCACTGGTAATTGCAAGAAGTTTTTCTTTACCACAACGATCAATGATTGGTCCGACAAAAAAGTTCAGAACATCAGACAAAGAAAACATAAATCCGCCAATAGCTGTATAAAAGGAGTTTTTTGTCAAATCATATAATACCCACATTAAAATAATATAAAAGAGGCTGTCTCCCAAGTTAATAAAAATCCTATGGGAAATAATTTTACAAAAAGCTTTATTTTTTTTAAGTTTATTCATACTCATTCCTCCCCTATAAGAAACACATAAAACACATGCCATTATGACTGCATTATACTGAGCCATTTCTTAAAAGTCCATGACGTTTTCGGAAAACATTTTTTCCAAAAACGTCATGGACTTTTATTTCTCCAGGTCTTATAATATGCCCCGAAAATTTCAAAGGAGTAGAACTAAATCTTAAGCTCTCCATACCTTTCTTCAAAATGTTCCTGTATATGAGCCTTCATTCTAACATCACCCACGAAATCTGCTATGTAATAAGCCTGTACCAGCTTTTCCTTGCAGACTTCTTCATCCATATGCTGTATTTCCATCCCATAGGCAATATGATACAAACTTCCATAAAGTCTTCCTGCCATATCATGTTTCATATATCTCTTTGCTTCTTTCTCCTCTATTTCCAGGGCTTCTTCTGTCTCTCCACTTCTCCCCAGGCACTGTGCCAGATTTGACAATAGAAGCCCTTCACTGACACATTTTTCCTCCTCATTCATCCTTGTTGTTTCAAAATATTTCTGCATCTGCCGCATGATATCCAATGCCTCTTGATAGTTTTCTTCCTGCATATAGGAAACCGCAATATTGCAAACTATCCCACATTCTGTCCTGGTAAACACTCCCTTAGAGACATTCCTCCCATCCCAATGAGGAATGGTAAGTCTTAGTGCTTCATTTAATTTTACTCTCTTTTCTTTTTCACTGATTTCACCCAAATTATACCTGCACAGTGCCCTCAACCGCATGACAGCCTGTCTGTTTACTTTATTCTCTAAATCCAGATGTTCTTCAAAATCTTCCAACTCCATTAATACTTCTTCAAACTGATGGGACTGGTTAAGCTTGATAATCTTCTCCCACTGTTCCATTTTCTTATAACTTTCTACACGTATGTGAGGAAAATATTTTTCCCCACACCTTCCCATACGCTCCATTAAGGCTTTGAAATTTGCCCTGTTGGGCGTCCTTTTTCCTGTCTCGATTCTGGATAAGGTTTCTGTGGTACAGATACCTTCTGAAAGTTCTTCCTGCGTCATTCCCAGACTTTCTCTTGTCCGTTTGATAACCTCGCCTATATAATACAATCCCATTGATAAGTATCCTCCAAATATTTCCGAATTTTCTCCGCTTGTTCCTGTTTTTCATACAAGCGGTAAATATAGTATGCCTTTTGCCAGCTTTTCAACATAACCTCTTTTTCCTCCCTTTCTTTCAGAAAAAGAGCTTCCAGACACTTGGCCTGAATATGTAGCATTTGGGGCCAGTGACAGGTTTTCTTTTCTTCCTGCATAATTTTCAGACATTCTTCTGCTGCTTTCAGGGTTCTGGCACTTCCTTTCGTCTCCATCATATTTCTGGCATGTTTACAGAAAAGCTCTGTATATAATTCCAAATAGATTGTAACTCTTTTTTTCTCCCTCCCTATGTTTTCCAAGAGAACTTCCCTGAGCTTCTCACTTTTCTCTGCTTCACCCATATGCTCATAAATATCAGAAAGAACATTGAGAATTTCCAGTTCCATTTCTCCAAGAGCCGCATTTCCTACCGTCTGTTCTCCCTTTGGAATGATTTCCTCTGTAGCAGATTCTAATAACTCTTTTGCTTCTTGAAAATATCCTTCCTGCATGCATAAAAGCCCTTGCATATATTTTAGGAACTGCCTCTGCAAAGGATTTTCTTCTACTTTTTCTCCCCACTGTTTCCGGTAGTCTTTAATAGCAAAAGCCAGATTTTTTGTATCTCCTTTTGCCGCCAAAGTTTCCATCTGTCTTCTCTGCTCCCATTGCTGCAACTCTTGTTCTGTGGCATAAAGCTCATATTTATCTATTTTATATCCCAGACGCTGGAAAATCCTCCATGCCAGCAAAAGATCCATTTCCCTCTCACCTGCCTCAATTCTGCTTAACGTGGCTACAGAACACAGCCCCCTTGAAAGCTGCTCCAGTCCTATTTTCGCCTCCTCCCGCATCTTACGGATAATGTCTCCTACTGTCCACTGCTGTTGTTCTTCCCAGTCAATCATTTCTACACCTTCTTAAACATTAATTCTTCTGTAAATATTTTTACATCATCTTCCGGCAAAATACAATCCCCCACACATCAGATATCCTAACGGTGGGAACTCATAAAAAAAGGAGCTGTCTTTCAACAGCTCCCACACATACTTATCACATTCTACTGAACGATATACGGTATCATATACAAGAAGGTAAATGTCAGTCCCGTAAACAGCACAGCAGACAGCCCTCTGTCAATATTTTTCTGTAAAAGAAACGTCTTGTTTCTCATGGATAAAAACACCATAGGCAGAAATGGCAGGAAATAACGTCCCTGAACCCCTTCAATCACCCCATAAGTAACCGGTGTCCATCCAATCCACAGTGCCGCTAAAATTCCTAAAAACATCAAAAGACTCAATCCCAGGTTCACCCACCTGAATTTTGCATCTGGTTCATAAATAACCCGTTCTTCTCTTGTTGTACAGACACCTGCTGCAAAAAGTACCAGAACAAAACTGGTAATCACAAATGTTGGAATATAAACCTGCAGACTTCCTAATTGATTTCCCCACATGGAATTATAATAAAACTCACTCTTAAAAATTGCAGTATTAAACAGCACGCTGATACTATGAGGAATATCTCCCAGAATCGTTGCAATGGAATAGTTTACTGTAGCATCTTCTATTGCGCTTGGTGTTGCTCCTCCCACATGACTTGTCAAAAACTGGAACCGCATAATAATCAGCACTGCCAGACCTGCCACAAGAATTCCTGTATTAATCATCCAGTAAGCTTTTTTGCTCTTATATTTTTCCTTTGGAATCAGGTACAACATACCTGCCATCAGGAAATAAAACATTTTACATGGCGCAATGACGCAGATAATAATTCCAAGGAAAAGGAAATCTTTCCATGTAACTTTGTCTTTTTTGCAAATTAAATACAAGGTATAACTAATAAATAACATACACAGGGCAAGTAATACACAGTCATAGGAAAAAGAACTTCCTAATTCCAGCGACATGGGTAACAGGGCAACTGTCATAATCACCATCTTTCCCCATGGGATTAGCTTAATAGAAAAGAAAATACACACTGTGAAAAACAGCATGGCAAATACTTTTCCCAGGTACAAAGTCCAGAATCCGCTAAATTTTAATAGAACACCAAGCATAACTCCCAGAATCTGAGGCAGATAACAGGTAAATGGAACATCCAGCTTCCCATGCCTTGCAACATTTCTTTCCATATCCCCGCTGGGATATTTGGCAGCTTCATAGACATCATGAAATTTTGCCAGACTTACCTGTGCTTCACCGCCAATATCACCATCTGTCCCACGACTGATTACATGGTTTTCTTCGTCAAAGATAGGTTCTTCACCCAGAAATTCATTGACAAACGCATAGGTTGTAGAAATATGAGTTCCCTCATCCGGAGCTGTATATGGAGGCAGGCAGAGAATAAATACCATTCCAAAAGTAAGCCCCAGAACCAGATAAACATACTCTAGCTTGCATTTCTTAATAAATGTCACAAAGGCAAATACCAGAAATCCAATTAAAATAATAGCGCACACCATCCAGTACCATTTCTGCATAAACCCAGAAGTACCGGTAAGCTGACAGGCAATGTCCGTATCCTTCACCTCTTCATTCTGATAGGTAAGGTCTCCGTTCTCATAAATATTCTCATTGGATGCAAACAATGCCAGTTGTTTTCCCTCTTCCAGAGACAGAACTTCCAGAGAAATTTCATATTCTTTCTGGAAACCATCCGTAATAATATCATCCAACAAAATTGAATGGTACTGATTATCCACTAAATCCTTTGCCTCAAAGGTTTCTTCCCCATAAATTTTTTCTCCGGAAGCATCTGAAAAGGCAGCCTTCAGTTTTCCATTCACCTGCTGTCCATAGGTTCCAAACCGGATAGAAAATCCTGCTATTTCATCCCTGGTTCCTACAACCGTCTGTCTGTATACATCCCCGGTTTTCAGATTCAGCACTTCTTCCGCACCGGTTTCACTTACGGTAGTCAGATATCCTACCGTATCTCCCAGACGCGGCTCCACTCTGGTTCCCTCATACTTATACAGAAAAAGGAATAAAAACACCCCTAAAACTAAAATTAAACCTATACTTTTTTGCTTACTCATTTTCTTCACTTTGGATGTTCCTCAATCTTTCTTCTAATAATCCCATTTCCTGTGTCAGACGTTTCAGCTTTTCCGAATTTCTGGAAAGCGCAGTTGACAGAGAAAATATAATAACCAACAAGAAGCAAATTCCTATAAAAAACAGCATGTTTACCGGCGTCTGAATACCGCAAAGTCTGGAAACTACCGTAATCAACTGTGGGAAACATCCCATAACCAGGATGCTCACAGAAAGCAAAATCCACAAAAGTGCATAGCGCAGCCCCAGTTTCTGTTTCCTCACCTGCTGCAAAATAACTGCCAGAAAAATCAGCGCTATACCTACAACTAAAATTTGTGTACGCATATTCATTACTTCCGCCTCCTCATTCGTTCAATGATAATTGCCATGGAAACCTTCACCATATAATAAACAGACTTTTTCATGGAAATAGAGGAAACGCCTCCGGCACGTTCCTTCATAACAACAGGAATTTCCTCTATTTTCATGCCACAGTGCAGTACAGTAACTGCTGTTTCCGGCTCAGGATAATCCTTAGGATAGTCCTTTGCAAATTCTGCCATGACCTTTCGGTTCACCATACGCAGACCGGAAGTCGGATCGGTCACTGTTTTGCCGGTCATAAGCCGGATAAGCCAGGTAAAGAAACGAATTCCTATCCGTCTTGCTCCTGTTGACTGAAATCCTTGCTTTTCTATAAATCTGGAACCAATGACCATATCAGCCCCTGTCTCTTCCAGACAATCCGCCATTTTTTGCAGAAATGCCGCGTCATGCTGCCCATCTCCATCTACCTGGACTGCCATGTCATATCCATAACGGATACCATAGATATAGCCAGTCTGAACTGCTCCTCCAATTCCCAGGTTTACCGGCAGGTTAATAATGTGAAAACCATTTCTTTCACATATCTCCCTGGTATTATCTGTGGAACAATCGTTAATAATAATGTAATCAAAGTCTTTTGCATTTTTCTGAATATTTTCAATGGTTTTTTCAATGCACTCGCTCTCATTATAGGCGGGAATTATAATCAGTTTTTTTAATTTATCCTTCATTTTTCCTATCCTTATGACTCGTTACTGTGTTCTGCAAGAGTATATAGTTTTACCAGACATTTTGCAATAGGACCAGGCCAAAATTTACAAAACATTTCGTAATCCTCCTGTTTACGTGCATGGTCTCCCAACACCTTAGACGTCTCAGATTCTTCATGAATTCTGTGATACATCAGCGGCTGCTTCACATATACAAAGGACCCGCTCATTTTGGAAAGCCTTTCCCATGCCTGCCAGTCCACATCACTGCGATAGCCAAAAGTAAAAATTTTATCTGGAAGGGCTTCCTTTACAAAGGTCACGGAAGGACAACAGATAGGATCCCCAAAAGATAATACTCTTCTGCGTACCCACTTACTTTTCCAGAAACGCTCAATGGTAAGAGGTTTTAACATCAAACGTTTTATCTTTAAAATAGTATTTCCCAGACATATTTTCCCATTGCGCAATTCTCCGTAATCTGTAAATGCAATCAGCGGATTCTCAGCTCTATTCAAATGTTTGAGAATCTCTTCCAGATAATTTTTTTCATAAATGTCATCCTGATGAGCAATGGTAAACAATTCTGTTTCTACTTTGCTGCATCCATAGTTCCAGTCGTCTGCTATACTGGCTTTCCCTGTGTTCACAACTACAGGAAGCTCATATCTCTTTGCAATTTCCTGTATAGAAGCATTTGGTGTTGACGTAGAAATCAAAATCCTGCTCTTTTTTGTCTGTTGGAGTAACGATTCAATACATTCCCCCAGGTACGGACTTTCCTTATATGCACATACTACAAATGTATGATTGTTCTCAGAATACTTCATGAGACAAATCTCCTTTTTCTTTTTTTCTGCTGCTTCTCATTCCCCACCAGATGGAGAATACCAAAATGATACATCTTAAAAGCATCAGTCCCACATACAGCAAGGATGCTCCAAGCATTCCCCACTGTTGAGTCATCATACCTGAAAATGGCAGAGAAATCAATAAGGTAAGAATATATCCGTACAAAATCAGCTTCTGGCAGCGCATAACCATCAGACCATAATACAAAATAACACCTGCTGCACTAAAGCCTCCGCCCAAAAGAAGCAGTATAAACTCTGTCTTATAAGGCGCCAGTTCTACACCATATATCCAGGACAATACCGGAATTCCCAGAAGATAACCACCACCTATTACAACCACGGTAAGTCCGCCTACAATCAGAAGTCCTTTTACAATCGTCCCCATAAATTTGCTTTTCTGATTCCCCACCCAATTTTCTGCCAGAGAAGTCAGCAGCGGTTTAAATGCAAACCCACTAAACAAATTAATCACAAATGCCGGCATAAACAGGATAGAGTAATACGTCTGATATTCCTTAGACATATACTGATCCATACCGTATTTGGGGAGATTGCTGAGGTATTGAAGTACAAAAGCTCCCACAAACAGCGGAAAACAAGATATCAGAAGTCCCTTAATCTGATTCCACTGGAATCTGATGCGGATAGAAACCATTTTTTTGGCTTCCGGAACATTCAAATAAAAAACTGCAACCGCAGAAATAAGAATCGTAAGGATACAGGATATCAGAAGGCTTCTGGTAATATAAAGGAATAAAACAAAGCCAAGCATGGTAATCAGTATTCTGTAAAAAAGCGCCTTTCCTGCTATATAAAGCTTCTTATGCTGCTGAAACATCCCGTGAAATACATCCTCAAATGCATCAAATACTTTTAACATACAAATGAGAATCAGCACGATTGCCTCTTCCGTAAAGCCCTCATGGTAGAACCCATATGCCACAGCGCATAAAATCATTGCCAGACAGGTAATGATTCTCGCTGCCAGATACGTTTCAAATTTAAAAACTTCACGAACATCCGTTGCCTGATAGGTACGAATTTCATAGGCTCCCACTGTCTGAAGCTGCTGGGACACTGCATATCCAAAAGCAAATACGCCTCCCACATAAGGCCCCATAATCCTGGTCACTGCCCATAAGACAACAACCGAAAATACAGCAGTAATCCCACTTCCCATGGTATTCCAGAAATAATCTTTCTTTACTTGACTTTGCATATTTTTATCCATTCTTATTCGTTTTCAGCCTTTCTCCCCGGCGTGTAATCACCTAGTTCCAAACGATACGGAAAATGATTCTTTCTCTTCTCTGCTGGTGGCAGTTTCATATAATCTCCGTATGTTGCTGTAAGCATCTCTTCGATTTTATTTGGAAAATTTAATTCCAAATGCTCAAACTTCAGCTTTTTCAAAGGATACACCTGGCTTTTTTTCAGCACATCTTCATAAGGTTGGGAACTGCACAAATAACCAAGCGTATCCGTTCCAACTCCATTATATTTTGTGCAGGCAGCCATACATCTGCCATAGAGCCAGTTGTGAGAAACATGAAAAGTCTTTAAAAGCACATGAACACAGGCACAAATACCATGAATCACCTTTTTTGTCATTCCCTGAAATGGTAATACCGGATAGGGAACTTCACGGAGAATCATAATTTTGCTCCAAAACCAGGCCGGCATTGCCTGACGCCGCAGCTTTTTCGGGTCATCACTGACTTCATCCATGGGGTATAAATCCAGGAAAATCCCAAACTTGCAGGGAACACCTTTTAAAGATTCTTCCCAGAAAACAGTTCCTTTTTTACACCATCTGGTAGTCATAAGGGGATAATGTTCATCTGTTGTGGCATTTAAGAAATAGTAACGGTCACCATAATCTCGCTTGGCAATTTCTACGAATTTCTCAAAATCCTTTCTTGGCATATTGATATCAATATCATCATCCCAGGGAATAAATCCTCCATGCCGCAAAGCTCCAATGCCAGTACCTGCAAAAGCAAAATATGTTAAATCGTGTTTTTCACAAATCTCCAAAAAGCACTCTAACATCTCCAGTTCAATCTCCTGAACTGCTTTTAACGTATATGCATCATATTCTCTTCCCATTTTCTCTCTTGTTTCCTTCCATTTTCTCATTATAAGCCTATCTGAACTTCTAGGCAAGCCTTCTTCCTTTAAAATTCATAAGCGGCTTTTCAATATATCGGTACAAAAGGTATCCTCCTGCAACAGCAAAAGGAATGGCCATTCCTGTATTCCAGTAAGGTGACATTGTGTCTCCATGCATCCATACAATCACCTGTTGTATCGGATACGCACATAAATAAATTCCATAAGAAATATTGCCTGCGTTTCCCACTTTTTCAGATACCTGTTTTACAGCAAAACACAAATAAAACAAAATATATGGAAAACACAGCACCATTGCCGCATTCACCAGATGCAGGGGAACTGACAAGACTAATGCAGACATGTGCCACCAAAATACCGATTTCTTAAAAATAACCTTGTCTCTGTATACAAAAAACAAAATACCCATATAAAATAAAAGCATGGGTCTGATAGTAGGGGTCAGCCCGGATACTCCTGCTTTTCCTGCCACAAAGTAGATTCCTAAGGTTCCAAAAATCACCAAAGGAATACTAAATACACACTTTTTCTGCTCCAGAAATTTTAATTTCCACATAACAAAACATGCTATGTAGCAAAGAAATTCTATAGGCAGCGTCCATAAAACTCCATTGACTGTAGGCAAATAAGGATTATCCCGAAACACCCCCGGAAGGTTGTGCTGTAAAAGCAAAACACCATTGAGCAGGTAATGGTATACCTGGGTGTCTTTAAAATACTCTGACAGACTATACTCTGTTACCAAAGGCCCTAATAAAAATGCTGACAGGAATACCACAACCATAAGACATGGAAAAATACGAAGTATCCGTATTTTAAAATATGTAACTCCATTTTGCACACGGTTCATGCTTTTCGCTATAAAATATCCTCCGGTGCAAAAAAAGACAGACACTGCAGCGCCTCCCAGAGATATCGCTCCATCTGTAAGTTTCATGAACCATTCATTCTCAGAACTGCCTGCCGCTAATGCAAAAGAATGACTTGCTACCACAAACACAGCTGCCAAAAACTTCAGCAGCTGTAAATTATTACTCTTTCCTTTAAACTCCTTTAATCTCATGTATCTATCTCTTCCTCAGTCTGTCCGTAAAACTGCTGTACCTGATCTACAGTAAACAGGCCATAATTCTGTGGCAGATTTAGCTTCTTCAGACTTCTTCCGGTAAATGCTTCCTGCTGAAAATATTCTTCGCCGGAGAATTGTTCATACCACTTTAATACACAGTCTATATTTGGTGTTTCTTCCTGGGCAATCACAGCAAACGCTTTGATAATGCACAGACCATACGGAAAATCCTCCTGAAAATACCGGGAGCTTTTATCCGGCACATATCCATCTCCCTTTTTCTTCATTGGTGACCAGATATTCTGAAAAGCCGGAATATGGCTGATTTTCTCAGTCATTTGTCTCTTGTCCTGTACCTCATAATGCTTTTTCAAAGAAACTACCTGATGCAAATCCAGGTTTGGAAATTTTTTACAGATGTTCTGAAGTTCCCGGTCACAAGCCAGAAGCATTTCTGAGGACTCTTCGGTCCACTGGGCATAAAACTGAATATTTTGGTCATATACCATAGGTTCTTCATAATCACGGAACATTGTATACAGCCTGGTTGTATGCAAAATAGGATTTGACGGTGTCAGCGTAACATTCAGATAATTACTGACCTCCCTTGCCGGTATACCAAGCAGCTCTTCCACTATTTTACAGACTTCCCTTGTTCTGTTTTTGGGAATAGCTCCAATCTGAACTTCTTTCTTTCTGCTGGTTACATTTACAGCTTTCCCGTATTCTCTGATTCTGGCAATGCTGTGTACCCGCTGAAAACCAAATAGAACACAGCCTTTTTCAAGAACCTCCCGGCAGCAAAACTCACATCCACCGCTTCCCGGAACAATTCCAAGATAAGTCCCTTTCTTCAAAAAAGGGGTCATCTCCTTGATTTTTTCGCAAAACACATTAGACGGCAAGGTAGAAAAAATCACATCTGCCTGGGAAAGGATTTCCATGGAATCTGTAATCCTATGAATTCTGCCAGAGTGTACCTCTTCCTGTTCTAAATCATATACTTCTATTTCATGGCTCCAGCTTTCCGGTTTTCCGGTAAGCAGATCTACCTGATATCCTCGAAAAGCCATGTCCCCCGCTAAAACACTTCCAATATTTCCTCCGCCAATCACACAAACTCTCATGTTCTTCACACTCCAAATTCTGCTCTCATGGCGTCAATAAGCTTCTGATTTTCTTCCGGACGTTTCACCGCCAGACGGATATAGGATTCTCCTTCAAAGCCTTTCTTTCTGGACAAATCCTTAATCAAAATATTGTACTTGTTTAAAAGAACTTCTGCCAATTCCCTGCTTGTCTTATTTCCAATTAAACGACACATTACATAATTTGCCTGGGAAGGCAGAACCTCCAGAAACGGACAGGCAGACAATGCATTTACATATTCTCTGCGAACCTCTTTAAATTTTTCCAGAGCTTCTTCATAGTTTGATTTATATTTTTCAAAAATCTGCATATAGAACTCTCCAAAAGAGTTGATATTCCAAATCGACATACGTTTTTTCAGGAAAGTAATCAATTCTTCATCCCCAGACGCCAGAATTCCCAGACGCAGTCCCGGTACTCCAAAGGATTTCGAAATACTTTTTACCACAACCATTCCCGGATAATTTTTTATAATCTCTTCATCTAATAAGGATGCAGGCTCATTGGTATCTGCAAAATCCACAAAAGATTCATCCACAATAAACTGAGTCCCTTTCTTTTGCGCCCAGTCTGCCATTTTCAGCACATCCTGCTTTTCAATATAATTTCCAGATGGATTGTCAGGATTGATTAAAACAAGATTTTTAATATCTTTATCCTCATAAAATGTCATGAGTTCTTCCGCTGTGTAGCGAAATGCCGGTCTGGAAGCAAAAAACGGTACGATTTCATTTTGTTCTTTTCTGTTTGGATATTCTTCAAACGAAGGATAAATCATACCTGTCTTTCCCTGGCCTGATTCCATCAGTTCCTTAATCAGTTCTGCTGCTCCATTTCCAACACAAACCTGTTCCTTATGTAGTCCATAGTATTTTGCAGCCAGCAGGCTGTTCACTTCCATGCCGGAAGGATACTCACACAGAAGTCTTTCAAAATTTGCTTTCATTTCATCTATAAGCTTCTGGTTTGGATAAAAAGGATTTACCAGATAACAAAAATCCAAAAGCTGTGGATATCTCCAGTATCCACCCCAGCGTCTGCTGAATTTATCCAGTTTTTCTTCTTTTTCTGCAAAAATAGACTCAGCAATATTCAAATCCTGCACATCGTCAATTTCATACCACGCTTCCTGTCCAAGTGGCTCTGCTTTGATTTCCGGTTTATCTAAAAGGGTAATCACTTTTAAAACCTGCTCATAATATTCATTATTTCCCAGGGCTTTGCTATACGCTTCCAGAAATGGAACATAATGACTTGTAGAAAAATCCTTGCTGAATTTATAAATGTTCACAGTTTTATAATATTTTGGTATTTCCTGGAACTCAAAATCTTTTTTTCCTAAAAAATTCTTAATATTATTTTCTTCATCTAACGTAACTACTGTTCCGTCCATCCAGCTTTCAAATTTTGCAACCAGAGCCAGACTTGGATAAGGGTTATCCAGAAGTCTTTGCAGCACTGCATCCTCAAAAATCAAATCAGATTCCAACAAAATGGTGTCATCTTCTGTCAGATAATTTCTTGCCAGAAACAGAGAATAAATATTATTGGTTTTATAATAAATTTCATTATTTACATAGACAATAGGTGTATGGACGTCTAAAGTTTCAATATAATCCATTAGTTTTTTGCCTTCATAACCAACCACCACCACAATTCGTTCCAGATTTTTCTTATCAAGCTGAGAGAGCATACGTTCAATCAGGGTTACGCCATTTACCTCCACCATACATTTTGTGGCATTACTTGTCAGTTCTTTTAACCGCTTTCCCATGCCGGCTGCCAAAATCATTGCCTGCATACTTTTTTCCTCCGTTTTTTCTTCTTTTCTCTTCTGAATTTATTTCTTATTTTTTACAGACATTTTAAATGCACGTAATCTTAAATATAACATTGTTTCTTATTTTTTTCAATGTCCATTGTCTCTTTTTTTACGTTCCTGTCAAAACCTTATTCAAAATGTCTGCCAGAGGTTCCATGGCGTTCATTTCCTCCTGCACAGTATTGGTCTGAGCCCCACATTCCACCAGCAGTGTTTTGGGTCTTAGATGCAGATTATACCGGTATCCGCGAAGATAAATGGTTCTGGCTAAGTCCGGGTAATATTTCTTAGACTCCAGCATCATTTGCAGGGAAAAAGCCAGATTTTCTTTAATATAGGGATTTGGAAGATAGCTGATTTCTCCATTCTTATTGGTTCTGCTCAGTCCGTTAAAAAACATAATTTTGGCAGTCTCTTTTCCGTTTACATTAGTTACCAGCCGCTTACCTTCCGGCACACCATCTCTGTGCAGATCAATAACCACCTCCACGCTGGGATTTTCCTCCAGAATCTGGCTGATTCGTTCCTGGGCAAAGGTGTACGCCTGGTTCCTGTCCAATTTCCCATCTACAATGTCAAAGGTATCTGTAACATGAATGACATTATAGCCATATGTATCCCTCAAAAGTGTAGCTAAATATGCCCCCACTCCTACAATCGTTGTAGAGGGATCTCCCGGAACGGAATCAATAAACTCCTCCTGAGAATGGCTATGATAAATAAGAATCTGCGGCTGCTCTTTCCCGGTCTGCATCCTCAAATCCATCTGCACCAGCTCCGGCGCATTTAACTGCTCGCTGGTAATACTGGTGGTTTTATCCACTGTATAAAAACTTCTCATTACAAAATCAAAGTCCTGAAATTTTTCCAAAGGAATATCCGTAACCGGAGCTTTTTCCATTGTCCCGGCAACAGTTTCTTCTGTATTCTCCCCGCTGTTCTGGGCATCCACACCTCCTGTGTTCTCATAGCCTGACTCCGGAGGCCCTGCTTCCTGATTTTCTTCCAGAAGTTTTGCCTCCAGAAATTCTGAATTTTCCTCTGCGATTTTCCTGCTGATTTTGGAATCTTCCAAAAGACTTCCCTGCTCTTCTGTCCTGTCCGGCATAAATACAGGTATCTGCGCTCCGATTTGTCTCAGCAGCCACGTAACTGCAGTTTCCTCGCCGTGTTCTTCCACCATCCCTGGAAGATAGGTTTCCATGGTTTGCTGCTGCACTTTACGCATCATCTGCTCCCAGGTTTCCTCATCCAGTCTTAATCCTTTTATCACAATATCTGCACCCAGAATCACCATAAGAATCCACAGCACAATAGAAACAATTCGTTCTGCATCTTTTTTCTTCAATCAATCACCTCATATCTATATATGAGACAATCCTTTTCAATTATGCCTCTGCTTTTGCAAATGTAAGATTCAGTCCTTCAGATATGGTATAGGAAAGTCTTTTTATGGTTTCATCTACATCCTTTGGAGTCATGAACATGCTGTGCAGAGACGGGGTAATCATCTCTTCCAGAAATTCTTTTTTCTCCTGTTCCTCCAGAGCATCCAGCAAATGAGACATGGCATCCTGAACAATTGTCGCTGCATCTACTACTGTAGGCACTCCGATTCCAATTACCTTCACTCCAAGAGTGGTTTCACTTAGTCCATTTCTGTGATTCCCAACCCCGGAACCGGGCTGAATCCCTGTATCTGTAAGCTGAATGGTACGATTCAGTCTTTTCACGCTTCTGGCTGCCAGTGCATCAATGGCAATCACCACATCTGGTTTGGTCTCTTCCACAACACCTCTGATAATTTCCATGGTTTCCATTCCGGTTTGAGCCATCACTCCCGGAACCAGCCCGCTGACAGAATGTACACAGGTTTCTCCCATACCCAGGGTTCCATATTCCTGAATGAGGTGTCTGGTAATATGCAGGTTTGAAATCACATCCGGACCCAGGGAATCAGGGGTAATCTCCCGGTTTCCCAGTCCCACAACCAGCGCTTTCAGCTCTTCTTTCTCTGGCAGCAGCTTTTTCATATGTCTGGCAAGTTCCCTGGAAATTTCCCTGTGATAGTCCTCATCCGGAACAGACAGATTCGGCGCTTCCATGGTAATGTAAATCCCCTGTGGCCTTCCCATGGTTTTCGCCCCATTTTCGGTTTCAATTTTCACCACTGTGGTCTTGATATCTTTTTCTTCATTATAATTTTCTTCAATTACCACTCCCCTGATTTCCACCTGGTCCTCTTCAAACTTTTCTTTTGTCTCCAAAGCTAAATCTGTACGAATTCTTCCCATTTCCCTTTTTTCCCTTTCCTTCATGCTTGTTTCTTCTATTTTTTGCAGTTTCAGGGATTTTATGTATTGACATTTACCCTGACTTTTGCAGATAAAGCAGATTAAAAATGGCCGCAACCCAAGTATTTATGCTGGATTACGGCCTTATTGTTTTGTCATTTTTTCATGGTGTTTTTTTATTTTT
>CABJAN010000005.1 GCA_902363515.1 Bacillota bacterium | reverse complement strand
AAAAATAAAAAAACACCATGAAAAAATGACAAAACAATAAGGCCGTAATCCAGCATAAATACTTGGGTTGCGGCCATTTTTAATCTGCTTTATCTGCAAAAGTCAGGGTATTAGACAATTTGGGCAATCGCTTTCTCTATGGAATTTGTAAGTTTTTCAAAAGAAACATGGTTTACCTTTTCTAATAACTGTACTTCTTTTTTGTCAAATACCATTTCTCCTCTATAAGCACCACAAATTCCGCAAGCCATAGCTCCGATGGTGTCTGTATCTCCGCCTATATTTGCAGCATATCTGGCACATAGATTAGGCTCTCCTTTAGACAACTGTACCAGTGCCAACGCACTTGGAATACTCTCAGATGCAGCCAAGCCAGTTCCAATAGAATCATAAATTCTTTGTAAAATCATCTCCGGTTCTTTCGGCTCTTTTGCTATTTCAATCGCCATTTCTATCCGTCTTGGAACGGATGCAGAGCAAATTTCATATCCTTGTTTTTCTCCCAGTCTCGCTGCATCTATGCTATAACGAAGTATTGTCTCCAAATTTTCTTCTCCTTCTGCAGCCTTTGAAACTGCTGCCGCAACAGCCGCTGCTCCTGCAATAGCACAGTTCGTATTATGAGTAGGCATGCACAGCTGCTCTACCTGTTCTACCAGTTCTTCCTTAGATTTTCCCGCATATACAAGCCCCACTGGAAGGATTTTCATTGCCCCTCCATTTGTACCACCTTTTTTTCCGGTTATCTCTATAGGAACTCCTTCTTTCAAGAGCTGAAAAGCTGATGCTGTACTGGGACCTATAACTTGTTTACTTTTTGTTTCCGCTTGTACCCACTTCTGCAATTTTTTTACCCAAACCCAAGGATCTACTTTGCCACCATTCTCTTCTAGCATTTCTATTACCAAAATCATATTTTCCGTATCATCTGTCACCTCACCAGCCGCAAACCCCCTGGAAATTTCATGTTCCGGATGACCTGGTAAAAATTCCTCCACATGTCCATATACACGCTTAATCTTTTCTGGTGTCCACATCTCTGCAGGCATTCCAAAAGCGTCACCATAAGCTGCTCCAATCAAGGCACCTTTCATTCTTTTCCGATCAATCAAGTTCATGTTCTACCTCCTTCCAAGTCGGCGAAAATCTGGCTCCTATACCTGTACAGGTGTAAGCTGCACAAGCTGTAGCAAATTCCATAGATTTTTTCAAGTTTTTCTTTTTCAAACAATAACTAAACAAAAAACTTCCTATATAAGAATCCCCTGCTCCGGTAGTATCAACTACCTGTATTTTTTTGCTGGGAATTACAATTTTTCTATTATTTCTATCAAATGCAACAGAACCTTTGCTACCCTGCGTAAATAAAAAAATCCCTTTACAATAATGTCTCAATATCTTAACACATGCTTCCAAATCCTGTGTTCCTGTCAGTGCATGCAATCCCTCTGAACATGGGGCAAAAATATCTACATAAGTAAGCGCATTTAGAATTTCCTGTTTTGAAAATCCCAATCCTTCCATGGTTCCCAATCCAACCTGCATGTTAAAAGCAGTTGTAACACCAGCCTTTTTTGCAACTATAAGTCCAGCAAGAGCTGGCCCTTTTGGAAGCAAATCTGTGTAATAAACTTCACAATTTTTAATTTCCTCCTGCGGAATTTCTTCTTGCTTTAACGCACCAAATGCATCTCCCATATTCAGCATAATAAATTTTGCACCAGTTCTATCCACAACAATTTCTGTATGCAGGGTGCTTCTACCTTGTTTCACTTTCATATGCTCTATATCAATCTTTTCCCGTCTGAGACTTTCCAGCACACATTGTCCTAATTTATCATCACCTACAGCACCTGTATAACCACAGACTGCTCCCAATCTGGCCATTTGTACTATAACATTGGTACCACTTCCTCCTGGTTGATGTTCCGTACTCTCTACCATACAAAAACCATCTTCCTTTGGCAAAGCATCTACTTTCATAAGTACATCCATTGCCAGCGTCCCAATTCCCCAAACCTGTTTTTCCATAATATTTTTCTCCTTTCTGCTACGCGTACAAAAGGGAACACCTCCTTGGCATTCCCTTTCCCCATTGCGCAATTCTCTGCAAGAGAATGCTATCTTACTTTATGACACTATAATTTTGCGGCATTTCATATGACTTCCTTTAGCTGCTGAAATGCCAATACTTCCTTTCCAGTAAATATGCTCCTGGTCTTCTACTGATACTTTCTTTTCTCCATTTATTTCTGCTTCTATTTTATTCCCCAAAACCTGAATCTGAATTCGGTATTCTTCTCCTGGCTTCCATGGATAGTCCACAGCTTTTAGAGTCTCATACCCATTGTCATTTTTCAAAATTCCAAACTGTCCGTTTGGCAATAAACCAGCTGCATAAGAACGAATTGCCCCCTGGACTCTGGCATTTACAAAATGATGTTCTCCGGTAAGAGGCGTTATAAAAAACTCTGCTTTGTAGTCCTCCCAGTCATGCCGTCCTGTATACATTTCTCCAAAATCAGAACAAGATAAATGTAAATATCCTTCTTCCAGATAAGACAAGCCTTTTAGCTTTGTGCATTGGCTAATTTCTCTGTGTAATCCGGTCCACACTTCTTCCTTTTCCTTCCGAAATTCTATTGTATAATCTGCCTTACCCTCCGCATATAGATCATCAATCATACCTACAAAATCAAATACTTGCGTATGTGTCCCCTCTACATGAAAACAAAAACCGATTTCATCTATACATCCTGCCTCCAAAGCTGGAATCTCATAAACCAAATCTTCCCATTTTCCTTTTTCCAGCTTTCTTTTTTCGCTATAATACTTCTTCCCAGTATGTGCCTCCCTTGCATAAAGGCTTACCTGTGCCTGCTGTCCATATACAGGCAAAAATGCGCTGCCATGAATTCTTTGTCCAGGATACACTAAAGGAGAAAAACTAGGGTCATAACGGCTATCATGAAAATCATCAGGAGTATAATACGTCTTTTTATACACGTAAATATTTTCCCCTGGCTCTACTGGTTTTGCTACAAATTTCAAACTTCTGTTTCCCGATGCAGCTGTTTCTTCTGTATTAAGAACTTCACACTCTCTTATGGCTACAGCACGCTCATCCAGCCCTTCCACACGAATCCGAATGGCATGTGTGGAACCAGGATATTCAAAATGACAGCTATCTATCTGTTTCTGTGCTAATGTTTTCCATGGTTCCGGCATCTCTTCCCCTGCCACTTCATATGCCAATTTTGCAATATACAAAGCGCCAAAAGGAATGTCCATAATATTAAGAGAGCCAACTACACTGGAGCATGCAAGAAAATCATGAATTGGTTTTCTCCATTTATTATCATCAATTCCCTCCAGGCCATTGCGAACTCCCATAATCGTGGCAACATTTCCCACATTACAATCTGTGTCCCAACCACACATATTACAAATATTCAATGTATTGGAAAAATCTCCTTCTCCATACAGCAGCGCTAAGATCATCACTGCAATATTGGGAATAATATGGCAGTTTCCTGGATATTTATCATATCCAAAATGCTCAGAAATATATTGAAATCCTTTCCGCCAGTCTTCCCCTTTATGCTCATAATAAAACGCAGTCACTGCCTTTACCACTCTCGCATATTCGCAATCTTCCGGAATATAAGAAAGACCTTTTTCTATAATTTTTTCTATATTTTTTTCCACAAAGGCAAAACTAATGCAAGTTGCTACGAAAACACCTCCATAGACCCCATTTCCATCATGCGTTACACTGGCCGCCTCTTTCGCAAATTTTGCTGCCAAATCAGGATTTCCAGGTGTCACAAGCCCCCAGGTATCAATAAAAATCTGTCCACCAATTTGTTCTGCTGTAGTACTTCCATTTTGTTTAATACTTCCGCTTCTAGGCGCAGGGATTCCATTTCTTAAATTCAGATATGCAGTATGTTCTGTTGAAATCCCATATCCTCCCCACCAGAAAAATCCATGTTCAAAGGGGGCGTAGTTTAACAATGCTTCTGCCACATCTTGCGCTTGCAAATCAAATCCATGACGTCCATCTTCCAAAGCTTTTAGGAAAAAAAGAGGACCATTGCTGTCATCATCTGCTGCAAATTCCTGGTAATCAACAGGATAATCTGTTAATTCTCCATAAATATTTTTGATTTTCTCATAAGTCCACCCCTCAACAGGTGCACCTAAACGAATACCGATAATTTTAGCCAGCCATCCTGCATAAATCCCCTCAATATATTCTGCTTTCATAACATTCCTCCCATTATCCTTTTACACTTCCACTCGTCATTCCTTCAATAAATTTTCTGCTAAAAAACAGATATAAAATGACAACCGGCGCAATAGTAATTACACTTGCTGTATAAATTCTTGCCATATTAGAACCATACTCACCTGTAAATTTTACAAATCTGGTAGCTACTAATTTCAGTGGTTCTGATGTAATAAATGTATTCGACCACAAAAATTCATTCCATACGTTTACAAAAACAAGAATCGCAATGGTCAAAAACATAGGCTTGGCAATAGGTAATGTAATTCTAAGAAAACTCTGTAGTTCATTGCATCCGTCAATTTTAGCTGCTTCCTCTAATTCCCTTGGAATCCCTGTCAAAAAAGTTCTAAGCAGCAACATATTAAAAGGAATCTGCATTGCTGTATATACAATCATTAAACTCCATCTGGTATCTATCAGCCCCAGTTTATTCATTACAAAATAGTCTGGAACAATATACAAAAAATTAGGAAGTGAAATAGCCACAAAAAAGTATGCTGTAAAAAAACCTCGCAATTTAAAATTTAATTTGCAAATAGCATAAGCGCCCAATCCGACTACTACCAATACAACAACAATGACTACAAACGCTGTTAATAAACTATTAAAATAGGCAGTTGCATAACCGCCAATTTTCCAGGTTTCTGAAAAGTTATTAAATACCCATTCCTTTGGCAATCCAAGTGGCATAGATTTTACTTCTCTATCTGTGCGAAAAGAATTTAACAGCACTTGAATAAGAGGAACCGAAGCAAATAAAGCCATAAGTATAAGAAAAGTCATAGAAATTGTTTTCATGATATAAGTCTTTGGTCCTTTTTTAACACTATGATTCATCTTCCATTCCTCCTTTTTTACTTGCATATTTCTGAATAAAATATAAGATAATACAAATACCACTTTGAATAACACAAAGTGCATTGGCATAGCCAGCGCGATATTTTACAAATGCATTCTTATAGATATATGTTGACATAATTTCCGTTGCATTTGCCGGTCCTCCATTAGTCATAATATATACATAATCAAAAGTCAAAAATGACCACATAATTGTCATAATTAACACAAAAGCAATGGTCTGACGAATTCCTGGAATAGACACATGAATTAACTCCTGAAAACGATTCGCACCATCTACTCTGGCAGCTTCATAAAGTGTAGGATCTACCTGTTGTAAAGCTCCTAAAAATAAAACCATAATAAATCCCCACCAATGCCAGTTGTCTACAAAAGCTACAGAAAACAATGCAATTTTAGGATTTCCAAGCCATAAAACATCTGCTAATTTATCTAATCCTAATTTATCAAATACTGTATTTAATCCGTAATATGGATTCATATAAGCAGTCCATATTTTCCCTGCTACAGCTGCTGAAATTACATAAGGAATAAAATAAATTGTCCGAAAAAACATCTGACTCAGCCTTAACTGACTTACCAAAATCGCTACAATAAATCCCAAAATTAAAGGCACAGTAATAAAAATCAAAAGCCATTCTATATTATGTATCACAGACAATTTTACAATGGGATCTTTAAAAATTTCTTTAAAATTATCAAGCCCAATGAAAGTTGCATTTCCCATACCATTCCAGTCAAATAACGACATAACTAACGTACTAAGTGCTGGTCCTGTTACAACACATAAATGAATGATAAATGCTGGAAGGACAAATAAGTATGGAACAATATGTCTTTTTTTTGCTGCATTCATAGTTTTTCTGCCCCCTATCTTTTCAGTGGAGCTGTCAAAGAACAGCTCCACCTTTCTTCTTTGTTATGGAAGAACTGGAATAGCTCCTTCTTCTCTTGCTGCATCAATATAGGACTGGGCTTCTTTTAGATAATCATCTAAACTAAGTTGTCCTAAAAACAGCGCATCCGTATTTTCATTCATATAAACTCTCATTTCTGAAGGATAGAATGTCCAGGAACAATACCCAATCTGGTTATTTGTCTGTGCATCCATCAGCAATGTATACTGATCTAATAATTTTTCGTCCATTCCTTCTAATCGGCTAAGATCAAATTCTTTTAATGGATATGGCTGGTATCCTGCTTCATTAATGGATTGATAATGCCTATCCAATGAAGTAAATAAATAATTTAATACTTCTGCTGCCAAGTCTGCATTTTTTGAATTTGCGTTAATAGCGTATCCTCCACCTGTTGCAAAGGGAAGAATAGGTCCATGTTCTGCATCTGCGGGAAGCATCTCAGAGTCCCAATTGCAATCGGGATATGTAGCTAAAAGCTGATTAGAAGCCCAGGTTCCATTAATCATCATGGCTGCTCTTCCTTCTGCAAAAAATGCCATCATATCCTCATTTGTAATAGACTGTGAAGCATTATCTCCAAGCCATCCTTTCTCCCACCAGTCAACCATCACCTGCAGAGAATCTTTAATAGCATCATCTGTAAATTTACCTGTACCTTCCATAGCTGCCTTTACAGCTTCTGGGCCTCCGTAGCAACTTGTAAATGTAGAATATAGCCAGTCCACAGCTCCCTGATAATTAGAATTTCCAAAAGAAATCGGAATAATTCCAGCTTCTTTAATCTTTGGCATCAGCGCTTCTAATTCCTCTTTTGTAGTTGGAATCTCCCAGTTATTTTCTTCAAACACATCCATATTATAGTACATCACCATACCCTCAAAAGCTGTTGGCAAAGAGTACAATTTTTCATTATAAAAGCAGCTATTGTAAGCCCAATCATAAAACATATCCTGCCATCCATATTTTTCTGCATATGGCCCAAGATCTAAAACACGTTCTGCTTTTGCAAATTCTGCAACATCTGTTGGTCCATCTAAATCCAAAATATCTGGTCCACCACCTCCAGTGACTTCCACCTGAAGACTCTGCCTGTCATTATACATTTTAATCTCAATATCTACATCAGGAAATGCCTCTTTTAAAGGTTCATCTATATATTTTTCTCTTACTGCAACTTGACTGTCATCTGCAAGATAACAGGAAATTACCAGTTTTTCTTTTTCTCCATCTTTTTGTTTTTCAGAAGCATTTTCACTTTCTTTTTGTTCTTTTGAACTTTCTTTTTCATTACTATTCCCACATGCAACTGCTGTACATGTCATTGCTCCGGCCAGGCAAAGCGCCATAATTTTTTTCATATTTTTCATGTTTCTTCCTCCTCTACTTATACATTTTTATTACTCAATTTGCCCCACAAATAGAATAAATCTCATCTCTTTCTGGAATGGAGCTTTGCGCCCCTTTTCTGGTTACCGCTATCGAAGAAGCCAAATTCGCAAAAGTAATGGCATCCTCTATGGAATATCCCTGTTGTAAAGCTGTCACAAAGGCTCCGTTAAAACAGTCTCCTGCTGCTGTTGTATCAACAGCTTCCACCTTTCTGGCCGGAAAGATCTGTTCTGTTTTATCATTTACCCAAAGTACGCCTTTGGAACCCATAGTTACAAGAACCTGTTTCACTCCCTTTGCCAAAATTTTTCTTGCTCCCCTCCTTATGCTTCTTTCATCCATTTCTTTTAATCCGGCTAATTTTGCCAGCTCTGTCTCATTAGGTGTAAAAAAATCAATTTTCTCCCAGATTTCTTCCGGTAATGCTTCCGGCGCGGGTGCCGGATTCAAAATTGTGGTTTTACCTAATTCTTTTGCTCTGGCAATACCATAATAGACAGCCTCTTTGGGTATCTCCATTTGAAACATGGCATAACTACAGTTTTGAAACAATTCATCGTGTTCTTTCAAATACTGAATATCGCAACATGCATTTGCTCCTGGAATCACGACAATACTGTTTGCTCCTGTTCCATCCACATAAATAACGGCAGTTCCCGTAGGTTCCTCCTGTCTCACATCTACATACTCCATACATACATGAGATTCCTTTAAAAGTTGTATCTGCCTTGTACCAAAATTATCATTACCAACACACCCCAACATGGTCACATGCCCACCTAATTTTCCAGCAGCACATGCCTGATTCGCCCCCTTTCCTCCTGGTATATAGGAAAGATGTTTTCCCATAACGGTCTCTCCTAATTCTGGCATCTTGGTCATTTCTACAACAATATCCATATTCAGGCTTCCTACAATCAGAATCCCTTTTCCCACATTCAGTCCCTCCTTGCTGATAGTAAAGAAAATGTTTTCCTAAACTTTTTTCTTATGCAGTTATTTTATCTCTGCTCTATCAGATTGTCAATACTACATTTAATCTTTGTCAAAAGAAAACATTTTTTAAAATCATTTCTTGTTAGTTTTGCACAATTTCATTAAGTTTCCATTTATATTGACAAACCCTTTAAGATAGTTAATAATATTGATAAAACCACAAACAAAGTGAGGTGTTCCTTGTGACTATTAAAGAAATAGCAAATCTGGCTGGTGTTTCTATATCAACTGTTTCGAAGATTGTGAATAATAAAGCTGAAAATATAAATGTTGAGACAAGAAATCGTGTTCTGAAAATTGTAAAAGAATATAACTATACTCCCTATGGAACTGCTAAAAATGCGTCTACAGCAAAAACTTTTCTTATAGGTGTGCTTTTAAAACATACTTCCCAGGATAATCTTTTGTTAAATGGCATTATGGCAACAGCGCAAAAACATGGCTATACCATTGTAATCTGCAATAGTATGGATAGCCCTGAGAAAGAGTTAAAAAATATTACAACGCTTTGTAAGCATAAAATTGACGGTGTTATCTGGGAACCAGTATCAGAACGCAGCAGTGAATATGAGCATTATTTTAAGGAGCAGGAGATTTTTGTATCTTATATAAACAGCTCCTCTGCCCGCTCCCATTGTCTGGATTTTGTACAGATGGGCTATACTGCCACTCAAAAGCTTCTGGACTATCAACATACACATATTGCCTGCCTGATGAAGCCGGATAGTCTGCGCTCTTCTATGGTATTTGATGGTTTTCGAAAATGTTTATTTGACCATGAAATCCCCTATTCGGAAGATATGAAGCTTTTTATTTCTGATCCAGAACTTCACCAAAAAATAACTTTCGGAAGATTCACCGGAATTCTTAGTACACATTTTGAATCGGCTTTAGATTTTTATGAGAAAGCTGACCGGTTTCACCGCAACATTCCTTCTGATATTTCTCTGGTAAGCCTTAGAGAAGATGCCCGGGAAGCTATTTGTTTTCCCAGAATTTCTTCTCTGCGCATTCCTTATGAGCGTTTTGGCTCTAAGGTTTGCGAAAACTTAATTTCTTTATGCGAGTTTCGGGAAGCAGAACAGTTTTCTCTTTTTACACCAGAAGATTTGTTATTAGACCATGAGGAAAGTTTAGACAAACCACCGGCATGCCGCTATAAAAAAATTGTATCTGTTGGAAGTATTAATACAGATATCACATTAAATGTAGATGAATTCCCCTCCCCCGGAAGCACAACCGTAACCAATGCCTCTTCCATTGCTTTAGGCGGAAAAGGTGCAAACCAGGCCATAGGCGCTGCAAAATTAGGCAGAGAAGTTTTTATTATCGGAAAAATCGGAAATGATTATGATTCTGCTATGATTTACGATACTTTAAAAAAAGAGCAGGTGGTTTCGCAAGGACTGCGTAGGGATTCTAATGCAATTACCGGAAAAGCATACATCTTTGTAGAAAAAAATGCAGAGAGCTGCATCACCCTTCTTCCTGGCGCAAACCAAAATTTAACGCCAGAAGATGTTCTTTCTAAAGAGCATTTAATGGAGGGCTGCGGATATTGTCTGATTTCAACAGAAATTCCAGAAGAAACTTGTATCCAGGCTGCCCGCATTGCTCAAAAGCATCATGCAAAAACCATTGTAAAACCTGCCGCACTGAAACATCTTCCTGATGCCTTACTCTGTCATACGGATATTTTCGTTCCAAACAAAAATGAAGCCGCACTTTTATGTCCAGAAGAAACCACCATAGAGAAACAGGCTGATTTCTTTTATGAAAGCGGGTGTCCTGTTGTAATTATTACACTTGGACATAATGGATGCTATTTAAAATCTGCCACACACAATTGCTATTTTCCGGCGGCTGACTTTCCTTCTATTGATTCAACCGGCGGCGCAGATGCTTTTATCGCGGCACTGGCCTCCTACCTTACAGAAGGATATCCTTTAATAAAAGCTATAAAAATCGCATCTTATGCGGCTGGCTTTTGCATTTCCAGAACTGGTGTAGTACCAGCTCTGGTTGATCGTATTTCTCTGGAAAATCATATTCGTCTTGTGGAACCAGAACTACTTGTTCTTTAAATAAAAGAGTTGCCCTATACAGCTCAAATAAGGCAACTCTTTTACAGTTCAATCTCTATATGTAGCTTTCTGTCTAATAACTCACGAAAATAAATTCCTCATATCATACCATACAGCCCCTCCATGTTCAGAAGCAGATACTCCATAATTTACAAATCCATGCCTTTCATAGAAGTGAATCAAGTGTTCTTTACAGGTAAGAATCACGCCTTTCTTCCCTTGTTCTCTTGCTATAGCAACCATAAAATCCAGCAGCTTCCCTGCAATTTTCTGATGTCTGTATGCAGGCAGAACATCCAGTCCAAAGACAGTCTGATATTCTCCTTCTGGCTTATGAAGACCGGTATTATGATAAAATTCATCTGGAAGCTCCGGCTTATCTGTAACTCCTCCGTTGATAAATCCTACCACTTTCCCTTCCGCTTCTGCTACAAAAAAGCGCTCTAAAAAGGCCTCCATTCTTTCTCTTATCTCCTCCAAAGACGCGGCTTCTGCTTTTGGAAAACATTCTGCCTCTATTTCGGCTAATCTCTCTGCCTCCTCCATGAAGGCATTTCTAATCTTTATTTCCATGGTTTTTTCCTTTACTTTTATACAAGTTTACGAATGCGCCAGTAATAGGCAGCTACCAAAAGGATAGCGGCACCCAGCCAGGCTCCTGTTTCTGCATAATAAATACCCTGTTTTCCAATAAGCACTGGAAGAGTCAAGGCAATGGTAATACGCATCACAAGCTCTGCAATTCCGGAAAACATGGGAATCACCGTATCTCCCATTCCCTGTAAGGCGGAGCGATAAATATGCAGCAAATACAGAATCACCAGCGTTGCCCCCATAACTGCCAGATATTCATATGCAATATTTAGAACTTCTCCCGCGTTAGCTGCATCTTTTGCAATAAAAATCTGCAAAATAGACCTTCCGAAAACCAAAAGAATTCCGCCTACAAGAATGGAAATCACCACTGAAATTTTAGCAGAAGTTTTTACTCCCTCTTTGATTCTTCCGTATTTTTTTGCTCCCAGGTTCTGCCCTACAAAAGAAGATGTGGCGTATCCAAAGGATACTGCAGCCAGTTCAAACAAACCATAAAGTTTGTTGGTAGCAGTAAAGCCCGCTACATAAAGGAAACCAAAGCCATTGATCACATACTGGATTACAATGCCTCCAAAGCCAATAATCACATTCTGAAATGCCACCGGAAGTCCCAGTCCCAGAAGTCGTTTCACCAGCTCCCAGTCCCATTTCCAGTCTTGTTTTTCTATGTTCCAAACACCATATCTTCCCAACTGCCAGGTACAGATTGCGCCGGAACAAAACTGCGCTGTCACCGTTGCAATGGCCGCGCCTTCCACACCCCAGTGAAAGCCCATAACAAACCATAAGTCCAGAACTATATTCGTAACAGAAGCAATCACCATGGCGCGAAGGGGCGTCTGACTATCTCCCATTGCCCGCAAAATTCCAGAAGAAATGTTGTAAAAAGCAGTAGCCACAAGTCCTGCTAATAAGATAAATAAATAGTGATAGGCATCTTCCCAGATGTTATCCGGCACGCGCAGAAGCTGCAGTAATCTGGTCAGATTTCCTAAAAATAAAGCCATTAAAAGAAATGTAACGCCTGCACCGGTCCACACAGACATAGCAATGGCCTTCTTCATTCCTTTCTCATCCTTTGCTCCAAAATACTGAGCAATCAATACGGAAAACCCCTGGGCTATTCCTGTAATACCTCCCATGGCAGTAAAACTGAGCCAGTCTGACGTTCCCAAAGCTGCCAGGGCTTCGACCCCTACGCCTCTTCCCACAATCACACTGTCCATCACCGTATACATCTGTTGAAATACATTTCCAAGCATCAGGGGAATGGCAAAAGAAACAATAATCCCCGCCGGTTTTCCCTGTGTCATATCTCTTGTTTTTTGTTTCATCATCGTCTTTCCAATCTCTTTTTCAGTCGTTCCAACAAATCTCCCTGTAAATAAAAAGTAGTCTCAAAGTGCAGAAAGCTACTATAATTTTCATCCCACAAAAGCACCAGTTGGGGTTCAAATTCATCATCCCCTTCCCAAAACTGAAGCATTACCGGAAAGAAGGAAGTCACCGGAATCAGACAGGTAAGATCCGCTCTTGCCATAGGTGTCTGCACCACACCTCCCAGGCTTTCGCAGGCTGCTTTTAACTCTTTTTTGTGTTTTTGAAATACTTGCGCATAGGTTTTTGTAAAGCCTCCTGCCTCCGGACTTCTCCCTACGGAAAGGCTGTTAATAGTATGCCATTTCTGAAATAGAACAGGCATGGCTTCTCCCCTGGAATAGCACAATAAATCATAGATGGTCATAACCGTATCATAGGAACGACACTCTGAAAATCCGCAGCCATGGAGTTCTTCCTCTACTCTTCCATCCCTGCGGCTGATTCGACAGGGCGTATTCAAATATTGAAGAAAAATCCATTGTTCATCTGCCTGCAGTTGAAATTTGCGAATCAGTAATTCCTGATCATACTCCATAAAAATTTTCCTTGCTATATCCACCTGCAAATCATAATTTGATCTCTTTTTGTTTACTTCCATTGGTCGATTAACTCCAGGATTTTCTCTTCATAATCCCCGCAAAGGTCTTCATGTCTGCCAATATTTCTTACATTGGTTTCCGCTCCCCAGACTCCGTCCTCGCAGAATTCCCACACATGGTAAACCACTCCACGATACTCAAAATTTACGCTTCCACAGCCATCCTCTTCCACATAAGTATAGGGAAACCCCTTGTCTTTTAAAACCTTCTGCAATCTCTGCAAACGCAATTTTATCCCTCCTGTCCTTTGTTTTTCTAATTTCTGGAACACTTTTCTGCATCAATAGCAAGCACCATCATCACGACATAGAGCATATCCTCCGGCAGTCCAATATCCAAAACATAGGTATCTGTCATACGCAGTACCTCTTTGCTTACAATGGCAACGGTCAGTCCATTTTGGTCCTGAATCTCATAATCCCATTCCAGCATATTTCCAGATACATTCCAGCCATTAAAGTCAATTCTGTATTTGGGTCTTAAAAAAGTAAGCTCTTTTTGTATACATCCGCGGTAAGCATCCCCTTCATACAATTCAAATTTGGGCATAAAAGTAAGTATCTTCTCCTTCACTGTCCCTACATGTTGGCCTGTTCTGTCCAAAATGTGCAGGCAGTGTCCAAAGCTCAGTTCTCCTTTTACGGTAAAGACCACATTTCCCTGTTCGTCATAAATATCATAACTGTCCAGCCAGGAAAATAATCTCTGTTTAAAAATTAATTTCATCCTCTTTCCCCCTTGTACATTTTCTGCTCTTTATTGTATCACACAAGCTCTTTTAAGGGAACAAAAAAAGGATGTTACATGAAAGACATTTCCTGTTTCATGCAACATCCTGTGGCTATATTAAACTTAGTGGCACTTGCTCCATCCGCAGTTTTTGCAGATATTGCATCCTTCTTCAAAGTTTAAGGGTTCTCCGCATTCTGGACAATAGGTCTTGTTTTCAGAGCTCTCTTTCGCTGGTACTGCCTTTGGTTTTGGAGCTTTTTTCACATTTACAACCTCTTCTTTTTGATGCTTCTGGCTTAATTCTTCCTGCATTTCCTTATACATATCCATTAGTGCATTTCCTACCGCCATAGGACAGCATGCCCCTTTGCTGGTGTCCTTTCTTGTGACTTTTCTGGCTGTATAGGAAGGGCAGGAACCGCTGGAATTTAACTGATCTACAATGGTTTCAATGGAAATTCCGCCTCTTGCGCTAATGGAAATCATTCTGGAAAGCCCCACCATGAAGTTGTTGCATCCTCCTGTAGAGCCTTTGCTTAAATAGGTTTCCAGCAAAGCTCCTGTATGGGGATCAAACAGGGCAATACAGTGAAGACTTCCGCATCCTGTCATGAGTTTCCGCTTCTTGCCAACGACATCATCCGTTACCAGAAGGATATCGCCCCTGCCAAGTCCGTCACCTGCAGTTACGGTTTTTGTCTCTTTTGTATTCAAAATTCCCACACGTTTACATCCGTCTCTGAAAATGGTAATCCCTTTTAATCCCTGCTCAAACGCATAGGTATACAGGCTTTCTGTTTCCTCTACAGTAAAGCTGTTTGGCACGTTTACCGTAGAACTGATAGAAGCGTCAATATGGTTCTGCCAGATTGCCTGCATATCAATTCTCTGACGGTAATCCAGGGTCATAGCTGTGACAAAATAGTCTGGAAGGTCTTTGTCACTGGTAAGAGAAAACTGCTTCATATAGTCTTCTACGATTTTTGTATATACTTTATAATACACATCGGTTCCATGAAGAGATTCTGTTTTGCGCTCATAATAATTCGCATAAACAGGCTCAATTCCTCCTGAAATTCCCAGCATGGTAGACAGGGTTCCTGTAGGCGCAATAGTAAGAAGCTGTGAGTTTCTAAGACCATATTTTCTTACTAATTCCCTTGTCATTTCTGTGGTATTTGCCAGGAAATACGGGGTGCTCATAATCTCTTCTGTATTGCATTTGGGGAAGGCTCCTAACTGCTTTGCCAGCTTTGCAGATGCGGCAATAGCGGTATCTGCCATGGCAAATCCAATCTTGTCACACATCTGAACTGCGTCTTCTTCTCCATAGGTTAATCCCAATTTCAACAGCGCATCTGCAAGTCCCATAATGCCAAGACCAATCTGTCTCCACTGCTCTACGCTTTCCCTCTGTTCCGGAAGCGGATGCAAAGGCAGACCTTCTTCCAGCACCTCATTTAAGGCTTTTACAGAAGCCTGTACGCATTGTTTAAATTCATCAAAATCAAAATATGCTTCGTCTGTAAAGGGATTCTTTACAAAAGCGGAAAGGTTCATGCTTCCAAGAAGACAGCTTCCTCCTGCCGGAAGAGGTTCCTCTGCACAGGGATTCACACCTGCATAGGAAAATTCTTTGGTATTGCTCAAAAGATTCCAGCTTTCCACACGATCCCAGAACAGCGCGCCGGGCTCTGCATAGTCCCAGTTGGTTTCTGTAATTCTGCGAAACAGGTCTCTAGCATTTACCTTTTTCTCAATCACCTCTCCTGTGGTTTCTCTGGTGTAGTGAAGCAGGTAATCTTCATTTTTCTTCACCGCTTCCATGAAATCTTCATGAATGCGGATGGAAATATTGGCCTTTGTCACTTTCTCCAGGTCTGTTTTTAACTCAATAAATTCTGCCACATCCGGGTGAGAACAGTCAATAGAAATCATAAGGGCTCCACGTCTTCCATTCTGTCCGATTAAGGCGGTTACCAGGGAATACAGCTCCATAAAGGACACTGCCCCGCTGGTTTCCTTGGCTGCATTGTTAATTTTCGCTCCTCTTGGACTAAGCTTGGAAATATCAATTCCACAGCCTCCTCCATAGCTGTAAGTACGTGCCAGTTTTTTTGCACATTCAAAAATATCTTCAATTTCATCTTCCGGCGGCGCAATAACATAACAGTTGGAATAAGTCACCTTTCTTCCCTGTCTGTTCAATCCGCGATTAGACAGAATCCTGCCTCCGAATAAAAACTTTTTCTCTTTTATATACTTCCCGATTTCTTCATTTCCGCCGCTTATTCTCTGCACCCAGGTCTCAAAATCTTCACCTTCATTACAATATTTTTTCGTCCATATATCTGTTCCAAGCTGATTTCCCCGGCCAAGCCATTCTTCAACTGTCATAGTATTTCCTCCTCAATATTTAGTGAACAGTTATGATATTAGCACAATATATTGTTTCTTTCAAGGATTATTTTGTTTTTTTATTTGCACTCTTCTTTTATTTGTGCTAGATTATAGATAATTGGAAAATTTTGTCAATTTTTGAGGTATGAACTTATGAAACGAGAATATTCCCAACAAAATGTCTACGATGCCCTCCAGGATCATCTAAAATTTATTTTTGAGGAATTTGATAACATTTATCTCTCCTTTTCCGGAGGAAAAGACAGCGGTCTGCTGTTAAATCTGGTTCTGGATTTCCAGCAAAAATACTATCCTTCTAAAAAAATCGGTGTCTTTCACCAGGATTTTGAAGCCCAGTATACCGTCACAACTGAATACATAACCCGTACCTTTCAGCGTATTAAGGACCAGGTAGAGCCTTACTGGGTCTGCCTTCCCATGGCTACCAGAACTGCTTTAAGCAGCTATGAAATGTACTGGTATCCCTGGGATGACAAGAAAAAAGAAAGCTGGGTTCGGGAAATGCCGGATATGGATTATGTCATCAATCTGGAAAACAACCCCATGACCACCTACCACTACCGTATGCACCAGGAGGACCTGGCAAAACAGTTTGGCAGATGGTACCGGATTTCCCACGATATGAAAAAAACAGTCTGTCTTTTGGGTATCCGGGCCGATGAATCCCTGCAAAGATACAGTGGATTTCTAAACAAGAAGAAAGGCTACAAGGGCGAGTGCTGGATTACCAGACAGTTTAAAGATGTCTGGTGCGCATCTCCGCTTTATGACTGGAGCACCAAGGATGTGTGGCATGCAAATTATATTTTTCAGTATGATTACAACCATCTGTATGATTTGTATTACAAAGCCGGCCTGAAGGTCTCCCAGATGCGTGTGGCATCCCCTTTTAACGATTATTCCAAAGACTCCCTGAACATGTACCGGGTTATTGACCCCGCCATCTGGACCAAGCTGGTAGGACGGGTACAGGGAGCAAATTTCGCCTGTATTTACGGACGGACAAAAGCTATGGGATACCGAAATGTAACCCTCCCGGAAGGATATACCTGGAAAGAATTTACCCAGTTTCTTCTCAGTACCCTTCCACCCAGACTGCGAAATAATTATGAAAAAAAATTCAGCACCTCCATCCAGTTCTGGCATGAAACCGGAGGCGGACTGGATGATGAAGCCATTCATGAACTGCAAATGAAGGGCTATTCGGTAAGACGAAATGGTGTCTCCAACTACACCAGAAATAAAAAATCCCGGGTTGTTTTCATTGGAAAAATCCCGGATGACACAGACGATATTAAGTCTACCAAGGATATCCCCAGTTGGAAACGGATGTGCTACTGTATCCTGAAAAATGACCACACCTGTCGCTTTATGGGATTTGGTATTACCCGGGAACAGCAGCACCGTATTGATTTAATCCGGGATAAATATAAAAGTATTGAGGAGATGGACTACGATGTTTAAAAGCCCTGTTTATCATGTAATTCCTGTACCAATTGAAAAAATCAAGCCAAACACCTATAACCCAAATGCTGTGGCTCCGCCGGAAATGAAGCTGCTCTATGACAGTATTAAGGCAGACGGTTATACCATGCCCATTGTCTGTTATTATGACAAGGACGAGGATGTTTATATCATTGTAGACGGGTTCCACCGCTACCGTATTATGCTGGAAAATCAGGATATTTATGACCGGGAGCAGGGAATGCTGCCTGTATCTGTCATCAACAAATCTCTGGATCAGCGTATGGCAAGCACCATCCGGCATAACCGGGCAAGGGGAAATCATGATGTGGATTTAATGAGCAATATTGTAAAAGAGCTTCACGAGCTGGGACGCTCTGACGCCTGGATTTCCCGCCATCTTGGTATGGATAAAGATGAGATTCTCCGACTGAAACAGATTACCGGTCTTGCAGCCCTGTTTAAAGATGTAAACTTTGGACAGGCATGGCAGCCTGTGGAGGAAGAGGATGAGGAAGAACCGGCCTTTCCTACTCCCTGGGGCGCGTAAAATTTCTTGTATTTACCTTAGTCTCATGCTACACTATAGTTATGAAATCTGAAATCTGAGGTACACCTTATGGAAAAAAACTTAAAGGCTCTGGTGGATAAACTGGAGACCAGGCATACCCTTTTGCGGGACGAATGGATCTCTTTAATTCGTTGGCGGACACCCCTGCTTTCCGATTATGTTTTTCAAAAAGCGCGGGCTGTCCGCCAGCGTTTTTATGGAAAAGATGTTTATATCCGGGGGCTCATTGAATTTACCAACTACTGCAAAAATGACTGTTATTACTGTGGTATCCGCCGCAGTAATGCAAAAGCACACCGCTACCGGCTTTCCAAAGAGCAGATTCTAAACTGCTGCACAGACGGATACGAACTGGGATTTCGTACCTTTGTTCTCCAGGGCGGAGAAGACGGTTATTTTACGGATGAACGCATGGTAGATCTTGTAAAAACAATCCGCCAGGAGTTTCCGGATTGTGCTATTACCCTGTCTATTGGGGAGCGCTCTTATGACAGTTATAAGGCCTTGTTTGAAGCAGGTGCAGACCGGTATCTGCTGCGCCATGAAACCTGGGATGCAGAACATTATAGTCGTCTTCATCCACCGCATCTTTCGGCTTCTGACCGTCAGCAATGTCTCTGGAATTTAAAGGAGATTGGCTATCAGGTAGGTACCGGCTATATGGTGGGTTCTCCCTGGCAGACTCCGGAAAACCTGGCAGATGACATGTTATTTCTGGAAAAACTGAATCCCCAGATGGTGGGAATCGGCCCCTTTATTCCACACTGCAACACACCTTTGAAGGACCATCCGGCAGGTACTCTGGAGCTCACTTTATACCTGCTAGGCCTTATCCGTCTGTTGCTTCCAAAGGTTCTGCTGCCTGCTACCACTGCCCTTGGAACCATTGATCCAAAAGGGCGGGAGCTTGGCATTTTAGCAGGAGCCAATGTGGTAATGCCCAATCTTTCTCCAGTCAATGTGCGGAAAGATTATCTGTTATATGACAATAAAATCTGTACGGGAAGCGAAGCCGCAGAGTGCAGAGAAGACCTGGAAAACAGAATGCGCGCCATTGGCTATCAGGTGGTTACTCACAGAGGTGATTCTTTAAATACAAATCAGGAAAGGGAAAGGAACAATCGTTATGTATGATGTAGCATCCAAACACGCTGAAGAATTTATTAACCATGAAGAAATACTGGAAACCCTGGCCTATGCAGAGGAAAATAAAGATAATCTTCCCCTGATTGACTCCATTATTGAAAAAGCAAAGAAAAGAAAAGGGCTGAATCACCGGGAAGCCTCTGTGCTTCTGGCCTGTTCCAATGAAGAAAAAAATCAGGAAATCTACCGGCTGGCAGAACAGATAAAAAAAGATTTTTACGGTAACCGTATTGTGATGTTTGCCCCTCTTTATCTTTCGAATTATTGTGTCAATGGCTGTACTTATTGCCCTTATCACATGAAGAACAAACATATTGCCAGAAAGCAGCTCTCCCAGGAGGAAATCCGAAGAGAAGTGATTGCCCTGCAGGATATGGGACACAAACGTCTGGCTCTGGAAGCAGGGGAAGATCCGGTGCGCAACACCATGGAATATTATCTGGAAAGTATTAAAACCATTTACAGCATTAAACATAAAAACGGTGCTATCCGAAGAGTAAATATTAACATTGCAGCCACTACAGTAGACAATTACCGTCTGTTAAAAGAAGCAGGCATCGGTACTTATATTCTCTTCCAGGAAACCTATCACAAAGAAAGCTATCTGCAGCTTCATCCAACGGGACCGAAACATAATTATGACTATCACACAGAAGCCATGGACCGGGCTATGGAAGGCGGTATTGATGATGTGGGGATTGGCGTACTCTTTGGACTGGACAAATACCGCTATGAATTTGCAGGACTTCTCATGCATGCAGAACACCTGGAGGCGGCTTTCGGCGTTGGTCCTCATACCATCAGCGTACCACGTCTGCGCCATGCAGATGATATTGATGCAGATGCTTTTGACAATGGAATTGATGACGATACCTTTGCAAAAATTGTTGCCTGCATCCGTATTGCTGTACCATACACAGGCATGATTATTTCCACCAGGGAAAGCCAGGCATGCAGAGAACGTGTGTTGCATCTTGGTATTTCCCAGATTAGCGGGGGTTCCCGCACCAGCGTGGGAGGCTACTGCGAACCGGAGCCGGAAGATGCAAAATCGGAACAGTTTGATATCAGTGACCGTCGTACCTTGGATGAAGTTGTACACTGGCTCATGGAACTGGGCTATATCCCAAGCTTCTGCACTGCCTGCTACCGGGAAGGCCGCACAGGAGACCGCTTTATGTCCCTTTGTAAAAGCGGACAGATTCAAAACTGCTGCCATCCCAACGCCTTAATGACCCTGAAAGAATATTTAATGGACTATGCTTCTCCTGCTACCAAAGCTCTGGGAGACCAGCTTATTGAACGCGAAGTTCTCAATGTTCCAAACGAAAAAGCCAGAGCTGTGGTATTAAAAAATCTTCGTCTCATTGAACAGGATAACCGCAGAGATTTCAGGTTCTAAGCAGGAGGTTTCCCCTATGAGTTTAAACGCAGTACCCTCCGGCGAACGTATCCATATTGGTATTTTCGGCAGAAGAAACGCAGGGAAATCCAGCCTGATTAACGCCATTACCGGACAGAAGCTCTCCATCGTTTCAGATGTAAAGGGCACCACCACAGACCCTGTGCAAAAATCCATGGAGCTGCTGCCCCTTGGGCCTGTGGTACTCATTGACACCCCAGGTCTGGATGATTTGGGAGAGCTTGGAAAGCTCCGCATCCAGAAGGCCACACAGATGTTACAGAAAACCGATCTGGCGCTTCTGGTTGTGGATGGAACAACAGGCGCATCCGAAGAAGATTGGAAGATTTTCAGGCTCATAAAAGACAAAGAAATTCCCTGCATTATAGCTGTAAACAAGTGCGACTTGCTGCCTTCTTCTTCCGTTTCCTTTCCAGAGGAATGGTCGAAGGAGCAGGTGATTTTTGTCAGTGCTTTAAAAGGAATTCATATTCAGGAATTAAAGGAGCTTATGGGAACTCAAATAAAAGCCAGTGCAAAAACCTTCCCCTTGGTGTCTGATTTAATAGAACCGGAAGACTATATCCTCCTGGTCATTCCCATTGATAAGGCAGCGCCAAAAGGCCGCTTAATTCTTCCCCAGCAGCAGACCATTCGAGACATTCTGGACAAGGGTGGAATTCCCATTCTGGTGCGGGACAAAGAACTTCAAACAGCCTTAAACCGTCTGGAAACAGCCGGCACACCTCCGGCTCTTGTTATTACAGACAGCCAGATTTTTCCACAGGTAGCTGCCATGGTTCCAGAAAACATTCCTCTGACATCTTTTTCTATTTTGTTTGCAAGATATAAAGGGAACTTAGAAACTACAGCAGCAGGAGCTTCTGTTATAGATACATTAGAACATGACGACCTGGTTTTAATTTCTGAGGGTTGTACACACCACCGTCAATGCGGGGATATTGGAACCCAGAAATTGCCAAAAATGCTCCAGGCCTATACAGGTAAAAACCTGAGGTTTGCTTTTACCAGCGGTACGGAATTCCCCTCAGATTTATCTCCCTATGGTCTGATTATCCACTGTGGCGGATGTATGCTGAATGAACGGGAAATGAAGTACCGGCAAGCCTGTGCAAAGACCCAGAATATTCCCATGACCAATTATGGCATTGCCATTGCCCATATGAAGGGAATCCTTGCCCGAAGCCTGGCACCATTCAAACAATCCTAAAACAAAAAGGAGGAGACCCTCCAGGAAAGCTTGGATTTTAAAAAATTCTCAAACTTTCCTGGAACGGTCTCCCTTTTTTGTACATACAATTCCTATTAATAATGTAAAAAATTCTGCTGCCACAAAGGCCAGCCAAATTCCCCATACCCCTAAAAACAGAGGCAGAATATACACGAAAATCAGTACCAGAATACAGCCTCTTAGCAAACAGAGAAACAGCGCATATCCATTTTTCACAATAGCCTGAAAATAACAAATATACACCATATTGGCTGCCATAAACAGGAAACCAATGAAATAAGTCCGCACTGCATCTGCTGACATGGACAGGATTTCTGCATCTGGATTTAAGAAAATATAGGTAAAGAAATCCGGCGCCAAAACGCCAACTGCCACAATCACCGCACAAATAATCAGAGACACAATCATGGTCAGCCGCCGCACCTCATTGGTTCGTTTCATCTGCCCTGCCCCGTAATTAATAGAAAGAATGGGCTGGGCTGCCTGATTCACACCTTTGCTTAAACAGGTAACTACAATAGCTGTGTTGCAGATAATTCCAAATACTGTCATCCCTGTATTTCCCACATATTTTAACAACTGCAGATTAAAGGCAAAAATCGTAATTCCTGATGCAATCTCAATGAAAAAGCTGGCTGTTCCATTCACCACAATTTCTTTCAGATAGCTTCCTTTGATGCCCTTCCAGTTCCACTTTAACTGGTTCTTTTTGGTAAAGAAATGAACCAGCAAAATTGCAACCGTAAGACAGGAACCCATAACTGTAGCAATGGCTGCCCCTGCCATGCCCATCTGCATGGGAAATACAAACACATAGTCCAGAATAATATTGGTAACACCACCTGCAATCACCGCATTCATAGCCAGATTAGGCGCTCCATCGTTTCGCACAAAGGTCTGCAAAAAAGAGGAGAAGAAAAATGCTCCCATACCACCAATAATGTAAGGAATATAATCCATAATATAAGGCATGGTTTCTTCTGTTCCGCCAAGCAGCCAGGCCAAATCCTCCATAAAAAAGATACTGGCAGCAAGCAAAAGCAGCCATACCACTGTATTCATGAGAAAAGCGGCGGTAAAGTAGGCATCTGCCTTTTCTTTTTCTCCTCTTCCCCGATAAATAGACATAAGGACTGAGCCGCCCACACCAAATAAAAGCCCCAGGCCAAAATAAATATTATAGATGGGAAGGGCAATATTTAAGGCTGCCATTGCCACACTTCCCAGACCTTTTCCAATAATAATGGTGTCTGCCAGAACATAAATGGATGTTACCATGGTTCCCATAATGGAAGGAATTAAATACCGGAAAAATAAGCTTTTCACCGGCTTTTCCATAAACTCTTTTGTTTCCATAAAAACCTCGTTACATCCACTCTTCTGCAAACCGGTCATGTACTGCCCGCATAGCAGTTTCCGCTTCATCTTCTCTTACCACTGCTGTAATACGGATTTCAGAAGTGGTAATCATGTCTGTATTAATTCCTGCTCCTGAGAGGGCTTCAAACATCTTGGCAGCTACTCCGGCATTAGCGCTGACCCCTGCTCCTACAACGGAAACTTTTGCCACCTCTTCCTGGCAGCTTACTTCTACATTTCCTAACATACCGCTGTTTTCTTCCAGTAATTTTACGGCTACCAGCATGTCAGCTCTGGCAACGGTAAAGGTCAGTGTCTTAGTTCCGTCATGATCCAGGGACTGAATCATAACATCAATATTCAGATTGTTTCCAGCCATAAGATTCAATAATTTGAAGGTACTTTCCGGGTCATTTTTCATTCCTGACACAGAAATTTTGGCAATATTTTTGTCGGTTGCTACACCGCTGATTAACATTTTTTCCATTTTTGTGCACTCCTTTACAACTGTTCCTTCTCCTGGCATCATACTGGATTTTACTACCAGCTTTACATTATATCGTCTGGCCATTTCCACACAGCGGTTGTGTAAAACCTTGGCCCCCAGGGATGCCAGCTCCAGCATTTCTTCGTAGGTTACTTCCTGTTTTTTTCTGGCATTTGGCACGATTCGCGGATCTGCTGTATAAACGCCATCCACATCTGTATAAATCTCACAGACGTCTGCATGAAGAGCCGCCGCAAGAGCCACTGCTGTAGTGTCTGAACCGCCTCTTCCAAGCGTTGTAACATCCTCATATTTATTCACGCCCTGGAATCCCGTAACTACTACAATTTTATTAGAATCCAGCTCTTTTTGAATACGTTCTGTGTCAATCCGTTTTAATTTCGCATTCTGATATGCTGAAGAAGTATACATGGGCACCTGCCATGCATTGAGGGAAATTGCAGTGACTCCCATCTGAATCATGGTCATTGCCATCAGTGAAACAGACACCTGTTCCCCTGTTGCCAGAAGCATATCCATCTCTCTTCTGGAAGGCATGTCGCTAATCTGCGCTGCCTGACTAAGAAGTTTATCTGTTGTCTTTCCCATTGCGGAAAGTACCACAACCACCTGGTTGCCTTCTTTCCATTTTTTAATACACTGTTCTGCCACATTCCTGATTTTATCCAGATCTGCTACAGAACTTCCGCCAAATTTCATAACTGCAAGCATATGTTCTTTTGTGTCCCTTTCTGTTGATTTCGTGCATTCGCACTCTTTGCCCATTGTATCATAAGAGCCTGGATTATCCAAGTAAATCTTTCAAAGCTGCTACTGCCAGTTCTACCTCTTCCCTGGTATTATAATGAGAAAAACTGAATCTTACAGCCCCTTGCTTCACAGTTCCAAGGGCCTGGTGCATCAAGGGCGCGCAGTGCGCCCCCGGACGTGTGGCAATCCCATACTCTACTGCCAGAAAGTCGCTGACTTCTGCAGAATCATACCCCTCCACATTCAGGGAAACTATAGGACAGCGCTTTCGATTTTCAAAATCTCCATACAAGATTATTCTCGGAATTTCTGCCACTTTTTGGTAAAAATCCCACATAAGCGCCTGTTCTTTTTCCCTGATAAGACGAATCCCGGTTTCCTTTAAATAGTCCAGCGCAGCGTTTAGACCTGCCAGTCCATGGCCATTTAAGGTTCCTGCTTCCAGGGCTACGGGCATCTTGTCCGGATGGCTATGACTATAGGTCTGAATCCCGCTTCCACCTGATTTCAGGGGACGGATTGCCAGTCCTTTTCTTACATACATGCCTCCTGTCCCCTGTGGTCCTAAAAGACCCTTATGACCTGTAAAACACAGCACATCAACGTTCATTTCCTGTACATCTATGGGAAAAACACCGGCTGTCTGGGAGGCATCTACCACAAACAGCAGGTTATGTTTTTTTGCAATTTCTCCTGCTTTTTTGATATCTACCAGATTTCCTGTGACATTAGAACCATGCGTACAGACAATAGCTCTGGTATTTTCTTTAATCTCTTTTTCAAATTCTTCATACCTGATACGCCCCTTTGCATCACTTTGCAAAATAGTAAGCTCTGCTCCCTGTTCTTCCAGTTCATAAAGCGGTCTTAGCACAGAATTATGTTCCAACTGGGTAGTAATGATATGATCTTTGGACGTAAAAAGTCCCTTAATTGCCATATTCAGGCTCTCTGTGGCATTAGCAGTAAAAACCACCTGAGACGGGTCCTCCCCATGAAACAATTCTGCCAGTTTCCGCCTGGTATCAAAGATCATTCTGGAAGCATCCAGAGAAGACGCATGGGCCCCTCTTCCTGCATTTCCCATGGATGTCAAGGCCCTGGTTACCGCCTCCACTACTTCCCCTGGCTTTTCCATGGTGGTGGCTGCATTATCAAAATAAATCATCTGAAAATCCCCCTCTGGTTCACAGCCATTGCCCCTGCCATGGCTGCCCCAAGAGCCGCCTCCTCTGTGTGCTCTGCCAGATAAAACTCCATGGAAAATCTCTGTTTCATAAGCTGCTGTAAACAGGAATTTCTGCGAATTCCATTCCCGGAACCAACAATCTGGGTTCTTGGACATTTCAATCCCTTCTTCATTTCCACATACATCTCATACAGTTCTTCTGTCATGCCCTCCAGTGTTCCCAAAACAAAAGAAGCCGGAGTAAAATTATCAATTCCGATATTCTGAATACTGCCCCTTTTATCAGGATGTTCTCTGGTGCCGGAAAATCTGGTATCTATATGCAGACCTTCTTCTTCCACTTTTTTTGTACGAAGCAGATGTTCCATCACTGCATAATGATTCACCCCTGAAACGCCCAGGGCTTCTGCATACTGACGGAAAAAGCCTTCCAGTAAAGCATACGCTCTTCCTCCGCACAGGGAAGAACCAACCAGAAGATATTTGTTTCCCAAATAAGGTCTTGCCTCAATTTCTCCGGCCTCATAAAAATCTTCGGAGCATACCGATACCTGTCCTCCGGTTCCCATATTCAGTAAAATACTATTTTCCGGATTTTTCACAGAACCTAAGAAGCTGGCCTGGTTATCTCCAATGGCTGTACAAACCGGAATTTCTTTATAGGTTCCCAGTATGGAAAGCTCTCCTGTAACCCTTGGCAGCATAGCGTTTCCAACTCCCATTTGTTCCAGAATCTCCTCATAAAAACAGCCCTTTTGTACATCAAACAGCCCGAAACCTGCCGCATTGCTGGCATGTACCAGAGCTTCCCTTTGTCCTGTAAGCGCCATACCCAGATAGTCCATAATAGTACAAAAGCTCACTGCCTCTCTTGGGATTTTCTGTGTCATAAACTGATACAAATGAGTAATCAGACCATAGCCTGTATATGCCTTTTTCCCATAATCCTCCTGTAAAATCTGGCAAAGACTTTTCCCTCTAAGAAGCGGCTGATTCCCTCTTCCATCCTGCCAGGTATACAGAGGACTTACTGCTTTTCCCTGTGCATCCACATAAAGGATTCCATGCATCTGCCCTGTCAGTCCAATGGCTTTGATATCTGAATATTCCTTTAAAATATTCTCCAGAAGTGCGCTGGTTTTCTCAAGGATAGACTGTGGATTCTGCACCTTCTCCCAGACCCTTTCTGTCTTTAAAAAGCTCTGGTTCTCCACCGTATATGCCTGTATTACCTCCTGGTTTTTGCTGTCTGCCACCACTGCGCTGATGGTTGTTGTTCCTATATCAATTCCCAGTGTTTTCATAAATTTCTCCCCTTTTCCCATACATCCTTTGACACCCATTTTATCATAAAACTTCATCCTCTGCCAGAAGGTCCTCACAGCTTGGAAAAAAGTCAAAATACTATAGTTTTTTCTAAGATTATTAGGAGAATTTTTCATTTTTTTATACTATAATGACATCAGAAAAATCATGTAAGTATTGAGGAGGATTGATTTATGGGAATGAATGAATATATACTAAAATCCCAGCCCCTTTGCAGCCAGGCTGCTGTGGTACAAGGGGATACCTATCGCATTACCGTTCTGACACCTGCCCTGTTGAGACTGGAATATCACCCTCTGGGAAAATTTGAGGATCGTGCTACACAGGCTGTCCTAAACAGAGATTTTCCTGTACCGGATTTTCAGGTTCAGAAGAAAAACGGTGAACTGATTCTATACACCGAAGAATTAGAATTGCATTACGATGAAAAGCCTTTTTCCCAGCACGGTCTTATGATTAAAGCCACTGGAGGCGGAGGCTGGGGACGGACCTGGCGTTATAGCGAAGTTCCCGATGACCTTCTGGGAACAGCCAGAACACTGGATATGTGCGATGGAGCAAAGGTTCTGCAAAACGGAGCTTACAGTGATACTCTGGCTCCTACCAAAGAATCTGTCATTGGAAAGGTTCCTATGGAACATGGGGTAATTTCCAGAAATGGATTTTCCGTCATTGATGACAGCCATTCCATGGTACTTACCGAAGATGGCTGGATTGCTCCAAGAGATGAGGATGTCATTGACCTGTATTTCTTTGGATATGGACACCGGTATTTAGACTGCCTCAAAGATTTTTACCATCTCTGTGGCCAAACACCGCTTCTGCCCAGATACGCTCTTGGAAACTGGTGGAGCCGGTATCACCGCTATACAGAGGTTGAGTATAAAGAATTAATGGAACGTTTTGAAAAAGAAGAACTGCCATTTTCTGTTGCAGTCATTGATATGGACTGGCATCTGGTGGATGATGTGGAGCCCAGATACGGAAGTGGATGGACCGGTTATACCTGGAATAAAAAGTTCTTCCCAGATCCAAAGGAATTTATGAGCTGGCTTCATGAGCATCACATGAAAGTAACTTTAAATGTGCATCCGGCAGACGGAATCCGGGCTTATGAAGAACTTTATCCGCGTGTAGCAGAAAAAATGGGTATAGACCCCAAAAGTGAACAGGCTGTTTTATTTGATCCTGCGGATCCAGATTTTATGGAAGTTTATCTAAAAGAACTGCATCACCCTCTGGAAGAAGAAGGCGTTGATTTCTGGTGGCTGGACTGGCAGCAGGGCGGCATTACCAAAATCCCCGGTCTGGATCCTCTTTGGATGTTAAACCATTATCATTTTCTGGACAGCAGTTGGAAGGGAAATCGCCCTATGACCTTCTCCCGTTACGCCGGAGTCGGCAGCCATCGTTACCCCATTGGTTTTTCCGGCGATACGGTAATTTCCTGGGAGAGTCTGGACTTTCAGCCCTATTTCACCAGCACTGCCAGCAACATTGGCTATGGATGGTGGAGTCATGATATTGGCGGACACATGATGGGCGTCCGGGATGATGAACTGATGGCCCGCTGGGTGCAGTATGGCGTATTCTCACCTATTAACCGACTCCACAGCACAGACAATCCTTTTAACGGAAAGGAGCCCTGGAAATTTGACCGCACAACCAGCCATGTCATGGAAGAATATTTAAGACTGCGGCACGGTCTGATTCCTTATCTTTATACTATGAACCGCAGAGCCAGCCGGGAAAGCCTTCCTCTGATACAGCCTATGTATTATCTGGAGCCGGAACAGGGAGAATCTTACGAAGTAAAAAATGAATATTATTTTGGCTCAGAGCTGCTGGTATCTCCGATTACGGAAAAACAGGATGCCACAGCCAGAGTGGGAAAAGCAAAAACCTGGCTTCCCAAAGGACTTTGGGTGGATTTCTTCACTGGTCTGATCTACCATGGGGGACGTATGATGAACCTATTTAGAAATGTGGAGCACATCCCGGTTCTCATGAAAGCCGGCGCCATTGTTCCTATGCAAAATATGGAAACCTTCAGCAACAGTGTGGCCAATCCATCTGCCATGGAAGTCCATGTGTTCCCTGCAAAAGACGGATCCTTTACTCTTTGGGAAGATGACGGGGACACGCCAGAAGATGCAGATGCAAACTGGGCATTTACAGAATTTACCTTTACCAGAGAAATCACAACCCGGTTCCAGATTGGAAAAGCCAGTGGAAATCTGGCAGTTCTTCCAAAATCCAGGTCCTGGAAGCTGGTCTTTGCTGCAGTAAATCCTACCGGGGTAGTGGTAACTGCAGACCAGGCACCTTTGCAGGCAAAGGTTTCTTATGATAGAGCAACTTCCAGGCTGACTGTAGAATTGCCTGAAACAGCCATAGAAAAAGAAATTTCTGTCCTGTTCCCGGAAGGCCTGACCCTGGCAGAAAATAATCTGACAGAGCGCTGTTATGAACTGTTAGAACCAGCTCAGATAGGCTATGACCTGAAATCCAGAATCTACGGTCTGGTGCAAGAGCAGGGAAGAAACGCCATTGCCAGCCTTGCTGCCCTTTCCTTAAATGAAGCTTTGTTTGGAGCATTGTGTGAAATTTTAACTGCTTAAAAAAGAAAATCCTGCTTTATGTTTACAAAAGGGAATGTCATTCCGGTAAAGTTCCGAAATAGCATTCCCTTTCTTCGTTACTATTCTTTCTGTAAACTCTTCCTGAGGGCTTCATTTGCCACTTCTTTGGAAAAGTCTGAAATCCATCTGTCCTGAAGCTTTCTCTGTTCCAGACAAGAAACTTTTTCCTCTTGTTCCAATTCCTCTTCCATCTGCTGAAATTCTTTTTCAAAATTTCCGGCAAACTGATTCCAGATTTCCAGGGCATAGGCTTCAAATCCGAAAAAATCTGCAAGGTAAGTCAGTCGGTCAAAATCAGAAAATTCCATTTTTCTGCGTCCCAGCAGCAGTTCTCTGTCTTCTTCCTTACATAAGTATAAAAAGGCAAAACGCTCCCTGTCTTTTTCTTCCATATGCTCCTCCTTTTGTCTCACTTTTACAACTAATTTTATACTGATTCAAAAGGAAAAGCAATAAAAAGTGCAGAAAATGAGACAGTCCTTACTTTCCTTCTTGTCGCTGATAAATAATCTTGCCTTCTTTTATGGTTTCCAGAACCTGAACATCTTTTACTTCCTCCACCGGAATTTCCAGGGGATTCCGATCCAGAATTATCAGGTCTGCAAGGTATCCTTCTTTTATCCTGCCCTTACTGTTTTCTTCTCCGTACTGATATGCCCCATGAACAGTCATGGCCTTTAGCCCGTCATAAACACTGATTTTTTCCTGTTCCTCCAACTGGACTCCTGCTTTTGTCTTACGATTTGCCGCACACCAGATAGTCTCAAATACATTTGGCATTAAAACAGGACTGTCCTGATGAAACGTAAACGGAAGCTGAAGTTTCATGGCTGTTCCTGCCGGAGAAATTCTTTTGGCACGTGTCATACCAAAGTTCTGGATGTGAATGTCTCCCCAATAGTATACATGAGCAACAAAAAAACTGGGCATCATAGACAGTTTTTTCATACGCTTTAGCTGTTCCTCCTGAACAAGCTGGGCATGAATCATAACCGGACGGTTTAAGGGATATTCTGGATGTTCTTCTGACACTTTTTCAAAAACCCGCACATATTGTTCTGCCGCTGCATCTCCGTTGCAGTGTGCCAAAAGCTGCTGTCCATCCTTTAATGCTTCTAAAACCATAGCTTCCAGCTTCTCATCGCTGTGTATAGGATATCCACAGTATCCATCCTCTGCCTCTTCATAAGCCTCTTTCATCCATGCGGTTCTTCCCTGTGGTGAACCATCCAGAAACACCTTATATCCTCCGATACGGAAGTGATGGTTATATTCTTCCAGTTCCGGGTGCTGTACCAGCAAGGTTTTACAATGCTCTAAATCCAGATAGCCCACCAGGTCTAAATACAACTCCTGACGATTCCCTGCATACTCCAAGAGCCCAAACAACTGCTCTGTCACCATACCCTCTTGTATGGTAGTAATGCCATAAGATGCATAAATCTCCTGAGCCTGCTTAAAATTTTTCATCATCTCTTCTATTCCTGGCATAGGCATCTGATTTCTGCATGCAACAAAAGCATTTTCTTCCAGATATCCGTTTAGTTCCCTGCTGCCCTCTATCCGTCCGTATCGTCCGCCCTCCGGGTCTTTCGTCTCTTCTGTCAGACCCTGGACTGCAAGGGCAAGAGAATTGCATACGCCCATATGAGAAGAAGCATGTACCACCACAATGGGATGCTCTTTGGAAATCTCATCCAGCACATTTTTATTGGGATGCCATTTCTCCTGAAGAAAATTGTGGTCATAATTCGTCCCCACCACCCATTGTCCTTTGGGAATATTTCTTTTCTCAATAAACTGCTTCATAGAGGTTACAATATCCTGAAAATTCCCTGCCTTAGACAAATCGCACTGAGACAATGCGGATGCCAGTCCGGAGAAATGGCTATGACCGTCAATAAAGCCCGGAAGCATGGTTTTTCCCTGCAAATCTACTAAGACAGTATCCTCTTTTTTACAGGAAAGAATCTCCTCCTGTGTTCCACATTTTACAATTCTTCCCTTTTCTGTAAGCACAGCCTCTGCCTTTGGGCAAGACTCATCCATAGTGAGAATCGTTCCATTTATAAATGCATAATTCATGTGTCCAACCTCTTTTCCTGATATTTTTTATTCATGCAACTCCAATGGCAGCCCATCCGGATCCTGGAAAAAGGTCATCTTTTTCCCGGTAAAGAAATCTATCCGAATCGGTTCTGTCTCAATTCCAAGTGTATTTAATTCTTTTACGGTCTCTTCCACTGATTTCACATGAAAAGCCAGATGCCTGAGACCATAGGCTTCGGGATAGCTGGGTCTTTTGGGGCAATCCTTTCTGATAAACAATTCTAATTCCATGTCCCCTAACTGCAGATCAATTTTATAGTCCTCGCGATCTTCCCTGTAATGTTCCCGAATCACCTGAAATCCCAGAAGATCCACGTAAAAATGTTTTGATATTTCATAATCACTGCCAATGATAGCAATATGGTGTACTCTGTTTAATTCCATAAGCATGTATCCTTTCTGTGTTCATTTTTTCACTTCTTGTTAGTTCCTATTCTATCCTATTATTGATGTTTTGCATATCTTTAAATTTAAAAAAAGAACTGATACACGAAATTTCGTGTAACAGCTCTTTTTACGCAATCCTCTATATCTATTTTCTCAACAATGGTTTCTTAGCATCTTCTGCACTTGCAAATGGTCCCGGAACCACCTGGACTCCTCTGTGTCCGCCAAAATAGTCTGAATCAAACTGAATGGCAGTTCCATCTGGATTTTCAAACTTCTGTTCCGGCTCAAATGCCTGTCCCAGAATGTCTGTGTGAATCATTCTGCCTGTGAAATCTTTCAGCAATTCATATACATTTGTATCCAGATAATAGGTTCCATCTTTTTCTACCAGTTCCACTTTCACTTCATCACCGGAGACAAAACCGTTCACCTCATTCTTACATGCTTTTGCACCGCTAAAATAAGCGTTTCCTTCTGTCCATACAGGCAGGTGTCCGAAATGAGCCGGCTCCAGTTGTTTCATATCTGCCGGTTTGCTGAAATCAAACTGCGCGCTCCACTCCTCATAGGTAGGATATTCATCAAACATCCAGGTTCCGGCTTTTCTGTTTTCTGTGTCAAATCCATCATCAGAATCATGAGGAATGATAACGTCCTCAGAAGGCCATTTCTGTACGAAAATATTGTTGTAGAATCTGTCGTCTCCATGAAGGAACGTCATAAATCCCATAACTTCTGTGCGATGCGGAATGTGGTAAGGAGTATATCTCCAGCCAGTGCCTTCTCCCACACAGGTAAGAGAACCACAAATCAGGTTATGTACCATAGCAAGGCCCTGAGTGGCAAAACGCAAGCTTGCCTCAGACAACATAATATTGTTATCAATTAAAGTTGGTCCATGGCTTACTTCCACGAAAATGTCCTGGGACATCATACCGCCTTTTAAAGTTTTTGCAAATGCCGGTTTCTGGTTGTCATGAAGCAGATTCTGGGAAAGTCTTGTACCCTGTGCCTCCCAATCACACCAGATACCCATAGTACAGTGATGGATATGGTTTCTGCGCATGGTAACGTCAATGGCAGCATGCATTTTGATACCGGCAATTTCTGCGCCGCCCTGCTCCATCATATTATTAATATGGTGAATATGGTTATCTTCAATGATACTGAATACTCCGCCCATACGTCCAATGATACCGCCCTGTTCACAATGATGGATATTATTTCTGCGGATAATATGGCTTCCCACATTTTCCTTTAGCCAGCCATGGTACTGGCCTTTACATACAGCATCACGTTCCATCTGTGTTGGGCTCTTGACATATTTATAGGTGAAATAATGGTCATTATCCGGGTCCAGATATTTTCCTACGGAAATTCCCGCACATTTGCTGTTTGAAATATCACAGTCCTCAATAATCCAGCCCTTGCTCCAGTGAGGACCAATCATACCGTCCTGAAAAGCTGCCGGAGGCGCCCAGGTAGTTGCCGCCCTGCAAATGGTAAATCCACTTACAGTAATATAGTTTCTGCCTGTTTCAGAAGGCATGAAACACTCTCTTCTTACATTGATTTCTACATTTTCCTCATTAGGATTCTTGCCCTGGAAATTAGCATAAAGAACGGTTTCATCCTTTTCTGTATCCTGTACCGCATACCATTTATATACAGATTCTTCCGGCACCCAGCTACATTCGTAAACCTCACCTTTGATACAATCTTCCAGGGTTGCTGTCTCATAAAGGGCTTTGTCATTGAGATAAACACAGCCTGTATGTTTGTCTGCTTTGGCAAAATACCAGTCTCCATATACAAAAGTAGTGTATGGATTATAATTGCCAAAAAGACTGTTTGGAATCCTGCTCACCCATACATTTCCTTCGTATAATTCCCAGTTTTTCACAGGCTCGGCTCCGGTAATCACTGCCTGTAAAGGCTCTGTACTGCGGTAAGTAATACGCGCATCTTCTGTTCCTGCGTGAACCGGATTGACATATTCCCGGTAAACTCCTGGCGCTACCAGAACCTCATCTCCCGGCTGCGCGATTTTTGCCGCATCATTAATATGGCGAAATGGCATTTCTTTGGTTCCGTTTCCGTCATGTCCTGCATTCACATTTACATAAATCTTCATTGCAAATACCATCCTTTTCTTAAAATAGTCAATGAACTCTGTTTTGATATTATTATTTTAACGCATTTTCGCAAAAAAGGGTTGCACTTAAATGGATAGTATTAGCACTTATCGGATGTTTTTTTTAAATTCCCCCTTGACATACAACAGCCAAGCCCCTATAATGAACATTGTTCATTTTCAAAGGAGGTTTTGTTTTGAATACTGTTGTAACTTCAAAAGAAGCAATTTTAAAAGCCAGCCGGAATCTGGTGCAGACACAGGGATGGGGCGCAGTGAATATCCGCACCGTTGCTTCTGCCTGTGGAATTTCGGTAGGCTCTATCTACAACTATTTTCCTTCAAAATCTGATTTAATGAAAGCAACGGTGGAAAGTGTGTGGTGTGATATTTTTCATACTGATAAAAGCCCGTCAGACTTCGATAGCTTTGAAGCCTGTATCCAGTGGGCATTTGATAGCATGAAAAAGGGAGAAGAAACTTATCCTGAGTTTTTCACCCTGCATTCCATGAGTTTTGTGGGAAAGGAAAAAGCAGATGGTCAACAGCGCATGGCGCAGTCCTGGCAGCATATCCGGGAAGGTCTTTGTCAGGTTTTAAAGCAAGATAAGAAGGTACAGCCTGACGTGTTTGACGAATCTTTTACCCCGGAAGCTTTTGTTGAAATTATTTTTTCTTTAATCTTATCTGCTCTTCTTCGGCATTCCTATGACTGCACAGGAATCCTTGGAATGATTCGCAGAACACTTTATCATTAGGAGGCATGATTATGCAGGCTATTATGGAAACACTTTTTGATGCTGTTTACCTGGTATCGGTTATTACCATCGGAATTCTCATGATTCAGAAATGCCAGGGAGAGAAACAATACCGTCTGTTTGGTATTATGGCAGTGGTTCTTGGATTTGGAGATGCTTTTCATCTCATTCCCAGAGCTTACGCACTTTGTACTACAGGACTTGAGCACTTTGCAACTACCTTAGGCATGGGAAAATTTATTACTTCCATTACTATGACCATCTTTTATATTCTTCTGTATTATGTATGGAGAACCCGCTATCATATTGATGGTCAGAAATCACTTACCACTTTGGTATATTTACTGGCAGGACTTCGAATTGGCCTATGCCTGTTCCCGCAAAATCAATGGCTCAGCAGCCACTCTCCTCTTTCCTGGGGAATTTACCGCAACATTCCATTTGCCCTCTTAGGACTTCTGGTCATTATACTGTTTTTCCAAAGCGCCAAAAAACACCAGGACCATGACTTCCGGTTCATGTGGCTTACCATTGTACTTAGTTTTGGTTTTTATATTCCTGTTGTCTTGTGGGCAGATACCCTTCCTATGATTGGCATGTTAATGATACCAAAAACCTGCGCTTATGTCTGGACCGTATGCATTGGATTCCAGGCAATGAGAAAGGAGCTTAAAAAATGAAAAAATTATGGAACACTTCAATGATTTACCTGATTCTTGCCTTGGCAGGCGGTGTTTTTTACCGGGAATTCAGCAAATTTCATGGTTACACGGGAAGAACAACACTGGCATATGTTCATACCCACCTTCTGGTGCTTGGCATGTTCCTCTTTCTTCTGACTATCCTGTTTGCCAACCAGAAACCGGAACTTTTACATAATAAACTCTTCCAGAGATTCTTTGTTTTACATAACATTGCCCTTCCTTTTATGGTAATCATGATGCTGGTAAGAGGCGTTTTACAGGTTTTAGAAGCCCAGCTTACAAGCGCAGCCAATGCCATGATTTCCGGTTTTGCAGGCATCGCACATATTCTCATAACAATTTCTATGGTAATGTATTTGCTTGCTCTGAAAAAAAACTTTTGTAGTAAATGAAAAATAAAATATCAGGATGTCACACAAACTCCCTTTTCTGTGACATCCTAATATTTTATTTTTATGATATCCTGTCTCCTCCATTAAGCTCTTCTATAATATCATCTTCCAGAATATTTCTCCCCGCCCATTCCATGGCAAGAATACAAATGATAATATTAAGGAACAGCATTCCAATCACTGGTATTACCGATACCCCTGCTTTTGGATGCAGGTAGAGGTAAACATGAACCATTACATAATAGAGAATCTTCTGCACCGGAAAATACAGCGCAAGCATCAGCAGATTGGCATAAATACCGTACCGAATTCCTTCTTTGAACAGCATTCGGCGAAAGCCTCCATCTGTAATACCCATAGCGCGCAAAATACCAAATTCATGTTTTCGTGCCGCCACCAGATATTGCATACTATTGATAATATGCAGAATACTAATACCAAGCAGGACAAAAGCAACACCATAAAAAAAGAGCATCTTTTGTTCTATAAAAGCATTTTCAGTTTTAATCGCCTGGGTATAATCCTTTACCATACATTTTGACGCACTTTTGGTGAGTTGTCTTATTTCGCTGGAAACAGCTGCCCCATCTGCGCCTTCCTTCAGCGTAATCCCCATATTATGATATCCGGTCACACCAAAATATTTTTCCATCTGCTCTTCTGTCATAATAATGTCCACCGTAGACGATTCCTCGTCCCCAATAAAAGCATCTGTTTTGGCAAGTGGTCTGGATGCAAGGGCTGCTACCTCAAGTTTCTGCTCTGTATAGAAGGAATCCTCTTCCTGAAATTTCAGCACCTCTGCCGGTACTTCTGTACTTTTGGGAGTTTTCAATGTGACGAAATCACCTGTTTTCATGTCAATACCATCATACGTTCCCTGACCGCCCATAATAGTTTTAAAAATAACCGTATCTTCCTTGCGCATGGTATCTGGATCAATACTTCCTTCCAGTAAATAGTCTGAAAGCTCCAAAAGCATCTCATCATCATATCCATAGACATTGACCTTCAATTTATAATCGTCATCGCCCTCAATGGTTGCCATACCATGATACTTTTCCATTAACACCGGATCCGGTTCCAGGTCGTCCGAAGGGTCTGTTTCTGCAAAATAAGAAGTCCAAATCAGCTTCCCATCATAAAGAGGAATTTCCCCCAACATGTAATTCATGGTATTCACAGACTCAACATCAGGAAGCTTTCGGATTTCCTCAGCTATATACGCTGGAATCATATGGCCTAAATCATCTGAGTCCTCGAATACCTGAATATCAGAGCCAAGCCCATCATCTGCTTTAAAAGTCAGTTCATTATGAATTTTTGTATTCTCAGTCACATAAGTGGCTCCCAAAAAAATAATACCACCAATAGAAAGGGAAAACAAAATGCCGAAAAAGCTACTTATTTTTCCAAACATAAACTTCTTTGTAAGAATATCAGAGAGATTTTCCCTGTGAAGGCAATAAATTTTCCGGTTTTTCTTTCTTTTTCCAGATTCCTTTCGTATCATCTGTCCCCAGGAATAGCTCCGCATTTTTCGCACCAAATAAAAGCTCATCACAGCTAAAACCACCACAAAGAAAATCAGGCTGCACCAAATCAGCTTTTCATCTATGTAAAACCTGCCTGCCTCTCCGATATTTGCCGCTGAAATTCCGGCTAGCTCCTGCTTCCCCCCAATATGTCGTAATCCCTTGTTCTGTACACCTACAAAAATCTGACCGATTTTTCCATACAGCAAGGCAGCAACACTATTTCCCAACAGACAGCCCAGCGGAAATCCTGCTGCAAAAATCAACAAAAGTTCTCCCAACAGACTTCCAAAAGTATATCCCTCTGCCATTCCAAGGGTCTGCATAATACTGTACTGTGACATACGCTTTCGCACAGACACTTGAAAAAGACTGTAGAGAATAAAAACGCCAAACACACCAAGAGCTATGAGTATTACTTTATTTGTCAACTGTCCGCCTTCATTGTAATAAGCATAAAGATAGGGAATACCGGTTCCTTCTTCCGTAAAACTTACTTTTAAAACTTCCCAATAGGCAGAAGGCGCTGTTCCTTTGAAATATCCATCAAGTTCACTGTTTCTACGGATGCTTTCCTTTTCTACATCAAACTCTTTGCAAAAAGCAGCCAACTGTTTATAAAGCGGACGGTTTTCCATAAATTTGAAGTAAAAAAACACACCGTTTTGCCCATAATCTATACTTTCATGGACAAATACTTGCATGTAGTCCTCTGTGCCTTCCACAGACTCACTCAAGATACCACTTAGCAGAAATCGTTCTCCATCCAGAACCACTTCACTTCCGATTTTCTCCGGAATTCCAAGATTTCGCAATACATAAGTGTCCATGGCAACTTCATTTGCAGCTTTTGGATAACTGCCCTTTAAGAGTGTGCGGTTCATCATATGCTGATAAGATTCATCCCCATAAGCTAACATAATTTTGTAAGGCTCTTCCATAACTTTCCGAATGGTAATGGTACCGGACGCCTCTATTTCATATCCGTTTCCGTTCTTTTTTTCCAGAAGACGCTGTGCCTCCTTGGCATCACTCTGGAAGTAATAATGCCAATCCCCATACTCCTGCCTGACTTTTTCTATGTTCTGCTGCTTCCCGCTATAGAGAAGAGAACCTACTCCACTAAGAAGTGCTGCGGAAAGAAGAACTCCGAGAAACAAAGAGAACGTCTGCTTTTTATAATAACGAAGATATGCAAAAGATAATTTCAACACGCCTTTCATGACTGCTCACCACCTTTTGCCTGAAAGCTTCTTTTCCCTGTAAGAATCTCTCCGTCCTCAATATGAATCACCCTGTCACAGGTCTGCGCAATGGCTTCATTATGTGTCACCATAAGAATGGTCTGCTTATATTTTCTACAGCTGGATTTTAATAACCCCATAACCTCAATGGTTGTGGCAGAATCCAGATTTCCCGTAGGTTCATCACAAAGTAAAATGGCAGGCTTATTTACCAGGGCTCTGGCAATGGCGACTCTTTGCTGCTGACCTCCGGATAATTCATTGGGATATTTCTTCCGCTTTTCCCAAAGACCAAGCTCCCGTAGCAATTCTTCGATATATTTATGGTTGATATGTTTTCCTCTGTCAAAGGTAATGGGCAATGCCACATTATCATAGACATTCAACACTGGCATCAAGCTGTAATTTTGAAACACAAAGCCAATATTTCTTCTTCTGAAAATGGTCAGTTCCTTTCTGGATAAAGAACCAATCTCCCTGTTTTTTATAAAGATTTTTCCCTGCGTGGGGTTGTCCAGACCGCCAATTAAATTTAAAAGTGTGGACTTGCCGCTGCCGGAAGTACCTACAATGGCAACAAATTCCCCTTCTTCTACCTGCATGTTTACATTTTGCAGGGCTTTGACCTGGTTTTCTTTTTCCCCATATATTTTTCTCACATTTTGCAATTCTAGTATACTCATCCTTTATGTCTCCTTTTTTTGATACGTTTAGTATACCTGTTATATCTTGCAATTTCTTTACAAAGAGAGCATTAGTTCTTACAGTTTTGTAAGAATACGGAGAAACAACTGCCTTTTCCATACTCTGAAATGGCTGTGATATATCCTTTTTCCTTTTCCAGAATCAGATTACACAAATACAGTCCAATGCCAGAGCCTTCCATATTTTCCACCTCAGGACTTCTGTAAAAACGCTTAAAAATATCCGTTAATTCTTCTTGCCGGATTCCCCTCCCATTATCGGAAATCTGAATTTCTGTATAAAGTTCATAAGATTTCACACGAATAGAAATAAAGCCGCCCTTTTCTGTATATTTGATTGCATTTTCCAGAAGATTGACAAACACCTCTACAGTCCACTTTCGATTATGATATAAGAATCGATCCTCAAAAGACTCCATGTCTAGCTGGATATCTTTTTTCTCTAGTTTCTCATAAACGGTATCCACAGCATCCAAAATCGTCTGGCGTATCTTCGTATTTTTTATTTCAAAATCATCCAGATTTTGTTCCAGCTTCACCATTTTAGAAAGGGATTCCACCATCCAGTTTAACTTCTCAATCTGCCTTTGCATTTTAGAAAAAAATTCATTTTTTCGTTCTTTTGAAAGCTCACTTTTTCCCAGAATCTCTGCGTAGAGAGAAAGGTTTGCCAGGGGTGTTTTCAGTTGGTGTGACATATTGGACACCAGACTTTTCACCTGTTCCTTTTCGGTCTCTGCACTTCTGGCATGATTCTCCAGCACCTCCTGTATCTGTTTTATCTTGCTCACAAGTGCCGAATACTCACCTTCCTTTACATCAGAATCTAAAATAATTTCCTGATTTAAGACACGATCCAGTAATTCATCTATGCGGCGGTAAGTTTTCCTCTTTTCCCTGATACTCCACCAGACAACGAAAAACAAAAGAATCAATAAAATAATCGAACTCCACATAATTTTTATTCCTTCCAGATATATCCAATTCCATGTACCGTTTTAATTCTGGCAGGCCTGGATGCATCCTCTTCAATTTTTGTCCGCAGTCTGCTGATATTCACAGAGACCGTATTGTTATCCACGTACTTTCCATCACTGTCCCATATTTTTTCTAAAATCTGTTCCTTGGAAAGAATGTGATTTTTATTTTCAATGAAATACAGAAGCAGACGATATTCTAATTTACTTAGCTGAATTTTCTCCCCCTGTTTCCACACTTTGCAGGTGTTCTGATCAATGGTTAAAGAACCTGTGACAATCCTGGAGGTCTCTGCTTTTTCCTGAAGAATCCGCTTTACCCTGGCTTTTAATACTCCCAAAGAAAAAGGCTTGGACAAATAGTCATTAACTCCCAGTTCCAATGCCTGAATTTCATCCAGTTCTGTATCCCTGGCGGTCAACATCACCATTGGTATGCTGCTGTAGCTACGCACCTCCCTGCATAATTCAAATCCGGTTCCATCCGGCAGATTGCAGTCCAGAAGCACCATATCATAAACATTCTTCCTGATTTCCCTAAGTCCCTCTGCTTTTGTTGGCGCCTCTGTCACTCTATATCCATCAGAAGAAAAAGAAAAGGACAGGCCTTCTCTTAAATCAGTGTCATCTTCTATGATTAGTAATCGTTTGTCGTTCATGTTATAAATTCCTTTACAAATACATTTTTACTTCTTGTATGCTGCTTTCACAATGTTTCTGCCTGTTCCAATAGATAATTTTCCGTATCTCCTTCTCTGTGGCATCAAAGCCAGCCATTTTAATTACATCAGCAACTCTATCTTTCATTTTCTGCCCACGTTCCAAAGCGTCCAACACGATTCTATTCAAGTATTCCGGCTTTCTTTTATCTCCTAAATCTGAAAAGATTGCATTTGCTGCCACCAACGCAGTCCTCATATATTGTGCATTATCTTTAAACAAATCACTGTCCACATAGAATCCCTTACTTTCAATAAATTGACTGCAAAATGTTATGATTGTACGTGTATTTCCTTCTCGATATGGATGTACACGCCAAAGTTTTGCTAAATACTCTGAAAATATTCTGGAAGCTTCTGCAACAGACAATGCCTTCCATAAAAACTTATTCATATCATCTAAAATATTGGTAACATCCTTTTCAATATCAATAACCCTGATCTCCCCTGCCCATTCGTAAACATCTTGAAAAATATAACGATGCATATCACAAAGTGACAGGAAATTAAAATGACTTGCAGATTCTTTTGTCACAAGTTCCGCAAGTCGTAAACTGGTATATTCAGCCTCCATACAAGATAATTCTTCTTCATCTTGTATATTGGCTAAATTTTTTAAAATGTTTGTATGTGGATACACATATGGATCTCTCATTAACCCCCACCTACTTCTTCATTTTATATTTTTTATCTAAAACTTTTCTCATATCATCTGTAGTCATCTCACCGCGTTTTTCTTTTGCAATCAAATTTTTAAACTCTGGAGACGGTTCTAATCCATCCACTTTAATGATTCCAAGAGCATAATCCCATTTTTTGTCTGCACTTACCAGCATAATACCGTTCCCCTTTCTACTATTTTTATTATTGTACCATGTTTCGAAAGCAATATCCACACAATTCACTACAACTTTATTTTGTCTCATTTTTACAACCTTTCAAATGCTCAATCCCATGTAAAATAAACAGTGCAAAAAATGAGACTGTTTTGTTCATACTATTTTCAGGAGGGATAAAAGATATGCCAAAACCAAAAACAGCTACCGGCGAAAAAAATCTGATAGGTCAAAGGCTCATAGAACTCCGCCGCCAACATCATATGTCACAGCGGCTCTTGGCCTACCAGCTTCAACTGAATGGATATGATATGGATAAAAATGTAATTACCAGAATCGAAACAAATAAGCGTTATGTTACAGATATCGAATTGAAAGCTCTGACTGAGATTTTTCAGGTTTCTTATGATTATCTCATAGAAGGAAAAGAATAGTCCAGATTATATTTCAATAATTCATAAACCTGTCCATTCCTGTTATCTATTTTCTTTTCCGAAGAAACCAAGGTGAATCCAAACTTCTTTGCCAGTCTGTTAGATGCTTCATTTTCTTTTCTTGTGGAATAAAAGAATTTTTTTGCGTCAAATTCTTGTTTGCAATATTGAATCAACGCTTCCAAAATCTGGGTTCCAAATCCTTTTCCCACATAATCCGGTCCCAAACAGATTCCTGTCTCCTGGTACACAAAAGGTTTTATCTTTTCTACTCCTGCGAATCCAATCGCTTTGCCACTTTTCTTTTCATAAACTATATAGACATCATGGTTATTTTGAAATTCTATGGTTCGCATAATTCTCAGCTTTGCATCCTCTTGCGTTGTTGTAACCTTCCATGCCATATATCTTGCGCTTTCTGGTCTTGACCAGACATTCTCATACATCTCTTTCCAGTCTGAAAATTTTGCTTTATCTAAAATAAGATTCTTTGTTTCAATCATGTTAGCTCCTTCATAAAAAACAAATTCATGGTGCTGTGTTGCACTTCTCCTGGCTTTTGAATCTTATGAAATCCTGATTTTTCATACAAATGTATTGCAGCCTCCAGATTTGTATGTGTTTCTAAATACAGTCTCTCATAGCCAGCCTGAACCGCATACCCTTCTGCGGCTTCCATCAATGCTTTTCCAAGTCCTTTTCCCTTTGCTTCATCTGACAGATACAACTTCTGTATTTCAGCACACCTTGCAAATCCCGGAAATTCATCTATGCCAATACCTCCAAGAACCTTTCCTGTAGGATCTTCCACAACAAAATACGCCCTTTTCTCTGGATTTGCAGTGTAAGAACTGCTTAAATGGTCTAGCTGAGAATCAAAATATACGGTTCCCGGAATATCCAGGTGAAATTTTTCCAGATTTTTTCTGATAATATCTGCAAGCTGTACGTCATCCTTTTCTGTAATCAAACGGATGCTGTCCAAATGCTCTGTCCTCTCCATATGCTGTATGTTCCTTTCCTTTGAATCCGAAATTTTATACACTTATCATACTCCATTTTTCATTTCTTGTCTATCCTGAAATCTGCTTTCTTTTTCTTGACTTTGAAAACAGATACTTCTACAATGAAATTATCAAAATGTATGGGAGGTGCTTTCATGTTACACGAAGTGAATTTTAAGTCTTTTAATGAAAGAGATACTGTATACGGATGGATTTATGTTCCAGCGGCAAAACCAAAAGGTATCGTACAAATTATCCATGGATTCGGAGAACATTCCAGGAGATATCTGCATATGATTGTGAAATTTATAGATGCAGGTTACATTGTTGCTGCTGATGACCATGTGGGTCATGGAAAAACTGCATTGAAAAACAATACCTGGGGCGACTGGGGTGACAAAGGTGTGCATACCATGATGGAAGATGAACATACCCTCACAAATCTTGTAAAAGAAAAATATCCAAATCTTCCTTATTTCCTGTTCGGTCACAGCATGGGCTCTATGATTGCCAGAGACTATATAGCAAAATACGGTAATGAATTAAATGGTGTTACCCTCTGTGGAACCTGTGGTGTATTCCGCCATGCTGAAGAAGGCGCTGCCACTCTGAAAAAACTCATTGATGAAGGAAAAGGAAAAGAAGCCGACCCCAACATCACAGGTTCACTTATGGGATGGATGTGCGAATATTGTGGAGAAGTGAAAATTGGAAATGAGTGGATCTGCGCTGACCCTTATGTACAGCAGGACCATGCAGCCGATCCCTTTGATGCTTTTACAAAACCTGTAAACAATCAGTCCATGTATGATTTCACCCAGATGATGTCTGTTATCCTTGGAACCCAATGGGCAGAAAAAGTCCCCACCTCACTTCCCATCTATAACATTGCAGGAGATATGGATCCTGTTGGAGAATATGGTGAGGGTGTATACCAGGTATCCAACTGGCTGCGGGCTACAGGACATAAGGTAAGAACCAAACTGTACTCTGGCTACCGTCATGAAATCCATAATTATGCAGCTATCAAAGATGAAGTAGAAGCCGGGATTATTGCTTTTATGGATGAAAATTTATAAAAGTCACCCATTATATCCTGGAAACTGCTCCGCAAACGCAATTCGGATTCAGAGCAATAATCAGCCGAAAATTCATTTGGACTGACTATTGCTCTTTCTGCATTTCAAGTCTGTCTATACATACTTTGTTATAATGTGCTGCTCAACCACTGTCTTCCCTAAAAGTGTGATTGCCTTTTGCGGGCATTTACTAATACACCGGTAGCACATCGTACACTGATTCCCTGCAACTGCCTTTCCGTCAAGCAGCGAAAGATTCTGTGTCGGACAGTTTTGAGCACATATCCCACAACCATTACAGTTCTCATGAATATTCAGATTTTTAGTAGATGCTCTTGTTTTATGATAGAACCAAAGCCTTTGTCCAAACAATCCAATCACATGTGCCAAAAAAGACAGCCCCTCTTTCGGATATATCTGCCTTTTTATATCTGAAGCGACTTTTTCAATCTTTTCAGTAGCTTTTTCCACAAGCTGTTGATTCTCCTCAAATGATTTTTTCAACAATGGACTGTCGCATACAGAATCAGGCATTTTCACATGTACTCCGCCTAAGATCACTGCCCCTTTCTTTTCCAGTAACCTTGCAGCACATCCAGCGCCATCTCCACTAAAAGCTCCCATTGTAGCTAAGCAAAGAACCTTTTTCCCTTTCCAGATTTCACCATTCTCCTCTATAAATGTCCGAACGAAATACGGTATATTGGAAAATTGTACCGGATAACCAAATATAATCGTATCATTCTCTTCCAACTTTTTAGCCGCCCATGGATTTTCTAAAGGAACTGTTTCCATTTCTTCCAAAAATGAAGATAACAATTTCACACAATATTCTGTATTTCCGGTTCCACTAAAATAAATTCCTAACACGGTGTCACCTCATTTCCCACCGAAAATGTGCAAATCAAATCTTCTATTTTCTCTTCCCATTCTGAGGCATATTTTACATTTTGAAGCGTTGCCAAAGAGGTAAGTCCATGAATATAAGCGAATAATGCAATGATATAGTCTTGTTTCTTTTCTTCTGAAAGTTCCAATGGAGCAAGCAGTTTCATTACCTGTTTTCTATATATCGAAAATGGCTGATAGTCTTCTTCACTTTCCCCTTGAATATCTAAATTGATCTGCATTTTACCTTTGGTAAATAAAAAGGAAAAATAGTGGGGATTCTGAAGAAAAAATAAAACGTATGCCTTTCCAAATTTCAGTAAAAACTCAGGTTTTCCGGAATGCTTCGCAATCACATCCTGCAATCGTTCCGTAAACTGATCTGTTATATAACTCTGCATTGCCAAAATCAAATCGTCTTTGTTCTTAAAATGACTGTATGGCGCAGCATGGCTCACATTACATGCCTGCGCTACCTTTCGCAAAGAAAGTTGCTGCATACCATATTCTTCTACTAATTCAATCCCTTTCTCAATCAATTCATTTCTCAAATTTTTATGATGATAGGTTGTTTGTTTCATTTTCCACCTCCAAACTTTACACTGTAAACAGTATACCTTTCAATCTTTACACCGTCAAGTTTTATAGATCATGTTCTTATGAATTATTTCAACCTTCTCTTTCGTCCAATCCCACCACTTTATCTTTAACAATTCTTTGATCACCATTTCATCAAATCGTTTTCGTATTGGCTTTGCCGGAACCCCTCCACAATCGTATATGGCGGCACATCTTTTGTAACAACTGCTCTTGTTCCTATAATTGCTCCATCTCCAATGGTGACTCCTGATAATATGACAGCTTCATAGCCAATCCAGACATCATTTCCAATTACAATATCTCCTCTATTGTCCCATGCCTCTGTCACTTTTTCCTTTTCAAGATTCCATTCCTCAAAAAATTCTTCCCCTTTCTTCCCAGTAGAGGGCTATTACAGCAAACGCCCATGCAGGCGTAAAACCGCATAGGCGTTTGGCAATCCATATCTTAATTGAGCGCATGAAAACTCTGCTGTAGCAATAACAGTTTTTTATTACCGCTGGACGGCATATTAACCTTATCCCAGCCTATGAAGATTTCTTCTGTATTCCTGCATTTCTTCTTCGCTGACTGTATCTATAATATATTGCAGTTCACTTATGATTCTATCACGTTCTTTTGGGAGAAAAGCAGTGGTTGGATAAAAATTAGAAACAGAGTTTGCAAATAAATGGGTTCGTATCTGCAAGTGCTTAATAAATGTCTGTAATTCTTCTAACCGCTCTTTTTCTCCCGCAGGAATAAATTTCCTTTCCTGTGCCATTCGATACAATTCTGTATCGGGGAATAGTGTTAATGAATCTACAGAAATAAAACGCGGATTTACTTTACTGAATACTTTCGCACTATTGACAGCATTTCGATAACTGTTTCCTTTTCCGGCAAGTCCTGTCATATATACAAAATAGTATTCAATTCCTGCCTCGTCTAATTTTCTGCATTGTTCAATCAAGTCCTTTGCAGTGTAGCCCTTATTTGCTAAAAGCAAAGTGCTGTTATCGCCCGATTCCGTACCAATACTGATTCCGTTAATGCCTAAGCTCCGAAGCCTTCTTAACTGCCATACCTTTTTATTTTTTATATCACGAATACTGGAAAACATAGCAATCGTCTGACATTCTACAAAATAGTCATGAATAAGCAATGCCCGTTCTGCTAAATTTTCATAACTCATCACAAAAGGATTTGCACCTGTTAAAAAAATACGTCTTGCAGTAGGCTGATAACTTGCCAGCTCTGCTAAGTCCTCTTTAAATTCTTCTAATGGCGACATACGGAAGCACTCATTTTTATACAGGCTGCAAAAACTGCATTTGTTATGTGTACAACCAGACGTTACTTGTACAATAAAGGAACTTGCTTCATAAGGTGGTCGCCATGTTCTTCCTGTAAAGTGCAATATTGGATTCCTCCTTTATAAATGCCGGAGATTTTTTCTATAATCTCGCAATTCATTTTCATCAACACTGCTAATAATTCGTTCCAAGACAGAAATAACTTTCCTGGTATCTCTTGGCAGTGTACCTTGAATGGGAATAGCATTTGAAGCACCTCCGGCGGCAAACCAGACAGGAATATTCAAATGTTCGACTAAAGTTTTCAATTCCCTGTATTTCTCGATTTCCTGTTCTTCTTTCCAGTTTCCTTTTTGAATTTCCTCATATAATTCAGAGTTTTGATAGATGGTAAGCATATTTGCGCCTATGATTTGAGGGTGCAGTTGATTGCATACCTCCGCTGTTTTTTTTGCTCCTGCCTCTCCTTTTCCTGCACCGGATACTCCTGTAAGATAAAAAAAGTTATAGCTGATACCTGCTCTATCCAAACGCTGACATTGGAGGACAATATCATTTGAAGTGTATCCCTTGTGCATAAAAGTTAAGGCTTCGTCATCACCCGTTTCGATTCCAATGGTCAAGCCATCATATCCTGTATTTTTTAACTGCAAAAGTTCCTCGTCTGTTTTTAATGTAATATCTGTAATTCTTGAAAAGCACCCGATTGATTGATTCGTTGGAAAATACCGCCGTATCAGGTCTGAAATTTCAATTAAACGGGAAGCCTTTAAGACAAAGGGATTTGCCCCTGTTAAAAAAGTACGGGATATTTTATGACCAATCCATATGCGAAATTGTCCTTTAGCTTCCTTTAAATCGGCTTCAATATCCTCCATAGGTGTCATTCTGAACTTAAACGGTAAATCGTCATATAAAGTGCAGAATTTACATTGATGATGTGTACAGCCTGCCGTTACTTCCAAAAGCAGTGAGGACGCTTCATAAGGCGGTCGCCAAATCGTTCCTGTATAGTGCATGAAAATCTCTCCTTTCTCCCTTGCTATCCTCATTATATCACCGTACACTTGTTTGAAAAGTACTGTACTTTTTTATAGTACATTGATTTTTGATTGTAGGAATGATATATTGTAATTGATTGGAGGGGTAATACATGAAGAAAAGCCAAATGTCGATTGAGCGCTGTGCCACTGTTTCTACAATTCAAAAAATCTTAGGCGGAAAATGGAAAATTGAAATACTTTATTATATTGGATTTCAAAATATACAACGGTTTGGAGAACTACGCCGACACATCGGAGATATAACAGAATCCTCTCTGACAAAGCAGTTGCGTGAACTGGAAGCAGACGGTTTTATTTCCCGTTTTGACTACAAGGAAGTCCCACCCCGAGTAGAATATTCATTGACCGAACTTGGCAAAAGTTTTATGCCTGTCTTAGAATTTATGAAACAATGGGGAGAAAATAATCTGAATTAAAATCCTTAAATAAAAATTGAATTTATATGGTCGAATACGCTGTAATCACTTTGGGATTATGGCGTTTTTCTTTTTCTTGTCTTTGGCATTTACAAGAAGTGCCTTAGACGTGAAAAACCCCAGAAACACTAGGTTTTCTGGGATTTTAATAAGCTTTATTAAGTTATGATAACTTGTTAGAATCAGGAATTAGTTTCCCATCTGTGCAGCAACTTCTGCAGCAAAGTCTTCGTTCTTTTTCTCCAGACCTTCACCTGTTTCAAAACGAACAAATCCTTTGATTGTTACGTTAGCGCCATTTGCCTTAGCAACTTCTTCTACGTATTTAGCAACAGACTGTTTTCCGTCTTCTGCTTTTACGTATGTCTGGTCTAAGAGGCAGATTTCTTTCAGTTCTTTGTTGATACGTCCGTTAATCATACCCTGAATAACTTTTTCTGGTTTCTGGGATTCTTTTGGATCGTTCATAATCTGAGCCAGCAAGATTTCTTTTTCATGTGCAATGTAGTCTGCGCTTACTTCAGAACTGTTTGTGTACTCTGGTTTTAAAGCTGCAATCTGCATAGCTACGTTTCTGGCCATTTCTTTTACTGCATCATTTACAACATCTGTCTCTACGTCTACTAATACGCCGATTTTTCCGCCCATATGTGTATAAGAAGCAACAAATCCGTTTTCTTCTGTTACTTTCTGGAATCTTCTGATGTTCATGTTTTCGCCGATAACTGCAATCTGAGCAGATAATGCTTCCTGTACAGTTTTTTCAGCGTCGAATTTCCATGCAGAAGCCATGAAGTCTTCTGTTGTAGCTGCTTCTGTTTCCATAGCAGCTTCTGCAACCTGAGCTACATAGTCCTGGAATTTTTCGTTCTTAGCAACAAAGTCTGTTTCTGCATTTACTTCTACAACAACTGCGCTCTTTTCGTCAGCGGAAACTAAAGTTTTGCAAAGACCTTCTGCTGCAATACGTCCAGCTTTTTTCTGAGCTGTAGCCAGACCTTTTTCTCTTAAAAACTCAACTGCTTTATCCATATCGCCGTCTGTAGCTGTAAGAGCTTTCTTACAGTCCATCATACCAGCGCCTGTCATTTCTCTTAATTCTTTTACTTTGCTTGCTGTGATAGCCATGTTATGGTTCCTCCTGTTTATTTTTCTATTGTTTCAGGATATTGGGAACACTGCTTAAACGCTGTGCTCCCAACCGTTATTCAAATCTTACTCTTCTACTGCAGCTTCTTCTGTTTCTTCTGTGAAGATTTCTTCAGCGTCAGCAGCTTCACCCTGGTTTGCTTCGATAACAGCATCTGCCATTTTGGAAACGATTAATTTTACTGCTCTGATAGCATCATCGTTACCTGGGATAACGTAATCTAATTCTTCTGGGTCACAGTTTGTATCAGCAATACCGATTAACGGAATACCTAATGTATGAGCTTCCTGTACACAGATTCTTTCTTTCTTTGGATCTACGATGAAGATTGCATCTGGAAGTTTCTTCATTTCTTTGATTCCGCCAAGGTTTTTCTGAAGTTTGTCCATTTCTTTCTTTAACTGGATAACTTCTTTCTTAGGCAGAACATCGAATGTTCCGTCACTTTCCATAGCTTCGATTTCTTTTAATCTTGCAATTCTGCTCTGGATGGTCTTGAAGTTTGTCAGCATACCGCCTAACCATCTTTCGTTTACATAGTACATTCCGCATCTTTCAGCTTCTGTCTGGATTGCATCCTGAGCCTGTTTTTTGGTTCCTACGAACAGAATTGTACCACCGTCAGCAGCGATATCAGCGATTGCTTTGTAAGCATCATCAACCATACCTACAGATTTCTGTAAGTCGATGATATAGATACCATTTCTTTCTGTGTAGATGTACGGAGCCATTTTAGGGTTCCATCTTCTTGTCTGATGTCCGAAATGAACACCTGCTTCCAGTAACTGTTTCATTGAAATAACGCTCATTTTTTTCTCTCCTTTTGGTTTACACTTCCACCTGCTTCTACACCGCCGGGACTCTGTTTTCTAGCACCGTCCATTGGAATTCACAGGCGTGGTTATTTTGTTACACTCGCAACGTGAGTATTATACCACATATTTTTCTCTTATTGCAAGGACTTTTTTCTAAAATCCCCTAAAATCCAAAGTTTCTCTGAATCCACTGAAGCAAAAGCGGCATCCAGCTTTGACAGCCGGGCTCCACTCCGCTGCCATCTGTCCGCTGTATGCTCTTGGTTGCCAGAGACAGACCGTGGGCTCCTTTAGGATATAAATGGAATTCTACCGGAACATTGGCTTTTCCCAGAGCTTCCACAAAAACCATGGAATTCCAGAATGGTACCGTATCATCATCAAAAGTATGCCATATAAACGTCTTTGGAACCCAGTCACCCACCTGATTTTCCAAAGATAACTTTTCTCTTTTTTCCTCATACTGACTTCCCAGCAGATTTTGAATACTATCTGTATGTGCAATGGCATCCTGACTGCTGATAACCGGATAACAGAGAATCAGCCCATTCGGCTGCAGGGATATGCCACGCACTTCCTCATTGAGGTTCTCCTCCAGTTCTTTCCAGAACACACCGTAGCTGGCAGCCAGATGACCTCCTGCCGAAAATCCCATAACCAGGATTTTTTCTGTATCAATTCCCCACTCTTCTCCCTTTTCTCTTATAAGCTGCACACTTTTTGCCACTTCCAGCAAAGCTGTGGGGTACACTGCCGGTTTGCAGGAATAACGCAGCACTGCTGCATGATAGCCTATGCTGTTAAACTGCAGGGCAATGGGTTCTGCTTCCCGGTTGGAGGTCATCCTGTAAGCTCCTCCCGGACAGATTAAAACCAGTGGTTTTCTGGGATTTGGTTCATCATCCAGATAGTTTCCTAAAATATAAGTGTCCAGATGTGCATAGTCCTCAGACCCCTGCACTTGAATTTTAATACGTTCCTGAATCATAGTCTTTCCATCAGCAGACCATTTCTGTAAGCTTCTAAAAGTTCCTGCAGGTCTGCAATCCTTTCTTTTAATTTTACTCCTGTATCTGTTTCCCCTACGGTTTTTCGCTGTATGACACGTCTCACTAAAATACTGTCAGACAAAATGTCGCTTTCTTTACTTATGGCATCGCTGGTAGAAGTAAAAGGTTCGTGAGCGGCCAGAATCATCCCCCAGGAATTATAAATCAAAGTATACCCTGCAATCCCGGTTTCTTTTTGATAAGCCCTGGAAAATCCGCCGTCAATCACCAGAATTTTCCCTCCGCATTTAATCGGACTCTCTCCTTCGGTATGATGAACCGGAACATGACCATTCACAATATGCCGGCAGTCTCCTGTAACCTGAAATTCCTCCAGGATTCTATTTGCTGTCTCTTCCTTTTCCAGAAAATAATAATACGGATTTTTCTTTTCTTCGTGAGTTTCTTTTGCCTCCAGAAAATACCGCTCAAAGGTAGCCATTTTATTTTTTCCAAATAAAGGTGAGTTAGGACTGCTCCAGATAAACCACAGAATATCCCTGCCCTTCTCCCGTTCTTCTTCGTTTACTGCCACAAAAGCTTTCCGCACATAAGAATCCAGCACATCATAGAGGGCTTTTCCTTTGTAAGATTTTCCATACACCTGGATTTCCTTAAAACTGCCATCCTCATTTAGCGGAATGCAACCGTGATACAGCAGATTATGATTGTATATTTTATACAGACTTCCCTTTTTTAATAAAAGCTGCATATGTCTCTGGAGTTTTTCGCAGTTTACAAAAGCAAAAACCAGACGATCCACAACCTCCTGCTCCTCTCTGGTAAGCTCATAGGGATTCTCCGGGTCAATGGTAGGGAAAAAGCAGTCCAACATAGGGTAAGTCTGATATCCCAGCCGCACAGTCCCTTCTGTGTAATCAATTTCATCAAGAAGCGCCCGATCCGCCATACCAAATTCTTTTCGACGCATGAGAAGCTTTCCTTCCAGCTTAAACTGAATCACTGTAATAGCTTTGTGCATTTTCTGGTTCATTTCCTGCTCCGCAGGATTTGGTTCCTGATGCCCTTTCATTTTAAAACAGGCGCAAGGATCATCCTTATAATAAGTCATGGCAAAAGTAGCCAGAGGCAACAGATTAATGCCATAGCCCTCTTCTAAAATATCCAAATTTCCATATCTGGCGCAAATCCTCACTACCGTAGCCACACAACTGGACTGCCCTGCCGCTGCACCCATCCAGAGGATATCATGATTTCCCCACTGAATATCCAGAGAATGATAACCCTCCAGCTTATCCATAATCTGATGCGGTCCCGGTCCTCTGTCATAGATATCTCCCAAAATATGAAGATGATCCACAACCAGTCTTTGAATCAGTTCGCTAAGAGCAATAATGCATTCTTCTGCCCGGCCAATGCTAATAATCGTATGAATAATTTGCTCATAGTAAGACTCCTTATCCGTAATATCTCCCCGCTCTGTCATTAATTCCTCAATGACATAAGCAAAATCCTCCGGCAATGCCTTGCGCACCTTGGAACGAGTGTATTTAGAGGCAGTTTTCTTACACACCTCAATCAGCCGGTACAGGCTGATTTTATACCACTCCTCCATATCCTTTTCCTGTTTTTTCACCAGAGCCATTTTTTCTTTTGGATAATAAATCAAGGTTGCCAGACTTTTTTTATCTTGCTGGCTCATGGTATGTCCAAAAACCTGATCGATTTTTCTCCGCACAGAGCCGGAACCGTTTTTCAGCACATGAGAAAAAGCCTCATATTCCCCATGAATATCACTGATATAATGTTCTGTGCCCTTGGGCAGATTTAAAATTGCCTGAAGATTAATGATTTCTGTGGATGCTTTGGCAATTGTGGGATACAGCTCTGACATCTTTTCCAGATACTTCGCTTTCATAGCTTCCATCTTTGTTCCCCCGATACCTTTTCTCTTATCATACCATGTCCACGTTGTATTTTACAATGGAAAAGGCCGCCTTTCAGCAGCCCATTCTTTACATTCTTTCCGGCGCATCAAAGCCCAGAAGGTCAATGCAGGTTTCTAATACTTCTTTTGTTAAGGTTAAAAGACGAATCCAGGATTTTTTCTTTTCTTCATCTTCTTCTCCCAGGATTCTGGTTTCATGATAAAAGCTGTTAAATGCATTTGCCAGATCATAAATATAAGAACAGATTCTGTGAGGCGCTTTTTCTTCAAAGGCCGGTTCAATCACAGCATTGAATCTTGCCAGCTCCAGCATCAGATTCTTTTCACTGCTGTTGACTGCTTCGTAAATAGCACCTTCTTCCAGGCTGTTTCCATCTTCCACATACCGACTTAAAATAGACTTAATTCTTACAATAGTGTACAGAATATACGGTCCTGTATTTCCTTCAAAAGAGGTGAAACGGTCAATATCAAAAATATAATCCTTGGATGCCTGGTTTGACAGGTCTCCGTATTTAATGGCAGACAGGCCTACCATCTGTGCGGTTTTCTCTGCATTTTCGTCTTTTACACTGCGGTTATCCACGATTTTCTTGAACATCTCTTCATTGATTTCTCCAATGAGACGTTCCAGACGCATAACGCCGCCTTCTCTTGTTTTAAAAGGCTTGCCATCTTTACCATTCATGGTTCCAAATCCCACAAAGGTAAGTTTTGTATTTTCATCTACCATATTAGCTTTTTTCGCACAGCGGAACACCTGGATAAAATGCAATTCCTGACGCTTGTCTACCACATAAATGATTTCATCCGGATGGAAATCTTCCATACGCTGTACAATGGTAGCCAAATCTGTAGTATTATAAAGGGATGCCCCGTCTGATTTCAAAATCATGCACGGAGGGATTTCCTTGGTGTCAGATTCTTCTTTTACATCCACAACTAAAGCGCCCTGATCCACATATGCATATCCCTCATCTTTTAAATATTTTACCATATCCGGTATATAGGCGTCTGCGTCAGATTCTCCCATCCACAAATCAAAATCTACTTTCAGCTTGGCATAGTTTTTCTTCAGGTCATTGACAGAAACTTCCATAATGTGTTTCCACAAAGCCCGATAACCTCTTCTGCCCTGCTGCAACTGTAAGGTTGCTTCCAGCGCTTCGTTTTTGTACGCCTCATCTGTTTTGGATTTGCCGCTGGCTGTAGGATAAATTTCTTCCAGTTCACTGACTGTGAAAGGCGCTTCTTTTGGATATTCCCCTTCATAGCTTTCATCAAAGTATACCAGCTCTGGTTTTCTCTTAGACAGTTCTGTAATAATCAATCCCATCTGAAGACCCCAGTCTCCCAGATGTACGTCACCAATCACCTTATGTCCCAGGAAACGTCCCATTCGCTTAATACTTTCTCCGATAATTGCAGAACGCAGATGTCCTACATGAAGAGGTTTTGCAACATTTGGTCCACCGTAATCAATGACAATGGTTTTCGGATTCTTGGCTTCTTCCACAGAAAGTCTGGAGTCTGCCAGCATCCGGTTCAGATAATCAGCCAGAAATGTTTTATTTACTTTCAGATTAATAAAACCAGGATTCACTGCTTCTACACTTTCAAACACAGGATTTTCCTGTAATTTCTCTACTACATTTCCTGCAATCATAATTGGAGCCTTGCGATAGGTCTTTGCTGCCGCCATAGCTCCATTACACTGGTATTCACAAAGGTCCGGACGGTTAGAAACCGTTACCTTTGCAAAATTTTCATCATACTCACAGGCTTTAAAAGCTTCTTTTAAGACTTCTTCAATATATACTGCTAATTTCTTCATAAACTTCTCACTCCGTATCTGCAATTTTTGTGGCTGCCACAGCCAAAGCTCCTGGTCCGATATGACAGGAAACACTCAAAGACAATGGCGCCATATAAATTTCATATCCCGGGAACTGCTCCTGCAATTCCTTTTTCCACTCCATAGCCTCTTCTTCGTTTCCGGTATAAGCAGCCTGAAGTGCCATGCGCCCCTGTTTTACATACTCCTGAAATCTGCCTTCTAAATCTTCTCTCATGGCCTGAACCATAATGCTCTTGGCTTTCTTTTTTCCTCTTGCCTTAGAAAAAGCATCCAGCTTATCTCCCTGAATCTGAAGCACTGGTTTCAGATTCAGTACAGTTCCAAGAGCTGCCGCCGCCGGAGTGATTCTGCCGCCTTTCTTTAAATATTTCAAGGTTTCCAAAGTAATATAAATGCTGGATTCCTGTTTTTCTTTTTCCAGAACTTCTTTAATTTCTGCACCGTTTTTGCCTGCTTTTGCTAAGGCAATGGCGTCCAAAACAGACTGTCTTTGAGTAACAGAAATTCTCTGGTTATCCACCACATGAACCCTGCCCGGATACTCTCTTGCAAGCACCATAGCTGTCTCACAGGAATTGCTAAGCCCGCTGGACATAGGAATATGCACAATCTCTTCTGCCTCTAAAAGCAGCTTTTCCCATAATTCCATCACATCCACCGGAGTAGGCTGGGAAGTAGAAATATTTGCATCCTCTGCTAATTTCTCATAAAATTCTTTCTGCGACAGGGTAATATCTTCATAAAACAATTCTTCATTAATATAAAAAGGCATGGGAAGTACAAAAATCCCAAGCTCGTTTGCCTGTGACTGTGTAATCCCACTATTACTGTCTGTTACAATCGCAACTTTATTCTTCACTGATTTGTGGCTCCCTTTCTTTTTCAAGTCATTATGAAAATCATACCATAGAGCATCCGGGAATACAATCTCTTTTTCTTTCTCTTTCTTCACATTCGTGATAAAATAGAAAAAAACAAAGGAGGAAGTCTTATGTCATACAAAACCCAATCTTACGCAAATACTGCTGTATCTGTCATAAAAAATCTGGAAAAACGCAATATGTCCGGATATTATTGTGAGACAGCCAAAGAGGCCAGAGAACTGGTAAAACAGCTTATCCCTGCACAGGCAACGGTCACAAACGGTGGTTCTGAAACCCTGGAAGAAACCGAAATCATGGAGCTTATCCAGTCCCCGGACTATCAATTTATTGACCGCAAAGCAGCCAAAACTCCTGAAGAATCCCGTATGCTCTATGGAAAAATCGTCACTGCCGACTATTTTCTCACCAGCGCCAACGCTATCACTCTGGATGGAGAACTCATTAATGTAGACGGAAATGGAAACCGTGTTGCCTGCCTTATCCAAGGGCCTTCTCATGTTCTGGTCATTGCCGGCATGAATAAAGTTGTTCCAACGCAAGAAGATGGCATCCGCCGGGTTCGCAATATCGCTGCCCCGCCAAATGCCATCCGTGTAGGTGCGCAGACCCCCTGTACGAAAACCGGCCTGTGTAATGACTGCCAAAGTCCAGACTGCATCTGCTGTCACACAGTCATCACCCGCTATTCCCGCCACAAAGGCCGCATCAGCGTCATCCTTATAGGCGAAGAATACGGATTTTAGATAAAGAAATTATCCTATGAAATCTCCATCTGGAATATTGCTGCAGTTCTGGCAAATTTGCCGGAACTGTAACAATCATTCCTTCTTTTTTACATTCTCCGCAATGCTTCAATAGGACTTAGGTTTGCCGCCTTAATAGATGGCAGCAGTCCAAACACAATTCCAATAACAGTAGAGAAAATCACTGCCCCCACTGCCGCCGGAACACTAATTACCATTGGCGTTCCCGACATCTTGGCAATAATCGCTGCCAGAGCAATTCCTCCAAACACGCCCAGGATTCCGCCAATGCTGGTAAGTACAGATGCCTCCGTAAGAAACTGTCCTAAAATTCTTCTCTTATTCGCGCCAATGGCTTTTTTCAATCCAATTTCTCCTGTTCTTTCTGTAACAGATACCAGCATTATATTCATAACCCCGATTCCTCCTACCAACAGAGAAATACTGGCAATCCATAAAAGCTGACGGTTGGTGCTCTCACTAATCTGCTGCAGCCCCTTTGCCTTTTCCATCATATCCTTTGCCTTATATTCAATGGTTCCTGTGGTGGAAGTAATGGAAGCATTTAATATTTCTGCTGTTTTTTTGCCGGCTGCGCTCATTTCCTCTGGAGATGGCGCTTTCACAGAAACCTGCTGCGGCTCATCATACTGATAAACAATGGGCCAAGATGCGTCTGGCATAAACACCATGCCGCTGCTGTTGCTGTAATAGGTATAATACTCTTCCTTGCTGTTAATAACCGGTTCATATTCTTCTGCTTTTTTCACTACCCCTACAACCGTAAAAGGCTCTCCTTTAATTTCTATGGTTTTTCCGATTTCCTGCCCCTTTTCAAAAAAACTGCCGGAGGCTGTTTCATCAATCAGAACCACTTTCCGATAATTCTCATAATCCTCTCTGGAAAATCCGCGTCCCCGGATAATCTGATACCCGCATACGTCCAGATAATCCTGGTCAATCCCCAGCACATTGCCTCCCTCCATGCTTTTATTCTGATAAAAAATTCCATCTGCATAGAGTCTGGACTGATAAAGTGTAACCTCCTCTACCTCTTTCAAATCCAGAAGGGCATCCTTTTGTTCCTTGGTAATGACCGGTACCCCTGCCGGAATTCCCTGATATTCCATCTGATACTCTCCGCCATTTTCACTTAGGAACACCTCAACGACATTATCTCCCTCTCCTATGAGATTTTTCTTAATCTGTTCGTTGGTCCCTTTAATGGTAGATACAATAGAAATCAAAGATGCAATTCCAATGATAATTCCCAGCATGGTCAGAAAGGAACGCATTTTATGTGCCCAGATTCCCTGAAAGGATAATCTAATATTTTCAATCATCTATCTGCCTTCCTTTCCTTAAAAATAACCATTATACTCATCTGCCAGCTTCGCTTTTTTCACTTTTGCACCTTCTTTTACCTTTTTCCCATATGGAAAAGCTACATAGTCTTCCGTTGTAATCCCATCCTTAATCTCAATCAGCGAACCATAAAAGGTGCGGCCTGTGTGAACCACCTGTTTCACCAGCTTTCCATTTTTCCCGGCTTTCAGAACATAATCCTCTCCATCTTTACTGCGGACATATTCTTTACTCAGGAAAATGCCCGTAATTTCTCCATTTTCCTGGGGCAAATCCATAGTTACCATTTCATTGTCCTTCAGCCCCGTACTGTCCTGGATAAACGCAGTAAAAGGATAATAAGTAATTTCCCGGTTGCTGTACATCATATAATCATCTGCAGGGTAAGGAGAAACCTCCTTTATTTCCGCTTCAAAAGGCATCATGGACTCATAAGCCATACCGGAGAGCATCTGTCCAGGCTCTACCACCTTTAACATGTCCTCTCCTACATACCCTTTAATGTAAACCCCTCCTGTACTTTCTACTACAATAAAAGGTTCCCCGTCAATTTCACCCTTTGCCGGGTCTCCAACCTTCTTCACCACACCATTTAAGGTGCTGCGGACGGTTTCATCCTGAAGCTGCTGTTCTACCTTTTTAATTTTAATATCAGCTTCCCGGATATCCAGACCCGCTGTAGCGATTTCCTGTTCCTTCTCACGGATGGCTTTCTTCATTTCTTCCGGAGAATATCCTCCAATAATATCTCCTCCTGGTGTTGGAACAAAAATACCGTTGTCCAGATCCTCCAGACCCGGATCATTGGGAACCGGAACCTCCTCCCATTCCGCAAGTCCTAATTTTGCACGATACCAGGTAGACGGATTAAATTGTTTTTCAATTTTTTCACCGTAAATGGTAATCTGCGCCAGTAAAGTTCCATCTTTTTTATCTTCTGTACGCTGTTCCAGAACACAGGTAAGAGGCGCTTCCTCCTTTTCTTCACCGCCACGGAAACCGGCAATGTGATTTAAAAAGGCTCCCTGTACCCATACATCTTTTTTACAGAGGAAATACAATACTGCACCTTCCTGCTTGTATGGTTTTGCAGTTTCTACAATCACGTTGTCCTCTGCATTTGGCGGAATGGGGTCTGTAAGACTGGTGTCCCAGTAAAGACGGCTGTAAGCAGTGGATTCTTCTTCTGGTGCCTCTGGTTCTTCCGGATTTTCCGGCTGCTGTGGAGTCTGCGGGGTTTCTTCTCCGTCTGGATTTTCCGGATTCTCCGGCTGCTGTGGAGTCTCTCCTCCATTGGGATTTTCTGGAGTCTCCTGGTTTTCTCCCCCATTGGGGTTTTCCGGTGTTTCTGGGGTTTCTCCATCGTCTGGAGTTTCTGGAGCCTCCGGCTGCTCCTCACCTGGCTGTGTGGCCGTTGTTTCCACAAGCCGCCACTGTTTATCACTGTCTCCCAGAAATTCGGTCTTATAGTCCCGGTTTGCTGCCACGGAACTCATTTTCCCGTTTTTTAAGTCCTTTAATTCCTGTTCCAGTCCTTTTTTCTTTACTTCCAGTTGCTGCTTGTTCAGTTTTTCCATCTCCAGATCAATGTTTACCAGAGTCATATCATATGTCAGAAGCGGATCACCTTCTTTTACCTCCTGCCCCTCTGTTACATGCACCTGGGACACAATCTGTTTATCCAGCAGTCTTACCTGCTGGGATGCATTGGAGGATACAGAACCTTCCAGACTGGTCGTGTCACTCCAGACCTGCTGAGCCAATTCTTCCATAGAATAAACAGGAACTGTTCCTTTCTGAAACCGGCTTACTCCAAACCAGATGCCTGCTCCCAGAACCAGAACTGCACCACCGCTTAGTACTGCGATTTTTATTTTTTTCTTCATATCCTCACCCTTTCTTCTATACTCCGGTTTCTCCGCCTTCTTCCGGCACTGCTCCTTCTTCTGGAAGGACATCTCCTTCTGGCAGCACTTCTGCGTCTTCCGGCAATGCTTCCGAATCCTCTGGAAGACTTTCTCCATCCTCAGGTAATGCTTCCGGTGATATTTCCTCTGTCATTCCTTCTGCCGGGTCATGGGTGGTTTTCATCCCTTCTTTCAGGAAATCCTGGGGATATGCTACATAATCGGATTCTTCCAGTCCGTTTTCAATCTTATACTGCATCATATTTTCATCGTAAGTTCCCAGAACAACCACGCGTTTTTCCAACGTTCCTTTTTCCGTCTCTGCCCAGACATAAGGATTTTTTTCCAGATCTGACAGAAATGCCTCATCCAGCCAGATGCCTTCTTCCCGTTCTTCCATTCCGTTATCCTGTTCAATATAAACATGCTGGCCAAGCAAAAGTCCGTCGGAAGCATCCAGCTCTACATAAAACGGATAAGAGGTTGATGTGGTCTGAGAAGCATCCTCTGAAGACATTCCGTACATCATATTATTGTTGCTGTTATTCGGATTTTTTGTATCTACAGCCGTGTAAGTACCATGCCAGACAAGATTTTCATCCACTCTTGAGCGGATAATTGCTCTGGCTCCCTCCACTACCTGTGAAGCATTCTGTTCATTTACTTTTCCTTTTACCCGGTACTCTCCGGTTGCCAGAATGGTAATAAACGCCTGGCTTGAGCCACTGTACATATCCTGTGAATTTTGTCCGTTGTTTACAGCCTTCACAACACCTTTCATTTCACTGGTAACTGTAGCATTTTCTATTTTACTTTTTAACTGATTCATTTCCACTTCTTTTGCCTTGCGCTCATATTCGCTTTTCTTCAAATCCATTTCTGCTGTCTGAATCTGCGTGGTATAAGAAAGCTGTTCATCTGAAGACGCATTCTTCTTTTCTTTTTGAAGCTGGGCTATCTGAGCTTTTAAATTTTCCATATTTCCGGAAGCCCTCTCCAAATCCAGTTGTGCCTGCTGAAGCTCCGTCTCTGTAGTAGCGGTATCATATGTAAACAAGGGTGTTCCAACATCCACCTCATCTCCTGCTTTTACCATGATTTCTTTTACTTCCCGCTCTCCGTCCTTCTGAATGTCCAGAGTTTTCTGCGATTCCACCACACCTGCCAGTCTCTGGATACCTGCCATCTGATTCATAGAGGAAACACTCATCACATAAGCCATTTCATCTCCACCTGCGTTTTTTTTCTTCTGAGCGAAAAAGATTCCTGCTGCCAGTCCGCCTACACATACTACTGCGCAAGCTGCTGCAATCAATGCCTGTTTTTTCTTCATAAACTACCTCTTTTCCCAATTTTATACTTCTTACTGTTGTAGCAATTCTGTCCATTTGTATATTAAGTATATCAAAAAATCCAGGGAATGTCTTTGAAATTTTCTTTAACATTTACAAAAGTTTTTACAATTTTCTTTCAATATTATCTCTGAGTGTTACAGCATTGTGTTGCATATCCCCTGATTTTTTGATAAAATGTTAAAAATATCATAACTATGTTGGAGAACTGCAGATATGAAAAAGAAATCTTATTTTCTAAGCCTGTTTCTGTTTCTCTGTCTTCTTTCTCTTGCCGGATGTTCCGGAAAGGAAGAACGGACTGTGAAAAAAACAGTAAAGGCTCAATTAGAACAATTAAAGGATTTTGATTCTGCTGTTGTGCAGGACTGTATTTCTACAGAAGAATTGCTTCCTGAGGAATTACAGGATGAGACACTTTCCCAGGAACTGGCTGATATCTTTTCTCTTTTTTACCAGGATTTTTCCTACCGTATCAAAGAAGTTTCTGTGGAAGAAAATCAGGCGCATGTAACGGCAAAAATCAAAACCCTGGATGCTAAGGCTCTGGCAAAGGATTTTTCAAAAGCTGCTTTAAAAGAACGGATTAAAACCAGCGTATCCTCCTCAGATGCCTTCTCTTTGGAAGAGTCCTGTGTTCTTTTAAAGGATTTAATGGAATCAGGTGAATATGAAACTGTGTCCCTTACCACGGATATACAGCTTCAAAAAAATCAGGAACGCTGGGAAATCGTTCCCACTCAGGAACTTGACAGTACACTGACCGGAAATTTTCTGAAATACGCCACAGACGCCAAGCTTTTAAGCCCGAAAGAAATTGTCAAAGTACATTTTGACGCGATGAAAAGTTTTAGCCCCCAGGAGTTATGTGCTTATTTACACCTGGACTCTATTCTGGATACTGACCGGCAGTACCAGAATTCTATGGGGGAAGCTCTTGCAAAACAAATCAGCAAACATTTCAGTTACAAAATATTAGAAGAAACCTCAGACAGCACCCAGGCTGTAGTACAGGTATCCATTACCAGCGTGGATTTCCACAGCATTATCAATTCCTACAAAAAGAAGGTTTCCAAGTGGCTGAAAACCTCTGAGGCTCTGTCAGCAGGAACCCAGGGACGCAGGGAAAAAGAACGGGAAATTCTCATTTCCTGTATTGAAAAAAACAAAAAAACTTTTTCTCAAAAACTGGATATCCATTTAGTAAATGACGGGGTAAACTGGAAAATACAAATGGATAGCGAAATTTCAAACGCCATCTTTGGAGATGCAAAAAATGCTGTTGCGGCTATTTCCGGGGATGTAGCATAATTTCACTACAAAGAAAAAACCAGAGAGCAAATAATAAACTCCCTGGTTTTTCTTTTATTCTTCTGTTGTTTCTCTAATCGCAATACCCAGTTCTTCTAACTGTTTCTCATCTACCACATCCGGCGCTTCTGACATAAGACAGGAAGCGTCTTTTACCTTTGGAAATGCAATGACTTCCCGGATGGAATCCACTTTTGCCATAAGCATAACCAGACGATCCAGTCCATATGCCAGTCCGGCATGAGGGGGAACTCCGTATTTAAACGCATCCAAAAGGAAGCCAAACTGTTTCTGTGCTTCTTCTGGTGTAAATCCAATAACTTCAAACATTTTGCTCTGAATATCATCCTGGAAGATTCTCACAGAACCACCGCCGATTTCGTTTCCGTTTAAAACAATATCATAAGCTTTTGCGCGTACACGCCCCGGATCTGTATCTAAATACTGTAAATCCTCTTCCATCGGCATAGTAAATGGATGATGCATAGCCATGAATCTTTCTTCCTCTTCAGACCATTCCAAAAGTGGGAATTCTGTAATCCATACAAAACGATACTCATTTTTGTCCAGAAGTTCCATCTGTTTTGCCAGTTCCAGACGAAGGGCTCCCAGTACATCCCATACCAGCTTTGTCTTATCTGCTGCAAAGAGAAGCAGGTCACCATTCTGTCCATCCATGGCTGTAATCAGGGCTGCCATTTCCTCTTCTTTCATGAATTTTGCAAAAGAAGATTTCACAGTTCCATCTTCCCCGATAGCAATGTAAGCCAGACCTTTGGCTCCATATCCTTTGGCAAACTCTACCAGCTTGTCAATTTTCTTACGGGGCATAGCTCCCTGTCCTTTGGCGTTGATACCACGGACGCTTCCGCCCTGCTCCAAAGCGCCTTTAAATACTGCAAATTCGCAGTCTTTTACCACTTCTGATACGTCTGTCAGTTCCATTCCAAAACGCAGATCCGGCTTATCTGAACCAAAACGGTTCATAGCATCAATCCAGGTCATACGCTGAATGGGAAGCTGCACTTCTACGCCTAACACTTCTTTGAACAAAAATGCCAGCATTCTCTCATTAACGTCCAGAACATCCTCTACATCCACAAAAGATAATTCCATATCAATCTGGGTAAATTCCGGCTGACGGTCTGCACGTAAATCCTCATCTCTGTAGCATCTTGCCAACTGGAAATAGCGGTCATATCCAGAACACATTAAAAGCTGTTTGAAAATCTGAGGAGACTGTGGAAGGGCATAAAAGCTGCCTGGGTGTACGCGGCTTGGTACCAGATAGTCTCTGGCACCTTCCGGTGTACTCTTAATCAGTGTTGGTGTCTCAATTTCCAGAAATCCTTCTTTTGCAAGGAACTGACGCACCAGGGTAGAAACCTGGGAGCGAAGCATCATATTTCTCTGCAAATCCGGTCTTCTAAGATCCAGATAACGGTATTTTAAGCGTACCTCATCTCTTGTCTTGCTGTTTTCCTCAATGGGGAACGGAGGTGTCTCAGCCTCTGATAAAATACGAAGCTCTGTGGCCCGGACTTCAATCTCTCCGGTAGGAAGATTTGGATTTACTGCGCCGGAACGTGCTTCCACATGTCCTTTCACAGCAATCACAAACTCACTTCTTAAACGTCCTGCCTTCTCAAAGCCCTGCTCGTCAATTTCTCCGTTTTCAAAAATAATCTGCATAATTCCGGAGCGGTCTCTTAAATCAACAAACACGATTCCGCCTTTGTTACGACTTTTCTGCACCCAGCCCATTAAGGTAACAGTGCTTCCAATCTCTGCCTTTGTCACTTCTGTACATCTGTGGCTTCTTTTTAGCCCAATCATTGATTCTGCCATGGTATAACTCCTTTATAATTCTGTATCATTGTAAATTTCTTCAATCACAGAATAGCCTTCCTGCTCCAACTGCTCTTTCTGGAATTTCTTATTCTTCTTTGCATATACAATATTGACGCTTTGTCCGGCGCTTCTCTCTTCTCCTGCTTTTTTCATCACCTGAAGGATTTTCTCGCTGGAGAGTTTCTTATCCAAAAGATATGCTTTCTTAGCTTTTGCGCCTGGTACCTGGAATCCTTTTTCCATGAGCAGCATAACAATACGCTCAAATCCAATGGAAAATCCGGTTGCCGGTGTGGGTGTTCCTGTAAATTTGCCAATCATCTCATCATAACGTCCGCCGCCGCCTACGCTGCCTGCAAAACCGTCAATGGAAATCTCAAAAATCGGTCCTGTATAGTAAGACATACCACGTACCAGTGTGGGGTCAAACTCCAGGTTAAAGTTTGCTGTTTTTGCCTGCATAACACTTTCGATAATGGTAGTCAGATCATCTGCAACCTTTGGATCCAGGAAGCCTTCCAGCTTTTCCTTACAGAACTGAACTCCTTCAACTCCAGAGCCCATTGCCTTAAACAGCTCAATATATTTTGCAATGCCTTCCTTGTCATAGCCGGCTTCCTCAAGCTCTGCCGCTACGCCGTCCAGACCAATCTTATCCATTTTATCCAGAATAATAAACACCTGAGTAAAGGATTCTTCCGGGAAGCCACTGTAAGCTGCCATGCCTTTTAAAATCCGGCGGTCATTAATACGAATGGTAAAACTGTCAAAATCCAGCTTTCCTACCAGGGTAGAGGTTGCCAGAATTACATCAATTTCAGCCAGGAACGTAGGGTCTCCTAAAATATCAATATCACACTGCATGAACTGACGGAAACGGCCTCTCTGAGGACGGTCTGCACGAAATACATTTCCAATGTGCAGCGCTTTAAAAGGCTGTGGCAAATCATTGGCATTGTTAGAATAAAAGCGGCACAGAGGCACAGTAAGGTCATAGCGCAGTCCGCTGTCCACCAGATCATTTTCTTCTTTTGCTTCGTTAATCTTTAATTTATCCCCGCGTTTTAAAATGCGGAAAATCAGTTTTTCATTATCCCCGCCCTGTTTGCTGGTAAGGTTTTCAATGTGCTCTACACAGGGAGCTTCCATGGAGGTAAATCCAAACTGTTTATACGTATCTTTGATTAATCCAATAACATAATCACGGATTTCCATTTCCCGCGGTAAAATATCTTTCATACCGGTAACTGGTTTTTTCTTTAACTGCATGATTCTATTTCTCCTCTCTCTTCTTCATTATGAACAACTCTCTGAAATGCCAGGAAAACCTGCATATCAAAGTTTTTCACCTCATCAATCATCATCCCCACTGCCTGAGAACATCCGAAAGCATCTCTGTAAGGACGTTTTTCTGTAAGGGCGGCATAGGTATCACAAACACGGAGAATGCGGCTGCTTAAAGGGATGTTTTCCCCTTCCAGATTCTCCGGATATCCGCTTCCATCATAATTTTCGTGGTGATAATAAATGGCCTGTAAAACAGATTTCCCATATCCTCTGTTTTTCAGAAACTCGCAGCCCAACTGCGTGTGTCTGCGTACATACTTTATTTCTTCTATGACCAGAGGGTTTTTCTCTCCGGAAACATATCTGGTCAGGCGCAGTTTTCCAATGTCGTGAAGCAGTCCTGCCACCGCCAGATCGTAACACTTGCCTTTTGGAAGTCCCAGCTCCATCCCCACCGCATATGCCAGATTGCTCACCTGTATCCCATGCTTGATTTCGGTTTCCAGATTATAACGAATTACTTTTCCACTCATTTCAGCCATGTATCAATTCCAGTTCGTTTCCTTTCAATCATCTCGTCAATGCGGCTAATATAATTTGCAACATCCTTTACATTTTCTGCCCGCTCAATACGCTCTCCGTTCTGGAAAACAAATTTGGTAGAAGCCCCTGCTCCTGCCGCCAGAATTGATTGTTTTTCCTCCATAATAAGTATATTGTAAATTCCGGCTTTGTCAACTTTAGCATATCCTATATTTTCCAGATTTCCGCACATATTTTTCTGACGGTACAGATAATAGGGCCCCATCTGGCACTCATATGCATATTTCATGGCCATGTCCATAATTTCCTGATTATTGATAAATTCCATTTCTTCATACTGTTCCTTAAACATATTTAACCGCGCTGCCCGTTTTACTGCCAGGGAATGTACGGTTAAGCTGTCCGGATCCAGTTTTTTTATTTCTTCCAATGTATGCTGTACATCTTCCTTCTGTTCTCCCGGAAGACCTACGATGATATCCATATTAATATTATCAAATCCACACTCCCTCGCCAGCGCGAAGGCGTGTCGCGTATCCTCCACAGTATGTCTGCGTCCAATAAGCTCCAGTGTGGCCTGATTCATGGTCTGGGGATTTACAGAAATCCTGGTTACCGGAAACTTCCGGATTGCCTGAAGTTTCTCTCTTGTAATGCTGTCCGGGCGTCCCGCCTCTACAGTATATTCTTTTACCTGATACACCGGAAATCTGGCATTTATATGTTCCAAAAGCCGCTCTAATTGTTCCGGCTCCAGAGTTGTGGGTGTTCCGCCGCCAATATAAATGGTGTCCAGAGTCCTGTCTTTCATAGCCTCTGAAATAAAATCCAGCTCTTTTAATAATGCATCCAGATAGGCATCTACCTGGTCTTTCCACCGCTGCAAGGGAGATGAGCTAAAAGAACAGTACAGACAAATGCTCGGACAAAAAGGAATCCCCACGTATAAGCTGTAGCCCTTTTCATAATCAATATCCTTTAAAAGCTCCCGTTCCCGGTTGGCAATGGTAATTGCCAGCGCTGTTTTTTCCTTGCTGGTAAAGTAGGTATTTCGCATATACTCTGCTGCCTGGGCATTGCTCATGCCGGACTCAATCAGCCCCATGGCAATTTTCGTAGGACGGATTCCCGTAAGGTTTCCCCAGGGAAGGGTCTGTCCGGTAAGCTGTGACAACAGTTTATATAAAACCTGTTTTAATTTATTTTTTCTGATTTTTCGATCTTCTGTCTGCTCATAGGTTTCCTGCCCTTCCAAAAGAGTATCCCCCCATTGAATACGGATGTGTACCTGTTCTCCATATTCAATAGAAATCAGATATTCCAGATCAGCGGGTACTTCCTCCTCCTGTACATAAAACATCTGAACCTCTTCTTTTGGAAAAAATGCTTTCAAAAGCGTATAAGCATCATATTCAAATTCTTTTTGATTAAAGGAAATTCCAATCATATATCCCTGGTCTCTTTCTTATAAGTATGGATTATGCAGTTTCTCAAAGGCTGCATCTGTTGCCTCTCCATGTCCCGGATAAATTTCTGTATGTTCCGGCAGGATTTCCAGCAGCTCTCTCAGACTTTTTCGCATACTGCTCATGCTTCCTGTAGGCAGATCCGTTCTTCCACAGCTTCCGTAAAATAAAGTATCGCCGCTTAGACAGACACCTTCTTCTTCGATCCAATAGCAGCAGGATCCTTCTGTATGTCCCGGAGTAACCAGCGTTTTTACAGAAAAGCCTGCCAGCTTGAATACTTCCCCATGTTCCAGATAAACATCTGCTTTTACGGTATAGGGATTCCCTGACCAGGAAGCAGACAGGTTTTCTGTGGTATCCAACAGCAAATGTTCCTCTGCCTTTGCCGCATAAACAGGAATCTCATAGTGGCTGCGCAGCTCATTGACAGCGCACATGTGATCATAGTGTCCATGGGTCAGCAAGATTCCCGCCGGATGACCAGAAAGCTGCTCCACAGCTCTTATAATCCGATCCGGCTCTGCTCCCGGATCTACAATCAGTATTTCATCTGTATCCTTATTTTTCAAAAAATAACAGTTGGTGGAAACCGGTCCAACGACAAGTCCTCTTAACATTAAATGTTTCATAACTACTCCTTAGCCGGCAGTACGCTCAATATCCTTGACGCTCTCTATCTGCCTCAGTTTCTCAATAACGCTGTTTAATTCTTCCTTGCTTCCCACCTCAAAGGAAATATTGATGGTGGCAATTCCCTGCTTGCTGGTTCTGGTATTCAAAGAAGAAATATCGATTTTACGCTCTGTAAATAATTTGGAAATATCTACAATCAGCCCTCTTCGGTTATACGCATAAATATTCAAATCTGCAATATAACGTTCCCCGTTTTCCTGTTCCGGAACCTGCCACTCAGCATCAATCAGACGGTTCCTGTCCTCTGCACTCATGTTCATGACATTGATACAGTCTGTCCGGTGAATTGTCACACCCCTGCCTCTGGTAACATAGCCTACAATCTCATCTCCCGGAATGGGATTACAACACTTGGAAAAACGTACCGCAACGTCATGGATTCCCTTTACCACAATGCCGCCTTTGCTCTTTGCAATGCTAAGCTTTTCCTTCTTTTCTGCAGTGGCTTCCAATACTTTCGCATCTGTAATTTCAGCCTTATGTTCCTTGTTGTAGACCTCCTGGAGCTTATTCAGAATCTGGCCTTCTTTCAGGCCTCCATGTCCAAGAGCAGCCAGTACGGAATCCCAGTCCCGAAATCCGTATTTTTTCATAACCGCTTCCTGGTACTTCGGTTTCTGAACCTCTCCCAGATTCACACCTTTTACCTTGGCGTACTGAATAAGCATTTCTTTGCCTTTCAGAATATTGTCTACCTTTAGTTCCTGTTTGAACCACTGGTTAATTTTATTCTTTGCCTGGGTGCTTTTTACAACTTTCAGCCAGTCCCGGCTTGGACCTTTGGAATTCTGAGAGGTAATGATTTCTACACGGTCCCCGTTTTTAATCACATATTCAATGGGTACCAGCTTCCCGTTTACCCTGGCCCCTACCATCTTATTTCCCACCGCGCTGTGGACATTATAGGCAAAATCAATAGGGGTAGAACCATTTGGCAGAGTTTTTACATCTCCGGCAGGTGTGAAACAGTACACGCTTTCTGAAAACAAATCCAGGTCACTCTTTAACAGACTTAAAAATTCTTTGTTATCTGACATGTCCTTCTGCCATTCCAGAATCTGGCGCAGCCAGCTCATCTTTTCTTCTTCGGACTGGGTCACGCTGAGTTTTCCGTTGTTGGATACTTCTTTGTACTTCCAGTGGGCTGCAATACCATACTCTGCGGTTCTGTGCATCTCAAAAGTACGGATCTGAATCTCAAAAGGCTGTCCGTTTGGTCCAATCAGCGTTGTGTGCAAAGACTGATACATATTGGGTTTTGGCATGGCAATATAATCCTTAAACCGCCCTGGAATGGGTTTATACATCTCATGAATAATTCCAAGGGCTGCATAACAATCACGCACCGTGTCCACAATAATCCGCACAGCAAACAGGTCGTAAATCTGATCCAGGGTTTTATCCTGGTTTACCATTTTCTTATAAATACTGAAAAAGTGCTTAATCCTGCCATCAATCTGACCTTTGATTCCGGCTTTCTCAATATGGGTCCGAACCTCACCTACCACCTGGTCAATAAAAGCCTGGCGCTCACTTTTCTTTAAATTAATTTTTTCTACCAGTTCATAATAAACATCCGGCTTCAAATATTTTAAGGAAAGGTCATCCAGTTCAATCTTTACCTTGGAAATACCAAGACGCTGGGCAATGGGCGCATAAATATCCATGGTCTCTCTGGCTTTTTCCTTTTGTTTGTGAGGCGGCATATATTTCAGGGTTCTCATGTTATGGAGACGGTCAGCCAGTTTAATCAGAATAACACGGATATCTTTTGCCATAGCCAGAAACATTTTTCTCAGATTTTCTGCCTGCACCTCTACTTTATCGGCAGAATAATTCAACTGTCCCAGTTTGGTAACGCCATCCACTAAAAGCTCTACCTCTGCGCTGAATTCTTCTCTGATTTCTTCACTGGTCATTACCGTATCTTCTACTACATCATGAAGAAGTCCGGCAACAATAGTCTCCTTATCCAGCTCCAGATCCGCCAGAATAATACCTACGCAGAGTGGATGAATAATATAAGGTTCTCCTGATTTTCTGGTCTGTCCTTTATGTGCATTATTGGCAATGTGAAATGCCTTTTCAATCATGGAAATATCGGCAGACGGGTGGTATTTCCTGACACTTGTAATTAATTCCTTGTATAAAACTTCCGGGCTGGTAAAATCGTCCATGGACTTCACACTTGCATCAGCCTTTTTTACAATTTCTTCTGCCTGCAAAGCAGTTTGCTTATTTTCTTCCATATCCAACCATCACCTCTTTATCCATGAACCCTTTTATTTTCCTTCGTAACAAATCACTGATGCCACATCATACTTTGCCAGACGTTCTCTGCCTTTAAGCCCTGCAAGTTCCATCAGGAACACAATTTTGACCACCTGGCCTCCCAGTTCTTCTACAAGCTTTGCTGTGGCTTCTACGGTACCGCCTGTTGCAATCAGGTCATCCACAATCACCACTTTCTGTCCCGGTAAGATGGAATCCTTATGCATTTCCACCGTTGCGCTGCCATACTCTAAATCATAGCTTTGCTCCACTGTTTCACAGGGTAATTTCCCCTTTTTCCGCACCAGAACCAGAGGTTTATGTAAATTATACGCAATAGGAGCTCCAAATATAAATCCTCTGGACTCTGCTCCTACAATCACATCTGCATCGGTTCCTTCTACCAGTGCCTGCATAGAATCTACAGCTAATTTCAAACCATCAGCGTCCTGAAGAATACTGGTAACATCCCTGAAGATAATACCTTCTTCCGGAAAATCCGGAATGCTCCTTACATAGTCTTCCAATTTCTTTTTTTCCTGTTTGTTTTCTTCACAATTTCCCATATGCTCTCCCTGCCTACTATCGAATTTTGTCATAATTCAAATTTTTATGTGGTTTAGTATACCATCTTTTCCTTGCGGACGCAAACCCCTTTTTCTATCGAATACTCTGTACCACCATTTCTATGCTCTCTCTTCCCCGAAAACTGTTGACTGTTGGGTAATAAATCACATCAAAACATGGTTTTTCCTGTGTCTTTGTCACAAATACATCCCCGTCTCCAAACCAGATGCCCTCTGCTGCTGCTCCAAATTCATCTTTTAACTGCATTTTCACTACATTCCGGTTCTTTCCCAGGACTCTGCATTGTGAAATCTGCAGATTTTTCTGTGCAAATACCGGCTTTGTATTTCCTTTTCCAAATGGCTCCAGTTGACTTAACTGGCGGATGAAAGGAATTGTCACATAAGACATGGGCATTGGCACGTCAATGACGATTTTCTCTGTCATATCCTCCTGAGTGAGGGTACAATTCTCATTCAGCCTTCTGCGAAGCTTTTCAATATTTTCCTCTTCCATAGAAAGTCCTGCTGCCATGGGATGCCCGCCGAATTTTGTAAAAAGTTCCTTGCACTTTACCATCTCCTGGAACATGTGATATGTTTCAATGGATCTTCCGGAACCCTTTACGCCTTCTTCTCCCTTGGTAAGTACAAACACTGGTTTTGTATAGCGTTCCCGTATTCTTCCTGCAATGATTCCTGCCAGACTTTCATGACAGTCCGGAAGATAAATCACCAGCACACGGTCTTTGGCTAAGTCTGTGTTTTCTACCATTTCAATAGCCTGCTCCACCCCTTTGGCTGTCATATCCTTTCGGCTGTCATTTAGAGCTTTTAAGTCTTCTGCCAGAATGGAGGCCTCCTTCTCATCTTCTGTAAGAAGCAGATTCAGCGCTCTCTTAGCTGTACTCAGACGCCCGCTGGCATTCATACAAGGTCCCAGAATAAATCCAATATGATAGGCTGTAATGGTCTTCTCTTCCAGATTATTGACACGAATCAGGGCTTTTAATCCTTTGTTTTCCGGATTTTGAAGGCGCATGAGACCCTCACGGACGATAATCCGGTTCTCATCCTGCAGTTCCATCACATCTCCTACTGTGGCAATGGCTGCAAAAGGGATGAGATTATTTAATTCTGTTTTGGGAATCCCCAGGGTTTCATAAAGCCCGCAAATCACCTTAAATGCCACCATAGCCCCGCAAATGCCGGAGAATGGATAGGTATCCCCTTCCTGTTTTGGATTCACAATGGCATCCGCAGGAGGTAAAATAGTTCGGACTTCTCCCTGAGGCAATTCCTCATAGGGCACCTCATGATGATCTGTCACCAGTACGGTCATGCCCAGGGCTTTGGCATGAGCAATCTGAGAAATTGCGCTAATACCATTATCGCAGGTAATAATGGTGTCCACCGAAGCCTGGGCTGCCAGATCAATGAGTTCCTCTGAAATTCCATAGCCATCCTTCATCCGGTCCGGAATATCTACATCCACCCAGGCTCCTGCCCGTTGCAGTCCCTTTAAAAGAATATAGGTGGAGCATACTCCATCAATGTCATAATCTCCGATAATCCTGATTTTTTTCTTTTGCTCTATCTTATCTGTTAAAATCTTAAGAAGCTCTCCCATTCCCTTTAAAAGTCTCCAGGAATGTAAATCTGAAAGCCTTCCGTGAAGATATTTTTCAATTTCCTCATCTGTAATCTGATCCCTGTTTCGCATGAGTCTTGCAATCACAGGATCCACGCCAAATTTGCGGCTGATTTCCTGAAAATCCGCCCGTTTGGCAGACACTACCCATTTTTCCATAATTTTCTCCTTTGTACTTTATGTAAAAAGAGACTGCTGCACCGATTTATGCAACAGCCTCCTTGTATTAACGATTTTTGATTTTTGTTTTCATCACATACCACAGTGCTCCTGTAATACATACAGAAGAATATCCGCCGCAGATAATACCTACCATCAGAGGCAGCGCAAACTCACGGATAGAGGATACGCCCATGACAAACAGCAAGAATACCATAATAAAGGTTGTCAAAGAAGTGTACACACTTCTGGTCAGGGTCTGGGTAATGCTGGCGTTTACCAGGTTCTCCAAATCCTCTTTCTTTCTTGCGCCTGCCATATTCTCACGGATACGGTCAAAGATAACAATAGTGGCATTAATAGAATAACCTACAATAGTCAGCATACATGCAATAAAGGTATTTCCCACAGAAACCCTTGCAATAGCATAGAAGGCCAGAACCACCAAAACGTCATGCAAAAGGGCAATGACTGCACTGCTTGCAAAACGGATGTCCTTAAACCTGAACCAGATATACAGAAGCATAAGAATGGTTGCCACAACCACAGCTTTTACTGCATCTGCACGCATTTCACTGCTCACAGTAGAAGAAATACTTTCAGAAGTAATATCATCCTTGCTTACTCCAAATTCCTCTTCCAGCGCCTGATTTAATACTTCCCGCTCTTTTACATCCAGGGTTACTGTTTTAATAATAACCTGATTGCTTCCCACTACTTTTGTAGCCTGTACGTTTTTATCTCCAGTTACTTTTTCTACCAGAGGTGTTACCCTGGCATCAATCTCTTTAATTGGCATATCTTCTGCAAAAGTTACATTCGTAGAAGTACCGCCTTTAAATTCCAGACTGTATTTTAAGGCTTCTCCGCTGGTGCCTTTGAAAATCAGCATTGCAACAGGCGCGCTTAAAATCATTAAAACAGAAATCAGGAAGAATACTTTTCTCTTCTGTAAGAAGCGGATTGGTGTTCTTTCTTTTCTCTTGCCATAGAATTTCTCATCTCTTACACCAGCTGCGTAAGCAGCGTACATGAGGAATCTGGATACTACTAATGCAGTAAACATGGAAAGCACAATACCAAGAGCCAGCGTCTGAGCAAAGCCTTTTACCGTACCGGAGCCCAGCCAGTTTAATACAAACGCTGCGATTAAGGTTGTAATATTTCCATCAAAGATTGCAGAAAACGCCTTTTTAAAGCCAGCCTGCAAAGCAGTTCTTACGCTTTTTCCCGCTGCAATTTCTTCCTGAATACGGGCGTAAATAATAACATTGGCATCTACCGCCATACCAATAGACAGGATAATACCGGCGATTCCCTGTAAGGTCAGAGTCAGGTCAAAGGCATTTAATGCAATTAAATCCAGACATACATAAATCACCAGCGCAATACCGGATACTAATCCCGGAATTCTGTATACAACAATCATAAACAGAATAATCAAAGCCAGACCAATAGCTGCTGCTACCAAACTGGTGGAAATGGCTTCTTCACCAAGCTGTGCAGCTACAACACTGGAACGCAGTTCTGTAAGCTCCAGCTTCAGGCCACCGATACGAATAGTGGAAGCCAGATTTTCTGCCTCCTGGGCATCTTTCATACCGTCAATCTGCGCGCTTCCATTTTCGATTTCAGCCCGTACACTTGGCACACTGACAAAGCTTCCGTCATAGTAAATACCAATGGTGTCATTTCCTGCTTCGTATGCAGTCTTTGTAGCTTCTGCGAATTTTTTTGTTCCTTCTTTTGTAAAGGACAGGCTTACAACATTGGTTTTATTCTTTAAATCATCCTCTGCGACTGCCGCTTTGGCATCCTTGACATCCGTACCGCTCAGCACAATACCGCCGTCTGCCTCAATCTCTTCAATGGTTTTAGTAAGCTCATATTCCCCTGTCTGGGTATTGAGTGTATAGTTCTCATTTCCCTGGGAATCCTTATGTGCGATAAAATACAGCGAACCCGGTTTTCCCAGTTCTTCCAGAATCTTATTGGCGTCATTTACACCAGGAATCTCTACGATAATACGGTTCTCACCTTCCTGATATACCTGCGCTTCTGTACTGTATTGTTCCACACGCTTTTGCAGTTTGTAAATAGTATCCTGCATTTCATCCGGCTCCGGATTTTCTTTGGAGGTCTCATAGGTAATGCTGACACCACCGGACAGATCCAGTCCAGTCTTAATGTTTTTTGCAGCACCTGTTCCTGTAGGACCGAATCCCACTGCTGTAGTAAAAATCAAAAATGCAGTCACCAGAACGGTCATCACAAGCACAAGTATGCCTCTGTTTTTTTTCATGGTCTTTCCCTTCTTTACATTCTTATTTCATGACGCATGGCCATCTGTTATTCCTCTTCTGCCTCAGCCGCCTTTAACATAATGGCGCACTCCACACGTTTACGCTGCAGTTCACAGCCTAAATCATAGGCATCATTAATAGAGCCATGGAAGTTGTAGGAGTTTGCCGCACAGCCGCCGCTGCAGTAAAACTTGGCAAAGCAATCCTGACATTTTTCCTTTGCATAAACATTACAGTTTTTAAACTCTTTGCAAAGATCCTGGCGTTTTACACCATCCCATACATTTCCCATGAGGAATTTCTCTTCCCCAACAAACTGATGGCAGGGATACAAATCTCCCCATGGAGTCACTGCCAGATATTCTGTTCCTGATCCACAGCCGGACAGACGTTTATAAACACAGGGACCGCCTGTTAAATCAATCATGAAATGGAAGAAATTAAAGGCCTTTCCTTTTTTTCTCCTGCGAATCATTTCCTTTGCCAGCTTATCATACTCTTCGCAGATTTTCGGAACGTCTTCCCACTTAAGAGCATATTCTTCTTTTTCATCTGCTACTACCGGCTCTACGGAAATCTGGTCAAAGCCCAGGTCTGCCAGGTGCAGCACATCCTCTGAAAAATCCAGGTTATGACGGGTAAAAGTACCCCTTGCATAGTAACTCTTTTCTCCCCTGCTTGCGGCAAATTTCTGAAATTTCGGCACAACCAGATCATAGCTTCCTGCACCTTTTCTAAATGGACGCATAAAATCATGGACTTCTTTTCTTCCGTCAATACTGAGAACCACATTTGCCATCTCTTTGTTGGCAAATTCCATAATTTCGTCATTCAGTAAAACCCCATTGGTAGTCAGCGTGAAACGGAATTTCTTATTATATTTCTCTTCCTGTGACCTTCCATACTCTACCAACTGCTTTACCACATCCCAGTTCATCAGAGGTTCCCCTCCAAAGAAATCCACTTCCAGATTTCTTCTGTTTCCAGAGTTGGCAATGAGGAAATCCAATGCCTGTTTTCCCACTTCATAGGACATCATGGCTCTTCTTCCATGATATTCTCCTTCCTCAGCAAAGCAGTAGCGGCATGCCAGATTACAGTCATGGGCAATGTGCAGACACAGAGCTTTCACCACTGTCTCTCTCTCTTTAAAATGTTCGATGGCATCCCTGTAAATATCTTCTGTAAAAAGCATTTGTGCATCGGTAAGCTCCTGAATCTCTCCAAGGGCTGTGGAAATCTCTTCTTCCTGGTACTGTCCTTTCAGATGTTCCCGGATAAAAGCCCCATCTTTGCCTTCATCCAAAAGTCCTATGATATCATAGACCAGTTCGTCCACAACATGTACAGAACCGCTGTTTACATCCAGTACAATGTTATATCCATTGTTTTTGTAACGATGAATCACCGTGTTACCCCTTTCTTTTGCATATTTTTATCGCAACAAATAAGCAGCGGCTTTAATGCCGCTGCTCCCATTCGTTCCTGCACGCGAAAGCTGTCCGTGGCAGATTTGAACGCCTTACGACAGATTATTTATTTTCGCAGCTCTGGTTTCCTACAGTACAGGAAGTTTTACAAGCTGACTGGCAAGATGTCTGACATTCACCACAGCCACCTTTTTTCACTGTGTTCTGTAAGCTTTTTGTATTTAATGTTTTGATATGTTCCATCACATAATCCTCCTTATGTATTTAGTATTCAGATATGATATCTAAGCGGTATTATAGCATAGCTGCCCTTGCCAGGCAAGTATTTCTTTTTCAGGATAACATTCCTCCCAGGGTTCCTCCCATAAGACACAGGAAAAACAAAAGCAGCATTTCTTTCATATCTCCTCTTGCCTGATGTTCCGTCAAAAAGGTCACTGCCAAAAGCAAAAAAGCATAGCTTCCTCCAAGCCCCATTCCCCAGAGAAATCTTCTGGACTCTGCCTTTTTCCCCATATAAAATCCACCAGTCAGACAGGAGACTATGTAAATCAGCCAAATCCCAAGGTTCACCTGACTCTCTCCCAGTCCCATTTTATACAGCAAAAAAGCAAGTACCAGAAGCAGTACGCCGGTTACCGCATAAGACAGCAGTAACGCTTTCATCATTTGTAAAGGCTTTGCATTTTTTGAAATTGTCTGTTCCATATCAAAACCCTCCCATATGTATCTATATGGAAGGGTTTCTGTATTCATGCCTTATTTGTCCTGTTTTTTCTTCTTTTTCCCCAGAAGCACAGCTCCTGTTCCAAGCGCCAAAGCTCCTGCTCCTAACAGTACATATTGTAAAATCTCTGTATTATCTCCGGTTTTTACCGTATGGATAACCGTTACGTTGGAGCTTCCCGTATTAGCTGCTGACTGGTTTCCAGGTTTTTTCTGTGCTGCAGATGTTCCCTGAGAAGATTGTGCTGCATTGCTCTGTCCAGAGGAATGATTACTCTGCTGGGACTGCTGCTGTCCTGACTGCTGTACAGACTGACCGCCTGTTCCTGTTGAGGGCTTGTGTCCCGGACTGGTGATTCCAGGTCCTACAATCTGATGTCCACCTACATTAAAAGGACTGAAGGAAGCTGTTTCAAAAGCCAGATACTCTTCGCCATCTTTTACTTCAATGGTCATATTCCCTACTTTTCCCTCTTTATCGAAAATGAAATATTCATACTCATTATTTCCCAGATAATGAGCAATGGACAAATCAGAATAACAATCTGCATTTTCCGGCAGAGGTATCAGTACTTTTACCTTCTTGCCTTCCGGTATCTGATACTCTGTATCTTCTTTTAAATCCCACAGTTTCAATTCATAGGCGGAAAGGATTTCCCCGATTCCCGCATCCGGCAACTGGCTGACACTATCATTGTAGCTTACCTGAAGGTCCACATAAAATGGAAGAAAGTCTGCAGAAACCTGTACGCCAGACTCATCAATCAGGCTTCCTACCGGAATGACCTCAGGGGCTTCCTGCGCCACTTCACCCAGTTTTCCCGGCTGTGCGCTGTTTTCAACAGAAGGTTTCTGCTGTTCCTGCTGCTCCTTTTCTGGCACAGCGGGTTCTACCGGAATAATGGTCACATCCTCTTTGGACTCTTCTTCGGATTCCTCCTTTGAAGGCTCTTTCGAATCTGTTGTATCTGATTCTTCCTGCGGGTTTTCCGGTTTCTGCGGTTCTTCCGGCTTCACGTCCTCTTCTGTTTCAGGTTCTGCCTCAGACTCTTTGTTTTCCTTTAATTCTTCTACAAATACCTGTATTTTACGCACTACGGTTTGAGAATCCTCTTCCCAGCCTTCTATCCCGGTATAATCCCATTTTTCCAGATTATTGGGAGTAAATCGAAGGATCATCTGACTTTCATATGCTGTTAAATCTGTATTTCCTTCCCACGCAAAAGTTCCCTCTCCCGCAAATCCAGTCTCTTCCTCAAATGCAAAATCTTCCCACTCTGCTTTTGTCTCAAATACCAGCTTTTGAGGAATCTGCAAAACAGCTTCCTGCTTTTGGGTTTCACCAGGCTGTTGTTCCGGTGTTTCCTCTTCCGGAACTTCTGTCTCTGGCTGCTGTTCCGGTGTTTGTGGCTGCTCAGGCCTCTCCTCTGGTGTTTCAGAGTGTTCTGTCTCCGGCTCTTTCTCCGGTGTTTCTGCCTCTGGTTCTGTTTCCGGCGCCTCCGGCTGCTGAGGTTTTTGTTCCTCCTGAGGTACATCCTGCTTTTCGGTCTCTGGAGTTTCCTGTGGCGCCTCTGGCTGCTGAGCCTCCGGTTCTTTTTCTTCCTCTGCTGTCTTTATTTGAAAAGCAGCCTTTCCCGCTTCTGCAGAATCTGTATCTACATCCTCTGCCTGAATTCCGGCTCCGAAAATTGTCAGAGTTCCTTTTCCAGTTATTTTGACGAGCTTACCTTCAAATCCCTCTGCTCTTTTAATCGTAACATTAGACGGAATTTCCAGTTCTGTTTTCTCATCTATCATAACCGTGCCGGAAACCAGAATCACACCATTTTCTCCTGCACATTTCAGTGCCCTGGCAAAAGAAGAAACCGCCTTTTCTTCTGTACTTCCATCGGCTGTATCTGACGCCTTTGCACTTCCGTTGAGATAAACCGTCTTTTTCACTTCCTGATCCTGTGTCTGGGCTGCCCACACCGGAACCGGCGCTGCAAGTTCTCCCACGGTTCCCGCAGTCATAACGGAAGCCAGTGTAAATCCCAGTACGTTTACTGCTGCTTTATGTAAAGTTTTTTTATTTCTATTCATGAATATTCATCCCTCATTTTCAAACACAATCTTTTTGTTACCGCCCATTATATCACAGTTTTTTTATTTCTGACACCCCTTAAATCAACTTTTTTCCTGTTGCTTTCTTGCAATCTCAAAGGAAATCATGTATATTATTCTGTATAGCTTAAAGCTATGATTATATTTTTTATAAAGGAGTTGAACATATTGGATTCCAGTGACGCCATACAGTTTCTGGCTCTGATTATACTTATTTGTTTATCAGCATTTTTTTCATCAGCAGAAACTTCTATGACAACCGTAAACAAGATTCGTATCCAGTCTCTGGCCGAGCAGGGTGATAAGCGGTCCTCCATTCTCTTAACCGTAATAGAGGACTCCGGCAAACTACTGAGTACGATTCTCATTGGCAACAACATTGTAAACATCAGTGCATCTTCCCTTGCCACAACCATCACCATGAGGCTTTTTGGCAATGCGGCAGTAAGTATCAGCACTGGTATTATCACCCTTCTGGTTTTGATTTTTGGTGAAATCACACCTAAGACCATGGCTTCTCTTCATGCAGAAAAAATGGCTCTTTCCTACGCCAGAATCATTCATTTTCTTATGTTTTTACTGACCCCGGTGATTTTCCTGGTCAACAAAATGGCAAAAGGTGTGCTGACTCTTTTGCGGGTAGATGACAGTGTAAAAGGAAACACCATCACAGAGCATGAGCTTCGCACCCTGGTAAACGTGGGACATAAAGAAGGTGTCATTGAAACAGAAGAACGACAGATGATTTACAATGTATTTGATTTCGGAGATTCCCAGGCACAGGATGTGATGGTTCCCCGGATTGATGTAACTTTTGCTGATGTCAACAGCAGTTATGAAGACCTGATTCAACTGTTCCGTGAGGAAAAGCATACCAGATTTCCTGTGTTTGAAGAAACCACAGACAATATCATCGGTATTATAAATGTAAAGGATCTTCTGCTTACAGATCAGAAAGATTTTACCCTTCGGAAAATTCTTCGGGAGGCTTATTTTACTTATGAGTACAAAAAGACTTCTGAACTGTTGATGGAAATGAAGGAACATTCTGTTTCCTTCGCTGTAGTGCTGGACGAATACGGCGCTACCTCGGGCATTGTGACCCTGGAAGATTTAGTGGAAGAAATCGTTGGTGATATTCATGACGAATATGATATAGAAGAAGAGGACGATTTAACGGAAATTCTCCCCGGAAAAGAATACCTGGCTCTTGGTTCTGCCCGCCTGGATGATTTGGACGAAGTTCTGCATCTGGATATTGAATCTGATGACTATGATTCCATTGGCGGCTACATTATTGAACAATTAGACCGGTTTCCGGAAAAAGGGGAATCGGTTACAACCGAATCCGGCATCCGGCTTGTGGTAGATAAGGTAGAACGAAACCGAATCGAATCTGTACACATCTACCTTCCCGAATCCGGGGAACATAATAACAAAGATTTTCATGACAACTAGAAAGGAAATGACTTATGAACGGATTATTTAATCTTGACAGCCCCATTATGCGGTTTCTGTCTAAGGTATGCGACTTAATGATTTTAAATGTAATGTGCATTATCTGCTGTCTTCCCATTGTTACAGCAGGAGCTTCTATCACTGCGTTATACACCATTACCATGAAAATGGTGCGCGGGGAAGAATCCTATATCTTTAAAGGTTTCTTAAAAGCATTTAAAGAAAATTTCAAACAATCTACCATTATCTGGCTGATTATGGCAGTCCTTGGTATTTTCGTTTTCGTAGATTATCAGGCAGCTTCTCTCCTTCCGGAAAATATGAGCAATCTTTTCCGCGTTTTAATTGGAGCCTTGATTATTTTTTACTTAATGATTTTATCCTACATATTTCCATATACAGCGCGATTTGAAAACAACATTAAAAATATTTTCAAAAATTCTCTGTTGATTGCAATTTTAAATCTGCCATGGACCATTTTAGTGATTGCACTTCCTATTGCATTGGGATTTCTTACTTTCCTAACTACCACCACATTGGTGTATGGAAGTATGCTGTGGATGCTTCTTGGATTTGCCGTGGTAGCTTATATTGAATCCATGATTTTCCGTAGAGTATTTGCCAAATACGAACCTGCCCAGGAAGAAGATGCCAAAGACCCTGACCAGTATACCGTACCGGAAGAATTAGCGGATTCCTCTAAATCAGATAACGCTTAACATAAAAATGGGCGCTGCTCCATAGGTGTGTGATTCCTTATGAAGCAACGCTCTTTTTTCATTGAAACTTTTCCATAATGCGCTGTAACACTTGTTTCACTTCTTCCCCTCTATCTCCTGATAAATCAGTGCTTGAGAAAGGGAGAATCAAACCTTTACCGCCATAATATGTAATCCATATGTTATTCGTATTCCCCATAAACATATATTTGAAATCTGTCATATACTTTTTAGCATAGAGTATCCCGTTTATAATTAACCAGTTTTTGCTGTCAAACATGCGGACTGCTTTTTGCAATATGGCATTTTCAAATTGAACACATTCAAATTTTTCGCCTCTAAGCTCACGTTCCAGTTCTTCCTTGGAATAAAACTTTTTTAAAACAATCGCACAATGATACGGTGTTTTAATATATTTCCATATTTTATATGCACTTAGTAAGGTAAATCCAATGAAAAATAATTCAATCCAAATTAATCCCTGATATTTTTCATTCCAAAATACTTCCACTCTTCTTATGGAGATATATGCACAAAATAGCCATAACAAAGCCAATAATAATTTTTTAAGTGGGTAGAGCTTAAACCATTCAATCATTTTTAACTGGCCGTTTTCTGTACTATAATCTCCATATACCAATTTACCGGCAAGACTTTTTTGTACAATGGCTGGCAGATTCACCACCAGGATGAGTACCAAAAAGATAAGACAAATAACCATATTCTTCACTTCCTCTGTCACTTTGTAGTTTCATTTTATCATATAGCTCCCTTCTTTTCTATCCCCCTTCAAAAGAGAATTCTTTTTTTGTTCCGCATTTTAAACAAAATACCTCCTTGACAATTTCCGTCCAGTATAATAAAATCCCACTATAACCGAAAAGTTATATTTGACTAACCACTATATATAGGAGGATGAACACATTATGATGACAGAATGGAACTCCTTTTTGGGAGGTATCTGGGAAAAGGAAATCAATGTCAGGGACTTTATTCAGAAAAATTATACGCCCTATGACCAGGATGAAACGTTTCTTGCAGGCCCCACACAAAATACAAAAGATTTATGGGAGCAGGTACTGGCTCTTACAGAACAGGAACGCGCCAAAGGCGGTGTACTGGACATGGATACCAAAATCATTTCCACCATTACTTCCCATGGCCCTGGATACCTGGATAAAGAAAAAGAAACCATTGTAGGTTTTCAGACAGATAAACCTTTTAAACGTTCTCTCCAGCCTTACGGAGGAATCCGCATGGCCATGAAAGCCTGCCAGGATAATGGATATGAGGTTGACCCACAGATTGTAGAGTTCTTTACCAAACACAGAAAGACTCACAATGACGGTGTTTTTGATGCTTATACCCCGGAAATGCGGGCGTGCCGCTCCAGCCACATTATTACCGGGCTTCCGGATGCTTATGGCAGAGGCCGCATTATTGGAGATTACCGCAGAGTAGCACTTTATGGTGTAGACCGCTTAATTGAGGATAAACAGCAGCAAAAAGATTCTACCAGAACCATTATGTACTCTGATGTTACCAGAGAGCGGGAAGAGCTTTCTGAACAGATTCGTGCATTAAAAGATTTAAAAGAACTTGGCAAAATCTATGGTTTTGATATCTCCCGCCCTGCAAAAAATACTCAGGAAGCCATCCAGTGGCTGTATTTTGGTTATCTGGCTGCCATTAAGGAACAGAACGGAGCCGCCATGTCTCTTGGACGTACTTCTACGTTCCTGGATATTTACGCAGAAAGAGATTTACGGGAAGGAACCTTTACAGAAGAAGAGATTCAGGAGTTTGTAGACCATTTCATTATGAAACTGCGTCTGGTAAAATTTGCAAGAACCCCTGAATATAATGCCCTGTTTTCCGGCGACCCAACCTGGGTAACGGAATCCATTGCGGGTATGGGTATTGATGGACGTCACATGGTAACAAAAATGTCCTATCGCTATCTGCACACGTTGTCCAATCTTGGAACTGCTCCTGAACCAAACCTGACGGTATTATGGTCCACCAGACTTCCCGGAAACTTCAAACGCTACTGTGCCAAAACCTCCATTGCTTCCTCTTCTATTCAGTATGAGAATGATGATTTAATGCGGATAACTCATGGAGATGATTATGCCATTGCCTGCTGTGTATCTTCCATGCGCGTTGGAAAAGAAATGCAGTTTTTCGGAGCCAGAGCAAACCTTGCCAAATGTCTTCTGTATGCGATTAACGGCGGTGTGGATGAAGTTTCCAAAAAACAGGTTGGTCCTAAATTCCGCCCTGTCACTTCCGAATATCTGGAATATGACGAAGTCATGGAACGCTTCCGGGATATGATGAAATGGCTGGCACAGGTGTATGTAAACACCTTAAATGTCATACACTATATGCATGATAAATACAGCTATGAACGGCTGCAGATGGCCCTTCATGACCAGAAAGTCACCCGTTGGTTTGCTACCGGAATCGCCGGTCTTTCTGTGGTGGCAGATTCCCTGTCTGCCATTAAATATGCCAAAGTAAAAACCATCCGGGATGAACATGGCATTGTTGTGGATTATGAAACCCAGGGAGATTTCCCAAAATACGGAAATGATGATGACCGTGTGGATGAGATTGCCTATGATATTGTCCACGAATTTATGCAGTATATTAAGGCAAACCACACTTACCGGGGCGGTATTCCTACTACTTCCATCCTTACCATTACTTCTAATGTGGTCTATGGAAAAGCTACCGGCTCCACGCCAGACGGACGAAAAGCCGGAGAAGCTTTTGCTCCCGGCGCAAATCCCATGCATCACAGAGACAGCAAAGGCGCGGTTGCATCTTTGAACTCTGTTTCCAAGCTGCCATTCCTGGACGCACAGGATGGAATTTCCAATACCTTCTCCATTATTCCGGGAGCCCTTGGAAAAGAGGATGCCATTTTCTTCAATGACATTACTTTTGAACTGGAACCGGATTGCGCCTGCTGCGAACCAAATGTAGAACTGGAATCAAATAACTAACAGAAAAAGGAGATTATCTATGAATATCAGTGACGCTCAGATTGACAACTTAGTTGGATTATTAGATGGCTATGCCGAAAAAGGCGGACATCACTTAAATGTAAATGTATTTACAAAAGAAACCCTTCTGGATGCTCAAAAACATCCTGAAAAATATCCACAGCTTACTGTACGTGTGTCCGGATATGCAGTAAACTTCCACAAACTCACAAAGGAACAGCAGGATGAAGTCATCTCCAGAACCTTCCACAGTGGAATCTAAAAACACTGGGTATGTGCATTCCGTTGAAACCTTTGGCACTGTAGACGGTCCTGGAATCCGCCTGGTGATTTTTCTCCAGGGCTGTCCCATGCGCTGCCTTTACTGCCACAATCCGGACACCTGGAATCCCAGGGGCGGTCATCCCATGTCCGTTTCGGAAATTCTGAAACTTTACGAAAAAAATAAGACTTACTATGTAAACGGTGGCATTACGGTTACAGGCGGAGAGCCTTTGATGCAGCTTTCCTTTCTCACAGAACTTTTTGAGGCAGCGAAAGAAAAGAACATTCACACCTGTCTGGATACCTCAGGAATTTTATTTCGTTCCGCAAAAGAAGCCGACTATGCCCGCCTTCTTGCTTCTACGGATTTAATTCTTCTGGATTTAAAGCACAGCAATCCGCAAGGCCATAAACAGCTCACAGGCCACAGCCAGAATCCTGTATTGGATTTCCTTTCATTTACAGAAAGGCAAAAAGTTTGTGTAATCATCCGTCATGTGATTGTGGAGGGCATCACGGACAGCCCCCAGGAGTTAGATGATTTGGGAAAACTCATTGCTGCACACAAAAATATAAAAGGACTGGAGGTTCTTCCTTATCACAATATGGGAGAACAGAAATACCAGGAACTTGGATTGGAATATCCCCTGAAAGGCATGGAAAACCTGCCAAAGGAGCAGGCAGCCAAAGCCAGACAGCGTATCTTACAGAGTATTGCTGCATATAGAAAAACCATATAAATGCTGATACAAAACAGGCGCTATACTGCCCGATTGGGTGTATAGCACCTGTTTTTTTAGTATATATGTTCTACTACATATAATGTTCCATCAATAAAAATTTTCTGATATTCATATGTTTGATTCCGTTACGCCCCCTGTTTATCTCATCCATGGATACAACATATTTGGGATAGTTATCTGGAATTTGTTCCAAAACAGAAAATTCTCTCTCCACCGTTTCCTCATTTGCCAATAAGTAGGTTACTTGTACATAACATTTATCTGCACCTGATCGTGCCACAAAATCTACTTCTTTCTGCCCTACCTTCCCAATATAGACATCATAGCCTCTTCGAAGCAACTCCATATACACAATATTCTCCAAAATCTGCTGAATGTCGCGCATATTATTTCCATAGATTGCCTCACGGATTCCATGGTCTGTAAGATAGGATTTTTCTTGAAATTTAAGCAATTTCTTTCCTATTACATCTTCTCTTGCAGCCATATGAATCAAACATGCAGTTTTACAATAATCAATATAATTATAAAGTGTCTCTGAAGAAACCGTCCGCTTCTCACTTTTCATATACTTCATTATATTATCCGCAGAAAACGTATGCCCGATTTCTGCAATAAAATATAGAAGAACCCTCTTAAATTGTTCCATGTCACGAATCTTATTTCTCTGCACAATATCTTTCAATACAATGGAATCATAAATATCACATAAATATTGCTTACTGCTTATCTCATCAAAAGGAAACTGATACAGAAAGGGCATGCCTCCTTTCGTTAAATATGTCTGAAAAACCTCTGCTTCCGGTTTGTCCGGTAACATCTGTAATACTTCTGCGAAAGAAAATGGATAGATTTTAAACTCTACATATCGGCCGCCCAGATACGTTGCCAATTCACCGGAGAGCATTTTTGCATTGGAACCTGTAATATAAATATCCGCATCAAAATCTATCATAATGGAATTGATTAACTTTTCCCAATGTGGAAGTTCCTGAATTTCGTCAAAAAATAAATAGATTTTTTCTTTTCTTTTTGCAGCAAACTCTTTTACAACCTCATAGGTTTCTTCTAGGGATTTCACATAAGAAACCGCACCTGTTTCAAAATTTACTGAGAAAAGATTTTCTTTCTTTATTCCCTGTGAAACCAAATCTTCTTTAATCAGCTCCAACATAACCGATTTCCCGCATCGTCTTATCCCTGTCAGAACCTTAACGATTTCTTTACTCATAAACGGACGTATTTTTTTCAGGTACTCTTCTCTTTTAATCATTACGATATACCTCCTTTGTATAAGTATATACAGCTTTTTATCCAAGTATACCGTAATCTCTTCTTATTTTCAATAATAGTTTTCGATATATCGAAAACTATTGTCGACTCATTCCTCTGTACTTCCAATGGATTCTCTCATTTCCCTCATAATCTCATGAAACTGGGTTCCAATCCGCTCTATCTCCCCCAAAACCAGATTGGTTCCCTGTTCTGTGAGAAACCAGTTCTCTCTGCGAACAGGACTTTCTGTAATGGGATGTACTAAAAACTCTGTCTCTGGATACAAAAGCTGATAATATAAGAGGCATCTTCTGGCATGATAAGGTTTGCAGCAGAGAATTGCCCGTTTTACTTCCAACCTCATCTGGTCTGTTACCTTTCTGGAGTAAATGGCATTTTCATAGGTATAGGTAGCCTGATTCTCTTTCAGAATTGCTTCTTTCGGAACCTTATTTTGCACTAGCACCTGCGCCAGAAATTCCCATTCCGTTTCAAAAGTTCCAGGATAATGACCCTGCTCTTCCCGCACTTCCATAAACTTTCCTCTGGTAATGCTATACCGTCCGGAGGGCAAAATCCATGGCGCAAGCCCCTGTTTATACAAATGTGCTGCCTCCTCTGCAAGCTGTGGATGACCGCTTCCCGGTATAAAAATAATGTCTGCCTTTTGCAGTTTATGTTCTACAAAAATAAACTCCGTCATCTGATTTAAAAATGCCTCATTCATACCTTTTATTCCTCTTGTTTTTCTTCTGTTCTTTCTTCCGGATCTTTTTCATGTGCTTTTCGTTTTTTCTTCATTACTTTTCTATATACCGCCCAGGAAATCACCAAAAGCAGCCCCAGTAGAATCCAGTAAGGCATTGCCCCTAGAAACCACAGTGAAAAAGAACGAAGTCCTGTTAAAATTCCCTGGAAATTTCCAGACAGCTTCTCCAAAAGTTCTCCTCCATAAGTATCTGTATTCCGGCTCTCCCGTTCTATCTCCTGAACATAAACGTAAACGGTGCTGTAATTTATGTCATTGTCATACGTTCTCTTTTGGGACTCATAGCTCTCCAGTTGATACCGCACCTGGGTGAGCTGATTCTGAATTGCCAGAATGGTTTCTATGGTATCTGCCTGCTCCAGCATTTTTAAGAGGCTTTCCTGTTCTGTTTTTAAGGCTGTGATGTGGCTTTCTACATCTACATAATTCAAAGTCACATCCTCTACGCGCTCTGATTGCCTTGTAATTGTCCCTTTTTCCTGTAACTCCTGTTTAAAAGCTTCAAGCCCGTCTGCCGGAATCCGCAACGTGTAAGAAGCATACCGTTTTCCCTGGGCATGGCTTTGGGGTTCATTTTGAGAAACTTCGGACTGTTCCACATACCCTTTTGCAGTGCTGACCAATCCTCCCAGCTCCTGAACAAAGGTATCGAACTCTTTTGTTTCAATGGTATAGTCCAGATACCGTATTAACTTCTGACTGGTATTTGGAGCTTTTACCTGCTCCCCATTCTCCTGCGCTCCTTCTGCAGTGTCTGCAACTGCTTCTACTGACCCTTTCTCCTGTTCAAATGAAGCTGCACTGGTATAGCCAGCTTCATTTGTGGCAACATCCCTGGCTGTTTCCTCCTTCTGCCCGCAGGCGCACAGCCCCAGTATCAAAAGTACCAAAAGACCCATCACATAAATTTTTTTACCTTTTCTCATAAATACCTCCTTTTCTGTCCGCTCTGTATTATCTGATACTTTATTCTACCACATGTGAAATGCGCTGGCTACCTTTGTGAAAAGCCTTCTTAAACCTTTTAAAAGAAACTTGACAAATTCCTTCAGGCATACTTATAATTTTTATAAATATTATTAATTGAGGAAAAAATGAAAAAGTTAATAAAAGATTTGCTTCCATTTTGGATTTATGTAGGATGTATTACAATGTTCTGGCTGTCATATTTAGCATTACCAAATCTTGTTATCGTGTTTTTTATTTATTATCCATTTTTATTGTTTGGAGAGTTTGCAGTTGGGTATCTGATTGGATGTTCCCTACAGCAAAGAACAGAAACCAGAACGATAAGAAAACGAATGGGAATTGCAACATTATGCACTTTTATCTTAGTCTCCATATTTCCTATTCTTCTTACCTTTTACAAATATTTACAATGGGGAGAGTTTTCTGTTAAAGAATTTTTTAAGACATACGAAAATTTTGAAACACGTATTATGGCAGTGGAAACATTTGTTTCCATTTGGTTAGGAGAAGAAATAAGCAAAAATGTATACGAGAATCAGGAAGAAAAACAATGAACATGAATCAAAAATGAAAAGTGAGGTACAGGAAATATGACGGAACATGAAATTCAAATACTTGTGAAAAAACAACGCCATTTTTTTTATTCAGGTGTAACTCTGGATGTCAACTACAGAATCCATGCATTAAAAAAGCTGAAATCATGTATACAAAAACAAGAAACTGCCATTATCCATGCTTTAAAACAAGATTTGGGAAAAAGCCGATTTGAAGGCTATATGTGCGAGGTGGGTCTGGTGCTCAGTGAAATCGATTATATGCTGAAGCATATCCGCTCCTATGCAAAAGAAAAAACAGTCCACACACCTCTGGCTCAGTTTCACTCCAGAAGCTACAAAAAACCATCCCCTTATGGTGTGGTTCTGGTTATGAGTCCCTGGAATTATCCCTTTCTTCTTACCATAGACCCTCTGGTGGATGCCATTGCCGCTGGAAATACAGTCATTCTAAAGCCAAGCGCCTATTCTCCAAATACCGGTAAAATTATGGAGAAAATCATACAGGATTGTTTCCGGGACGAATACGTTGCCTTGGTAACGGGCGGACGTGCGGAAAATACCTGTCTTCTGGAGCAACATTTTGATTATATTTTCTTCACCGGAAGCCAAAATGTAGGGCGTGAGGTTATGAAAAGCGCTTCCCGACACCTTACCCCTGTCACCTTAGAATTAGGCGGAAAAAGTCCCTGTATTGTGGAAAAATCTGCCAACCTGAAACTGGCAGCCAGACGGATTGTATTCGGTAAATTTTTAAATTGCGGTCAGACCTGTGTAGCTCCTGATTATATTTACTGCGATGCTTCTATTCAGGATGCCCTTGTAGCAGAACTAAAAAAACAAATCTCCCTGCAGTTTACAGACCATCCCCTTTCCAATAAGGCTTACGGAAAGATCATCAACGAAAAACATTTTTCCAGAATTTCAGGACTTATTCAGCCGGAAAAGGTAGTTCATGGAGGAAACTCTGCGAAAGATTTATTAAAAATTGAACCGACCCTTATGAATTCTGTGACCTTTGAGGATCCTGTTATGCAGGAAGAAATCTTCGGTCCTGTGCTTCCGGTACTCACCTATGATTCCCTGGACAGCGCTATTGCGAAAATAAATTCCATGGCGCATCCTCTTGCCCTGTATCTCTTTACTTCGGACAGACAAATTGCAAAAAAAGTAACTTCTCAGTGCAGCTTTGGAGGCGGATGCATCAACGATACCATTATTCATCTGGCTACCAGTGAGATGGGCTTTGGAGGTTTTGGAGAAAGCGGTATGGGCTCTTATCATGGAAAAGATGGTTTCCAGACCTTCTCTCATTATAAAAGTATTGTGGATAAGAAAACCTGGATAGACCTACCTATGCGGTATCAGCCCTATGAGAAGATTCATGAAAAATTTTTACGAATGTTTTTGAGGTAATGATAACAACGGGAATCCATTCACGAAAAAATATTTATACCGTTCCAGCTCAGTGGTTGAGTTAGAACGGTATAAATATTCCTTTTCTGCAAATTTAATTATTTTCCACACCAGCCATTTTTACACAGCAACGCTTTTTATAAAATGCAATTCCATATTTCCAAATGTGAATCACACCCTCATCTAATAATGCTTCCTCATATTTTCTCCGCTCTATCTGCCTCAGGGCTTTTTCACATGCAGCATCCAGATTTCCATCTTCTGCATATTTTAATTCCAATAAGATGCCAGTTTCTCCATCATCTGTTTCCACCAAAATGTCACTGTATCCATCCCCGGATTCCCGATTAGAGGAAACACTCCAGGTATCTTCAAATCCCAGAATGCCCAGTAACATACCATGATAAAAATTCTCCTTCATCTGCTTTTTTACAAAAGTATCGCGAATGCTGATTGTCTTCCTCAGATATTCAGAAAGCTGTTTTTCTACATCTTCTGCATTTCCATTTTTCAGAGCTTCACAAAATTTTCTTAAAGCATCTCCATTTTTTGATACGTTCTCTTTAAAAAAGTCCATAATCTGTGTTGTAAAAATATTGCGAATCTCCATATTGGGAATGGTAAGCTGAAAACAGTTTTCTTTCGGTTTTCCTCTTTGCGTAAGATATCCTGTTGTAAACAGAACACTCCATAAATTATTAATGGAAGCATACATGTCTTTATATGTCAGTTCCTGATGGATTTCTTTCGTAATTGTTTCACCTGCTATGAGACACTCAATCTCCCGCCTAACAGAAACTTTATCTGCTTCCCTGATAAACCGTCTGACTGCTTCATTACTGCTGGTATTGGACCAGTAATTCTGAGGCTGCACATCCTTATCTGTCCGCAGTGCATCACAATAATTAATAACATCCCATGGACAATACACTTCCACATTTCCAAATTGATAACCGTCATACCATTCCTTTACCTCTTCATAATGATGAGAAAGGCCATAGTATTCCAGCATTTCTCGTACTTCTCTGTCTGTAAAGCCAAACGCTTCATCAAACTGCACTTCTGCAATAGACAAAACTTTCAAATTATTTAATCCTGTAAAAATACTCTCTTTAGAAATACGCATACAACCAGTCAGAACCGAAAATTTCAAACTATCGTTTGTTTTCAAAGCATGTTCCAGCATATTCCGGATAAGCAATACCATTTTATCATAATAGCCACGTTCAAAGGCTTTTGCCAGAGGCACGTCATATTCATCAATAAGGAGAATCACCTTACAGCCATGATGTTTTTCCAATAGTTCTGACAGAATTTTTAAACTACTGCATAAAGTTCCTTCTGTCATATTCTTCTGCAAAAGCTCCACAAACGCTTCCTTGTCATAGGAAGTAAGCCGGTCACTGTCTAACAGATACTGAAACCGCCTTGCTTCTCCACGTGTATTCTGAACTGCCAGTTCCAGTGCTTTCTCATAAGAATCTGCATTCAGTCCTTTCAGTGAAATGGATATTACAGGAAATTTCCCCATATATTCCTCACAAAGAACAGTCTCCTTTGCAATATTCAAGTTTTGAAAAAGTTCCTTGTCTGTTCCAATCTCAAAAAAACTTTTCAGCATACTCATGTTCAAGGACTTTCCAAAACGTCTGGGCCGCGTGAAAAGATTCACCTTTGCCCATCCTGCAAGAAGTTCTTTGATAAGATTTGTTTTATCTACATAGTAAAAGCCTTCTCTCTGTAGTTCTTTGAAATTTTCAATCCCTACGGGGAGTTTCTTTTTTTGTTTTTCCATATCATCACCTCGTCCATATTTTTCATACTGAACTTTCTTTTCATTATATCAGAAAAACAAAAAAAATCCCACCTCTACTTCTTTTTCATTTCTTGATTCGTCACATAAATATAAGCATCCTCCAAAGTAGCCGGAACGGACACACATTCCAGTTTCGGCTGCGTTTCTGAAATAAGCCTTAACTGCAGCCCACCCTCCACATATTGTTTTGACGTAATACGATACTTACCTTCTACTTCTCTTGCCTTTGCCTCATCCTGCACTTTACAAATCCAAATTTTGCCCTGTGCTTTCTCTGCCAAATTCTTCATAGAACCAGCATATAAAAAAATACCTTTATGCATAATAGCAAGTTGGTTGCACGTAGCGGCTAAATCCTCTACCACATGGGTGGAAAACAAAACCGTTCTGTTTTCAGAAAAATCTACCAGCAGATTGCGGATACGAATCCGTTCCTCCGGGTCTAATCCTGTAGTCGGTTCATCCACAATCAGAAATTCCGGCTCATTTAAAAGCGCCTGCACTAACCCCACCCGCCTTTTCATACCACCGGATAATTGTTTCATTTTCTTTTTTCTGTGTTCTGTAAGACTGGTTTTTTCCAGATAATATGAAATCCTTTTCCTGCATTCCTCCTTTGGAATTCCAGCCAAATCTCCCATATACTCCAGACATTCCTGAACTGTCAAATTGGGATAAAGGTCAATTTCCTGTGGAAGATACCCTATTTTTCTTTGAATTTTTTCATAATTCCCTTCACTGTACAAAATACCGTTTAAGGTAACTCTTCCACTTACAGGTTTTAATATGGTTGTTAAGACCCTCATAAGAGTGGTCTTACCCGCTCCGTTCTCCCCCAGTAACCCAAAGATTCCCTTTGGAATGTCTAAATCCCCATGATTGATAGCTGTTACACCATTTTTAAATCTTACCGTTAAATCCTCAATATGAATACTCATAAACTTATCCTCTCTTTCTTATGATTTCCGGCAATGCAGCCAGTAAAATCAGCCCAATACCAAGGCATAAAACTTTTCCATACATCCACGTAAAATCGGTGGCATTTTCGATGTTTCTAAAGGAGTATGAAAATAAATTCCAGGCTCCCAAAAGCTTATCTCCACCTGTGGAATTCGTTGCAATCCATATGATCAGGCATCCTCCAATTCCCATCCACATATTACGCAAAACCATGGACAGCGTATTGGCTAATACGCTCCAAAAAAATACTGTAACAGTAATTGCAAAAAAGTAAGCAGCAAACTGTGTCCATTCACTTTTTGTCCCCGGATGTGTCATTGGTTTTTGAAAAACAAAAAACAGCCCATATCCTGCCACCGCAAGCAGTAACAAAAACAGTTCCTGTATTACCAGACGCTTTGTCATAGAAAAAAATCTCTTTTTTAAGGGATAGAGTCTATGGACTTCAAAGCGCTTACTCCTGATTTCCTGCACATAGGTATCTGCACAAAAAACAGCAGTCAATATTGCAAAAGGCGCTTCTATTGCAATCCCTACTTCGTGAGTATACGTGACGCCACGAATCAGACTTAAAATCACAACAAAAGAAATCGCATAAGCAACCTTATAAAAGGGCAGTACAATTTTCAGTTCTTTCTTCATTTACATCCGCCTCCTTCTCCAAATCTGAACAGAAATCAGAATAATTACTACAGATGCAAGTATTAGAAAGCTTTGATTTACAAGTGCCATAGGTGGCACAGTGGTATCAAAAAGCTGCCCCGGAAACCGTACCATAATTGCCAGAGGCCTGCCCCAATACCCATAAACTCCTTCTGCATTTCTTCCTCCCATATTGGAATACACCATATAAAGAATCAAAAGTGGCACTCCTGGAAGTGGATTTTTAAATAAAAGTGAAATCAAGGTATACACACTTACAATCATCAACATGTTTGGTACTATATAAAGTGCAGTAGAAACCAGAAAATCCCACAATCTTACTTCAAGCCCACTGTCTTTTGTATAAATGAAACACAGAAGCCAAAACAGTACATTCAAAATTGCAAGAACCAGCAGGCAAACTGCAAATCCTGCACTTACTTTTCCTAGTATATACTTGCCAGCAGAAATTGGTTTTGTATGAAGCAGTTCATAAGTATGTTTTCGCGTATCTTGTAAAAACAAAACAGACAACAGAATCGTTGCAAAAAATCCCATAAACAGACCAGTAAAATCAGCAAATTTCCGGGAATAATAAAAGGAAAAAGTCTTTGTTTCCAGTTTTTCATCCAGATATGCATTCATTTCTTCTGGTGAGCCTTTATAGTAAGTAGTATCCTCATACAGATATCTTGTTCCATACCAATCATATTCTTTTTCCAGATATGCTTCGGCTTCTTCCAAATCCATATCCTCCAGTTTTACAATAACATCCTGCGCTTGTGAATTTGACATTTCAAATTCATCCATCAATGTTTGTTTTATCTTTTCATGCCATAGCTCCCGATGTTTTTTCGGACTGGCAGGAATATACCCTTCATAAACATCTCCTGAGTGAATGGAATCAGGATAGTCATTGACGATTTTCTCTCCTGGCGCCAGGTAGTGTGTTGTCAGATAAGGGCTTGTTGCATCAAATACCCCATAAATAACAAGCGCAATCCCAATCCAGAATAAAGGTCTTTTTAGATAATTCTTAACCTCTCTTTTAAAAATAGCAATCATAGATTTGCCTCCTCTCTTTGTTATCACCAGCATATAGCACAAATCACAACAAAAAGACAATCAAAGAAAGTTTCCTATAAAGAAAAAAATCGGATCGCTTACGCAATCCGATGAAATACCGCTGTTATCACAGCGCCTCCATTCTCTTCATTTTCCAAAAGTAACCGTCCCCCATGTTTTTCACAATACAATCTGCTGATATACATTCCCATTCCTGTGTGCTTCAGGCTATCTTTTATATTCTGCTGATAAAACAATTTCGTAACCGCTTCTCTGTCTGCCTGCAATCCTGCTCCGTCATCTTTAACCATGATTTTTAATTCTGAGGCAGTAAGGTACACTTTGATTTCTACCTCTTTCCTTGCATAGCGGAGCGCATTTGACAGGAGATTTTCTGTAACCTCCAAAATTACTTCCTTATCTCCCATAAATGTTTCTTTTGTTGCCGCACCGCATAAATGACAGCGTTTTCCAGATTTCTTCTCCAGAATATTTACTTCTGCCTGTATCTCTGTTTGCAACTGCTCATATGTAATCTCCCCTATTACCAGCTCTCTGGCTTCCAGGCTGCTCATTTTCCGCATGGTTTCTACAAATGCATCCATGCGCGCAATCTGTTTTCTGCTCTCACTTACCATTTCCTGAATCTGTTCCCGCTCTATCTCTTTTTGTAAGAGATACTCCGAAAGCATTTCCTGATATCCCTCCAAAACAGATAAAGGAGAACGTACATCATGTGCAATGGCAGCCCGCAGCGCCTTCTCTTCTTCTATAGTCTTCCACAACTGGTGATTATTTTGGGCAAGCTGCCCCCGCATCCGCTCAAATTCCCGGCATAACCTTCCCATTTCATCCTGATTCTCATAAGTCACATGAAAATCCAGATTATTATGGCAAATTTGCTGGGATGCCAGTTCCAACTCTTCAATGGGATTTTTTAATTTATGCTTATAAAAAAGAAACACTGCAATAATACTTCCTACAACAGATAGAATAATCACTGTAAAGGTCTGAAGGAAATCGCAAATCTCTGATATATGGTAGTCTAATTTTTCCATTTCATAAGAGTGAGGTCTTGGAACATCTGTTACATATCTGGCATCCTCTTCTGTCATTTCAAAATATTTTTCCCAGTCAACATATTTCCACCAAATGTTATTTTGTACAGTAATTGCCGTTCTTACAATCAATACTGAAAGGAAAAAACAAACCAGCAAACTGATTGTCATATACAAAACAATGGTTTTTCTTAAAGAAAGATTTTTTATTTTCTCCATTTATATCCCATCCCCCAGACTGTTTCAATATATTCATGTTCTGTATACACTTTTATCTTCTTGCGGATTCTGCGAATCAGCTCTGTGACCACCCTGCTGTCCCCTTCTGCATCATATCCGTTAATCTTTTCATAGATTCGTTCTTTTTCAAACACGATTTCAGGGTTCATGGACAAAAATTCAATGATTTCATATTCCAGTTTCGTAAGTTCCACGCTCTGCCCTTTGATTTGCACCTGCTTACAGGCATAATCAATGACCAAATCTCCATAAAACCGCTGTTCTGTCTTTCTTCGCAGCCGCTCTTCACGTTTTAAATGGGCGATGATTCTGGCATCTAATTCTTTCAGACTAAATGGCTTCAAAATATAATCATCTCCGCCTGACAGCAGACCCATTACCCTGTCCTGTTCTTCTACTTTTGCAGTTAGAAAAATAATGGGACAGGAAACAGTATCCCTGATTCGTCTGCATACTTCTATCCCATCCATTCCCGGCATATTTACATCCAATAAAATAATATCCGGATTTGTATTTATCTTCTCCAATGCTTCTATCCCATTTTCTGCAGTGATTACCACATAATTCTTCCATGTAAAATAGCGGCTCAACATTTTCAATAATTCTCTGTCATCATCAACCATTAAAATTTTATTATGCATATTGTTCACCTCTGGCTTTAGTATATCGCATAAAAAACAATAAATAAACAACAAGAATTTTTATGAATATGCCACATCCTAAACACAGAAACAGACTGCCAGATACATCTCTGTAAATGACAGCCTGTTCTGATGCCTTATTTTGTTAATCTCAATCACCATTAAGCAGATAAGGTCCATGTCCGCTATAAACTGGATATCCATACTCTTTTCCCTTCCACTGCTTTTCACCTATAACTTTATCCAAATCAAGAAGTCTGTCCCAACATCTTCCTCTATACTCCATATCCAAATCAGTATTCAAAAGATCTCGATGAACAGCTTCTCTTTTTTGTATGAGTTTTTCCAACTCCTTCTTATCTATTTGCTCCTTCAATGACTCCCATACATCTACAAGAGCATCTTTGTTCTTGATACCAACAATTGTGGCTATCACCCCTGCAACACCTACACCTGCAAGAGCAAGCTGAGCCTTATGCTCTACTACCCAATCACGAAAAGTTTTCTTTTCTTCCTCAATATCTTTAGAAGTCTGTTCCATTACCTTTTCATTATCCATTGCTGGATCCCCTTTCTCTATACCTTTGGCAATAGTATATCATTCCTCAGCGGAAACCGTCAACCTTGCCACAAGTGGCTTTTACCCTCCTTTACTAAATGGAATGAGAAAAGCTACCAAATACATATCAGTAAATAGTAGTCTGCTCTTAATACCCTATTTTGTTGTCGGCATGTTGTTACGGATTTCCTCAAGTTCCTCTTTGGTTAAGCCAGTACCTTTCATAATCATAAGGTCATCTGCACCTGCTTTAATAAAGTTCTCTGCAATCTGTACCCTTTCATCTTTTCTAGCAAGGTTCACAGCCTCCTGCTTTTCTTCTTCTAATATCTGGAATACTTTTGTCATACTCAAATACCTCCTTACTGACTTTGCATAATCTCTGTCTATGAACTTATCACTGCTCACCAGAATACCTGTGATAACAAATGCCTGCATATTTTCATCATCAATCTGTTTAGCCAGGTCTACTACTTGCTCAATCATTTTCTGTTTTTCTTCTTTGCCTTTCTTGGCAAGTGGAAGAATAATAAGCTGCATAAGCTCCTTATCTGATAAAGTTTCATTGTTATCCAGTTTCTTTTTAATAGATTGATAGATTTCAGCATCTGGCAGACTACGAATGAATACCTGCTCCATTTTCAAAGTCAAGCATGGTAATTCCCATGTATCTTCTGCTGTTTCCACGTCTCCCGTATAGATTACAATCATACGAAGTTTAGGTATGACTTGGTTCTGGGAGTCATATCGTTGCATAATCCTGCCAATGTAATTCACATATTTCACACGATTAGAAGCCTTATCCTCTGATTCATAGTCTACGATAGCAACAGAGTCATCTTCCAATAGAAACACATTGTCGATACGCATTTCATTTGCCAAAACTGCTGGCAAATTTGTAGGCAGTACCGCCTTAATCTTTGGTAGTTTTAAGCCGTAAGCCTCAAAAGATTTTTCCTTGTAAGTTTCGCTCATCAGCTTAAACTCAATATCTTTGTTTTGATATGCAATTCCTTCTGACAATGCAATCCCTCCTTTGATATATTATAACAGTTTCCAAACGGGTTCAGTCAAATACAATGAGCTGGCTAACCGCTGAAAGAAATGTCAGCACCCCCTAAACTCAAATGTGGCTTTTATAGTCTTTTAAACAAAAAACAGGACTCCCCAAGCCCAACTACGACTTGAGAAGTCCCTTAAAAAATCAAGGTTTTTCACTTCTGTAATTAGAATTTACCTTCTTTAGCAGCTTCTTCGATCGCAACTGCAACTGCAACAGTCATACCAACCATTGGGTTGTTACCTGCACCGATTAAGCCCATCATCTCAACGTGAGCTGGTACAGAAGAAGAACCAGCAAACTGTGCGTCAGAGTGCATACGTCCTAATGTATCTGTCATACCGTAGGAAGCAGGACCTGCTGCCATGTTGTCTGGGTGAAGTGTACGTCCTGTACCACCGCCGGAAGCAACGGAGAAGTATTTCTTTCCTGCTTCGATACATTCTTTTTTGTATGTACCTGCAACTGGATGCTGGAAACGTGTTGGGTTGGTGGAGTTACCTGTGATAGAAACGTCAACGCCTTCTTTCCACATGATAGCAACACCTTCACGAACATCATTTGCACCGTAGCAGTTTACTTTTGCACGAAGTCCTTCAGAGTAGGATTTGCGGAATACTTCTTTTAATTCGCCTGTGTAGTAATCATATTCTGTTTCAACATAGGTAAATCCGTTGATACGTGCAATGATCTGAGCAGCGTCTTTTCCTAAACCATTTAAGATAACACGCAGAGGCTCTTTACGAACTTTGTTTGCTTTTTCAGCAATACCGATAGCACCTTCTGCTGCTGCAAAAGATTCGTGTCCAGCTAAGAATGCGAAACATTTTGTGTCTTCTTCCAGTAACATTTTTCCTAAGTTACCATGTCCAAGACCTACTTTACGCTGGTCAGCTACAGAACCTGGGATACAGAAAGCCTGAAGACCTTCACCGATTGCTGCTGCTGCGTCTGCTGCTCTTGAACAGCCTTTTTTGATTGCGATTGCAGCGCCTACAATGTAAGCCCAGCAAGCATTCTCAAAGCAGATTGGCTGGATGCCTTTGATCATGTCATATACATTTAATCCAGCGTCTTTTGTGATTTTTTCAGCTTCTTCAATAGAAGCAATGCCATAGCTATTTAAAACCTGATTGATTTTATCAATTCTTCTTTCATATGATTCAAATAAAGCCATTATGAAATCCTCCTATAATAATTACCTTTTGTGGCGTTTTGTCTGATTACTCTTCTCTTGGGTCAATAATCTTCACAGCATCAGCAACACGTCCGTACTGACCCTGAGCTTTTTCCCAAGCAACGTTTGGTTCATCACCTTTCTTAACGAAATCTGTGAATTTACCAAGGTTTACGAATTTATAACCAATAATCTGGTCTTCTTCGTCTAATGCGATTCCTGTAACATAACCTTCTGCCATTTCCAGGTAACGAGGACCTTTCTTTAATGTTCCGTACATAGTACCAACCTGAGAACGAAGTCCTTTTCCTAAGTCTTCCAGACCAGCTCCGATTGGAAGTCCGTCTTCAGAGAATGCACTCTGTGTACGTCCGTATACAATCTGAAGGAATAATTCTCTCATAGCGGTGTTGATAGCGTCACATACTAAGTCTGTATTTAATGCTTCAAGCAGAGTTCTTCCCGGAAGGATTTCAGAAGCCATAGCTGCTGAATGAGTCATACCGGAACATCCCAGTGTCTCAACTAATGCTTCCTGAATAATTCCGTCTTTTACATTTAAAGTCAGCTTACAAGCACCCTGCTGTGGAGCACACCAGCCAACACCATGTGTTAAACCTGAAATATCTTTGATTTCTTTTGCTTTTACCCATTTTGCTTCTTCTGGGATTGGAGCTGCTCCGTGGTTTACACCCTGAGCTACTGGACACATTTTTTCTACTTCATGTGAATAAATCATTTTAAAACTCCTTTCAAGTATATATACTTAAAGTGCGTCAATTTTTTAACGCCTTATTCAAAGATATTCTCTCACAAAGTGACAAAAAAATCCAGACTTATTTTGCGATTTCCTAAATTTCTAAAAAAGATATTTCAAAAGCTCCATAATTCCCGTAAGTCCCAGGCTATAAAGAAAGATGGAGCCTGGTTTTCCAAGGAAAATAATGGTGGCAAATTTTCGGAGGGACATTTGGGTAAGTCCTGCCATATAACAGAGCAGATCATCCGGCGCCACTGGGAAAAAGATAGCCAGGGCGAAAGCCTTATCAAATCCTTTTCCCTTATCCAACCATCCAATGTATTTCTCATAATTCTTGACTCCAATAATCCCCCGCACAAAGGGCTTTCCATAATATTTTGACAAGAGAAAAGCTAATATGGAACCAATGGAAATACCAATATAATTATATACAAATCCCCACACAGGACCAAAAATCAAAACCCCACCTAGACAGCCAATAGCTCCCGGCAAAATAGGAATCACTACCTGTACAATCTGTATAAGAATAAAACACAGCGGGGCAAACATCCCAAATCTTCCCAGAAATGCCTCCAGGGCCTCCTGTGATACAAAAATCTGATTCTGAATTCCATACCAGATAAACCAGGCCATTCCCATAAGACCTGCTAAGGTGCAAAGATTCAGATATATTGCTGTCTTTTGTTTTTCCATACATATGCACCCTTTCTTTCTCTTTTGTTCCATCTCCGGCTTGCCTGTAACCGTTTCGTTTCTTCCTCATTCTTAAAAACACCCTCATAAAATTCTTTCCACATAGCCCCTACCGTCTCCTGGCTATACCGCAGATGACCCTCATAGGATGCATGAGCGCTTCTTTGATAAAAGTCCGGTTCTTCCTGCAGTTGTTTTAAGGTTGTAACAAATTCTTCCACATGACGTCCCCGCAGAGCATGGTCAAATAAAATTGGATCATAAATAGGCAAATCTCTCACCAACACAGGAAGAGCGCAATTCATAGACTCCAGAATCGTCATTGGAAACAATTCTTCATAAGACGGCAAAAACATTACATCTGCCATATTATAAATTTCATTCATACGCTCCCTGTCCACCAGCCCCAGGAATTTCACATTTGCCGGAAGATGCTTCATCAAACTGCGGATTTCTTCATACCCTTCTGAAATTTTCCCAAAAGAGAAACCTCCTGCCCATACAAACTGGAAATCCGGCAGTCTTCTGGCTGTTTCCACAAAATCAAAAACCCCTTTCCGCTTCTGTAATTGTCCCACACAAAGAACCGTAAACTTATCCTGGGAAATGCGGTAACGTTTTCGGATGGCTGCTCTTTTTTCTCTGGGAAGAGGATAAAACCGTTCTTCAGAAACCACATTTGGAATATAGGTTACTTTGTTTCTGGGTATTCCATAAGCTGCCAGTTTTTCAATGAACACAGGATTTACGGTAACCAGATAATCCATTCTCTTATAAAAAGAAATCATATATTTGTAAAACACATTTTTTGCCCATCTTGGAAGGGAAATACTGTTTTCTACGGTTTCCGGGAGGAAATGTACATACCCCACTGCCGCACCCTGAGATTTTGCTTTGGAAATGGACAGATAATATTCCGGATTAATGGAATGATAATGGGTAATCTCACAGGGAGTTTTCTTATTCTCCAGAATCTGTGCGCTTCCTTTCATCACTTTTCTGGCAAGGGCTACCTGCTCATCATGTGCAGACAGGACTCCCTGTCCTTTTACCATATCTGCTTTTGATAACATCTTAATCTTTCTCATCTTTTTACGCTCCTCTTCTTAAAATATTCCTTCTATTCCAGGAAAAAGACAGCCCCGGATCTGCCGCCGGTTCCGCTGCTTCTGCCTGTACACGGGCTTTGCTGACAAGCACCTCTTTATATAACCGTTCTGCCATGGTGCAGAAATTCCAGGTAGAATACAATTTTGCTGTTTCTCTTGCACAAACTCCCATCTGAACCTTCTTCTCTTCTGTTTCTAATATGTACTGCAAATGCATTTTGAAAAATTCATAGGTTTCATACTGAAAGCCATTATAGCCATCTGTAATCACCCCATCCAGACAGGCATCCTTACGGCACAGAGCCGGAATACCACTGGCAAGAGCCTCAATATAAGTCATTCCCTGAGTTTCACTGTTAGAAGCACAGACAAATACATCTCCTAACTGATAATAGGCAGCTACCTCTTCTGGAGCGACCATACCTGTAAAAATTACCTTTTCCTGAAGTTCTAAGATTTTCACAAGTCCTTCCAGGCGTTCTCTGTCCGGTCCGTCTCCCACAATGAGAAGTTTCAGCTTAGAGACTGGTTCTTCTTTGGTAAGTTTTTGGAAATAATTCAGGATTTCCTCCAGATTTTTCTCCTTTGCCAGACGTCCCACACTGACCAGTACTTTCTGTTCTTCTGTGATTCCCAGAGCCGCTCTTCTTTTGGTTCTCTCTTCTCTGCTTAGAAGTGTTTGAAAATTCTTCAGTTCAATGCCTGTGGGAATTACTGAAATCGGTTCTTTGACCTCATAGGTTTTCAAAAGTTCTTCTACTTTTTTCGTAGGAACAATCACCTGCTGGGTTTTCTTTAGCACTGCCCTGGAAAATCTTGCTACAATTTTTTGTTCCAAAGCCGCTCCTGCTGCATACTGAAGCAGGCTTCCCGGAAGATAGTGAAGATAGTCTTCGTAAATCGTATGATAGGTGTGCAGCAAGGGACAATCACATTTTCTGCTGATTTTTACCGCATAGGAAAAAGTCATAAACTCACATTGAGAGTGGACCACATCCGGTCTCCACTGAATCAGCTCTTTGACATAGGCTTCTCTGTGAGGCAGCACAGCTCTTACATTAGGATAAATTTTTTCCAGATTTACAGATTTTATATAATAAATTCCATTTTCTTCATAGGAATGATGATCTCTGGAAAGGGTCAGGACACGTACCTCATGGCCCCGCTCTTCTAACTCTTTCTTTAAATTCAAAACCGAAGTAACCACACCATTTACAATGGGCTTGTACCAGTCTGTTGTAATTAATATTTTCATAAAGGTTTTCCCCCTTTTTCTTCTGTCTCTTTCATTTGTTTATATTGTAAAAAACAGACTTAAAGAAAACAGGGGAGCATTTTGAAAGATTTTCTAAAGAATTACAAAAGGAACTGTGTATAAAAGACATATCATGCACGATTCACTATCTACAGATTGAGAATATGAATACCGCTCCAGCTCAGCCTGCGTTCACTTTGAGCCTGTAGTCTCAAAGCGTACTCGGCAAATTCGCCGGAACGGCATCCATATTCCTAAATGTAATTTTATGCGATAATGCTATGATTGCGTTTTATACACAGTTCCTTACTATTTAATATGACATCAATTAGTCCAGTTGAATTTCTGCTAATTCTTTGGATGGTAGTTGGTTAGTGGATGCTTTTTGGTATTTTTTCAGTTCTGCTGCTGCTTTGGTAAGAGGAGCGTTGGTTCCGGCTCCTGCCATACAGCCGCCCAGGCATCCCATACCTTCTATGAGGCATCCGTTTAATTTTCCTGCTTTTGCCTGGGTCAAGATTTTTTTGCATTCTGCCAGACCTTCTGCATGTTCAATATGAACTTCCACCTCAGGATAATAAGCTTTTAAGCAGGCATCCACAGCGCTTGCCACACCTCCGGCAACTGCATAACCTCTTCCGGCTGCTGTGGCATTGTGGAAGGAAGCGTCTCCTTCACAAGCTGACGGATCAATGCCTCTGGCTTCAAACATTCCTGCCAGTTCTTCAAAAGTGATAACAAAATCCACATCGCTTCGCACATCGGTTCTGGATGCTTCCAGCTTCTTAGAGGCACAGGGACCAATGAATACTACTTTTGCATTTGGATATTCTTTTTTAATGGTTCTGGCAGTTGCCACCATCGGGGTCAATTCCTGGGAAATGTTCTCAATCATATCCGGGAAAAATTTCTTTGCCATCATGCTCCAGGAAGGACAACAGGAAGTCAGAAGAAATGGCAGTTCTTTTGTTACCACTTTGTCTGCATAATGATGGGCCTCAGCAACTGCGCCGATATCTGCACCCAGAGCTACCTCGTAAACTTCGGTAAATCCCAGTTCCTGCAAAGCGGCACGGAGTTTTCTTGGAGTCACGTCTGCCCCAAACTGCCCCACAAAAGCCGGCGCTACTTCTGCAATAATCTGTTTTCCCTCTTTTAAGGCATGTGCCAGCTGAAAAATCTGGGATTTATCGGAAATAGCCCCAAAAGGACAGCTTACCATACACATACCACAGGACACGCATTTTTCATTATTGATTTTTGCCCGTCCCAGTTCATCACTTTCAATGGCATTGACGCCACAGGCTCTGGCGCATGGACGCTCTTTTTTTGCAATGGCATCATATGGGCAGACCGATTTACATTTTCCGCATTTGATACATTTCTCCTGGTCAATCACGGATTTTCCTTTTACAATCTTAATAGCGCCTTTGGGACAGACTTCCTTACAGGGATGCGCTACACAGCCTCTGCACATATTGGAAACCTCAAACATTTTCGGCTCACAGGCATCACAGGCAGAGGGAATCACCTGCATCAGAGGCGGCTCATAATATTTCTCATCAATGTTACTTGCTTCCAGGCCAGAGGTAATATGTACTGCTGTATTTTCCGGACGCAGGGACATACCCATGGCAAGGCGGACGCGCTCACTGGCTACTGCACGCTCCCTGTAAATGCTTTCTCTGTAAGACGCACGCTCCTTTACAATTTCATAAGGAATTGCTTCAATATCTGCAACCAGAGTTTCCGGTTCTGATTCAAATCCTACTCTGGCAATTTCTTTAAACACTTTTCTTCGTATTCTCTTGACGTTTGTATCTAAACCTCTCATTTCCTACTTCCTTTCCGATTTCTTCTGTTCATCATAAACATTTTCCCATGGCTTTGCAAGAAAATTCAAGTATTTTATTTCATACAAAGGCATTGTGTGTTATACTGTAGCAAAATTTATATTCTTATTTTTTATGAAAGGATTTTTTATGCTTACGGATTATTCAAACAAGAAAAAAAGCGGCAACACCTTGCTGCCGCCTCGCCTTTCAGGAAGTACTCTGAAATGGATTGCCCTTTTGACCATGCTCATAGACCATATAGGCGCTGTACTTTTAGAATGTGGTGTACTCCAGGCATACAGCCTGCACCTTCCCACCTCTCTGTCTTATGAAGCCAGTTATTCTGTTTTTCAGGCAGACCTTATTATCCGGCAGATTGGCAGAATTTCTTTTCCTATTTTCTGCTTTCTTCTGGTAGAAGGATTTCACCATACCTCCAACCGGAAAAAATATGCCCTGCGCCTGTTTTTCTTTGCCCTGTTATCGGAAATTCCCTTTGACCTGGCTTTACAAGGAACCTTCCTGGAATTTGGCTACCAGAATGTCCTGTTTACCCTGCTGTTTGGTTTTCTCACCCTGTGGGCCATGGAGTGGGCAAAAGAAACCCATCCCGGACTTTCCTTTGTTTTTGCAGGGCTTGGACTTCTAGTGGGTTATTTCTTCCATTCAGACTATGACTGGAAAGGCATCCTGTTAATTCTCATTCTCCATGTGTTTTACTACTACCCGGTAGAAAAAACCATAATAGGCTGTCTCTCCCTCCTCTGGGAACCCACTGCCTGCCTGGCATTTATACCTCTAAACCTCTACAACCACCAGAAAGGGAAAAGCGGATGGAAATACTTCTTCTATCTCTTCTATCCGGCACATTTATTGGTACTGTTTTTCATCCGATACGGAATTTTCCGCATCTAAACTGCCAAAAATTTATCATTGAATGTTTCTTTTCCAATACTTTTTCGGTTAAAAATATTATTTTTGACCCCAATAGGCTGCGAAACAAGATCTTCTAAATTCAGCCTATTTTTCCTACTCTCCGACTTTCTCTACTACTTCGTTTTTGTTTTTATAAATGCTGTTTGCCGGAACCACCCCTCTTACAGAAGAAAGTGGATAAATATTGCTGTGGCTTCCTACTACGGTTCCCGGATTCAGTACGGAGCCACAGCCCACTTCTACTTCATCTCCCAGCATTGCTCCGAATTTTTTCAATCCTGTTTCTATATTCTGTTCTTTTCCCTTTACTACCACCAGTTTTTTATCTGATTTTACATTGGAGGTAATGGAGCCTGCTCCCATATGGGACTTGTAGCCAAGAATGGAATCTCCCACATAATTATAGTGAGGCACCTGCACTTTATCGAAAAGAATCACGTTTTTCAGCTCTGTAGAATTTCCTACCACAGCACCTTCTCCTACCAGAGCATTTCCACGGATAAAGGCACAGTGACGCACCTCTGCGTCTTTTCCAATAATAACCGGACCGTTAAGAAAAGCTGTCGGAGCCACCTTTGCTGATTTTGCAATCCAGACATTCTCTCCCTTTTTCTCATATTCTTCCTCACTTAAGGTTTCTCCCAGTTTCTGAATGAACTCACCAATGCATGGAAGCACTTCCCATGGATAGGTTTTGCTTTCCAGAAGTTCTTTTGCAAGGGTTTTGTTTAAGTCACTGTATAATTCTTTAATTGTCAACTGTTCCATTTTTCATACCTGCTTTCTTTAAGAATTACTATTTTCTGCTTCATTTTACTACGATAAAGTGGATTTTCCAACCTTTTTTTCTGATGTTTTTCCTTTTTTCCCAGAAGTTTTAGAAGATTTACTTCTTGATTTCTCATAATAGGGCGCTGCAGCATCAAAATATTGCTTCAACGCAAACTGATTCCGTAAATCTAAAACTCCCTGGGTTCTGCTGCGGATAAAGTTTTCCAGCTTGGTCATATATTCCTCTGAAGTAATGCTGCCCTCTGCCACATAAGTAAGACCTTTTTCCCAGCTTGCGGTAAGTTCCGGATTCAGTAAAGAACGGATAGAGGCATTGACCACATCAAAAATCATTTCTCCCAAAAGAGTTGGGGTAATCACCTGGGTCTTTTTATTCAATGCCAGATATTGGATGCTCACCAGTTTTTTCAAAATTTCTGCCCTGGTAGCGCTGGTTCCAATCCCACTTCCCTTAATCTGCGCCCGAAGCTCTTCATCCTCAATAAGCTGCCCCGCATTTTCCATGGCAAGAATCATGGAACCGGAGGTATAGCGTTTTGGGGGAGAGGTTTCTCCTTCTTTGATGGTAAGTTTTTCCAGTGGAAGAATACTGCCCTTTTTCAGGCTCTGCAAAACTTCCAGAAGAGAGGTATCTGCTGTCTGCTCTTCCTCTTTTTGATTCTCTTCTTCCTTCTTTTTCCCAAAAGAATATCCTGTAACCTTGAAATATCCTTCTGAAACCAGCACCTTGAAGGAAGAAAAGAAACGCTCCTTATCAATGCCAGAAACAACACTTACCTTCTGGTACACTGCCGGAGGATAAAAAATACTGAGGAAACGCCGGACAATGACCTCATATACCTTTTCTCCCTGGGCAGAAAGGCTTTTTAAGGCGCCAAGTCCCTGTCCGGTAGGAATAATGGCATAGTGGTCTGTAATCTGCTTGTCATTCACATATCTGGTTTTTACAAGATTTTGATATGCTTTTCCTTCTAAAATTTCCTTTGCAAACTCCCCTGCATGGGTATAATAAGTAAGTCCTGACAGATTCCTGGAAATTTCCTTTGCCACTGCTGTGGACAACACCCTTGCGTCTGTTCGTGGATAAGTCACCAGTTTTTTCTCATACAATTCCTGTACCAGTTTCAAAGTTTCATCCGGGCTTAACTTAAATAACCTGGAGCATTCATTTTGAAGCTCTGCCAGGTTGAACAACAGTGGCGGATTCTTATTTTCTTTCTTCTTTTCCAGCTTCTCAATCACTGCTTCCATGGGCTCATTGGCAGACAGGATGCGGCAAAGAGTCACTGCATCCTCTCTCTTCTTAAACCCATTTTCCTTATAAAGAAGCGGAGACTGAAAATACCGGCTTCCCTCTGTGGCTCTCCACTCCCCCTCAAAGGTATGCCCCTGCGCAGCAAATCTTCCCAGAATTCTGTAAAAAGGGGTTTTCACAAATTCCCGTATTTCCCGTTCTCTGCGCACTACCATTCCCAGCACACAGGTCATGACCCTGCCAACAGAAATAGCCTGGTAGCGGCTTCCCAGATAGGATGATACGGTATTTCCATATTTCAGGGACAAAAGCCTGGAAAAATTAATTCCCATCAGATAATCTTCCTTGGCTCTTAAATAAGCAGAAGCCGACAGGTTATCATATTCCCCAATGTCCTTTGCTTCTTTGATACCTCTTAAAATCTCCTCTTCCGTCTGGGAATCAATCCAGACCCTTTTCTGCTCCTTATCCTTCACCCCAGCCATCATAGCCACCAGCCGGTAAATATATTCTCCTTCCCGCCCGGAGTCGGTACACACATAAATGGTTTCCACGTCCGGTCTGTTCAGCAGGTTTTTCACAATGGCAAACTGCTTTTTCACAGAGGGAATTACCTCATACTTAAACTCTTTTGGAAGAAAGGGCAGTGTTTCCAGACTCCAGCGTTTCAAAGACGCATCATAGGCTTCCGGATAACTCATCGTCACCAGATGACCCACGCACCAGGTAACAATAGTATTCTCTGATTCCAGATATCCATCATGGCGGGAGGTCTGCACCTTCAGCGCTTTGGCAAATTCCTGGGCTACGCTTGGCTTTTCTGCTATGAATAACGATTTCTTCATACATCTTCCTTTCCTGAAATGTTCTGAAACAAAAAAGAATGAAGCGTCACAGATGCTGTTCTGCTCCATTCCTTTTTCTGATTTATTTTCTGGTAATATATCCCTTTGCTTTTAAGGTTTCTGCACAAAGTACAGCACCGCCGGCTGCGCCTCTTACCGTATTGTGAGACAGTCCCACAAATTTAAAGTCATATACTTTGTCTTCTCTTAAACGTCCAATGGAAATACCCATTCCATTTTCATAATCCACATCAGCAACAACCTGCGGACGGTTATCCTCTTCCATATAGCGGATGAACTGTTTTGGTGCGCTTGGAAGCTCTAATTCCTGTGGAACGCCTTTGAAGTTTACCAGTTTCTCAATGAGCTGTTCTTTTGTAGGTTTCTTTCTGAATTTTACAAATACGGCTGCTGTATGTCCGTTTAATACCGGCACGCGGATACACTGACAGGTAATCACCGGCTCTGTAGCAGGAACAATCACACCGTCTTTAATCTCGCCCCAGAGACGAAGAGGTTCCATTTCACTCTTTTCCTCTTCCCCGCTAATATATGGGATGATGTTTTCCACCATTTCCGGCCAGTCTTTGAAGGTTTTGCCTGCTCCGGAAATTGCCTGATATGTAGTTGCCACTACTTCGTATGGTTCAAATTCCTTCCATGCGGTAAGAACCGGCGCATAGCTCTGGATGGAGCAGTTCGGTTTTACTGCCACAAATCCTCTTGTGGTTCCCAGACGTTTTTTCTGGAATTCAATGACGTCAAAATGCTGCGGGTTGATTTCCGGCACTACCATAGGAACATCCGGTGTCCATCTGTGAGCACTGTTATTGGACACAACCGGTGTTTCTGTTTTTGCATATTCCTCTTCAATGGCTTTGATTTCTTCTTTTGACATATCTACTGCTGAAAATACAAAATCTACGGTAGAAGCTACTTTTTCCACTTCTGCAACATTCATAACCACCAGTTTTTTCACTGCTTCCGGCATAGGAGTTGTCATTTTCCAACGTCCGCCTACTGCCTCTTCATAAGTTTTTCCTGCACTTCTTGCACTGGCTGCTACGGTTACAACCTCAAACCAGGGATGATTTTCCAAAAGAGAGATAAATCTCTGTCCTACCATACCTGTTGCGCCTAAAATACCAACTCTTAATTTTTCACTCATAGCTTTTTTGTCCTTCCTGCAAATACATTTGTTTTTATTAAACACCACTATAACAAATCTTTCCAAAATGTCAAGTTTTTTTAATTTTCTTCCAGATATTTTTCCTGAATACCAATGACTTCTTTCATAGCCTCTGTACCAGGCGCGCCTATGGTATTTCTCTTTTCCACACAGTTTTTCATGCTGATTGCTTCGTAAATATCCTCCTGGAATACCGGGCTGATTTCCTGATATTCTGCTAAAGTCAAATCATCCAGAGAACAATTCTTCTCAATACAGAACAGCACCAGACGTCCCACAATGCCATGGGCATCCCGGAAAGCCACTCCATGATTTACCAGATAATCTGCCGCATCAGTAGCATTAGTGAATCCATTTTTCGCACTGTTTTCCATATTTTCTTTTTTGAATTCCATAGTAGAAATCATACCATTAAATAAAGCAATACAGCCTTTTACCGTATCAATGGCATCAAAGGTAAACTCCTTATCTTCCTGCATATCTTTGTTATATGCCAGCGGGATTCCCTTCATAGTAGTAAGCATGGACATCAATGCTCCGTAAACTCTTCCTGTTTTTCCTCTTACCAGCTCTGCAATATCCGGATTTTTCTTCTGGGGCATAATGCTGCTTCCGGTGCTGTAACCGTCATCAATCTCCACAAACTGATATTCATTGGAATTCCACAGAATGATTTCCTCACAAAAGCGGCTCAAATGCATCATAATGGTGGACAATCCGGAAAGTAGCTCAATAAGATAATCCCGGTCTGCCACAGAATCCATACTGTTTAATGTAGGTCCGTCAAATCCTAACAACCGGGCTGTATAAGCTCTGTCTAAAGGATAGGTGGTTCCAGCCAGAGCCCCGCTTCCCAGGGGACAGAGATTCAGACGTTTTTTCACATCCTGCATACGGCTGCGGTCTCTTTTAAACATTTCAAAATAAGCGCCAAAATGATGGGCTACGGTAACCGGCTGGGCTTTCTGTAAATGTGTAAATCCCGGCATATAGGTATGCAGATTTTCCTTCATAATATGCAAAAGTGAAGTAAGAAGTTCCTTTAACAAACTGTCAATCTCACCGATTTCATCTCTTACATACATTTTCATATCAAGAGCCACCTGGTCATTGCGGCTTCTTCCGGTATGAAGTTTTTTACCCACTTCACCTTTTCTGGCAATAAGATTGGACTCCACAAAGCTATGAATATCCTCATATTCCGGTGAAAATTCCAGTTTTCCCTCTTCAATATCTTTTAAAATTTCCTGAAGTCCTGCTGTAATTTCTTCTTTTTCCTGCTGGGTTAAAATCCCCTGTTTTGCCAGCATTGCCGCATGAGCCATGCTCCCGGTAATATCCTGTTTGTACAGTTTCTGGTCAAAACTTAAAGATGCGTTAAAATTATAAACTAGCTGGTCCGTTTCTTTGGTAAAACGGCCTCCCCATAACTGTGCCATAGACGTTCCTCTTTCTTTCTATATGTATCTTGTAGAATTTTATCACTTTATGACAATCCCCGCAAGCACTTTCCTACTTTTCCACTTCACATTTTTTATGCATTGAATTTTGTCTCTGTCTTTCCCGTTCCTGTCTGGAAAATACACAGCCACAATAATCCTGACGATATAACTGATATTCTGCAGACAATTCTGTGGAGCGCTTGTAACCATTGCGCTTCTTAAAATCAGAGGGAAGATGCTTCACATGGTAAATTTTCTCCAACTCTTCTCCGATTTCATTTAATTTGGCTGCATTTTTCAAGGGACTGATGGTTAGAGTGGTTGCAAAATAATCATAGCCTCCTTCTGCTGCCAGTCTGGCTGCCTCTTCCAGACGCAGGCGGTAACACTTAAAGCAGCGTTCTCCGCCTTCCGGTACATTTTCCAGTCCCTTTGCCATTTCAAAAAAATCTTCCGGACGATACTCTCCCTCCAGAAAAACAGGTTTGTGTACCAGGGGCATTTCTTCAATTAGCTTCTGAAGCTCTTTCGTCCGCTTCTCATACTCTTCTCTTGGTGAAATATTGGGATTGTAAAAGAAATCCGTAATCTCAAAATATGGGGAAAGGTACTCCAGCACATAGCTGCTGCATGGAGCGCAACAGCTATGCAGAAATAATCTGGGTACCTTCTCCTCTTTTTGTATTTCTTCCAGAATCCTGTCCAGTTCTTTTTGATAATTTCTGTTCAAGTTTCTGTCACCTCTTATTTGTGTACTTCATTCCCTGTAGTTTCTCCCCTTAAAAATGCCATTGCATTGTCCAAAGTTGTCTGTGAAATCGCTGCCAATGCTTCCTCTGTAAAAAATCCCTGGTGAGAAGTAATCATCACATTTGGGAAGGACAATAATCTGGCTGTTGTAGAATGTTCCAGAATCTCATCAGAGCGGTCCTCAAACACATTTTTTGTTTCTTCCTCATACACATCCAGCCCTACTGCATAAAATTTTCTGGCCCGGATTCCTTCAATCAAATCATTGGTCTTTACCAGACCGCCTCTGGAAGTATTTACCAGAATAACGCCATCCTTCATTTTGGCAATGGTGTCTTTATTAATTAAATGATAGGTATTATCCATTAACGGGCAGTGCAGGGAAATCAAATCACTGGTTGCCAGCAGCTCATCCAAAGACACATAGGTAACAAACTCCTTCAAATCCGGATTTTCATAGACGTCATAGGCAATCACCTTCATGCCAAAGCCCCGGCAAATTCTTGCCATGGCTGCGCCGATTTTTCCGGTTCCTACGATTCCTGCTGTTTTTTCATAAAAGTTCATGCCCATTAGGCCGCCCAGGCTGAAGTCATTTTCTCTTACTTTTACATAGGCTTTGTGAATGCGGCGGTTTGCAGCAAGCGCAAGAGCCATAGCGTGTTCTGCTACTGCCTCCGGAGAATATCCCGGCACACGCATAACTTTGATTCCGTATGCCTCTGCTTTTTCTAAATCTACGTTATTAAAACCTGCGCAGCGCATAAGAACCAGTTTTACCCCAGCCTCATGAAGAGCATCCATGGTAGCGCTTCCCACATCAGAACTTACAAAAGCGCACACTGCCTCATAGCCCTTTGCCAGAGGCGCTGTCTTGGGAGCCAGGTCTGTTTTTAAATAATCAATTTCAATTTCCGGATATTTAGAAATCTGTTTTTCAAAAGAATCCTTATCATAGCTTTTGGTGTCAAAAAATAAAATTTTCATAGTCTGTTCCTCCTTATGCTTATCAGATTTTATCAATCATGATTTCAATAATTTTCTTGTCTGTTTCCCGCATACCATCTCTGGCAAGCTGGGCTACATTTTCAATGGTTTCTTCAATTCCCTGTGCTACAATTCCATCTCCTCCATAGAACTGGCTGCCAAACTGATACATCTTCATTCCAAGAGTTCCTGCTTCCACAGCGGACGCAATCTTTGCCGCACAGCTTGCCTTTGCTCCATCGCACACCACGCCGGAATTAATGGCCAGGGCATTGACAATGGTGTGTGCCACCTGGGCGTAATCTCCCCCATAAAGATAGGTAATTCCGGCGCCGGCGCCACAGCCTGCACTAATCGCCCCGCAATAGGCAGATAAGGTTCCAATTCCGGATTTTAAATGAATGGACACCAGATTGGACACAACCAGAGCGCGAATGAGCATTTCTCTGGATACCTTCATATCCTCTGCATAGACAATAACCGGAAGGGAGGCTGTCATTCCCTGGTTTCCACTGCCGGAATTAATCACCACAGGCATTTCACAGCCATTCATACGGGCATCAGAGCCTGCCGCTGCCATGGCTTTTGCCCGGTTCTGGACACTGTTTCCATAGGACTGAAGCAGAATTTTTCCGATATTGGCGCCCCAGTTGCCCTTTAATCCTTCCTGAGCAATGGCAGTGTTGTATTCAATCTGTCTTGTAATGGTTTCCTCCACATCTGAAATTTTCACTTCATCTGCAAACTGGATAATCCGCTCTACAGTAAGCAGCTCCTTCTCTGTGCCTGCACAGTTTTCCTCTTCAGAATATTCTTTTCCAAACAAAGTCTCCCCGTTTTTTCGAATCTGGACAATATTAGTGTGCTGACCCTGAATCTGGACTTCTGCGCTGTGTTCTCCATCCTGCACTTCAATATAAATGTCAAAAATACATCCTGACTGAGATGCAGTAAGCTGGAAAGACACCTCTTTTAAATAGTCTGAAATCTCTTCTATCTCCTCCTTGGTAATCTCTGCCAGAACCTCCAGCTTCTTCTCTGCTTTTCCGGCCACAATACCAGCAGCCGCTGCTGCCGCAATACCGCGAAGTCCTCCTGTATTGGGAACTACCACACTTTTTACATTTTTAATAATATTGCCGCTGGCGCTGATTCGCACAGATTTTGGCATACTCCCAAGAGTTTCCCTTGCCACTGCTGCCGCATAAGCAATCGCAATGGGCTCTGTACAGCCCATTGCCGGCACAAGCTCCTCCTTTAGAATATTCACATACGCATCATAAATTATTCCATCCATAAGTCTTTTATCCTCTTCTTTTTTCTTTGGTACTACTCTTCTTCCCGATCAAAATGCCAGATTTCCACCAGTTCATCCTCCAGTTTTTCCTCTTCACAACGGAAATTCACCGTATCACCCGGCTTTGTATTATAAAGCTTGTAGGCATCTTTCTCACAGTCCAGTACCAGGCTTTTCTCATCCATAGTAACCGTCATCTGACTGTTTTTAATATCCACCGCTTCTACCATCCCCCGAAAACATGGCGGAGGAACAAAATTGCACACACTTTGGCTCGTCTTATTTTCATAATCTTTATAAAGAAAAGTTCCTGTCATCAGCACTCCTGCTAAAGCAACGCCTGCCACAGCAATCCATACTTTTTTTGGTGTTTTTCTCATAAGCATTTCCTCCTTATGGTGTCCCTACCTCAATCAAGGTTCCATCCGGGTCATACATTCGCAGAATCTTCTTTCCCCAGGAATATTCTGTCACTGGACCTGCATACCTCACAGTTTCTTCATAATGCTCCAATTTTTCTAAAAACTCTGTAAAATTCCGTTCTTCAAAATACAGCTCCATGGCATGATTCTGAAACTGCACTTTCTGGTTTATGGTATTTTCCCAGATTTTAGCTTCCTGCAGCACCAATCCTTCTGTGAGAATCACATTTCCTTCCTGTTCCAACACAACGTCCAGTCCAAATAGTTTCTTATAAAACTGTTTGGACCTTTCTATGTCTTTTACCACAATCATTACGTTTTTCAGTTTCATAGAAGCCCTCCTGTAAATAATAGATTAGCAGTCCTGGAATCTTCTGTCAATCTGGAAAGTTGCTTTCTTTGGGTAACAAAACCAAAATACAGACTAAAAAGCTAACAAATATTCCCAGGATGCCAAAAGCCCCGGATATGGAAAATTTCTCTGACAGCCATCCCACCACCGGACTTAATACCACCATAACAACACTATAAACCATGCTTTCTACTGATACCATGGTAGCGCGCACTTCACTGGAAAATACTTTCTGATTCTCATCTCCAATACGAATTGCCAACATTTCTGATATCCCATGGGCAAAAGCCGCTGCCAGCACGCATCCCGGCAATGCCGGCATACCACTAAAAACAATCAAAACACCTTCCAACACTCCACCTGCAAGCAGCAGAAATTTTATTTTCACTTTCCCTGTCTTTTCTCCAAGAGACGCTCCTGCCATGCCTCCAAAAGAAATAAGCAGAAGTGGAATTCCTATCCATTTTGCCTGTAACCCTTGCTCTACTAAATGCTGCTGCAATAACATAAAAACGATATAATATCCAGCAGCAGCCACACCACTGATCAACATTCTGCGTGCGGCAAAGCCATGAGTGACAAAAAATTTCCCACTTTCTATAACATGTTTTCTTAGAATCCTTGTCCAATTTCTATTTTTTTCATGCTGTTTTGTATTTTCTCTCCCGGGCTCCCAAATCCTGAATGCCACTATGGAACAGCAAATCCCCTGAACCATTGAAATCAAATATCCTTTCTCATATCCCAGGGATACGGTCACTACACTGAATAAATTTGCTGCTGCAAAAACAAACAGATACAATTTCTCCTGTATGGCTGACACCCTAAGATATTCCTCCTGTGCTCCTGCCTCCAAAAGGCTGTCATAGGTCAGGGCTTCTCTTGAGCCGGACACCAGGTTATAACTTAATGCATTCAGACCCATGGCAACTAAAATCATGGGAAACGCATTGGTAAGAATCATACACAAAGACCCTGCTGCTGATACCAGTCCAGACAACACCAAAGTTCTTTTGCGTCCTATCAAATCTGCCACCATACCGCTAGGAATTTCACAGCACATACTCACCACATGAAAAACACCTTCTGCAATCCCGACCTGTGCAATAGAAAAACCACGCTGCAAAAGAAATACCACCCATACTGCATCTACAATTTGAAAACCACTGATAAGTTCATAAAGATATAATTTCCGAAGTTGTTTTTTGATATTCATAACGCATCACCTACTTAAAATTTTTTAGAATGATGCCCACTTTTTGAATTGAAACAGACAGACCATGCTTCTGGTCTTAGACTAAAATTCCTTAAAAATGGGCGCACTGATAGCCTGAACACCAAAAAAGTTGCCTTTTTGAATCATCAAATACGGTGTTTTCCAGCCCATCTGCGCGCCTCCTTTTCTCAAAAATTTATGTGAATCATATCACAATCTGATACAAAAGTAAAGCTCTTTTTCCTACACTTCCCCTTCTTTGGTAAGCGCAAAATATTGCTACGCTACCCATGAATTACGCTTGCACCAAAATGATAGATGCAAGCGTTTTACTCTAGTTTAGTTTTGACAGTTCGCTTTCGCAGTCTCGCTCCATGGGGCAAGCTGTTCCAGCTGTTCATCTGACATTTTAGCGTCTGGCCGCTGTGATAAGAGGTATGTCAGATATTTGTAGGTGTTCAGGTCATTCGCTTTTGCCATCTCAACCATTGTATACACAATAGCGCTAGAGGCAGCTCCCTTCGGACTGGCACTGAACAGCCAGTTCTTCCGGTTATGCTCTTAAGCACATAACCGTAAAAACTGGCTGTTCTGTGACACACCAAACGGAGCCCAGGCCAGCGCTATTGTGTATACAATGGTAGAAATGGCAAAAGCCAATGGAGTAAACGTCTATCACTATCTTACCTATCTGCTGGAAAAACTGCCTGATGATAGGATGAGTGATGATGAATTAGAACTTCTGGCGCCATGGAACGAAATTGTCAAAGCTGAGATCGAACGTCGTGCAAACGAATCAAATCAATCATATGTGAATTGTCAAGGTGCTCCGGCTACTGAAAAGTAGTCGGGGATTTTTCTATCATACCTAAAAATTAAGCGCTTACGAACAAGGTTTTATTCCACTTTACAAACGGGATAAGCTGACAGATGCATTACATGATGCTTGTGGTTTTGAAACGGATTATAAATTCATCACAAAGAGTCAGATGAAAAATATTCAGAAAAAAAGTAAGGGTCGAGAATAAAATACTATAGTTTAAAACGACGCCAAAAATCGCTGAACCCCAATGAAACCAAGGGACACAGCGATTTTTTCATTTCTCAACTGTCAAAGATAGGATTTATACCAAAGAGTGACTGAAAATAAAAGCTGTTTTTTGTTTTTTCTATAAATGTGTCAACGGGCAGCTTCCTGTGAAGGTTAAAATAAATCCAAAGTATTATCCAGATATATCTTTTCTCTGACATGCAGGTGATACTCCGGTTTTGTCATATAATAAAGCAGAAATTCCAGAATCAGGGCACTGCCAAGTCCCCTGCCCTCGATTTTAAAATTGGAAAATCCCATGGGCAAATATGTATTTTTAATATCTTCAACACCGATAAATCCGGGATTTTCCATTGCTTTTGAAAAACGATAGCCCTGATTTCCGTCAGGGGCAGTACAAAGATGTTCCGGGCAGTCCTCTCCAAGATTTCTGCGGCTGACTGTTTTGTAACATTCCTTCCTGTCTTTGCAGCCAAACCAACAGCATTCGTTGCACAGAAATTCCACTTTATCCTTCTGCTGTTGTGACAATCTATTTAAGTTTTCCAAAGATTTATTCAGTCGAAAGTCCGGCACTACATAAAGAAAATCGTCCCTGTTGATTTCCTCCACAAGTTTCTGAAAATCCGTCAGTACCTTTGTGGTAGAAGAGACAAAATAAAATCCAGGATACTGTCTTTTTAAATAATCCAGAAGCAAATCTGAGTGGATAATCACACCATTTCGTGGTGTGTTCTTTTCTTCAAATATGGCACAAAGCTGATTGCACTTCTGGTCTGAAAGATGTCTCTTTTCAAGCAGGGAATTGCTAAAGGTCAGCCTGGATGAAATCCCATATTCCTGCATCAGCGCCAGAACCTTTCTTGGATTATAATCTCCATACCCTATGCGGCCTCCGCCCCAAATGCAATCAGCCGGAGCGCCATAAACAGAACCAATCCCGCACCAGTCATAAAAATATTCCCTGTGTTCACGAAACAAAGGCAGAAACTCACAATACAGTTCGTGAAACTCAAATAAGCCCGGAAGGTGATAGTATACGGTAGCTTTTCTTCGTTGTTTCATAATGTTGATTCACATCTCATTTCTTGATTATAAGTATCATTACAATTCTAATACTGTTTTTACGTTGCTTTTTGTCATGTTATCCAGTATCCTGTGGGCAAAAATAGGTGCGTTACACGTATTCTTAAACTATAGCCTACTTTTTTGCGGTTCAAATAGGCTATACAAGTAAATTTCTCCTTTATGGCCTACATTTTAAAAAGAATGATAGGCCATGATTAGCATCTTCTCAAATCACACTTAATTTCTTGTACCTTTTTGTAGGTGGATTTATCAGATTTATTGATTCCCACTGATTTCTCCTCTTTTTTTGTAGGTGGATATCCACTTATTTTGAATAGGAACCTATTGTCCTTCCTATTATGTAGGTTGAAAGCTTCCTACTTGATATTTGAATCCTACTTCTCCTCAAAGTTTTTTCATCATCCAATAGGCATCCGCATAAGAACCATCTGCATATTTCATATTGTTTGGAAAGGTTCCATATTTCTGAAATCCAAGTTTCTCATACAAAGCTATGGCTGATTTATTATTTGCAATTACCTCAAGCTCAGCCTGTTCATACCCAACCTGTTTCGCAATATCCAGGAGCATTTCCAGCATTGCTTTTCCAATTCCAAAATCGCAATATTCCTGATAAAGTGCAATGGCAATCTCGCATCTGTGCCGATATCGTTTAACTCCTCCCAAACTCATCAAAGAACAATTCCCAATATGTTTGCCTTCTATCTCAGCAATTAGTAAAATTTCATTCTCACTGTCTTTTTTAGCTTTTATAAACTCTTGTTCCTGCTCTATGGAAAAGGCTATTTCATCAGGCTCACGAAGTAAAAACGGAGTTTCGGCTGCTGTGATTTTAAGAAAATCAAGCAAGGACTCTGCATCCTTTTCTTCTGCACTTCTGAGAATAGTATCTCTGGCTTGTTTGTCTTTTATTGTTGTGGTACTCTTATGCATGGTTGTCTCCTCCTCCTTAATTTTGAATTCTCAGATTTACTTTAATTGAATGTTTTTCATTGTAAAGCCAATAAGAATAGCATTGGCTAAAAACATTATAATCACATATCCCGTTAAGATGATAAACATAGTTGGAACAACATCTAATAAAGCTGTCTAATCCTCAGTGTTAACCCAATTTAAGATTATCTTATACTCCATAAGAAGTGCTAAAGCCACAAACGCAAGTGAACTGGCAGATGCCCAACAAGTTGCAATCTTTTTCTTTGATACCAGAATCCAACCAATAACATGAAAAATAATACTCAATGCTGCACATATAATCCACATATCACCACTCCTTCCCAAACTGAAAGTTATTTATTTCCATAATCAATCACTATTTTTTTACAACTACTGCAATGATAAGCTTCACAATGAGGTATCCCATCAAAGCCTTTACTTAATTCCAGATCATCCTGTTTTTTTATCACAATAGGGACACTTCATATTACTTCACCTCCAAATTTATACTTCTCTTTCAAAACTTTCAAAAATGATTTGATAGCATAATGAACTATTAACCCCTGATTTTTCATTCATAGGAGTAACCACCTGTTTCAATCTCCAGCCTTGTTCTGTTTATATTCATACTTTTTCATATGCCGCCTCTTTCCATCTACACTCTCTTTGCTATCTGCAGTGCAATAAACAGCTTATCCAGATTGTGATTTGCAGCAGATAATTCCTCTGTTTCGTAGCTTCCTTCTATAAGTACATCACTGGAAACAAGGAAATCATATAAGTGAACCACTCATTGTCTAAAGCCAATGAGCTTCCTGCTTCGCAGACCTCGTAATCTACTATCTCCACAGGCGTTAATTCGGATAGTCCCTACCCTACTTATTGGTTCTTATGCCATCTGTCTTAATCCCTCTGCCAATATGTTCTTCGCTGCGTTTATGTCTCTATCGTGCTTTGTGCCACAGACAGGACATACCCATTCCCTTATTGATAAATTTTTTGTTTCTGTATTTTTGTATCCGCAAATGGAACACAACTGACTGCTGGCATAGAATGTATCTATCTTAACATATTTCCGTCCATTCCATTTTGCCTTATACTCTAATTGCCTTGTTAGTTCGTACCATGACACATCACTTATAAACTTTGCCAGATGATGATTCTTTATCATATTTTTTATCTGCAAATTTTCCGAAACGATCACTTGGTTTTCGCTGATAATCTCGTGCGAAATTTTATGCAGGTAATCTTTTCTGACATTTGTTATTTTCTCATGGCATAATGCTATCTTTTCCTTGGTTTTATAATAATTTCGACTTCTCTTTTCTTTATGCACTAATTGTCTTTGTAATAACTTTTGGATTTTCGTATTTCTTCCCAGCAGAGGTAATACATAAATCCTTAATGCCTAAATCTATTCCTGTATTTTGATTTGTATATGGCAATTCTATCTGTTCTATCTCCACCAAGATTGATACATAATATTTCCCACTCGGAACTTGCGATAAAGTTGCAGACTTTATCTGTCCATCGAATTTTCTATGCAGTCTTGCTCTTACTTCTTTTAGCTTAGGCAGTTTTATTTTCTTTCCCTTGAAATCTACTGCTATATTGCCATTCGTAAAATTTGTTGTATATGATTTATGATTATCGTGTTTACTCTTAAACTTTGGATAACCTGCATGTTTCTTAAAAAACTTCTGATATGCAGAATCCATGTTATAAATTGCATTTGTCAGGGCAAATTTGTCTACCTCTTTCAGCCATTCATATTTTTTCTTTAATTCTCTGTTGCAGTAATTATTGCAATCTGTTTTACTGACAGATTTTTTCTCTTTTTCATAGTTTTCTTTCCGATATGCAAGTGTCTGATTATATACAAAACGGCAACAGCCAAATGTTTTTGCTATCTGTACTTTCTGCTCATTATTGGGATATATTCTGTATTTATATGCTTTTAACATTTACTGTCACCTTCTTTCTTAGCCCTGATTTTCTATATATCTCTTTCACATTTCTTCTGATACATTTCCTACACTACAGACAAAATAGCCGTCTGTCCAAAATGCAGGTTCTTTCCAGAACTGTTTCTGCAAATAATTCGGATATCTTTTCCATATAGGATATGCCGTATAACTTTTCATTAGGTTTACAATTTTACTGATCGACATTATAGGTTCTGTTTCTATCAGATAGTGGATATGGTCTTTATCTGTTTCCATATATCTGATAATAACTTTGTGCCTTTGACATATCTCATATGAAAACTGCTTTATATCATCTGAAATTTGTTGTGAAACTAATAATTTCTTTCTATATTTGCAGATAAAAATAATATGATATTGTAATAAGTATTTGTGTCTATTTTTAGATTTCCATGTTCCCATATCATAAGCATACAATAATTTTCCACTTTTAGCTATCTTAACCCACCGTCTAAAGCCAGTGGGATTGCGTAGCCCTATCTCAACTAATTTATCTGCATTTTTTATTTCTATATAATCCTGAGGTTTGGCAAAATAATAGGACAAGCCGTCACCCCTATACGCCTGTGTTGGAATGATAAACTTTCCATCAGTCACTTCTTTCTGTAAACTTCCGCAAGAACCAAACATAATGAAAAAATTTCATGAATTTTTGTCTTTGAGAAAACAACAGGCTTTACGAAAAAAGTGTGTACGGATTTGAATTGCCCCTATCAACTATAAATTTTTCATTACCTCAACAAACTTATCCAATGTATATGCCCCTTGTTCACCTAACTCTTTATCTTTAAAAACCATAAAATATCTATATAGTCTACCTGCTTGTGACTGCCATTCTCGTCCAAGTTTTAACTTTGTTTTGCTATCGTCTCCGTCAAGATAGTCACCTTTTGCCTCGATCAAGACTATATTTCCATTTTTAGTTTTAACGATAAAATCTGGATAATGATTTATAAATGCATTTATTCTAAAATCTTTTCTTTCTATAATGCGGTGCCACCATTCAACATTGCCTAATCCAACAACAGTATCAATAACATTATTTTCAAAATCATTCATATCATTCTTTTCAGCTTCATATAGCGAATACGGAATTGCATTAGTTGTAACAGATGGTGTGATTACAGGAGGAAAGTTGTATGATTCTTTGCATACAATCTTTCCACTATCTATTAACTTGTAAAATAAATCTTCTCTATACACATATTCAAGCTTTTCAATTTTCTTCTGGATTTTCAATGCATATACAGGAATATTCGTTTCCATTGCTGACATTTCATCGTCGGTCATATTTTCAACAACTCTACGAACATAATCTGCAATTTCCGTTGCGGCATACCTATCATTTCTATTTATTTGTTTACAAATTATATCTACACAATTAGCGATTTTACGCTCAGGTGGTAATTTTGCTAAAAATTCTCTAATGTACTCATTTTCTGCTTTATTTGCTTTTTTATACTTTGGAACAGCCTCGCCCTGTTCCTGAATATCTACTTGGTACATTTCCCCTGTTGCAAGTTCAAAACTTATTTCCGCATTTTGACCACTTAAAGAAAATCCATCCGACAAATTTTCCGGTTCTAACAATTCAAAATCATTTCCAAACAAATCCGGTGTTGTTTGGAAATAGAATTGTGGTATTTTTATATCACCAATTGTTTCTCTATACTGCTCTTGTATATTGTTTTGATTCAGCATTTCGCCTAACTCACCTCCTATAAAAGCCGATAAATCAGCATCTGCTATGGAAGTATTATATTCTTCAGCTTGTTTTTCTGCAGTTGTTATCATATCAGCTACACTTTTTTCAGGATCATCCTTTATTTCACCAATGATATTCTTTATCTCATCTGTTGCTATGTCCTCAAATGAATCTTTTTCTCCCAAAACGATACTATCCTCTTGAGCACAAAATAGTTCCTGTTGTTCAAATTTAGTTTCCTGCTCTCCATTACTTATTGTATCTTCACACTCTGTTAATTTTAGAGTTCCCACCCTAAAATCTTTTTTACTGAATCCTGCATTATTCAAACCTCTAACAATATTTTCTAAAGTACTGTGAAAATCAGCCGAACAGGTGAGTACAAATGATGAGTTCAATAATGGTGCTTTATGCTCTCTTGCATACGGTTGTCTAAGAATTCTACCTACTATCTGCTCAACATCAACTTTTGATGTTTTATTTGCCAACGAAGCTAAGATATAGGCAAAAGGACAATCCCATCCCTCTTTTAATGCATTTACAGTTATTATGTATCTAATATCGCAATCTTTACTTAACAAGTCTACTTTTTTCAAATCATCTATTTCAGATGTTTTTATAGCAATTTCGTTCTCTGGAATTCCTATAGCAATAAGCATCTTTTTAATTTTATCAAAAGTTTCACTTTCAGCATTTATATTGGGTTGTGCTTGAAAAAGAACAATAGGCCTTATATATGCCCCTCCTTTTTTTTCCGCCTCAATAGCTTGTTTTTCTATGCAACCTCTTAGCTGAATAGCATCCTGAATAACGCTCTGCCTAGATGTACGATTATATACAATAATCGGCAACTTCACCATATTCTCTTTTTTCAATTCTCTGGCATTAACATATGAAACAATGTTGCTATTATTTTTAGGCGTTGCAGTCAAATCAAATATAAATGAAGGATTAAGGTTATTTATCATCTCAATACTTAATTCAGATTCTGCATTATGACTTTCATCAATTATAATAACTGGAGAAAGAGAGCGTAATACTTGAATAAGTGCAGTATCTGGTGTATCTGCTAACAATACAGATTTATCTTTAAAATATTCCGCAAATCTAATTAAATTACCATTTTCTTGATATACCTTACGAATATCTTTATTTAAATTATTTATTCTTAATGAACCATAACTCAAAATACAAACTGTCAACATTTCTCTAACTGTATCTGGCGAAAAATTTTGTCCGTTAAGCAACATTTCCTTTGTGTATATTCCAACTCTACCAGCAAAATCATGTTCCAGTTTTTGACGATATGGATGATTAGTATCAGATAAATTCTTAATTGTTTGATTTAATATAGGTTCTGATGGAACTAACCATACAACCACCTTACATTTACTTGTTGGCATTTCATCAAATATTCTTTTTAACGCAGCACAACCCAAATAGGTTTTTCCTCCACCTGTTGGGACTTTAGCACATACATGTGGAACACCCGTAATTGTATCTTTGTATGCAGGCACACCATCTAAACCAATTGAGATATCCTGTTCATCCCAATATTTTTTCCACGCTGAAAAAATACCTGTGCTATCATTTAAGCATTTCATATATGATGATATTTTCTTTAATACATCTTTTTGATATGTTTTTAATTCCATATTTTCCACTCCCATTATAATCTAGAAATATCACGTGGAATTTTCTTAAAAGTAATATGATACTTCTCCAATTCTCGCTCACTTAATGTACAGGAATCTGCAAAAATCACATACGATTCAGATTTTGTCTTGATTGTGTGAAGAAATTCCCGGTTTAATGTTGTAATATTACTTTTGATATAGTAAAAATAATAGCTTATACCAATATCCGTTCCTAAATAAAATGGTTCATCCTCTTTTGAACAATCTATCCGTTTTTTAGTTTCGGTGAAATAAATATATTTTCTAATTAAATCAATATTAACATTCTCATTTAAAATATCATTTACAAATAGTTTTGCACCCAATTCATAATAACTAAAAGCTCCTCCTAGTCCTTCTACTGTCTTTTCTTCTGTTCCATACCCACTAATTGCGCATTTCACTCTATAAGCTGTGATATTTTCTGCATAATCATTCATTTCAATCAAAATGTAATTCAAATTTTTGCCAAATTTTTTGTTATAACTAAGAACTGCATGCGCTGTTGTTCCTGAACCAGCAAAAGAATCTAATACCATACTTCCATCATCACAATAAAACCCAATCAAATAGGTTACAAGATCAACTGGCTTAGGGAAATCAAACGCCAGCCCCATTTTCGCCAAATCATTACTTGTATTTTGTGTACTTCCTAAATTAGTAAGAACTGACAACACATGACTAACACTTTCCCTTTTCTTCACCATTTCTATGGTCCCTGATTCAGTTATTTCGAAAACAGTATCTTGACCCTTACTATCTTTCACTGCTTTAAATCCTGAATCTATAAAATTAAGTAATATATTCTTTGATGACCATCCACTCTCAACGTCAACATCTTCTGAAAGTTTATAGTCTACGATTTTAACCGTTTTATGATAGTATGGATATTTATCATATCTTTCTTCTATCACCCCTTTTTTTACTGCACATGGAAATCCTTTTTTTAAGGTCACTACTGACATAGGGTTTTTAGGTCCATTTTTTACAACTGTATTTCGTATTTCAGGTTTAAAAATTTTACTTTTCTCTGAAACATTTGGTGCAATCCCATTAGGTAAACCTAATTTATCCGGTTTTTTTATGTAACATAGTATATATTCATGGCATACTTTTATCTTAGCCTGATTATCGAAATTACCATCTGACTTCCATACAAATTGTGTCAGGAAACTACTTTTACCAAAGATCTCATCACAAATAATTCTCAACAAATGCTGTTCATTATCATCAATACTTATAAAAATAATCCCATCATCTGCTAATAGTTTATATAGTAATTTTAATCGGGGATACATCATACATAACCACTTATCATGTCTAGATAAATCTTCGCCTTCATCCCCAACCACCTTATCCAACCATTCCTTAATTTTAGGGTCATCGACATTATCAGAATAAACCCACTGTTTGTTGGCTTCTGAGCTCTTCGCAGTATTATAAGGTGGATCAATATAAATACATTTTATTAATCCCTCATATTCAGGCAACAACGACTTTAATACTTCCAAGTTATCTCCATGGATAACCATATTTCTAGTCCCGTTGTCATCTTCATGTTGACCGTTTTCATCATAACTATATTTTCGTTCCAATACCCTGTAGGGAACATTCAAATGATGATTTATAACTTTCTCTTTTCCTATCCATTGCAATACAGGCATTATTTCTTCCTTCTTTCACTTTGCTTCTCATTCTTATCCTATATCTTAGTTGTTTCAAGTAATACTGTTCTTCTAACAAACTCACTATATGAAAAATACGACTCCAATTCAGACGCCTCTTGATTTTTCCAATTTGTCTTCACTAACTCTGATACTCATTTAATATGTTTTGTTCATATCTTTCCTCCAATGTTATAAATATCATACCATCCACGTGGAACATTTACAACATAAAGTCCCCTGCTTGCCAAGGCAAATGCATAAAAAATTAAGGATGACCATCAATGAATAGATTTCTGATATAAACCCACCAATTACAACCTACTTTTCCTATGCAAAAACAGGCCATAAAAGTGAATTTTCCTTCCATAGCCTACTTTTTAAAAGGAACTATAGGCCATAGTTATTAATTTCATAAATCCCACTTACTTTTTACCAGCTTTTTGTAAGTGTATTTACTAACTTTTATAACATCCACCTATTTTGTTTCTTTTTTTGTAAGTGGATATCTTCAAATTGATAATTTCCACTTATTTCTGCCCTTCTTTTATAGGTTGATATCCCCGATTTTATGATTTCCACCTATTTTAGCTCCTATATCGTGGCAAACACACAAAAAAAGCTGACGCCTTCTGCATAAATCCCACTACAGAAGCCATCAGCTTTTCTTTTTCTATCTCTTTTTAGTTTTTGGAAAATTCCGCCAGTTTTAGCCCTTCATTTCTGTCCAGAGTCATGCCAATGCTCCAGCTATTGATAAACAGCAGCAACGGATTTCCTTTCATATCCATAACCTTCTTCATGTCAGAAGTTCCGGTAAGTTTCTTCACATCTACCTCTTCCTTATTTTCAATCCAGCGGATATGCTCATAAGGCAGGGCTTCCAGACGGATATCTACATTGTATTCGTTTTCCAGACGGAATTTCAGCACGTCAAACTGCAGCACACCAACTACGCCTACAATGATTTCTTCCATACCGCCCATGATTTCCTGGAAAATCTGAATCGCACCTTCCTGGGCAATCTGATTAATCCCCTTTACAAACTGCTTTCTCTTCATGCTGTCCAAGAGGCGTACTCTGGCAAAATGTTCCGGCGCAAAGGTAGGAATCCCTTCATACTGGAACTTTTTCCCTGGATTGCATACCGTATCTCCAATGGAGAAAATACCCGGGTCAAACACACCGATAATATCCCCTGCATAAGCCTCTTCCACCACATGACGGTCTTGTGCCATCATCTGCTGAGGCTGGGAAAGACGCATTTTCTTATTACCCTGTACATGATACACTTCCCTGGATGCCTCAAATTTTCCAGAGCAGATACGCATGAAGGCAATACGGTCTCTGTGGTTCTTATTCATATTTGCCTGAATCTTAAACACAAAGGCGGAAAACTCTTCTTTCATTGGGTCAACCTCACCAATGTCCGCTTTTCTTGGAAGAGGAGAAGAGGTCATTTTCAGGAAATGTTTCAAAAAGGTTTCCACACCAAAGTTGGTAAGAGCGGAACCAAAGCATACTGGAGAGAGTTCTCCCTTATCTACCAGTTCCTGGTCAAACTCAGCGCTGGCTCCGTCTAAAAGTTCGATTTCTTCTAAAAGCTGCTCTTTTTGCTCTTCATCTAACACATCGTCCAGATGCGGGTCTTCCAAATCTATGATTTCTTCAATACCTTCCCTGGTACCTTTCATGGTATCTGAAAAGGTAAGGACTTTCCCGGTTTCCCTGTCATAAACCCCTCTGAATTTTTTTCCTGAGCCAATAGGCCAGTTGATGGGGCAGGTAGGGATTCCCAGTTCTTTCTCAATATCATCCAGCAAATCAAAAGTGTCATTTGCATCCCTATCCAGCTTGTTAATAAACGTAAAAATCGGAATATGACGCATAGCGCAGACCTTAAACAGTTTTCTGGTCTGGGCCTCCACACCTTTTGACGCATCAATGACCATGACCGCAGAATCTGCTGCCATCAGGGTACGGTAGGTATCCTCTGAGAAGTCCTGATGTCCGGGAGTATCCAATATGTTGATGCAATAGCCATCATAATTAAACTGCAATACAGAAGAGGTTACAGAAATACCTCTTTCCTTTTCTATTTCCATCCAGTCAGAAACTGCATGACGGGCAGTTGCCTTACCCTTAACACTTCCCGCCAGATTAATGGCGCCGCCGTAAAGCAGAAATTTTTCTGTAAGGGTGGTTTTACCCGCATCCGGGTGGGAAATAATTGCAAATGTACGTCTTTTTGTAATTTCTTTCGTATAATCAGCCACGTCAGGCCCTCCTTCTCTATCTAGCACACTGGTGCTATTTTAGTATACAGAAAATAGCATGTCAAGGGGAAGTTTTCTCTTCACTCTCTCCTTCCAGTGGTGTAATCACAATATTTTCCGCCGGCACACTGGTTTTGCGTTTTACAATATCCTCAATCTGAGCCCGTCTAGCATCTTCCATGTATTCTTTTGGCACGATTACATCTGCGCTGTCTCCGGTCAGGTTCACTACAATATTGCTAAAGCCCTGAGCCTCTAAGAGAAGCTCTGCTGCCTCTTCCTGTTCTGCCAGGTTTGTCATATTCACCATAGAATTTACTGCATCCTGTTTCTGTTCTTCTCCCAGATTTTCATTGTTAATAATCTCCAGTAGGGTTTCTTTATTTGCAGAACGTACCTGCTCTCTGTTTACCTTTGCCTGGGCTGCAAAATTGGAGGAGCCTGTGAGAACTGCCTCTCCCGGTGTCTCTGTTTCTGCTTCAGTCTCTGTTTCTCCTTCCTGTTCCTGGGCTTTCTGGTTTTCTTCCAGCATGGCTGTCTCATCTGTAATATCATAATCCAGGCTTTCGATCTCTTCTACGATTTCCTGAGTTTCAGAAGCTGTTTCTTTAGTGTCTTCTGTTTTCTTTTCCTTGCTGGTTCCGAACTGGCTGTCTGAATAGTTGATGTACCCGGCTACTGCAATCATAATTGCCAGCGCTGTAATGATAACCTGATTTTTTTTGAAGATTTTTTTCATGTGCTCTCTCCTTTAATTCATTTTCATTACTTTAATTTTATGGGGTTCCACCTGAAATAATGCCTCAACTGCTTCCTGGATATTCTGAATTACAATGGGATCATCCCCTCCCTTTGCCACCACCAGCACTCCTGTTACCTGCGGATACTGTTCCTGACTTACATAGGGAGACTGGTTTCCTCTGGCATCTTTTTTGTACACGGTTTCTGCTTCATCCTTTTCCACCACCTTTTTCTCCGTTCCGGCACAGGTGAGAAAAACCTGGGTCTCCCCAATGCCTTCCACCTGCTCCAACACCTGCATAAGACGCTTCTCCATTTTATTTTGCCACAATTCCCCCTCTCCTTCTATGGCCTCTTTCTCTAAGGGCAGTCCGCTTTCCTCCTGGTTTTTCTCTTTTTCTTTTACCGGCAGCGCAACAATAAGCAAAAGCAGCCCAACCAGAAGCAGCGCTACCAGCTTCTCCTTTTTCATCAGTTCCTGAACCAACTTCATGGCTCCACCTCCTGCCCCTGTATTACAGTCTGCCAGTTTTCTTCAAAGCTCTCTGCTTTTTCCTCCCATGCCTCCCGATCCTGCAGATTCTCTTCCATTTCTTCTACACAGCGGTCTATCTCTTTTTGGATTCCGGTGACTTGAAACACAGGAGACAGCATCACTAAAATCAAAAGTAATCCCAGATAATACTGAATATATTTTTTAAAACTGTTATCCGGCAAAAAGTTTGTCACTGCTGAAAGCAAAATGTAGTAGCACACCAGGCTTTCTACCCAGGAATATAACGTTTCTGTCATGCCTTCTCCTTTTCTACTTAATTCCCTATAAATGAAACTGCCAGAATAGCAATGGTAATTAACAGCAACAATTCCACCATAAGAAGCACTTTCAGCAAAAGTCTGCAGCCCTCGCCTACCGCAGACAGACACCCTGACATGCGTTTATCAGAAACCGGCTGTAAAAATGCTGCCAGAAACTTATAAAGAAGGGTCATGATTCCAAGCCGGATAATGGGCGGCAGGCCAATGAGCAGCAAAATGAGAATCCCTAATACACCAAGACTGTTGCGAATGAGCACTGCTGTTGCAAGGGCTACTTCTGTAATACCATCAATGGCATTGCCCACTCCCGGAATGGCTGCTGCTGTTTTTCCGATTACATCCCGCTTCAGGGAATCTACTGCCGGAGTAATCATATTTTGCACCAACTGCATCCCTATCATAGCCGCTGTACAGGTTTTCAGAGTCCATTCTACGATAGTCTGCAAAAGCTCTGCCATACGGGAAAGTAATTCTTCCCTGTGAAGAAAATTTACAATCTGAATCAGAACATAGGCATGAATTCCCGGTATCACTGCTTTTAAAAGAATAACCTGTACCACATATGCTGCTCCCATAACCATTTCATAAAACACCATAGCTGTGGCAGAACCGGACGCCGCTGTAACTGCCAGAAAATAAGAGGGCATCAAAGCTTTCATAAACACCATCAGTTCCTGTAATTTTCCAGAAACCTCCTGGCTGGCAGTGCCAAAGGAATGAATCAAAATTGCTGCCAGAAGCATGTACACCAGATAAAAACTGATTTCTCCTGTCTGCCCGTTTCCAAATACTTCTGTAAAATTAGAAAACAAGGCGGCAACCACTACCAGCAAAATAATCTGCACATAAATTTCCCTGTCCCAGACAAGATGAGACAGCAAAAACTCCTTCAAAAGCTCCGCAGCCTGCCCTTTTGATAAACTCTTTTCTCCCCGCGCCAGTTCTCCCAGGGCTTTTTCCAGGGAAAAGGTCTCTTCTCCCAGAAGTTCATTTACCGCTTCCTGCATTTGCTGCAATTCCAAATCTTCTAAAAACGCCTCTTCCTGCTCTGCAGCGTTCACTGAAACAGGAAATAAAAAAAGCAAAATCCAAAATAGCAGAACTTTTCTCTTTTGCAGCTTTTGTCCCTTCATGCCAGAAAGCTGTGAATGGCTTCCATCAGCGCCAGGAGCACAGGAATGGACAACACCATAATATACAGCTTGGCAAAGATTTCAATCTGCCCTGCAATGGAAGAATACCCTGCATCCTTGCAGATGCCGGAAGAAAACTGGGCAAGATAGGTAACGCCAATCATTTTCAGCAGCACCGTAAGGTATTTTTCTTCCAAAGGCAGATACTCCCGCAGCTTTAAAATAGAGGAAAACAGATAGGCGATTTTCTCTGTCATATACGAAAAAATAAATACTCCCACTGCCAGGCTGATATAAACTGCATATTCCGGCTTAGTCTCTTTTAGAAGAAGTCCCAGACACACACCGGTCATTCCCAGCATGACGATTTTTACTACTTCCATGTCTCTCCTCCTACAGCGCAAACAAATCCTGAATGGTGGTAAATAAATCGTAAATATAAGGCAGGACCCAGAACAGTACCAGAAGCAGGCCTGTAAGACTTGTTAAAAAAGCCAGCTCTTCTCTTTGGCTGTGCTTCAGAATCTGGCACAGGACAGATACCAGAATGCCCACTGCCCCGATTTTAAATAACAAACTAACTTCCATCCTGTTTCCTCCCCTATTTTTCCAATAATGTTAAAGGCATAAAATGGACAAAAAAATCCCTGCTATCACTCCAAGGCTCTGGCACATTTTTTTCCTGCCTGGCAGTTCTCTTTCCAGATATTGAATTTCCTGTTTTAGCTGTTCCTGATATAATGTTATGGTATTTTTTTGCAGTGTAATGTCCATCCATCCCAGATATTCTCCAAGCTGTGAAAAAGCTTCCAGGTCTTTTTTATGCAAGGCACTGTCTTTTAGACATTGCTGTGCGGTTTCCCGGAAAATCTTAGAAAAACAGTCTCCCTGAAATAGGCTGGCCTGTCTGGACACTTCTCTTAGAAATTCCGAAAAGGGCGGTGCTGTTTTTTCGGATATCCGAAGCAGGGCTTCCGGCAGCGTTTCCTTGCGATAGGTAATTTCTCCCAGTATGAGATGAACCATTTTTTCCACTTCCCGCAGTTGTTCCAGACGTTTCTGCAATGTCATGCTTCTGCTCCACCCCAGAGCCGTACAGGAAAACAGCACCAGAACTGTGCCCATAAGCCTCAGCATAAAATTCCCTGCCTTCCCTTGCAGTCATAAAGACTGGTTCCCCTTTCATCAAAAATCGCACGGACTCTCCCTGCCCGCTCCTCCTTATGCAGCACAATGTAACGCTCAAAAATCTTTTCCTGAACCAGCCGCTGCATCAGTGGCTTCTCTTTAATATCCTCTACAGAACTTCCGTGAACCGTAGCAAAAAGTTTACAGCCGCAGTGTATCACTGATTCAATGGCATGAATGTCTTCATAATCTCCCAGCTCGTCTACTGCTACCACCTCCGGGGACATGGAACGAATGAGCATCATCATGCCCTCTGCCTTTGGACAGCAGTCCAGAATATCTGTGCGGATTCCCAAATCATTTTGCGGGATTCCCTGAAAAGAACCTGCAATTTCTGACCGTTCATCCACAACCCCTACGGTAACGCCTTTCAAATAGGAGCTTCCGTTGCTTACCTGGCGGATTAAATCCCGAAGCAGTGTTGTTTTTCCACATCTGGGGGGTGAAATAATCAGGGTATGGCATAAATGATTCTGTTTTATAATATAGGGAAGTATAGGCGCTGCGCACCCTTTTATCTGATGTGATAATCGAAGATTTAAATAAGATATGTATTTTACACTTTTGATTTTATTCCCATCCAGAACCGTTTTTCCGGCAATTCCTACCCGGTGGCCACCCTGAATGGTAATAAATCCCTGCCGCAGTTCTTCTTCAAAGGCATACATGGAATAACGGCTGATATATTCCATGGTCTCTGTTACATCCTCTGCTTTTACAAGATAAGCCCTTGATTCATTTACGGAAAAGTCTCCCTGTTTGGAAAGGAAATACTCTTTTCCCTGATAAATAAGAATCAAGGGCCCATTTACACGAAGCCGTATTTCATAAACCTGTTCCATATCAAAGGCTGCCTTAGAAAGCGCCTTTCGGATATGCATGGGGAACAGTCTTGTAATCTCTTCCTGTCTCATAATCCCTCACCTCTTTACTCCTAATATATGAGGACAATCCTTAATTATGAACAGGTTTTTCAAAATTTCCGGAAACCATTTTTTCCAGTAGACTACGAAGCGGTCTAAACAGTATCAGACATAAGACAACATTGCCTATACAATGAGGAATGTCATAGGCAACTCCTGACACCCAGTAAGCAAAAGCCCCTGCAGGTCCGCTGATAAAAAAATAGGGAATGGTACACAGAGCGCCAAAAGAAATCCCATAAAATCCAGAAAGAACACTCCAGAATAAAACTGATTTCTGCTTTCTGCACAGCCAGGTAATTACGGACTGAACACTCCATACATAAAGATAATTCAGCCACCAAAGCCCAAAACCATAAAAAATCCCTTCCAGGAAAACAAAGACATAAATCATCAGAAAGACTTTTTTTCCAAAAACCAGGGTATAAAGGATAAAGAGCAGGGTCACGATTTCTACATTAGGAAGAAATCCCATGAAAACCTGCCCCAGAAAAACAATCCCTGTAAGGACTCCCATAATGACTAATTCTCTGGTCTTTTGTATGTTCAATTAATAGCCTTCTTTCAGTGTCAGCTCAAACTGGTCCTGGTCTGCAATGGGAGTCTGGTCTGCAGATGTATTCACCTGTTCACCGCCTTTGGTAATACACCACCACTGCTGTTTTCCTTCATCTGCGGTCTCTTTGTCTACCGTCTGAATAAACAAACCATATTCACCTTCTTCACCATCCACCAGTTCATTTTCTTTCAATACTTCTACCAGATATTCTGCGTCTGTGCTGTATTGAAATTCTTTTTCTGTCTTGTCCCCATGTACTACCAGAATGGTAATTTCTTTCTCTCCCTTTTGGGCCTGGGGCTTAAACTTCAAGTACAATACGCCTGCCAGAATGCACACCAGCACCAGGGCTGTTGCTGCAATAATTGTTCCTTTGTGCTTCATCATTTTTCCTCTTTCTTTCCTTTTTTGTTCTTTTTAACTATAGCATTTTCTCTGTTTTCTTGTCAATTTCAATTCCACACACATATTTTTTCAAAATTTCATAAGACGTCATCACTGCTTCCCGGGTGCTGCACTCAATGGTATAGGTACATTTTGGTATTTCTCTTAATTCTCTCATAACAGCGTTTATGTCCACGCTTCCTTCTCCCAGTGCCAGATGGCTGTCTTTGTTTCCCATGTTATCGTGGATGTGAACATGACGGATATAGGATTTCAGTTCTTTTGCCCACTGTGCACAGGAATCCTCCCCATAGCAATGAGCATGGCCAATATCCAGACACAGTCCAAAAGCCGGATGCTGTACCCGCTTTGCAGTTTCCTTTAAAGGCTCCCACTGTCTATCCAGTACGTTCTCCATCAGCACTTCTATGGAGTCATCCTTATCTGCCAGAAATTCTTCAAAAAAAGCTGCCATACGTTCTGCCCAGCCAATGAGCAGATAAAAATCCGGCACATAACAGGTATGATACACAATTTTTGCCGCTCCCAAAGTCTTTGCCGCAGCATAGGCTTCCTCATATCTCTGCCTGGTTACCGCCTGAATTTTGTCATCAAAGGTCATTGGGTTTAAATCCAGAAAAGGACCATGAAGAATCAGATTTTTACACTTCATGTCTTTTAATCTATTCTGATAGGAAAAAATTTTCTCATTGAGATGATTTAAGTTTTCCGAAATAGCAAACTCAATGGCTTCCACACCCATTCCGGTTTCCCTTATCACAGCTTTGGTATCTTCATCCTCCAGCAAATGACTGAAATACAACATGTTCTATCTTCCCTTCAAACTAAAAATCTTTGAAAAAACTTTTCCTGCGGTACCTGCTGAATACTCACCTGAAAGTGTTCTCCGGCACAAATACATCCCAGTACCTGGCTGTCCACCTGAAATTCCTGGTACCATCCAGGCTGCTCCAGGTCCCTCATAGACCTGGTAATCCCATCACCGGATAATTTCAAAAAGCTCTCTTTTCTGGCCCAAAACCTGCAAAATTCCACCTCTGGATTTTGCGCCTTCTGAACCAGTTCCTGTTCTTCCCGGCTTAAAACCCGTTCCAGCATTTTTCTGCTGCGGACTTTTCTTACTTCCTGGATATCCAGGCCGCAGGGTATGAAAGAAAGGGCACATGCCCCATATACCCCGGAATGGCTGATATTAAAGTGAATCCCCAGATTTTCCCGGAAATAAGGTTTTCCATGGTTTCCTTTCTTTATCATCCCTTCCAGATAAGCATACAGTTCATCTGCCCTGTGAATATTCTGAAATAAATCTCCTCTGCCCCAGTCCAAAAGTCCATAAGCTAAAAGTCTGCGCCCGCACAGAGATTCCCTGCTTTTACAGGACAATACGTCACTGGTCCAGTCCTGTATGTTCCCTGTGTAAATTCTGATTTTTGGCTGGTTCATTTTTTTCTCCTTTTAAAAGGCCGCCCTCTGTGAGAAATCTGGAAGGTTCCAGTTGCTTTTCATGGCACTCTTTTACATAAAATAAATAAAGTTCTTTTCTGGCTCTTGTCATACCCACATAAAACAAGCGACGTTCTTCCTCAAGATCACTTTCTGTCAGCGCCTTTTTATAAGGCATAACCCCTTCATTGACATCCATGAGAAAAACTTTATCAAACTCCAGGCCTTTGACACTGTGAAGAGTAGAAATTACCACACCTTTTTTCTCTGAAATCCTGGTTCTTGCCTGTTCTTTCAGCTTCCTGGTATATTCTTCAATATGGATAAACCATTCTCCAAAGGTCTGATATCCCTTTGCACTGTCTGCCAGTTCCTCCAGAACCTCATACAAATCTTCCAGTTTCAATTTTCGGAACATGGCATAAGTTTTCAGATATTCTTCATATCCGATTCCATGGCGGATATAATTTACAGCCCCATAAGGCGTCATATTTTTTAACAGGTTTAAATCTTCCTCAAACTTATCAATACGATCCAGCATCCATTCCTTATCTTCATAATGCCAACGCAGTGCCTCAAAGGATACCTGAGACTCTTCCAGCGCATCTCTGGAAATATACCGGTTTGGCCGGTTCATAACCTGCAGAAACTCCTTGCGGCTTCTGTCTCCCATAGCCAGCTTCATATAAGAGATAAAATTTCTGGCAATCCAGTGTTCATAAAGGTTTGGAACCACATCTCGCATCTGAAAGGGAATCTGGTACTCCATAAGAAGTTCCACCAGAAATCTGGCACCGGAATTTGTCCGATAGAGAACTGCCATTTCTTCGTAAGGACAGCCCTGCTCATGTGCTTTTACAAGGCAGTCTTTTAAGTACAGCTCCTCTTCTTTTCCATTTTGAAACGATTTTACCACCAGAGGCTTTCCCTGTTCATTCTCCGTCTGTATTTTCTTCTGAAACCTTCCTTTATTCCATGCAATGACTCTTCCCGCAACATCCACAATCTCTTTGGTAGAGCGGTAATTCACTGAGAGAAGTTCTGTCTGTACTGAAGGGAAATCCTTGGGAAAATTCATCATAATCTCCGGCTTTGCTCCCCGAAAGGCATAGATAGACTGATCGTCATCTCCTACAATAAACAGATTATTCTCTGGAGCTGCCAGCATCTTTACAATATCATACTGAAGCTTATTAATATCCTGAAATTCATCTACCAGAATATACTGAAATTTCTTCTGCCACCCAGCCAGAATATCCTGACGCTGGGTCAGCAAATCATAGCAGTACAGCAGCATATCATCAAAATCCAGAAGTCTGGACTGTCTGCATGTAGTGACATAAGAAGTATAAAGGCTTCGGAACACCTCATCCGGACAGTTTTTGGAATAATAATGTTCCAGCGGAATCCGGCTGTTTTTCACTTCGCTGATTTCCTGAACCAAACCTTCAAAAAACTCCTTTTCATCCTCCACCTCTATTTTCTGACGATAAACCAGTTCCCGCAGCATATCATATCTGCGTTCCTCACTAATGATATTTTTTCCTGTAAGACCATAGGCATGCCTCAGAATTCCATAAAACACTCCATGAAAGGTTCCAAAGGTCACCTGCTTATAATTCTGGGTAATCCCGGACTCCTGACACAGCTTCTCAAAACGTTCCTTCATTTCCCTGGCAGCCGCCTTGGTAAAGGTTACCACCAGAATGCGGGCAGGATTCACCTGGTAATGCTCCAGAAGCGCTTTCACCCGCTTTGTCATGGTGGTAGTTTTTCCGGAACCGGGGCCTGCCAGCAACATCATGGGACCCTGATTATGCAGGATGGCTTTTTCCTGTGCTGAATTTTTCTTCATGTTTTATTTCAGCTTCTCCACAGCAGCCTCAATACGTTTCAGGCTTTCTTCTTTTCCAAGAACTTCCAAAATTTCCGTTGCCCCTGCAGGTGTCATCTGTTTTCCGGACAGTGCTGTACGGATTGGCCACAGAATCTGACCATTTTTGTAACCGTTTTCTTTTGCAAAACCACAAAGCAATTCATACAAAGCATCATTGGAGTAATCTTCCTGATTTTCCAAAACCGGAAGAATTTTTTCCAGAACTTCCAGAGAAATTTCCGGATTTGTTTTCATTTTTTTATGAGTGTACATGGACACATCATATTCCGGAACTGCCTCAAAGAAGTCAATAAGAGCAGGAATATCCGGTAACACTTCAATTCTGGTTTTTGCCATATGGGCGATTTTTTTCAAATCCAGGTCTTTTGTAATCACCTGTTTGATATATGGAAGAGCCATTTCATAGAATTTATCCTCATCCATGGCTTTCATATACTCCCCGTTCATCCATTTCAGTTTCTGGATATCAAAAACAGCCGGAGACTTGCTCATATGATGATAATCAAATACCTTCACTAATTCTTCCAGTGAAAAGATTTCCTGATTATCCTGAGGACACCATCCCAGAAGCGCCACATAGTTTACAATGGCTTCTGTCAAAAAGCCCTGTTCCAGCAAATCTTCATAGGAAGAATGTCCGGAACGCTTGCTCAGCTTCTGATGTTCCTCATTGGTAATCAGCGGACAGTGTACATAAGTAGGAATTTCCCATCCAAAAGCCTCATAAATACGGTTGTATTTCGGAGAAGAAGAAAGATATTCATTTCCTCTTACTACATGGGTAATTCCCATTAAATGGTCATCCACAACATTGGCAAAGTTGTAGGTCGGGAACCCATCGGATTTAATTAAAATCAAATCATCCAGCTCATTATTTGGTACCGTAATATCTCCATAAATGTCATCATGGAAAGTGGTTGTACCTTCTGTTGGCATATTAAAGCGGATAACATAAGGCTCTCCTGCCTCTAATTTTGCCTGAACCTCTTCTTTGCTTAAATGCAGACAATGCTTGTCATACACTGCGATTTCCTTTTCTCCCACACTGGCTTTTAAGGATTCCAGACGCTCCCTGGTACAAAAGCAGTAATAGGCATCGCCCTGTTCAATAAGCTGCTTTGCATATTTTAAATAAATTCCCTGAGCATTTCTTTCACTCTGTACATAAGGGCCATATCCCCCATCTTTATCCGGACCTTCATCGTGAATCAGCCCTGTTTTTTCCAGAGTTCTGTAAATAATTCCAAGAGCCTCATCCACAAAACGCTCCTGGTCTGTATCTTCTATACGAAGCATAAAACTTCCGTTTTCATGTTTTGCAATTAAATATGCATACAGCGCAGTTCTTAAATTTCCAACGTGCATTCTTCCTGTTGGGCTTGGCGCAAATCTTGTTCTTACCTGACTCATGAACAATCTCCTTCTTTCTGTTTTATCTTCAATTTTGTTTTTTCACCTAACAAGCACAGGACAGGAATTTTTTTCCTGATATCCTGGTGCCATGAAAATTATACAGGAAGCACTTTCTATTTTCAAGTAGATTTCCTGTATTCTTTTTACAGAAAAGGAGCTTTCATAAGAAACAGGCATTCGACATCTCTCTTGCAAACCTTGCTTCTCTATGACAGCTCCCACTTTTTTCTCTATAGGTTTCACCTTCCGGTAATCTAACGCTTTTTATTCCTCTACACCGATTTTTTTCAGATAATCCATAACAGCGCCTACGGTTGTAAGTTCCTGTAATTCTTCTGCAGGGATTTCTACGGAATATTCATCTTCTAAAGCCATAACCAGCTCAAATAAGTCTAAGGAATCTGCTCCTAAATCTTCCTTAAAAGAAGTCTCCGGCTGAATGCTTTCTGCATCACAATTTAACTGTTCTGCAATAATTTCTCTCATTTTTTCTAACATAATTCCTATCTCCTTTAAATCCATTACATATTTTCATTTAATATTTTGATTCTCAAAGTATATCTTCTTTTCCTATATTTGTCAACCCTTTTATTCGTCAAATTTAATTCTCCTTGACACACTGAGGGCAATTCCCATTTCCGCCATAAGGAACAAAACAGAAGTACCTCCATAACTGACAAAGGGAAGGGTAATTCCTGTGGTGGGAATCCAGTTTAACACAACGCAGATATTTAAAATAACCTGGAGGGCAATATGAATCATAATACCGCTTACCATAAGAGACCCATAGAAATCCGGGGCATTCTGCGCAATAAAGAAAAGACGGTACAAAAGGTAACCAAACAATGCAATAATAATCAGACCGCCAAACACCCCTAATTCCTCACACACAATGGAGAAAATCATATCATTTTGGGCCTCCGGCACAGGTCCCAGCTTCTGTACACTGTTTCCCAGGCCTTTTCCGAAAAAGCCGCCGCTTCCAATAGCATACAGGGCCTGCATAATCTGATATCCACCTTCTGAAGAATACTGCTGGGGATTCAGCCATACCAGTACACGCTCCATACGGAAACTGTCTACATTATCCATGTTCAGAGTCATTTCCCCAAGGGTCATCTGGAGAATCACCCGAATCAAAATAATTCCAATCACACCTGCTATGGCAATCCTGATAAACAGTTTTTGATTGGGATGAGCCACAAAAATCATCAAAGCTGTGATACCGGCAATAATCACAGCGGTGCTTAAGTTATCTGTCAAATAAAATGCTGCAAAAGCCAATCCTCCTCCATAGGCTACCAATTTCCAAAATCCTGCCCTGGTCGCCACTTCCCTTCCCATTTTCATAATCAGACAGGGAATAAAGGTAATGGCCGCAATTTTCGCCACCTCCGCAGGCTGGAACTGCAATACTTCTGTTCCAAGTCTCAACCATCTCTTGGCACCGTTTACCTCAACTCCCAGTGGCGTATACTTTACCAGCGCCATCAGAAAAATGGAAAACCAGTAAATAAACCGGCTTACATAGTACAGCAAATGGTAATCAAACATAGAAAGACCAACTGCTATCATAATACTGGCTGCACTGATAATAGCCTGCTTTCTGAAAAAGCTCATATCATCATCAAATTTTATCTGTGCAGTATAGGCACTGGTGCTGTACAGCATAACCAGTCCGAAGCAAGTAAGCAAAATAACGGCTGCAATTAAATTATAATCGAAATATTCAGATTTTGCCCTTCCCTTTTTTTTCTTTTTTGCCATTTTTATCCTCCCGCTAAATTCCCAGTGCATAGCACAAAAGCTCCAGATATCCCACTGGACTGCCGCTTTCCTGGTTCTGCACCTTGCGGACCATCACCGGATCGTCCGTAATCACATTATCCACTCCCATATCCAGCATCCGCTTTACATCTCCCCTGTAGTTTACTGTCCAGGCATGCACCTCTTTTCCAAGAGCATGGGCCTCCCGGACAAACTTCTCATCCACATACGTATACTTCACACTGAAAAAATCTGCTGCTGACACTTTGGAAATACTTCCATAGGTCATTGTCATAATATAGCCAGTGCGGATCTCCGGTGCAATCTTTTTTATCTGTTCCAGGAACTGATAATTCATAGACGTAACCACACAATGTTCTTCAAAGCCAGCCTCCCTGATGGCACGGACTACCTTGTTTACAATCCCCTTATTTTTACCATTATACTTAATCTCTATGTTTAAGTCCAGCTTTCCTTTGCAAAAATCCAGAACTTCCTCTAACGTTGGAATCTTCTCTCCCCGATACCGCTCATGAAAACTGGTTCCTGCATCCAGCTTCTTTATTTCTGCCAGCTTCATCTCCCATACCTTCTTTTTCACACCTGCTGTCCGTTTCAAAGAATCATCATGAAGCAAAATCAGCTTTCCGTCCCCTGTCTCCTGCACATCAATTTCTGCCATATCCGCACCACATTCTATACTGGATTTCAAGGCGCTGACCGTATTCTCCGGCGCCATAAGAGCACCGCCTCTGTGAGCTGTAATCTTCATATCCCCCATCAACGTCTCCAGAGAATTGTCATAAGACGCTGCCAGCGCCACCAGATAACTGCCCTCAAACAAAAGAAACACTACAGAAAGAATGGCTGCCATGCGCCTTCTTCCTACTTTTTGATACCAGGTATATTGCTTCATCAGCTCATAAACCGGCACTTCTTTTTTCTGAGGTACCCGAAACCTTGAAAAAATCACAGAGACAAAAGCCAGACTCCCTGTTAGCTGCACGCCGCCTGCAAAAATTCCAAGGGCCATCTCCATATAGCCACTGTAAATCAGCACCCTGCTTACTGCTCCTGATTTTCCTGTTCCAAAAGCAACAAATCCGGTCATAAACGTCATAGCCAGAAGATACATGACAAAAATAAACCCCAGCATTACCAAATGCAAAATAAAAAATCCTGCAAGTACCTTTTTCCATTGTTTTCTAAGCAGTCTGATACCCGCCCAAATGCCTCCCAGGCTTCTCTGTTTTGCCAAAATACAATAAGGCAGCGCAAATACCAGCAAAAAAGATATCACTAAGATGACGCCTATAACCGTATACAAAAGTATATGCGGCGTGACTTCCTTATAAATCTGCCTGGCTGTAAATTCCAGAACCCGAATATAAGAAATCTCACGAATGATAAAATACGCTGTAAGAAATGGTGCAGACAGGGCCACACAAAAAATCCAGGAAATTTTACTATGACGCAAAAAAGAAATACTTTGTTTTATTCCTAAAATCAACATATCACTGGCATAAAGTTTTTTTCTCTGATAAGAATACTGGAATCCTAAAAGCAAGGCGGAAACCTCCACAAGAAACAAGAACAGCAAAAAAATTAAGATTCCAAAAAACAGCAAGATACACAGGGGGCTGGCCAGAAACTCTCCATAGTTCTCAGCAGTCAGATAACTGAAATTTTGCTTTTTTAAAACAAAGGTAACTGCTCCATGTACCATCTGCATGGTCAAAAAAAATACAGCAATCCTGTATCCTGTTTCAAACAACAGCAGGCTTCCCATATTATATTTTATGACTGCCCATGTTTTCTTCAAAATGTTTCTCATCTCTTAACCGCCCATCTTTCCCTACTATTTTCAGCAAGTTTTATTTTACAGAAAGATTTCGCCATCTGCAAGGGCAGTCTACAAAATCTTTTCCCGCTTTCACCTTTTACTGCTTTTTCCATAACATAATATTGTAATCAGGCAGTGATTCCAGACTGTCATACTTTTTTAAGAAAGGAAACCATTATGGACTACTACGGAATGAATCCAATGATGTCACGTTCCTGCCGCGTACAGCCTCGGGAGTATCATCCAAAGAGTGCCTGCCCTGCTCCGGCAATGGAGAAAAAACCGGAGAACCGCTGCGGCTGTTCTGATAGAATTGAAGATATGGATGTTTACAAGCATGCAGATCATCTTCCCCTGACAATGGCTTATGTACCCATGCAGGTTTTTTCTAACACCTTTACCCTGTGCAAAGGCTTTCAAATGGGAACCATTTTCCCTGAACTGTGCAAACCATTCTGTGGAAAGAGAGGTGGATGTAAATGTTAAGTTCAAACCATCCTTCCTGTTCTCAAAAAGAACTGTTGAACCTGATTAATGAAGTGAGTTTTGCTGTGGTGGAACTGACCTTGTTCCTGGATACCCATCCGGACAATGAGCAGGCCATGGCCTGTCTGAAAGAACATTCTGAAACACGCAACCGGGCTTTGCAGGAATACGCAGCTCATTATGGCCCGCTCACTTTAGACACTGCTTCTGAAAACTGCAGCCGCCGGTGGGAGTGGGTTATGCAGCCATGGCCATGGGAAGGAGGATGCTAAGATATGTGGAATTATGAAAAAAGACTTCAGTTTCCAGTAAATATTAAGAAGCCGGATGCCCGGGCAGCTCAGGTGATTATCAGTCAATATGGCGGCCCTGACGGTGAAATGGGCGCTTCTATGCGGTATCTGTCTCAGCGTTTTGCCATGACAAACCGAATTGCCATGGGAACGCTTACGGATATCGGTACTGAAGAACTTGCTCACCTTGAAATGGTAGCTGCTATTGTACACCAGCTCACCCGAAATTTATCTATGGAAGAAATTGAAAAATCTGGCTTTGCACCTTATTATGTAGACCATACCGTAGGTATCTGGCCTCAGGCAGCGGGCGGCATTCCTTTTAATGCCTGTGAGTTCCAATCCAAAGGTGACCCGATTACTGATTTATTTGAAGATATGGCAGCAGATGGTACGACTGCGTATGTGCAACATAGAAGTGTTAAGTAGAAGTTCTATATAATCTGGTGTGCTAGACACCAGATTTTACAGAACTTAGAAATTCCAATGTATTTCAATCGGGACATTTCTTGTCCCTGGAATCCGTTTTCCTACTAATATGTAATCAATTAGAGTTTCAACGGTTTCTCTGTCTAAATGTTCAAGATTTGTGTATTGCTCAATAAGCTGGCGGCGATTATCGCCTGTCTGGATTTTTCTCTCAATTACATCAAGCTGTTTTTGCGTTTCAATCACCAGCTTTTCAAGCCGTTCTCTGTCATTCGTGAAATCTTTTGACAAATTCAGGAAATCATTTTCGGAAAGAATCCCTTTTACTTTATCAAGATAAAGTTCTCTGATTACCTTTGCGTCTTCTTCAATCTTTTTTTGATAGGTAATAAGTTGTGTTTCTAAAGAAGTTTTTTTCTCCTTTACGTTGGAGTGAAATTCCACGTTCTGTTCCAATTCATCTTTATCAAGATATTCTTGTGATAACTTGTTCAGTTCAGAAATAACTGCCTGCTCCAACTTCTTCACAGAAATAAATGAACCTATGCAAGCGTCCTTTGCAACATGGCGATTTGAACATTGTAAATAATGTCTTCCATCTGTCTGCTTATTAGAACGCATGGTATAGCCACAGTTCATGCAGCGAGCTTTTCTGGCAAACAGCCCTATGGTTCCTACTGTAAATGGTTTTGCTTTTTCAGCTACCATAGATTGTACTTTATCCCAAAGTTCACGGTCAATAATCGGTTCGTGTGTTCCCTCTACTCTATACCATTCCTCTTTAGGTCTGGGCTTATTTTGTTTTGTCTTATACGAAACACTGCCGTATTTTCCTTGAACCATATTTCCGATATAAATTTCATTTGTCAGCATATCAGAGATAGCAAAATATTTCCATAAGGTACTATTTTTTCTGGTAGGCTGCTTATATCGTAAACCATGAAGCCGTTTATATTCCGTAGGGTTTGGAATCCCACGGTCATTCAGCATACGGGCAATCGCTGTTTTGCCATATCCCTGTGAAAATAAAGTGAAAACTTCTCTTACAACAGCAGCAGCTTCTTCGTCAATAATCAGGTGTCCCTTTTGCTCAGGGTCTTTTTTATAACCATAAAGAGCAAATGCACCAATATGAAATCCATTCTTCCGGCGGTCAGTCAATACGCTGCGGATGTTTTCCGACATATCCTCTAAATACCACTCATTAACCAGACCATTGATTTGTCTTGATTTTTTGTTTCCTTTATTAGCGGTATCTGCATTATCTACAATACTGATAAAACGAATCCCCCAGATAGGAAACAATCCGTGTATGTATTTTTCTACCAACTCTAACTCTCTGGTAAATCTGGATTGTGTTTTACAGAGGATAATATCAAATTTTCGGTGTTCAGCGTCATTTAACAGTTTGTTAAATTCTGGTCTTCGTCTATCTGAACCAGTATAATCGTCATCACTGTATATATTGTAGACTTCCCAGCCTTGTTCCAATACATATTGAATCAGCATGGATTTTTGATTTTGAATACTGTTACTATCATCAGTTTCATGTTGTTTGTTTCTATCTTCTTCTGATAAGCGGCAATAAATAGCAACTTTTGACTTTGTGTTCATCATATTTTATCTCCCTTAAAGAGAAGATAAAACAAACATTCCACCTACACTTATTATACCGTGTTGGGAAATGTTTGTCTATCATTTTACAGGTAATACCTGCCCTTTGGATTTTTCTAATTGATTGATAAGTTCTATCCATTTTTGATTGAACTCTTTTTTTAATGCCGACTTATCTTCACACTTAAATACATTTTTGCAGGAAATTTCTGCTTCTTTTGGCATAATTCCACCTCACAGTCTTTATTATGTTTACAGACTATGCAAAAATGCTTGTTCATTATGAAAGAATCATCCTTAGCAAACCGAACAGCTTTCGCTAAAGCTCATGGGAATCTCACCCCTGCATGGTTCTCATCCAGCCGTACCCTTTGCCAGCGGTGCTACATCATCACACGGACTAAGGCTGTACGGAAGTATCATTATCACAATAGAAAGGTCATGGCGGCAGCTTTTGCGGTAAGCTGCTTATGGAACGCTGGCAGGAATCGCTATCCGGTTTCATCCCTCCTTTGGTGGGTCACGGCGTGCCAGCCCAACGGCTCTCTTTCTATCGAAACGTATTCGGCTGCTTTATGCTGCGTTGATTAGACGCTTTCTTTTTCAAGGAACAATCCGGCTTTGTCAGCCTGTTAAAATGCACTGGTGATAATGCACTTTAATAGACTGGCAAGCCCTGTCTGGGAAGCATGGGCTTGTCCACGCTTCCACAGGCGAGCATTATTTTTAGTTTGGTTCCCTGATTTCAAAAGATAAAATCTTTGCAATCAGACGTGTTTCCATCCGGCGGCGTAGGGTTTCATCTACAACCATGTGGGTATTCCCATATTCGTCTTTCATGGGACGCATGGAACGGCTGGCAATAAAACCGCTGTAATGGCGTACAATCTGGTTGATTGCTTCAATATCGCCGTCCGCAGCCCTTACAATCACAGGAAACGGAATCATAGGGTGCTTTGCTGTCATGCTTCGTCCTCCATAAATTTTTTGATAAATTCCAGTCCGGCGTGTCTTCTTCTCTGGATGGTAGAACGGTTGACTTCCAGAATTTTTGAAATTTCCGTATCGTCAAATCCAAGAAAATAATATCTCAGGATAACATCACGTTTCTTTCCATCCAGATTTTCCAACGCTTCTGCTAACAGGCTGTTTTCAATACGGACAGTAAATCCATCCATTTCAAAAGTATGGAAGTGGGATGGATAGGTGTCTTCGGAAGAAAACAGATTAACGGTATAATCGTCCATATCACAGAACAGTGTTTCCCTTTTACACTGTCTGTACAACGCTTTAAGATAGTCTTTGCGTTCATCCTCCATAGCGACTTTACAGATGTAATCAAACTGGTTCTCTATGGTTGTCTGAAATTCAGATGGCTTCATCATTGCTCACCCCCTTTCCAGCCTTGAAAGGGAGCGAGTTGATAGGAATTTCTGCTTCTTTCCCCCTTTTCGCTCTTAGTCCCGACAGGACAGGGGGTTCAGTTGCGTTTTGAGAAGAAAAATTTAAAAACTTTTTCTTCCAACTAAAAAAGCACGCAAACAGACGATATTTCTGCTTGTGTGCTTCGATAGTTCTTTCTATGTATTCTGAAAAACCACATTGAGGGTCAGACTTTTCTAGTGTAGGCGGATGGCTTTTTTTAACGGCTTACCGAATGTAGATATATTTAAGAAAATATTTTGCATAGCGGCTTCCTCCTGTAAGCCGCTTTCTGTATCAAGTAGTGGACTTTAAAAATCATCTGCATTTCAGGCAAAAAAGACGGCGGCTTTTGTTAAACCGTCGTCTGGAAATGATGATGTAATTTTTGACGCAGGGAAAGTATGCTGCCAAATAACGGTTTTTTTTTCCGTTTCAGCAGCATAGTTTTATCTTTGGTACGCATAATAGGAACTGTACAACTGTATAATACGTTTTTCTATACCTGTCACTATTATAACAGGAACAGTAAAATGTATAGAGGTGGTGTATTATGCGTAAAAAAGAAGATAAATATGATTTCAGGGCGTTTGGGCTTGCCATAAAAGAAGCCCGTAAAAAACAGGGATTGACCCGTGAACAGGTGGGAGCAATGATTGAAATTGACCCACGCTATTTAACCAATATTGAGAATAAAGGGCAGCACCCAAGTTTACAGGTGCTTTACGACCTTGTATCTCTGCTGAATGTATCAGTGGATGAGTTCTTTTTATCCTCTGATAGTCTGGTAAAAAGCAGCAGACGAAGACAGCTTGAAAGCAAAATTGACAATTTTACAGACGCAGACCTTGTTATCATGGAAAGCGTTGCGGATGGTATTATGAAATATAAGCGAATGGAAGAATAATTCTTCCGTTGGCTTACTTTTCATTTTCTGGCACAATTTCTATATTTGACATATCCTCCTGCCCCGAAATTTCGTAATCGTAAGAAACTTTTTCAGATTCACTTTCTTCTGTTCTGTTTACACATCCACTAAACACAAAAGTAGAAAGTAATAAACAAATTATTAGTATAATCAATTTTTTCATTTTTTCACCTGCCTTAATATTCCTTGTTTGAGTTCTAACACAGTATCAGCTTTTTGAGCAACATCTTTAGAATGAGTAACAATAATGACACATTTATTCAATTTATGGGCAGTTTCCTGTAATATTTGTGTGATTTCAGCGGCAGTTATTTCATCAAGATTTCCTGTAGGCTCATCTGCCAGTATAATAGGGACATCGGTAGCTAAGGAACGTGCGATTGCTACACGTTGTTGTTGCCCACCAGACAATTTTAAAATGGTTCGTTTTAGTTCTTTATCAGAAAGTCCCAGACGTTTTAAAAGAGGAACTACATCAACATCTTTCTTTGCTGCCAAAGTTGCATTTTCAATCGGTGTCATATAATCAATCAAATTATAATTTTGAAATATAAGAGAAACATGATTTTGTCTATGAGATTCCAATCCTATTTTTTTAATATCTTCATTTTCGTATAAAATAGTTCCGGTAGTTGGTATATCAAGTCCCCCTAGTAGTGAAAGTAATGTTGTTTTTCCGGAACCAGATGAACCTAAAATCGCATATACTTTTCCTAGTTCAAATGAAAAGGTAATATCTTTCAGCACGTTTGTATTTTTATCATAAGAGTATGATACATGATTACATTTAAAAATTGACATTTGTTCCTCCTTAACTCATACGGGCTAAAATTTTCCGTGGTTTTAAACGCATAACACTAATCGAAGATATAGTTACTGAAATAAAAATGATAGAAAAACCGATTGTGTATAATTGCAATATATCGGGCAAAGTAATTTCTACCTTAATATCAGGAATAGCGGATTCTGAATCTTCTGAAACGCTAAAATCCAGACTTTTCATTTCTGTATGGTCTTCTTGTGTTGAAAGCTGCTGTTTTTCATTTTTTGTATTTTGTTGTAAAAGGGTATTTGCAATATTTCCAGAAATCATATTGCTTGTAACAAAAGATAAGGTAAAAGCTAAAATTGCTATCATTAAAACTTCAATAAGGTATTGTCCCAATATGCTGGATTTTTTTATTCCAATGGAGAGCAAAACGCCTGTTTCATGTATTCTCTCTTTTCCCCAAAGTGTGAGAATAAGTGAAAGAACAATAACACTTGCGATAATGATTACAAGTAACAAGCCGATAACTAACGTATCTAAATTCTCTAAAGAAATTGCTGTGTTTTTGTAAACCTCATCATTGGCATAAATGTTATAAACATTTTCTTTATAGTCAGGTAAATGTTTTACTTGCTCTATAATTTTTTCAATATCTTTAGGGTCATTTACGGTAACTTTTACTGTATCAAACCCTTGCACTGCAACACTATTTTCAAGTTCGACAATAGATTCTATATCTGTAAAAATTAAATTTTGTATCTTATCATATGTTGGTATTGATTCGCCAATTTTTTCAAGTTTTTGTGCATGAAACAATCCAACAATTTCAAAAGCTAGTTGCTTTCCGTTCTCATTTGTTACAATTAAGGAATCGCCTAATTTTAAGTTGTTTTTTTCTGCTAAGTCTTTACACACAATAACTTTGTGTATGTCATTGTCTAAAATATGCCTGCCTTCTATTAGTTGGACTTTTCCAGAAGTAAAGAAATTTTGTTCTTCTGAACGCCATACACCAATGCTTTTTACACAATGAGAAAGACTCTCATCTAATGGAACAGTTCCGGCAAATGGTAAAAGTTTATCAAAATTTATCAGACTTTCCGTTGTTGCATCACAGAATTTAACACCGGAAATATTCCGAATGTTTTCTACCATTTTTGATGTCACCTGCTCAGTCGAGTACATTAAAAGGTCGGAAGACCCATCTTCATTCTCACTTTCTTCTTCGTGATAATATGGATTTGAATCTGAATAATTGACATCAATATTGAAAGAGCCGCCGATATTTTGTCTTAAATTTTTTTGAGCTTGTTTTGACGCGCTTCCAATACTTAGTCCCGTTAGAACAAAAGTTGACAGAATTAAAAGGATGAAAAAAAGCAAAATACTCTTTCCTCTTTTGCGTGAGACATATAGAAATGCTCTTTTCATAAAGTTCATGATTTTTTATACCTCCTGATTTTTTATTTTGAATACAGGAACATCATAAATGTTCAATATGGAATGTGTATGAAATGAATATAGAATTTAGGGCGAAAAAAAGCCCTCTGAAATTAGAGAGCTTTTGGCAGGAGGATAGAGAAACACATCCCTTTTTGTGATTCTGTTGGTAAAAATTCATACGAAATATGAAGTGATGAAAAAATAGTTGAGACAATGTAAAGTCCTAATCCATTTCCACCGCTATCACTATTGCGAGAAAAATCAGGACGATAAAATGGTTCAAATATATGTGCTAATTGTTGTTTATCAATCGGAATACATTCATTTTCTACCGTTAAAGTATGTTCTTTTAAACAGACAAAAACACTCCCCTCATTTGGAGTATAGGTGACAGCATTTGCAATAATATTAGAAAATGCCCGACTAAATTGCTTTTGTGGAATTATTATCCTGTATTCTTGAGGAATATCTAACTTTAAATTGATACCATGAGTCGCAGCAATCAGTTTATATGGTTCACATACATTCAAAATTAAGTCTGATAAATTACATTTCGTAGAATCTTCCTGAGTGGTTTCCATATTTATTTTGGAAGTTTCTAAAATTTCATGAATCATGGTTGCAAGCTGTTCTACTATATCCTTACATTCAGGAAGATATGTGGAATAATCACAATAACTTCCCACTCCTAAAATCATGTTTTCCAAGGTTGCATTTAAAGCGGTTACTGGGGTTTTTAATTCATGTGACGCTGCCCTTAAAAAATCAATTTTTGCCTGTTCACTTTCTTTAACCTTTTCCTTTTCTGCTTCAAGATTTTTAATAGTTGTAAATAGACGATAATATAATTGATTGATATTATCAGCTAATTCTCTCACTTCATCTTGAGAAGATACTATACAAACAGCAGATTTATCCATTTTAGACATTTGTTTTGTCACACTTGAAATTTTCCGAATTGGTGTTGTAATACTTTTTGAAAAAAAATAGGAACATATTGCACAAAGAATAATACAACAAAAAACAGAAAATGGTAACGCCTGCCAAATTGCCTGTGATACAAACTGCAAAGGGTCGATACTGCCATCTAATACATATTCACTTTGATTTGATATTACTGATGAAGTGTAATCTATAGCAATTCGTGGGGCAAGTAAATACAAAATCAGATGAGCTGCAATTATAATAAACACCATAATGCTGAATGTATATAAAAAAATTTTAGGCAATATTTTTAATCGTTTCATTCCACCACCTCATACTTATAGCCGATTCCTTTTACTGTTACAATACAATTAAGACGTAATTTTTTTCTTAAATTTTTGATATAAGTATCTATTGTCCGGTCGATAATAGGGTAATCATATCCCCATAGTTCGTCAAGAATTTGTGAACGGGTCAAAACCAGTCCTTTATGTTCTATAAGAAGTTTTAATAATTCTATTTCTTTTGGAGTAATGTCAATTCTTCCATTTTTATCATGGGCTGTATATCCAGAAAAATTGACAGTAACATCCCCGAAAGTAATAGTGTCTATAGACTGCATTTGTCCACAGCGGCGCAAAAGAGCGGTGATTCTTTTTCCAAGCAATACCATAGAAAAAGGTTTTGTTACATAATCATCTGCTAATTCATCAAAACTTTGTGATTGCGTATATTCATCCTCAATCGCTGTGAGCATAAGTACAGGTATAAGACTGCTTTTTCTTATTTCATGTAAAACAGCAATCCCAGTTAATCGTGGAAGCATAATGTCTAAAACAATTAAATCTATTGTTGTACTATGAAATAATTGCAATGCTTCCTCACCATCATAAGCAGAAACAATGTTATGTCCGGTTGGTTTTAAATATTCACAAATAGCCATATTTGTTCTTTTATCATCTTCGACAATCAATATTTTAGCCATATATTCACCTCCATTTTTACTGTACAGCATTTATATGAAAAGAATATGAAATTAGATTGATAATTTAATTTTATTATAGAAAGATTTAGGAATTAAAACAAGAATTTATCTCACATCCAATAGTAAACAGATGATTTTTTATCATCTGTTTACTATTGGAATATATAATCATTTCACAATCTTCCAGTTTTCCCCGTTCTTTTCCAGCACAAGGTTAAACTGTGATACCTGTGTTGTCATGGTCTGGTTATCCAGATATTTCACTGCAAGGGAAGCTGTCACCTGATTTCCGTTTCGGTTATAAACCGGATTCACCAGTTCCGAGAAAATATACTCTTTCCCCACAGGTTTCAGCACGCCCTCACTCACATAATAGGTCAGTTCCTTTGCGGTTGCTGTAGGGTACAGCTTGAAAAAGGTGGTGAGAAATTCGTTGATTTCCTCCGTAGTGATGGAATCCACTGTACCGTCACTTTGTACCGCTTTTGGGGTGTAGCCGGATTTTACGGGAACACTGGTGATAGTTGGATTCTGGATAATCGTCAGGTTTCCAGAGCCGTCCACATAGACGGTCACCTGATAAGCGGAACGGACAGTTTTACCGGATTCTCCCTCTGTGATACGCTGTTCCACCGTATAGGTCACTTGATAATGCTGCTCCTTTTCTTCTGTGATTTCCCATATCTGAAAATCAGTCAGAGCAGACGATACGGGGATGTCTTTTCGGACAGTATCTACATTCAGGGCTTGCAGCTCTCCGGTGAGATAGCCTTTTAAAGCATTTGTTCGGTTATCAATGGAAGCGGTGGACTGTTCCCATGAATAGTAGACTTCTGCGAAATTCTCCACAAAATTCTCTATCTTGTGAGTGTCGAGGATTTGTTCCTCAATCACTTTCGTTTCATGGACAGTGTGAATGTCTATCGCCGTAAAATTCTTATAAACGGCAAACAGAAAGCTCACCGCCAGCAGCATCCACAGGGCAATCACGGTTTTTTTGTGGGTATTGACTTTGTAGACTTTCAGCTTCTTTTCTTTCTGCTTTTTCTGGTTTTCCTCTTTTCTAATCTGAATCATATCGGTTCATCCTTTCTTATTGTTTGATTCGTCCGGCTCCGGCAAGGTGCTGTTGCCAGTAGGAGCTTGTCAGGTCTGCGTAACCAATGGGATTTCCGGCATGGTACATCCGGTTATTTCCCACATACAGTCCCACATGGGTGATGTAGGTTCCGGCGTTGTAGGTGGAGTGGAAAAAGACCAAATCCCCTGCTTTTGCTTCGGACAGGGGGATGTGCTGCGTCACATTGTACTGTTCCTGTGCTGTCCGTGGCAGAGCGATTCCTGCCTTGCCATAGCACCACTGCACCAGTCCCGAACAGTCAAAGGAAGTGGAGGGGGAATCGCCCCCATACACATACGTCCAGCCCTCATACTTTAAGGCTTCCTCCATGATAGCCTGCACCGTTTCATCATCAAACTGTGCCACGGTCAGGTATTGCGATACCAATAGGACATAGAACATATTGCCGTAGGAATACCGCCAGCCGCCGTTTTTCTCTACGGCAACAGGGTTGGTGTAGGTGACTTTCTTTCCGCCGGATTTGTCCCTTGCGAAGCTCTCTGCCAGTTCAAAGGTGTATTTTTTTCCGTGTCCTGCCACATAGTCTAGGAAACCGCCGCCGTAGTTGTAGGATTGAATCACACTGTTTAAGTCACAGCCCTTTGTTTCTGCCGCTGCGAGCAGTTCCGAGAAATACTTGCAGCCCTGTTTGATGGATTCCTCTGTACTAAGGGAGTTCGGGGGAAGCCCCAGAGATTCCGAGGACTGCATAACGTCTTCCAGTGTGCCGCCGGATTCCACCTGAATGATGGCGAGCAGCACATTTAAGTATTCCTCTATGCCATATTCCCTTGCATACTTTTCCAGCATAGGTTTATGAGCGAGGACTTCCTGTGATGCGCTCACGCCCCCATAGATAAGATTTCCGCCGCTTCCTCCGTCTTCCTCATCCGAGAAGACAATCACCACCAAAAGGAGCAGGGAGAACATCATCACGAACACGCCGGAACAGGCAAAGAAAAGGTGTCTTAATTTCATGGTTTCTCCCCTTTCTTTTGTTTGGCAGCCGCTTTTACCGTTTTTGTCCACTCCTTTCTGGCGGTGATACGCCGGATGGTAAAGTTTGATTCTTTTAACGCAGGGGCAGCCCGTTTTCTTTCCGGCATCACAGGAGCCGTATCGTTTTGGAAAGGTCTTGCTGGACGGGGAGCAGCCGGTGTGATAGTGGGAGCCGCCTTTTGTCTTTCATCTGGCTGGGATAGGGAAGCAGATGGGACTATCTGGCGTTCTGCCCTTATAGGAGGCGTTTGTTCATGGTGGATGGAAGCCACTTTTACCACTGGAACCGAAGCCCGTTCCGCCACAGTTCCCCCATAAGGAACCTGTCCCCGTTCCCTGATGGATGGGGAAGCTGGCTGTATAGCTGGCTTTCCTGTATGAGTGGTATTTGCATGGTTTCGGAAATCTTCTGGCTGCTTTGCAGTAACAGGACGTTCATGGACAGGAGCCGCCCCTTTGGGTGCTTCGGAAGCTGTCTTTTGCGGTTGTTTTGCCTGTTCCAGTTCCGCCCTGCGTTCTGCAATGGTCTGTCTGCGGCTTTCTGCCTGTGCGTTTCGTTGTTCCGCTCTGGCAGTTCGGGTCTGGGTCACGCTGGAAGTAAAATCCCTTACACCCTCTGATACCTGTGTTTTCCCGTGGTAAAGGGCGTACTTTGCATTGACAGGCAAATCCTTTGCCTGCTCCCGAAGCTGTCCGGCAGTATCGGCTATCTTATCTTTGGTATCTACCGCCGCACCCACAGCAGAGCCAGCCCGTTTCCATGCAGATTCTTTTTCCGGTGCTGCCTGTCCGTCTGGTCTGCTGTGGTCTGCCTGTGTCCGTTTGGAAGAGCCGGAGTGGGAAGCACTTCTCTGGTCTGAGCCAGCCTGTTTTCCTGCGCGGTATGCAGCCGTTCCAGCTCCAAGAGCCGCCACAGAACGTCCTAACTTATGCTGTAAACGGTGCATATGGGCGTGCATGAGCATACGGGGTCTTCGCATGATACGGCTCCCCATGCTTTGGGAATCGCCGCTCTGTAAGGAGAACATCCCCATCAAATCCCCCAGCTTGAAATAAATTCCGGCAAAGGTCACTATCTGCAAAAACGCCGTCAGGAAGAACGGATATTCCCCAGACAGGTTGTAGAGCATAGTGGAAATACTGAACGCTACCGTGATAATCAGGGTGATTCCGGCTCTGGTAAGGATGGTGTTGAACAGTTTCGTAATGGCACGCTTTGACATCCCCTCAAAAGAGGGAACCATGCTGAGGAGGAAGCTCACAGGCAGGAACATGGCGTAGATGATAAAAAGCACCTGTGAGAAAATCATTATCCCTGTGAGCAGGAATACAAAAATGGAGATACCGATATTAAAGATAAATAGGAAGAAGACGGTTCCCAAGCGGTTGATGGTCTTTGTGATGGTAAGGTTGGTGTTTTCCCTGTCTTCGATTTCCTCCACCACGATTTCTTCCCTGTCCTGCCCGTTGTTTTCGTCTGGGCTGGTTGATAGCAGGCTTTCCACACGGTCAGACCCAATGCTTTCCACATCCGAGTTGCCGTATTGCAGCAGGAGCCACGGCTGCTTGACCTGAATGGAAAACAGGCTGTCCCGTATCAAATCCACGCTGTCTTTTCCTTGACTTTCCGAGTTCGGCAGCACAATCTTTGTACCAAGGGTCAGGCTGGCATTGCTGATGTCTGCGGAAAATTCATTGATTTTCCCGATATAATCAGGGGCATAGGCGATAAAGGCAGCGGACAGCACGAACACCACCACGAAATTGACAACAGCATGGATGGCTTTTGTGGTTTCCCGTTTGATAAGCCCTGTGTAGGCAACGTAAATCCCCACCACCAGAATGAGAATCAGCAGGAACCCGATATAAAATCCCTCCGAGGACAAGCCGCCTGTGGTAACGCCTGCAAGGGTCTGCATATTTTTTCCGATAGAATCCGCCGTAGAGGAAATGAAGTCCAGCGAGTAGGCTTCCTGAATCAGATACCCCGTGGCGTTGGAAAGGTACAGGCTGATTGTCCAGATAAAATTTGTAATGGCATACAGCCCGTACATCACCTGTTTTCCGATACCGTCCAGCCAGTTCCACGGGAGCCAGTCCCATCCGCTGTCCACATAAAAATCAAGCTGGTAGTTGTCCAGAGGGTATTTGCTGTATTCGTTGGCAGCGTCCACCGTATCATCCACCAGTCCGGCAGCGTGGGCGGCTGTGCCGAAGACTGCAAGCAGCAGGAGGATGAGCAGGAGTGCCAGAAGCACCCTGCCAATCACTTTTCCTGCCATTTTCCAAGACAAGCCCTTTTTTGTGTGATAAGGAACTGTGAATTGCTGTCGGTTGGAAGTTCTATGTATCACCATCATTCCACCTCTTTTCTAACAGGCGGTCTGGTGTCAAAGGCATGGAACAGGTCTTCAAAGATAGGATGGAACTGTATTACCCCCACACGCCCGTACAAATCACTGATAAGGCACTGTCCGTTTTCCAAGTCACGGAGCCGCTTCTGGTTGTTTTCGTCTTCGGAATCCACCCCGAAAAAGGCGAGGGTCTTCTTGATTTCGTTGATGTCCGTGGAGCGGAACGCAAACTTCAAGCCCAGATTGTTTTTCAGCTTTTCATCCAGCAAATCGTCTGTGTTCTGGGTGACAAAGTAAACGCCTGCGTTCATGGCACGTCCGGCACGAACCAGCTTCATGGAGAGGGTTTTGCCCTGTGCTACCTGTAAAAAGCTCCATGCTTCGTCCAAATCCACAATCTTAAATACGCTGCGGTCTGTATGGATGAAGTCGAGGGCAAAGGTGCTGATTACAATGAGCATTGCCACGGAAAGCAGCTCCATTGTGGTGTATTCTTCAAACGAGGTTTCCTTATCCGGCAGCACCAAATCCGCCACTTGAATGATGTTGAGCTGCTTTTCAAGGCTGATGGACTGTGTGACATCCCCATCCGAAAAGAGCAGGTGTGCAAAGTCATAGTCCGTAAAGGATTCGATATGGTCGGCTATGCTGGTGCTGATGGTGGTTCCCTCCGCCCGAAGTTCCTCAATCACTTTGAAAAGCCCCCGTTCCTCACTGTTTGTCACTGCACGAATAGCTTTCCGAAGAACAGGGAACTTTTCCCCGTCACGGCTGGAAATGCCCGTTAAAAAAGTCAGGATGTCGATTGCCAGTGATTCGGAATCCTTTGGGTTCTCCATAATTACATACGGGTCAAGTAAGCCCCTGTTCTGTTCCTCCGAGGTCAGGTTTACGATATTGATTTCATGGGCGATTTCCGGCAGGGTTTCTTTCCAGCGTCCCCGTTCTGCTTTCGGGTCAACAATGAGAGCCTGTGCCCCAAACAATACGGAATAATAGACAATCATGTTGTTGCTGAATGATTTTCCACCGCCGAGGGAGCCGACAAAAGCGGCAGCAAGGGCGTTGGTGACAGAGCCTTTTACCCCTTGACTGGCAAGGGCAGGCTTTAAGTACACGTTTCTTCCTGTATCAAGGCTGTAGCCGATATAAATGCCCTCCGTTTCTCCTAACATCTGGGTTGCCCCGAAGCCAAGACCAGCTAGGAAGTCGCTGGTGACATACTGGATGTAATCGTTCAGATACCGTTTACTGGCAGGGAGAAATTCCCCATGCAGCCCCAGCATATCCCCAAATGGGCGAACCAGCTTCACGTTCAAATCGTCATAAAAATCTTTCACCTCATTGCAGCGGCGTTTCAGTTCTTCCAAGTCGGGAGCCGTCACACGCACCACATAGGACAGCTTGTACATGGATTCCTTGCTCTGGTCTAAGGTGGATTCCAGCTCATTCACGCTGTCTAAAGCGTCCACCACGTTTGTACTGGTTTCGCTGTCATTCTGCCATGCGTGGTTGTCCAAATCTTTCAGCTCTTTTTTCTTGTTCCGTACCGTGGAGAGGGCTTTCCGGTTTGTGACAATCTCCACATTCATAGAGGTATCAATGGGAAAGGTGAATTGCTGCTGTTGATAGTAAAAGATTTCCGAGAATGGGAAGTCCAGTTCCCCCACAATGCTGTTGATGGTAAAGTAGGCGGCATATACTGTCCCGTCTTCCTGTTCGATTTTCAGATACCGTTGGTTTTCCTCTATCAGACAACGGGTGGGTTTGATGAGGTCATAGTATTTCACCAGCGTTTCCTCCTGAAACCGTTTTTTCGGAAGATAATACTCATAATCTTCGTAGGCGGTTCCGGTCTGCCCGTATAAATGCTCAATCAGGTAGCCAAAATCGTCTTTATCAAGCCGCCGGACTTTGAAGCGGCGTGAGATTTTATTTTCCAGCAGTTTTTCCATCTTCTGAAACCGCCAGATTTCCTCATTGCTCATGGAAACAAAATCCCCCATGAGCTTGTGGTTGACTTCGTGGAGGAAATCGGAAACGGCGGTCTTTGCTTCCCTGCGAAACTGCTTCATGGTGACTTCCTGCTCATTGACAAGCAGCTTGAAGCCGATAAAAAAACGGTAGTCCACCTGATTTTCCCCTATCATGGAAATCAGGTCTTCGGTCTGTGCGTCAATCTTTGCACAGGCAACGTCCTTTAACTTGCCTGTCACTTCCTGTTTGGAGCGTTCCTGTGCCGCCCGTATGCTGGATTCTGTGCTGATTTGCAGGGCGTGAATCTTTCCGTCCCTGTTCTGGGCGATAAGCTGCCGGAAGGAATCGTGTACCTGATATTTCTGTTCGGGGCTTAAAAAGGAATAGTTGTAGGGAAGCAGCTCATAGTAAGCGAAGCACTCCCCGTCATGGTTGAACACAAGGTTATTTTCGATATACTTAATCGGATATGCCATAAATATCACTCCTTACTGCCGTGATGGGCTGTGCCGGATATTCCTTTTCCAGCTTCACGGGCTTTCCTGCATACGTCAGTTTCGGGCGTACCAGATATGCCAGTACGGATTTCAGGAAGCCGTAAGGCTTCTTCCCGTCAAAGGTCTTCTGGCACATGAACCAAGTGAGGGCAAAGGGTACGCCGAAGTATTTCAAAAATGCCCCGTCAATGAATGAAAGGGGAGGGAGGTTCCCTAAGAGCATCACTGCAAACACCGATACCACGAACCACGTCATCTGTGTGAACGTGATGGGGAATGGCAGCTTAAAATCATTGATGGAATAGAGTACCTTTTCCACCGACCAGATACTGGTATAGCTTCGTATTTTCTTCATATTGTCCGTCCTTTCTAAAAGATGGGGGCAGCAAAAGAGCCGCCCCTGAATAAAAAAATCCGCCTGTATTTCCTGAAAGAGATACAGACGGGTCTACCGTAAGATTTCATATACGCCGTGGTTCGTGACAACAAAGGTTCCCTCCAATTCCATGTCACGCCCATAGGCTGCATAGTCGATATAGTTTTGTAAGTGTGCCGGAAGTTCGCCAAGCTGTCCGCTTTCTTCCAGATAGTAGCGAGCCACATCCGCCATATCATCACAGCCGGAATGGCAGATAATATCATCTTCATGCTCACAGAGTTCTTCAATACTGCCAAAGTAGGATTGCAGCTCTGATAGTTCCTCCTGAATGTATTCCGGTAAGTCCTCCACCATTTCACACAGGCGGTTGATTTCCTCAATGGGGGTATATTCGTCAATCTCAAAGGGCAGCTCATAGTCATGGATGGCGTATTCCTTATATTCATCATTCAAACCGATACGTTCTTTGACTTCCTCAAAGTCTACAGGCGGCGTGAACCATGCCCCGACCAGTTCGCCCTCATTGTATTTGCCTAAGTTGGCAATGTAAATCCGCATTTCTTCCACAGTGTCACCTCCATTCTCTGTCATGCTCCTTTTGGGGAGTTACGCTCCCCAAGCCCCTAGTGGACTTCCGCCATGAAGCAATCAGAGCTTGCTCCATAACGGAAGTGTAACAAGGGTTTCCTATGCACCGATAATCTTATTGAACAGTTCCAGTAAGATGTCCTTTACACCGTCCGCATTGAAGACCAGACCGACCGCTACAAGGGAAACTACTAAAAAACCGATAAGTTTGGAAAATTCCCTCTTAAATCCGAGATACAGTCCAATCACCACGATTGCCAGCAGCACAAGGGACTGGGCGTTGGATAAAAACCAGTTGTAAAGATTCTGTCCGAAATTCATAAAAGCTCCTTTCTTTGCTGTAAGATTTCTTAGGTTCTAAAATTGCCGCCGTTAAAGCACCACCTCCTTTGCAGCGGCGGCTTGCTGCTTCAGGATTTTTTCATGCTTCTCCGTCAGCCTTGCATGGGTGATGATGTCATGGACAATCTGGGTGTGGTTCATCTTATCCAGACGGAGAGCCAGCTTTAACGTGGGGGCTACCTGATGGGAGAGCCAGTGCAGGGTGCGTTCAAAGGAATAGGGTTCCGGTTTGGTTGTCAGTTTCAGGCTGCCCCTGTGTTCCCCGATAAACCACGCCCATTCCTCACTGATACGCCAGTCTGAACGGGGCTTTGTATCGTCCCTGTCCACGAACCGGACATAGCGGTTGATGATTTGAAAGGCTGTCCGTTCTGGATTGTCATGTTCTAACAGGTCACGGATGGCGTAAAAGGCACGCTCATTTTTCAGCCGGATTTCAAAGCGGTTCTTTACCTCTGCGTCCGCAATGGGAATATCATGCTTTTTGTACTGCTCATAGTCCTTTTCGTAAATGCAGAAGTACACTTCACTTTGGAGGGAGCCGATATACAGGGTGTTCCCCATACATTCTTTTTCCTCACGCCGTACCAGTTCGCCGCTGCGGTAGCTTTTGAAGCTGCGGAAGACCGAGATACATTCCTCATTCCGGCACTTCTCTGTCAGATGGGGAATGTTCAGGATTCCCGTTTTGTCATTGATGGCAAGGTCAAGCCGCTTCATCACGCCGTCCTCCATGAGAACGTCCATGAAAAACTCATACCAGCTCCGTTCCTGTGCCAGCAGATAGCTTTCAAACTGGCGGCAGCCACGCCCTTTCAGTTCCAGCAGCACCCCTTTTTCCAGTTCCGACGATACCAGAACGAAAATATCCCCCAGATAGTAATGCTCCGTGTAAGAGTAAAATCCATAGTCTTCATGGATAAAGTAAGATAGCTTTAGCCGCAGCACGTCTTCCACGATATACTTCACATCCGTAGTAGGGAAGCGAATCCGAACATAATCAAAGAGCATTTCAAGGGGATTGTCTGGATTGAAGCGTTCCAGAGCTTCCGTGATGGCTTCCTGTAATGCTTCGGATGGGTGAGCCTTGCCCGTTTCAATATCGCTCAGGTACGGACGGGTGATTCCGGCAGCTAAGGCAAGTTTCTTTTGTGAGATACCGTAAACTTCCCGTTTCTCTTTGATGTCCCGTACCCATGTTTCTTCATTCAGTGAAAATCCCTCCTGTCTAAAAAAGCGTATGTCAACTTTCAGAGCCTTGTTGACACACGCCGGATAGGGGAAAATCCCTTGTGTACCGTGGGATTCTGCCCTGTTGTTTGGTTGTTGCCTGTCGATTTGTACCCCTCTGTTAGATACGAGGGGTTCATGCTGGCGTGCCTTGCGGCACACCAGCAACAGCAGGTCAGTCCGTTTCTGCGGCTTTTGCTCCGCACGCCGCCTGCACTCCCTGCCTGCTGTCTATGAGATTTTTTATTTCCTTGAGGAAATCGTGTCCTTTTGGCACAAGGGGCGTGTAAAATTCCGAGATAACGCTGGTTCCCACATCCACATAGCCACGCCCTTTTATCTGCTTGAGGAAGAAGTCCTTTGTGGTTTCCCCGAACATCATCCCATAGCCCATTTCCGACATCCGCCCCAGAGCTACACGGAAATTGAACTGGTCACGGATTCCGTCCCCCAGATACTTTGCGTCTGGACGCTGGCAGGCGAGAATAAGGAAGAAGCCAGCCTGCCGCCCAAGCATAACGATTTGTTTTAACTTGTTGAGGACGGCGGCGTTTTCCTTTGTGCCGAGCATTTCCATAAATGCCACATATTCATCAAAGATAAGGAAATGTGCCGGAAGTCCCAAGTAAGCGTAATTTTCCCCTGTCCGGTAATTCTCCATGAGCTTCATGTCTTCGCTGCGTTTCATCATTTCTTCATAGAAACGGTCAATGCAGGCGAGCATATCTTCCTTTTTGTAGTACACATCCGGCATAACCGCCTGTAAATCCGCAAGGTCAGCGTTCTTTGGGTCTAACACGAACAGGACGGCGTTAGTGCGGAGCAGGGCTTCAATGAGGGTCAGGATGAAGTAGGTCTTTCCGCCGCCGGTTCCTCCGGCAATGAGCATATGGGGGAGCTTATCATACTCCCACCAGACATTTTCCATGAGCCGGAGCCTGCCGTCCTTTGCCTGTACGTCTTCAATGGAGATACGGTTGGCAATGGTATCATAGAGTAGGGTGTACTCCACATAGGAATCCTTTAATTCCTTATCCGTCAGCTCACAGTACAAGCCGCTTTCCAGCTTTCTCTCCAAGTTTAAGAGCTGTTCCTGATATTTCCCCAAAGTGATTTCCACACGGATATGGAGCAAGCCCTGTTTCATACGGTAGTAGATTTTGGGAAAGTAAGTGATGGTTTCTTTGGAACGGCTGGAAGACAAGTCCTTGAAAAAAGCGTCTTCTTTTCTCTGCTCTGATTCATACCACTTGTTTTCCAACACCATCCTTGCCAGTTTTTGGCGGTGGATGAGCTGCTTTACTTCATCCCTGCGGTATCGCCAGAACAGAAGAACTGCTGTAAGGCACACCATTCCTGCCACGCCCATACTGAATAACAGGTAAGGGATGTTTACATCCTGTATTATCTGGGAGAGGGACACTTCCTGCCAGTTGGCTCCGGCAATCTGCCCTGTATGAAACAGCAGGACAACCAGCAGGAAGACAGGGAACAGGGCGGCAAGGGCAGTATGGGACACAAGGTCTTTATCCGTGGGGCGGATACGTTTTCCACGGGGAAAAAGCTGCTTCATGGGAACAATCCTCCTTTCGCTTTTCTCTTATTTAGCTGTTATTTTGCAGGGGGAGCGTCTTTCTTCGGTGTCTGGGGATTCATGGCAGCCCCTTTTTTCAGGACAATATCCTCTGCCTTGATGTACCAGTCCACCTCTGCTCCCTGAAAGGTAGCCGTTGCCACGGTATCTGCCACTGGATTGATAAGTTCCACCTCTGCGTTGTAATCGAGCTCCTTTAACGGCACGCTGGCAGGGATGGAAACCTGAATCATACGCCCCTGTCCTCTGGATTTTAAGTCATAGGTACGCTCCTTGATTTCTTCTGATACCGAGCCGTCTTCATTCTGGAGGTGAACCTCACGGCGGAGGGCAGAAAATTTCAATGCCCCGAATGTTGCTTCCTTGTCAATCACGATTCCGTTTGCTAATCTCATAGTCTGATGTCCTCCTTTTCCTTACGCTTTTACCATATCGTCAGCGTGCAAAATGTAGTTGGTAAAGCCCCTTGTGCCGATTTTATAGCCCTCTGCGGTGATACGGGGATTGACGAGCTTTACACGTTCCTCAAAGTCAAAATGCTTCTCTCCGGCTTCGGCAGGGAGGATAACCACAATATCATCCGCCCTCTGCACGTCTGAATAAAGATTGAAGCTGCGGGAGAGTACCGCCATGCGTCCGTTGATTCTTCTCTGTTCTGTTTTGTCTTCTCCGGCAAACTCCAAGTTGCCGAATGTCTTTTCCATGTTGGGAATAACGAATTTTAATTCCATATAGATGTACCTGTCCTTTCTGAATGTTGTGTTTGATGGTTGGTTTCGGATTCTGGTCTGGAAGCGGAGGGGAACGCTCCGGCGGTGGTGATTTCTTCGTAGTATCACATCCTTTTTGGTTTTGGGGTAAAAAAATAGACGCTCATTTCTGAACGTCTGAATTGATACACTGGAAAGGCGGAATATCTGCTTTACCCTCTATATTTTTGTATATGTTGTACTTACAAGGTCGCCCCAGAGCAAAAAGCCCGCACCACCTATGACAACATCCTGCGGCTCATAGATGACCCGGATGTCATTGAACCTATTAAGTTCCTCCGTATGAGGGAAATTGTACACTTCCAGCGGTTCGGTGAAGTTTTAAGAGCTGTTCAGGAAGATTTAGATTCCAAGAACTTCTATGCTTTTAATCCTGGCTTCGACATGCCTTGTATGGCAACCTGCAAGGACTGTAACCGCAAATAATCAGAAGAAACCTGGGGCTGCTATAAAATCTGATGCAGCTCCGGGTTTTAACATTTAGCGCAAAAGAAAATATTGTTACTTTTTCAAATTAACACTGTAAGTTTTTCAAGAAGAATGATAAAATAGAAACAAAGTAATTTTAGATGTTTGTTAGGAGGATGAATTTATGGAATACCGTAACTTTGAAAAATTAGGGGTTTCCCCTTCTCTTCTTGGTTTTGGATGTATGCGCTTTCCTTTAAATGAGGATGGCTCCATCTGCGAACCAGAAGCAGAAAAAATGTTAGATACTGCTATTGGCGCAGGTGTTACCTATATTGACACTGCCTACCCTTATCACAATGGCGACAGCGAACCCTTTCTTGGTCATGTCTTGAAAAAATATAACCGGAAAGATTTTTTCCTGGCAACCAAGCTTCCTATCTGGAATGTAAAAACCCTGGAAGATGCCAAACGTCTGTTTCAGGAACAGCTTGACCGCCTTCAGGTAGACTATGTGGATTTCTATCTTCTCCACTGTCTGGATAAGGAAAAGTGGCAGACCGTACTGGATTTAGGTCTGATTCCTTATTTTGAAGAAATGAAACAGCAGGGCAAAATCCGTTTCTTTGGCTTTTCTTTCCATGATGACTATGAAGTATTTGAAACCATTGCCACCTATCGTCCGTGGGATTTCTGCCAGATTCAGTATAATTACATTGATACAGATATTCAGGCAGGTGATAAAGGCTACGCTCTTACAGAAAAACTGGGCATTCCTCTGGTTATTATGGAACCGGTAAAAGGTGGTTCTCTGGCACAGCTTCCGGAAGATGTTACCCTTCCTTTCAGGGAAGCCCGCCCAGACAGCAGCATTTCCTCCTGGGCTCTTCGCTGGGTAGCAAGCAAGCCAAATGTAAAAGTGGTTTTAAGCGGCATGTCTACCATGGAACAGGTAGAAGATAATCTACATACTTTTGGAAACTTTGAACCGCTCAGTCAGGAAGAAGCGGCTCTGGTATCTCAGGTTGCAGATGCCATTAAAAAGCGTACAAAAAATGGCTGTACCGGCTGCGCTTATTGTATGCCATGCCCTTTTGGTGTGGATATTCCCAGAAACTTCCGTATCTGGAATGATTTATCCATGTATGGAAATAAAGAAAAAGCAAAGCACTCCTTCTTCCAGGAATTGGATGTTTCTGCCAGAGCAGATCAGTGCCAGAAATGTGGCAAATGCGAAACTGTCTGTCCCCAATCCATTTCCATCCGGGAAAACCTTGAGACAGCAGCCAGAGAATTAAACGCCTTAAAAGAGGTGGCGCATTCGTGAGTACCAATTCTTCTGCAACCCTTATGACACAAGGGTCTATTTGGAAAAAAATTATTGCCTTTGCCATTCCTTTATTTCTGGGGAACTTATTCCAGCAGTTTTACAATACTGCTGACTCCTTAATCGTAGGCAACTTTTTAGGCAGCAGCGCGTTAGCTGCTGTCAGTTCCTCCGGAAATCTTATTTTTCTTATGGTTGGCTTTTTTAATGGTCTTGCTGTAGGAGCAGGAGTTGTAGTAGCCCGGTATTTTGGCGCGAAAAAATTTGATTTGGTTCAGAGAGCCATTCACACCATCATTACCCTGGGATTTTTCTGTGGCATTGCTTTAACCTTTATTGGAGTTGTGGCAGCGCCTCAGATTCTGGTACTGATGGGAACTCCGGCGGACGTTCTGCCTAATTCGGTAACTTATTTCCGTATTTATTTCTGTGGTTCTCTGGCTTTTGTTATGTACAACTTCCTGGTAGGAATTCTCCAGGCAGTGGGAGACAGCAGACATCCTCTGATGTATCTGATTTTCTCCTCTATTACCAATATTGTTCTGGATTTGGTTTTGGTTGCCGGCTTTCATTTCGGTGTGGGCGCTGCTGCACTGGCAACAGTAATTTCCCAGTTTTTAAGCGCACTGCTGTGCTTTCTGCATCTGCTAAAAGGGCCAAAGGAATACCGCATTTATCTGTCCAAACTCCGCATAGACACTTTAATGCTGAAACAGATTATTTCCAATGGTCTTCCGGCAGGTTTGCAAAATTCCATTATTTCTCTGGCAAACGTGGTAGTGCAGTCCAACATTAATAAATTTGGACAAATGGCAGTGGCAGGCTGCGGCTCTTACAGCAAGATTGAAGGCTTTGCTTTTCTTCCGATTACCTGTTTTGCCCTGGCGCTTACTACCTTTATCAGTCAGAACCTGGGTGCAAAAGAATACAAACGGGCAAAAAAAGGCGCTGTTTTCGGCGTTGTCTGTTCTGTCGTCACAGCAGAACTGGTAGGGGTGGTCATTTATACCCTTGCCCCCTGCTTTATTTCCGCCTTTAACAGCACCCCTGAGGTTTTATCCTATGGTGTTGCACAGGCCAGGACAGCCTCCCTGTTTTACTTCCTGCTGGCATTTTCTCACTGCATGGCAGGGATTTTAAGAGGCGCCGGAAAATCCACAGTGCCTATGTTTGTGATGCTGGTATGCTGGTGCATTATCCGCGTCACCTATATTACTACTGCTGTACACTTTATCCCTGATATCCGGGTGATTTTCTGGGCTTATCCCCTTACCTGGTGTTTAAGCTCTATTGTATTTCTCATTTATTTCCTTCGTTCAGACTGGCTTCATGGTCTGGAAAAACAGGGTAATTAAAACACTTTTGAAAAAATCTCCCGTCCGCAGATATATTTCGCTGTAATATGTCTGTCTTCAGCCAGATACAGAAGACGCTCGATTCGTTCCTTTACCGTAAGTCTTCGCGGGGAACGAATCTCGGCGTCATCCAGAACTACAGCATCAAATTCATATCCTTTTTCAAAGCTTCCTGCTTTTCCAAAAAAAGCTCCGCCACCTTTCGTAGCCAGATAAAACGCTTCGGAAACAGTAAGTGGTGCCAGACTTTGATCTGTCAGACGCCACCTCAGCTTGGAGCATTGAATTGCCATGGCCATAGCACGAAACATAGACAGACTGGTTCCGGCAGCCACATCACTTCCAAGTCCTACCGAAATTCCCTGCTCCAGGTATCTGCGAACTGGTGCAATTCCCGAAGATAAATTGGTATTAGATTCCGGACAGTGGGCTATAAAAACCCCTTGTTCCTTCATCATCCTTTGCTCTTCTTCCGTGCTGTGTACACAATGTGCCATAATAGTGGGACATTCCCCTCCAAACATCTCATACTTCTGATAAGCGTCTCCGTAGCAGGAAGTATCCGGGCACAATTCTTTTACCCACTGGATTTCCCCCAGATTTTCAGACAAATGAGACTGTATTGGCAAATGATACTGTTTCTGCAATTTAGACAGCGCTTCCATCAATGCGTCAGAGCAACTGGGAATAAATCTGGGAGTCAGAATCGGCTTTACATGCTCTAATGTTTCACACTGTAAAATCCACTTCTCGGTATCTTCTGCTGCCTGTTTCCAGTCAGCTTCACACAAATCCTCTGGGCTGTTCCTGTCCATATTTACTTTTCCCACATAGGCAGACATGCCCGACTGTTCTAAAAGTTCCATTAAGCATAAGGTAGCCTCTGTATGAATGGTTCCAAAAATGCAGGCTCTTGTGGTAGCGCTTTGTACCAAATCTTCACAAAAAATCTCATAGGCATTTTTCGCATAGTCAAGGCTCTGGTACTTCTGTTCTTCTGCAAATGTGTGCGTGTTCAGCCAGTCAATGAGTTCCAAATCCATCCCGATTCCACGAAACGCATATTGTGGCGCATGTACATGCAAATCCACCAATCCTGGAAAAATCAATCTGTCACCATAATCCATACAGGGAAGGCTTTCATATTCCTGTGGTAACGTTTCATACACTCCTGCGCATCTTCCCTCTTTGCACACTACATATCCATTCTCTACAATACAAAATTTGTCCCTTGTGGGTGTATAACAGACATTTCCTTTCAAAACATAATTTTTTCTATCTTTGTTCTCCATAACTGCTTCCCTTCTACCTCCATTTTTTTGCACAAAAAAACCGCAATAGTCTCTCATCCGGCTATGATTTACCGGAACTTATAGAGAACTATTACGGTAGTTCGTAGATACTTCCAACCAATCTTGGAATTATATAAGTCTACATGATTATAACCCTATTCCTTCCTTTATACAAGGAGGATTGAAAGATTTCTTCTTTCCGTCACTCCACCAGCGAAAATGATTTCAAATAGTCATAAATTTCTCCAAAATCAATCTGGCATTCTCCCCCAAAGATTCCCACAGGAATCACATCGTGGATACCATAGATAACCGGATAATTTTCCCCTGCAAAGTCATACACAACCACTTTCATTTTGTCAAAATCCACCATCCAGTATTCCCGCACTCCTGCGTTCATATATTTGTTCAACTTCACAAACATATCCTTTTTCCTGGTAGATTTTGACAGCACCTCCACCACAAAATCCGGCGCACCCCAAATGGTATTTCCGGACAGTCTGCTGGTGTCACACAACACCAGAACATCCGGCTGTACAATCGTCTTATTATCACAGTCAAGCTGCACATCAATAGGCGAATACATAGGAAGACAGCGTCCCTTTTTACTTCTGATATATTCCCGTAACATAGCATGTATCTCTCCTCCTACCACCTGGTGAATCCCTGTGGGAGCTGCCATATCATAGAGTACCCCATCAATCAGTTCCACTCTCTGATCATCCGGCAGGGCACGATAATCCTCTACTGTATATTCTCCCTGCTTTTTCACTCCATAGGCTGTAGCAGCCTCTTTGACAAAACATTCTTCTTTTTTCTGAAAAACCTGTTCCAATGCACACAGGGTATCATAGCGGGGAGAGGCTGTTGCCCCGCAAAATACCTTTTGCACAGTTCCAAGGGGTACACCGGAAAGTTCTGCAATCTGCTCATAGGTATATCCCAGTTCTCGTTTTCGTTCTTTCATCTGTTCCAAATTCATATTCCCATCACCTTTCAAAACCTGCCGATTTATTGGATGAGGATATTATAGCACACCATCTTTCCGTTATCAATCCATTCCTCATTTATTTTTTTCCATTTTATTTCCACTTTTTATCCGTATTTGGATACTTCAGATGCACAGAAATTCAATTTCAATACCAAACCAGCCATCCTCTAATTCTGCCTTTATAGAACCTTTCATTTTCATTACCAATCCTTTGGCAATAGAAAGTCCCAGTCCTGTGGAATTTTTGCTTCTTGCCTGATCTGCCTTATAAAAACGGTCAAACACTCTGTTCACATCCAGTTTTTCTCCCTGTCTCATCTGATTGCGAAAAATAAGTTTCATATGCTTCCCTTGTTTTGTCAGGAAAATCTCTATTTCTTTGTTTCCATGGTCCAGGCCATTCTTTATAATATTCTGTATCACCCGGCGAAGCGCCTGATTATTTCCCTGGATAAACACAGGCTCTTCTGTAAGTTCAAACCTTGGTGTTATTCCATGACTCACCCAGTTATCATAATAGGAAAACAAGGTTTCTTTTAAAATCTGTGTCACATTGATCCCCTCTGTTTTCAGCTCATAGGTTTCGTTTTGAAGTTTTGTGTAAGTAAATAATTCTTCCAGCATTTCCTTCAGACTGACAATCCGCTCCTGGATAACATTCAGATAACGTTTTCTCTCTTCTTCCTCCCTGGCACATTCCAAAAGCTGGAAATATCCATCCAGAGAAGTCAGAGGTGTCCGAATATCATGGGAAAGATTGGTATAAGTATCTGCAATCATCTGTTCTTTCTGAAGATATTCTGCCCGTTCTTTCTTCCGTTCCTGAAGCAGCTCATTTAGAAGTTTTACAAGTTCCCCCATATGCCCCCAGTTCATCTCTTTTGTAATCAGCATATTGGTTTCCTGTTCTGTCAGAAAACGAAGCTGGCGGCAGATATCCCGTATCTGCCGCTGATAGCTTACCAATATGCCCGTTAAAATTAAAATCAAAAAAATTAAAATTCCAATAATAACATACATGTTTAAATATCCCTTTTTTGAAATACAGTCATGCTGACAGCCAGCATAACCACAATAAATACAATCCCTACCATTGCCGCCATTCCCATGGCATCTGGTTTAGGATTCATGCTAAGATTTACAATTTTCCCGCCTACCGTATAATCCATGACATGGAAGTCCTTGATTCCCATTTTTGTCACTGCTTTATCTATAACGCCATACAGCATAACCAGTATGTTCATACACAGACAGACACTAACCATCATGCTAATCACATTATTCCGAAGTACCACCGCAAGACACATAATGACCATAACAAGGGCAAAATGCAATAAAGTCTGTAACACCGCATATTGAAAAAATTCTTTTCCCGGTCCCATAACCAGCTTCTCATAGAATATAGCATTGCTGAATGTTTGAATTCCTGTAAAAAGCAGCATGGTAAGAACCGTATACAAAAACAACGCAACTGCTTTTGCCAGTATAAGATTTCCCCGGTTTCTTACCTGACCTGCAATATTTTTCACATAGCCACTGGTAATATCTGCGGTAGCGTACAACACTGTGAAAATTACCATAAACAATGCTATAAATTTTCCTTTCACATTGGCATAGAAGCCATCAAATACAGAGACTTCCTCACCTGGTTTCGTGGGTAAGGTTACGTACATACCAAACATAACCTCTTCCTCCTCATCACTCATAGCAGCTTCATACATCTCCTGCTTTTCTTCCATGGAATAATCTTGAATTTCCTCTGCAGAAAGACTATTGGCAAAAAGAACACAGACTGCCATTACCACCCAGATAATATACATACTTTTTGTTTTAAACATGCGGAAAACTTCCATACGAATCATATTAAGCATTTTGCACACCTCCTGTAAGATTTAAGAAATACTGTTCCAGTTCTTCGCTGGTAATACCGATTCCCTTCACCAAAATGCCGGCTTTGGAAAGCTCCATATTCACCTGCGCACTTTCATCCAGTCTTTCATAAATTTGTATGGTGTGTTTATCTACCACCTGATAATTGGTAAATCCCATGCGATCCAGCACCGGCAAAGCCCGCTTGGGATCATCCAGTGAAATCTCCATACGTTCTCTGCACCGCAGAAGCAATTCTTCCCTGGGCAGTTCCTGAAGCAGACTACCATTATGAATAATCCCGTAATGGGTCGCAATCTTAGACAATTCCTCTAAAATATGGCTGGAAATCAAAATAGTCATGTTATGCTCTTCTTTCAATCTCAAAATGGTATCCCTGATTTCCGCAATTCCCTGTGGATCCAGCCCATTAATAGGCTCGTCTAACACCAGTAAATCCGGTTCTCCCACTAATGCCAGTCCTATGCCAAGACGCTGTTTCATGCCAAGAGAAAAATGCTTTACTTTTTTCTTTCCCACCTTGGAAAGTCCTACTGTATCCAGAATGTTCTCAATATATTTTTTCTCATCCATTCCAAACAGTTTACATTTCACTGCCAGATTATCATAGGCAGACATGCTCCCATATAGTCCTGGCGCTTCAATGAGACAGCTAATCCTGGAGCGGACTTTTTTCAAGTCCTGATTCTTATATCCAAACAGCTCTATCTCCCCGCTGGTAGGCTCTGCCAAACCACTAATCATCCTAAGACAGGTGGTTTTTCCTGCGCCGTTTCTGCCTATAAATCCGTAAATAGCGCCTTTCTTCACATGAAGATTTACTTTATTGACTGCTTTATGTCTGCCAAATTCCTTGGTCAGTCCATTGGTACACAATAAATACTTACTCATCTTTTTTCTCCTTTTCCTGATTTGCTTTCATTCTACAGAAGAAATCCTAAGCAATCGCAAATAAAAAGTAAAAAAAGAGTAAAGTTTAAGGATGCAGACGATAACCAATTCCCCATACGGTTTCTATGTATTCTTTTTTTGTTACTTCCTTGATTTTCTTCCTGATATTACTGATATGTACATCCAGAGTCTTGGTTTCCCCCATATAAGCCTCTTCCCAGGCATATTCAAAAATCTCCTCCTTGCTGAATACTTTTTTGGGGTGCCGTAAAAGCAGTTCCAAAATAGAAAACTCCTGTTTTGTGATTTTAGAAAGCTCTGTTCCTTCTACCCGTACACAAAAATTTGTTTTATCCAGTTCCATCCCCTGATAGCAGAGATTTTCCGCCTCCGCTTGGCCCTCATTTCTTCGAATCTGCACCAAAACCCTGGCTAACACTTCCTGAATGTCAAAGGGCTTGGTGATATAATCATCTGCGCCGCTTCTTAAATATTCCACCTTATCATCAATGGTGTCTCTGGCAGTAAGCACAATCACCGGTATGCTTCCTTTTTTCCTGATTTCCTTTAGAACCTCTTCCCCTGGAATTCCGGGAAGCATCAGGTCTAACAGCACCACACTGTAGCTGTTCGTCTGCAGAAGCATCCTGGCTTCTGTTCCGGAAAAGGCCTGGGTGCACCTGTAATTTTCCTTTTCCAGCGCTTCTTTTAAAAGTTCATTAATACTTGTGTCATCCTCTACAATTAAAATTGAATGCATGTTGGTATCCACCTTTTGTCTATAACCCATTTCTGTATATGTCATTTATCACAGCCTGCGCCTGCTCCATTTCCTTTTTCCGGATGATTTCATCCCGGTCACTTAAAATCGCAAGCATCTCATCCACCAAATCTTCTATTCTTGGGTCTGTCACCCGATACAAATATCCCAGCATCCTGGTGGCAGTGTAATCGGTATTCATATTTTTATAAGCAATTTCCGCACAAAATTCTTTTGGATATCCTTTGCTCAGTAAAAGTTTATATAATTCTTCGGTTCTCTCTAATGCCATAATTTCTCCTTTCTTTCTCATCATAGAAAAAATTATAACACAGTACAAATTTCATAGCCATACTATTACAAAAGATACTGCCCTTCCGGTAACAGTATCTTTTTCTTGTTTTTCCTTATGCACTTTCCTTATCATTGGTAAGGTTCAATTTGTCCAACACGTAAAAAATCAGGCTGAGAAGCATTCCCACAATACATGCCAGAACCATTCCTGTCAGTTCAATCTCTCCGAATTTTACAGAAATCCCAGACAAGCCTGTTACAAAAATCACAGAGGTCAGAGCCAGATTACGACTACGTCCGTAGTCTACCTTGCTGTCCACCAGAATACGGATACCGGAAGTTCCAATCATACCATACAGCAGGAAGGAAATACCTCCGATAACGGGACCCGGAATGGTATTAATTAACGCGGTCAGCTTACCGATAAAAGAACAGATAATAGACAGCACTGCTGCGCCTCCAATAACATACACGCTATATACCCTCGTCATGGCCATAACACCAATGTTTTCTCCATAAGTTGTAGTTGGCACAGAACCAATAAAACCGGAAATCATGGTAGAAAAATTGTCCGCAAACAGGGAGCGGTGCAGTCCTGGGTCTTTAATCAGATTTCTTCCAACAATCTTTCCTGTAACAATCTGATGTCCAATATGTTCAGATGCAATGACCAGGATAACCGGGAGAATAATCAGGATTGCCTGCACATTGAATTTCGGTGTTGAAAAATTAGGCAATGAGAAAAGCGGAGCCTCTGCTACTGCCTGAAAATCCACGATTCCACATGCAATGGCTGCAATATACCCACAGATAATAGCAATCAGAATGGGAATTACAGATAAAAACTTCCGAAATACCACGGAGCCAAACACTGCCACACCTAAGGTCACCATAAATACAATGACATTCTCAGGAACCAGCACTTCATCCAACATTCCTGCATTATTGGCTGCTGTACCAGACAGTTCCAGACCAATCAACGCTACCACAGGCCCCATAGCGGCCGGAGGAAGTACCACATCAATCCAGTCTGAACCAAACTTATAAATAAGCAAGGAAAGAATACATCCAAAGAATCCTACTGCTACAAAGCCTCCCAGGGCATATTCATACCCAAACTTGCTGATTACAATACTTGCCGGAGCAATAAATGCAAAGCTGGAACCAAGGTATGCCGGAGCTTTTCCCTTTGTAATCAGAATAAATAATATGGTTCCCACACCATTCATAAATAACACGATTGCCGGATTAATACCAAACAAAAAGGGCACCAGCACAGATGCGCCAAACATGGCAAACATATGCTGAATACTAAGGGGAATCAAAAGTTTCGGCGGTACTTTTTCTTCCACCTGGATAATTTTACGATTTTCCACTGTTTTTTCTCCTTTTCTTAAGTTTCTGGCCTTCTTCAAACCATTCGTCTTATAGTAGCACAAAAAACAGGAAAATGCTACGCATTTTTATTCTATCCTTGAAACTTTTTCTCCGTTGACCCCCTCGCCATTTTGTGTCACCACTTTACATCACCAAGTAATGTATCCAAGATTGCCGGATCTTTGCTCAGCTTCATTTCCTGTCCCTCTTGCACAGATTCTTCTGCCTCACACTCAAGTAAATACTTTCCTTCAATAGAAGTCCAGGTTATATATCTGATTTTCTGAAGATGATAGTTGGGATAAGTTTCATAAATCATCATATAATTTACTTCCAGATCACCTACCTGACGTGTCTGCACACCACTGCTTTCCATGGTTCCTCCTTGTTCCTGGGTCAGTTCTTTTGCTGTATTTTCTGACATCAGGGCAGACTCCTTCTTGGTTTCTGCCATGGTAGGATATTCTCTCAGAGACTCCATATCATAAAAAACAGTAATATCATCTGCCCCGGTTTCATCAAAGGTCTCAAACACGATTCTTCCTGTACTGGATTCATATTCCTCGTCCCACACAAATTCCTTTGGAAGACGTATCTTGAGTCCTTTGGGTTCCTCTTCACAGGTCAGCGGAACATATCCAGCCTTTAAATCCTCCTCTTCCTGCCTTGCCTTCTGTTGTATTCTCTCCTCTGCATTAGACCAGGTATCTTCCAGAACCGTATCATAAGCAAGCGTGTAAGGCCCCTGCTCCATGCTCTTTAGTTCATCATAAATATCCCATCTCTCCTGGCTGTCATAATCTGTTGGCAATTCTTTTTTCCAAAAAGAATATCCATATAAATAACTCTCTGCCACACCTTCCCAACTGTCATAGGTTTCCTGAAGCTTCCTGGCAATCGGCAGAGACATATCCAGACATTCCTGCAGATTAATATATTCTGCCTGATAACAGTCTCCTAAAATCTGCAGCGCCCTGCTATAATCCCAGCCATCAATTCCAGCTTCTCCATATTTTTCATAGGCTTCATACGCCGTTTCATATCTGGGCTGGTTTTCATCATCCGGAATCTTCTTCATTGCCTCTTCCTTTGACAATTCCAGAAGCTTTTTATCCTTCATTTCTTTTATTACCTTGCGGTATTCTTCTCTATGCCCATGATTCACCAGTTTTTCTACTGTTTTTTCCACTTCATCTCTTCCCATAATTCCCCAGCCCTCTGCCAGCGCAATCTTAACAGAGTCCTGATACCATTCCTTGTCTTCTCCTGACAGTCCTCCAACTACGTCCAGACGTTTATCATTATATTGGGAATAAATAGCATAAGCGGAACACATCCAGTAAATAGTATCACTTTCCACATCTGTTTCTTCAAAAGCAGACGGTTCATAATCTTCTTTCAGGTTTTCTACTTTTACCTCTTTCTCCTTACCTTCTTCCTTTTTTTCTTCTTTTTGTTTCTCCTGCTTCGAATCCTGTCCTTTTTGTGATGCCTGGCTATTTCCACAAGCGTTGAAGAACAGACTCCCTACCGTAACCACTGCTGCTGCACAGAAAATCTTCCCTCTTTTTTTATATTTTATAAGCTTTCCCACTTTCTGTACCTCCATCCTGTATTTTTTTGGTATTGTACCACAATCCCGCCTCCCATACCACCTATTTTTCCTCAAAATTCCAACAAAAAAACCGCTGTAAAAACTACAATCTCATTCTCTTTTAACAGCAGTTTTTACAACAGTTTCTTTATGTTTCTTGCTTTTTCTATTTTGTCTCTAAACCAAATCCAAAGTAACGGACAGCATTGTTATAAGAAATTCCTTTCACAATTTTCTCCAGATTCTTCATATCCTTTGGATATTCTCCGTTTTCTACCCAGCCTCCAATAAGCTCACACAGGATTCTGCGGAAATATTCATGTCTTGGATAAGACAGAAAGCTTCTGGAATCTGTGAGCATACCAATAAAGTTTCCAAGAAGTCCCAGATTTGCCAGGGAAGTCATCTGTTTCATCATACCGGTTTTATTGTCGTTAAACCACCATGCTGAGCCCTGCTGAATCTTTCCAATGGCGTCACTGTTCTGGAAGCAGCCTAAAACAGTTCCGATTAACTCATCATCTCCCGGATTTAAGCTGTAGAGAATGGTTTTCGGCAGATTTTTAGCTTCGTTGACTGCATTTAAGAAGTCAGCCAGCTCCGCTCCAGGAGTATAATTACTCATGCAATCAAAACCTGTGTCCGGACCAACTTTTGCATACATATCTTTATTATTGTCTCTCTTACATCCGTAATGGAGCTGCATTACCCAGTTCATTTCTTCATATTTTCCTGCTACAAACAGCATAAACGCTGTTTTGAACTTTGCTGCTGCTTCTTTGGACACATCTTTTCCTGACAGACGATCTGCAAAAATAGCTTCCACCTCTTCTTCAGAAGCGGGCGCATACATCACATAGTCCAGACCGTGATCGGAAATACAACAGCCCATGCTGTCAAAATATTCCATTCTCTTTGTAATTGCTTCTTTTAAGTCTGCAAAGGTCTTGATTTCCACGCCAGATACCTGGGAAAGTTTTGCCAGATATTCCACATAATCTGGTTTTTCCAGGTTCATGGCTTTATCCGGTCTCCACGCCGGAAGTACCTGTACATCAAAGCTTTCATCTTCTTTGATAATTTTATGCCACTTCAAATCATCTACCGGATCGTCTGTAGTACACAGCAAGGTCACATTGGACTGCTTAATCAGATTTCTGGCGCTCATAGATGGCTCCTGCAGCTTTTTGTTACAGAGATTCCACACTTCTTCTGCTGTCTCACTGTTCAGTACACCATAATATCCGAAGTATCTCTGCAGCTCCAGATGGCTCCAGTGAAACAGCGGATTTCCAATGGCCTTTTCCAGTGTTTCAGCCCATTTCTGAAATTTTTCCCGATCCGGTGCATTTCCTGTAATATAGCATTCTTCAACACCATTGGAACGCATCTGACGCCATTTGTAATGGTCTCCCCCCAGCCAGACCTGAGTAATATTTTCAAACTGTCTGTCCTCTGCGATTTCCTGTGGGTTAATGTGGCAATGATAGTCCAGAACAGGAACCTGAGCTGCAAATTCATGGTATAATTCCTGCGCGGTCTGGGTGCTTAATAAAAAATCCTTGTCCATAAATGCTTTCATAATGAACAACCTCCTTATAAAAAATTAAAAATTTGTTGTTTTCCGTTTTACCAGGTGACATGGCACTACTGTTTTATGTTGTATGGTATGATCTTCTAAAACCTTCATCATATTATCCACTGTTTTTTTGCAAATCAATTCGCCCTGACTGTCAATAGAAGACAATTCCGGCTCACAGCAGACAGCCAGTTCAGAGTCATTAAAGCCTATGATATTCATTTCATCCGGCACAAAAATCCCCTTCATCGCAGCATATTTCAACGCCCCTGCTGCCAGCCCGTCATCTGTAGTCACTACAGCATCAAACTTCCTGGAAGTTTCCTGGAACAGTTTGTCCCTTACTTTTAAAATCTTATTCTCCACAAAAACTTCCAGTTCTTCACAAATCAAAAGCCCATGATCTCTTAACGCTTCTTCATATCCTCTTTTTTTCTCCCGGGCGCTGTAAGAATAAGAATTATAAAGAAATAAAATTTGTTTCCTTCCTGAGGCAATCAGCTTTGACACAGTATCATAAGTAATCTGGTAAACATCCGAAAGCACACAGTAAATAGTTGGACATTGGACATAACCATTAATCAAAAATACCGGAACCTGCTGCGCTGCTTCTTTTAAATAGGCTATATCACCAGGCGTTTCATTTCCAACATAATTAGATCCTACTAAAACCAGAGCGTCAATCCTCTTCTGCAAAATTCTCTGCACTGCCCAAACCTTATCCTGAGGTTCATAACCACTGCAATATAGAATACAGTCATACCCATATTCTCCCAGACTTTTCTCCAGATATGCAACTGCACATGCCATATAGGTATCTGACACATCAGGACATACAATGCCTACTGTGTTCATGGAATTTAACCCCAGTCCCCTGGCAAATACATTGGGAGTATAATTCTGTTCTTCCATAATAGCCCGTACCTTTGCTTTTGTCCGTTCACTCACCTTTGGGCTGTCATTGACAACCCTGGATACTGTGGCAATGGAAACACCTGCCAGTTTTGCAATATCATAAATATTCATAGGCATCTTTTCGCTTCCTCTCAAAATGTAAGCACTTACATTTTCATCTTTTATTATACACGCTTTTCAGGACTTTGCCAAATCCTTTTTTTACTTTTTTATACAGCAAAAAAAGGGGCTGTGAAATAACAGCCTCTACGGAAAAAGAGGACTTTTCGTTCAAAATGAACGAAAGGTCCTCTTTTATGTTAAAATTAACTTGCGATGAAAATTTCAACTATAAATT